>BOKO01000003.1:197500-528218 GCA_016861025.1 Chloroflexota bacterium
ACGCGTTGGGTAGAATCCTGGTCGTGGTCTTTACGTAGCGCGGAGAGCATATTCGCATCATTTCGGCACGCAAGGCGGATAGCCATGAACAGCGACAATACGAGGACCAACGATGAAAACAACCTATGACTTCAGCCAGGGAACGCGTGGCGCCATCGATCCGATAGTGCATGGCAAGACGCGCATCACGATCCGGATCGATGACGACATCCTGGAGTGGTTTCGTAACGAGGTGCATGCCGCGGGCGGCGGCAACTACCAGACGCTGATCAACCACGCCCTGCGTGAATATGTCCAGGCGCATGCACAACCGTTCGAAGAAATCGTGCGACGCGTGGTGCGTGAGGAACTGTCCGCTTTCAACGCAGGCTGAGGTTGGCGTCACCGGGTCTCGCCGCCACAGCCCCGTGGCGCTCATCATACTCCTGCCTGCCGGCGTAATGCTGCACCGCCTCAATCTCCAGGTGCGACATGACCTGAATATGTGATGGCCAGGCGCGCTCAGTGGCAATCTCCGGCCGATGTAAAGGCGGACTATCGATCAGCCAGTATCGTCGGCAACAATCGCGTGGTCTTCAACATCAAGGGTAACACCTACCGACTGGTCGTGATAGCAGCCTATCATCAGGGACGGCTGTTCATTCGATTTGTGGGCACCCATGCCGAGTACGATAGCATCGATGCTGAGACGATTTGAGGGTGACAGATGAACGTGATTCGACCGATCCGCAACGAAGAAGATTATGAAACGGCTCTCGCCGAAATCGAGGTGTTGTGGGATGCGGAACCCGGCAGTGCAGACGCTGACCGTCTCGACGTGTTGGTGACGTTGGTGGAAGCCTACGAAGGCGAACATTATCCCATTCCAGCGCCCGACCCGGTTGAGTTGATCCTACACGTGATGGAGGCGCGCAGACTGATGCGTCGTGACCTGGAGCCATATCTCGGCTCACGGGCACGCGTTTCAGAAGTGCTCAAGCGACGACGGCCGCTGTCGCTGGAGATGATTCGCAAGCTGCAAGCCGGGCTTGGTTTGCCCGCTGATGTCCTGGTGCAGCCTTATCCTGTGCAGGCTCACGCCGCGCGGTCGATCGGCTCAACACTCGTCCACTAGCCCGCGCACAATCTCACTGTCATGGCCTTGTGGCGCTCACGGCACGATTAGCTGCCGGCGCAACGCTGTACCGGCTCACTCTCCAGACACGGCATGCCCTGAACGCAGGGAGGTTGGTCTATATGCACTGGATGAAAACAATCGATTCTGACGGTACGGTTAATTTTGCTGTCCTGAACGGTTATTCCATGCGCAAGCACCTCAAGAGGATGGGTTTTCGGTACGAGCCTGGAAATAAGAAGTGGGTTTGTCGGATCAGTTCAGAGCAAACATCCAGGATCAGCCAGGTTGAAAACATGCTAAAGTCGTGTGAACCACGGCCCGCTGGTTTGCGACTGCCGTACACTGTACGCGGATAGAGACCCATGCAGAATACGGTGCACAAACTTCCGCCCAGGTCGTCTGGCGCTTTGCCGAACATATCGCACCTTTGCAGCCTGACAAGATCATTCTGCAAGTCGGCATCAACGATTTGAAGACCATTCCCTTGTTTCCATAATGGAATAATCCTGCCACAGTACAGCCGGGACTTCTTGCATCTGAATTCAACCGGTTATACTGTGCTCAATCAGGCGTTGGTGCAGGTCTTGCGCAAGTAAAAAGGGCGCGTCGCCCAACACGGCCGTTAGCCATCGGCACCCTGGTGCACATCCGTTTCAGCCCCTTCAACTGCTGACACAACATTGAAAGAGGAAGGCAATGACAACTCGCCATTTCATCATCGACACCGACACTGCGTCCGACGACGCTGTCGCCATTGTCATGGCGCTGCAATGGCCCGACGTGGAGGTGGACGCGATCACTGTCGTCTACGGCAATATGCCGCTGGAAATCGCCAGCGCCAACGCCCGCTATAGCGTCGAAATCTGCGGCAAGGAGACGCCTGTCTACGAAGGCTGCGCACGCCCCCTGCTGCGCTCCGTCGCCCACGCCGACTGGTTTCATGGGCCGGAAGGCATGGGCAAGCTGGGGCGGCTGCACCCGAAGCGTCTCGCCGCCGGTCAGAACGCCGTCGAGGAGTTAATCCGCCGCTTTGGCGCGGCGCCGGGCGAGATCACACTGGTGACGCTGGGGCCGCTGACCAACATTGCCGCCGCGCTGATCGTCGAGCCACGGCTGGCGGAGTGGGTCAAGGAATGTTACATCATGGGTGGCGCCGCCAACTGCGTG
This sequence comes from Chloroflexota bacterium, assembly GCA_016861025.1. Classification (GTDB taxonomy): domain Bacteria; phylum Chloroflexota; class Anaerolineae; order Caldilineales; family Caldilineaceae; genus Caldilinea. The sequence continues at coordinate 199,785 of BOKO01000003.1, forward strand.
GGCAATGTCACACCGGCGGCGGAGTTCAACATCTGGTGCGACCCAGAGGCGGCGCGCATCGTTTTTCATTCGGGCATGAAGTGCCTGATGGTCGGATGGGAGCACTGCCGCTTCGATTCTGCGCTCTCGTTCGAGGAGATGGAGACGATTCGCTCGCTTGACACCGAACGCGCCCATTTTGCCCTCGACTGCAACTCCTACGCGCTCGAAGCGGGCATGACGATTCAGGGCGCAACCGGGTTGATGCTGCCCGACCCGGTGACGATGGCGATTGCGCTCGACAACCGCGTCTGCACACGGCGAAGCTGGCACTACGTAGATGTCGCCTGCGCCGAAGAACTGACGCGTGGCATGACGGTGGTCGACGAACTCAACGTGACAGGCCACAAGCCCAACATCGAGGTCTGTTGGGAAATCGACAAGCCGTTGTGGAAGGAAATTCTTGCGCAGACGTTGCGATGATCGACTACTTCACTCACTCCGTCATCATCGACGACATCGTCTTTCATGACGGACGCACGCTGATGGGCGTGCTCGGCGGCGGGGGACCGCAGACTGCCTTCGGCATGAAGTTGTGGACGCAGGGCGGCGTCGGGCTGTGCGGCGGCGTGGGGCTGGACTTTCCGCCGGAAGCGCAAGCCTGGCTGGATGGCATGGGCATCGATACGACGGGGCTGCGCCGCGACCCGGCGCACCGCTCGTTGCGCGCCTGGCAGATCATCGAGGAAGATGGCCGACGCACACAGGTCTGGCGCACGCAAGGCGCCACGATCCCGACCCATCTGGCGTTGAAACCAGAGCAAGTGCCGGATGCCTATTGGTCGGCGCGTGGCTTTCATTTTGGCGTACATCCAGAATCGCCCAATCTGCGCATCATGCAGGCGCTGCAGACGCGCGGCGTCGCCGTCAGTGTAGAGCCATTTCGCGAGGCGTCGCGCCCACTCACGGATAGAGAGTTGCGCGAAATGCTCACCCCTTGCACGATTTTTTCACCAAATCTGGTGGAAGCAGAGACGTTGGTGGGCAGCGGGGAACCGATGACGTTGCTCAGGCGGCTGACCGACGCCGGCGCGTCAATCGTAGCGCTGCGCATGGGGGCAGAAGGGTCGCTCGTGCATCGGGCGGCGACCAATGAGACGCACCACATCCCGGCGGTGAAGACGACCGTCGTCGATCCGGTTGGGGCGGGCAATGCCTACTGCGGCGCGCTGCTTGTTGGCTGGCTGGAGACAGGCGACCTGCGGCGGGCGGGGATGTATGCTTCGGTGGCGGCGAGCTTTTTGGTCGAACAGCATGGACTGCCGACGCCGCACCCACAGATGCGCGAGCGGGCAATGCAACGGCTGGCTGAACTGAGCGATGCAGCAGATTGCTACATGTCTCGCCATTGCGCCAGCGCCTGATCCAGGTCTTCTATCGAGGTGAAGCCGCGCACGATGGCAAGAAAAGTGCGCACGTCCGGCGTCAGGCTGCGCAGTTCCTCCAACTTGGGGCCGATCGGGCTGGTCGCCGCTGCGCCGGTTCCGTAGCTGCCATGAAAGGCGAAGTACGCCTGATTGAGTTTGCGGATGGCGTAGCCATTCTCGACAAAGAGCAGCCGGCGAATCTCCATATACTTTTCGGCATCCTCCACCCGCCCCAGCGACAGAAACAGATCGACAATCTCTCGTGTGTGACGCATCTCCTTGCGAAAATCGAAGGCGGGCGGCGGCGTTTCGCCGGTTTCTTCGGCAGCCTCACGCTCGGCAAGCTCACGCGCAATATCAGGATAGAAGCGCTCCAGCGCACGGCGCCCGATTTCGTCACCCACAATGTCGGCGACCGTCTCATTCATGATCGTGAGGTCGGAGGATGTGCTGTAATTGAGGCCGAGCGGGAAGAGCGTCAGATAGTTGTGCACCCACTCGTGCGCCACAGTCGAGAGCACCCAATCGATCGGCGCACGGTCGATCACCTGCGTTGGGAAGGCGCCCAGCCCGCCGATGTTGGTGATGTAGGCGCTCAGGTTGTCTTCCTCAAAAATGGCGTCCTCAATGCGTTCGCGCTCGCTGGCTGGCATGTCGGGCTGCAGCATGACGTAGTGCGCCGTAGTGATGCGCGCTCTTGGGCTGACGACAAGCTTCTTCGGCGGTTCGGTGAAGGTGAACCAGACCGGCGGAAACGCACCACCGAACCACGCAATGCCCTCATCCACCAGCTCGGCGGCAATCTGACCTTCAAGGATCACCTCCGCAGCCGGGCGATCCCTGTTTTGCAATATACGCAGTTCATCAAGCTGTTGCTGAAGCACTGCGCTTTCGTCAGTCGCCTGTCCACCCGTCTCGCTGTAGATGCGTTCGATCTGACGTTCAAGTGCGCCGACTTCATTGGCACGGTCGAGATACGCCAGCACCAGATCAACCTGCTCTTGCGGAGAAAGGTGCGCAGCCGGCCGCCGAAAACCTTCGCCCAACTTCTGGCTGATGGCTTCAATTTCCCACACCACCAGGTCCCAATTCCATGCGCCCACCTTGCCGTTGATGCTATAGCGCATCTGGGTAACGCTGTCGATGCTGGCGCCGCCGAGCAAATACGAAACAAGCGTCAGAGACATCAAAACAATGGTGAAGGAACGCACCAACGAGCGCCATCGCACCGTGAGGACAGCGTCTGCTTTGCGCACAATCGGATTTGCACTTGGATGAACGCTCATAACAAATATACTATATCAGATGGATTGTTTTCGCTCTTGTGAGAACGCAACCAAAATCGAGATTGTTTCGCCAGGCTGTTATTTAGATCGAATTTTCTCATGAATCGACACGCTATTTTATCTACGGAGATTGCCGACTTTATCCATCAAATGCCCAAAGCAGAGTTGCACATCCATCTTGAAGGAACAATAGACCCGGAGGCTGCACTGGAATTGGCGCGGCGTCACGATTGCACTGAGAGGCTGCCTTCAACTGACCTGGCTGCACTTCAAGAATGGTACACCTTTGTCGACTTTCCGCACTTTGTGCAGGTCTACCTGACGATCTCCGATCTGCTGCGCACACCCGAAGACTTCGCGTATATTGTCTATCGTTGCGGACAGGACATGGCAGCGCAAAACATCCGCTATCGGGAGCTCACGTTCACACCCTTCACACACACCGACTATCAGCACAAAGGGCTGACCATCGACGACCTGTTCGAGGGGCTGGACGCTGGGCGCGCTGCAGCTCACGCCGACTTCGGCGTGGAGATGCGTTGGGTGTTCGACATTCCGCGCAACCTCAGTTTTCCCAGGCATGGCGGCTATGACCCCTACCCAGCCGAACGCACGCTTGCCTATGCTTTGGCTGGCCGCGATCACGGTGTGGTTGGCTTCGGGCTGGGCGGCTTCGAGGTGAATGCTCCACCTGAACCGTTTGCGCACGCCTTCGATCGCGCCCGTCAGGAGGGGTTGCTCTCTGTCCCCCACGCCGGCGAGACCGCAGGGCCGGCGAGCGTTTGGGGCGCCGTCGAGACGCTGCACGCCGACCGCATCGGCCACGGCGTGCGCGCCATCGAGGATCCGACGTTGCTGACTGTGTTGCGCGATCGTCAGATTCCGCTTGAGGTCAACATCACGAGCAACGTCTGTCTACACATTTTTGACCATTTCGCCGTGCATCCTTTCCCACACCTCGACCGCATGGGCGTTAAGGTGACGGTCAACAGTGACGACCCGCCGCTTTTCAACACCAACCTGTGCACCGAATATGGCGTGCTGGCAGCCGAGTTCGGCTACGACCGCGCAGGGCTGGCGCGCATTGCTCGCAACGCTTTCGAGGTGAGCGGTGCAGCGCCTTCGCTCAAGACGCAGTTGCTGGCTGAATTCGACGCCTGGCTCGCCACAGCAATGGAGAACGCCTGATGCAGAACGGCGATTGGCGCATCGAATTTGGCAGCGATTCTTTGCTCTCGGCCTTCTGCGCGGGTTTCAACGCCGGTTTTGGCGACTACAAATATGGTGCGCAGATGGACGAGCCGCAGTTTGTAAAGTTTCTGGCGCGCTCTGGAATTGACCTTCAACATTCGGCCGTGCTGCTGCACCGCAACAACAGGGAGTGGCAGGGCGTCGGCGTCGCCCTGGTTGCACTGGACGAAGAGCATGCCTGGTGCAGTGGGCTGGCGGTGACGCCGTCGCTGCGCAATATGGGTTTAGGACGCAGGCTGATGGAGGCGATCCAGGTAAAGGTCGCCCAGGCTGGCGCCAAAATACTCCGGCTGGAAGTGTTGGTGGACAATGCCCCGGCGCGCCAGCTTTACACATCGCTTGGCTATACGCCGCTGCGCAATCTGATCTACTGGCGCACTACATCTGCGTCCCCAGATATCCACTGCAACGCAGAGTTGCACGCCGCCAATCCTGCCGAAGCAATTGAACGCGTTTTTGCATGGCAACGGTTAGCGCCAGCCTGGCAACGCAGCCAGCGCGTCGTCGCTCTTTATCTGGATGATCTGTGGGCGTATCGAATGCACCACGGCGGCAAGACAACCGGCTGGATCGTCTGCCTGCCGACCGAACCAAAACGACCCGGCCAGCCACGTCTGCGCATCATGGCGATGGGCGTCCACCCTGGTGAAGATGAGACGACGCTGGCGCACCAATTGCTCGCCAGCCTGCGCACGCATCAGCCTGACGCCATGTTCTCGCTCATCAACGAACCGGAGGAAAGCATCTTTACTGAAGCATTAGAAAGCACAGGCTTTATCGAGGTGGATCGGCAGATCGAGATGGTGCAGTGTCTGGAAACACTCTGAAGTCAGCCGCGCCTACACAGCCGAGAAAATAGAGAACGTCCTCTGTCAATCGCTGTATTGATGGATGTTGGAGAGGTGACTCCTCAAACAAGCTCCAACTGATCGAGCACAGCTTGCAGTTCCGCCGGCAGCGACGCTACGAATTCATGCTCCTCACCGTCGCAGGGCAAGCGGATGCGCAGCTTGTGCGCGTGCAGAAAGTGGCGGTTGAGCGCAATGCGCTGGCGCTTGAAACCGTAAATCTCGTCACCGACAACGGGGTGTTGTCGCCAGGCGAAGTGGACGCGAATCTGATGCGTGCGCCCCGTGTGCAGTTCAGCGCTGACGAGCGAAAAGGTGGCGACGGCGTTGCCGGTCCCGCGCACGGGCGCCGCATAGACAGCCAGCACTTCGTAATCGGTGACGGCGTCGCGTCCCGCCGACTCACCGGTGACGGCGTCCGGCGGCAATACAACCTGGCGTGTATGGTGAATTGGATGACGACCGATCGGCGCGTTGATGCGCCCGCGCGCTGGGGTCATGCGCCCTTCAACGAGCGCCAGATATTGCTTATAGACAGTGCGCGCCTTGAATTGATCCTGGAGATAACGCAGCGCCCGATCGTGTTTGGCGACGATGATCAGGCCTGATGTCTCTTTGTCGAGCCGGTGCACGATGCCAGGGCGCTGTTCGCCGCCGACGCCTTCCAACTGTGGGCAGTGGTGCAACACGGCGTGGACGAGCGTTCCGCTCTCATGGCCCGGCGACGGGTGCACGACCATGCCGGCAGGTTTGTCGATCACCAGCAGATCGTCGTCCTCATAGACAATTGCCAGCGCAATCGCTTCAGGGGCGAGCGGCGAAGGCGTGGGCAGCGGCGGCGTGACCGTAATCACCTGCCCGACTTCGGTGCGTTGACCGGCGCGCGCCTTCTGCCCGTCGATCTGCACCAACCCTTCGCGAATCCAGCGCTGCACTTCGGTGCGGCTGCGGTCAGGAAGATGGTCAGCCAACCAGCGATCGAGGCGCTGCGCAGCGTCGGCGGCTTCGACCCGAAATACAAGTGGTGTGGGTTGTTCCATTCAATCAACTGCGTCGATTGCCCTGGCGGCCTTTTGCTGGCGATGCCTGCGGATGTCGTCGACCACGACATAGATGCCCAGCCCGATTACACCGATCACAATGGCGCTGTCGGCAATGTTGTAGTTGGGCCAGTAATAAACGCCGGGGATGCCCATTTTGACAAAGTCGGTGACATAACCCTGGTTGATACGGTCAATCACATTGCCCACCGCTCCGCCAAGCATCAACCCCAAAAGCAGGCGCACCAGCCAATCCTCGGTCGGCAGATAGCGGATGTAAGCCAGGATGCCGATCACGACCACGACGGCGACAATGATGAAAAAGTTGCCTTGATTCTGCAAAATGCCGAACGCAGCGCCGTAGTTGTGCACATGCTCGAATATGAAATACTCACCCAGCGCCGGAATTGGAATGATCGACGTATAATCGGGGATCGACCGGCGCACCAATTCCTTCGTCCACTGATCGAGCAGGATGACAATGCCCGCAACAACCAACACCAGCCATGCCCGCCGAAACCACTGACCAAATTTGCTCATAATCGTTCGCTCTTGTCAATCTCGCATCGTTTGCCGTTTCAAAAATGCGCAAGCATTCTATCGTATCCGCTGCAAAGTGGTGAATTTTGCAGCCTGTGTTATCATCCGAAACCAACTGCTTCGATTCCGTAGGCTTGTTTCCGTAACGGCCGGGGGTGGAGCAAGCGAAAGCAGGGTGTTGATGCTGCGTGCAGTCGACAGATTGCGCCTCTCGCTCCTTGCCCCGCAACAATTGCCAAACATCACCAAACCTGTCAGGAGTTTTTTCTATGCCGCGAGAAGTCACAGTCGCTCTGGTGCAGATGGCGCCGGAACTAGCCAATCCTGAAGCCAACCTGCGCAAGATGGGCGACTTTATCGAGAAAATTTGCACCGAACAGCGCACCGACCTGATTGTCTTTCCCGAATTGAGCTACACCGGTGCAGAGCTTGGCCTGCGCGCCACCGATCTGGCGGAACGCGTGCCAGGCCACGCCAGCAACTATCTTGCCAAGCGCGCCAATGAATTCAACACCTATGTCGTCTTTGGCATGGTGATCAAGGAAAAGGTGGAGAGCATTCTCTACAACGGCGTCGTCTGTCTTGGGCCTGAAGGAGACGTGGTGGCCGACTATCGCAAGGTGCATCTGCTCGGCGAAGAGCGGCAAGTCTATCGCAACGGCTTCCGTTTCCAGATCATCGACGCTGAGTGGGGACGCTTCGGCCTGTCGATTGGCTCGGATCTAGCGTTTCCTGAAACGGCGCGCGCCATGACGCTGGACGGCGCCGAGCTCGTGACGGTCAGCGCCAACTGGGAGCAACAATACGCCGAGTCGTGGCGGGCGCATCTCATCAGCCGGGCGTGCGAGAACTCCATCTTTATGGCCGCAGCCAACCGCGTCGGCGAGGAGCCGACCATGCGCTTCATGGGTGACAGCCTGCTTGTCGGCCCCTCGGCGGAGGTCTACACCGTGCTCGACCAGCCGATCGAGGGTTACGCCGTCGCCACCATCGACCTCGATCAGGTGCGTTTGGTGCGCGAAGATCGCCAACTGATTCAATATCGCGAGCCGCTTGCCTACCGCGCCATCGTGCGCAAGTATTGAGAAAGCGAAGGGTGGGAGTGATGTCCACGCTGCAAACACTGGCAGCCACCATTCAAGACAGGCGCCAGCATCCACGCCCCGGCTCCTACACGGCCGCGCTCTTTGCCAAAGGCGAAAACGAGGTGCTGAAGAAGATGGGCGAAGAGGCGATCGAGGTGATCATTGCCGCAAAGGGTGAGAGCAATGAACGCGTTCTTTATGAGCTGGCTGACTTCATCTATCACACGCTGGTCTTTCTGAACATGCGCGAGCTGGCCTGGGAGGATGTCGAGGCGGAGCTGGCGCAGCGGTTCGCCTGAACCTTGATAGACAAGAACCACCAAGACGGCATGAAAATCCTGGCAACCGAACGCGAGCTCCCCAATATCGACCACGACGCTTACACGCCTGACCTGCTGCGCGCTGAGGCGCAGCGCGCATGGGAACTCTATCAGGCGGGCGTCGTGCGCGAGCTATATTTCCGAGCCGACCGCCCAGAGGCGGTGATCATCCTCGAATGCGCTACAGTCGAGGATGCCGCCGCTGCGCTGGATTCGCTGCCGCTGGTGCAGGCCGGCCTGGTTGCATTTGACCTGATCCCGCTCAAGGCATACCCTGGCTTTGCGCGGCTGTTTGTCGACAAAGACGAGCAATTAACAACGTAGAGCATCGCCTCGCAATCCACCATCCTCGCCGCTTCGATCTATTTTTCAGCCATCTATCTACATAACAAGAGGCAATAGCCGCAGATGCACTGCGATCTTTGCCGGACGCGATCCCATGCATTGCGCCAGGAGTGATCACCGCCGGCAGGCGTAATTCAGATTGGAAAGCGCCACAAACTCTGCCCCAGTCTTGAAGCGGCCCCTCTAGTTTCGATTTTTTTGCCTGTTGACAAACGCGTCAAAATATTCTATACTGTGATTACTTTTGATTGTTTTAAGACCATATCTGCTCGTTATCCCGACAATATTTGAATTTATATGATTGATACATCTTCATCTGTCGCCGAGTCGGCTGTCGAACGCCAGCGTCTGTTGCTCAACTGGATCGAGCAGCGCCAGCGCGTCAGCGTGCCGGAAATCATCGAACGGTTTGCGATCAGCCCGGCGACAGCGCGTCGCGACCTCGAAGCGCTGGCGATGGAAGGCAAAGTGCACCGCGTGCATGGCGGCGCCATCGCTGTGCGTCGCGCCCCGCCGGAGCCTCCGGTGCTGCAGCGAGCGCTCGAACAGGCTGATGAGAAGAAGCGGATCGCCGCTGTAGCCGCCGCGTTGATCGCAGATGGAGAAACCATCTTTCTCAGCAGCGGCACGACCGTGATGGAAGTGGCGCATCTTTTGCGCGATCGCCGCAACCTGACCGTCTTCACCAATTCACTGTTGGTCGTCAATGAGCTGGCTGACGCGCCGGGCGTTGAAGTGATTCTGCTCGGCGGCGTCGTGCGCGCCAGCGAAAGTTCGCTCGTCGGCGCGTTGACCATGCGGTCGCTGGCTGAACTGCGCGCGCTCAAAGTCATCTTTGGCATCCGCGCCATCGACCTTGAACAAGGGCTGACCAACAACTCTCTTGAGGAGGGCCTGCTCGACCGCGAAATTTTGCGCATCGGCAACGAAATTATCATCGTGGCTGACCACACCAAGTTAGGACGAGTGTCGACCGTCTTCGTTGCGCCGCTCGATGTCATCGATGTGCTCGTGACCGACGCTGCTGCACCGTCGGACCTCGTTCAATCATTGCGCGACAAGGGCATCGATGTCCGCATCGCGTGACAGGCGCCTACGTTCCAATCATCGACGAAGGATTTTCAATATGAGCAACACTCAACCGAATGCAGGATTTCACACACGCGAGGAGATCTATTCGCAGCCGGAGGCATGGCGCGGCGTGCTTGCCGTGCTTGACGCCGAAGCCGGCGGTTTGCGCACTTTTCTTGCGTCAGGCGCATACGAGCAGGTCGTCTTCATTGGCTGCGGCTCGACTTATTATCTGTCGATGGCGGCGGCGGCGGTGCTGCAGCGCGTGGTCGGCGTTGCGGCGATTGGCCTGCCGGCCTCCGAGGTGTGGCTAAACCCAACGGCGATTCCCCCTGCGCGCCGCACGCTGCTTATCGCCGTCAGCCGCTCCGGAGAGACGACTGAGACGCTGCGCGCCTGCGAACGCTTCCGCACCGAGACAAACGGCGACATCGTGACCCTAAGCTGCTATCCGGGACGGGCGCTCACTCAACTGGGCGACCTGAATCTGGTCTTCCCCTCGATCCGCGAGGAGAGCGTGGCGCAGACGCGCGCATTTTCCGGTCTCTATTTGGCGACCGTGGCGTTGGCGGCGCTGTGGGCGGATGACAATAGCCAACTGTGGGATGATCTGCATCGTCTGCCCAACGCGCTGACGCCGTTGCTGAGCCGGTATGCCGACGAGCTGGAGCAGTTAGGCGCTGACCTGAGCATCGACCGCTTCTACTTCCTCGGTTCGGGCATCCGCTATGGGCTGGCATGTGAGCTGAGTCTGAAAATGAAGGAGATGACGCTCAGCCACAGCGAGCCATTCCACTTCATGGAGTTCCGCCACGGCCCCAAATCGATGATCACGCCCACCGCACTGGTCGTGGCGCTGGTTTCGGACGAACGTCGTGCTGATGACATGGCGGTCGTGGCCGATATGCAGGCGCTCGGCGCGCGTTCGTTGACCATCGGCAGCCATGACGTGGATGTGGCGTTTGGCGATGATCTCGACGAAATCGCCAGCACCGTGCTCTACTTGCCCTTTGGTCAAATGATAGCGCTCGGTCGCTCGTTGGCAAAAGGATTGAACCCTGATCGGCCAGAAAATCTCGATGTTGTTGTGGTTCTGGCATAGGCACCATTCAACAGTTGGAAGAGCCGCAAAACGGTGGTAGTTCGTGATATTCGTCTCAAGTTTTTAACAAATGGAGGAAGACTCATGCAACGGAAACTCGTGGTATTGATGGTGGTTGTAGCATTGTTGGTGGCCGCCTGCGCTCCCGGAGCGCCTGCTGCGGCTCCTTCTGGCGAACAGCCCGCCACCGGCAAGATTACGCTGCGTCTCTGGTCGCACCAGAACACCGCGTTCATCCAGGCGAACGAGGCGATCATCGCCAAGTTCATGGAGCAGAATCCCGACATCGAAGTGAAATACGAGCAGTTCGCCTATGATCAGTTCATCCAGGCGCTGCAGACATCGATGCAAGCGGGCACCGAAGCGGACGTGATCGAGATGTTCGGCACCTGGGTCTGCTCCTATGCCCAGGGCGGGCGTCTGGCTGAGATGCCGATGAACATCATGAGCTATGCCGAGGCGGAAGAACTTTTCTTCGAGGCGCCGCTCAACGGTTATTACTGCGACGGCAAACTCTACGGGCTGCCCAACGAGTTCAACCTGGAAGTCGGCGGCGCGCTCGTCAATCCGGCGCTCTTCGAGGGCAAGGGTGTCCCCTACCCGCCGGTGTGGAGTGACATGGATACCCTACGCGAACAGGCATCGCGCCTGCCTGAATTTGACGGCGACACGATGGTACGCGCCGGGTTCAACTTCGTCGGCGGCGACGGACTGCCCTTCCTGCTGCTTCAGGGCATCCTCGAACAGGGCGGCAGCTACTTTGCCGAGGATGGCGTCCATTTCAACTTCGACACGCCCGAAGCTGTGGCGACGATCCAACTGCTCACCGACATGGTGCAGAAGGACAAGGTAGTCGATCCGATCCTATTCAACGCCGACAGCAACGATCCGTGGGGCAGCTTCTTTGCAGGAAACGCAGCGGCCAGCTTTATCGGCTCATGGGCAGCAGGCGCGGGCAGGGTGGACTATCCTGATCTGGCGTTTGACTATGTCAACACGCCGCCGCTCTTTGGCGATGAATACAACTTTGCCGCCGATTCGGGTTGGGGCAAGGTGGTCTCCGCCAACAGCCGCAATCAGGAAGCCGCCTGGAAGTTGGTGGAGTTCATGACCGCTGAGCAAGCCAACGCGCTGGCGTTCAACACCACCACCGGCACCATTCCGGCGCTCAAGGCATTGGTGGAGAACCCAGAGGCATTGCTTGCCGATGCGCCGTGGGTGGAGCCGACGCTCAAGCTGCTGCCGCACGGCCACTATATCGGCGATCTCACCGACCGCGACAAGCTGTTCTATGAGATCATCTATCCGGCGGTCTTACAGTCGTTGCAGGGCAGCATGACGCCGGAGCAGGCGGCGCAGACCATTCACGCTCAGGCGAACGAGATGGTCGACGCGGCGCCGTAGCCGTTGCGAAGGAATCTGACGCAGAGTCGCAGCACTTTCTCTACGTTACGTGTCTCTGCAACTGTGCGACTCTGCGTCAATCAACGGAACCTCGATTACACGAACAAGGAAGCGTAGCATGACGCGAGCAGCCATCGTAGGGCGCGCAGGCGAGCCACGCAAGGAGCGCACCGGTCTGCGGCCCGGACAACACGCCTTTGTTTGGGGATCGCTGATCCCGATCTTTCTGTATCTGGGCGTCTTTGCGCTGTTTCCGATGATTTGGGTCGTTGTGTTGAGCTTCTTCAACTACTCGCCGGTGCGGGTGGGCGACGGCCCGCTTGGGCTGGGCGGGCGCAACCCGTTCATCGGCTTTGGCAACTTTGTTGCGATGTTTGGCACGACGCAGGCGGCACAACTTTTCCGCACAGCAATGATGAATACGCTGCTGTTTGCGGTGCTCGTGCTCGTCGTCAACCTGGCGATCACCCTGCCGCTGGCGGTGCTGGTCGAAAGCGTTCACGAACGCCTCAAGGGCTTCTTCCGCGCCATCTACTTCCTGCCGACGGTCAGTTCGGCGGTGGCGGTGGCGATCATGTGGGGCTATGTTTTTCATCCGCAGCAGGGGCTGATCAACAACCTGATCAAACTGGTGGGCTTGACGCCGCCACGCTCCTGGCTGACGGATCCCAACGCCTTTTTTCTCGGCGTGCCGCTGGCGATGGTCGCCGTCATCATTGCCTACGTGTGGATGGACTTTGGCTACAACCTGGTGATCTTCATCGCCGCACTGCAAGGCATCCCGCGCGAAATCCGCGACGCTGCGCACATCGACGGCGCCACGGGGTGGGCGGAGTTTCGCCGCATCACTGTGCCGCTGTTGCGACCGACGCTGCTGCTAGTCTGCACGCTGACGATGATTTCGTCGTTCCAGGTCTTCGTCATCTTTCAGGTGATGACTAGCGGCGGACCTCAAAACCAGACGCGCTCGCTGACCATGGAAATCTACGAAAACGCATTCCGCTATCAAGCCATGGGCTGGGCATCCTCGATCTCGCTGGTGCTTTTCGCAATGGTGTTGCTCGTGACGCTGGTGCAGTTCCGCGTGTTGCGCACCGACTGGGAGTATTGAACCATGAGCACTGTTCAACTCACGACCCGCGCCCCCCACCATCGGCGCAGCAGCCGCCCGCTGGCGCGCATCCTCACCTATGCGATCCTGCTGCTTGGGCTGGCGGTGACGCTGGTGCCCTTCATCTGGATTTTGATGACTTCGCTGAAACCGGCGAGCGAGATCGTGCGTATCCCGCCGACTTTCTTCCCGGAACAGTGGACGTTCAACAGCTATCAGACGATCTTCGCCGACCCAAAGGTGCCGCTGGCGCGCTTCTACCTGAACAGCACCTTTGTGGCCGTGGCGCGCGTCGCGATCACACTATTCACCAGTTCGCTGGCGGGCTACATCTTTGCCAAATACACCTTCCGCGGCAAGAATCTGCTCTTTGGCTTCATCCTCATTCAGCTCATGATTCCCTTCCAGGTTGTCATGATTCCGGCTTATTTGATCCTGGTGCAGTTGCGGCTGATCGACTCGCTGTGGGGTCTGGTGATCCCGTCGATGGTCGATGCGTTTGGCATCTTCCTGATGCGCCAGTTTATTTCCACCTTCCCGAATGACCTGATCGACGCCGCGCGCATCGACGGCGCCAGCGAGTTCGGCGTCTACCGGCGCGTGGTGATGCCGAACCTGGGGGCGCCACTGGCGACACTGGGCATCTTCACCTTTATGGCGACCTGGAACGACTATCTCTGGCCCCTGATCGTCATCACCACACACGAAAAGCGCACGTTGCCGCTCCTGCTCACCTGGTACACATCGCAGCACAGCCAGCGCTACGACCTGACGATGGCGGCGTCGATCCTGGTGCTGTTGCCGATTCTGGTGGTCTACATCTTCTTCCAGCGCTGGATCGTGCGCGGCGTGGCGCTCACCGGCATGAAATAAGGAAATCAGCATGGACGAACGTATTGTCCTCATCGGCGCCGGCAGCGCGGTCTTCACCGCCGGCTTGATCGCCGATCTCATCCGCCTGGGCGAACCGGCTGAAGTGACGTTGGTCGACCCCAACCCGGATGCGCTCAACGTCGCCTTGCGGCTGGCGCAGAAAATGGTCGCCGCCAACGCGCCGCTGCGCCTGCGCGCAACGCCGGATCGTCGTGACGCGCTGCCGGGCGCCACGGCCGTCATCTGCACCGTCGGCGTGGGCGGACGCCGCGCCTGGGAGCAGGATGTCTTCATCCCACGTCGCTACGGCATCTACGCACCGGTGGGCGACACGGTTGGGCCGGGCGGCTCCTCGCGGGCGCTGCGCATGATCCCGGCGATGGTGGCGATTACGCGCGATGTGCTCGACCTGGCGCCTGACGCCTTGTTCTTCAACTACGGCAACCCGATGGCGCCGATCTGCCGGGCGATTCGCAAGGCGACCGGCGCGCCGGTGGTCGGGCTGTGTCACGGCGTGATGGAGACGGCGCGTTATCTGGCGCGCGCGCTCGATGCGCCAATAGGCGACCTGCGCTACATGGCGACGGGCATCAATCATCTCACCTGGTTTACGCAGGTGCATGTAGGCGAACAGGACGCCATGCCCCGCCTGCGCGCCATCGCCGCCGCCCGCGCCGCGCACCCGCCGGAGCCGCTGCCGGTTGGCGACAGCCCCTATGCATCGCCCGAAGACAACCCCTTCACCTGGCGGTTGATGCACTGGTTTGGCGCGTTTCCGGCGGTGCTGGATCGCCACGTGACTGAGTTCTTCCCGCAGTTTTTCCGCGACGGCGCCTACTGGCACAAACGGTTGGGCGTCGACGCCTTCAGCTTCGAGGGCACCATCGCCGACGGCGACCGCACCTTCGCCGAAATGCGCGCCGTGGCGCTGAACGACGAACCGCTGCCGGAGAGCTACCTGGCCCGCTTTGGCGGCGAGCACGAACAGGTGATGGACATCATCCGCGCCGTGCGCACCAACGCCGGTCTGGTCGTGTCGGCGAATCTGCCCAACCAGGGGCAGGCGCCCTCGCTGCCGCGCGATGCCATCGTCGAAGGGCCGGCGCTGGTCGATGGCTACGGCGTGCGCACGGTGCAGCAACCGGCGTTGCCTGCCGCCATCGTGGGTGCGCTGGCGACGCGCTACCAGTGGGTCGAGACAATCGTCGAAGCCGCGCTGGAGCAGAGCCGCGAGAAATTCGTGCAGGCGCTGGTGCTCGACGGCGCCGTCAGCTCCATCGATCAGGCGGTCGCGTTGGCGGATGACCTGCTTGCTGCGCAATCACCCTATTTGGGTTGGGATAAGCAGAGTCGATAACTGTACAATTCACAGGAGTTACGCAGTTTGCCCACCTTCCCGGAAGCTCAGAGCTTCCGGGAAGGTAGTGTTTCAGTGCGTTTGTTAACTATCGAAGATTTGACCGTCTATGCGTAAAGAATTCGACGTAGTGGCGGTCGGCGATCTCAACGCCGACCTGATCCTGGCGGGGGATGTGACGCCGGTCTTTGGGCAGGTCGAGAAGGTGATCGACGACGCCACGCTGACGATGGGCGGCTCGACCTCGATCTTTGCCTGCGGCGCCGCGCGGCTGGGGCTGCGCGTGGCCTTTGTCGGCAAGGTCGGGCGCGACCCGATCGGCGACTTCCTGCTCGACGTGCTGGTCAGCCGCGGCATCGATGTTGCCGGCGTGCGCCGCGACGAGCAGATCAAGACCGGGCTTACCACCATCCTCTCGCGCGGCGTTGACCGGGCGATGCTCACCTATCTGGGCACGCTGGGCGTGCTCGCCTACGACGATGTCGACTGGTCGATTGCAGCGCGGGCACGGCATCTGCATTTGGGCAGCTACTACATGCTCGACGCGCTGCGCCCGGCGATTCCGCAGCTCTTTGCCGAAGCGCACGCACACGGACTCACCGTTTCACTCGACACCAACTACGACCCGACCGAGCAATGGGACGGCGGCATCGACGCCGCACTGGCGAACGTCGACATCTTCCTGCCCAACGAAACTGAGGCGAAGGCAATCGGGCGTGGCGCGACGTGGGAGGCAGGGCTGGCGCATCTGGCTGCACGCGTGCCCATCGTTGCCGTCAAGCGCGGGGGCGACGGTGCGACCGCCCAACGCGGCGAAGAGCTTGTCACCGCGCCGCCGATCCCGGTTCACGTCGTCGACACCACCGGCGCCGGCGATTCCTTCAACGCCGGCTTTGTCTACGGCCATCTCGCTGGCTGGTCGCTGGCGCGCACGCTGGCCTTTGCCGTCGCCTGCGGTTCCGCCTCAACGCGCGCGGCGGGTGGCATCGAATCGCAGCCCACGCTGGCGGAGGCGCTGGTGTTGTTGGAACAGTCTCAAATGGCACGCTGATGACGCGGATTCAGCGGATTGGCACGGATTTTTCTTGATCCGCGCATATCCGCCCAATCCGCGTCATCCGCGTGCTATCATCACAAGGAATTGCAAGATGCCTAAGCTACGTCATACGATTTTGCGCCTGATTGACCTGCGTGAACACGAACAGATCAATCTCACCCTGCTGGCGGTCTGCCCCAACTCGGCGGCGGTGTTGGAGGCGGCGGTGAAGGTGGCGGCGCGTTGTCACACGCCGATGCTCTTTGCCGCCACACTCAATCAGGTGGATCGCGACGGCGGCTACACCGGTTGGACGCCCGCGCAGTTTGTGGCGGAGATGCGTGCCTACGCGGTGCGCTACGGCTGCACCAGCCCGCTCTATCCCTGCCTGGATCACGGCGGGATGTGGTTGAAGGATCAGCACACACGTGACAAACTGCCGCTCGACCAGGCGATTCACGAGGTCAAGCTAAGTCTGACTGCTTGCCTGGAGGCTGGCTACGCACTGTTGCACATCGACCCGACCGTGGATCGCACCTTGCCTGCCGGACAGGCGCCGACAGTGCCGGTGGTGGTGGCGCGCACAGTCGAGCTGATCGAGCACGCCGAGACCGAACGCAAGGCGCTCAATCTGCCGCCGGTCGCCTACGAGGTGGGCACGGAGGAAGTTCACGGTGGGCTGGTCGATTTCGAGAACTTCACCGCGTTTCTGACGCAATTGAAGGACGCTCTGGAAGAGCGCAACCTGGCGCACGCCTGGCCCACCTTTGTCGTGGCGCAAGTTGGCACCGATCTGCACACGACCTTCTTCGACCCCGCCGCCGCCGAACGCCTGACCGAGATCGTGCGGCCGACGGGCGCGCTGCTCAAGGGGCATTACACCGACTGGGTGGAGAATCCTGCCGACTATCCGGCGACGGGCATGGGCGGCGCCAACGTCGGGCCTGAGTTCACGGCGGTGGAGTTTGATGCACTGGAGGAGTTGGAGCAGCGCGAGCGTCGGTTATGCGCCAACCGCCGCCTGCCGCCCTCGCGCATGATGGCGACGCTGGAAGCTGCGGTCGTCGCCTCCAACCGCTGGCAGAAGTGGCTGCAGCCCGATGAGATCGGCAAACGCTTCGTCGATCTGACTCCGGCGCGGCGACGCTGGCTGGCGCAGACGGGCGCGCGCTATGTGTGGACTGCGCCGACAGTGCTGGCGGCGCGGCAGACGCTCTACCAAAACCTGGCGCTGGTTGCCGCTGACCCGCACGCCTATGTCGTGGAATCGGTGGCGCGCTCGATTGAGCATTACGTCGACGCCTTCAACCTGTACGATGCGGCGACGTTGCTGTGATGGCTGTCGGCGACGTGGAGATTCGCACGCTTGATCATGACGACCACACAGCTATCGACGCTGCGGCGCGCATCCTGAACGCGGCGTTTGCCGATCGCCGCCCCGCGCCGTGGTCAACCTACGCAGCAGCGCGCGCCGAAGTCCTGGATGTGCTGGCGCCCGACGCCATCTGTCGCGCTGCGTTTGATCAGGACGGCAGGATGTTGGGCTGGATCGCTGGCGCGCCGGACTATGGCGGCAATGTGTGGGAGTTGCATCCGCTGGCGGTGCATCCTGATGCGCAGCGCCGCGGCGTCGGGCGGGCGCTGGTCGCCGATTTCGAGCGCCAGGTTGCAGCGCGCGGCGGCGTCACCATCCTGCTTGGCGCCGACGACGAGGAAGGCATGACCACCCTGGGCAATGTTGACCTCTACCCCAACGTGTGCGAACATATAGCGCACGTGCGAAATCTGCGCAACCATCCGTTCGAATTCTATCAGAAATGCGGCTTTGCCATCGTCGGTGTCGTGCCCGACGCCAATGGAGTTGGCAAGCCCGACATTCTGATGGCGAAGCGGGTTCTGCCAGTGCAATCGGATCATTCCTAGACGAAAGCGAAATCACGTCCCATGTCCCAAACCGTTCACGTGGCCGCGATCCCCCACGCCTTGCAGTGGGGGACTGCGCCTGCCGACTTCGTGCAAACTGTTGCCGGTGCGCTGCAGATGACTGCGGCGCCGCGCACCGACTTTTTCATTGACCCGCGCGGCGAGGTCGTGATGACCAACTCGGCGCGGCTGCTCTTTCGCCCCGACGTGCGCTTCATGCTCAGCGCCCATGCACGCTGTGACCTGGTGGCGACCTACGACGCCGCCGTGCTGATGCTCTACGTCGATGAGCGCCACTGGGCAAAGCTTTGTCTGGAGCGGTCGCCGCAGGGTGAGCCGATGATCGTCTCGGTCGTGACCAACGGCGTCTCCGACGACTGCAACTCGGTCGTGCTGACGGAAGCCGCCGCCTATCTGCGTGTTTCTGGGCTGGGTGCGGCGTTTGCGCTGCACTATTCGCTCGACGGCAAGACCTGGCATTTTGTCCGTTACTTTGCGCTGCGCCAGACCGAAGGGTTACGCGTCGGCTTCTCTGTGCAGGCGCCGATCGGTGATGGCTGCACTGTGACTTTCTCGGACATTTGCTACGCGGCGACGGAACTGGCTGATCTGCGCTCCGGCGTATAGGGTATACTTTACGTCCTGGGCAAAGTAGTCTTGTAGATCAACGCCTCCGGCGTGATATAGCGCCATGTCACGCCGGAGGCGTTGATCTATGACGGATGTCTGAGTTGCAACTCGATGGATGGAGAGGAGATAGAGATGAACGTATATGAAGCAATCCATACTATGCTGGCGGTGCGTTCCTACGCCGATAAGCCGATCCCTGCCGACGCAGTGCGGCGTATCGTCGAGGCGGGATGGCTCACCGGCAGCAGCATGAACATGCAGCCCTGGCATTTCATCGTCGTGGAGGAGCGCGCGACTTTGCGGCAGCTTGGCGCGTTGGCGCGCAGCGGGCCGTATATCGCCGAGGCGCCGTTGGCAATCGCCGTGGTGATCGAACGCACCACCTACGCCGTCTCCGACGCCAGCCGCGCCATCCAGTCGATGATGCTGGCGGCGTGGGCGGAGGGCATCGGCTCGAATTGGGTCGGCTTTCACGGGCTGGACGCGGCGAAACCGGTGCTCGGCGTGCCGGAGACGCTTGATTTGTTTGCCATCATTCCGTTCGGCTATCCGGCACAGCCGATTGGAAAAGGCAAAAAGCGCCGCAAACCGCTGGAAACGGTGGCGCACCGCGAACGTTTCGATCAGCCATTCACAGGTTAAAGACTCAAAGATAGAGGGAGGAGACCCATGAAAACACCCGAAGCAATCCGTCCCCGCTTCCCGACCGGTTATATCGAGGACGCCAAGAGCTTCGTGCCGTGGAGCCACGTCGAACAGCGGTTGACCGATGCGATCAACTACTGGCTGTGCACTGTGCGACCGAATGGCCGCCCGCACGCCATCCCCAAGTGGGCGGTCTATGTGGCCGAAAAAATCTACTTCGACGGCAGCCCGGAGACGCGCCATGCACGCAACATCGCCGCACAGCCGGCCGTCACCGTGCATCTGGAAAGCGGCAGCGATGTCGTGATCGTCGATGGCATGGCGCGCGCCATCGACAGGCCGGCGCCGGCGTTGGCGGAAGCCATCGCGCAGGCGTATCGAGCGAAATACACAGCGCTAGGTTACGCCCCGACGGCGGACGCGTGGGACAACGGCGGTCTCTTCGAAATTACGCCGCTCACCGTCATCGCCTGGACGCAGTTCACGGACAATCCCACCAAGTTCGTGCTGGAGCAGTCATGAGTGGCGACAACATATACAACACGCAACATGGAGCGAAAGGCAGTAATCAATGTACTACATCCTGTTCTATAATTACGTTCCCGACATCCTGGAACGCCGCGGACCCTACCGCAGCGAGCATCTGGCTGGCGCCCAGGCTGCATACAATCGCGGCGAGCTGGTGATGGCCGGCGCGCTGGCGGAGCCGGTGGATCGCGCCGTACTCATTTTCAAAGTCGACGATCCGCAAGTCATCGAAGCGTTTGTGCACAACGACCCGTATGTCAAAGCCGGGTTGGTCACGTCCTGGCAGATTCGCCCGTGGACCGTTGTGATCGGAGGCTGAACCACTTATGCGCATCGACGACATTCGCCTGCTCTACGCTTACAACGCCTGGGCCAACGACCGCATCATGACCACCGCCGCCGCGCTGACGCCGGAGCAACTGCACGCGCCCGCCGTGCCCGACCCCGGTTACGGCACGATCTTCGGCTCGCTGGTGCACCTGCTCGAAGCTGAGCACGCCTGGCGCGTGGTGCTGGAAACGGGTGACTGGCCCGAAATGTTGACGCCTGACGACTTCCCGACGCTGGACGCACTGGCGACCTTCTGGCGCACCGAGGCAGCCGCCATGCAAGCATACCTGGCGCGGCTCACCGACGCCGACATGGACGGCATCACGCGCTACGCGGTAGAGGAGGGTGGTTACCGGGAGCGTGTGCGCTGGCATTGTCTGGTGCATGTGGTCAATCACGGCACTTACCATCGCGGCGAAGTCGCCGCGATGTTGACCGGACAAGGACACTCGCCGGGCGAACTAGACTTCACCCTCTTTCTGCGCTCAATGGAAGTCTGAGCGTTTACTTGTCCCTTCCAACCAGGAGGCAACATGCAACCAACCAACGTCTATCAAGGGATGTTCGCGGAGACGATCCCGCTAAGAGGCGCCAATAGCGATATTATCAACGCCTACTTTGCGCGTCCGCTGGGACCTGGCCCCTTTCCCGGCGTGGTGCTGATTCATCACATGCCAGGCTGGGATGATTGGTACTTCGAGGCAACGCGCAAGTTTGCCGCCCACGGTTACGCGGCGCTGGCGCCCAATCTCTACGCCCGCGCCGGGCACGGAATGCCGGACGATGTGGCTGCCAAAGTGCGCGCGGCGGGCGGCGTGCCTGACGACCAGGCGGTGGGCGATGTCGAGGGCGCGCTGCACTTTCTACAATCGTTGCAGTACGTCAACGGCAAGGTCGGCGTCTTTGGCACCTGTTCGGGCGGGCGACACGCGTATCTGGCCGCGTGCCGGGTGAAGGGCTTTGCCGCGTGCGCCGATCTGTGGGGCGGCGGCGTGGTGATGAGTGCAGCCGACCTGACGCCCAATCGCCCGGTTGCGCCGATCGACTACACGGCAAACCTGAGCTGTCCGCTGCTTGGTCTCTTCGGCGAAGAGGATCACAGCCCGACGCCGGCGCAGGTTGCGCAGCATGAAGCCGCGCTGAAACAACACGGCAAGCAGTACGAGTTCCACATGTACGCCGGCGCCGGGCATGGCTTCTTTTACCACGACCGCCCGATGTATCGGCAGGCGCAGGCGGTGGATGGCTGGCAGAAGGTCTTCGCCTTTTTCGAGCAGCACTTGAGGAGCTGAGCATGTGCACGATGATCGTCAATCAGGTGGCTGTCGAGGGCTACGGCAAGGGCGCAGGCGGTTGGTTCGATGTCCGCCAGGCCAACGTGGCGTATGACCACCCCTTTCACGCGCCGCTGGAACATGCGCTCACCATCGACTTCGTGAACGAGGCGCTGGGGCCATCGGCGCGCGTGGCTGTGGAGTTGACGCCTGCCGCCGCGCGTGAGCTGGTCAACACCATCCTCACGGTGTTGGAACGGGCGGAGGTGGGCGGCTTTCTGGAGGAATCACATGGCTGAGCTCAAGACCAGGGAGAACGACCAGAGCGTCGACGCCTTTCTTGCTCTGGTGGAAGACCCGCGCAAACGCGCAGATTGCTACACGCTGATTGACCTGATGCAGGCGGCGGTGGGTGAGAAGCCGCGCATGTGGGGCGACGCCATTGTCGGCTTTGGACGCTATCGCTACACCTATGCCACCGGGCGCGCTGGCGAGTGGCCGCTGGTCGCCTTTTCGCCGCGCAAGCAGAACCTGACGCTCTACATCATGGCTGGCTTTGAGCAGTATGATGACCTGCTCGGCAAGCTGGGCAAGCACACGACCGGCAAATCCTGTCTTTATGTCAAACGACTGAGCGACCTGAATATGGATGCGCTCAAGACGCTGATCGAAGCTTCGGTCGCGCACATGCAGGCAACCAATCTGTGAGCGTCACATGAACATTCGCTTCGAACGCGTCGAGCTGCCAGAGATCAAACCGGTGCTGGCGGCGCATCTATTGGCCCTGTCATCACCCATCGACTCCTTCCTGGAGGATCACCTCCTGCAATCGTTGCATTACCGCATCCTGGCCGATGGCGCTGGCGTCGGCTGGACGGCGATTCACAATCAGAGTCTGATCACCCATTTCAGCATGGCGGCGTCACACCGTCACCTGGGCCAGCGCGTCTTTGCCCAGGTGCGCAGGCTGGAGCAGGTGCGTGGAGCCTATGTCCCCACCTGTGACGAGTTCTTCCTGGCGCACGCGCTCGACGACTATCGATTGCTGGAAAAACAGGCGTACTTCTTCCAGGCGCGGCCCGCTGTGCAACGCCCGCCCGCGCCATCCGGTTTGACGCACCGCCGCGCTCACAGCGACGACATCGAACAGATGACGGTGCTGATCGGCGACTTCTTCGACCGCGTGGAGTGGCGCGTCGCCGACGGACAGATTTACGTGGCGGAACGGGATGGCGAGGCGGTCGGCTTTGGTGTGATCGAGCGCAGCACACTCTACCCCGCCGCCGCCAGCATCGGCATGATCACGGTCGAGACGCAGCGCGGCCAGGGCATCGGCACAGCGATCATCGGTGCGCTATTGGAAGAGTGTGAACGCCAGCAACTTATGGCGATTGCCGGCTGCTGGTATTACAATCACTTCTCCAAGCAGACGCTGGAGAAAGCGGGCATGTACACACAGACCCGCTTGCTCAAAGTGAGTTATTGAGAGACTCTTGGGAGAAACTCTATCGACGCAAAGACGCGGCCAGGGGAAGCAAGAGAACAGGTCAGGCAATGATACAGCGAATGGTGACAACCTACCATTTAGAAATGAATGATCCCAGCCAGCTCAATCGGGCGCGGCCACTGGCTGACCCATGCACGGTGGTGCGCGCCGAAATCTTGACGCCGGAGTTGAGCCGCTTTTTCTACACGGCGGTCGGCGGCAACTGGTACTGGATCATGCGGCTGCCGTGGAGCTACGTCGACTGGCAGGCGCTGCTGAGTCAACCCGGCTTCGAGACCTGGTATGGCCTCTATCGTGGGACGCCCATCGGTTACTTCGAGCTGCTGCCGCACACCGATGGCTCGGTCGAGATCGACAGCTTTGGCTTGCTGCCGCACTTTATCGGGCGCGGCTTTGGCGGGCAGTTGCTCACTGCCGCCATCGAGCGGGCGTGGGCGAAAGGGGCGAACCGCGTCACGGTCCACACCTGTTCGCTGGATGGGCCACATGCGCTGCGCAACTATCAGGCGCGCGGCTTCCGCCTGGTGCGCGAGGAGCACGACGAACGCACGCTGCCTGATACGCCGCTAGGGCCGTGGCCCGGCGCTTTCCCTGTTGCACCCGACGAGGAAGCATAACCCATGCACCTTCATCCCGCCGACCTGCGCGGTCTGAGCCGGCTGGCAATCACCGCGACGACGCGCATCACCGACCTGGTCGAGACGATGCACGCTACGGTGACCGCGCCGCCGCAGATTCGCCCCACCATCACCGAGCGACGCACGCGCGGCATCACCGGCTTCGTCTACGGCAACGTGCGCGGCGTCACCCATCTGGTCGGCGGCGCCATCGACCTGGCGTTGGCGCCGTTTGCTGCGCTGCTCGACGCACCGGCGACGACCGATGAGCGCGAGGCGCTGCTGGCGGTGCTCAACGGCGTGGTGGGCGATCATCTGGCGGCGACGCACAACCCGCTGGCGATCCAGCCGCAACTGCACCGACATGACGCAACGCCAGCGACAGGCAAGGTTGTCGTGCTGGTGCATGGGCTGTGCATGAACGACCGGCAGTGGCGGCGCAAAGGACACGACCACGGCGCGGCGCTGGCGCGTGACCTGGGCTACACGCCGCTCTACGCCCACTACAACAGCGGGCAGCACATTTCGACCAACGGACGCATCCTTGCCGACCTGCTGGAAACGACGCTGGCGGATTGGCCCCAGTCGATCGACGAGATGGTGATCATCGGACACAGCATGGGCGGGCTAGTGGCGCGCAGCGCATGTCACTACGCGGCGGAGGCGGGGCATCGCTGGTCCCAGTCGCTGGGCAAGCTGATCTTTCTGGGCACGCCGCACCACGGTTCGCCGTGGGAGCGCGGCGGCAACTGGATCGACATCGGGCTGGGCATGATCTCCTACACTGCGCCTTTTGCGCGGCTGGGCAAGCTGCGCAGCGCCGGCATCACCGATCTGCGTCACGGCAGCCTGCTCGATGAAGACTGGATCGACCACGACCGCTTTGCCACCAACCACGACGTGCGCCGTCCGCTGCCGCTGCCCGCGGGCGTGTGCTGCTATGCCGTGGCCGCAGCGCTGGATGAAAGCGAAGCCGGCTATATCAGCAACCTGATCGGCGATGGGCTGGTGCCGCTGGCGAGCGCACACGGTCAGCACGCGCAGGAGGAGCTGCATCTCGGCATTCCCGAAGCACAGCGCT
Organism: Chloroflexota bacterium; assembly: GCA_016861025.1. Taxonomy (GTDB): domain Bacteria; phylum Chloroflexota; class Anaerolineae; order Caldilineales; family Caldilineaceae; genus Caldilinea. The sequence continues at coordinate 224,395 of BOKO01000003.1, forward strand.
GGACTGGGTATGGGATGCATCACCTTGATTTGCTCGACCGCCCCGAAGTATACGATCAACTGTGTACGTGGCTTGCTGTATAAACGAATCTACATCCGTTGGAGAGCAATCATGACTTCACCATCTTTTCCGCCGCTGATTCCTCGCCAGGTGTTCTTTGGCAATCCCGATCACTCCTCTGTGCAAATCAGCGCAGACGGCGTCTGGCTTGCCTATCTGGCGCCACACAACGATGTCCTCAATGTCTGGCTTGCACCGCGTGACGACCTCTCCGCTGCGCGCCCGTTGACGCACGACACGGGCAGGGGCGTGCGCTTTTTCCTGTGGGCGTATACCGGCCGCCACATCTTGTACATTCAAGACAAAAACGGCGATGAGAACTGGCGTCTCTACTGTGTCGATGTTACGACCGACGAGACGAAAGACTTGACGCCTTTCGAGGGTGTGCAGACGCAGTTCAATCACGCCAGCTATCGTCATCCCGACGAAGTCATCATCCGGCTGAACCACCGTGACCCACAGTGGCACGATCTGTACCGCGTCCATCTGATCACGGGCGAACTGACGTTGCTCGAAGAGAATAATCAATTCATGGACTTCGTGCTCGATGACGACTATCGCCTACAGTTTGCGCTGCAGATGACGGCGGAAGGTGGGCTGGACATATTCCGTCGCCGCGAGGGTGCATGGCACGTCTGGTCGACGATTCCGCCGGAAGATATGTTGACGACCGGGCCAATCGGATTCGACAAAGAGGGCGTCACCCTCTATCTGAAGGATAGCCGCGGTCGCAACACGTCGGCGCTGGTCGCGCAACATCTGGAAACGGGCGCGATCACGCTGCTCGCTGAAGACGCCCTGGCTGATGCACACGACGTGATCGTCCATCCCACAGAGAAGCACGTGCAGGCAGTGAGTTTTGTCTATGAGCGCAAACGATGGCAGGTGCTGGATTCGCTATTTGCGGCGGATCTGGCGTGGCTACGTGCGGAAGCCGATGGCGAGATCGAGATCGCAAGCCGCACATTGGATGACCGTCTCTGGGTCGTGCTGTACCTGGTCGATGATGGCCCGGCGCGCTACTATCTCTATGATCGCCAAGAGCACGCCCTGCACTTCCTCTTTACGAATCGCCAGGCGCTTGAAGGGTTGCCGCTGGCGCCGATGCACTCGGTCGTGATCCCCGCTCGCGATGGACTTAACCTGGTCGCCTATTATACGCTGCCAGTGAACAGCGACAGTGACGGCGATGGCATCCCTGACGCGCCCCTGCCGATGGTGTTCATGCCGCATGGCGGCCCCTGGGCGCGTGATAGTTGGGGGTTCAATCCCTGGCATCAGTGGATGGCGAACCGCGGCTATGCCGTGCTCTGCGTCAACTTCCGATCTTCGACCGGATTTGGCAAGGCATTTACCAACGCTGGCGATCTCGAATGGGGCGGCAAGATCCTTGAAGATCAGATCGACGCCGTACAGTGGGCGATTGCGCAGGGCATCGCCGCGGCGGACAAGGTCGCAATCATGGGCGGAAGCTTCGGCGGCTTTTCCGCGCTGGCCGGGCTGACCTTCTATCCTGAGATGTATGCATGCGGCGTCGATATTGTCGGGCCGTCCAATCTTGTGACACTGCTCGAATCGGTGCCGCCCTACTGGAAACCGATGATCGAGTTGTTCACAACGCGTGTCGGCGACCATCGCACCGAAGAGGGACGCGCGCTGCTGGTCAGCCATTCACCGTTGACCTACGTCCATCGCATCTGTCGCCCGCTGCTTATCGGTCAGGGCGCCAACGATCCGCGCGTCAAGCAGGCTGAATCGGACCAGATCGTTGAGGCAATGCAGAGGCGGCAAATTCCGGTCACCTATGTTCTCTATCCCGACGAGGGACATGGCTTTGCACGACCGGAAAACTGGCTGTCGTTCAACGCCATTGCCGAAGCATTTCTGGCTGAGTTCCTGGGCGGTCGTTTCCAGCCGGTCGGCGAGGACTTCGCCAACTCCAGCCTGCAAGTGTTGACTGGCGTCGACGGAGTGCCTGGTCTGGCAGAGGCGCTCAAGCTTGCCGCATGAGGCAGCACGCGCCAGACCACACATACCTCGTATTTTCAGGGGGGGCATGACCCGAAGCGAATTGCTCGATTCTTGGCGTCGCGAAGAAGCACAACCCTTCATTGGCTGGGATTTCAGCTATCTCGACGGACGCATGATCGAGGAGGAGCCGCCGTGGGACTATATGGCGCGCGCCGCTGAATTGATGCGGCACGCGTCGTCCGTCGTCGATCTCGACACCGGCGGCGGTGAGCGTTTTCTAGAACTGCACCCGCACTGGCCCCCCAAAGTTGTGGCGACGGAGGAGTATCCGCCCAACCTGGCGCTGGCGACGGAACGGCTGGCGCCGCTGGGCGTGCAGGTGCTGAACGTGCGCATCACCGACGACGACCCGCTGCCCTTTGCCGACGGTGAGTTCGACCTGGTGCTCAACCGGCACAGCGCCTTCAACTCCGCAGAGGTTGCGCGCGTGCTGGCGCCGGGCGGCGTCTTTCTCACGCAGCAGGTGCACGGCTTATGGGCGGACGATCTGCACGCAGCGTTCGGCGTCACACCGCAGTGCCCGACGCCACGCCGGAGCGCTACGTCCCGCGCCTACAAGCCGCCGGCCTCACGATCGTCGATCTGCAGAACTGGCAGGGCGCGCTGCGCTTCACCGACGTAGGCGCCATCGTCTACTTTCTCAAAGCCGCGCCGTGGACGGCGCCCGGTTTTACTGTGGACACACACGCTTCACACCTTTTTGCGCTGCAGAGCCGCGTGGAGGCTGGCGAGGAGCTGCGGTTCACCGCGCGTAAATATCTAATCGAGGCCAGGAAACCGTGAGCGCCGGCAAACAGATTGGCGCTCCCATCAAGCTGCAGCCATTTCTGCCTGCGGCTGCGCAAGCTCAAGCGGAAGCGTGACGATGAAGCGGCTGCCGGCGCCCGGTTTGCTGGCGACTGTCACCTGGCCGCCGTGAAGCTCTACAAGATGACGAACGATAGCCAGTCCCAACCCCATACCCTCGTAGCGACGTGCAAGCCCGCTGTCCAACTGGGCAAAGGGACGGAAAATCTGGGATTGACGATCTTCGTCAATGCCGATCCCTTCGTCCCATACGGTAAGGCAGGCGACTCGCTGCGCCGAATCCGTCGTCACCTCCAGACCGATGCGACGATCTTCTGGGGTGAACTTGATGGCATTATTCAAAAGATGCACCAGAACTTCGCGCAACCGGCGTGGGTCCACCCTCATTGTCAGGTCGTCGTGATCAATGAAATAGCTCGCCGGCGCAGCTTCTTTGGAGCGCAGCGCCTGGACAGCATTGAGCGCACTGCGACAGATTTGATCAATCGACGCCATCTCCAGATTCAGCTGTACAGCGCCAGCTTCCAAACGGGAAAGGTCAAGGATTTCTTTGACAAGCCCGGCAAGATGATCGCTGCTCTGGGCGATCATTCCCAGCGAACGTCGCTGACGCTCATTGAGCGGACCATAGGTTTCAGTTTGCAGCGCCTCGGCAAGGCCGATCACGCTGAAAAGCGGCGTGCGTAGTTCATGGCTTATCGTCGCCAGAAACTCACTTTTGGCGCGCAACGCTGCTTCCGCCTCGATGCGCGCATCGATCAGCGCCTGTTCCGCCTGACGCCTCATCGTAATATCATTGAGCGAGATCAGGATCGCCTCCTCATCCTCATACATAATGGTCACGATGGAGAGGAGCGCCGGGAACTCTCGCCCCGCCATCGACCGCAGCTGCACCTCCTGGTCGGAGACTTTGTTCTGTGTTCGCATCATGGTCAGCATTGCATTGCCTTCGTTTTGGCTGACAAAGAAGTCCGACAGGTGATATTGATCGGTTTCTTCCGGCGGTATGGCGAGCAAATCGCACGCACGCGCATTCACATATCGCAGCACGCCATCCGCCAGACTGCAAACGACGCTTGGAAACGGTGCATTGTCGACCAATGTACGGTATCGCTGCTCGCTGCGACGCAGAGACTCCTCCATGTGCATACGGTCAGTCGTGTCACGCAACGCGATCAGCCGGCCATTCGACACGCCATCTGCATCAGTTAGTCTGGTGATGCGCACGTCGAGCTGGCACGCTGCGCCGTGACGCTCCAGCACGACAACCGCCTCGTCCTGATCGTGCGCGTCCAACTGAAACATTGCTGTGGGGAATAAGTCGGCCACCCGGCGCCCAACGATCGCATTGCTCGCGGCGAAGAAATCAACGGCGGCCGGGTTTGCATCGACGACCCGACCTCGCGCGTCGACCACGAGCAGGGCGTCACCCATCTGCTCGAACAGCACGGCCCTGGCGATCGGTCTCAGATCGAGCAGCCCGATCCGAAAGATGGCATAGGCCAGCAAAATGCCGCTCACCGTAAAGGCCAGCGGCGTCCAGTCGAAACCGGGCAATGGATTGGCGCCAGAGAGATAGACGACGTTCGCCAGCCAGGGCGCCGCCGTCGCCGCAAGCAGCACCCCAGCCTGCCGGCGATAGACGCCTGCATAAAAAAACATTCGCCGGATCAGAATAATCGTTCCTGTCAGGATGAGCAGGTACAGATAAACCGTCGAAATCCAGAAAAGCGGACCATGATGATAAACCGACTCGACGCCTAGCGGCGATTGCACCAATTCCACGCGCCGCCAGAAGAGAAGGTGTAGATCGTTGGTGAACGCAGCAAGAACGGCAAGCATCGGTGCGAACCACAAATAACGTTCATATTTGTGGTTGGGGAAAGGCTCGGCAGAGTCTCCGAAAAACCGCAACACAAAGAGCAGAAAGAAGACAGGGATGATCTGAATGCCGATATGGCTCATTTTCGCCAGGAGCACTTTGGTTTCCAGCGTCGGCGCGACGGCCTCAATTGCTTCAGCCAGCGACCACCAGGCCGCTGCAGCGAGCATTCCGGCAAGCGGCTTGGCGCCCGGCGTGCTGCGCCGCCTCCAGGCGAAGAAGGCGACAGCCAGGGCAATCAGCGCAGTTTGTGTGTAGATGTAGGAGGCTGGTGGGAATGCCACGGTGTCACCGGCTCCGATGTTCAACTCATCATTTTGCTTTGACAAAGCCTGTATCCAACTTTAGATATTAGCATATCCGACCTGAAACAGCTAACCGAAATCCTGACATTTTTGTAAGCTTTTATGTGTTGTGATGATCGTTTGGAATGACGTCGGGATATTTGCGAGGAATACGCCCTGCGTATAGATCGCCTGGCAGGAGGTCGCCAAGATCAGCCATTTATCTAAAACCTAAGAGGCCATGCTCACCAAGCAGTCAATCGGATGATTCAATCTGTGACGGTACGATGCGCAGGTTGACCACGATGGGTCGCCCCAGCCTTTGCGCCAGCGCGCCTGCCAGTTGTTTTAGCGGGCGCGTCTCGCCGGAGCCGTCTACAGTGACAACCACCCGGCGGTCGTTGACGTTGACGGCGATGATGTGATAGTTCGCGCCATCGAGCCAGGCATCGACCTCCTGCAGCGCCGCCCGTTCCTCAAAAGCATTGTTGACCACATTATAGGTGGTGATGCTGAGTGGGATAGCGATCAGCAGCGTCGCCACGATCACTACGGCAAATGCACGTCGCCGCGTGCGCACGTTCTCGTCGGTGATTGCCAGCCGCCCCAAGCCACCAAGCAAAAAGGTCAGCCCGCCCGCCAGCAGAATCGCCAAAAAGTTGGTGATGAACAACATCATGGCGCCGCTTGCCGGGCCAAACTCGCCTACGCGCAGCGCAATGCCGACGACGCAGAGCGGCGGCACCAACGAAATTGCGATCGCCACCCCGCCCATCGAGTCAGCGATCTCCTCGCGCGCGGTGATGAAGGCCCCGGCTGCGCCCGATGCCAGCGCGGTGAGCAGCGAAAGCAACCCCGGCGCAATGCGTGACGCAAGCTGCCCGTTCTCCGTAAATGAAATCGCAACATCCGGCACGACCCAGCTCAACGCCATCGACAGCGCGATCACGCTGATCACCCCGACCACGACCAGCGCCAGCGAACGCAGCGTGCGCTGCGCCGACCCCATCACCACCGCCGCCGTCGTCGCCATGATTGGCCCCATCAGCGGCGCCACGATCATGGCGCCGATCACTGAAGCCGTCGAGTCGCTGAGCAGACCGTAGGTGGCAATCGTCGCCGCCAACAGCAGCAGCACGAAAAAGTTGGTCAGGCGACGCGCGCTCTGCGGCCCCTCGATGAACATCTTGCGTTCAAATGCTTCGAGGTAGTCCGGATCAAACCCAATTTTGCGCGCCAGGGCGCGAAAATCATTGCTCGATTGCATATCACCTCAAAGAACGGTTAGCAAATGGTCTTCCAGGAAGGTATGGAGCTTCCTGGAAGATTGTAAATTGTAGGGACAATCCAGAAATCAAGCAAACACCGGCGAGAGGGCTGACTTTACAGGCGTCGCTTACGCCTCGAACTGCTCGCGTAGCGCGGCTTCCTGCTCGGCGCTCAGGTTGGATGCGATCAACTCCATGTTCACACCTTCGAACGCAGCCAGGACGCGATCCTGCACAGCGTTGGCGCTGAGCAGGAAGAGGGCCGACGTGCCTTCCGTCACCTTCTCGCGCACTTCCTTGATGAAATTGTCGTTGATGCCGTAGTCGGCAAACTTGCCCGCCAGCGCGCCCATCGCCGCGCCGACGGCAAGACCAAAGAAGGGCACGAAGAAGATCAAGCCAAAGAGCATCCCCCAGAACGCACCGGAAAGCGCGCCCTGCCCGGTCATGCTGCCGTAGTTCTTGGTCTTCGGGCTTTTCTTGCCGGCGGGCCAGGAGACAACAGCGGCATCCTGAATCTGAATCAACTGCTGCTTCGAGAGATCAGCCAGCTTGTCGAGCGCCTCCTGCGCGCCCGTAGCTGTGTCAAACTTCCATACAGTGAGTGTAGCCATACGATTCGAATCCTTTCTAAATACATGTTGACAGATAACCCGGCCACAGTTGATGGACGGATTGTGCTAGTAATGTGTACACGCTGATGCGGCTACGCTACGTTTGAACGATACCAAACGCCAATGCATCAACGGTTGACGCCCCCATCGTTTGCAGCGCGCGGAGCGAAATGACCGCAGCGCTTCGCCCCTCGCAACTCACCCCTCGCAACTCCTGCTACCGCATCATATCGATCGCCACCGTGATCGCCAGGATCACGATGTCGTTCTGGCTCGGCTCGATCTGCACACCGTAGGTGTCTCTAATGCGGAACCATTTCCTGGAGACCTGGGCAACCTTCGTGCGTCCTTCGCCGATCTCATACTCGAAATCGAGGATGTTGCCCTGAATGTTGAGATCGGGCCCGTCGCCGATCTTCACCGTCCAGCGGTCGCGCAGCGGGGCGATCAACGCCTTGCGTAACGTCGCCATCCGTTCGCCGTTCGGACCTTCGATGGTCATCGTGTCGCGCACCGCCACCAGCCGTTGCTGGATTTTGCATAGCTCGCGCCCCTGCGCGTCCTCGAAGAAGAGCGTGTCGCGCACGCGCAGCATCTTGCCGTCCACCTTAAACACGCGCTGTCCCTGATCATTTTCAATCCAGAAGTCGTCGCCAAACGAGATCAGCTTCTCGCGCATGCGATAACGATTGACAGTCCCACCGCGACCAAACACTTCGCGCTCTGCGCGCCGTTCTTCTCGTCTTCTACCCAACATCGTTGTTCATTCTCCTTGTGATAACTTGCTATTGTGCTGCCAGGGCCAATGTCCTTCAATTTCGACGACCAGCGCCCAGCTTAGAAAGGTGCGGATCAGCACCAACAACCCCAATACCACCACACTTTGCAGCGTGGCTTGCAACGCCACGGTGTGGACGATGTCTGCGGCCACCAGCACTTCCAACCCCAGCAGCAGCGACTTTCCCAAACTCACCTTCAGGTCACGATAGAGATCGCCTTGTCCGCGCCGGAATGTGTAGCGCCATGAATACTGCGCCAGTGAGCCTAGAATCGAGAACACGATAATGAGCACCGCCAGCACTTCGATCACGATCGCCGCGGTTTCGATCCATGCCAGCATCGGATGTCCACCGCCGTCGCCCGCCGCCAGATACATCAACATCTCTTGTCCCCTTTTCGTCGCTCCATCCTGCAGCTATGGCGCCCCGAAAGCCAACAGGCTAGAGACGCCCTGGTACAGGAACCACACACCAAAGACGAAAGACACGACGATCATGATCACGCGGTTGTGGCGCTGCAGCCAGCCCTGCGCTGCCGCCAACGGTCGGGCGGATTTCTCCGGCGCCACGGCAAAGGCGATGATCGGCAGCGCCATCAGCGCCTGCGTCGCCGCCACAAACAGCAGATAGAGCGCAATGCCCGCGGTCAATCCCGGCTGCGCCTCCTCGATCACGGCAAGCGCCGACAGCGTAAAGACCCACTGCTTGACCGCCACCAGCATGAGCAGCGCACCGCCGCCCGCCGCCTTGAGCACGGTGAGATCGCTCAACCTGCTCATCCATTTTGGTTCACTGTCTTCGCTGTCCTCCTCCTTGCGCACTTTCTTGACGCCATTCACCAGCAGCAGAATGCCCACGACAGTCAGCAGCGTTGGGGCGATCAGTTGAAGCCCGACGGCGCTCTCCGCTTCGACGGCCGAACGGAAGACCAGCCCAAAGATCGCACCCTGCACCAAACGCACCGTCACCGCACTGGCGACAAAGGCGATGGCTTTGCCCAGCCCGCGTTCGCTCTGCAACAGCAGCAGCACGATAATCGGAAAGACCGGCGCCAGCGTTGCGCCCAGGATCAACGGGATTAAATTGACGAATACATCAGCCATGCATCACCTTCTCAATTACGTCTTTGCGTAGATATTCTTGCTAGCGTGGTGCGTGGTGCGTATTGCGTGATGCATGTAGCGTGGGCGATCTCCCACCCAACACGTAGCACGCAACACCTGCCGCCCCATGATCGCTACCCGAAGATCGCTAGCGGTGCTGAGAGCATCACAGCAATGCGTCGATCTCCTCAAGTTTGGCGCGCAGCTCGGCGGTCGCCTGTTCTTGCGCCGCCAGCATCTGCTTCAACTCAGCGATGCGCGCCTTTGGGTCAGCCAGGGTTGACTCGGCTGTGAGCGTATCGGCGGCTTTCGGCGCGGGCGGCGTCAGAAACTGATTCGCCAGGAAACCGCTGAGCGTGCCGAACAGCCCCACACCCGCGATCATCACCAGCATCGCCACCAGACGACCGGCATTGGTCACCGGGTAGCGGTCGCCATAGCCAACCGTGGTGATCGTCACAAAGACCCACCACAACGCGTCGCTGGCGCTGGTGATGCTGGCGTCGGGAGCGTTATGCTCCACATAGAGCACCGCCAGCGCGCCAAATTGCAGGACGAGCAGCACCAGAAAGACCACCGTCAGCAGCGCGTTTTCGGCGCGGCGGCTGACGAACTGATCGATCAGGTTGCCTGTGCCAAACGCGCTGAACAGCCGAAAGACGCGCCAGAGGCGGAACAGCCGCAGAATCCGGGCATTCGGGATGGGCAGACTGGATAACAGGTCCGCCCAACCGAATTTGCGCCAGAAGTAGCGCGATTTGCTCTGCGCCGTGAAGAACCGGTAGAGAAAATCGCCCAGGAAGATCGGCGTCATGACGGCATTGATGGTCACGATCACATATTCCAGGCTGGCGTTGTGGACAAAGAGCAGCAGCAGCATGTTGACGATCGACAGCACCGAGAGTGCGGCGATAAACAACTCGTAGCCGATCGACTTCAATTCGCCTGTCTGCTCCAGCGGTTGCCGCGCCATACAGAATCCACTCGTCCCTACTGCGTCACGGTGTGACGATGTTGAACCAGAACTCGAAGTTGTCCAACAGCGACAGGAACTCGACCAGTTTCTCCGCGTTGCCGTCGATCCTGGCTTCGCCGGCCGCCAACTTCTCGGCAAGTTTGGCTTCGCCCAGCACAACCTCATTCAGAGCAGCGCGGGTCATGGTCAGCGAGGCGTCGGCCTCGGCGCTCTGCTTGCCCTTAGTGTAATTCAGCACGCAGTTCTCCACCACCAGCAGATATTGCTCGCCCGTGTCGGTGAAGGATGCGTTGAAGACCAGCTTCTTGCCCGCCGCTTTTGGCCCGATCAGGCGCACTGCCAGCAGGTCGAAGAACATCTCCAGCGACATCGCCTTGATCACGTCCGGGCTGGCGGTTTTGGGCGCGCCCAGGTCGATCACGCCGTTGCGCAGTTCCTGGGCGCCGCTGAGGTAGAAGTTGCGCCACGGCCCGGACTCCGCCTGGTAGCCCAGTTGCTCCAGCGCATCGGCTAGCAGGTCACGCGCCGCCTGGTTCTCCGGGTCGGCAAAGACCAGGTGGTTGACCACCTGCGCCACCCAGCGGTACTCGCCCTGCTCGAACGACTTGCGCGCCTGCGCCAGCAGATTGTCCGCGCCGCCCATGAACTCGACGTACTTCTTGCCCGCAGCATCCGGCGGCAGCGGGTGCAAGGTTGCCGGGTTGCCGTCGAAGAAGCCCAGGTAGTGCTGGTAGACCGCCTTGACGTTGTGATTGACCGTGCCGTAGTAGCCTCGATTGTACCAGGCGTTGAACAGCTCGGCAGGAAGCTGGCTCTCGACAATCTCAGGGATTTCGAGCAGCGTGTAGCCCTGGTTCGCCAGGCGCATGGTCTCATCGTGGATGTACTTGTACATGTCGCGCTGTTTCTTCAAGTAATCCAAACCGGCTTCCGCGCCCCAGGTGGGCCAGTGATGCGACGAAAGGATAACATCGTAACGGCCATCGAACTGCGCGATCGCCTCGTCGATGTAATACGCCCACACTTTGGGGTTGCGCACAATCGCCCCGCGCAGGGTGTAGAGATTGTGCATGTTGTGCGAGACATTCTCCGCCATGCACAAGGCGCGGCGCTGCGGGAAGAGGAAGTTCATCTCCGCCGGCGCTTCCGTGCCCGGCGTGAGCTGAAACTCGATTTCCACGCCGTCGATCACCATCGTCTGCCCCGTATGGGTGATGTAGTCGGTCGGCTTGATCAGGGTGGGCACGCCGGAGGAAGTTGTCTGTCCCAGCCCGGCGCCGACCTGCCCGGTGGGGTCGGCGGGCAACAGCGTGCCATACATATAGCTGGCGCGGCGGCTCATCACGTTGCCGGCGATGACGTTCTCGCTGATGGCAAACTCCATGAAGCGATCCGGGGCAATGACCTTCACCCGCCCCGCCTGCACGTCAGCCTGGGAAATGATCCCTTTTGCGCCGCCCCAATGGTCGATGTGGCTGTGGGTGTAGATGACGGCGACAATCGGCTTATGACCGATGTGCTGATAGACCAGCGCCATGCCGGCCTCGGCGGTGGGCGGCGTGATCAGCGGGTCGATCACAATATAACTCGCGCCGGTGTCGACGATGGTCATCACCGCCAGATCGAAGTCGCGCACCTGGTAGACGCCATCGGTGACCTGGAAGAGTCCCTGATAGAGCGCGTTCAGGCGCGACTGGCGCCACAGGCTGGGGTTGACGGTGGCTGGGGCGCTCTCGGCTTCAAGAAACTTGAAGGCGTCGAGATTCCAGACTGCACGCCCGCTCTTGTCGCGGATCAGCGGGTCTTCCAGCGTGGCAATGAAGCCGCGACTGGCAAGTTCGTAATCCTGAGTATCGCTCCAGTTCAACTGCTGCAACAGCGCTGCGTTTGCAGTTGCAGTGAAGCTGGTTGCATTCTTGCGTTGTGACATTGTAGATTCCCTTCGAGAAACAAAGAATTCACTTATCGTTACTGCTTGACATCACTGATTGTCAAGCCAAGCATTGGCGGCGTCGATGGCGGTATTCAGCGCCTCGCCCAACTGCGGGGTCGCAGGAAAGACATTCGCCTCGCCGATCTCTTTGAGCAGACCGGTCTTGGCAAGCTGGTTGTGGACGGCTTCATCGACGCCCGCCAGGAACAGGTTGCCATCGTGTGCATGCAGGGTTTGATTGTAGCGCCGCAGCACGGTGACAAAGGTGCTGCCGATCTCTGTGCGGCCGCGCAAGGTCAGGATCACGGCCGCACGCGTCGTGTTCTCGGCAGCAGGCAGCATCTCTTCCAGATTCTTTGCCGCCGCAAAGAACAGGCTGCCGTACACCTGAAGCACGGTCAGACGGCGGCTGGGCAGGACGCTGGGCGCCGGCTGCTCCACAGGAAAGCCTTCGGGTTTCAGCACCCATTCGTTCACCACGACCTGGTTTGCCTGTTGCGCAACGTACAACACGATGCTGAGGGCGACGCCAACCAATACGGCATATTGCAGCGGAATAAACAGCGTTGCCAAAAAGGTCAACCCCATCACGGTGGCGGGCACGTTGCCGGTGCGCCAGATCGTTTGCGCCGCTTCGATGCGCAGTCCCTGGTAGCCAGCCACGATCAACAGGGCAGCCAGCGCCGGCATCGGCACCAGCTCTGCCAGCGGCGCCGCCACAACGACGATCACCGCCACAAAGAGACCCGCCAGAATGTTCGCCCAGCGTGAACGCGCACCGGCGCTCAATAGCAGCGCCGTACCCGAGATCGACCCGCCAGCCGGCACACCGGACACAAAACTGGCGGCCAGGTTTGCCGCGCCCTGCCCAAAGAAGTCGCGCGAGACGTTCGGATACTTGCCGTCCGGGTTGGGATAGCCCTGGCTGACGCCGGCGCCCTGGATCAGACCGATGATAGCCACTGAGAAGGCGGGCAGCAGCAGTGAGAACAGGAGCTGCGGCGACGGCAGCGCCAGATCCGGCAGTGTACGCGGGATAGCGGAAATGTCGCCGACGGTTCTGACTGCCTGCCAGTTCAGCGTCGCAGCAAAGAGGGGCAGCCCCAGCACCATCAGCAGCACCGTCGCGGCAGTGATGGCGAGGATGAAAGCGAACCTGCGCCAGCGCGTCTGCAACACAAGCATAATCAACCCCAGCGTCAAGAGACCGATGATCGTGGTTGGAATGTCCACCCGATCGAGGCGCAGCGCCAGATCGAGGGCACGCGCCACGCTGTTGGAAAAGCGACTCTGATAACCGGTCAGTTCGCCAAGCTGTCCCAGAATAATCAGGACGGCGATGCCGTTGAGAAAGCCCGTCATCACGGCGTTGGAGACAAAGCGCACGATGAAGCCAAGCCGGAACAACCCTGCCAGCAACTGAATCACACCAACCAGAAGCACCAACACCGCCAACGCCGCAGCGCGCTGCACGTCGGGAATCTCCGCCAGCGCCGCACCTGCCGCCACCGACAGCGCGCTGGTCGTGGAGACATTCATGTAGACCGAGCTGGTGAAGATAGCGCCCACCGGCACCGCCACCATCAACGTGTAGATGCCCAATACCGGATTGACGGCGGCCAGCAACGCATGCGCCATCGCCTGTGGCACGTTGACCACGGCAAAGGTCAGCCCGGCGACGACATCGGATTTGAGGTCGGCGCGCGCTGGACGCAGCGATCCTATCATCGTTGCAAGTTCAGCCTTCAAGATTGTTCCCTTTGCCAGATAGCATTCTCATCCTGTCTCAAATACTCAACGCTGATTACAGGCAACCCCAACCCTTGCAGCACACCCAAAACCCCCACCAATGCCGCCTGATCGGCCAGCTCACCCTCTAGCACTGTGTATGCAGTTGCGCCGGCGCCATCACGGCTTGTTATCCGCAGACCTTCCAGCCAATCCGACCACCGTTCATCGAGCCAGCCCTGCACCGTAATACGATAGGCAGCGCGATCATGAACGTGGAGTTGTTCACCTGCAGCCACTAGTCAACCTCCATATCGATCGGACGAGTGCGACCGGATTTCATATCAACGAGTATGGACGCACAACAGGCGTGCGTCGTGATCCAAATAGGGTAATCTTTAGGCATGCAGGTAGACTCTACCTGTCTCACTCACGCCGATGCTTGTGACTCTTCGGGGGTGTCTGCGGGCGTCTGCGGCGGTGTGATGAGACTGCCTTGCAGCCCCCGCGGCATCCCCACAAAAATCACGATCGCCGCGACTGTCAGGAATCCAGCCATGATCAGCAGCGTCTGCGCCAGTCCGCGCGTAAAGGCTGGCCCCAACTGTGTGGTCAGCGCCTGCGTCAGTTCCGGCGGTAGCGCGGTGAATGCGCCGGACATGGCACGCGCAAATGCGTTCTTCCAGATGCTTTCAAGCCGGGTCATCAGCTCCGCCGGCAGAGTAGATTGTTGCAGTTGGGCGCGCAGCGCGCCGTCTGCCAGCAGCGTCACCAGGAAACTGGAAACGATCACGCCCAGCGCATAGCCCGATTGACCCGCCGCCGAATTGATGGCGGCGCCACTCGCCATCAGGCGCGGCGGTGGAGCGTTGACGATCACGGTCAGGCGCGCCGGGCCAGCGATGCCAATGCCCAGTCCCAACACGGTAATCGGAACGAGCAGGAGCGCCAGCGGCGTGTCAACCTGGATGCGAGATAGCGCCAGCAAGCCGATAGCCGAGAGCGTCAACCCGCCTGCGATCAATCCCCGCGCATCGAAGCGAGTGGAAAGGCGCACGATGAGCAATGTCCCCACCATCATACCCACCACGAAGGGCGCAAACTGGAACGTCGCCGCCACTGCCCCCAACCCACGCACGCTGATGTAGTACGTCCAGAATTGATAGAAGAGCGTCCCCTGCACCATCGCCAGGGTCATCCCTGCCACGATCGCAAACGCCATGCCGCGTGCATTGTAGAGCTTGATCTCGCCGCGCCGCCACAGCCAGCGGTAAAAATAGCGATACGCCAGGATCAGTCCCCCCAGCCCAACTGCGATCACGAGCAGCGCATTGCGGCTGGTCAGCCCGCCGGTGTAGACCACCAGTCCGTAGACCGCCATGAAGACCGCCCCGGCCCACAGCAGATTGACGAACAACTCGCGCCAGACGATCCGCTGCAGTTCCGCCGGTTCATAGACCTGACGCAGGATCAGCCAGAAGGCAATGATCCCCAACCCAATCGGCAGTGAGTAGATGATGACGCCGTTGCCCACGTCGCGCAACAGCGAAAAGAGCGCGGCGGATGCGCCGATCGCCATTGCCTGTGTGCTGAAGATGGCGCCAAAGGCAAAGGGGCGCACCCCCGGCGCAAAGGCAAACGCCGCAATGGCGATGCACATCGGGGTGATCGTGACCTGAGCAACGTTCAGCAGGAGGTCGGCGTAGAGAAAGCCGTCCGTCCCCAGCCAGAACATGCTCGCCAGCCCCGCCAGCAAAACGCCAGCCAACCCGATCAGGAGAAAGAGCTTGCGCCCGATGGCGTCGCCCGTTGCACCAGCCGCCAGCGTCAAAATCGCCAGCAGCAGATAGTTGGCGGCCACCAGAATCGGTATGCCGCTGCCAACCTGGCGCAGCCCCACCTGGATCGGCGCCGTGCCCAGGCTGATCACCGGCGGCATCAGGTTGACAGCCGCAATTGCCAGCAGACATGCCGCCAGGCCGCGAAACGCCCGCCGATCGGCGGTGAGATCCCCGAAAAAGATTCTTCCCGGCCCCGGTATACGGTTGAGGACCGCCTGCGTCCAGGCAATTAGCTTTTCCATCATCCTACAAACTATCGCTACGTTGCAGACGCCCCCAACCCAGGAATCTGTTGACGATTAGCCGCAGCATCGGCGTAGGCGCGCAGATCGATCAGCAAGGCAAGAAAGACGACGACCCAGCCCCAGATGTTGGTTTCTCCCAGCGGCCCCACCACCAGTACGTACATCAACGTTGTAAACGGCAAAAAGATGACGCCCAGGATCGGCCACAGCCACGGCATCATCCAGCCGCTAAACGACGAATTGACCAGGGGCGTGAAGATCCACAAAAAGAACAGGGCGAGACGCGGCGCAGTCGCAGCAAGGATCGCAAACAAACACATAGTTTCCTCCATTGAGATGTAAACAACAGGATAGGCTTACGCAAGCTCACAGAAGCGCCGCGTGTATATGAGTATGCACCGATATCAGACCGATGTAGTGATCCAAAGTGGATTATCTATGCGCTGCGGGGGGGTTACGCTTCGTCCTTCAGCACGCCAAGATGGCGGGCGCGCTCGACGGCGGCGCGCCGGTCGTTGACGCCCAGCTTGGCAAAGATTTGCAGCGTGTGGCGTTTGACCGTGTTCGTGGTAATGAAGAGTTCCTGGGCGATCTCTTTGTTGGCGTAGCGGCGCGCCAGCAGCACCAGCACTTCCTGCTCGCGCGCAGTGAGCGATTCGACATACTCGCCGGGTGGTTCAGCGGGCGGCGTCTTCTGCCCCGTTTCGTCTATCAGCGCGCGCAACAGCGGACGCGCCATCGCTGCGGTCGTCCCACGCCGGGTCTGGCGCGTCAACAGCGGCTGCAGGTGCGGTCCAATGTCGAGCATGGTGCGTCGATAGCCGGCTGCTTCGCCGATGTGCAGCGCCGTGTGCATTGCCTCATCCGCAGCCTGCGTCTGGCCGAGCCTGTCCAGGGCAACCGCGCGCAGCGCCGCGCACTCGGCGACGCGCCAGGTGTTGTGGCTGCGTTCGGCCCATGCCGCAACGGATTCAAGCAGATCGAGCGCGCGGCGCAGCGCCTCGCCCTGCCCGGCGATAGTGAGAATCCGCGCCGCAGTGAGCGCCGGAATTTCCCGCCAGTAAAGGAAGGGCGGCGTTGCGTTGGGCCGAAAGCCGTCCGCCCAACGCAACGCCGCGACATGATCGCCCTGCGCCAGGGCCAGCCGCGCGGCAAATGAATCGATCTCGGCGTCGAGACCGCCACGGAATTCCCGCAACTGCGCCACCGTCGCAGCCGCAGCATCGAAACGGCGTTGCGCGATCTGTGTCAGCGTCAGCCCAAACAGACACTCGCGTACGGCAGCGGCATGTGCAACGTAGATCATACTGACGCCGGCTGTGTAGTGTGCCTCCGCCGCCGCCAGATTGTTTGTCTCGTAGGCAGCGTGACCGAGAAAGACGCGCGCCCAGCCTTCGCCCAAAAATAACCGCTTCGCCTGAGCGTCCGCCAACATCCGCTCGGCGGTTGCGCGCAGTTTCTCCAACTCGCCACTGATCAGGTAGTTGCTGCACAGAGCAAACTGGAGCCGCACCGTAAACGCATCGACGCGCCCGCGCTCGGCGCGCAGTAGATCGAATAACCACGCCTCTGCTTCCTCGCCGCGACCAACCATGTGCAGCGCCAACGCATGATGGAAGACAGCCAGGCTGCGGATGTAACGATCGGCGGCGGGCGTCTGGTTCAGAGCAATCTCTGTCTGCGCCAGCGCCATTGTCGCCTCGCCGCGCAGTACGCTTACCTGGGCAAGCAGCGGGGCGAGACGACCAGCAATCAAGGCGGCGGTCGCCGGGTTGAGTGCAGGCAGCAGCGCGTCGAGTTGCACCAGCAACGGCGGCAGGGCCGCCAACGCAAAATGAAACTGCAAGCACCAGGCGCGCGCCAGCACGAGCATCGGATGGCTCATGGCAGCCGCTTCGGGCAGCAGCGCCAGCCAACGCTCCAACTGGGGCCAATCTTCCCGGTTCAACACTGCCTGGAAGTGCGCGGCAACAACATCAGCGGCGGCGTCAGTGTCACCACCGGCCAATAAATGATGAATCGCCTCTTCGACCAGCCCCTGCCGGGCAAACCAGCGACCGGCGGCGCAGTGCAGTTTAGCCACGCGTTCGGCGCCGTAGAGGTGAAGCAGCCGCAGCCGCAGCAATTCGGCAAAGAGCAGATGATAACGCCGCCACTCGCCAGCCTCGTCCAGCAATGTAACAAACAGCCCGGCGGCAGTCACAGCGTCGAGCAGCCTACGGGCAGCCTGCTCCGCCGCGTCGCTCGCAGCTTCGCCATTGAGCAGCGCTGCACACAGCGGTGCGCAGAAACGATCCAGGATCGAAGTGGTGAGCAGAAAATGCTGCACCGCCTCCGACTGTCGGTGGAGAACCTCATCCAGGAGATAGTCGCGAATATTGGCGCTGCCTGCCTGCTCCAGGGTCGTCAACCACTGTGTCGGGTCATGACACTGCATAGAAAGCGCCGCCAGCCGCAGCCCGGTCACCCAGCCTTCGGTGCGGGTTTGAATGGCGTCTATAACGGCAGGCGCAAGCGACGCGCCGATCATTGCCGATAGGATCGCTGGCGTCTCGCTTTCGTCGCTGCGCAGGTCAGCGGCGCGGATTTCCGCCAGTTCGCCGCGCCCGCGCCAGCGCGCCAGCGGCAGCGGCGGGCTGGCGCGGCAGGTCATGATCAGGCGGATGGTCGGGGGCAGCGCATCGATCAGCGCGGCCACAAACTCGTGCACGGCGCTGGCGGCAACGCTGTCGTAATCGTCCAGCACGAGCACGATCCGCTGCGCCAACGCAGACAGATCATTGACCAGCGCCGCAAGCAACACGGCCGCCGGCGCCTGACCGCCCTGCGCCAGCGTCTGGCTGGCCGCGCAAGCATCTGGTGCAACTCGCTGAATCGCCGCCGCCACATACCGCACAAAACTACTCAGGTCATCGTCCCCGACGCTGAGCGAGAGCCAGCCGACAGGTCGCGCCTGGTGTTGCGCCCAGGAAAGCACTGCGGTCGTCTTCCCGTAACCGGCTGGCGCAATCACCAACAAAAGTTTACGTTCGATTCCGCGCTGGATCAGGGCGTCGAGCCGAGGGCGCGACGTTATGTCCGCTGGCAGCAGCGGTGGATGGAACCGGGTCTCTACAAGCGTTGAGTGGTGGGTATGTGAACTCAGAGATGCAATGCCCTATCGACTACTTGAGTTCCGATGAAGGAAAAAACCTCGCATACTTCGCACGTAACTGTTCAGCTTCAGGTGCGACGCACTGGTCAGAGCATCATTTGGCGGTCTCGCATGCTTCTGACCAGTGCGTCGCACCTGAATAGTCACCTTTGCAAAAATACAGTGTGCATCAATCGTTCAGATCGCATCCAATATATCAGAAGTGATTGAAGACGATGAAAAGCCAACGGCGTCAAATCATCGTGCTGATGTTCATTCCCGCGAATGGCTGCGTCAGGTAAGCGTGCGGCTGTAGGCGTCAAGCAGTTGTCGGGCGCTGCGCTCCCAGGTGAAATGAGCGGCATGTTGCAACCCTGCGGTGCGCAGTTGGTTGCGCAGCGCCTTGTCCGTCGCAAGGCGGATGAGCCCCTCGGCGATGCTGTGAACATCTTCAGCGTCAATATAGAGCGCGCCAGGTCCGCCCGCTTCAGGCAAACAGGAATTGTTCGCCGTCAGCACCGGCGCGCCGCAAGCCAGCGCCTCGACAATTGGCAAACCAAAACCCTCATAGAGTGACGGATAGGCGAAGAAATCGGCGGCGCTGTAGAGAACGGGCAGATCGGCGTCATCGACAAAGCCGGTGAAATGCACATGCTCGTGCAGATTCAGCTCGCCCACGCGCCGAAAAATTTCGTCGTATAGCCAGCCTTTGCCGCCGCCAATAATCAGGCGATGTGGAAGATTTGCCTCTTGCCGGGCAATGGCAAACGCCTCGATCAGCCGGGCGAAGTTTTTGCGCGGCTCCAGCCGGCTCAGCGCCAGGATATACGGTCGTTCGCCAATCGCATAGCGCTGACGCACGGTGCGTTGGCGCTCCGAATCGATAATCGGCTTGAAATGAGCATGATCAACTGCGCCCTGCACGACGGTGATGCGCTCCGGCGCCACCTGCCACTGCTCCGTCAGATCATGCGCGGTATGATGACTATCCGCAATGACGCCGTCGGCGCGATGCACGCTGCGCCGCGCCACTACATTCAGGTAGTGATGCAAACCGGGCATGGCTGCGTTCGGATAGAAAACAAAAGCCAGATCGTGTACAGTCAGCAGCTTACGCCGCGCGCGCGTCGGCGCAAGCGCAAAGTCGGTGGCATGAAAGAGATCGAGCGGCCCGCCGGTGAACCATTCGACGCGCGGAAAACCAAGATCAAGCCGGTGCCAGATGCGCACCAGGTTGCGCTCATCGATGAGTGTGGGGTGCAGTGGAAGCGGAGCGGACCGACGGTCTGCATCGGTCACATGCCCGGCAACAAAAAGGCGCAGGTCAAACCCTGGATTCAGGGCGACCAGCGCCTCGATCTGGCCACGGATGATGCGACCGATGCCCGCCTGTTGTCGAACGGCGGGCGTGTAGTCAATCGCAATAACCGCCAAGCCACTCCCTCACGCGCGCGTGCGGAAAGTCCACAGCCGGTTGACGGTGAAATTCCAAAAAAGGACGACGCCAATGGCTGTCGCCAGTGCAAAGTTGTTATTGAGCGCATGAGCGAGCGTCGGCGCCGGGATCAACCCATCCCAGAACGATTCAAGCGTGTGGCTGACCACCCAAAAGACCGCCGAATTGATCATCAGGCCGATCACGCTGACGATGGCAAACTGCCCCAACTGCGCACCGGGGTCGCGGCTGCGGCTCTCTGGAAATGTCCAGCGTCGATTGAGCGTAAAATTCTGCACCACGGCGGCAATGAAGCCGACCGCGTTCGCCAGCCGCGGGTCGAGGCGCAGACCGAGCATCAAGATATTGAAGATGATCATGTGGGTGACCATCCCTGCCGTGCCGACCATGGCAAATTTGACGAAGCGTTTGACTTCACGGCGGTTGGAGTCACTTAGCGGGAGCGATTGCAATGCACTCAAAATGAAACCTCTATGACTTACTATGAATGACGACGAACCACAAACCAATATACACGACAATCCCGCGAACAAAGAGATTGTCCACCAGATTGTGCACAGAAAGATGCGCCACAAGACCGAGCACACCGACAGCCACCGCAGCCAACCAGCGCTGATCTAGGTTTGACTGGTCGCTGTTGCGAGCGCGCTGCCATGTCCAGACGACCACTGCACCCCACAATACAATAAACGACGCCAACCCCACAATCCCCGTCTCACCGAGCACATTCAAGTAAATGTTGTGCGCATGACCGAGCGGGTCTTCCCAGCGCGGCAGCCGCACTTCAGGATAGACTGCCGCATAGTTGCCGGCGCCGACGCCGAACCACGGCGACCGTTCCCACATCCGCTGCGCTGCTGTCCAGTGAGCAATGCGCTCGACAACCGAAAAATTCTCGTCTGTCACCGGCTGCGACAGTACGTCGGTCCAACCGAAATAGGCGGGAAGGTCGGCCAGCCGCTCGCTGATCGGTTGCGGGATCGCTGTAGGCGAAAACGCCCCCAACAGCGTCATGCCTGCCACTGCCAGCGCGCCGATCGCGGATAGAATCGCTGCACGCCGACTGCGCACCACCAGCACCACCAGCACGCCAACGACGGCGCCCAGCCACGCGCCCCGACTCCAGCTTGCCAGCACCCCCAGACCGATGAGCGCCGTCGCCACCGTGTAGTAAAGCGCCCACAGACTGTTGATCCAGCGCCCGCCACGCTGCACAAACTCGCCCCACGCCCAGAGCGCCAGACTCAACGCCACGGGCAGCGCCAGCCCCAGAAAGCCGCCAAAAGGGTTGGGCTGGTCGAAGACGCCGCTTGCGCGCATGAAACGCCCCATAATCACAAAGTGCTCTGGGCCGATGCGAAAAATAAATTGATAAAGTCCTAAAGCAGCCTGGATGCATGCGCCGAAGACCAACGCCGCCGCCAGCCATCTGGCTCGCTGCATCGTCAGCAGCGCAGGCGCAACCAACAACAAGACCGCCAATTCAAGCCATTTTATCACTTCGCGCACGCCTTTACCCAAATCGGCGGCGAAAAATAGCGATGCAAACAGGACGGCAACATAGACCGTCGCCGCTGCGCTCACAGGGGACCAACGCAACGACAACGTGCGCTGACGTGCACCGTCGAGGAGCCACAACCCAACGCCCACCGCCAGCAACAGATCGGTGGCGCTGGCTGGCCCGAAGCGCAACCCGCTCGCAACGGGCGTCAGCGCCGCCAGCGGCAGCCAGATCAACCACGGCCAGCGCAACGTCAGCACGCCAACTGTAGCAGCCGCGACAAAGCCAGCCGCCAGGTGCAACGGCAGCCATGCCAACAAGATCGCCAGCAGCAGCAGAGCTAACCAGGCTACGGCGCCGCGCCGCGCTGCTTCTGTGCGTTGAGACGGTGCTATCTCAAAATAGGCTGTTTGCAAGTAAGCAACTCTCGCTGTGTTCCCAATGACCCATCAAATCGCTGCACAATCCTACTGAGATTTCGCACTTTTCGCAATACCCATTACCTTACAATCCCCTTGCGCTTCTCCGCCGTTCCGCCTTCGTCCGTCACTTCTGCACAGGTTCTGCGTCAAGAGTAAAGGAAGCGCAATTGTTCAAAAACTGCCTGGCAGCTTGAGCTTTAGCAGCGCAGAACTTGAATCAGACAGAGAACAACAAAGGAAGGCAGGGAGGTCGCTATGAATCGTCGAGCCGAGCGCACACTTCGCAACATCATCGAACGCACTGCGATGTTGCTCATCATCGTCTCGTTGTTGTTCCCGCTCACCAACGGGCCGGTGAGCTACGGTCAAGACGACGCGCCGCTGAATGTCCCCTTTGGTCCGGTGCTCTTTGTGCTGCCAACGCAAAGTGGGGATTTTCCCGCAGACCTGCCGCCCACGACCGTCCTTCATGCCCGTCTGGAGGAGCCAGACGCCGACTATTGGGTCGCCAGCGGTTCGGCGATGGATGCGGCGGCGTTGGCGCAGGCTGGCTGGGCAGTGACGGTCGTTGACGCCGACGCGGGCGCTGCCATCTACTACATCGCCGACGCCACGGCGCCGGGCGCAGCGCAGCTTGCCGCAGAATCGGGTCGATTGCTCTGGCAAGGTGAAACGCATCTACTGGTCGCCACCGACGCTGAACAGGAGTTGGCGTTGGTCGAGACATTGCCGATGCAGGGCGTGGCGATCTCGCTGCTCTCACCGCTGCCGCTGGTGATGGACGACGCCCCCGTACACGCCGCCGAGATTGCACCGGCTGCACCGGCTGCGGTGGATCCGGCGGTGGCGGCGCTGTTGGCGCAAATCACGTCCGAAGAGCTGCGCAACCTGGTCAGCCAGATTAGCGGCGAGACGCCGGCCATGGTCGGCGGCGCGCCGGTGACCATCAACACGCGCTACACCTTTGCCCCCCGCCTGCGTGACGCCGAACAATTTGTCTACGAATATTATCAACGTCTGCGCCTCGACGTGCGCTACTCACCCTGGACATACGGTCAATACAGCGGGCGCAACGTCGTCGCCGAGGTAAGAGGTTCGAGGCAGCCACAGCGCGTGCTGCTCGTCGGCGGTCATCTCGACTCCACGTCCAACCTGCCCTACGCCAACGCACCGGGCGCCGACGACAACGCCACCGGCACGGCAGCCACGCTGGCGCTGGCGCGATTGCTCGCCGCCTATCAACCGGAACTGACCGTGCGCTTCATCCACTTCACCGGCGAAGAACAGGGACAGTGGGGCAGCAAGGTCTACGCAGCGGCGTTGCGGCGTGCAGGCGAACAGGTGGTTGGCTTCATCAATCTGGATATGATCGGGTGGGACGGCAACGGCGACCGCGTCGTTGAGATTCACACGGCGCGCGGCCCCAAATCCAATGCGCTGGCGGACCAGTACCTGGAACGCAACAACCGCTATGGACTGGGGCTGACCTTTGAACGCAAGACGACCACAGCCAGCCGTTTCTCCGATCACTCGCCTTTTTGGGACAACGACTACGCTTCGTTTCTGGTCATCGAAAACTTTTTCGACGACGCCCGCCCCAGAGATCGCAACCCCTACTATCACAATACAGGGGACATTGCCAGCCGCATCGACTACGATTATGTCGTACGCATTGCGCGCGTCACGCTGGCGACGCTAGTGGAGCTGGCAGGATATGCACTGGAGAGCGCGCCCGGCGCCCCCACGCCAACCCACACACCAACGCCCACCTTCACGCCAACCGCCACGCCCACGTCCAATCCCGACAACTGCACCGATCTGCTGCTCAACGGCGATTTCGAGACAAGCGGCGGCTGGCAGTTTGGTTCGACGCCCTATCCGGGCCGCTACGTCAGTGCGCCGGTCTTCAGCGCTGCGCGCGCCGTGCAGTTGGGCATCCCTACTGGCGTCGCCAACCGCCGCGCCTATTCCACCGTCTTTCAGCGCGTGACGATCCCCGCCAACGCCGAGACGCCGGTGCTCTTGCGTTATGTCGAACAAACCCACGGCGCTGCAGACAACGTCGACTATCGCGAGACGTTGCTATTGAACAGCAACTACGGTTATGTGGCGCGGCTGTCGCGCAGCAACGCGGCTGGCGACGGCGTCTGGCGTGAACGGCTCTTTGACCTGACTGCCTATCGCGGGCGCACGCTGGTCGTCTATTTCAATGTCTATAACGACGGTGCAGGTTCGCAGATGTGGAGTTATTTGGATCGGGTCGAACTGGGGAGTTGCGTGCGTGCAAGCGGCGCCGAAACGCCCACGCCTGAATCGACGGCAACGCCCGAAGCGACCGAGACGCCGGTTCTTCTCGAACCGACGGAAACGCCCGAAGCGACCGAGACGCCGGTCCTTCTTGAACCGACGGAAACGCCCGAACCAGCCGCAACGCCAGCGCTCCTGTCTCTCGCACCGAGCCAACTCTATTTGGGCGAGCTTTTCCACAGCACAGCAGTGACGCTGAGTGTGCAACTGAACGAACGACGCGCCGGTTTTGCATGGGAGGCTGTCGTCGACGCGCCGTGGCTCACCATCGAACGGCTGCCCGACGAGGCGGAGGCGGCGATGGTGGTCGAGCTGGCGCAGCCGCTTGACATGGAGGATGGCGTCTACACGGCCACCGTGCGCGTGACTGCTGTATTGGAGCCAGAGACTATCGTTGTTGAGGCGCCGGTGCTCTACGTGCGCGGCGCGGTGCACTCACTCTTCCTGCCTTCGATTGTCAGCGAATCTGCGCCGGAATAACACAGCAACGCCCAGACATGTGAACTGCCATTGTGCAGAGCAACAAAAAGCTCCGGCGAAGGTCGGAGCTTTTTGTTGGATTGGCGGAGAGGGAGGGATTTGAACCCTCGAGGGTGTTTAGCCCTACCCGTTTTCGAGACGGGCGCACTCGACCTGGCTATGCGACCTCTCCTCAGCAACCATGCAATTTGTAGCAATCATACCATGCGCGCCCCGAGCTGGCAATTTGTCCACGCCCCGTTGGGCGCACTTTTGTAAGCGTCATCGGTCAATCGTCTCAGAATATAGTCCCATTTTCCAGACAAAACGACGCTGATCTCGTCGCAGCGACGTGATAGGCTAAGCAGAAACGTCGCGTCGCCTGACATGACGGACAATGCACCATACGCTGCAACGCTCTTTGCATTCTTGGAGGTACCCATGAGAAAGGTCTTTCTCTCGTTGGTGATTACATTGTTGTTGCTTGCCATACCTGTTGGCTATGGACTCTCCAACGCCCAGGTCGCAGGGTGGAATAAATATGAAGGAAACCCGATCATGTTCTATGGGCCGCCAGGCAGTTGGGATGACTTCAACGTTTATGCGGTCGATGTCATGTTCTTCGACAAAAACAACGCTGATCCTGCGGACGACGAATATTACATGTGGTATTCCGGCACATCGTTCACCCGAAACAGCAAAGACATTGGCTTTGCCACCTCTAAGGATGGCATCAACTGGTCGCGCTATGTCGGCAACCCCGTCATCCGCAACGGCGATTTCGGCTATTGGGATTACGAGCGAATCAACGCGCCCACGGTGCTTTACGACCGACAGGAAGGCGTCTGGAAGATGTGGTACGCCGGATATTCGAGCTACTTTGCCGGCTTTGGCATTGGCTACGCCACATCGTCCAATGCCATCAACTGGCAAAAATATCCAACGAACGCTGTGACTCCAGCCCTTGTCTTCGAGGCAACAGGGATAGCCGATGATTTTGACGGTTACAGCGTCTTCTCGCCGGAGGTGCTCAAGATCAACGGCAAGTATCATATGTGGTATGCAGGCAACGGCGGCAGGTTTGCCGGCAACCAGATCGGCTATGCATATTCCGACGATGGCATTCACTGGACGCGCTACACAAAACCAGGAACCGACATTGCAGAACCGGTGCTGCCAGTCGGCGGCCCCGGTGCGTGGGATGAAGGAGAGACCGTCTCGCCGTCGGTCATTCAGGTCGGCGACACGCTTTTCATGTACTATCAGGGCAGCAATATTGACCAGACGCTTACCGGCATCGGCCGCGCCTGGTCAACCGACGGCGGCAAAACCTGGACGAAGGACCCAAACAACCCGCTCCTACGCGGCTCAGGCGCCGGCGCCTGGGATTTCAACCGGCTCTATTATCCTTCTGCAACGGTGAACAACAGAGGTGAGTTGTATCTGTGGTTCCACGCTCGCAGCCGCAATTCCGATTTGACGCCCTTTAAGCTCGGTCTGGCGTTTGGCGAAAACGCAACGCCGATTCCGCCGACAGCAACGCCAACCCTTGCGCCGGGTGTGACGCCATCACCGACGCCTTCCGATCCCGGCTTCATCATGCTGCCGATCATCCAGCGCCAGTAGACTCCAGTTCGCCATCACGTCGCATGGGCGCAGCGCGTTGCGCCCATGCGATCCACTCTCACTTTCGGCTATTCATACCGCAGCGCATCAGCCGGATACACGCGCGAAGCTTGCCACGCTGGCGCAATCGTCGTCAGCAGCGAGAAAAGGTAAGCCGCCAGCACGATCAGCCCAATTTGCAGCCACGGTGCGCTGACTGCAGCTTCGTCGATCTGCGGGAAGAAGGCAAGCACCAGATTGTCGCCCAGCACGATGCCCGTGATCGCACCGATCAACAGCCCCGTGATCGAAACAAAACTCGATTCGATCAGAAAACTCAGCGCCACCATGCCCTTTTGATAGCCCAACGCGCGCAGCATACCCACCTGCTGGCGCCGTTCGTAGACCGAACGCGTCGAGATCACGCCAAGTGCAGCGATGCCGACGAGAAGACCAAGCGCCATAAAGCCTTGCAACAGTTGCAGCGCACCTCCTGTCAGCCGTTGGCGCTGCGCATATTGATCGGCGAGCACAACGGCATTCAAGCCGCTCGACACAAAGGTGCGCTCGATGTCGCCCGCAACGGTGCGTACATCCATGCCTAGTTGCGCTTTGACATAGATGTTGTCACCTGTCACCGGAACGCTGCGCAGCTTTGCCAGCGTCGCCTCGCTGCCGATCAACATTGCGCCAACCAGATTTGTATCCTCGTCCAGCACGCCGATCACCTGCACAGTGTGCGTGCGGCGCACACCATCAGCGCCGTCGGCGCCAAGCGTGAGTTTCAGTTCGCCAAGCGCATTTCCCGCGCTGCCATCGGCAACGCGCAGCGGCGGCGTAAAGCGTCCGCGGCCTCGCTGCTCCACCGACGCCCCATCGTTGCCCGGACCAACCGTAACGACAACCTCCGAATCCTCTTCTGGCGCCTCCTCAATCCCAAAAGGCATCTGCGGCGGCGCCTGGAAAAACTCAGGGCGGGCGATCACGACATCGTTGCGCGTCGCAAGCGCTTCCCATACGGCTGCGTCGTCGGCGTACCCAGGCGCCCGGCTGCGCAGATGGTAGACCTGTTGTGCAGCGTCGATATAGCCACGGTTGACGCCAGCCATGCTTGTACGCAGGAAGTCGCCGGTCGATTCTGCAACTCGCCCCTCCATCACCTGTTCGGTCACCAACCCGACTGCAGCGATCTGGCTGGTGAGCGGATCGTCGTTCAGACCGGCCAGCGCAGCCGAGAAATCCTCGATCGGGTTGAAGAAGCTGAGCAGCGTAGACGAAACCTCGATGTCAAATCCGGCAGTCTGGCGGTCATCGAGCCGTGTCAATGACTGCGTGGTGTTGATCACCACCGACATCACCACAACCGTCGCCATGATCATCGCAAAGAGCACCATCGTCATACCGGTGCGAAAACGGCTGCTGAGTGGATAGGCAATCGCCGTGCGCAACACCGGACGCAATGACGGTGCAAAACCCAGAACGGCGCTGAACAGTGCGCTGAGCAAGTTGGCATTGAACATGATCACCAGGATCGCGCCGATGATGATCATCGGGCCGCCGATCGTGAAGACTGTCGGCGCCTGCGTTGGATCCCACGTGAAGCGACCGGGAAACCACTGCGGCGCCAGCGAATACCACGGTGGAATCCAGGTAACGAGCAAGCCGACGCCCAACAGCGTGTACACGATGCGATAGCCGGTTTCATTGCGGATCGGCGTCAGCTCAAGCACGCGCCCGACAAGCACAGCAAAGCCGTAGAGCAGCACGGTGGCGGCGATCATGATCAGACTAAGCGAGCTGGCGACCAGCGCCTGATAAAGGAGGTAGCCGCCGACACCCAACGCAACCAGCGGCCACAGCCAGGTCAGCGCGTTGACAAACCAGGATCGCCGCTTCGCTTCGGCTTCATCGGAAAGACCACGGATCGCCGTCGCCACGTTCATGCGCGTCACGCGCCACGAGGAAATTGTCATCGCCAGCCAGGTGATCAGCACCCCGGCGCAATAGGCGACCACAATCGACTCCCACGAAATGTTGAAACTGATCGAAAAGACGCCTTCCGCCTGGGCGTTGATCGTCCCGGTCAGGTCATTGAAGAGGCGGCCGATGAATTGAGTCATCGCAAAGGTGATGCCTATGCCCAATAGCACACCCAACGCCGCCGCCGTCAGGTTGTAGACCATGCCCTCAGCCATAAAGCTCTGTACGATCTGGCCGCGCTGCACACCAACCGCGCGTGAAATGCCAATTTCAACGCGGCGCTCGGCGGCAAGCATCACAAAGATCAGCACGATCAGCAGGATCGCCGCCAGAATCGAAAAGACGCCGAAAATGCTGAAGATCGTGGCGAAGATGCCGCCGCCCACATTCGCCGCCGAAACAATCGTCGTCTTGTTGAGCGGTTCGATCTGCTCGAATTGGTTGAGATTGGCGACAGCGGTGGCGAACTCGCGACTGACCTCGTCAGGCAGATCGATTTGCAACAGCCACTCACGCACGGTCGGCGTCGCCAGCAATTCGCGCAGATCCTGCGAATCGAGGCCGGATTCACCGGCCGCCAGCAGCGCCTCGGCATTTTGACGAGTCATTTGCTCGATGTTGAAGGCGCTCAACATCCCTTCCAGCAAACTGGCGAACATCGGCGGCAACTCTTCGGCGTCATCTATGCGCACTTCACCGTTGGCGGGCAAATCAGCGCTTAGCTGTTCTATCACAGCGCGCACATCGGGACGGGCAAGCGTTGCGGCAATCGTGGCGACGGCGTCATCATCGAGCGCCAACACACGCAGCCGCCGGCTCACCGCGTCGGTGTGCTGCATTCCGGTCATCTCGTCGCCAGCATTGGAGACGAGCACCGAATTGACCTTCGCCGGCATAAAGAGAAGCTGCTGCGCCTCATCCAGCCGCAGCATGACGACTGGCGTCAGCGCGCTGAGCGGGCCTGCCTGGTCGACGACGGCGCGCACACGAAAGCGCACCGGCAGAGGCCCGATATAGACTTCAAGCAGATCGCCCGTACTGGCGCCCAGCCGCTCAGCGCCAAGACGGTTGAGGTAGAGGTCGCCCTGCCGCAGTTGCAGCCCAAATTGACCGAGCATGGCATCCAGCTCGTAGCCAAGCGTGTTGAGGTTGATCACGCGCAGCAGGTCGCCCGCCAGCGCGTTCAGCGACGCACCGACCGCGCCGGCTGCATCCAGTTGCATCGGATCGACTTCGAGAACAGCCGCATCATCCGCCGTTTGCGTGCCGGTGATGACGCCGGTCAGCGGGATCGACAGCGCGCCCGTGGTGGCATCAGTGGCGTCGACCGACTGCACGAGCGCAGCAATCTCCTGCAGCGTCAGGCTTTCTTTGCCCAGATCGCGTAGGGGCGTCGTGTCAACGCCCAATCCTTCGAGCGTCTCCAAACCAATGCTGACATCAGGCAAAGTCTCCGGATCGACGGCTGTGAAAACGGCGCCCAACCCGGCCAGCGCCTGCATGGCGTCGAGATTGTCCAGCGTCTCCGAGATCGGCAAGGTGGATTGAAGCTGATTGAATTGTTCGCTCAGCGCCGGAATGACAGCAAAGAGATTGCTCGCCTGTACAAAGATGTTGCCGATGCCGGGTTGAAGGCTTTCCATCGTCAGCGCTTCGCCATCGACGCTGGTCAACCCAAATTCGCCGGTGTAGTCGTCGTCGACGGCAAAAATGAAGCCCAGCGGTTCACTGCGCCCGGTTGTGACATTGCGGATAATGGTGGGAAAAACGATCGATCCGGCGACGCCGTCAATCAGCGGCTCCGCCGCAGCAGCGCTGCGCAGACGCTCCAACCGATCGACGCCGATGCTGGGCAAGCCGCCCTGCACAAGCGCCAACACACTGGAAAGGCCGCCCTCCATCAACCCTTCGAGCGTCGCCTGCGCCTGCTCCGCCTGTGCTGGATCGACGTTGGGGTTCGCCATGCCTGCCAGCAGCGACAGCAGCGGCGGCGCAATGATCTCATCGACTTTGCCGTAGGCGGCGACCGCCTGTTTCTGCACAGAATAGCGCAATGTATCGCCCACGCCCAGCGAGCTGATGACGATGATCGTACTCAAAGTCAAGCCGATGACGATCAAGATCGACTGTCCTTTGCGCCGGGTCAGATTGCGCAGCCCGATCTTCATCAACACCGGGTTGCGCCACCAAAGAAAGACGAGATAAAGCAAGATCGCTGTAACGGCGCCAACCAAGAAGGCAATTGCGCCTGTCGATAACGTTCCAAGCATATATGAGTTTCCTGTTCAACAGCCAGCGTGATCCGTGGTGCGTGCTGCGGGGTGTTTTGTCAGGCGACGCAGCACGCACCACGGATCACGCCACAATCTGCCCATCCCTCATGTGGATGATGCGATCACAGGCGGCGGCAATGTCCGAATCATGTGTGACGATGACGAAGGTCTGCCCCTGATCTTTGTTCAGCGAACGCATCAGCGACAGCACATCGTCGGCGGACTTGCTGTCGAGCGAGCCGGTCGGCTCGTCCGCCCAGACGATCGCCGGATTGTTGACGAGCGCGCGCGCAATTGTCACGCGCTGACGCTGTCCGCCCGAAAGCTCCGCCGGACGATGGTCGCTGCGGTCGATCAGCCCGACCTGCTCCAGCACTTCCAGAGCGCGTTTGCGTGCAGCGTTTGGGCGCATCCCCGACACCAGCAAGGGCAACTCGACATTTTCCACAGCAGTGATCACCGGCAACAGGTTGTAGGTCTGAAAGATAAAACCCATGCGTTGCGCACGATAGAGGGTGCGTTTCTTGTCGCTCATCGTGCGCAGCCGCACGCCCTCGATGTAGACCTCGCCCTGGTCAAAATCGTCGAGACCGGAGAGGCAGTTGAGCAATGTGGTCTTGCCACAGCCCGATGGCCCCATAATGGCGACCATTTCACCCGGCTGCACGGCAATGTCGACGCCGCGCAACGCGTGCACTTCAATCTTGCCGGTGCGAAACCATTTTTGCACTGCATCGGCGGCAATAATTGGTTGTTCCATTGTTGAAATCCTGCAGATTCATTGCGTCACAAAACTCGATGGATAATTTCATCGCTTCATCGTTCCGACAACATAGTAGAACATTACGACCTGAAAGGGAAAAAGGTTTCGTCAGCGCCGTCGCGCAGTAGCAGTCGCTCAGTAGCGGTGGATGTCATTCATGGTGGTTCGCGCAGCCCGATGGTTGCGCCAATTGCAGGGCTGGTGTAGCGTACATAGGCAGCACAACCTGTGGTGCAAAGTAAACGAGAAGGGTGGATAGACGAAAGGATGGATATGGCGCGGATATTGATTTTCTACTCACCCTTTGGTTCGGGGCATCTGAGCGCGTCGAAAGCGCTGGCGGCCGCTCTACGCAGCCAGGATGCCAACCATATCGTGGTCGTCGAAGATATCTTCACCTATGTTGGCTCGACGTTGCGCGGCACGGTGTCAAATCTATACGCCCGTCTGAGCGAGCGCGCGCCGTTGCTCTATGAGGTCTACTACGAATCGACCGATGTTGATGAGCTTTCCTTTGCCATGACCTCAAACCTGCTCACTGATGCGCTCTACACCCCGTTTCTATCCAGATTGGCGAAGTTTATCGAGCGCACCGCTCCCGATGCCATCGTTTGCACGCAGCAGTTCTCGCTGGCAGCGGTCAGTTTTCTCAAACAGCAAGGGCGGATCAACCTCCCGCTCTATGTAGTGGTGACGGATTTCATGGTGCACGCCTCGTGGATTGCGCCGGCAGTCGATGGCTACTTCGTGGCGCATCCGCAAACGGCTTATGTACTGACGCGGCGTGGCGCGCCCGCTAGATGCATCCATGTTACGGGCATCCCGGTGACGCTGGAGCTGCTGACGCCGAAGACAACCGCTGGCGCACGTGCAGCGCACGATCTGCCGCAAGATCGCCCCGTGATTAGCATCTTCGGCGGCGGCATCGAGCCAAAACGCGTGCGGCTGCTGGTCGAACGGCTGCTTGAAGAGGCGACGCTGCCCTCGGCGGCTGTGACCGTGGCTGGGCGCAACCGGGAATTGAGCGCGGCGTTGCACGATCTACATAGCAGCACGCACATGACGTTGCGCAAAGAAGGGATGATCGATTTTGTCGATGACCTGGTGGTGGCGAGTGACATCGTGATCTCCAAATCGGGCGGGCTGATCGTCAGCGAAGTGCTGGCGCGCGGCACGCCGATGATCATCATCGACCCAATTCCTGGACAGGAAGAATGGAACGCCGATTTTGTGGCCGGAGCAGGCGCCGGCATTCAACTGCGCATGGCGGAAATGGCGCCGATGGCGGCATTGGGGCTGCTTGCCGAACCGGAGCGTCTGGCGGCTATGGCTGCCCAGGCGGGGCGCATGGGACGTCCGCGCGCTGCGCTCGACATTGCCAGCATCATCCTGGCGGAGCTCGAACGACCAACGATGTAATTCAAGTTGAGAATCTCGCTTGCAGGTCATGCCGCCGGCGTGACGAGATATTTTGTCTCAGACGTGAAGCAACTCTATGCTCCACCCCACACCGGAACAAACTATCGAGTCATCTGCTATAACTTTATGCAAAATGCTCTCTGACAGATGTGATATAGTTCAATCAGATCGTTCCAATCAACTTCAACCGCTGAAAGGAAACAAGATATGAGCCGCAAAGTCCGGTGGGGACTTCTCTCCACCGCCAATATTAATAAGGCGCTGATCGGCCCGATTCAGGCGTCGCCGCGCAGCGAACTGAGAGCGGTCGCCAGCCGCGACATCGAACGCGCTCGCGCTTATGCAGCCGAGCGCAATATTCCCAAAGCACACGGCAGCTACGAAGCTTTGCTCGCCGATCCGGAGATTGACGCTATCTATCTCTCATTGCCCAACGGGCTGCACGCCGAGTGGTCGATCAAAGCGATGAAGGCGGGCAAGCATGTGCTGTGCGAGAAGCCGCTTGTCGTCAGCATGGCTGAGTTTGAGCAAGTCGAGGCCGCCGCCCACAGCGCTGGCGTCACGATCTTCGAGGCGTTCATGTATCTGCACCATCCTCAAACGCGTCAGGCATTGGAGATGGCGCGCAGCGGACGGCTGGGTAGGCTACAACTGATCAACAGTTGGTTCAACTTCTTCCTGCCGCCTGAAAGAAGCGCTAACGTCCGCCTCAACGCCGATCTCACCGGCGGTTCAGGGTGGGATGTCGGCGTCTATCCCAATAGCCTGTCCATCACGATGATGGGCGAAGGCGCGCCGGTCGAGGTATGGGCGCAGCAGACGATCGGCGAAAGCGGCGTCGATGTGGCGATGACGGCGCAACTGCGCTTTGCTAGCGGCGCGGTGGCGCAAATATCCTCTGGCTTTCGCACGCCCTTCCGCGAGGCGGTCTATCTGGTCGGCGAACGCGGCATTCTGTATATCCAGGAGCCATGGAAGCCCGGTCTTGCCGGTAAAGAGAGTGTCATGACATTGACCGACCTCGAAAACCACAGCGAGAGCATCATCACCCCGGCGGTTGATCCGTATTTATGCGAAGTTCAGGCGATGGAGGCTTGCGTGCTCGACGGCGCCGCACCGGTGGTGTCACTGGCGGACTCGCGCAATTTCCTGCGCTCGATGCTGGCGATCTACGAATCGGCGCGCACAGGGCAGGTCGTGCGGCTGTGACGCATCCGGCTCTCTCCGCCCTGACGATCCGTCCATTGCACGACGAAGACGCCGACATCATCGCCGCCGCGTTCGCTGCACAGGGCTGGAACAAACCCGCCGCGCAATATAGACGCTACTATGTTGAACAGTGCGCTGGCGAACGCGAGGTGTTGATCGCCGAGATAAACGGCGAGTTCGCTGGCTATGTCACAATTGTGTGGCAGTCGAGCTATCACTCTTTTCACGAGCAGGCGATCCCGGAGATCGTCGATCTGAACGTGCTCATTGCCTGGCGACGCTGCGGCATTGCCAGCGCGTTGCTCGACGCCGCCGAAATGCTCATCGCCACACGCTCGCCAGTCGCCGGCATCGGCGTGGGGATGACGGCGGATTATGGCGCGGCGCAGATTCTTTATGTGCGCCGCGGTTATCTGCCCGACGGACGTGGATTGGCAAGCAGCGGCAAGACGCTGCACTATGGCGACGTGGTGATCCTCAATGACGACGTTGCCCTGTATCTGGTAAAGCTCGTGGGAACCAGTTGAACCTTCCAAACGTCGAAAGAGCGCCTTGTGCATTGTTCGACCAAACTTTCAAAAGAAGAGGGAAATCATGTACTCCAATCAAAGACAAAGTATGCGCACGTGGTTGTTGCCGTTGATTGCATTCATCCTGGCATTCAGCCTGGCAGCTTGCGGCGGCGCTCCAGAGCCGACGCCTATGCCCACGCCGACGCCCACACCCACTGCAACACCGACGCCTGTCCCCACGCCAACGCCCGAAGCTGTATCGGCAGTCGGCGCCGCCACAACCGCTGGCATCGGGGCCACGGAAATCGTCGTGAACGAACAACAAATCAATGAACAGTTGCAGGCGGCGCTCGGCGCGCAGCAGGACCTGCCCGTGACCAACGTCGCCGTGAGCCTGGAGCCAGGGCTAATCGTCGGAACCGGCAAGCTGGCGCTTGGCTTCATCAACTCCGACGTCAAAGTGTCGGTGCGCCTGAACGCAGTCAACGGCAAGGTGATTCCAGAAGTCGTCGAAATTTTGCTCGACGGCAATCCTGTTCCGGCCATGCTGAAGGGACAGATCGACTCGCTGACCAGACCCTACATCGAAGAAGCCAGCAGCGCCGACTACGGCTTTTACGTAGAATCGGTCGAGATCACAGACAACGAACTTCGAATTGTCGGGCGTTGAACCACTGCCTCTGGCGTGACATATCATCCTGTCACGCCAGAGGCGGTGACCTACTCTCCCCAGACGCAAAGCAAACCTCTGAGAATTCGAGGATTTGAATGCCTGCCTTTCCCTGTGTACAATACATTCCCCAAATGTCACTGCAAAGCGGCCAATGACGACACCGCTCCATCCATCCAGACAGAGTTGAACAGAGGAGGATCAAATGAACAGACGCACCCCGCTCTCCACCCTCGCCTTGCTTGCAATCGTCTTGCTATTATTCTCGGCATGTGCAGCGCCAGCGCCATCTGCAGCGCCAGCGACCACCGGCGATCAGCCTCAGCCGGCTGTCAGCGGCGCGGCCGACACGCTGGTGATTGCGATCTCGGAAGACACCGCTTCGCTCGACCCCGGTCGCGCCTTCGAGACGCTGCCCTCGATCATCCACAAAGCCACCTACCAGACGCTTGTCACCTTCCCGCCCGACTCGGTCGAGAGCGTGATTCCGAGCCTCGCCAGCTCGTGGGAGATCTCCGATGACGGACTGGTCTACACCTTTACGCTCGACGAGAACGCCCGTTTCTCCGACGGTGCACCGGTGACCGCCGAAGATGTCGTCTTCTCCTTCAACCGCATGAAGAACATCACCGGCAATCCGTCGTTCCTGGCCTCGGGCATCGCCGCGGTCGAAGCGCCTGACGCCTCGACGGTGGTGCTGACGCTGAGCAAGCCCGACCCGTCGATCCTTGCCAAGCTAGTCTTCGGTGCCTTCAGCGTCGTCAACAAGGCGGTGGTGACTGCGCAGGGCGGCACAGATGCGGAAGACGCCGCCACGACCGACACGGCGGAGAGCTGGCTCAACGCTAATTCCGCTGGCAGCGGTCCCTACCTGCTCGAAAAGTGGGATCCAGGCGTCGAAACCGTGCTTGTGCGCAACGACAATTATTGGGGCGAACCGGCGAAGATCGCCCGCGTGATCTTCCGCAATATCCCCGAAGCGGCGACGCAGAAGCTGCAGCTCGAAGCGGGCGACATCGACATCGCCATGGATCTGGCGTCAGATCAGGTGCCGTCGCTGGAGGGCAATCCGAACGTGACGATCTACCAGGGCTTGAGCGACACGCTCGTCTTCCTCAAGGGCAACTACAACCCGGAGATCGGCGGTGCGTTCAGCAACCCGAAGGTGATGGAAGCGGTGCGTTATGCACTCGACTATGAAGGGCTGCGTCTGCTCGGCGGCGGCGAGACGGTCAATCCGGCCTCGATGCTGCCGGTCGGTTTCCTCGGCGCGTTCCCGGCAAACTCGGGCGTGCAGCGCGATGTGGAGAAAGCCAAGGCGCTGCTCGAAGAAGCGGGCTATGGCGGCGGGTTGGATGCAACGCTTGCCTATCCCGACTTCACCTTTGCGGGCGTCAATTTCGGCACCTTTGCGCAGAAGGTGCAGGCTGACCTCAACGAAGCCGGCTTCAATGTGACGCTGGCGCCGGCTGAGGTGCAGGTCGCGCTGCAGAACTATCGCCAGGGTTTGGAGCCGTTCGGTCTGTGGCTGTGGCTGCCCGACTATCGCGACTCGCTCGACTACATCGAGTTCCTGCCTGATGGCGTCGTCGGCACGCGCACCGGTTGGGTCGAAGCAACCGCCGACGCCGACATCCTGGCGTTGCGCGATGCGCTGGCGGTTGAGACCGACGACGCCGTGCGCGAAGGCATGTTCGGCGAGATGCAGACCTATCTGATCGAGAAGGGGCCGTACGCGCCGCTGATTCAGCCGGGTCTGCAGATCGGACTGCGCAGCAATGTCAGCGGCTTCGTCTACAACCCGCAGTGGCGCGTGGACGTGTCGCTGATCTCGAAATAGCCTTTGATCAACCTTCCCGGAAGCTGAGAGCTTCCGGGAAGGTGAAGAATGTTCACCGTTATCCATGCCGATCTATCGCTACATTCTCCGCCGGCTGGCTTTGCTCATTCCGCTGCTTATCGGCGTGACGCTGCTGGCGTTCATCATCTCCAACGCCGTGCCGGCTGACCCGGTGACGGCGAATTTGGGGCAGAAGGCGATGTCCGACCCCAAGATCGTCGCCGCCTTCCGCGCCGAGTGGGGACTCGACCGCCCGCCCGCCGAGCAATATCTTGTCTATCTGCAAAATCTGCTCAGCGGCGACCTGGGACGCTCGATCAAAAGTCGGCGCGCGGTCGCCGAGGACCTGGCTTCCTATCTCCCCGCCACGATTGAGCTGGCGACAACAGCGATTCTCTTTGGCGTGACCGTCGGCGTGGCGTTGGGGCTGCTTTCGGCGCTGCGCCGCAACACGTGGATCGACCACACGGCGCGCGTCATCAGTCTCTTTGGCGTGAGCACGCCGGTCTTCTGGTTGGCGTTGGTGGCGCTCTACATTTTCTATGCTCGGCTGGGTTGGGTGGCAGGCCCCGGCAGGCTCGACGCAGGCATGACGCCACCGCCGCACGTAACTGGCCTCTACACCGTTGATTCGCTGCTCGCCGGCGATTGGAGAACCTTCTCCAACGCAGCATCGCATCTGATCCTGCCGGCGCTGGTGTTGGCAAGCTACACGACCGGCCTGATCACGCGCGTCACGCGCTCGTCGATGCTTGAAGTGCTGGGCATGGATTTCATCCGCACGGCGCGCGCTAAAGGACTTGCCGACAACAAGATCGTGGTGCGCCATGCGCTGCGCAACGCGCTGATCCCGCTGATCACGGTGATCGGCTTCTCCTACGGCAACCTGCTCGCCGGCACGGTGCTGACCGAGGCGATCTTCGCCTGGCCCGGCATTGGGCAATACGCCTACCGTGCATCCACCTCGCTCGACTTTCCGGCGATCATGGGCGTCAGCCTGCTGATCGCGCTGATCTTCATTCTCATCAACCTGATCGTCGACGTGCTCTACTTTGTCGTCGACCCGCGGCTGCGCGCCACCTGAGTGGGGCGTATTCACCATGAGTGCAATTTCAACACCAGCTTCACTCAGCCGGAAAACCCTGCGCAGCGAACCAGGCGCGCTTTCCAACGTCATACGCTTCCTGCGCCGCAACCCGCTCGTTGTGCTCGGTCTGGCGATCTTCATCGCGTGGGTGATCATCAGCATCGGCGCACCGTGGGTTGCGCCCTACGACCCGCTCAAGCAGAACATCGCCCTGCGCCTGCAGCCGCCCTCCGCCGAGCATTGGTTTGGCACCGACCAACTGGGCCGCGATGTCTTCAGCCGCGTGCTCTGGGGTGGACGGCTGTCGCTGCCGGCGGGCATCCTGGTTATCCTCATCGCCGGCGTGATCGGCACCGTGATCGGCGCGTTAGCCGGCTTCATCGGCGGCTGGCTCGATGAGGGCGCGATGCGCGTCACCGAGGTGTTCATGGCGTTCCCAACCATCATCCTGGCAATGGCGATTGCTGCTGCACTTGGACCAAGTCTGATCAACGCCGTCGCAGCGATGGTGGTGGTCTGGTGGCCCAACTATGCGCGCGTCGTGCGTTCGCTCGTGATCGGCGTCAAGACGCAGGAATATGTCGAGGCGGCGCGGGCGATTGGCGTGCCGCAGCAGCGCGTGCTCTGGCGTACAGTGCTGCCCAACTGCCTGGCGCCGGCGGTCGTGCTGGCTACCATCGACCTCGGCAACGCCATCCTGGTCTTCGCCGGGCTGAGCTTCCTCGGCCTCGGCGCCGACCCCACTACGCCGGAATGGGGGCGCATGGTCTCAGACGGCATCCAGTATTTCGACCAATGGTGGATCGCCGCGTTCGCCGGGCTGGCGATCTTCACCGTGGTGATGGCGTTCAACTTCATCGGCGACGGTATCCGTGACGCGCTCGATCCGCGGCTACGCAAAAACATTTGAGGAGTAATCATGTTCGACTATTCACAGCGGTTGGCGCGGGTGCAGCAGACAATGGCTGCGCAGGGCGTCGACCTGCTCTTTCTCAACGCTTCGACCAACCTGCAATACCTGACCGGCATTCCTCGCGACGAGCCGAATTACGGCAACACAATGTATCCCGGCGAATGGCTGACCGGTGCGTGGGTGCCGCAGCAGGGCGCGCCGATCCTGACGCTGCCGCGCATGTTGGCGGACTTTCATCTCGGCGCCATCCCCGGCTACGACGTGCGCGTGCTGCCCGACGCTGGCGATGCGGCGGCGCTGGCGCGTGATGTGTTGACTGCGCTGCGCACGCCGGAGCAGGCGCACATTGCCGTCGATGATCGGTCATGGGCAGAATTGGTGCTCAATGTGCAGAAACTGCGCCCGGCAGCCACGCTCAGCCAGGCGTCAGCGATCCTGGCTCCGCTCCGCCGCATCAAGGACGAGGACGAAATCGCCGTCATGCGCAAGGCAGGCGAAATCACCGAAGCCGCCTACGCCGCCACGTTGCCGCAGCTCAAGCACGGCATGACCAACCTCGACCTGATCACCGAGGTTAACTATCAATTGCGCAAACACGGCAGCCGCGCGCCCTCGTTTGTAACCGCCTTCTACAATATGGGCAGAAACTACCCGTTCGATTTCACCAACCGCGAAGAAGTGCTGCAGATTCCACTGGAGCCGCCGGTGTCGGTCTCGTTCGACTTTGGCGCGGTTTATGCAGGGTATTGCTACGATTTCGGGCGTTCGGTCTTTTTCGGCGAACCGGACGAGGAATATCGCCGCGTCCATGCGCTGGTGATGGCGTCGCAGGCGGCGGGCATCGCTGCGCTGCGTGCAGGTGGAACCTGCCAGGCTGCCGACGCCGCCGCGCGCCAGGTGATCGCCGAGGGTGGCTACGGTCACGCTTTCCGTCATCGCCTGGGTCACGGCATCGGGATGGACGTACATGAGCCGCCCTTCCTCACCGCCGGCGACGCCACTGTGCTCGAAGCCGGCATGTGCTTCACGGTCGAACCAAGCATCTTCCTGCCCCGCCACCTCGGCGCACGCGTCGAGGATGTCGTGGTCGTGCGCGGCGACGGCGGCGAGGCGCTGACGCGTGGGTTCCAGGGGCTGCACGTGGTGGCATAGGTGTAGCCACGACGGCATCTTTTGCACAAGGTTACGCGCTGCTGCGCGGTCGCCAACCGCCAGCCAGACGCCGAATGATGAGAATTAACAAAATAACCTGGTAATCAAAGCAGGCGCGGCTCTTAGCCGCACTTCTAGCTCAGGTAGCGAACAACCCCTTGCCAACAGCGTGGCGGGAATCCATCCGGCTTGCGCAAACACTTTTGTTTTCCCATTCCTGTAAAGATGTGTATACTACCGATAATGATTACTGCTCAATCTCTGTTCAGCAATAGTCTATGGGTGCTCGGTCTGGCGGGTGTGTTGGCGACGTTTAGCTATATGAGCTGGCTGGCCGGCGTGCGCAGGTGGTCGTGGAGATATGTGTTCAACACGCCGATGTTCCTGACGCCGCTGAGCGTTTCCTTGTTGGTTTTTTGCAGCGGAATGTTGGCGTCGGGTCTGGTTTCGCTATCGCCTGCGCCGTGGTGGCAGTCGGTCGCCTGGGGCGTGCTGACGCTGCTATTTGGCGTACAAAGTGTGCTGTATACGAACACCGGGCGCAGCCGCGGCTGGGACGCCCCCATCGAGGAACAACGTAATCATGAGTAACGATCCACTGAAAAACTGGCAACTCCAAGAAGGAAACGAGCCGCTCGACCAGTGGAAACTGCAAGACGCCGAGCAGGATGCACGTCATTTGCAGCTTCAACAAGGCGGCGCCACATCTTCGGATTGGCAGCCGGTCGAATATCAGCGCACACAGACGCGCAGCGGACGAAACTGGGTGCTGCCCTCGATCGTGATCGTGGCGTTGTTGGTTGCACTGGGTTATGTAGGTTTTGTCAGTCTCAACCGACTTGGGCCAGATGGACTTACGCTGGGGCCGCTTTCCTTTGGCGCATTTGGGAGCCAGCCAACACCAACGCCAACGGAGGCTGCCACAGAGGCGCCTGCCCCAGCAGCTGTCACCGAGGCGCCGACCGGGGAACCCACACCGGTAGAGGAGCCGCCCACGCCGACGCCCACAGTCGAGCCGCCCACACCAACGCCAGCTTTCATCACGACGCGCATTGGCACAGTCAATCAGGCGGCGGGCGTCAATGCACGCCGCGAACCATCCACCACCGGCGAGATCGTGCGCCTGCTCAACAATGGCGAGCGTGTCACCGTCGTACGTCAGGAAGGCGACTGGTTGCTGGTGATCTTGCCGGAAAATGAAGCGGCCTGGGGATGGGCGGAATATTTCGACCAGGCGGTTGGCGAACAAAAGACCCTTGATGAGTGGAATGCCATCCTGACCGGCGCCGGGTTGCCGCCGGTTGCAGTCGAAGCAAGCGCCGGGCAGACGCCGGAGACGCCCTCTATCGTCACGCTCAATGTTGCGGTGATCGCGGACCCGGGCGCCACGCTGCGCATCGAACCGGCGACGCAGGCGCAGGTGGTCGGCGAAGCGCTGCTCGGCGCAACGCTGGCGGCAAGTGGGCGCACCGATACGGGCGAATGGCTGCTGGTTACGCTTGCCGATGGGCGCCGCGGCTGGATTGCCGCCAATCTGGTCTCGGTCGATGGCGATGCAACGACGCTGGCTGTGCAACCGGCCAATCTCCTGCTTACGGAAGGCATCGCATCGACGCCTGCGCTGGCGACGCCGACGCCCACTCTGACTGGCCCTGCGTACACACTGGAGACCAATGGCGTCATTCCGGTGACGCCCTACACCAACACGCTGCCGACTATTGGACCGGCCATTGCGATCTCCGATACGGCTGGCGTGCGTGCACGGTCGGCGCCTTCGCTCGAAGGCAATGTATTGGGCGTCGTGCCCAATGGCGCCGTACTGCCCGTCGTGGGTCGTTCCGCCGACAACGCATGGATTCAGGTGACGCTGCCTGACAACCAGCGCGCCTGGGTCTTCCGTGAGGTGGTGAATGTTTCCTCCGACATCGACACAGCGCCGGTTGTTGGCGCCGACGGTGCGGTCGCCATCCCCACACCCACGCCGGCCGGCGAACCTGGCGAACCAACAGCGACCATCAAGAGCCTGCTCGGCGCCAATGTGCGCACTGCGCCGAACAACGAGGCCGAGACGATCGACACCGTCAGCCTCGGCGCAGCGTTCCCGGCGATCGGGCGCAGCGCCGACGACGCGTGGGTTCAGGTGCAGTTGACAGATGGCGTCGTCGGCTGGATTCTTGCGAATACGGCGGAACTCAACGTGGACATTGCCACGCTGCCGGTGGCGCCATAAAGCGTAGAAGCGCCAGCCATGTCGAATCCGCGTCTGCGCGCCTGGTTCTGGTCTTTGATCCTCATGGGCAGCGGCATTTTGCTGCTGCTCTTTGAGTTTGACTTGCTGACGCCCTACACTCCCTTTTTGCAATATCTGCTGGCCGGGGCGTTTGTTTTCGTCGCCATCCTCTTCTTTGGCGCGTTCGCCCGCTCGCCAGCCGAATGGTGGCGCGTGATCCCTGGTTGGACATTGTTGGCGCTGGCAGTGATTCTCTTGCTCAGCACGCTGGCGGTTGACCAACGCTGGTTGGGGGCAACGGTCTTTGGCGGGCTGGCGCTTGCCTTTGCGCACGTCTACGTGACCGACCGCATCGGACGCTGGTGGGCGTTGATTCCCGGCGGCTTCCTGTTGGTGCTTGGCCTGGTGATCGGGTTTAGCATCTGGATCGCACAGATCGAATGGCTGGCGCTGTTGCTCTTTGGTGGGCTGGGCGCGGTCTTTTTCTTGCTCTTTCTATTGCATCGTCGCCAGTGGTGGGCGGTGTTGCCCGGCGGTGTACTTTTTGTTTTTGCTGCGCTTGCTGCAGTGCGTGGGGATGACGGCCAGATTGCGCCGATTCTACGCTGGTGGCCCATAGCGTTGATTATCGCCGGTCTGATGATTGCGTT
The DNA here is from genome assembly GCA_016861025.1 of Chloroflexota bacterium. Lineage (GTDB taxonomy): Bacteria > Chloroflexota > Anaerolineae > Caldilineales > Caldilineaceae > Caldilinea. The sequence goes on from BOKO01000003.1 coordinate 267,527, forward strand.
GCGTACACAACGACGCTTATCACCGCCAGAACGGTTGCAGGTGCACCATGCGCGCAAGGCGAACAGCGCACAGAAACAGCCAACCTCAATCAATGCTAAGGCGCGACCGGCCGGGCTGGGCGAATACACCCAACCTGCGCCCGGCGCCACAGTGGAAGTACTTCCCGATCCTGACGAATGAGGCTTGAAAATCAATGACAAAGACTCTGACAATCTCGTTGGCGCAGATCGACTGCAAACTCGGCGACCCGGAGACCAATTTTGCACGCGCCGAAACGATGATCGCTGAGGCGGCGCGGCGCGGCAGCGATCTCGTGCTTCTGCCCGAGCTGTGGAGCACAGCATACGCACTCGACGCTGCATCCACGCTGGCAAGCCCACTGGCGACAAATCCACAGGATGGGGGTTGGTTCGGGCGGGTGGCGGCGCTGGCCGCGCAACATCACCTGTTTGTGGGCGGCTCGCTCTTGGAACAGCAAGGAAATAACCACTTCAACTGCTTTGCGCTATACGCGCCCGATGGAACGCTGCATGCGGTCTACCGCAAGGTTCATCTCTTTCGGCTGATGGAGGAAGAGAAATATCTGACGCCCGGCCAGAAACTCGTACACTGCGATCTGCCGTGGGGTCGCGCCGGGTTGGCGATCTGCTATGATCTGCGCTTCCCGGAGTTGTTCCGGCGCTATGCGCTGGCCGGCGCGCAGCTAATGTTGATCCCCGCCGAGTGGCCGCATCCTCGCCGCGAACATTGGCGCACGCTCCTGCGCGCCCGCGCCATCGAAAACCAATGCTTCGTTGCGGCGTGCAATCGCATCGGAACCAGCGGCGCCGCAACCTTCTTTGGCGCGTCCGCCGTGATCGACCCGTGGGGTGAGACGTTGATCGAGGGGGGCGAAGTTGAAACCCTGCTCACCGTCGCCATCGACCTGGCCCTCGTCGCCGACGTCCGCCGCCGCATCCCAGTGTTCGAGGATCGGCGGGTGGAGTTGTATTGAGGGAAAGAGTGGGAAAGGGGGGAGGTTTCTATACGACAGCGGCGCCTGCATTAGCACACATTATCATCAGCCGAAGGCGTCGCTGAACGGACTCAGCAACTCCACCACCACCTCTCAGAACGGACTTTCCTCACTCCACACCGGCCCTGACGGATTGCCGCCGACGCGCAGTTGACCGTGGCTGGGGCCGCCAGGCGCGTTGGCGCTGTCGTTGGCGATGACGCCGGCTCCCTCGTCAAAGTGATAGAGCGCCATCGTGTTGGCGTCGGGTGCAAAGGGGGTGGATGGCGGTGTAAACGCGCCCTCGTAGCGCACGGTGTTTGAGATGCGCAGTTCGTCCAGCCAGCCGCTGAAGGAAGGATATTCGGCGCCGGCGTCATGTTTCTCGGCGCCGAGCACGATGTACGGATCCCAATTCCAGGTTGTTGCGCGCCCGTTGCGATAGCTGGCATCGCCGGCTGCGCCGCGTGTGGCGCCGTCGGGCTGGCCGTCGACGAAGATCGCCATGTCGCCGTTCGTGCGCCGCGTCACTGCCACGTGATGCCACTGATTGTCCGCCACAGTGCGACTGCCGCACAACGTCGCACCCTCAAAACCCACGCTCAAGCCAAAGGCGACGGCGCCGTTGTGGAGTGCAATGCCGAAGTCGCCGTAATCGCCCTGAAAATAAACATCGCGGTCGAAGACGATGTTGCCGGTGATCCAGCCGTCGTTGGCGCCACAGGAGACGTTGCCACGATTGGCGCCCGGCTCAGCCTTGATCCAGAACTCGATGGTGAAGTCAGTCGCACCTACGTCCGCCGGACGTTCAGGCGCGTCGATGGGAATGACGATGCGGTCGATTGCGTCGCGTCCATTGCCAAAAAAGCGCACGGAGCTTCCACCGCCTGGCGTTCTGGTTGCGGTTGGCGTGTCGGTCGGTGGAAGCGGTGTGTCCGTTGGCGGAACAGGTGTATCGGTCGGTGGAAGCGGTGTGTCCGTTGGCGGAACAGGTGTATCGGTTGGCGCCTGATTCTGCGCAACGAGCGGCAAATAAACTGGCTCCTGCGCGCTGACCGAACACCCAGCCAGCGCAAGCGCCAACAGTGCGCCCACAAGCGCTGTCCTCACGATTCGATAACGTCGCTCTATGCGCATGCTACGTTTCATGTTGTCTCCTGTTCCATTTCGGGGTTGCGCACGACAATTGCGTCACCCTCCATACTCTCGATAAGGGCAAGCGAGACGATCGGCACGTTGAGGTGCGCCAGCAGCTCGCGCCCACCCTCGAAGGTCTTCTCGACCAGACAGCCGATGCCACACAGCGTCGATCCACACTGCGCCACCAGCATCGCCAGCGCCTCGATAGTCTTGCCGCTTGCCAGAAAATCATCGATCAGCAGCACCCGATCCGACGGCGCCAGATATTCCGGCGAGACAATCAGATCGACGATGCCGCCTTTGGTGTGGCTTGGCGCCTGCGATGAATAGTAGCCATCCGGCATTGTAATCGGTCGCGTCTTGCGCGCATAGACCATCGGCACACCCAGCTCCACAGCGGTCGCCAACGCTGGTGCAATGCCACTGACTTCAGCGGTGATGATTTTGGTGACATCTGTCACGCCCAACGCTGCAAACCGCCGCGCGAACGCGCGCCCCATCGCCATCGTCAGTTCAGGATCAAGTTGATGATTGATAAAACCATCCACTTTGAGGATGCCGCGGCCAAGATTGCGCCCTTCCCGTTGAATTCGTTCCACCAGCGCCTGCACTGTGCACTCCTTTTTTACTACACAGACTGTTCCATGATTCCTTACATTGTTTCGAGCCAATCCGCTGCCGTCGCCACGCCGCCCAACGCCGCCATTTCGGCTTGTAACAGCGCAGCCTGTGCGCGGTGGGGAGAGAGATCAGGCAAGATTGCCGCAAGCGCTGCGGTTAAGCGTTCGACTGTCACCTCTTTGGGCGGCAGGTGAACACCGACGCCGGTTCTGACGACGCCCTGCGCCTGATGAATCTGGTCGGCGGCGTGCGGCACGACGATCTGCGGCAGCGCCGCACGCGCCAGGGCATGGGTCGTGCCTGCGCCGCCGTGATGGATTGCCGCCGCAGCATAGGGCAGCACACGACGAAAGTTGACGCTTGCGCATACAACGGCGCCAGCAGGCAGGCGCTCCATCCATTGGTCGACGCTGGACGAATCAGACATGCGCCCCAACACGACGAGCGGCAGACAGCCAAGCCTGTCAGCAGCATGGGCGGCGGCGATGAAAAAGGCAGGATCGCGGTTAAAGGTCGTTCCCAACGTAATCATCACCCACGGACGATCCTCGTGCGTTGGGAGCGTGTCGTCGGGGGGCAGTGCATCGAGCGGCAGCCCACCCACATGCCGCGTCTGCGGCAGCAAGGTCAGCCCTGTGTACCAGCGCTCCGTCCAATAGGTCAGGTGAAGATGAGGGGAGCACAGCGCCGGCGGTCCCATTGTCGTGAAGTTGACGCCGCGACAGCCTGTTGTCGCCAGCAGACGCGCTAGCCGTTCGCGCGCGATCTGCGCCAACTCGTCGCCGCTTGTGCTGTGCGGGGCGACGGCAGGCCAACCGGCGACGACCAGCTTACAGCCGATTTGTTCGGCGACCATGCCGGCGGCAGCCACAAACATTTCGCTCACGATCACGTCGGGCTGCACCTGCGCGGCCACGGTTGTCAGTGCAGCCGCCGCCTGCTCGACGCGCGGTGCGTCGAGCCACTGGTCGAGCGCGCGTTCTCCGCGCAATCGACGCCACTCCTCGTCGCGCATGGCGGCGGGTCTAGAGAGCGCTGGCGGCGGCGGCCAGCGCCACCCTGTTTCCGCCAGCGGCGCAAAGTGGACGCCTGCTGACTCCACCAGGCGCCTCACTGCTTCGCCTGACGCCCACGTCGCCTCATGCCCACGTCGCTGCAGCTCAGTCGCGGTCGCCAGGTAGCCGCCCCAGTCGAGATGACCTGCAAGCTGGGCGGAGACGAACAGATAGCGCATGATCGCTTCAACTCACTCCATCAGTTGGCGCACCCCGGCGTGATGCGATAGAGACCGCCGGCGCCCATGCCGATCCAGATCGCGCCGTCGGGCGCAGTTGCCACAGCAAGAATCGGCCAGCCGTGCAGGATGCGCTCGGCCACTGCCGCGCCGCTTGCTGTGCGTCCAACTCGATAAAGCCCCGGGTAGCGGCCGTAGACGCCAAAATAGACCGTATCATACGCCCAGGTAATGCCGGTCGGGGCGGCGGAATTGACCAGATCGACGACCGGTTTTACATACCAGTCCGGCGATTCGCCGCTCAGCGTCAGTGGAAAACCGTAGAAGGGCGTTGCGCCCTCTCCACCGCCGATGGCAGCCGGGTCGAGCATGTTGACCTCATCGCCAGCGCTGATGCTATCGGGCACATTGGTGGCGCCGTTGTCGGTGAACCAGATGCGACCCGCCGGATCGTCAGTGATGCCGTAAGGATTGCGCACACCGCGCGCCGCCGTTGAAAACACTGTGATGCTGCGCTGCGCGAGCAGATCGCTCAACGGCGCACGTACGATGCGTGCAGCGTACGGGTTGCCGCCGGAGACGATCTGCTGGGCGCCATCCTCGCCGATGCCCACGATCGGGCCTTCGACATAGCCATCCACTACGCCGCCAGCGGAAATGTAGACCCAACCGTTGCTGATCACGATGCCGTTGTTGGCGTGAAAGAGCTGGCTCTGCACCGCAAACCCGTCAGCCAGTTTTTCATAGCCGCCGCCATCGGGGATGCGCCCAACCTCGCCCGCTCGACTGAGATAGAGCGCGCCGCCGCTGTAATCCAACCCGGTGATGCGGCTCGATTCAGTGAAGATTTCCTCGTAACGGCTGCTGTTGTTCACCCAGTCATAAATCGCAACAGAACGGCTCGGGTGATAGGCGTCGTAGAGAATCAGCGGATCGACATCGCGCGCCAGGTTGCTGTCAAGCGCCAGGAACATGCGGCCATCGGGTGCAAAAGTGATCGCCGTGATGCCGCGCGTGTTGTCGGGCAGGCGGCGGTCGATGCAGAAACCGCCGCGCGGCGTCAGGTAGGGATCATCCTCAGAGGGCGCCGGCAACCCCAATGCAGCGGCGCGGATCGGCGCCTGCCCGACGGCGGCAGGACGGGCAGGCGCAGCCGCAGCCGGGGCCGGGGCAACTGTCGTTGCCGCATCCTGGCTCGCATTTTCATTCGTTGCATTTTCGTTTGCCGTATTCTCGTTCATTGCTGGTGCAGCAGAAGCGCCCTGTGCTGTCGACGTGCTGCGAACAGGCGCCGCAGCGCCGCCACTCGTGGCCGCCGCAACCGCCGGACGCAGCCCGACTCGGGAAAGGATGCGCGCCAGGTCTGCGTCGTTTGGAATCACCCCGCAACTGATCGGCAAGATCAGGTCGCTGCTGACCAGTGAACCAAGATCACTGGCAGGCTCGCAGGCGTCGGGCACGTCGGTCAACTTCGTGCCTGGCCCCACGGTCAACCATGTGCCCACTGTTGTTCTTGCTGGCTGTTGGGCGCCTGCCTGCGCAACAGGCGGCTGCGTCGGCGCCGGCGGTGGGGCGGCGCGACGTTCGGCCGCACCTTGGACAATCCACTCGTAAACGATCTGCTGTTCATCGGGCGGCAACGGGCCAGTCGCCGGCATCTTGCCCTGGCTGACCATTTCCCATAATTTTGAGTTGTCTGGATCGCCGGGAATCACCACGACCCCGTTGTCGCTGCCCTCCATCAGAGCGCGGTAGGTGGTGGTTTGCAGCCCCATAATGCGCGCCGCTGCACTGTGACAGGCGGTGCAACTTCGCTCAAAAATTGGTTGGATATCCTCGACATAGCCGATCTGTGGTCCCTGCGGCGTCAGCGCGGCGGGTGTGGGCGTCGGCAGCACGGCGGAGAGCGTTGGGCTTTGTGCGCTTGCCAGCGCGTCCTCTGTGACGACCGTGTAACCGACGATTTCGACCAGCGCGCCGCGCTCGATCTTGCCGATTCGACACGATTCAACGTCGGGCTGACTGCGCACGTTGGTCGTTTGTAGGGTTGCGCCAAAAGCCGATGCGCCGGCGTCAAGACACGCTTGCAATCCGGCCAGGTCGTCGATGAACTCGATGTTGCGATTGGGTTGACCGAGCAAATTGGGGTTGAGGATCGGCGGTCTGGGGCCGCCGGTCAACACTGTTGGGCCGCTGAATAGAGGGACAAGACCACCCGCGCAACCTGTGAGCAGGCCAGCCGTCAAAACGACCAGCCACCAAGAACGAAATCGAATCAACATTATCCAAAACCTCTTCAAGAAACTATCGGCGCAAACAAGCTCACGCTGCACCAAACATGGCGCGCGCATGGGCAATGTCTGTGTGAATCTGGTTCACCAGTTCGCCGACGCTGGCGAAGCGCATCTCTCCGCGCAGCCGCTGTAAAAAGTCCACCGCCAGTGTACGCCCATAGAGATCGTCCACATGGTCGGGCGGCGGGAAATCGAGAATGTGCGTTTCCACACGGCGATGCAGACCGTCAACGGTCGGGCGCACGCCGATGTTGGTGACGCTGAGCAGTGCATCACAGCGCTCGAACGATGCAACCAGCGTGCGCGTGACGTAGACGCCATCGGCGGGCAGCATCTTCTCCGGCGGGGTGCGCAGGTTCGCAGTCGGGATGCCGACCTGACGCCCACGTTGATCGCCGTGCTCAACAACGCCCGTGACGCGATATGGACGTCCGAGCAACGCCGCCACACGCGCTACATCGCCTTCGCTCAAGAGCGAGCGCACACGGCTGCTGCGCACTGTCTCTGCATCCTGCGCAATCGGTTCGATCACTTCAACGCGGAAATCGAGCGTTTCGCCGACTGCGCGCAGGGTGGGCAGATCACCGCTCCGGTTGCGTCCAAGCGCAAAGTCAGGACCGACAATGAGCACGCTCAGCCCAAGATGTTGCTTGAGCATTTGCATAAAGCTCTGTGGGTCAATCTGCGCTGTTTCCAATGTAAATGGGTGGATCACGCCGTGCGTGACGCCGAGCTGGGCCGCCAGTTCAAGCCGCTCCATTGGCGTTGTCAACAGAAAATATGGCAGGTCGGGGCGCAGCACCCGCACCGGATGTGGCTCGAAGGTGAGCAGCAAAGTGTTAACCGACAGTGACTGCGTCATCGCAAGCTCATCGGCGACCTGCAGCATGTGTCGAAGCAGCGCCTGATGGCCGCAGTGGATGCCGTCGAAATTGCCGATTGTCATGACTGTCGGGCCGGCAAGCTGTGCCTTACGAATATCGTCAAAGGTGCGCATACGCCTCTTTTCTGATGTGCGCGTTCATTGCAGCCATTTTTCTGCTTTCCATCGCCACCCGCCGCTTTCAGCTGCGCCGAGTCGCCGAATCACGCCAACCAATCGCCCCCCTCGATCCCTGGCGGCGGCTAACTGGCGCAGTGGATCGCATGATTCGACAGGCAGCGTCACGCTCTGGCCGTAGCCCAAACGCAAGAGCGTTTCGTCGTCAAGCGCGTGATCTGGCAGCGGCAGGCGCTCCCCAACCGGCAGCAACAGCTCCACCAGTCGCTGTTCTCGACTGGCAGCCTCGATCTCGGTCAAAGGGTGCGCCTCATCGACTGTGAACGCACCGATGCGTGTGCGCCGCAACGCCTGCAAATAGCCGCCCACACCTAATGCTTCGCCCAGATCTCTGGCAAGGCTGCGAATATAGGTTCCCGCCGAGCACTCGACATCCAGCCGAACGCGATCCGGCGGTGCGAACGCAAGTAGTTCGATGCGGTGAAAGGCGACGGTGCGCACGGGCGCCTCAACGATGGCGCCACGACGTGCGCGTTGATGGAGCGCCTGGCCCTCTTGCTTGATCGCCGAAAAACTGGGCGCGCGCTGCTGCACGACGCCGCGAAATGCGTCAAGCGCCCGATTGATGCCATCGGCGGTCAGCGACGGCAATGGGTTGCGCTTGAGCAAGACGCCGGTGGCGTCGTCGGTGTCGGTGACGCCGCCCAGTGTGATCTCGGCATAGTAGCGTTTTGTCTGGTGCTGATAGAATTCGACCAACCGCGCCGCCTTGCCCAGGCAAAGCAACAGCAGACCGCTCGCCATCGGGTCGAGCGTGCCGGTGTGGCCGATGCGCCGCTGTCCGCTCCACTTGCGCACCACCGCGACCACGTCGTGACTTGTCCATAGCGCGCGCTCAAGACCGCGCGTCGGGGCATCGCCGCCTGGCTCCTGACGCAGTGCAGGCATGGCATTCTCACAGCCTGGCTTGTCCACCAGGAGCACGCCATCGAACATCAGATCAACCTTCATATCAACTCATTGCGTCGAGCTGACGACGTCTCTCTTCGATCATCATTGGGATCACCTGCTCGATGACCTGATCAAGCGTCCCTGGCACAGTGCAACCGCTTGCGGGCGCGTGTCCTCCGCCGCCTAGCCGAAACGCCAGATCGCCGACATTGAAGCCCGGCTTGGCGCGAAAGCTGCATTCGACGACCGGCTCGCCGTTGTCGTTGACCTTTTCCGTGAAAACAGCGCTCATATCCGCCTCGTTGACCGACGAGAGTACACTGTTGAGGCGCAGATCATCATCTTCGTGGCCCGCAGCGTTCAATTCAGCATTGGTGGCGCCAGCCCACACCACGCCCTCGCGCAACTGCACGCGCGCCAGCACGGGCGCCCACAGGCGCAGTGTATTGAAAGGCAGACGGTTCAGTGTGCGCTGCACGATGGCGGGAAGCTCGGCGCCGGCGCGCTGCAAGCGCATTGCAGCTTCGAGCACGTCGGGCGTGGTGTTGCTGGTGCGAAAGCAGAGCGTATCGGTGACAATGCCGGTGAGCAGACACACGGCGATCTGACGATCGATCGGGATGTCCAAAGCATCCGCCAACACCGTCAACATCTGACATGTCGCCGCGCAGTTCGCTTCAACCCAGTTGACGCTGCCGAAGCGGGTGTTCGTAACGTGGTGGTCAATGACGGCCAGCGGGATGCCGGCATGACGCACAGGATCGAACACAGCGCCCATCCGATCTTGACTGGACATGTCGAGACAGACGATTAAGTCATAGATCGCGCCGACCGCCTGCGGCGGGATGATTTCGCCGGCGCCGGGCAGGAACTCGAACTCCTGGATGACAGGGTCGGGCATAGCGGGCGTGACCTGTTTGCCGACGACGCGCAACATCCACATCAAGCCCAACAGACTGCCGTAGGCGTCGCCATCGGCGTTGATATGACTGACACAGAGAATCTTGTTGGCGCCGCGCAGAGCGTCGACGAGTTCAGCAGGAGCCTGATAGGTCATGATGTTGCACCAATGGTCCGTGAAGAAATGGGCGTAGGTGAAGCGTCATGCTCCAGGTCGGCGCGGTCAGGGTCGTCGGCGCGGGCAGGCAAGGCAAGCGTCAGCGCGTACACTTCGACGGCGCCAGCCTCCAGGGCGGCCACAGCGCAGGAGCAGAGCGTCGCGCCGGTGGTGTAGACATCGTCGATCAGCAACAGTCGCAGCCCCCGACATGCCGGCGCCGCGCAGAATGCACTTTCGACATTGGCTTTGCGTTCGGCGGCGTTCAAACCAACCTGAGATCGCGTCAACTTTTCGCGACGCAGCAGATCGGTGCGCAGCAACAGATGACGTTGCCGACACAATCCCGCCGCCAGCAGCTCAGCCTGGTTGTAGCCGCGCTCATGCAGCCGTTCAACATGCAGCGGAACTGGTGCAACGGCGTCCACAAGCGGCGCAATTTCCACCCACTCTGGTTGGTCGAATGTCGCCACCAGGTAGCGCGCCAGCAACGGCGCCAGGTCGCGACGCCCCTCGTATTTAAGCAGATGTATCCACTCACGCAGCGGCGATAAGTGTAGAGCGGCGGCGCGCACACGGCGCAGAGGAAAGGCGACTGGGTCGGTGCACGCAACACAACGATCCACCACATCTTCTCGCACACGACCACAACGCCGACAGATCGTCGCCGGCGCTGGCGTGACGAGCTGTGCACAGTGCGGGCAGATTCGGTGGCCGGCGACGCCACAACCCACGCAGGTTGGCGGAAAGAGCAGGTCGACGCCAGCCATCGCCCAGTTGCTCACTGAGTCGGCAAGCGGAAGGACGCCGCGATTCGCCGCAGAAGTCATATCGGTCAAAAGATTCAGAGCAGATGCAACGGCATCCAAAGTCCTTGGGCGCTAAAGAGCGACCAACGGATGCCAATATCGTTGAAGAACTCGCGCACGCTGTCGCCGACAATCAACAAGATCGACAGCATCACAATCGCCAGCAAGATAATCATCAGGGCAAACTCCATAAAGCTCTCGCTGCCGCGGTTGGATGGATATTTCGCCATAAAGGTTCGATTACGCCCCCTTTTTCTGAATCCTCGCCATGAGACATTGATTGCCCCATAGCGCCAGCACGAAGTCGGGCAGCCAATCTGAACCCAATCCGGATATTGAGTGCAGATGATCAACTGCGCGCCGTGCACCAATCACCGAGTATACCATCGGCGGCGCAGTTGCCCCAAGTTGCGCCCTATTTGTTAGGGTGCGAAATCCATTTCGCCGTGCTGCACAGCCGATGCTATACTAAATGCGCAATCCACCCACGCGAAAGGGGGGCGACTGTGGACATAGCCAGGTTGTACGAACTTCAGAAGATCGACGCCAACATGGAGAAAGTGCGCAGAAAAGTTGCACATTTGCGCCGCAAGCTGGATGAGCCGACGGCGCTGCAGCAGGCGCGCGCAGATGTCGCCGCAAGCCGCGCCGCGGTCGAACAATTCCACGCCCGCCAGCTGGATGCCGAACTCAATGGGCGCCAACTCGCCGAGCGTATTCGAGAAAGCGAACGCCGCCTGATGAGCGGCGAGGTGCGCAACGCCAAGGAACTGGAGGCGCTGCAAGCCAGCATCGAGTCGATGAAGCGCCAGCGTAGTCAGGTGGAGGATGTCGCACTGGATTCGCTGCAACGCGGCGAGGATGCACAACGCCGGCTTGCCGAACAGCAGGCCACGTTGACGAACCTTGAACAGCAATGGAAAACAGAAAAACAGGCGCTGGAAGAAGAAGAGCTAAAGCTAAAACGCATGTTCGCCCAGCTCAAACAACAGCGACAAGGCGTGAGCGAGCGCCTTAGCGACGATGCACTGACCTTATACAGGCAGTTGGGCGAACGCAAAGCCGGCGTCGCTGTCGCCGCTGTGCAAAATGGCACGTGCAGCGCCTGCAATGTCTCGTTGCCGACCGGCGTCGTCAGCAGCGCCCGCGCCGCGGTGGGACAGCCAGTCTACTGCCCAAGCTGTGGACGCATCCTGTTTGCGGCGTGAATCAAGAGACTTGCGAAGGCGAAAATGTATACGTGACGTTGCTTTTGTCGTAGCTCATCGCCTCCAACGTGACGCATGGTTGTGATGTCACGGCAATTGTTCACCGTGCCACCACGGGCAAAAAGACCTGCGCCGGCCATTGAAAATCAACCGCCACGACCTCGACCTGTGAATCAACGCGATTATGATGATGCAATAGTAGGATCCCCGCCGTCGGCTGCAGCGCATACCCGCTCAGATTCAACTTCGGCAGCAACTCTACGCCAGGCTGCACCGCCACCAACGGCGCACCTGTCTGTGCAGAGAGACTCTCCAGCGCCGGGTTTGCCAGATCGAAGCGGCGCGGCGGCGTGCGGTCGATCACATCCTCCGGCTGCGTTCCAAATGCGCGATGATAGCTCTCGACCGTGTACGAAATCACCGTCTGCCCTTCTGGGAGCTTGAGGTCAGCCACGCGCACGGGCAGCACCATGATCCGGCTCTCGAAGGGGCGCGTGTCCACCGTGGATGGCGCCAGCGCGTTCAGCGGCGCCTGCACAACACGTGGCCCGAAAGGCAATCTTTCCAGCGCGCTCACGAACGCGTCGCCAAAAAAGCGATCGCCGGCATAGCCTTCGCGGCTGCTGCTAAAAAGCCGCACATCAGGTGCGCCGTCGGCATTGACATCGATCAACACATCAAACCGCACAAGATTGGGCGAAGACCACGCCGCATGCGCTGCAATTCCGAAATAAAGCATCGCCGAATTCGCCGGCTGATGAGGAAAATCCGTTGCGACGCCGACGTGACTGATGTCAGCGCTGTCGTAGTCGTCCGGCGCGACGTCGGACAGACGTGGCGGGCGGCTGTTTGGGCTCACCGTTTCGAGCTGGAAAACGCTCGCCAGCGAGACGACATCGGTGGGCGCTGCACTGCCGACCAATGCGCTGCCGGTAAGCATAACCGTCGCCGTCAGCATTTCGGTGAACGCCAGCGACGAGGGCGCGGCTTGCATGGCAGCCACGGCACGCGGGGCGATGTGCAGCGGCGTGTGCAGGATCACCGCCTGCGTCGTCAGGTTGTCGGCGGAGATGACCGTCCCCACCCCATCCAGATCAGCGACAAAGCGCAATTGATTGGCGGCAAGCAGCAATTCGTCCTGTGGATGAAGGGTGAGCGTGCCTGTGATTTCGGTGCGCGCCAGATCGCCGCCCATCGTTGCGCTAGCGATCGCCTCCGTGAGCACAACCGAGTAGGTCAGCGTGCGGCTCAGCGGCTGATAGACGGCAGTGACCACCCCTGCACCCACCTCGCCTGTCACTGGCGCACTCCACATTGCAGAGAGGGGCCACAGTAGCAGATGACCGCTCTCTTCGTCATACCAGGGACGCCCAGATGCAATGACTTGGCCCGGATCTGGCGGCGTAGCGCGCCCAAGCGCAACTGGATCGACGCTGACAATGACTGGCGCATCGACGAGGCCGTCGGCAGGTGCAACCAACGGCGCAACCGGCAGCGTCACCATAACGCCGGGCATGTCAGTCAGCGCAACGTAGCTCAGCCAATAGCTCGTTTCGTCGTCGGACTTGTTGACAACGCGCAAATGTTGCAAAGCCTGGAAAGGCTCTTGCACTTCGGGCGCGCCAAAGCCCAGCGACACTCGCGCCGGGTATTCAGCCGCGTATGCCACCGTCTTCGCCCGCGCCGCGGCGGTGAGATCGATGCGCCCGGCGCCGGCCAGACTTGGCGGGTGGACAGTCGAGGTCACAGCTACGGCGGTGCGCACGAGCGGAAACGCCGTGTTCATCGCCAGCGCCTTGAGTTCATAGCTGCTCCAGTCGGGATGAAGCTGACGCAGCAGCGCCATTGCGCCGGCAACGTGCGGCGCCGCCATCGATGTGCCGGAGAGACGCGATGCACCCGCTCCAGTCTGATACGCCGCTGAGACAATACCCACCCCAGGTGCGGCAAGGTCCGGCTTGAGCACTGCATCGCCGACGCGCGGACCGCGCGACGAGAAACTCGCCATGAAGTCAAGACGCTGCTGCATGGCGGCGCCAGTCTGGATAACCCCATGTGAGGTTGCCGCCACGCTGATTACGCCGTCGCCGTTCGACGGACTACCGAGCGCGTAGCGATGATTGCCGGAGTTGCCGGCCGACGCCACGACAATCACGCCCAACGCAGCGGCGTTCTCGGCGGCGACGGCGGTTGTGTCGTAGAGCACGCCGAGCGGCGAGCCAAGCGACAGGTTGATGACATCGACGCGATCCGAGAAGTCGCCGTCGCCGTTGGGATCGACCGCCCATTCGATCGCCAGATCGACAATGTCCGAGCTGCCGGCGCAACCAAAAACCTTCAACGCATAGATGCTCGCCAGCGGCGCCACCCCAGGTCCGATGCGCAGGCGGGCGAAGTCAATGGCATCGTCCCATGGGCCGGTGTACGCGGCGGACTCCGCCGTGACTCCATAGCCGGCCACAATGCCGGCGACATGCGCGCCGTGACCTGACGGGTTGTAACAATCCATTGGATCAGGATCAGGGGTCGGAATTGGGTTGTATGATGTGGAGCGCGGGTCGGCGTTGTAGGTTTCGCCGGCAAAATCGTAGCCGCCGATGACCTTGGCATTCGGAAAACCAGGAACGTCGCCGATGATCGTGCGGTTGTTCTCGGTGTATCCGACTCCAGGACCGCCCAAATCGACGTGCAGATAGTCAACGCCGGTGTCGATGATGGCGATGCGGATGCCTTCCCCGCGCACCGGCGCCGCGGCGTCATAGCCGCGCCATAGATTCGGCGCACCGATGAAAGGGACGCTTGTCGCCAGCGCTGGCGTCTTGCTTACGATGCGGTGCACCGCCTTGACGCCGGGCGCGTCGCCCAATGCAGCGATCTGGTCAGAGGTAGCCAGCACGGCGACGCCGTTGTAGACGCGCTGTGTGCGATAGAGGATCGGCGCGCCCACTGCGTCGGCGCTATGCACCACCATCTGCTGCACCTGTTCGATCTCGGCAAGATGACGCTGCGTCATGGCGTCAGCGCTGGCAGCGCTAACGCCTGCCGCTTGTATATCTATGAAATGACGAGCCGCAGGCGCCGCCTCCAACTCAAGCATGTAGGCGGTCAATGGCTGCGGCTGAGCTTCGTCATTCCCCTGCGCGACGATTTGCGTCTGACCGTGCATATTCGCAGGAAAACCGATGAACAGCGCCAGAACAATGGCGAGCGCGCTGACAATAAGGGCGAGTTGGGAACGGTTCATGTGCATCACGTTGAAAATACGTCGTTTATCCGTCGCAGAATCCACACCGCCATCATATCATAGTACAATCCTGGCGATCCCCGCTGGATGGGGAAGCGTAATGCGAAATCCATTTCGCTGCCCACGCTTAGTAGGCGCGGCTCTCAGCCGCACGTTCTCGCCAGACAGGAAAATGCGGTTGAGAACCGCATCTACGATTACCGAATCGATTTGTTAATATGCATAATTCCGCGATACAGCACTGCCAGATTCCGCGCCGTCAAAGAAAGTCGAGCCAACTTCCGTGACCAAATCTCACCTGTTCTGGCTTCCTGCACTGCTGATCGGTTGGTTGCTTCTGACGCCGTTGACGATGACGGCGCAAAACAACGAGCCGATCCCCGTCTATATCTTGCAGGGCGACGGTGCATCGACGCCGCTGGCTGGGCGCTACATCGACAGCGTTGGCGTGGTCACCGGCGTCGGCGCGGCGGGCTTCTATCTTCAAGATCCCTCCGGCGACGGGCGCAGCGAGACCAGTGACGGCATTTATGTCTATACGCGTGCGCGTCCCGCGGTGGCGCCGGGCGAATGTGTACTGGTGCGCGGTGCGCTGATCAGCGAGTTTTACGACAAGACCGAGCTGTCGCGCGTCAAAGCCATCGAGCCGTCGAACCTCTGCCGCACGACTGCGGTGACGCCCGTCGTCTATCCGATCCTGGCGTACGGCGCTCGCCCGCAAGACCTCTACGAGGCATACGAAGGGATGCGCGTGACGCTGCCGCCGCTGGCGAGTGTGATCCACGGACCGACCAAGCGCTATGCCAGCGGCGAGGCAGAGATCGCCGTCGCTCTCGCCCACGTTCAACCCTATCTTAGCGACGGTCGCGTCTTTTTTGACGAACCAGGCGAACAGGCGCAGCTTGTTTACGTCAGCGGCGCGCTCGGCGTTCCCCTGCCCGACCTCAACCACGGCGACCGCGTGCGCATTACGGCGGCCGACGGCGGCGCTGCACACGCGATCCTCGACTACAACTTCGGCAAGTATCAGCTTCTGCTCTTACCGGGCGCGCAGGTCGAGCGCATCGCGCCCGCCAGTCGAACGCCGATCGCGGCTGCGCCCGCCAGCGGCGAAGACATCACGATCTGTTCCTACAACTTGATGGGCATGGGGAGCGGCGCGGCGCAGTATCTTGACCCGACTCAGTATGCGGTCGAGCTGCGCCGCCGCGCCCTCACTATCGCCGAGTGGCTATCCGGCTGTCTGGTGATTGGCTTGCAGGAAAGCGGGCAACCGAAGGACGCCGAACAGCTTGCCGCGCTCCTGCGCAGCGACTTTGGCATCGACTACAGCGTGACGGCGCTGCCAGGGCCGCAAAGCGCCAACACGGAGTTCCCACTCACCAACGCGCTGCTGACGCGCAACGACCGCGTCCAGGTGCTCACCGCCGAGAATCCGCAGGCTTGTTCGCCGGTCGATTACGCGACGGTCGATCCAGGTGCGTGCCCGATAGGACAGTTCCCGCTCTTTGATCGCCCGCCGTTGGTTGCGGAGCTGGCAATCCAGGACGGTTGGGGTGGCGAAACAAAGCTCACGGTGATCGTTAACCACTGGAAAAGCAAAGCGGGCGATGAAAGCGTGAACCTGCCGCGCCGTCTGCGCCAGGCTGGGGCGGTGGCGACGCTGGTGCAAGAGCGGCTGAGCATCAATCCGAACGCCGCCGTCGTCGTTCTCGGCGACCTCAACGACTACTACGGCAGCGAGCCGGTCGAGACAGTGCGCACTCTGCCCGAGCCAGACCTGGTGCATCTCTACAACTATCTGCCGCCGCTCGACCGTTACACCTACATCTTCAACGGCGCCAGCCAGGTGCTCGACCATGTGCTGGTCAGCCCGGCGCTGGTAAAGCGAGTCGGTCAGGTGCAGATCGTGCGGCTGAACGCCGATTACGCAGCCCAACACGCCCCTGCCGCCGACAACGTCTTCCATGCCAGCGATCATGACCCCGTGCTGGTGCGCATCTGGCCGCGTGGCGTTGGCTGGATTGCAGGCAACGTCGGCCACCCCGGCGTACAGGCAACCTTGCTCGACGCCGCCGGTCGCAGCGTGGCCTATGCGGTCTCCGATGCACGCGGCGACTTTCGGCTCTGGAACCTGGGGGATGCCGCACCAGCGTCCTATCGCCTGCTCCTGGAAGCGCCTCCACATCTCACACTGGCGTTGTCGGATGTTGCGATAAGTGTGATTTCAGGCGAAAATCGCTTTACAACAACGGCGCGCCATCAAGCCAGTGTGGCCGGCGCCAGCATTGCGCTGTGGAGTGCATCACCGCCCCCAGCGCAATGAATCGCCGCCGACCGGTGCGAGCTGGCTACGAGCAATGTGGAGAATCTGCCCATGAAGCATATCTACCTGAGCTGGAGCGAGTTGGAAGAGCTGGTCAGCCAGTTGATCTTCAAGCTCAACACCCCCTATGACGCCATCCTCTCGATCACACGCGGCGGCATCATCCCAGGCGGCATGATCGCCGAGGCGCTAAAAATGAAAGAAGTGCTGACCGCCGCCGTGCTCTTTCCAGAGAATCCGAGCCAGCGCACCACGCTAAGCTGGCCCCGCTTTGTGCAGTTTCCGGCGGACGACCGCCTGCGCGACCGCAAAATCCTGGTCGTGGACAACCTGTGGTATCGCGGGCGCACGATCATGGCGGTCAAAGGGCGCATCGAGATCGCCGGCGGCTACCCGGAACTGGCGGTGCTGCACTGGAAGAAGGAGAGCAGTATTTTCTCTGAAGACGCGCCGGACTATTACGTGCAAATCACCGAGGATTTCGTGCACTACCCGTGGCAGCGCATCGACGACTCCGACTACCGCGTGCGCGCTGAACCGGTGTACTCTTAACCAATGACGGGCGGCGGTCACAACCCGCCCTTGTTCGGAAACTCGATTGATAAGGATACATGATGAGCGATTCATTGACTGCGCAGGCGCCCGCTGCTGAACGCATCAAGCCCATCCTGGCGCTGCTGCACGCCGAATATCCCGATGCCCGCTGCGCGCTCAACCATCGCAACGCGCTGGAGCTGCTGGTGGCGACCATCCTCTCGGCGCAATGTACAGACGAGCGCGTCAACAAGGTGACGCCCGCGCTTTTTGAGAAATATCCTGACGCGCGCGCCTTTGCCGAAGCCGACCGCACCGAGTTGGAGGAGATGATCCGCTCGACCGGCTTCTACCGCAACAAAGCCAAGAGTGT
Organism: Chloroflexota bacterium; assembly: GCA_016861025.1. Classification (GTDB taxonomy): domain Bacteria; phylum Chloroflexota; class Anaerolineae; order Caldilineales; family Caldilineaceae; genus Caldilinea. The sequence goes on from BOKO01000003.1 coordinate 285,313, forward strand.
ACAGGAAGCGTGCCAACGCATCGTGCAGGAATTCGACGGCGAGGTGCCGTCGAATATGGACGACCTGCTCAAGCTCTCCGGCGTTGCGCGCAAGACAGCCAACGTCGTGCTCGGCGTCGCCTATCAGATTGCAGACGGCATTGTGGTTGATACGCATGTCAAGCGTCTTGCGAACCGCCTCGGCTTAACCACGCAAAGCGACCCGGAAAAGATCGAACGAGACCTGATGAGCATCACCCCGCGCGACGAGTGGATCGATCTGGCGCATCTGCTGATCTTTCACGGGCGCCGCGTCTGCGATGCACGCAAGCCGAACTGCGCCGGCTGTGTGATCAACCATCTTTGCCCCTCTTCGCAAGCATAGCTGCGAGATAGCCGCCATGCATCGACAAACCATGCCGATTGTTGCTGTCAGCCTGTTGGTCGCGGCGTCTGCGCTTTTCATGGGGTGGGCTGCACTGCGCACCACCCAGCCGATCGCCACGCCAACGCCAGCGTCTCCATCTCCTGCTGGCGCTGTTGCACTGACGACTGAGCAGTCGCAGAGCGGCGGCGGCAGCCTCGATCTTGGCCTGCTGACGCTAGAACTGCCTGCGGATTGGCGTTACCAGATCGATGCCTGGCCCGCCGTAGCGCCCGCTGAACTTGCCGACGCAACCCCGCTGTTGGCAGCGTGGCAGGGCGCCACCCATTTCAACGATGCACCGCTGCGCTTTACGGTGTTCGCAGTGGAGCGCAACGAGCTTTCGCTGGAAAGGTACGCCAGCGACGTGGCGGAACAACTCGCGGCCGCTGACGGCGTGAGCGACATCCAAACCGTCCTCGACGCCACCTTTCGCAGCGACACACTGCCGGTCGCCTATCTTCGCTATACGAAAGAATCCGCGTTTGGGCGTCAGTTCGGCTATCAAGTGGCTGCATTCGATGCGCACGGCGATCACATCGTGATTGCAACCCTTGTCACACAGAGCAGCGACGGCGAAGAAATCCTGCGCTCGCTCGTCCGCTCGATGCACTTCGCCGATATGCCCGCCGTGCCACAGAAAGGAGCCTGATCATGCCAGCGCCGGTCCCGCCAGGGTTCACTCGCGGCCCCATCATTTTCATGGGGCCGTTGACCGAAAATCTTGCGTTCGAGCGTATGATGCAAAGTTTTTGGGATGAGGCTGGCAGCTACGGCGCGCGCATCCTGATCGCGCCGACCGCTGCACCCGAAGATAATCAAATCGAGCGTTACCGTCGCTGGCTGCGCGACGCCGAGGTCGAATCGGTCGAGCTGCTGTCGGTCGCCGACCGTCGCGCCGCCGCCGACCCAGGCATCGTGGCGTTGGTGGACGCAGCCACCGGCATCCTGGTCACCGACGGCAACCCATTGCGCTTTGTCGGCATGTTGGGCGGCACGCCGGTTGCACAGGCGATTCGCCGCGCCAATGCACGTGGGCGCGTCATCTGCGGCGTTGGACAGGGCGGAGCGGTGTTGAGCCAGCACATGATCCTTCCTGGCGCGCCGCCTGTTTCGCCTGAAATGTTGACGCCCTCGCTGATCCGTTTTGCGCCTGGCCTGGGCATCGTCAACCGCGTGGCGTTCGACTGTGACGCCGAAATGGGTACGAATCTACGCACGCATCTGCCGCGCCTGCTCACCGCCGTGGCGTACAACCCGTTCTTGATTGGCGTGGCGCTCGATCCCAACACCGGCGCCGTGATATACGCCAACAGCACGCTCGAAGTCTTTGGCAGCGGCGCTGCGTTGATCGTTGACGGCTGGCAGATGGAGCAGACCACGCTCTTTGCGACAGTTATGGACGAACCGTTTCAAGTCAGCGGCGTCGAGGTGCATACGCTGATGCACGGCTACACGTACAATCTGGATGTGCACCAGGCGAAAGCCCCGCCGGAGAGCGAGATTCCGCAGGCAGGTTATGAAAAGTTCTCTTCCTTCTGAATTGGCGATACAGCCATATCTTCCGCTCACCACTCCGTGATCCATTCTTCGCGCTCGCCTATCACCTTGAAGGCGCGTCCGCCTTCGCCAGACAGCGCGGTTGGGCCCGGCAACGCCCGCTGCGCAGCAGGGCGACGGCCGTTGATGTATTCCTGTTCGGCGTGCTGCGTCATTCCGCTGTAGCCGGGTGGATATTGCGCCGAAGGTGGTGCAAAGATGATCACGGGCGACTGCGCCGGCGGCGCATTGTAGGCGACATTGCGCCGCCCACGGCGCTCGCCGTAGCCCTCGACATCGTACTCATCCTCCCCCTCGAACTCTGCTTCCTGTCGCCGCCGACCAGATGCTATCACCAACAGCGCGGCCGGGATGCTGGCGAGCACGCCAAAGAGAACGCCTATTGCCATGCCCACAGCGTCGGCGCTGAGACGCTGACCGACCAGAAACATAAATACGCCGACCAAAACAATCCCTGTCAACCCCCAAAATTTCATCTGACGTTCTCCTTGATGTAGTGACTGTCCATCGTGTGCGACCTGGGTTGCGATTGCAGCCAGGCGGGCGGTTGAGATCGCGATAGATGGCTGTGCTCGGTGGCTGGCCGAGTGTGCGCGACATTCGACGGGTTGCCGGACCAACGCCGTATCCCGCGCACACCCTCTCGCAACACCAGCCGCACGCACTCCAGGTCCTCTGGCCCAAGCCAGGCGGCCTGAAATCGTACACTCTCGCCCTTGGCGACCAGCAGAAAATCACCCTTGCCTTCCAGCTTTTCGGCGCCGCTGTCGGAGACGCCGGTGGCGTAGCGCGCTTCATCGCGCCCGGCCACAGCGCCGACGAGCCGCACCGGAAAGTTCGCCTTCATGGCGCCGCCGATCACCTGCGCCGTTGGTTTTTGCGTGCATGCGACCAGGTGCACGCCGGCTTCGCGGCCGCGCTGACCAAGCCGAGTCAGCAGTTTCTCCGCCATGGCGCCGCCGGTTGCGAGCAGATCAGCCAGCTCGTCGATGCCTACAACCAACGCCGGGCGATTCGTAGCTTCGCGATCGCGCCGCTCCATCTCATCCACCAGCCAGCGCAATCGATCGATGGCTGCCTCTGGGGTGCTGGCAACGGCGCCGAGCGTGTGTGGCAACGAAGAAAGCGGACCAAGGCCGCGCCCTTTTGGGTCGATCAAAACCAGCTGAACCTGGTTTTGACGGTTATACATTGCTAGTGATGTCAGCAGCGTGCGAGCCAGTGCAGTCTTTCCAGAGCCGGTCGTGCCGGCAATGAGCACATGAGCCACGTCTGGCGCCGGCAGCCGCAACATCAAGGGCGTCCCGTCAGCTTCCAGACCTAGCACCGCCGTCAACGCAGGAACCTGATGTAGTTGTTCGCACAGCGGCAGCAGCCGGATCGGTTCAGGCTCGCCGCGCGGCACCTCGACCTGAATTGTGGCGCCCTCTCGGTAGATGCGCGCCTCGCGCTTATCCAGCTCCATGGCGATCTCGTCAGCCAGCGTCTTGATCTTGCTCACTTTGGCGGCGCCGTCGGCGATCAACCGAAACCGCACAAAACGCGGCGTCACTGTCCCACCTTCGACGCGAGCCTGTACGCGATGTCGTTCCAGCACCGCCTCAATGCGGTCGGCTTGCATTTCCAGAGTGCGTCTCCGATAGCCCATAGCTCCCACTATAGCAAACGTCTTTGATCCGAAGCTGGCCGTGCTTTCAGCAGGGGTGAACGCACCGCTTCGGCATCCTTACTGACTTCGCTTTGGTTAACAAACATTCAGAACTGACGTTCTATTTTTCCAATATAGAACATTTGTTCTTCAATGTCAATAGAAAAATTGTTAACGTTTTTTGTGTGGGAATTGCGTCGCGTCGTTCTACAGTTCGATCGGGTGAATCGATGTGTGCAGGCTCTATAGCCATGTCACCATAGCAAACAGCCCACAGCGTCCGGCCTCGGCGCGGTGACTGAAGAAATCGCCTGTGTTTTGTGCGGTGTCGATGCCGGCAATCTCGACTTGCTCGGGCGCGACGCCTGCCTGCATGAGAAGCTGAAGATTTGCCAGCCAGAGATCAAGGTGGGCGCCGCTTCTAGCGCCATTGGGATGGCTCAGCACAGCGGCGGCGTCGGGAAGTCGCGCTTCAGCCAGCGCAACGACCTCTGCGCCGACTTCGTAGCTTTGAGGGCCAATGCTAGGGCCAATGCAGGCCTGCACCTGCGAAGGCTGGGTGTCGTAGGCAGCCTGCATTGCCCATAGCAACGCCGTCGCTGCACCGTTGAGCGTGCCGCGCCAGCCCGCATGTACGGCGCCGAGCGCATGGTGAACAGGATCATAGATGAGCAGCGGGACGCAATCGGCGAAGACCAGGCAAAGCGGCAGGTCAACCGCATCGGTGATCAACCCGTCGCACCCACCGATCCTGGCGCCAGCGTCGTCGGGGCCAACTTTGGCAATGCCTGTTCCATGCACCTGTTGACAGGAAACAACGGATGCGGCGCTTATGCCAAGCGCATCCGCCAGACGACGCCGGTTTTCATGCACGCGCTCGGGTTCGTCGCCGCGCAAGATGCTGAAGTTGAGGCTACGCCATGGTGCAGGGCTGACGCCGCCATGACGAGTCGAGACGTGCGCAGCCACCGGCAAGCCTTCCAGCCGCTCGAAAGTCAGGGTGATGACGCCGTTGGCGTGATGAATGCGTTTCATACCGACAGTATACAACGTCAGAACCCGCTGCACGGAAGCTGGATAAGCAATGATGGGCGAAACAACGCTGGTTTGATCAGCGTTGTTTCGCCCACCACAATCATCTGTTATCTGTGGATGGCAGCTTAAAGGTCAATCCGGCGTAATCGGCACGACCACAGCATCGCCCGCTTCCACGGTGAGTTCATCGTCAAACGATCCCCACGGCGGCGGCGCGTCGATTGTGTAGGTGTAGCGCCCCGGATCAAAACATTTCTCGACCTGACCATTGCTGGGCACTCTGAACGTCTCACCTCTGCCCGTGGACTTGTTAGTCAACGTAATCGTGAGTTCCGGGCCGACAAAGTTCTGGAAGGTATAGCACCCCTTTGTTGCGTTGACTGCACCGCCCTGCCCGCCGCTGCTCTGGCTGCCGCCCGTCTGTCCACCGCCAGATTGTCCGCCGCTTCCGCCGGAGGATGGCGCAGCCGGCGCGCTGGCTTGCGGTATATCGGCGCAGCGTGCGTTCAGAGTGACGTACTGGCTGCTGCCTGAAACCCAGCCTTCGACGCCGGCCGGCGTGACAACCTGCAGCCAGCTACAGTTGTTGAATTGACCAGTCACGACCAACGCCTCGCCATTGGTTACAGCGCCGACACGGTTGAAGTTGGTGCCCGGTCCGCTGCGCACGTTGAGTCGGTCGACGATGACAACCGCGCTGGGTCCGCTGAGCACTGCCTCCTGCGCGGTCGCCTGGGCGGATTGCACCGAGCCAGCAACCGCAAGTGTGTTGACCAGCCCGCCAAAGAGCTGTTGGTCCTCAGGCGTCGGCAGGTTGGTGTACAGCAGAATCATGGGGGAGTCTTCGTCCACCGGCGTTGCCGCCAGGACGACGAAGAGCGCGTCTTCGACCCCGCCGCACTCCGTCCACACGTCGTATGCACCGCTCAGGTTTTGTGTGACATAGTCGTAGCGGTCGTCATAGGTGCAGTCATCATTGAGGTCGAAGAAATCCAAAACCTCTGTCGGGCTATCGACGCCGGCGGCAAGGTCGGCTGACACGGCAACAAAGACCCCCGGCGTCACCCAGGTGTCGTTGAAATCCTGAATGTCGGGAGAAGCAGTAAACGAAACACCGATCGGCCCGCTGCCCAGATCCCAAGGTTCGCTCAGCAGGTCATCCCAACTTTCGGGCACGCGCAGACTGATCGTTTCGGTGTCATCGGCGACGGTGACCAGCGCGGGGCCGCTCTCTTCCGAAGCGGCTGCATCGGTGGCGCTGGTGGTTGCGGCGCCGCCAGCCAGCGCAGCGTCGAGATAGAAACTATCGAGAAAGGTGCTGAACGCTTCAACATCGGCGTCGGTGACAGCGAGAAAATCGACAAAGATCACCTGGTCGATCGGATCTGATTGGGCAACGAGCACAGCGTAGGAGCTGTCGCCGCCGCCGCACTTTTCATAGACATCGAAGACAATGTTGTAGGTGCGGTCGAACGCCTCGTGGGTGTAGACGTAACGGTCGTCGTAGGTGCAGTTCTTTTGCAAGCTTTCATCTTCGAGCAGACCCTCCAGCTCCAACTCTTCGGACATTCCGATGGCGCTCTTGACGATCAAGCCAGGAGTGGTCCAGGTGCTGTTGAATTTCTCGATGCTCGGCGATGCAGTCAGGATGAAGCCGAGCGGCTCACCGCTGCTGTTCTTCCATTCTGTTGAAGTGATCTCGCTGTAGTCCGCTGGGATCAGCGCGCTGATCGCCGCATCCTCCACAGCGACATAGCTGTAGATCAGATCACTCGTGTCAACCAGATCAAACAGCGGACTGTCTGTGCTCACCACGACGTTCGATGTTGTCTGCGTCGCATCCGCTGTTGAGGTCGGCGGCGCCACCACCAGCGAGTTGAGCATCGTATCCCACGCATTGAAATCCCGCTCCTCAGCGCCGTAGAGTTCGAGCAACACGTAGTATGCATTGGTTTCGGATTGCGCCAACGCTACGATCACACCTGACGTCGCCGTGTCGCCGCACTCGTTCCAAAACTGGTAGGCGCCGGCCAGATCACCTACGGTGATGGTGTTGCGCTCACCCTTGGTGCACGAGTTGGTGAGCGTGTATTCGTCGAGCAAATCTTGCGCAGCCATCTGGTCGGGCAAACTCTCGGAATAGCGCAGGATTGCGCCGGGCAGCCCCCAGTCGTCGTAAAAATTGGCAAGATCGGGCGAAATATCTAGACGGATGCCGACGACCTCATCGTTGAAAACCCAGTTGCCATCCTCGACGTCTTTCCACGCCGCCGGCGCATCGAAGGTGAGAATCCCCTGTGCGTCGGAGACGGTGACGAACTCCTCGTAGACTTCCGGTGTGGGCGCCTCGCCCGCACCGCCTGGCGGCGTCGTAGTAGGCTGCGTCGTTTGGGCGGGCTGTTCGGCCGCGCCCAGTGAAACGCTCTGCTGCAATGGGCGCCCGTTGAGCTGCCCTTTGAGAATTTCGCCGGTGTCGAGACGCAACACCTCGATGTTGGTCACGGCGTTGGCGCGTCGGCTGCGCAGGATGTCGCAATAGGTCGCCAGCGTGCCATCCTCGCCAACCGGCAAGTTTTCCAACGACAGAATGATATCGCCCGGCAGCAAGCCGACCTGATCGGCCAGCGAACCAGATGCGACTGACGCCACCCACACGCCGGAAAGTGCGCCATCGTCGCTGACAATTGCCTCGCCGTTGACGCCGATCGAGTCTACGTCGTTGCCTTCGAGCAGTTGCTCGATAATCTCCAGCGCGCCGTCGCGCCCGATTGCATGGAATTGATCGATGCGCCGCGAGACAGAGTAGTTCACGCCGACAACTTTGCCATCCGCCGTCACCAGCGGGCCGCCAGAGTTGCCTGGGTTGATATTGGCATCGTGCTCAATCACATTTTCGACGGATGCCCAGGCGCGGCGACCATCGGCGCGGGCTTTGGCAACGATGCCGCGCGTCAGCGTGTATTCGGGGTCGCCAAGTGGAAAGCCGGCCGCATAAACATCCAACCCCACCCGGATCGGTCTGTCGTACCAGGTTAGATATGGATAACCGCGTCCCTGCAGATCGATCACGGCCAGATCGGCGCATTCAGCGACGCCAAGCACACGCGCGCTGACCGGCTCCGCTCGGCCATCGACATAGACTTTCAACAACGCGGCGCCGGTGACCACATGATTGTTGGTGACAACGTAGCCTTCCGGGTCGATGATAAAGCCGCTGCCGCTGCCCGCGCCCGCCCGCATTCCTTCCGCTGGGTCGCGAAAGACGCCGACCGCTTCGATGCGCACAACCGCCTTTTGCACATCTTCAAGGTTGTCGATGGGACCGGGCGTAGGCGTGGGTGTTGCAGTGCGCTGTTGGACAGGTTGCGGTGCAGCTGCATATACGGAGATGGGAACAATGAGTGCGAAGCATACTATCAAAAAGGCAATGCCTGGGTGGATCCAATGTGGGCGACGAAGTGAACACATAATGACTCCTTTCCTGGAATCCTTTACGGAATAGACAGTCAGTAATCGCCAAATAGCATTGTGAGGAGACGCCAGTATTGTAACGAATGACCCACTACGATGCAAGCACGTTTTTCAAACAGCTTTGAGGCGCTTCTGCGCGCCACCGTTTTGACCGATGTGGAAATCGACTGATACAATGCCCGGCGCATAACGAGCAAAGAAAAGCGCTCGAAATATAATTTCTCCTTTTGTCTGTTGCCCGCCATCGAGTTTGTATGCGCATTGGCGTTGACACACGGTTGATTCACTATCAGCCGGCAGGGATAAGCAGATACACCTGGCATTTGCTGCAGGCTTTAGCAGAACTCGACAACGACGACGAGTTCATCGTTTTCCAGCATCGCAAGCATCGATCTCCGCTGATTCAGCAGGCGAATTTTCGACGCGCCACTTTGTTCGCCCCCGTGCATCATCGTCTGGAACAACCGTTGTTGGCGGCCGAACTTGTGCGCTTTCGACTCGACCTGCTGCACAGCACGGATTTCATCCCCCCGCTGTATACAACGATTCGGTCCGTGATCACCGTCCACGATCTGGCGTTTCTCCATTACCCACACTTTCTGACAACCGAAAGCGCCGCCTACTACGGCCAGATCGATAAAGCAGTGGTGAAAGCCGCGCACATCATCGTGCCAAGCGAATACACGCGCCAGGATTTGATCGCACAACTCGGCGCGCCCGCCGACAAAGTGACAGTGATTCACGAAGCCGCCAATCCTATCTTTCGCCCATTGCCCTTTGCAGAGACGCTGCGCGCGGTTCAAGAACGCTACGGCCTGTCAGAGCGTTTTATACTCTGCGTAGGCACCATCGAGCCACGAAAAAACATTTCTGGCTTACTCAAGGCTTTCGCGCATCTGCGCAACAAGTATACGCCCGGCGATGTGATGTTGGCGATTGCTGGCGGCAAAGGATGGCTATACGAAGAAACCCTCGAACTGGTCAAATCGCTCCATCTCGAAGCGAACGTGCGCTTCTTAGGTCGCGTGCCCGATGAAGACCTACACCAGTTATACGTCGCGGCCCGCTGCCACATTCACCCCGCACACTACGAGGGTTTCGGCCTGCCGCCGCTTGAGGCGATGGCGTGTGGCACGCCCACCATTGTGAGCAATGTCAGCAGCCTCCCGGAAGTGGTCGGCGACGCCGCCCTGCTCGTCAACCCGCTTGACATCGAGGAGATCGCCGTCGCCATGCAGCGTCTATTGACCGACGACGACCTCCATGTCGAGTTGAGCGAAAAAGGGCTGCAACGCGCCAACACCTTCAGTTGGGAGCGCGCAGCGCGGCGCACACTGGATGTTTACCGCAAGGTCGCGGAGCCGAGGCGGGCGTCGCCGCAGCGCGCAACCGCCACCACGCCCGAAAACGGACTGTGAGGATTCTGTTCGTCACGCCACAGGCGCCCTACCCGCCGCGCCAGGGCACAACCATTCGCAACTTCAACCTGATCCGCGGTCTGGCCGCGCGTCACCAGATCGACCTTCTCACCTTCCTGGCGCCCGGCGAAGAAATCGGCGCCGACAGCCCACTGCATCAGCTTTGTGGACGCATTGCCAGCGTTGCGCAGCCAACGCGCAGCACAACGCAGCGCATTCGCTCGACATTAGGCGCACTGACGCCCGACATGGGGCTGCGGCTCGAAAGCGCTGCAATGCACGCCTTGATCCGCACGTGGGTGGAGCAGACAGCTTACGACATTGTACAGATCGAAGGGATCGAGCTGGCGCAATATGGCCGCGCCGTGGCGGGTCGTCGCAACAGCGCAAACCGGCCGGCGCTTGTCTTTGACAACCATAACTGCGAATATCTGCTTCAGCAGCGCAACGCCTTGACCGACTTGCGCCAGCCTCAACGCTGGCCTGCCGCAGCGTATAGTCTGGTGCAGTGGTGGAAGCTGCGCCGCTATGAAGCCACAGCAATGCGCGACGCCGATGCGGTTGTGGCGGTGAGCGAGGCGGATCGCACAGCTTTACTCAAACTTGGCGTCGACACACCGATCACCGTGGTCTCCAACGGCATCGACCTGACTGAGTATCGACCGCCAGCAAACCCACTGCCAATCAGCCGAACGCTTGTCTTCACAGGCAAGATGGACTATCGCCCCAATATTGACGCCGTGCTGTGGTTTGCGCAGGAGGCGCTGCCGCTGATCCTGGAGCATGCGCCGGATGTGCGCTTCCAGATCATTGGCATGAATCCACACCCGCGACTCGATGTGTTGCGCAGCCATCCGTCCATCGAGATCACCGGCGCTGTGGCCGACACCCGCCCCTACATTCACCAGGCAGCGGCGTACATTATCCCGATGCGGGTCGGCGGCGGCACGCGCTTCAAGGCGCTCGAAGCGATGGCGTGCGGCGCCGCCATCGTCAGCACGACGCTGGGCGTCGAAGGCATCGGCGTTCAAAACGAAGCTGAAATGCTGATCGCTGACACGCCAGATGAGTTTGCCCAAGCTGTGCTGCGCCTGCTCAATGACGCCGACGGAGTGCAGCATCGCAGACTTGGCGCGCAGGGACGGCGCTTTGTCGAGCAGCACTACGGGTGGGAGCAGATCATCCCCAAACTGGAAACTGTACTGGAAACTGTGTTGAAAAGCGCGCGCCGCCTCTGACACTGACGCTGGCAAATTGCACTCTCATCTCAACGCCCCGAAAAGTTGCAACAACTTGCCGTTTTTTGCACGCAACCGACCACACCCGATCCTGGTCGCCAACCGTATGGTGCGTGGTTCCTACATCAGCCTGCAATCCGCGTTGGCGCACTATGGTCTCATCCCCGAAGGAACGCCAGTCGTGACGAGCGTCACAACGACGCGCCCGGGGGCCTGGAAAACACCGCTTGGCGACTTTGACTTTCGGCGGATCAAAGTAGAGTTGTTTTTTGGTTATCAACTGGTGGACGTTGCACCGGGGCAGGGCGCGTTCATCGCTACGCCGAAGAAAGCTCTGCTCGACCTCATCTATCTCCAACCAGGCGGCGACGATATCGACACGAACCCGCACCCCAGGCGCCCGGTGATCCGAATGCCTGGCGGTTGGAGATAGCCAGAAAATCAGGTAGGATACAGGTACACCCAATCATCAGCCTCAAGCGCATGAAAGGAGAAAGAAGTGTCCGCTCAACAAGGTCTGCGAGTCGGTTTCATTGGCAGCGGTTGGTCTGACCGCGTCCAAATTCCCGTCTTTCGGCTTGGCGGATTAACGCCGCAAGCAATTGCATCGGCGCACCGTGAGAACGCCGAGCGCGTGGCGGCTACGCACAATCTGCCGCAGGTGTTCGACACCTGGCAGGAATTGGTCGCCAGCGACAGCGTCGATATTGTCAGCATCTGCCCCCCTCCGTCGCTGCACGCCAATATTGCGACGGCGGCGTTGGCGGCAGGCAAACATGTGATCTGCGAGAAACCCACAGCGCTCAATGTGCGCGAGGCGGAGGCAATGTTGGCGGCGGCGCAGGCGGCGCCCGGACGCCTGGCAATCATCGACCACGAGCTGCGCTTTCATCCACAGCGGTTACAGATGCGGCAAATGATCAAAGAAGGCTACATCGGCAGCGTGCTCCAGGCGCGCTTTGATCGGCTGGGCAGCGAACGCCTCGACGCCAGCCAGCCCTGGTCGTGGTGGAGCGACGCAGAACAGGGGGGCGGGATGTTGGGCGCGCTTGGCAGCCATCTTGTTGATCTGGCGCGCTGGATGATCGGGCGCATCGAATCGCTGACCGCGCAACTCCAGATCGGACATCTCTATCGCACCGAGCCGCATAGTGGAATGCAGCGTCAGGTCACCGCCGATGACCACGCTGACCTGTTGCTGCGTTTCGCCAACGGTGCAATGGGCAAAATCACCGTCAGCGGCATCACGCCAGGCGGCTATGGCATGTCTATCCTGGTTGTTGGAACTAGCGGCGCATTGATGCTCGACAACCAAGATCAGCTTTTCGGCATGAAAGAACCCTACCCGCGCGGGAGCTGGGAACCGATTCGTCCAAAACAGACGACGCCGCCCCTCGACGGCTTGCCCAATCAGGGAGCGTTTACAATCGGCACCTATTATCTGGCGCAAACGCTTGCCATGTCGCTGCCGATGGGCGAAACCATGCTCGATGACGCTGCCAGCTTCTACGATGGGTTGGTCGTGCAGCGCGTGCTCGACGCTGCGCGACGGGCGCACCAAAACAAGGCGTGGGAGACGCTTTGACGAATCCTACTTTCTCTGTCATACTGTGCGCGCAGTCGATGCTGTGCTCCCAAAACAACACAATATCGTTCAACACCGTAAATACGAAGCAGTAAGTTCGATTTCTCAAACAAAAGGTGAAAGGAGCTACCGTATGGTTCGTTTCGGACGCACCCATGGAGTGCTATTTACAGCGCTGTTGTTTGGCGTATTGCTGATGGCGGCGTGCGCGCCTGTTCCTGTTCCTGCCACAGCGCCAGCAGCCGATGGTGGAGCAGCCAGCGTCGCCGCAAGCACAGAACTCAATTTGCTGTGCACGCCGCAGGTGCAGTGGTGTGAAGGCATGAAGGCTGAATTTGAGAAGGTTTACCCCGATATCACTGTCAACTTTGTGCGCATGTCGAGCGGCGAAGCGCTGACCCGCCTGCGCAACGAGAAGGACAACCCGCAGTTTGACATCTGGTGGGGCGGTCCCATCGACAGCTTTGTCGCCGCGGCTCAAGAAGGGTTGCTCCAACCCTACGACTCACCGAACCTGGACAATCTGATCTACCCTGATCTCTACAAGGACCCAGACAATTACTGGGCCGGCGTCTATGTCGGTTCACTTGGCTTTGCAACCAACCAGAACTGGCTAGACGAGCATCCTGGCGTCGAGCCGCCGCGCAGTTGGGACGATCTGCTGAAGCCCGAATTTGAGAAGCAGCTCATGGTGGCGCATCCCTCCAGCTCCGGCACATCGTACACTGCGCTGTGCACCATCCTGCAACTCAAAGGTGAAGAAGAAGGCTGGAACTTCATTCGAGACTACGCCAACCAGGTCTTCCAGTTCACGCGCAGCGGTTCTGCGCCGGCTCGATTCGTTGGTCAGGGCGAAGCTGCGGTGAGCATCGTCTTCTCGCACGACATTGTAGCTGCGATTGAAAGCGGTTCGCCTCTAGTTCTGACCTTCCCGGAAGAAGGCACCGGCTACGAAGTCGGCGGCATGGGCATTGTCGCAGGCGCCAGAAATCTGGATGCAGCGCAGAAATGGTTCGACTGGGCGCTAGAGCCGGCGACGCAAGAGCTCGGCCCGAAGTACGAGGCGTATCAGGCGCCGACTGTCAAGGGCGCTGCGGCGTCGCGCCCCGAATTGCTCGAGGTCAATCTGATCGACTATGACTTCGACTATTGCGGCAGCAACAAGGCGGCGTTTGTGGACAAGTTCACCAACGAAATCGCCGCTGCAGACAACCTGAAAGAGTAGTCGAAAAGACTAGGAGACCCGGTGATTAGGAGATAGGGAGATTGGAGATTGGAGATTCGTCAAACGGCGAGTGCGTGTTCCGAAGAACCGCCAATCTCTAATCTCCAGTCTCCAATCTCCAGTCACCTGATCTCTCAATCTCACAATCTCTCAATCTTCTCATGACCGCAGCCGTCCCAAAACAACGTTCCCTTCTCTGGCGGCGTTGGCAGGAAATTCGTCTGATCGGGCAGGACCCCGTCCTTGCCGTTGGTTTGATCGTCGTCACATCGTTTGTCTTTCTATTTGTGGCGCTTCCTCTGCTGCGCGTCATCTATCAGGGTTTTGTCAACCCGGTGACGGGCGAGTTCAGCATCGCCTACTTTACACAATTCGTCGATCCTTATTATGGCCCCTACCTGTGGCGCGTCGTCACCAACACGATGATCATGGGTCTGGGCGCCGCGACCGGAGGGACGATCCTGGGTTTCATTTTTGCCTATGCACTGGTGCGCTGCAATTTCCCCTTTGGCCGCCTCGTGCATGTGGTGACGCTGTTGCCGACGATTTCGCCCCCCTTTGCGATTGCCATTGCAGCGATTTTGCTCTTTGGACGCAACGGACTGATCACCCGCCAGATGCTTGGGATGCGTTTTGGGCCGGGCAGCAATGACATCTACGGGCTGGACGGGCTGATCTTCGTGCAGATCATCACCTTCTTTCCGGTCGCCTACCTGATTATCCGCGCCATGCTCGAACGTATCGACGCCTCGATGGAAGAGGCCGCGCTCAGTCTGCGCGCCAGCAAGTTTCACATCTTTCGCACAATCACGCTGCCGCTGCTGGCGCCAGGCATCGCCGCCTCGTTCCTGTTGCTCTTTGTCGAATCGCTGGCGGACCTCGGCAATCCACTGCTGTTAGGCGGCAACGACCCTGTTCTCTCGACCGAAATCTATCTGGCCGTCTCCGGTCAGTTCGACCAGCAAAAGGCTGCTGCGCTCTCCTTCGTGCTGTTGTTGCCGACGCTGACAGTCTTTCTGGTGCAGCGATATTACATCAGCAAACGCTCATACATTGCTGTGACCGGCAAACCGACGACCGGGCGCATCTTCGTCAAGGAGCCGGTCACACGGTGGACATTTATTATCTTGACGCTGATTACGCTGGCGCTGGTGTTGCTGCTCTATTTCACGATTCTGTGGGGATCATTCACCCGGCTATGGGGCATCAATAATGAGTTGTTTATCGGCAACTATGAAATGGCGTTCTCGCGCGGGCTGAACGCCATTTTGTCGACTACTTTCCTGTCGGCGGTGGCGACGCCGCTCGCCGGCGTAATCGGCGTCGTGATTGCGTTTCTGGTTGTGCGGCGCACCTTCATCGGCAAGCAATCGCTTGACTTTATCTCCAATCTCGGTGGCGCTGTGCCGGGCACGATCCTGGGCATCGGCTACATCGTCGCCTACATCAACGCACCGTGGTTTGCGATCCTGCTGGTCTATGCGCTGTTGGTCGGGTATCTCGCCTCGCGTGCGACAGAGCGCTTATGGGTCAGTCTGGCGCTGGTGCTGGCGGCCGCGGTCGCTGGCTATTATCTGAACTGGGCGCCAGTGTTGTTTGGGTTGACCGAGGCGAGCTGGCGCTATGTGTTGATGGTGGGTTTTCTGTTGCTGGCCGCAGCCGGCGCCGCTTTTGCTGAGCCGGGACGCCGACGCACAGTTGCTTTCCTGTTTGCGGCGATGGCGGCGGCGATGCTGGCATACAACCTCAGCCCCATGATTACAGAGCCGTTGGCGCGCTGGGGGCGCACACTGCCAGGCGTCGACCTTCCCAAAGTCGTGGTCAAATTCGCCAGTTTCATCACTTTCTTTCTGCAGCCAACGCCGGCGATTCTCGGCTACACTTTCCTGACAATGAGCATCTTTGCCGTAGAGCGGATACGCGGCCCCCTGCGCCTTGCCATCGGGCTGGCGGCGGCAGCGCTGGCTGGCTCGCTGGTTTTTTATGGCAACTCATTGACGCTGGTTGGCACGCCCTACATCATCGTCGCCGCGTATGCGGTGCGCAGTCTGCCTGCGTCGGTGCGCGCCGGTGTGGCATCTTTGCAGCAGATCGACCCTTCGATCGAAGAGGCGTCGAACATTCTCGGCGGCGACGCGCAGTACACCTTCCGCAACGTCACTCTGCCGCTCATCCTGCCCGCCTTCTTCGCCGGTCTTGTCTTTGCCTTCGCTCGCCACATGACCAGCCTTTCGGCGATCATCTTTCTGACCACGGCGCAGTGGCCGATCCTGACGGTGTGGGTGCTGAGCGAAGTGGAGCAAGGCGGCATGAGCGTAGCCGCCGCCTACTCGATCATTCTCATCGCCATTGTTCTGGCGGCGATCGGGTTGATGAGCCTGTGGCTCAAGCGAACATACGGCGCCAGCCAGGATGTCGACATGACCATCGGCGGCTAAAACGTTGCGACGCCTTCCATTGCAAAAGGAGAGACTTCCGTGTTTCTGGAACTAGATCACATCAGCAAACATTTCCCATCGCGCGATGGCGGCGGCGAAGTGCGCGCGGTGGACGATGTGCAGCTCGGCATTGCCCAGGGACAATTTGTGACCTTGTTGGGACCATCAGGCTGCGGCAAGACAACGACGCTGCGCCTGATCGCCGGTTTCGAGTTTCCGACGCACGGGCGCATCGTACTCGACGGTCAGGAGATCAATGAACTGCCGCCCAACCGCCGCGACATGGCGATGGTCTTTCAAAGCTACGCACTTTTTCCTCACCTCAACGTCTATGAAAACATTGCGTATGGCCTCAAGATCAAAAAGCTGAGCAATCAAGAAATCCGCCGCAAGGTCGCCGACGTGATGGCGCTGACCGAGCTGACCGGTCTTGAAAATCGGGCGCCCAATCAGTTGAGCGGCGGACAACAGCAGCGCGTGGCGCTGGCGCGTGCGTTGGTCATGGAACCCAAAGTGCTGCTCTTCGACGAGCCGCTCAGCAACCTCGACGCCAAATTGCGCGTGCAAATGCGCACAGAAATCCGGCGCATCCAGCAGGAGCTTGGCATCACCAGCGTTTACGTCACTCACGACCAGGACGAGGCGATGGTGCTTTCCGACCAGATCGTGATTATGCATCAGGGACGCGTGCAGCAGATCGGCACGGCGCTGGAAATTTATCGGCGCCCTCACAATCGCTTTGTCGCCGACTTTATCGGGCGCGCCAACTTTTTGCCGGTGACAGTGCTCGATCGTTCGCCGCGCGGCTGGCGTCTGAACCTGCTTGGCAAGACGATCGAGACGCCGGGCGAAGATGACCCTGCCATCAAAATCGGCGGCCAGGCGATCTTGATGGTGCGTCCTGAGTCGATCCGACTGTCCATTGCGGGGCCAACCGACGGTGCGCCAACGTGGCAGGGTGCAGTGACTCGCACCTCCTATCTTGGCAGCCTGGTCGAATACGACGCCGTCATCGACGCGCAGAGGATTCTGGCTGTACGCCATGATCCAACTGAAGTCGATCTCTATCCGGTTAACCAGCCAGTCTCCGTTGAATTCCTACAAGAAAACGCCTACCTGCTGCCCGCCGAAGAATGAGTAAACCCTGAGTGTGCATCAATCAATGTCTTTCTGCATCGTTGATGGCGCTGATCGGTCTGCAATTGCTCGCTCTATCCAACCTTCTATGCGCAATTGACGTTCATCCTTACTGTGCTCTCATAAATTCGCTTGTTTTCTCATGCATCAGGGGATTTCATCTCTGGAAAAGTCGTGGTAGAATAGGCGGAAGGGGAATAAACGTCAGACCCAACGACGCCAAACCTGCTGGCATCGTGATTTGCAGGTGAGAGTTACATAACACCGAATCAAAGGAGACTGAAAAGATCATGAGCGCATACTCCTACACGAACACCAAGGGCAACACGTACTACCTTCATCAGCGCGTGACCACACTCAAGAACGGCAAGGAGCAGACAATCTTCTTCTTCGCCAAGGAGGTCAAGGACGGCGCATTGGAGTCGGTTCCGGCTGGCTACAAAGTGTCGGAGAGCAAGAACGGTCTGCCAGTCCTGAAGAAAGACGCGTAGCGCCAGACGTGAGGCAAGCAACGGGGCGTCGAGTGAATCGACGCTCTTTTTGTGTATATCAAGAAAACAACGAGGCAATCGGTTCGATTGCCTCGTGAACGTAGATCATCAGAGTGTAGACTCTGCACAGATGCAGCGCTGTGCGCCGTCAATCACCTCAATGATGGTGATGGCTGTCGCTATGCGCATGGCCGTGCTCGATCTCCTCGGGCAGCGCTGGTCGCACGCCGACCACCTTCACATCGAAGTGGAGCGTCTCCCCAGCAAGCCAGTGGTTGAAATCGACCACAACGCCATCAGGCTGAATCTCGCTGATGTACCCTTCGACTGTATCGTCATTCTCCTCATCGAAGAACTCCACCGCCATACCTGGTTCAAGCGGGACATCCTCTTCGAAAGCGTCGAGCGGGACCACCTGATAGTTGTCAGGCTCGTACTCTCCATACGCCAGATCGGGCGTGACCACGACAGTTTTACGTTCGCCCGTGCTCATGCCATAAAGCGCGGCTTCCAGACCGGGAATAATCTCTCCGGCTCCCTGAAGAAACTCGAGTGGACCGTCATCGGCGGAGCTGTCAACGATCTCGCCGTCAGCCAGGCTCAACGTATATTCAATCCGCACAACGGTGCCGTCAGCGACGGCAAGGTTTTTACCGTTCATCAAGCTGCGCCGCCAAGTTTCACGACATTCGCCGCCGCCGCGCCCTTCGGTCCTTGCTCAATGGTGAACTCAACACGCTCACCTTCCATGAGGCTCTTGAATCCGGCCACGCTGACTGCCGAGTAGTGCACAAACACGTCGGCGCCGCCGTTGTCGCGGGCAATGAAGCCATAACCCTTTGCATCGTTAAACCATTTCACCGTACCAGTTACGCGCTCGCTCATTTCAACTTCTCCTTTACTGAAGCGCATGATAAACAACCGACGCAGTGCATCTGTGCGCTCAAAACAAACCCCATTCAGACATCGAGCCGCCTGAATGGGGTTTGCATCCGACCACGACAGCATTTACTACGTCCAGGCTGGCACTATACGGAGAATTGCGGATTCCGTCAAGTAGGCGATCAGGCAGGTAGTGTATCGACAGAGCGCGGCAGTGGGACCATGGGGTTGGTCTGCGCACGGACTTCCGCTCCACCATCGCTACATCACCCCTTCGCCCGTCGCAACTCGCCCTTCACCCTCTACGTCCACTCGCGTACAATGGCGGGCAGCGCGCTCAACTGATCGATGATGGCGTCGGGGATGATTTCGGCGGCGAGGCGTTGGTTGTCGAGGATCACCTGTGGATGGGCGGCGCCGCGCACGAGCACAGTCTGCGCGCCAAGTTCGATGCCGCCGCGAATGTCCTCGTGTAGGCTGTCGCCGACGACGACCACTTCGTAGGGCAGATAATCCCACTGATCAAGCGCGATCTGCAAAAAGCCTGGGTCGGGTTTGCGATATTCGACGGCGGCGCTGCTCAGGCAGAGATCAAAATAGCGTCGCAAGCCCAGATAATCGACCGTGCGTTGAAAGACACGGTCGCAGTTGTAGTTGGTGAACAGGGCAAGCTTGTAGCCCGCCACACGCAGCGCTTCAAGCACGGCGTGGACATCAGGGCGCAACTTCCACGCCGTCATCTCCGGCGCGTAGAAGATGTCGACGGCGCGCTGCAATACGGCCGGCTCCATGCGGCTGGCCGGATAGCCGAAGAATTGCAGCAGAAAGCTCATGGCGTCGTCGGCAAGATGCTCTTCCTGCTCCTCCGCCGATTTCTCTTCGGCAAAGCGCCGCGCCTCAATGATCTTCACATCGAACGCTTCGGGCAGCGTCATGCCTGTCGAGCGCATGTAGGCGTCGGCTGCGCGGGCGCCTTCCGCCATCAGTTCGTCAAGCGGGCGAGTGCGAACGGCGAGTGTGTCGTCGAAGTCGAAGATCACGCCGCGCACCAGCGGTGGTCGCGCTGGCGCAGCGTCGCCCCATTCGTGGAAGAAATCTCGGGAAAGCAAGGCAAGGCGGTCGCCGTCAATGTGCGCTGCTTCCATTTCAGCTACATCGTCGTAGGTGGGTGCGGCAGCCGTCGGTTCGGGTGGCGGACCGAAGATTGCATACATCTCCTCGGAAGTGAGCGTGCGCCCTTCCCCGCGCACGCGCGCGAGAAAGCGCTCCTTCTCCTCCGGCGTCAATGGCTCCTGACCGGGACGCAGCCCGGCGTTGTCAAAGTCTGGTTGATCTGATTGCATCGTATTGTGTCAAGTGTTGCGTGGTTCGTGTTGCGTGTCATGTGTTGGAAAGTTACACCACACGCAACACGCAACACGTTCAATTCTATTGTCTTTGATGATCATGCTGCGCACGCGCTACGGCGAACAGATAGACTGTACTATACGCAATCGCCAGGAAGGAGGCAAGCAGCAGCGTGACGACAATCGCTCTTGGATACGCCCACGGGTTCAGCAACCCATGCACGATATCCGCCGCCAGGTCGATGGGATTGACAAATAAGTCCCAACTATTCCAACGTTGAAAACGGCCAAGATAGACGCCAAACCCGGCGGCCAGCAACGATGTCATCGCAAATAGCCAGCCGATGATCGAACTGAATCGTTCGGTGATGACTTGCTGCACCAGCCACAGCGACGCGAACCCGAGCAGCAATCCATTCCAGGCGTAGGTGAAGAGCAGGATGGCGTCATACCAGAGCGGTGCGTCATGCCGAGGCGACAGGTGCATCAAGTCGCTGATGATGTAGGGTGCATTGGGAAAGAAGATCAGCCACGCGCCGAGCAGCATCACCAGCAGCAGGCGTGGGCGCGGGCGACGGCGCGCTAATGCCGCCATCACCGATGCCAGCACAAAGGGAACCCACGCCAAGAACAGATTCCAGTTGAGGAAGAAGAAGACGAACGACTCTGTGTACCATGCTCGCGCCAGAAACATCACGACGCTCAACGCTGAGGACAACACGAGCGGCAACAGCCACAGGCATCCATTTGTCCAGGTGGTCGAGAGTTCAATCGGTTGAAGCGTGTATTCTGCCCGCTGCATCGGGTGTTGCACCTCAATAGGTTAAGATGGACTCAGTCAAGATCGGCGTCATAATAAAACGTTATTGGAATCATCTATGGTTCCTCTTGCGCGCGGCTTTCACAAAGATGAAAGCTCAGCGCCCAGACCAGCATCAATTCGGGCAGGGCATAGCCGACGTCGATCAGCCCATGCGCCACTCCGGCTGCCGCCGCCGCCAGCAATCCCAACGCCAACGCCGCTTCATTGTCATGACCCGCCGTGCGCCGCAGCCACCGCCAGATAGTCCACACGCCAGCGCCAAGCCAGCCCATCCCAAGCACAAGCCCAACCAGCCCAAGCCGCGTCCACCAGTCGAGCAGCAGGTTGTGCGGGTGGTTGAGATTTGGCTCCTGCCATGCAGTGGGCAGCAGGTAGTTGCTGCGATAGTGATAGAGAAATTGATCTGGCCCGACGCCCATCAGCGGATGATCAAGCGCCATCTGCCACGCGCTGCGCCAGAGCTGGAGGCGCAAAAAGCCGGTGCCCTGCTCAAAATCGAGCAACCGTTGAAACCGTTCGGCGCCGATGAAGGGCGTGAGCATCAGACCGCCAATCACGACAACGCCGATCAGCAGAAGCAGTGGTTTTGTCGATTGGTTGCGACGGCGCAGCAGCCACAAACCGCCGCCGCCCAGCGCCAACATCATCGCCGGCGCAGCCAGAAAGAGCGCGCCTTTGCTGAAGGTGAGCAGCCACGCCAGTCCTTGCACCGCAGCCAGCGCCGCCCACAGCGTCTGTTGACGCCGCCCGCGTACAAAGATTGTAAGCGCCAGCGTCACCGCCAGCGTGCGGTCGAGATAGAGCGCCAGATTGTTGGCGGAGTCGTAGAGCGCCTGCACGCGGCGCACACCCTCCGCCGCTGAGATAAAACCCTGCCCGGTCGCAAAGCCCCACAGCCCGATTGCAGCCACGGTCGTTGCGCCGAACAGCCATCCGGCAACCAGCAGCCAGCGATCCGCCTCGGGGTTGCGTGCGCTGCGCAGCAAACCAACCAGTGTCGCCGCAAAGATCAACGCATAGAGAAAGATTACTCGCCACTCGCGCAACGCCAGCGCTGGATAGCGCACATCAAGGCTGGCGACGAGCGCCCAACCGACGAGCAGCGCCAACAAGATCAACGCAACGCGCTGCCAGCGGTCGAATGCAGTCGCTGTCCAAGATCGCTCCTCACCAGCCAGCCATCGCCACGCCAAATGTCCGGCCAGCAACACCGCCCCGCCCAACACGCCGACATCGACGATCCCAAATGGTCGCGTCGGTAGCAGTGGCAGATCGACAGCGTAGGCGAAGGGCAGCGCAAAGAGCAGAGCCGCCAGCCACAGCGCCGGTCGCAACAGCCCGGCCACGCCGAGCAAGCCCATGCCGAGCAGCGCCAGCATCCAGATATCGCTTGCCGTTCCTGTTGCAACCAGCACTGCGCCAATCATCAGCATGCTCCAACCGATGCGCTGCGTCGTCAATTCTGGCGCACGCAACCACGTGATCTTGGGCGAGGAGATTACGCTAACTTGTCGCACTCGGGGCATCAGCGCACTGGCTGCCAACCACAGACCAGCCAACACCAGGGACGCCCCCGGCCACAGCGGCGCTTCCCACAGCGGGCGTCGTGCATCGGAGCGTTCCAACGCACCTTTTGACGGATCGACGGCGACGGCGCGCAGCGGCGTCTGTCCCCACCCGCGCCACAATTCCAGACGGACGCTGTGTTCACCTTCCAGGAAGCTCGCTGTATTTGGGAACGAGCGATGCACTTCGATCCAACGCAATCGCTTTTCCACCGGCTGTCCGGCCAGTTCTGGCGCCAGCAGAGTTGTATAGCCCGCTACTGCGCCCGTGCTGTCGCGGTTGCCGGCAATATTCGCCAGGCGATTGGCTGGCTGGCCGTCCACCGTAGCGTAGAGATATGCCCAATAGTCGCCCGGCGCCAGCAGCAACCAGAGTGCATCGCCTGTGTAGGTGAAGGTGACGATGCCTGCCGGCTCGGCGAAGGCGTCGGCCGGCTCGGACGGATCGGCGCCGTCCGCACTCACGCTCCAGCCAGCGGAGTAGGCAAAGATCGGACTCTCCATCGTCGCCACAACGCCGGGCGTCAACGTCGCCGTCGGCTCGGGCGTTGCACCACACTGAGCGCATGGTTGGTTGGGGAAGGTCAATAGCAGCCAGAACAGGCCAGCGGCAATCGCCCCCGCACCGGCAAGCAATCGCCAGCGACCAGGTATCGCCGACATTCAGGTTGTACGTCCTGGCGACTTTAATTTGTTTATTTTGAGCGTGAGCATGCTCCTACTTGATTTGACTTGAACCAACTTTTCTTGCATTGGCTTGCAACTCCTGTAACAGGGCTGTGTACTGCGCCCGATCAACCGGAAACTCCACCGACGCACCGGTTCGGCTGGATAACGTAATGGCATTGGCGACTTCGAGCGACATGCGCGCGGATTCGCCGTCAGCCAGCAGTGGGGCGCCTTCACGGATGGCGGCGTAAACATTGGCGTAGATATCGTCGTGGCTGCCGGTCGAAGCGGGCAGCGACACCTCGACCGGCTGCTGCTTGGGCCCGCTGTAGATTTCCTCCGTGGTTGGGAAAAACTCGCGCAAATCTTGCTCGAAGCGGTCGAAGCGCAGCCCACCCTGCACGATCTCCAGCCGGCCCGCAGTGCCAAGAATCTCGATGCGCTCTGGCTGGCCCGACTCCGCAGTGCTGGCGTGCAACGAACCGATGGCGCCGTTGGGCCACTCGAACATCGCCTGCACGGTGTCTTCGGTTTCGATCGGGTGCAATGTCGTGCGCGCCCAGGCGACCAACCGCTTGGGCAGACCGAACAGATGGCAGATCAGATCGAGATTGTGTGGCGATTGGTTGAGCAGCACGCCACCCCCTTCGCCGTTCCATGTGCCGCGCCAGGTGGACATGCGGAAATATTTGTGCGAACGCGGCCAGACCACGATCATGTTGGCAAATTGAAACTCACCCAACGCGCCGCGCCGGATCAGGTCGTAGGCGGCGCGTACTTCGGGCCGCGAACGCTGTTGAAAGTTGACGGCAAGCAGCCGGTTGCAGCGTTTGGACGTAGCGATCATCGCATCGGCGTCGGCCACCTGAATCGCGATTGGCTTTTCGACAAGCACATGTGCACCCGACTCCATCGCATCGATGGCGATCTCTGGGTGCGAGGTGTGCGGCGTCATCACCACCACAAGCTCAGGCTGCGTTTCGGCGATCAATGTGCGGTGGTCGGTGAAGAAGGGGACGCCATGCGCATCGGCGCGCGCTTTGGCGGCGGGGTTGATGTCCGCCATACCGACCAACGTAAAGCGCGCCGGGTCTGCCGCGTGTTCGTGTAGAGAGTAGATAAAGGCGCCGTTGCCGACGAAGACGGTGCGGATCGGCTGTGCAGGTGAGGGTTGTTCAGGCATGAAGATACTCCTCATTTCATAGGGATTTGGTGGAAAAACGCAGCGACGACGCAAGGTGAATATTCAATTGCTAAATTCCCCGGAAATCTCCCCATTGCGCCGAAAGATTGCGTGCTGCGTGTTGCGTGACACGCAGCACGCAACACGCAACACAGCACGCAACACGTTCAATACTTTAGCGCCTTCGGCGTCACCAACAGCTTCAACTGTCCGCCGCCCCAACGCAGCATACTCCAATGTTCGGCGTCAATCGTCACATGGGCAAGGGCAGCGGTTGGCATACGAACGAAGACATCTTCTGGCGCCGAGCCGCACAGCCCGGACGCCAGCTCCTCCAGCCCAGGATTGTGCCCGACGACCACAACATGACGGACATCTTCAGGCAGCGCCTTGAGGAGCGAGAGCAGCGTGTCGGCGGTCGCCAGGTAGATTGCTTCGTTCCAAAGCGGATCCACGGCGCCTTTGATCTGAGCGCTCAACGCCTGGACGGTCTGCGCTGTGCGCGCCGACGGCGAACTCAGAATCAGGTCGACTGTTGGCTCAAGATGTGCGATCAAGGCAGACATGCGCGCAGCGTCCTTAAGACCGCGTTCGGTCAAAGGACGCTCGAAATCGCTGCTATAGTGTTCGGGTCGCTCAGCTTTGGCGTGTCGCCACATCGAAATATATTTCACAAGCGCACCTCCCCCCTTACCCAATCAAGATGTATGGTCAGCAAGCTGCGACGATGTCAGGCGGAAAACCCGAATCGCCGCACGGTAATAGTCCACCAGTTGATCCATCGTCGCCCGCCATGACCGGCTGCGCGCATGGCTCAGCGCATTCTCCGCCAACTGATCGCGCAGGCATGGGTCGTCGCGCAGCCGCTCGATCAACCCACCGATCTCGCCAGGGCGCGACGGATCGTAGAAAAGGCCGTTGTAGCCGTCGATCACGGTGTCGAGCACGCCACCCGTGCGCGCCGCAATCACCGGCAGACGACACGCCATCGCCTCCAACGCCACCAGCCCAAAGGTCTCGGTCGTCGACGGAAAGATAAAGGCGTCGGCAGCGCGATAGGCGTCGACCAACGCCTGCCCGCGCAGATAACCGGTCATCACCGTCGGCGTGCCGGCAAAGACCTTGCGCAGATGCTGATGGCTTGGACCGTCGCCGATCAGGGCAAGCCGCACCCCCGGCAATGGCGACACCGTCTCGCGCAGCACCTCCAGTTGTTTCTCCGGCGCCTGTCGACCGACGTTGACCACCAAAAAGTCAGCGGGATGCCCATCGGTCAGCCAGTTGCGCACCTCGGCGTCGACTGCGCCGGGCGTGAACAACTCGGTGTCGATGCCGCGCTTCCACCAGCGCACGCGGCGGAAGCCATGCTGCTGCAGCTCGCCGCGCACCGCAGTCGACGGACAGAGATTGACATTCGCCTGGTTGTGCAAGGTGCGCAGATACGAACGCACCGCCGGCACCACAAAGCCTGCGCCGTAATACTGCACATAGCGCGGCAGGTCGGTGTGAAACGAAGCTACGGTCGGCGTCTTGAGCCAGCGCGCAAAGAGCAACCCAAATGGGCCTAACACCACCGGATTGACCACGTGAATCAGGTCGGGCTGAAACGCCTTGACCCGCTCCCACACAAAGCGTCGCGGGATATTGATGCGCAGCTCCGGGTAGAACGGCACTGGCGGCCCCCCAACACCGACGATCTCAGCGCCAGCATACTCAGCCGGCCCGCCCGGCGGTCCAAACAAGATCACGCGATGTCCCTGTTCTTGCAACCGCTGGAGCAACAGACACAAAATCGTGACGATGCCGTCAATTTTTGGAAGAAATGTTTCCGTAAAAATAGCGATCCGCATTCTCTCTGGTACGGGCGACATGGCTGCCTCGGCAGGTCGTCTGTGTGCGTCATTGTTCAGCGCTGCTATCTTACCATGAAGCGCATTGCACAAGTGCATCTTGAGTTGATTTGCGAAGCATTGGGAGGGACTTGCCACATTGCATTCGCTCGTTTATGCTCTTTCATGAACAACCAGTGCACTGCGAACAGCCGACGAGCGACGCTGCACGACAACAGTACAGCTTGTCGGCGGTCTTTGTTGCCATAAGATAGAGCAGGAGAGAATCGAATCCATGACAAGTCAAGAGCGGATCATCGTCCTCGGCGGCGACGGTTTTTGCGGCTGGCCCACTGCATTGCGGCTGTCGCGCGAAGGATATGACGTGTTGATCGTAGACAATCTGTCGCGGCGTAAGATCGATGTGGAGTTGGGCTGCCAGTCGCTCACCCCGATCCAGCCGATTGAGCGACGGCTGCGCACCTGGAAAGAGCTGACCGGACGCGTCATCGACTTTCACAACCTCAATATCGCCGAAGACTACCACGAACTCGAAAGCCTGATCGAGACTGTACGCCCGAAGGCGATTGTCCATTTCGCCGAGCAGCGCGCCGCCCCCTATTCGATGAAATCCCCACGCCACAAACGCTACACCGTCGACAACAACATCAACGGCACGCACAACGTGCTGTGCGCCATCGTCGAGTCCGGGCTGGATGTGCATCTGGTGCACCTGGGCACGATGGGCGTCTATGGCTACGGCACGGCGGGGCTGTCGATCCCGGAGGGCTATCTGACCGTGAAGGTGGAGATCGACGGCGTCGACCGCGAGATCGAGATTCCCTATCCGCCGCATCCGGGCAGCATCTACCACATGACCAAGACGCTCGATGCGCTGCTCTTTTACTACTACAACAAAAATGATGATGTGCGCATCACCGACCTGCATCAGGGCGTGGTGTGGGGCACCAACACCGAGGAGACCCTGCTGCACCCCGACCTGATCAACCGTTTCGACTGGGAGGGCGACTACGGCACGGTGCTCAATCGCTTCCTGGTCGAGGCGGCGGTCGGTCATCCGCTCACGGTGCATGGCACGGGCGGACAAACGCGCGCCTTCATCCACATTCGCGACACGGTGCGCTGCATCTCGCTCGCCATCCAGCACCCGCCCAAACGTAAGGAACGCGTCAAAATATTCAACCAGGCCACCGAGACGCACCGCGTGCGCGACCTGGCGGCGCTGGTGGCGCGGCTGACCGGCGCCGAAATCCGTCATTACATCAACCCGCGCAACGAAGCCGCCGACAACGAACTCGTGATCCACAACGAGCAATTTCTGGAATTGGGCCTCAATCCAATCACGCTGAGCGAGGGACTGCTGCAGGAGGTGATCGAGGTGGCGGCGCGCTACCAGGATCGCGTCGACAAAAACAAGATCATCGCCGACTCGCGCTGGCGCGCCGACATACCGCTCGACCGCGAAGGCAGGGCGCTGCCAACGCTGTCGCCAATCGCGCAAACCGTCAATGGTCATTGAGAGGAGATCGAGATGCGAATTGCCGACATGAACTGGATGCAGGTCGAAGCCTATCTGCGCAGCGACGACCGCGCCGTGCTCCCACTGGGCAGCACCGAACAGCACGCCTATCTGAGCCTGAGCGTGGATAGCATTCTGGCCGAGCGCGTCGCCGTCGAAGCGGCGGAACCGCTCGGCGTGCCCGTCTTTCCCGTCGTCAGCTATGGGTTGACGCCCTACTTCCAGGCGTATCCAGGCACGGTGACGCTGCGCATGACGACCTATCTGCCGCTCGTGCGCGACATCCTCGACAGCCTGCACCACACTGGCTTTCGGCGCATCCTGATCGTCAACGGTCACGGCGGCAACAGCCCAGCCGCCGCGCTCGCCACCGAGTGGATGGCGGATCATCCTGGCGCGCAGGTGAAGTTTCATAACTGGTGGAACGCGCCGGCGACGTGGGCAAAGGCAATGGCGATCGATCCTGTCGCCAGCCATGCCTCGTGGCTGGAAAACTTCCCGTGGACGCGCCTGCCCGGCGTGACGCCGCCGGCGGAGCAGAAGCGTCTGCCCGAACGACCGGGGATGGCGGCGTTGGTCGGCGACGCCGCGCGCACCTTCTATGGCGACGGCAACTTCAACGGCTATTACCAGCGCAGCGACGACGAGATGCTGGCGCTCTGGCAGGTCGCCGTCGAGGAGACGCGCGCGCTGATCGCAGACGGGTGGGAGTAAGAAACGATGCACATTGCGTTTGACGGCAAAACTGTGATCGTGACGGGCGCGGCGCATGGCTTTGGTCGGGCGATCGCGCTTGCCTTCGCCGAGCGCGGCGCCAGCGTCTGGATATGCGACATTCTGCACGACGAGCTGCAGGAGACGGCGGAGCGCTGCCGGGCGGTGGGCGCCGCATGCTTGCCGCGGGTGGTCGATGTCACGGATCGGGAGGCGGTGTTCGCCTTTGTGCGTGAGGCGGAAGCAGCGCACGGGCGCATCGATGTGCTCGTCAACAATGCGGGCGGCGTCTTGGGACAGGTCGGACAGCCGCTCGAAGCCGTCACGCCGGAGCAGTGGCATAGCATCATCGCCGTCAACTTGAGCGCGGCGTTCTATTTTGCGCAGGCGGTTGCGCCCGGCATGAAGGCGGCGCGTTACGGACGCATCATCAACATCTCGAGCGGCGCCGGGCTGGGCGTCAGCCTCACCGGCATTCAGGCCTACGCGGCCGCCAAAGCCGGACAGATCAACCTGACGCGTCAACTCTGCCATGAACTGGGGCCGTACAACATCACCGTCAACAACATCGCGCCCGGTTTTGTGCGCTCCAATCCGACCACCGAACGGCAGTGGCAGGCGTATGGCGAGAGTGGGCAGCAGGCGCTGATCGACAGCATCGCCTTGCGTCGCCTCGGCGCGCCCGAAGACATCGCCCACGGCGCACTCTTTCTCGCTTCTGACTACGCCAGCTGGATCAGCGGGCAGGTGCTGTCAATCGATGGCGGGAAGTGACCGGCTTACATCATTGCCAGGATCAGGGGAAAGCGTTGATGATCACTGCTCTCATCATCACAGCAGTTCTTCCAGGAAGCTCTACGTATACTTCGCATCCTGCACAAATGCAGGATCAAAAAGGGAGGAGTGATTTAGCGCAACCTCAACGGCGACCTTGAGCCAACAGGTAAAGCACCAGCCCCAGAATCGTGAGCGCCATGCCAACCCATCCGATCGTTCCCGGCGCCGCTGCTCCGAGCAGAACGATCTCCCCAGCCAGCGCAAAGAGCACCTCAGCCGACTGCGTGGCATCGACAGCAGCCAATTCATAGGCGTTGCGCGCCTGATGCCGCGCAAAGACGAAAAGACTCGTCGCAATCACGCCCGATAGGATCGCCACAAGCGCTGTGTTCACCCATTGGCCCGCCGAAGGCGGCTGCGGCTGCACAGCAACAATCATGAGCAACCAAAAGGGCAGTGAACCGAGCGTCAGCAGCAACACCCGTGCAAAGCTATCGCTCAACACAGGATCGACAATGTGCGGGATGCGCGTGTGTCCACCGCTGCGCGCCTCCCATACAAGCTGCAGCCCAACGGGATAGGCAAACGCCGCGGCCAACACAGGCAGAGCGCCCAACAGCACATTGCGCCAGTTTTCCGCCCGCATTTCTCCCAGATTCACCAGAACAATGCCCACAAATATCAGAATCGTAAAAAATACGCCGCGCAACGGCACACGCCGCCCGAATGCCAGCAATACAAGCGGCGACGCCAGCACAGTCACCTGCCATGTCGTGGCGACCACCCATCCCGGCGCGTAAGACGCCGCAAACGTAACGCCCGCATAAAAGACGCCGAACCCAATCGTGCCGGCAACCAACCAGAACAGCCAGTGGCGGCGCAGCAGACGCATCGCATCGAGGAGAAGTCCTCCACGCCCAATCAGGATCGGCCCGGCAATCAGGAAAAGCGTCATCCAGGCGTAGCGTAGACTGGCTGACCATACCCAATGGCCGCCCTCCAGGCTCATCAACCGATTGAGGACAAAAGTGCTGCTAAAGAAAAGTGCGGCAAGCAGACCAGCGCCAAGTAGTTTAAGCATAAGACTTACAAATTTGGAGAGCGAAGAGCAGAGATTGGAGCCTGGAGATCGGAGTTTGGGCGATTGAAGGTCATAGAAATAGTGACCGGCCTTTCATCATAGCGGCGTCAATGCCGCGGGGCGGGTGTTTTGGTTGCAGTTGCAGCGGCTGTCTGGCGCCTGGGGTTGTTCACCGTGAGGACAGCCAGCCCAACGAAGATCAGCGCCATCCCAGCCATAGCCGGCGGCGTCAGCCGCTCGCCAAGCAGACCGACGCCTAAGGTCGCCGCGGTCAACGGTTCAGCCAGCGCCAATGTTACAGCCGTCGCTGTCGGCAAGCTCATCAACCCGCGGATATAGAGCATATAGGCAAGCGCCGTCGCAATCAACCCCAAATGCAGCGCCACCGCAAGCCCTTGGGGTTGAAGCAGCCAATTCAGGTCAACAAAGAAAAGCAACGGCGCCATCACAAGCGCGCCGCCAAAGAAAGCGACCGCCGTCACTGCATCGGGCGGCTGCACGCGCAACAGGTCCTTGCTCGCAATCGTGTAGAGCGCATACGCCGCCCCCGCTCCGATTGCCAGGATAACGCCCAACGGATCGACCTCGATCTCGGCGCCGGCCGCGATCAGCAAGGTGCAGCCAGCAACGGCGAGCAGCGTCGCCAACATCCAGCGACGGCTCGGCTTTTCGCCCAACAGCAACAAGCCAAGCAACCCGGCAAAGATCGGCGCGCTGCCGATGCCCACGACCGTGCCGACTGCCACACCTGTACGCGCCACGCCCGCAAAGAAAAAGAGCTGGTAGCCAGCAATCGCGCCAATTGCAACCACAGTTGCCGATAGCGGCCAATTTCGCAATTTCAGTTGTCGTCTTCCCGCCGCAAAAAGCAGCAGCGCCACACCACCGACCAACAGGCGCATGGCGCCGACAGCCAGCGGTGTGGCGCCTTCGGGTGCAAATGTCTGCGCCGTGCCGGTCGTCCCCCAGCAGACGGCGGCGGCCAACACAAACCAGAAGCCGCGATTGGCGGCTGTCACAGTAGGGTTCACTCTTCACCGAATACCTGTTATGCTGGCGTTTGGTGGAAGATCGGCGCCAATGCAGGATAGAGCGCCCGATAGCGCATATAGGCTTCGTCGTAGAGCGCCTGCTGATCTGCGTTCGGCGCAGTCGAGCCGGTGACGTGGATCGTGCGTCGACAGGCCGCGTCGACATCAGGCCAGGCGCCGCCCCCCACGCCGGCCAGCAACGCTGCGCCATAAGCCGCGCCTTCGGTCGTGTTGACCGTCACCAACTCGGCATTGAACACGTCGGCCAGAATCTGACGCCACAGCGGACTCTTGGCGCCGCCGCCAGAGACGCGCACCTGTTCGACCTGCACATTGCCGGCAGTCTTGATCAGCTCAAAGCTATCGCGCAGACCAAACGCCACGCCCTCCAACACTGCGCGGCTGAGGTGGGGCAGTGTGTGGCGCACCGTCAGACCAACGAATGCGCCGCGCGCCAACGGGTCAGGGTAGGGTGTGCGTTCGCCGGTCAGATAGGGCAGATAGAGCAACCCATCGCTGCCCGCCGGCACGTCCGCCGCCGGCGCCAGCAGATCGTCGAAGCCGACGCCCGGTGCAAAAGTGTCGCGATGCCAGCGCAGGCTGCCCGCCGCCGAAAGCATCACCCCCATCAAATGCCAGCGGCCCGGCACGGAGTGGCAGAAAGCGTGCAGGCGTCCTTCCGGTTCGACGAAGGGTCCGTCGGTCGTAGCAAAGACGACGCCCGAGGTGCCCAGCGCCAGCGAAATAATGCCGCTGCGCACCGCTCCCACGCCGACAGCGCCAGCCGCCTGATCGCCGCCGCCCGCCATCACCGGCAGACCGATGGGCAGACCGGTGGCGTGCGCCGCTGCCTGTGAAAGGTAGCCGGTGATCGCCGGCCCTTCGTGCGTTGTCGGCAGCATTGCTTCGGGAATCTCCAGCGCCGCCAGCATTTCGGGCGACCAGGTGCGCGCCTTAAGGTCGAAGAGCAACATGCCGGCGCCGTCCGCCACGTCGCAGGCAAAGCCATCGGTCAGCTTGTAGCGCACGTAGTCTTTGGGCAGCAGAATGTGGCGCGCCCGCTGCCAGACCTCCGGCTCATTCTGCTGCACCCACAGAATCTTGGGCGCAGTGAATCCGGTCAGCGCGTCGTTGCCAGTGATCTCCACCAGCCGCGCCTTACCCAGCCGGCGGCGGATTTCGTCGCACTGTGCGCCGGTGCGTTGATCGTTCCACAGGATCGCCGGGCGCAGCACCTTGCCCGCCTCGTCGAGCAACACCAACCCATG
This sequence comes from Chloroflexota bacterium, assembly GCA_016861025.1. GTDB lineage: Bacteria > Chloroflexota > Anaerolineae > Caldilineales > Caldilineaceae > Caldilinea. The sequence continues at coordinate 317,670 of BOKO01000003.1, forward strand.
CATCTGTCCTGTCAACCCAATGCCGCCGATCAATTTGGGGTCGACGCCCGATTGCGCCAGTACGGAGCGAATGCTTTGCACCGCGCCGTTCCACCACAGGTCGGGGTCTTGCTCGCTCCACAGCGGGCGCGGCGTGGCGAAGTCATATTCAGCGGCGGCGACTGCAATCACGGCGCCTTGTTCGTCGATCAGCAGCGCCTTGGTGGCTGTTGTCGAAGAGTCGATGCCGATATAGTAGTGCATGGTGTTCTCCTGAATTTCATACAAGTCCGCTGCGGGGCGAACAGAATATAGCCAGAGATGTCGTCAAGTCTTGTGTGGGCACAAAGACCTTTACATCCGATACAGCGGGTGACTCAGACGACGCCATTCGCTCTCCTCCTCATGAGATGCGCGCTCCTCCAGCTTCTCGAACGGTGTCATTATATATGATGAATACACGGTCGTCCATGCGCGGGGTAAATCGAGTGCTGTAGCTGCCGCCCCCCCATGCAATAGGTGGGATAAGGTTGTAAATTGGGTTCGGGGACACTCATTCTCTCCGACGCAGCGACAATGGGAGGCGCAGACGCGTCTGCGCCTCCCGCGTTTTCCCTAACGTGTTACCAAGGGCAGATAGACTGCACCATATGCCTCACCTATCGTGAAGGTCGTGATGTGCGCGGCCGCCAACGCATTGCCCGCCGCATCTTTCACAGCGGTCGTCACCGTCACGCGATACTCGCCTGCGCCCAGCGCCGCACGCGGATAGAGTACGATCTGGTTGACGCCGCCATCAAACGTCACGCTGGCTGCAACCGCTGCGCCTCCGCGTGTCAACGTCACTGTTCCCGCGTGGATAGTTGCCGTGTCCAGTGGCTCCGAGACGCCGATCAGGATCACGGGGTTGTAGACAGGCCCCAGGGTGTCGGTGAAGACAGGCGCGGCAGACGGCGCCATCCCGCTTGCGCCATCGACTGGGTTCGTCCACAACACTTGCGGCGGCGTCGTATCCCCTTGCGGCGTCACCTCGATGGTCACCTGGGCGGGTCGGCTGGTGGAGGCGCCGTTGCTGACCTGGAAAGTGAAGGCATCTGGCCCCGTGAAGTTTTCTGCAGGCGTGTAGGTCAGGTTGGGAGGCGTGCCTGTCAATGCGCCGCCGCGCGGTGGATCGACAAGCGTATAGGTCAACGGCAAACCGCTGACTTCGCGACCGCTCAGCGTGATGGCAAGTGGCGTCCTGTAGGCGGTGGTCAGCTTCTGCGGCGTGGCGACCGCCGGCTGAACCATGTTCACCACGGCGTTGGTGGGCGTCTCTTCGGGCACGGACGGGAAATAGACGGTTGCTCGATTGACAACCACGGCGCCGCCGGGCAGCCCTGACCTGAGTCTTGCCGTGAAGCCAACGGCGCCGGTCGAACCCTCCTGTCCCTTGGGCGCCAGCGTTCCCAACGACCAGATGATTGTGCGCGTACTGGGATAGTACTGGGCTGGGCCTTGCAGAACGAGGGTGCTCTCGTCCAACGAAGGATCCAGGTCATCGACGATGTAGACGCCATAAGCTTCGCCGCTGCCTTCGTTTTCATAGGTGACGGTGTAGCTCATGATCTGTCCGGGCAACACATCGCCGACAGGGCCGTACTTGGCGTTCGGATCGTGGGCGGGCCGCATCTCTGGGCCTGGGAAACTGCCGCAGCCTCCGCCCGCAGCAGCAATCGCCTGACAAACGCTGGGTTGTGCAGAGGCTGCAGTTGATTTGAGGAGGGCATCTTCGCAGTACTTGCACGGCGAGCCGTCGTCAGCTTTGTAGCCTGGCACACATACTTCGCCTGGACCGCTGCAGTAATGCACTTCAGGCAGCCCGCCCCACATGCCCTGGCTTTCATTGCACTTCCACCTGATCCATACCGGGGTGGTGCGACCCCAGAAGCTCACCGAAGTGCCGGCGCACAGGTCGAGGCCGCTGGTGCAGACATATTTGCTGCGGTCGTTGGGGTTGCGACATTCGCTGTCACATTTGTACAGGTCACGCAGCTCGGCAACCACGGGGATATTTTTGTCCAACTGCCCCAAGATTTCCCACATGCACTTGCCGCATCCCTCGAAGTCACCGCGTCCGCAGGCGTAGCAATCTGGAATCGCCAACGCCCACGATATTTTCTTGCTGACCAGCGCAGGAACGATCAACGCCAGTTTGGTCAACCGACAGTTGCGCACACACTGTTCTTTCGTGATCGTGGCGGCGCCCGATGCTACCTGTGCTTGCGATTCCGCCCAACTGCCCCAGTACTCGATGTCGGCGGTTTGCAGGCTCATCGTCATACCGCCAGTGGTCTCGCGCAAGGCATACAAATTGGGGGTATAGATGGCCAGGGTCGCCCAGTCGCCGTTGCGACGCAGCAGCGCCGTAGCGCCTTGCTCTGGTTTCGTCAAGCCCACCTGCAGCACGCTGCTGCCATCATCCAGCGCCAGCGTCTCGCCGTGCCCGTATCGATAGCCAGCGGCAAGGGCAATATTGTAAAGCGCGGTCAAATCGGCGGAGGCAGCGATCTGTGTCTGCACCTCACCTTGCGACAGGGCGGTGCGCACAGGCAGTGCCGGTTGTGCATAAGCCAGGTACGCCGGAATGTCCAGCGTGGTTTGACCCTCGTTTGCACCGGCTAACTGCGCCAGCGCGCTTTGTTTCCAGCCGAGCGGCAAACCCCAGGCAAAGCGCACACGCGCGGTCACGACGCCCTCGGCGCCGGGCGCCAGCGCGCCCAGTTTCCAGAAGGTCTGCTGCTTCTGTGGCCAGTAAATGCCGCCTCCCGTGCTCTCGACATATTCACTGTCGGTGGGCAGATTGAGCACCAGCACCGCACTCTCAATGGTTTTTGCAGTCTGGTTGGCATAGCTGACCACGAAGTCGGCGATCTCGCCGGGGCTGGCACGCGTCGGGCCAGCGACTTGCACCCACAGCCGGCTGGCGATGGCGCCTGCCTCGTCCTGTGCATAGGGCTGGAACAGCACCCGATCGCTGACTGCATTGCCTGCGCCGGTAGGGTTGAGGGTGGGATGTTGGGGGCCGTTGGCTGCGCCCCAGTAGCTGAAGCGCGCATCCACAAACACCTGTGTTGAGGTGTTGCGCACGCCGAAGCCATTGTTGTAGATACGATTGTACATCAGGATGGGGGTGGCGTTGTTGGTCACGCGAATGCCCTCAGCGCCGTTGCCATAGATGCTACAATCGCGCACCTCTACATTATTTGCCGACTGAATCAGAAGTCCGGGATCCCCGTTCATTCCGGCAGAATTGATCACGCAGTGGCTGAGACGGGCAGAACCCGTGTCGATGGCGATCATGCGGTACAGATTGGGGCGTGGCGTGGTGTAAGCCGCCGTGAAGGTGATGGGTTGCGTGGCCGTGCCTTCCGCCAGCAGCGTGCCGCCCTGGACGCGCAGCCACACGTTGTCAAGATCAAATGCAAAAGTCGTGCCAGGACGCAGGGTTAGCGTGGTGTTGGTTGGCACGAAGAGATCGTAGTCGAGGATGAATGGTTTTCCATTGACTCCGGCGCCATCCAGGACAACGTTGCGATTGAGTGTGCCGTTGGGCAGGTGGACAGCGTCTACGGTGTTGCCGTTCAACGTCACGTTGCGGTAGGTGGGGTTCATGTTGACTGTGCTTTGCTGGATGGCGAAACCGTTATTGCCCATCACGATGACGTTTTCCAGGATGGGGGTGATTCCTTCGCCCTCTAGCCAGATGCCAGCGCCGCCGCTGTTGCGCACGGTGCTGTTCCTCACCTGTACATCGGACGTCTGGATGCGCAAGCCACCCTCGCTGTTGAGTCCGGTGCGCTCAATGATACAGTAGTCCAGGCGTGCACGGCTGCCTGGCTCGATCGATAGATAACGCCAACGGCTTGCGCTGCTGCCCATCCGCACCGTGAACGTGATCGGTTTGTCCGCTGTGCCTTGCGCCAGCAATGCGCCGCCCTGCACCCGAATCCATGCATTGTCATCGTCGACGGTCAGGGTTGCACCGGGCGCCACAGTCAGGGTCGTGTTCGCCGGCACATACAGGTCATAGTCCAGGAGCAGGGGGCCGCCTGTGATGCCGGTGCTGTCCAGGGTTACGTCACGATTGAGCACACCGGTGGGCAGAACGACCGCATTGCGACCGTTGTCGGTCAATGTCACGTTGCGGTAGGTTGGGTTCATGTTGATCGTGGTCTGAAACACGGCGGTGCGAGCGTTGCCTGTCACTGTCACGTTTTCCAGCAGCATGGTCGAACCCTCGCCGCTCAGCTCAATGCCATGGCCGGCATTGTTGCGAACAGTGCAGTTCTGCACCTGGACGCCGCTGACAAACAGGCGCAGAGCAGCTTCATCGGGGACATGACCAGCCTTTTCAATCACGCAGTGGGTGATTTGGGCGCTACCGCTCTCCACGGACAGATAGCGCCAGCGATTGGCGGCGGCAGTGAACACAACAGGGTTGCTGGCTGTGCCGAGGACATTCAACTGGCCGCCCTGCACGCGAATCCACATGTTGTCATTCACCCTGACTTGCACACCCGGATCAATGGTGAGCACCCCACCGCCAACGATGTAGAGATCGTTGAAGACAACGTAGGGGCTTCCAGCGATAGTCCAGTGCACAGGTGTATTGATTGTGCCGCTTACCGGGGTGTCGGCGTGCGCAGTGCCAGGTTGGGCAAGCCAGAGGGCAAAGATCACTGCTAGACCGAGGAGCGCCAGCGCCCAGCGCCGTTTACAGTAAGTACAACGCTGCCAAACAATCTCGAATGATGAAACCAATTTTGCGGACATCAGGACCTCCCGTAGATAAATGTAGATAAATGATGAACCAATTCGACTGGCTCGAAGCCAGCTAAGAGTTGAGAAGGCTGCCGCTGAGTGAAAGCAATCCAGGCGACAGCCCGCAATTCCAGCGCATGGTGTTTTTAATGCCAGTTGTGAAGAGGGTGGATCGGTTTGTTGTGCGCCAGCTCAGCACCGGCACGGTTCGTGCGCATAGATGGTCACCGCACCAGGGGCAACCGTCACACGCACAATCGCTATGGAGGCCATCTGTCGCCAGCCAGCAGAAAATGCTATTGCTTGACGACGTGTTGAAATGCGGCTGGTCAGAGGGTCATTCGAAGTGGGTGCTATGCAGTGCGAGCGATCCGATGCAATGCTCACTCACTCCTTTCTACGACAAGGAAACCAGTGATATGCAGAGCATGGCGATCGATAGTCGATGCAGCGACAAACTAACTTCACGATCGTGACATCGTTTTTCTATCGATCAGATAGGTTTTTCTATCGATCAGATAGCACACAAAAGTTCTCGTTGGGTTGCTTGACGCTAATGTCAGGAAGGTGTTCTTCACGTTCGGGGCAAGCAACGTGCGTCGCACTGGTCAACGCGTTTTTGTCGGCGCAGCGCCTGCCGTAACCAATGCGACGCACGCATCCACAAGTTGAAGTGCACCCATGTCAGACTAGAGGGCACGCTGTCTGGAGTGGATGCTTAATGTTCCATCTCCACCCGCCTGCTCACCGTGCCAAAGCGGCGCTGCGGCACGCGTTCGTTGAACTGGCCCACCTTGTCGGATGACATGTCGTCGTTGAAATAGAGCGGGATCGGCGTGATGTCGACGGGCTGGCGCGCCTTGCCGCGCCCGAGCGGCGGGCAGCCCCAGGCGGCGTCGGGCGCAGCGCGGCGCTGCTCCTTAAAATAGCCGAGGATGCCGCATGAGAAGCAGTGCTCACGGCAGTCATCGATCACGCCGCCTTCGTAGGTGTGAATGTACTCATCGACCAGGAACTGTTTTTTCAGCCCTGCCGAGATGTGATCCCACGGCAGCACCTCGTCGAGCGGGCGCTGGCGTCGGGCGTACCAGTCCATGTCCAGCCCCAACTCATCAAAGGCGGCTTGCCATGCTGCAAAGTTGAAATACTCACCCCAGCCCTCCAGTTTGGCGCCCTTGCGCCACGCCAGCTCGATCACGTCCGCCATGCGCCGGTCGCCGCGCGTCAGGAACGCCTCGACCAGCGTCTCCTCCGGGTTGTTCCACGAAAAGTGGATGCCGGGCCCGCGCAGCTCACGCTGTAATAGCTCGATCTGCGCCTTGATCACCGCCTCGCTCTCCATCGGCGCCCATTGAAAGGGCGTGTGCGGCTTGGGCACGAGCGTGCTGACGCCGATGCGCACGTTGGCTTTTTTGCCGAGCACGCGACGCCCAACCGCCAGCACCTGTTTCGAGAGGTCGGCGATTGCCTGCACGTCTTCTAGCGTCTGCGTGGGATGGCCGATCATAAAGTACATCTTGATCGTCGTCCAGCCGCGTTTGTAGACCTCCTCGGCGGTGGCGAGCAGATCAGCGGAGGCGATGGGCTTGTTGATCACATCGCGCATGCGGTCGGTGGCGGCTTCGGGTGCAAAAGTGAAGCCGGAGCGCCGCCTCCCCTTCTCGAGCAAATCCATCAGATCAACGCTGAAGCTTTCGATGCGCAGGCTGGGCAACCCGACGCTGAGCCGCCGCGCGCCGTGGCGTTCCATCGTGCGCCGCACCAGTTCTTCGACGTAGGTGTAGTCGCTGCTGCTCAGACTGAGGAAGCTGACCTCCTCGAAGCCGCAGTGACGGATCATGTCGTCGACCGCCTGCAGCACCTCCTCGACCGGGCGCTCGCGCACCGGGCGGAAGATCATGCCCGCCTGGCAGAAGCGACAGCCGCGCGTGCAGCCGCGCATGATCTCGATGGCAGCGCGGTTGTGGACGACGTTGATGTAGGGCACGATGAAACGCGTCACCGGCGGCGGCAGCACCGTCACCACGCGCTTGAGCACCTCGGGCGACGCAGCAGGATGATTCGGAACAACCGCAGCAATCGTCCCGTCGGCGGCATAACTCACGTCGTAGAACGATGGCACATAGACGCCCGGAATGGCGGCAAGTTTCGCCAAGAGGGAGAAGCGACTGTGAGATTGTGAGATTGGAGATTGGAGATTGAAGATTGGACGCGCCGCGTCGGTCTCCTCTTCTCCCGGTTTCCCTCTCTCACAATCTCCCAATCTCCCAATCTCCCAATCTCCAATCTCCAATCTCCATTTTTCATACGCCGCGATCACCTCAAAAATCACCTCTTCGCCCTCGCCGATGATCATGGCGTCGAAGAAGGCGCTCATCGGTTCGGGGTTGTAGCAGCCGGAGCCGCCCGCGATCACAAGTGGGTCGGCGGCGGTGCGTTGGGCGGCGCGCAGCGGAATGCCCGCCAGGTCGAGCATGGTGAGCACGTTGGTGTACAACTGTTCGTAGGGCAGGCTGAAGCCGATGATGTCGAAGTCGCGCAGCGGATGACGCGTCTCCAGCCCGTAGAGCGGGATGCCGTCGCGGCGCATGTAGTGCTCAAAGTCGGGCCACGGGCAATAGACGCGCTCCGCCAGCAAATCTGCTCGGCGGTTGAGCAAGTCGTAAAGCACCATCAGCCCCAGGTTGCTGCCGCCGAGTTCGTAGATGTCGGGGAAAGCGAGCGCCACCTTTGTCTTGATGGCGGGGTCATCCCAGTTTTTCACAATGGAATTGAGTTCGCCGCCTGTGTAGCGTGCAGGTTTTTCCACTTTGTGCAGCACACGATCCAGTAGGCGCGTGATCTGGCGGGGCGTCTTGTTCACGGATGTTGTGTTCACAGCACGATTTCCTTTTCTTCGCATCGACCGGGCGTTGACCGCCGCGGGTGGGATTCGAACCCACAACAAAATCTAGATAGGATTGTACCACACCACATTTTGAGGAATCGTGCTATATTAAGTGTAGACAGCAATGCAGCGCCTTCGACTTCTTGTCTGCCAACACCTGGCTCGTCCTTGTGCACCATGCAAAACATCAGAACATCGGTCGTGGCGCTGACCCGAAAAACGACATAGGATATTCGTGTGACATCGCTAACTGATCCGTCGTCATTGGATGTGCAAATTGAGGACTCAAAGCTGAAAGCTGCGTTGCTGCGTGCGCCGTTACAGCTCTACCGACAGATCATCGAGACCGCCGAAGAAGGCGTCTGGCTGGCTGACAATCGCTGGATGACCGTTTGGGTGAACGAACGACTGGCGGAGATGTTCGGGTATACACAGGAGCAGATGATCGGTCGTCCAATCACCGATTTCATGGATGACGCAGGGCGGCGCGCCGTCATCGAGTTGCAGCGCCGGCGCGAAGCGGGCGTGCGCGAAAACCATGAATTTCGCTTTGTGCGTTGCGATGGCAGCGACCTGTGGACCTTTCTTGCCACCAACCCACTCACCGACGAAAACGGCGTATTCATCGGTGCACTGGCGATGTTGACCGACATCTCTGCGCGCAAACAGGTTGAAATGACTCTGAACGTGGAGCGCGTCAACCTGTCGGCGGTGCTCGAAAACAGCCCGGATCAGATTTGGGCGGTCGATCGTGACTATCGTCTGATTGTGGGCAACAGCAAATTTCTCGAACGCTTGACAACCGCGCTCGGCTATCGACCGGGCCCTGGCGATGCAGTCTTCAACGACCAGGTGCCGGCGGACGTGCAGGCATTGTGGAAAGGCTATTATGAGCGCGCCTTTGCGGGCGAACAGTTCAGCGTCGAGGTCGTCACGCGCTATTCGCCGGAGCCGCGCTTCATGGATTATTCGTTCACCCCCATTTACGACGCCAGCGGTCAGGTGTTCGGCGTTGCCGTCGATGGCCGTGATGTCACTGACTATCGGCGCGCCGTGCAATCGCTGCGCCGCAGTGAACATCTCTATCGAACGTTGGCGGAGACGATGAAAGACCTGGTGTGGGTGATCGATCCGTATAGCCTGTGTTTCGCGTATGTTAGCCCGTCGGCATACCAGTTGTTGGGCTACGAACCAGCCGAACTGCTTGGCAAGTCAATTGAAAGCCTGCTGTTGCCCGCTGGCGCACCGCTTGTGCGCACCAAGATTCATAAGCGTATGGCGCGTTTCCTGGCGGAAGGCAAACCGACCAGCGACTACTTTGTCGATGAAGTGCGCCTTATTCACAGAGACGGCCGGGCCATCTGGACGGAGGTCAGCAGCAGCTTCTTCTATGATGAAGAGAGCGGCGCGGTGCGTCTACGCGGGACAACCCACGACATCGACCGCCGCCACCGCGCCGAGGAAGCCCTGCGCAACGCTCGCGATGAACTGGAACTACGCGTCGCCGAACGCACCGAAGAATTGCGCCGTTCCAACGCAGAACTGGCGCGCGCATTGCGCGTCAAAGACAGCTTTCTGGCCGCGATGAGCCACGAACTGCACACACCGCTCAATCCAATCATCTCAATGACCGAAGTGTTGCTCGACCAGGTGCACGGCGTCCTGACGCCCGCGCAGCAACATGAGGTCGACTTGATCCGCCAGAACGGTTTACGTTTGCTGGCGCTGATCAACAGCGTGCTCGATCTTACCCGGATCAACGCTGGCGATTATAACATCGAGATGGCGCCGGTCGATGCCAACTCGATCTGCCAGTTGAGCATCCAGACTGTGCGCGAGGATGTGAGTAGGAAATCGCTTGACCTGGTGTTCATCCCGGCGGATCCACCTGTGCTGCTGGAAGCGGATGCACCCAGCCTGAAACGCATTCTGGTCAACCTGCTCTCGAACGCCGTGAAGTTCACGCCCGAAGGAGGCAAAATCACGTTGCAGGTGCTGACCGACGCCGCGCACGCGACCGTCTTCTTTGTCGTAGAGGATACAGGCATCGGGATTGCGCCAGAGCATGTGGAGCAGATCTTTGCGCCGTTTGTCCAACTCGGCGGTGGTTTGACGCGGCTGTACGAGGGCGCCGGTCTTGGTCTCACATTGGTCGAGCAGCTGGTCAAGTTGCACGGCGGCACGGTCACGGTGCATAGCGAGGGCGCGCCTGGTCAGGGCAGCCGCTTCGTGGTGTCGTTGCCGCGACAGGCTGAAGCACGTCAAAAAGCAACCTTCCCGGAAGTTTGAAGCTTCCGGGAAGGTGATCGGCGCCCGTCGCAGTAAATCTTCCCGGAAGTTTGAAGCTTCCGGGAAGGTGGCGCCACACTAGCGCGTCACAACCGGCAAGAAGAGTTGGTTGCTAGACGTTGGCGTTTCCAGAACAATTGTGTCGTAGATGATCAACGACTCATTCTCTGCGCCATCCTTGAACTGCGCATAGACGGTGCAGAGTTCTCCTGGTTCGCAATCCAGCGTCCATGCCTTCGAGGTGGCGAGCGGCTCCCACACAGCGCCGCTCATATCTTGCGTGTTGGAGAAGCGCATCTGGATATTGCCGCTGATTTCGTTGAAGACTATCGAGTAGACGTCGGACTGGTGCGCAGCCGATCCCTGCGCGGCGCCCTCCAACGGACGGTCCGTGGCGCTTATACGCAGCGTCACCTCTTTGTTGGCGGTGCTCTGCCGCCCGTTCTCGATCAACAGCACACCCGATGGCATATCGGGGTCGGCTTTGGGCGTCACTGCGATCGGGTCACTCAAGTCGCCGAGTGCATTGTCGTTCACACCTTGCAACCGGATAAAGTAGGGGACGTCGTTGGCAAGACCGGTGATCAGGAAATCCCCTTTCTGTCCCATATCGAACTGTCGCCCCAGCTCGTCGATGTTGGTCGAAATGTAGCCGATCATGTTCGTATAGGAGATTGTGTAGCTCCAGTCGATCATAAGCGAGCGATTCAGTGGACGTATGCGAATTTTGCCCACCGGCGGCACCTTGTCGTCGGTCGGGTCGAGCGGATTGCGCCCGTTGCGCACCTCGGAGCCGTCGTTCTCGCCGCCGTTGTCGGTGTCGGCGCGGCAGGGGAGCGTACCGAGCTGTAGCTCTTCGTAGTTGGTCAGGCCATCGCGATCCGGGTCTTCGTTGCGGTCATCCTTGCCGACAATCAACTTGCAGCGGCGCTCCCACTCATCGGGCATGCAGTCGTTGTCGCTGTCATCTTGACCGCCACAGCGTTGCAGGTCGGGGCGAGGCCCCTTGATCCAGAAGCCGCCGTTCCACTCGCGAATCAGCGTGTTAGCTGGATTCGCCGGATCCTTGAGCGACGCCAGGATGCGCACGCCATAGCCGCCGCCATACGCCGTCTGCGCAAAGCGGGCGCCGTAGATGTTGTCGCCTGCCACGCCGTCATTGTTGGCGCCGTCATCCTTGAGCACAACGAGGCTGTTGCCGGCCGGTCCTTCGATCTGGGCGATCATGGCAGTGGCGGGCAGCAGACCGTTCTTATCAAGCAACATGCCGATGAGCGTCACCTCATCGCCGGCAACGCCCTGATTGGCGTTCAAGCCGAGCAGAACGCCTTCCAGTTGAATCGTGGACTGCACCGACACATTCATAATGAAGGAGTAGGGCGCGCCCGTAGCGGCGTCGGCGCCGTCAACGGCGCTGGCGCCCACCTGGCTGTCGGGCGCGTCTGTCGCCTCAGCCGCCGTCAGCGGGATGCAGACATTCGGGTAGTAGTAGGTGCGGAAGCGCCACACGCCTTCCGCCGGATTGTCAACGATCAGCGTGTCATCGAAGCGGTTGTTGCGGATGTCCCAATCCGCCGGCGTTACAGCCGTGTTGCGCGGGCTGATCGGAATCCAGCGATCCTTCTGCGGATCCATGCCGGGCATCAACACGTCGACCTTGCGGATGTCGCTGACGGTGCAAAACTCGTCGTCGGGCTGTTTGCCGGCCACGACCAGACGCAGTTGATTGACGCTTTTGTCGATCGTGACGGGCAGTTCGCGGATGCTGCCTGGCGTGTCGAATGCCGGCACGTTGGTGTAGCTCATGTGGAGGATGCGCGCTGCCCCCTCGGCTTTAGTGTCGAAGTAGTCGTAGACATTCGCCAGCCCCAGATGGCCGGGCAGGTAGGAAGCCGCCAGCGCCGCCGACGCCTCCACCGGCATGTCCACTCCGGCGAGCGCCGCCGCAACATCCGCGCCAGCCGCCATCACGCCCGAACCGGTGACGCCGGTCGCAACCGGGCGATAGACGCCGCCGGTGTCTGCTGCGATCTGCGCCATCAGGTTGCCGGGCGCTTCGGGTCCGAAGGCGATGGTGTTGACGACTACGCCCGAATCGATCAGTCCGTCACGAATGTCGGCGTACAGTGGCTTGACGTTCTCTTCGCCATCCGACAGCAGGAAGATGTGTTTGGGGTTGGTGTTGGGGGCGCCGCCAAGCAGCGCATTCTTCGCTGCCTCGATGCCTGGCCCGACCGGCGTCCACTCACGCGCGGTGATGGCGTTGATCTGGGCGCGCGCCACGCCGATGATCGCAGACAGGTTGCCTGCGTTCAGCTCGGTGAGTGGCAGCAGCGTGCGGATGTCGTGCGGGCAGTTGCCGTCGCCACCGGGCAGACCGCAGCCGGGCGGGTTGTTGAATGCCGACCAGTCCTGCACCACCAGGCGGTCGCCGGCGCGCAGCAGGTCAGCGATGACCTGACCGGCGCGCTGCGCCAGCGTCAGCCGTGTTCCTTCGCCGACGGTGTCCTCGAATGCCATCGAACCGCTGGCGTCGAAGCTGAGCGCAATGTCCGAGTTGCCCGGCGCCACGTAGAGCAGCGCGTTGTTTTCGGTGTCGGCGATGCTGCTGTGCAGCGTCACGCGGAAGTTGACAAAGGTCGTGCCTACCGGCTTGGTCGGCGGCATCAGCACCGCCCAGTACTCGTTGCCGACTTCCTGGAAGGTGCCGGGCACGATCGTGATCGGGTCACCGGCGGCGTCGAAGGTGAAGTCCGACGCCTGTAAGCCGCGCACGGTGCTGGCGCCGTCGGTCACCCGCCAGCGCGCCAGAAATGCAATCGGGCTGGCAGGATCGCCGACCATGGCGAAGTTAGTCTGCCGCGGCTCCTTGATGTCGAGCGTCGGCGTCACACAGCGGAAGTTGACCGTGTAGCTGTGGTTGGTGCTGAAGCTGTTGACCGCTGCCACCAGCCGGTTATGGACGCCTGCCGCCGCAAAGGTGCGCACGAAGTCCTCGCCGATCTTGGCGGAGCGCAGCACGCGTGTCGGCGCAGTGGTCTTTGCCGCCATCAGGTTGATGCCGAGCTGTGCGCCCGCTGCGCCGTCGACTTCCATCTGCAGATAGGGGCAGCCAGCCTGCGGCGTCACCTGATAGTAGCGCGCGGCCCAGTCCGCTGGCGTGCTGTCGACGAAGCTTTGCACACCGCCGGCCATGTTGATGTTCTGCGTCAGGGGCGCCAGGTTGCCGTAAGGGTTGCCGTCATCGTCGATGTAGACGAGTTCAGGCTGCGTCACCGGGTCCGCCCAATCCTTTGCCCAGTTTGCTGCGAAGAAGTTGAGGAAGAACTCGCGTTCGCTCCAGCGCCCACCGCTCAGCTGCGGAATCAACGTGTTGAGCACGTAGAGGGTGTTCTGCTGGTCGCACTCATGATAGTGGCGATAGAGCGCGTCCATGCGATGCCAGGGATCGGCGGGCGTTGCAATTGTGCCCAACTGCTCGATGAAATACTTGTTGAAGATGTTGCCGTAGCTTTTGTCATACATCGAAGTCGACGGATCGTAGGTGATGCCGCCGTAGCCCATGGCGTCGAGCGCCGCATCGACGCTGTCGGCGCCGAGATCGGCGTAGCCTTCGACGAACTCGGAGTCGCCCGGATAGTTCGGGCGCAAAAAGCCGTAGCAGCCGTCATCATAGGCATATTGTAAATAATGCTGCGCTTCGTGATAGACCGTCCATTGACCGCCGCCGTTGCGCACCGTCGGCGAATCAATGCCGATGCTACAGTTGCCTGGGCTGCCCCAGTAGGCGATGCCCGACCAGCCGATGCCGTCTTCCATCTGCACATTCAGCGTATTGCCACAGCCAGTGTCATAGAGATGGCGGCTGCCAGAAGGCGTGTGCGCTGAATCGGCATAAAAGCGTCGCCAGGCGTCTTCAAACCACGCCGCCACCTGTTGCGCCTGGGCGTCGGAATCGATCCAGTGTTCGAGCACATAATCGACGCCATCTTCCGTGCGGTTTGCCGTCACCTGATTCTTGGTGTACCAGACGCGCACAGTTTTGTTGACGCCACCGACCGTGAAGGTGCGGGTAATGCACTCGTCGAGCGTGATGCCGTCGATCACCGGGCCGCCGGGACAGGCCGCGTGAACGCCGGCGCTATCGACCGGCACGACCGGCATATCGGCCGGCGGAGGATGAGGTTCGTCGCCGTGTGCGTTCGCAATCCGAAAGGCGGCGACACTTGCGAACAAAACAAGCGCTATCAAGATAAATCGTTGGATGTTCATACGTTTCCTCCATTGTCCCTGAGAAATGAACCTGCCCATCTCACCGTCTGCCTGCGTTATACAGATGATGTTGCATTGCTCCCTGTCTCCCTGTTTCTATAAATCAAGAGTTAATCACAACGATGCATACGATCTCCCACCTTGTTGTCCCTGCCTTGTTGCGTCATCGATGCAGCAGCTTTGCACGTCGGCAATTTCCACTGCATCTATAGCGTAGTCAATTGCCAGGCTGGATGCTGTGGTCAGGATTTTGTGTTGGATGTGCACTCGATCACAGGTTTTGAGAGAGATGCGCCAGAAATGGCAATCATGCACTGAAAAATCAGCGACATCTGGACGATGTAGTCTTTCCTGGAAAGTGTTACTCTTCAGATGAACCTCTTTTCCAACGATGTGTAGAGGCCAGGCGAAGGATGGACAATCAGGAGCAGAAAATGGACGCAGGGATGCGCAACACGCAACACGGCGCCGTCTACGCAATGGGGATCTGGCTGGCGGCAGTCGATTACAGCATCGTCAGGGTTGAACCGAGCAGCATAGAGTTGAGGATACGCGTCACGAACGGCGAACGCGATCTTTCGACAAGCTCGATTTTTGCTGAGGAAATGGAAATGGAGCTGGCGGACGGACAGCGGGGAAAAATGCTCCCGCTTTCAGGCAGCGTCGCCAGCGGCGTCTACAGCGTTCGCCTAGACATCGTGCGCGCGCCTTCACCGATGTTGTATACAGTGTCGTGAATCCACCCCGACTGGATCTATAGCTGCCTTACCCAAGGAGGCGACAGCATCTATTGGCTGCCACCTCTTTGTTTTTTTGTCATCGAACGTTCTTCTTTGAGGTTGTAATTCAAGTAGGTCATCGCATCAGGTGTGAAGCACCCCCTCTTCTTTAAACGCATATTGCGTCTTCACCATAATATGCTAGCATGAACCCGCACATCACGTCCGCTTCCCCTCAATGCCGAAAGGGCGAACTGTTCATGAAAGCACAACAACGCTATTCTTTGCTGTCAATTTCTGTTGCGCTGTCCGCCGTGATTATGCTGCAGCTTGCGTTGAGCAATGGTGCGCTTGCGACGTCTCACACTTCGCCAGACGCGCCGCTTGCCTGCACCGAGGGCGATCAACTCGGCGGCGCACGCTATCGCATCTGTATGCCCATCACCAATTGGAATGGCGACCTTATTGTCTATGCGCATGGTTATGTCAAACCAACGGCGCCTATCGAAATTCCTGAAGACCAGCTTGAACTTGGAGGGTTTTCGATAGCCGATCTCATTACAGCGCAAGGCTTTGCCTTTGCCACGACAAGCTACCGACGCAATGGGTTGACCATCCTCGAAGGCATCGACGATTTACTGGAACTGGTCGATCTCTTCGTTGTTGCGCACGGCAAACCCGACCGCATCATCCTTACCGGCGTCTCCGAGGGAGGCGCAATCACAGTGCTGGCATTAGAACGTCATCCCGATGTATTCGACGGTGGGCTGGCGCTGTGCGGACCGTACGGCGATTTTCAGCGCCAGATCGATTACTTCACCGATTTCCGCGTCGTCTTCGACTATTTCTTTCCAGGCGTAATCCCAGGCGAGCCGATCTCGATTCCGGCAGCGTTGCTCGATACATGGGAGACTTCTTTCTACTCAGAGACGGTTAAGCCGTTGATTCTCAGCCCTTCGTCGGCATTGAGCATCAGCCAGGTGATCTCTGTCACCGGCGCGGCAGTGCTGACCCCATCCATAGCCGCTGGCATGGAGCCAACCTTCGAGCGAATGTTGTGGTACAATGTATACGCAACAAACGATGCCAGAGACCAGCTCGGCGGCAATCCGTTTGGCAACGTAACGCGCATTTACACCGGCTCGCTGGATGACGATGCACTTAACCAGGGAATCTATCGCGTGGCTGCCGACCAGACGGCGACAGCGAAGGTCGCTGAAAGATACGAGACTTCTGGCGTATTGCGCGTGCCATTAATTACGTTGCACACGACGGGCGACGAGGTGGTTCCCTATTGGCATGCGCCGATATACGCACAAAAAGTGGCTGCGACCGGTAGTGATGCATTCTACGAGCATCGTCAGGTGAACCGCTTCGGCCACTGTGCCTTTCAGCCGCTAGAAGTATTGGCGGCGTTTAACGACATCGTCGTCAGAGCAAACGCGCGATCCTTATATCTGCCGCTCATCACATCCGAGCCGTAGAACAGCACGCAATTAGTAAAGAGGTGAGGCGGCAATCGCTGCGAAACCTCTGGCGCTGGCAAATTGCATCCGTCGTTCGCAAAGATTATTTTCTGGAAATTTGGTTACTGTTGCCGAATAACATTGTACATTATCTTGATATATGTTGTGCAAACATATATAGCACGGCAACTGAAACCTTATGTTCCTATCAAGGAGGGAACCAACCATGCAACGCACCAGACCAATTGTCGTGGCTTTATTGCTGGCGTTCGTGATGTTTGCCGGAATGTACACCGGCGCTCTTGCCCAAGACGAAGCAGACTCCCCATCCGCCAACCCGATTGTCAACATCGCTCACTTTGCTCCCTTCGCCGCCAATCCAGACGACACTTCTGTGACGATCAGCGTCAACGGCGCCGATGTCTTTACCGAAGTCGTTTTTGGCGACACCTTCGTTAAGCTATCGGTGCTTCCTGCCGACGTCTACACAGTCGAGGTCAGACCGACCGGGACAGTCACCGTTGCAATGTCCGGCGTCTTCACACTCGAAGAAGATACAGAATATACCATTCTGGCGATCGGCGACGGCAGCGCCAACATGCCGCTTGAGTTGAAGGGAATCGTCAAAGACGCTGCACCCCCCGCGACAGGCAACGCCAAGGTGCTGATCGGCCACTATGCACCTTTTGCTGCGACCATTCCGGCGACGGCGGTGGATATCTGCAACGACGCTACCAACAGCATCGTATTTCCAGGCGTTCCGTACGGCGTGAATTCAGGGTATCAGTCGCTGCCTGCCGGCATCTACGACCTGAGCATTGCGCTCGCCGGCACGAATTGCGCTCAAAAGGCGTTGGACTTACCGCCGTTGCAGTTTACCGCCGGCGAAGTGTACGACGCTTTTGCCATCGGCAAGAATAGTGCTGTGTTCCCGCTAGACGTTGTTTCGTTAAGCGGCCTGGATTTTCCAGCGATGGCGACTATCGGTCACTTTGCGCCATTTGCTGAGACTGTCGCTGGCACTGCGGTTGACATCCGCGTCAACGGTCAGGTTGCTTTCACCAACGTCGTCTATGGCCAGTATGTCGCCGATGTCGTTGTGCCCTCCGGCGATGTTCTCGTCGAGATCGTGACGCCGTCTGTCAGCGCCGCATCGGGCGAGGTGAGTAATGCCGTGATCCTGAGCAACACTTTTCCGCTGGCACAGACGAGCAAGTATGTGCTCTTTGCTATCGGCGGCGCCAACGGCTATCCCGCCGCATTTGCTGCCCGCGAGATCAGCCAGACTGCCCCGGCGGGCCAGGCGCTTGCCACCATCGGTCACTTGGCGCCTTTTGCGTCGCTCCCAGCGTTGACGGCGGTGGATATCTGTATGGATGGTGAGCCAATCACGGGGCTTACTAACCTTCAATACCCGAACATCGTCGCCAATATTGCCCTGCCCGCAGGCGTCTATGAACTCGTGATCGCCCAGCACAACACCAACTGCACACCAGTCATCACGCTGGCGCCGTTCCGCCTCAAGGATGGCGACATTGTCAACGCCTTTGCCATCGGCTATCAGCTTACGTCGGGCGCTACGTTCCCGGTGGAGGTCATCTCGACCACCGGTCTGCGCACTGCGTATGAGTTGTTCTTGTCATTGATCGCTCGCGGCGTAGCGGAGTAGCCCGCAACAGCCATCCCGCAAGCTTCAAAATTCCGGGAAGGTTTGTCAGCCACGTCACGAAACCGATCCGTCAAAAAAGGGAGGCATCCGCAGCGCGAATGCCTCCGTTTTTGACTCTCTGTGAACCTCTGCGCCCTTGCGTCGAAGTGCAACCACTCCCGTCAGCGCAGGTTGCTC
Source organism: Chloroflexota bacterium (assembly GCA_016861025.1). GTDB lineage: Bacteria > Chloroflexota > Anaerolineae > Caldilineales > Caldilineaceae > Caldilinea. Next base: position 335,931 of record BOKO01000003.1, read on the forward strand.
GCCACCAGGTCAGCGATCTCATCGGGGTGACGCGCCACCCTGGCGCCAGCCTGCGTGAGCGCCGCAATCTTCTCGGCGGCTGTGCCTTCGCCGCCGGAGATGATGGCGCCGGCGTGTCCCATCCGCCGTCCTGGCGGGGCGGTCTGACCGGCAATGAAGCCGGTGACCGGTTTCGTCATCCTGCTGCCAATGTATTCTGCGGCTTTCTGCTCATCGGCGCCGCCAATTTCACCGATCAAGATCACCTGTTCGGTCTCCGGGTCCTCCTCGAACATTTGGAGCACGTCCAGGAAAGAAGTGCCGTTGATCGGATCGCCGCCGATGCCCACAGCCGTAGTCTGCCCGATGCCGCGTGCGGTCAGCGCATAGACGACCTCGTAGGTGAGCGTGCCGGAGCGGCTGACCAACCCAACGTTGCCCCTGGTCATAATGTGGCCCGGAATGATGCCAACTTTGGCTTCACCCGGTGTGATCAATCCTGGACAGTTGGGGCCGATCAGCCGGGTGTTTGTCGTGTCGAGGAAGGCGCGCACCTGCACCATATCCATCACCGGAATGCCTTCAGTGATGCAGACCACCAGATCAACGCCAGCGTCGGCAGCTTCGATGATCGCATCGGCGGCGAAACGCGCCGGCACGAAGATGATGCTCGTATTGGCGCCGGTGGCGATAACAGCTTCGCGCACGGTGTCAAAGACCGGAATGTTGCCAAACGCCCATTCGCCGCCCTTGCCCGGCGTTACGCCAGCCACAACTGACGTGCCGTAATCTATCATCTGTCTGGTGTGAAAAGCGCCTTCGCGCCCGGTGATGCCCTGCACGACAAGGCGAGTCTGCTTGTTGACAAGAATGCTCATTTCAACTCTCCTTTGGCGGCGGCGACTGCCTTTTCGGCGGCGTCCGCCAGGCTGGTGGCGGTGATCAGGTTCGCTTCAGCCAGAATCTGCCGACCCTCCTCTTCATTGGTGCCGACAAGCCGCACTACAAAGGGAACCCGGACATCAAGCGATCCAATCGCTTCAAGCACGCCGCGTGCAACTTCATCGCACCGCGTGATGCCGCCAAAAATGTTGATCAGCACTGCCTTGACGCGACTGTCGCTCAGAATAATGCGCAACGCCGCAGCTACTTTGTCCGCCTGCGCGCCGCCGCCAATGTCGAGGAAGTTGGCCGGCTCACCGCCATAGAGCTTGACAATATCCATCGTCGCCATCGCCAGCCCTGCGCCGTTGACCATGCAGCCGATCTCGCCGTCGAGATGGATGTAGCTCAGCCCATAGCGATTTGCCTCGCGCTCGCTGGCATCCTCCTCGTCGGGGTCGCGCATCTCGGCCAGCTCGGGATGGCGAAAGAGGGCGTTGTCGTCGATAGAAATTTTGCCGTCGAGCGCCAGCAGCCTGTTCTCCCCTGTGATCACCAGCGGGTTGATCTCAGCCAGGCTGGCGTCGACATTGACAAAGACCTGATATAAGTTCTGGGCGATCTTGATGAAATCGTTGGTCAATTCTTTTGGCAGACCAATGCCGTCCGCCAGAGTGCGCGCCTGATGTGGCCTCAAGCCAAGAAACGGATGCGCCGCGACCTTGATGATTTTATCCGGCGCAGTGGCCGCTACTTCTTCGATGTCGACGCCTCCCTCGCTGCTTGCCATAAGCACGACGCGGCGAATGCCACGGTCGAGCACGGCGCCAAGATAAATCTCTTTGCGAATGTCAGCCGCCGGGTCGACGAGCACCTTCTTGACCGTCAACCCTTTGATCTTCATACCGAGGATCTCATCGGCGCGCTGTTCGGCTTCGTCTGCATTTTTCGCCAGCTTAATGCCGCCAGCCTTGCCGCGCCCGCCGACCAGCACCTGTGACTTGACGACAACCGGCCCGCCGAGACGCACAGCGATATCGCGCACTGCGCCCGGCGTCGTCGCAACTTCGCCGCTTGGCACGGGAATCCCGTAGCGGGCGAACACGCGCTTGGATTGATATTCATGTAGATTCAAGCGGAACCCTCCTCGCAGTTTGGCTCAGTGGTTGAGCACGACAGTTGACATCATAATGCTCGACACCATAATGCTGTCTGCGTCTCTGTCGCGGAGGCGCCGATCAGCAACGCTTAGGATGTTGTGTAGATTATCCACGATGTGTGACATGTACAGCGCACACGAGTTCACATTATAGTCTTTGGCAAGCAAGGATGACAAAACAGTCGGGCGTTTTGGAGACGGTAAAGTGTGGTGAATGGCAGCGTGTATGATGCATGAGCAGCGGCGCGCCTCATTCACCTGCTCATGCACCACATAACGTCGTTCAGGCGGCGCCGACAGCGTCGGCGATGCTGCGCAGGAATGCCAGGTTTTCGCGCAGCGCAGTGCGGGAATCATACGCCTGGCTGAAATCCTCAACGACGACCCAGCCATCATAACCAACCGCATGCAGCGCAGCAAAGAGGGCCGCAAAGTCCACCATGCCATCGCGCAGCGGCGCCCAACGTCCTTTCCAGACGCCGCCCTCCGCCGGACGGTCGAAGGCTGCGTTCTTGACGTGGACATGGCCGAGATAGGGCCCCAGGATTTCCAGCCCGCGGCGATACTCCTCGAAGCCCTCAAAGACCATGTTGCCACAGTCGTGGATTACGCCGATGTGTGCCGGGTCGAAGCGCTCGACCAGTCGCCGCGCCGCCGACGCGCTGGCAGTGATCGTGCCGTGATGCATCTCGATCAGCGCCTTGACCCCATAACGCTGCGCCAGCGTCTGCACGTCGGCGAGAAAACCGGCGCTGCGTTCAAAGATCGTCTGGAAATCGCCCGCCTCGTCATTGCGCGCCACGCCCACACGGATTGACGGCGCGCCGGCGGTGACGGCAAATTGCATGGCGTTCTCGACCGCGGCCAGGTCGCCGACATTGATATAGGCGCCAAGATTGGGAATTGCCAGTCCGGCGGCTTCCGCAATGGCGCGTGCGCGCAGCGCGTCTTGCTGAGTGGGCGCCAGCGTACAGAAATTATTGCGCCAGAACGACGGCGCCTCGCTTTTCACGGCATCCGGCACGGTAGTGACGCGCCACTCGACGCCATCATAGCCCGCATCCTTCAGTGTGGTGGCAGCCTCCTCTGGCGTAAGGTCGGGCAGCATGACGGTAAAGACGCCGTATTTCATCGCATTCTCCTTGTTGTACAGGGGCGAGTTGCGAGGGGCGGATCGCCGCTGCCAATTGTCGTTGACTATATTGGTCTTGAAATACAAATCATCATGACACCTGGTCGAGCAGGCGGAAATAGGCTGAGACCAGCGGCAGATAGAGCCGGTCGTAGGGTGTGATCGGCGAACGCGGATGGTTGATTTGTGCAAAGAGCGTCGAGGTGCGCCGCCCTGCCAGCACCTCGCCCATCTCCTTGCCGAGCAGGCTGGCGATTGCGACGCCGTGCCCGGCATAGCCGAGGGCATAGTGGACGCCCTGCACGCGCCCGGCGTGCGGCATCAGGTCGAAGGCGACGCCAAGATTGCCGCTCCACGAATGAGTGACAGGTACGCTGGCAAGCTGCGGGAAGACCTCGACCATGCGCGCCTGCATTTTCTGCGCGCTCTCGACCAGGTCGAGCGAAGTTGACAGATCGTGCCGCCCGCCAAAGAGCATCCGCCCGTCGGGCGTCAGGCGAAAATAGTTGAGGAAGTGCTTGCTGTCGAAAAACATGCGTCGTCGCGGGCTAAGTTCGCGCTGGAGGTCAGCGGGCAACGGCTCGGTGACAATGATGTAGCTGCCGACGGGGAAGATGCCGTCGCGCAGCGGCTTGACGACATCGGGCGTGTAGCCATTGGTGGCGAGCAGCACCTCGCGCGCGTTCAACTCACCGCCGGAGGTCACCAGCCGAAAACCAAGCCGCGTGCGTGAGAGCGCCTTGAGGCTAGTGTGTTCGACCAGCAGCGCGCCATGCCGCGCCACCGCCTGCGCCAGCCCAAAGACATAGCGCGCCGGATGCAGCCCTGCACTGCGCGTATCGAGCAGCCCGCCGTAATAGCCTTGCGCGCCAATTTCGTTGTGCAGTTCGGACCGGCTCACCACCGCCAGTTCATCGTAGCCGAGCACATCATGAAACCAGCGCACCTCCTCGCCAAAACGCGCAAAGTGGCTCGGCTTGAACGCCAGCAAGATATGCCCCGTCCGCTCGAACGCGCAATCGATGCCTTCCTCGGCAATCGTGCGCTCGACGTGGTCGATCGACTCCAGTGACCATTCCCAAAAGGCGCGTCCCAGTTCCTCGCCATAGCGTTTGCAGACAGCGGGCATCTCCTCCTTCAGCCCGGTGAGCGCCATGCCACCGTTGCGGCTCGATGCGCCCCAGCCGATGGTGCGCTGCTCGATCACCACCACCGACGCGCCTGCCTTGCGCAGCGCAAGCGCTGCGTGAAGTCCCGTGTAGCCGCTGCCGATCACGGCGACATCGACGGTTTCAGGCAATGGACTGATGGGCAGATCGGCGGGGCGGGGAAAATCTTCAGTCCAGTAGACGGTGGTTTTCATATATGCACTCAATAATTGACATGACGAAGCATGAAAGATAATATGCCACGCGCAGGCATATGCTCAGATCCTTACTGCGCCAGCACTTTTACTTCTTTCTCGATTCGGTCGGATAACGCCATCTTGGCGACCTCGACCTCGTAGTGGGTCTGGATACCGGTCCAAAACTCAACCGACGTACCAAAGTAACGGGCGAGGCGCAGCGCCGTATCTGCACTGATGCCACGTTCGCCGCGCACGATCTTGCTGATCCGCATCGGTGGCACACCGATATCCTTAGCAAGCTGATACTGGCTGATCCGCATCGGCTTCAAAAAGTCTTCTCGTAAGATTTCGCCAGGATGAATGGGTGGAAAGTCGCGCATCGCTCGCCCTTGCTTATTTCACTTGCCGTATCTTACCCGATGCAGGAAAATCGTTCAAGGGAAACAGGTGATGGAAAACGCCTCTGCGAACTGGAAGAAGCAGGTCATCGCCTCCGGCGTGACGGACTGCCATGCCGCGCCGGAGACGATGACCCATTTCTCAATCATGTCACGCCGGAGGAAGACGCGGGCTTACTACCGCCCTTGCGCCTCGATCACCGCGATCGTGGTGACGTTGAGGATGTCACGCACTTCGGCGCCGGTGGCGAGCACATGGATCGGTTTGTTCATGCCGACCAGGATCGGGCCGATGGCTTCGGCGCCGCCCAGCTCGCGCAGCAGCTTGTACGACGTGTTCGCCGAACCGAGGTCGGGGAAGACGAGCACGTTGGCGTTGCTGACGCGGCTGAAGGGATAGTGCTGCTTCATGAGCTGCGGCGACACGGCGACGTCGGCTTGCATCTCGCCGTCGACTTCGAGGTCGGGGCGCTGCTGACGCACCAGCTCAGTGGCGCGCTGCACCTTTGCCTGCTGCGGATGCGGCGTGCTGCCGAAGTTGGAAAAGCTGAGCATAGCGATGCGCGGGGTCGCGCCGAAGCGTTCAGCCAGATCGGCGGCGTTGAGCGCGATGGCGGCAAGCTGCTCGGCAGTCGGCTCGATGATGACGGTGGCGTCGGTGAAGAAGACCATGCGATCTTGCACCAGCATCATGTACACGCCGCTGACCCAGCGCCCACTCTGCGCGCCGACGCATTCGAGCGAGGGGCGCAGCACTTCTGGGTAGTTGTAGGCTAGACCAGCGATGAAGGCGTCGGCGTCGCCGCACTCGACCATCATGGGGCCGTAGTACATCTTCTGGCGCATCAACTCACGCGCGCGTGAGAGCGTCACGCCGCGGCGCTGGCGTTTGGCGTAGAATTTGTCGGCGTATTCCAATCGTTTGGGCGCTGAAATGGGATCGATGATCTCCGGCGTCCAGTTTAGACCCAACTCCCTGATCTGTGCAGTGATTTCGTCAACGTGACCGAGCAAGATCGGTTTGGCGATACCCTGCACTTCAGCTTCGTGCGCGGCGCGGATGACGCGCGGCTCGCGACCTTCGCCATAGACCACGCGTTTGGGAGCCTTGCGCGCTTTGGTTTCGAGCATGTGCATCGTCTGTGCGCCTTTGCTCAACCGCGCGGTCAAGAGATTGATGTACTCGTTCAGGTCGATGGTGCGCCGCGCTACGCCGGTCTCCATCGCCGCTTTGGCGACAGCCGGCGCCACCCACATCATCACGCGCGGATCGAGCGGCTTGGGGATGATATACTCGCGGCCAAAGCGCAGTTCGGTCAGCCCATAGGCGCGGATCACGCTGTCGGGCACATCTTCCTTTGCCAGCGCCGCCAGCGCGCGCGCCGCCGCCAGCTTCATCTCCATGTTGACCTTGCGCGCACGCACGTCGAGCGCGCCGCGAAAGATAAAGGGGAAGCCGAGCACGTTGTTGACCTGGTTTGGGTAGTCGCTGCGTCCGGTGCCGAAGATCACATCCCCGCGGGCGGCTTGCACTTCTTCATAAGTGATCTCCGGGTCGGGGTTCGCCATGGCGAAGATGATCGGGTCGCGGCTCATGCTGCGCACCATCTCGCGCGTGACGCAGTTGGCGACCGACAGCCCGATAAAGACATCGGCGCCCTTGAGCGCGTCTTCAAGCGTGCGCGCGTCGGTCTCGATGGCGTATTTTTCTTTGAACTCGTTCATGCCGGCGGTGCGTCCTTTGTAGATGACGCCCTTGCTGTCGCACATGATGAAGTTCTCGCGCTTGGCGCCGAGCGCCAGATAGAGATCCGCCGTTGCAATCGAGGCGGCGCCAGCGCCGTTGAGCACGATCTTGACATCCTCGATCTTCTTGCCGACGATCTCCAGCGCGTTGAGCAAGCCCGCGCCCGAAATGATCGCCGTGCCGTGCTGGTCGTCGTGGAAGACGGGGATGTCGACGCGTTTCTGCAGCTCGGTCTCGATGTAGAAGCACTCCGGCGCCTTGATGTCCTCCAGGTTGATGCCGCCCAACGTCGGCGCGATCATCTCGCCAAACTTGATGATGTCGTCGGGGTTCTTGGAGTTGACCTCGATATCGAAGACATCGACGTCGGCGAAGCGCTTGAAGAGCACTGCCTTGCCTTCCATCACCGGCTTGGCGGCCAGCGGACCACGGTCGCCCAGCCCCAGGATCGCTGTGCCGTTTGAGATCACTGCAACCAGGTTGCCTTTGGCGGTGTAGTCGAACGCCAGCTCGGGGTTCTCTGCGATCTCCAACACCGGATAGGCGACGCCCGGCGAGTACGCCAGCGACAGGTCGCGCTGCGTCTCCATCGGCTTGGTGGCGACGATCTTCAACTTGCCCGGTCTACCGTTGGCATGATAATCGAGGGAATCTTGTTTGAGATTTGCCATGTTTCTTCTCGCTTTCAATCAGTGCCCAAAGGTGCAAATAATATATCTTTGATCGTATGCCTCTTTCGCCCACAATGCAATGGCGCCTGTCCGCGAGACTTAGGGACAAATGTCATGTGTTGCGTGTTGTGTGTTGTGTGTTGCGTGTCTCGTGTTGCGTGTTGCATGTCTCGTGCGTCCACGCAACACGAAACACGCAACACTGTTCTACTCCACCGTCACGCTCTTCGCCAGGTTGCGTGGCTGATCGACGTCGGCGCCGCGGCGCACAGCCATTTCGTAGGCGAAGATTTGTAGCGGCATCACCGCCAGGATCGGCGTGAGCAGCTCGTCAGCGACCGGGATCGGCATGACCGCGTCGACTTTGGCGCGGATCGCTTCATCGTTGGCGTGGGCAACGGCAAGCACCTGCCCGCTGCGCGCCTTAACCTGCTCAACCTGGCTGATCATCTTGTCGTAGACATGGTCGCGCGGTGCAACGACGACGGTCGGCATCGTGGCGTCGATCAGCGCGATGGGGCCGTGCTTCATCTCGCCGGCGGGATAGCCCTCGGCGTGGATGTAGCTGATCTCCTTGAGCTTGAGCGCACCCTCGCGTGCAATCGGGTAATGGATGCCGCGGCCAAGATAGAGGAAGTTGTAGAAGGTGTGGTAGCGCTCCGCCAGCTCGCGGTAGCGGTCGTTCTGCAGCGCATCCTCCAGCAGCTCGCCCGCCAGACCGGGCAGCATCGAGAGTGCGCGGATGATGCGCGCGCTTTCAGCCTCCGCCAGCACGCCGCGCTGCTGCCCCAGGTAGATCGCCAGCAGCAGCAGGTCGGTGGTGGAGGCGGTGAAGGCTTTGGTGCTCGCCACGCCGATCTCTGGTCCCGCCTGCATGTAGATGTGGCCGTCGGTGACGCGCGCGGCCTGGCTGCCGATGGCGTTGACGATGGCAGCGGTGAACGCGCCGCCGGTGCGCGCCTCTTCCAGCGCCGCCAGCGTATCGACCGTTTCGCCGCTCTGCGTGATCGCCAGCACCATCTGGTCGGACGCCACCAGCGGCTGGCGATAGCGGAACTCGCTGGCGTAGTCCACCTCGACGGGCAGCCGCGCCAGCCGCTCGATGTAATATTTGCCGACCAGACCGGCGTAGTAGCTGGTGCCGCAGGCGACGATGGTGAGCTTGGTCAGGCGCCGCGCATGATCCGGCGTCAGGTTGAGGCTATCGAGCACGACGGCGTTGCGCTGGAAGTCGAGGCGGCTGCGCAGCGTGTCGGTGAGGCTGCGCCCCTGTTCGAAGATCTCCTTTTGCATGAAGTGGCGGAACTCGCCCTTTTCCGCCGCAGTCGGGTTCCAGTCGATGCGCGTGCACTCTTTGGCGAGCGGGCGACCATCCAGGTCTTTGAAGACGGCGCCGTGCGCAGTGACGACCGCCATCTGCCGGTTGTCGAGAAAGGCGACCTGGCGCGTGTGGCGCAGGATCGCCGGGATGTCGGAGGCGACGAACATCTCGCCGCGGCCAAAGCCGATGGTCACGCCGCCGGCGTTGCCCAGCCGCGCCGCAATCAGCCGGTCGGGATGATGCGCCGAGAGCACGACGATGGCGCTCGGCCCCTTAAGCCGCAGCAGCGCCTTGCGCACGGCGTCTTCCAGGTCGCCAGCGCTGCCGTTGTGATAGTGCTGGTCGATCAGGTGGACGATCACCTCGGTGTCGGTGTCGCTGCGGAAGGTGTAGCCCGCGCGCTCCAGCTCCTGGCGCAGGTCGAGGAAGTTCTCAACGATGCCGTTCTGGACGACGACCAGGTCGCCGTCGGGGCTGCTGTGCGGATGGGCGTTGCGTTGGCTGGGAGGCCCATGCGTCGCCCAGCGCGTGTGCCCGACGCCGACCGCTCCTGTCACCGGCGCCTGGCTGACCGCCTGCTCGAGATTGAGCAGCTTGCCCGCCTCACGGCGCACCTGCACGCCGCCGTCGCCATCCAACACGGCAAGCCCGGCGGAATCGTAGCCGCGATATTCCAGCTGCCGCAGCCCGTGCAAGATGATCGGGGCGGCTTCCTGATTGCCAACATAGCCAACAATGCCACACATGAGAGAGTCTCCTTTTTGTGAAAATGCAATACGCACCTTTGGCAGCGCGGGCGAATCGCCTGCACCGCCAAAGGTGACCGCACGTTCGACGCAGGCAGCAAAGCTGCGCGCCCGAACACGTGCAACGGGTGGATCTGATTTGCTTGCATTCCACTGCCAACGACTTTGTGACGACGGTTGCCCGCTGCTTTTCGCCGCTGGCTTGAAGGCTGGTTGGTGTGGAAAGATTGACCCAGGCTTGCGTCTGGGTTGGGCCGGTGGATCGACCCAGGGGCATCCGCTGATGATTCGATTTTCCTGCGCTGTCCCGACTTCACCAGTGAGTTCGGTCTGACGCAGTTATCCCGGCGCACACCGGGAACCCCTTCCTCGTCACCCGCACGGTTATTGTTCACCCATGCGGGCCATGCGCTCTCTTTCCGGTCGTATTGGTTCCTCGCTAAGCGCCTCCTTGCAGATAGGGATAGTGACTCACACACACAAAATTACAAACATAAGATCAGTATAACAGTATTTCTTCCAGGTCAAAAAGGACTTCAGTATGCACAGGTCCACTTTATACTTGGGGCAAGAAAGCGTGCGTCACACTGCTCGATGCGCTTTCGTTGGAATGGAACCTCTTAACCAGTGAAACGCACGTCCATCCATTGGCCTACGAGTTAGACTTCATTATCACGCTCAGAGTTTTGGCACCCAGATGTTTAAAGTCGTTAGTGTTGTGAGTGACCACAGTTAGCCGATTTAAGAGTGCAGTGGCAGCGATAATGGCATCAGGAGTTTTTATCCTGTACTGCTGCCTCAACTGAATGGTTTGCTCGGCTACGCGCGCAGTGAGGTCGTATACGATCGCATGGCGAATGAACGCCTTTGCCTGATTGTAGAGTGGGCGATTGACACCAAATTCGCTCCAGCCCAAAAACTCGATCTTGGTGATGATCGAAATTCTGAAGTCTTTCTTCAGTAGTTCATGGAGGTCTTCGTCGTCGGTCAGTCCGTTGAAGTAGTAAATGACGACATTCGTGTCGATCAGATAACTCATCAGTTCCAACCTTCTCGAGCGGATTTCAGATAGGCATCTACATCTTCCCGAGAAGATTGCCCTACACCGAAATAGCGACGCGGGTCAAAAGCGTCAGTTGGAGATAAAGTGAGTGGCTCATCCATGCCCTCTTCTTGCGCTAATTGTTGCAGCACAATCTGCACCAACCGTAACTTATCGGCATGGGACAGAGACGTGATCACAGGCATAAGTTCATTGATAGTCATGGTGACACCCCTTGACGATGCAAACGATAGTAGCGATCTCGGCGTATATGTCAACATCGTCGATATACTTCCAGTATAGATAGCCCCTGCTCATCCGTCAACCATCCCTCAATACACGGATGCATCCCAAACTTTTTGGGAAAAGCGGCGTCGCACTGGTCAACGCATTATCGTTGAGGCAGCAACTTATGACCAGTACGACGCACGCTCCCTCAAGTTGAAGTGTATTCTCACTGTGTTGGTTCGGCATCGACGCGCCAGCGGCTGCAAACCGTCGGCTATGAAAAGGATTCGGAGGACGCTCCGCAGATGCGAACATGCAGCCTTCCAGTCAATCTTCCAAACTTACTCTGGCGCAAGACGAAACGTGTCTAGAACTCTCTCGCCTGAAACCTGACATTCCTTCACTGCGCTGTCGCCTGCATCGGGAGGGATTTGAAGACCAAAACCATAATAAGCCTGCTCTATACTGAATCCATACGAAATAAGACCACTTTGGCGAAATTCGCGCACCTCGACGGGATATCCTGCCAGCTCCTTCTGCAGAATTGTGGGCATTTCTATCATGCCTCTGCCAATCGCCATCAGAACGAGCCTGCAACCTTCGATTGTGCGGTGAATCAGAACAGGGCCTTCTTCATGTTCTTCCAATCGCCATAAATTGCTGTCAAAGGTGACCTCGAAGCGAGGATGTTCCTGGTATGTGCTGCGCCCACGGAAGATCAACAAGCCTTCCTGCGAATGCGGCGCCAGAAGATAAGATGAGGTCGGCGTTGTGATCGGCGGTTCGGGCGTAGGGGTCCACTCGAGAAGGTTTTGCTGATATTCCGCTTCGGCAGTCAGGAACTCGGCGCTCAATGTTGGCGGCGGCAGCGGCGTGATTTTTTGCGACGCTAGACGATCTTCGCAGACAATTTGGGATTCGCTGGGGTCACAAACGCTCGTGGACGTTGGCGTCAATGTTGTCTGCACTTGTAACAACACTGCTGGGCGATTGACTTCGGCTGGCGCGCACGCGGTGGCTGCGCCAGCCGCCAACACGCATAGAAACAGCAGAAGCATTTTGCTGGAGGTGCACTGTATTCTGAAGGGCATAACAACCTCACAGGATTGTGTTGCTGCTAAGCGACGACGTAGTGACGTAGTATTGTGTTAGATTGCGGCGGTTTGGCCGCAATCTAACACAACTGTGGGAAGATCAATACCCGCCGCAGCGAATGTTGTTCGTTGGATTGTAGTTCTGCTCTCGAGTCAGCAAGACACGATCGATTCTCATGCCATCCTCACGCATCCAAATATTGATTGCAACCTGTCCCAACGGCAGGCTGAGATATGGACGTCCACCATCCATCCGGACGCTCTGCCACACCCAAGCGTTTTGATGATACCCTGTCATTCTTTGCGAGGAATTCGGCGCTGTACCTCCGTATCCCATGTGTAGCGAGTCGTCATTCGAGCTTCCTCCTCGTCCACAAACCCATAAATAGTAGGTGCCTGCTTGGGGAACAAACACGTTGTTGTATCGTAGCTCTGGAGATTGTGAAGTGTTCAGCGGATCCCAACCCTGCCCATTGTTCGGAACGCCCTCCATATAGCATTCTGTCGTGCGGTTCAGGGTAGTGTAGCAAAACCAGTAATGGTTATCGCGCGGATGATATCGCTCCGTGAACATGACCGGTTCGATGATAAGCGGGTCAGATGTACGGGCGATGATCTGTCCGCACGTCCCGGTAGTAGGATATGACATATTGGGTCGAAAACCGACAAGTGGAGAGAGGTCAACCGGGGGTTGGGTGGTGTCATTCTTGTTGACGTCGTGGGTCATGTGGAAGTGCAAATGGGGATTAGTGGAAGTGCCAGTATTGCCTGAATCAGCGATCCATTCACCGCGGGTCACACTGCCGGATGTCTTCCTAAACTGTTTCAGGTGGGCATAGTTGTGCCAGTACTTGCGATTTTCACCAGCCACGTTCACATTATCGGTGGCAATGCGCATGAGGTTGCCATACCCAGAGTTGTCCCAACCAGCGAAAATGATCGTTCCCCCTTGAGCTGCAAGCACCTGTGTACCTTCTGGGAGTCCGATATCTATCGCCTTCGCAGCCCGACCGGTGTGGAATGGGGAGCTACAATCTACATTGATGGAAACGGTTGTCGAGATGGGAGACCACCAGTTCGACGGCAGCGCCTTGCGGTCGCTCGTGACAACTCCCATTACTATCCGGGAGAGACCGACTGCTTTCCTGTGACTTGCACGACTGTCGCCGATTTCAGGCAAACCTTGTTCGTCAAGCAACTCTTGGTAGGCGCGCTCCATCTCCAAAAATTCAGGGTTGGGAGTTGCAGGCGGCAATACAGGCAGATTTTCAGATGCCCTGGCATCGCGCGTCACAATGTCCTCATATACAATGCCCCCGCGACGAGTTTCAGCGAGAATAGATTCGAGCGAGGGGTGGGGTTGATCCGTTGCGTGTAACTCCGTCAACGTGCGGGGTGCATCAGGGGCGAATCGAAGCGAATCAGCTATTTTCACCAACGTTTCAGTCATTTCGGCATCAAGCGTGTAAGCGCCGATCGATAGCACAAGATGACCGTGCGCCAACATAATAGCCTGCGATGCCCCCAGTTCATTGATGACCACAACGTGTAGTCGTTGCCATACGCCCTTCTCATCCTCCTGAGCTAATCTCTGATGGCTCAACGCCTCGACGTTTGGAGATAGGTCGCCATGCGCAGCGCGGTAGTACATATCGTACCAACTCAGCACATCTTGACCTTCTGCAATTTCATAACCCAGAAAGGCGAACTCGATCCGCTCTCCGCCGAAGGTGTTATGTTCGGAGGAGTGAATTACGACATAGTCCCCCTTCTCGGACGCTTCAACTTTCCAATCGCCTGGGTAGTCGAAGGAGTAAAATGATGCTTGATAAGTTGTCCATCCTTCTTCTTGTTTTGAAGGTGTAGATGAAGAAGCCTCAACTGGCAGCCAGAGAAGTAAACAACCAACCAGAATCAGCCAGCAGGACATGCTTATTGACCATAACATCTTGTCAAAAATACGGGGGGGGGTAGAACGTGTTTTCATAGAGCCTCCTTGTTGCTGTTACAGAGTTCAATCGGGAAACTAGAGCTTCAAAACCTCATCAAGACGCACTCTCAATAGGGAATTTTATCTAATATCGGCACCGATTGCATGACCGTTGCTAGACCATTCCATGACGTTTGGCAATAGTTTTCTTATCGTCGGAGTTTCACAAATGTTGACAATTTCGCGTGGTTTGTCTACCCAGAACACGCGGCTGTGAGCCGCGCCTGTGCCACTTGCCGAATTTTTCTGTAAACGTTCATAAAGCTGTCTGGAGGCAAACTACTTGAGCTGAAGGGCAGAATCAAGGATAAAGTTCGCCATATTTCTGGTGCAGATAAGCAAGATATGGCGCCGCCGCGAACTCCTCACCGGTGACGCGCAGCAACAGCTCATCTAGCCCAAAGACGCGCCCGTGCCGATGGATATTCTCCGCCAGCCATTCCCGCAGCGGCGTGTAGTCACCGGCTGCGAGCGCGTCATCCAGCCCGGCGACCGTGCGCCGCGCCGCGTGCATGAACTGCGCCGAGAGCACGTTGCCGATGGTGTACGCCGGGAACGCACCAAACTGCCCCGCCGACCAATGAATGTCTTGCAGCACGCCTTCGGTGTCCGTCTCCGGCGCGATGCTCAGATAGTCGCGCATCTTGCGCCGCCAGAGCGCGGGCAGGTCATCGACATCGATGCGCCCGTCGAGCAGCCCCATCTCCAGCTCAACGCGCAGCATGATGTGCAGGTTGTAGGTGACTTCGTCGGCTTCGACGCGGATCAGGCTCGGCTGCACGCGGTTGACGGCGCGGTAAAACTGTTCGACATCGACATCCGCCAACTGCGCCGGGAAGTAGTCGCGCAGGCGGTCGAAGTGCAGACGCCAGAAGGAGCGGCTGCGCCCGATCTGGTTTTCCCACAGCCGCGACTGTGATTCATGCACGCCGAAGGTGGCGCCGCCGACTGCGTACAAGCCCACAAAATCGGTGGCGAGCGCCGTGCGTGTGAGTTCGCGCGCAATGCCCTGTTCGTAGAGCGCGTGCCCGGTTTCGTGAAAGAGACCAAAGATCGCGCCGGGCAGGTAGTTCTCCTGATAGCGCGTCGTCATGCGCACATCCTGTCGCGTCATCGAAATCTCGAAGGGATGCGCCGAGGCGTCGACGCGCCCGCGCTGGAAGTCGTAGCCGAACTTGCCGGCGATCTCCAGCCCAAAGGCGCGTTGCTGTGCGGCGGGATAGTGGCGATAGAGAAAGCTGGCGTCGACCGCAGGCGCGGTGGTAATGCGCCGCAGCAGCGGCAGGATGCCCGCTTTCAGCGCCTCGAAGAGCGCGGTCAAGCGCGCCGCGTTCATGTCCGGTTCGTATTGCAGCAGGAGCGCGTCGTAGGGATGGTCGGTGTAGCCGATGGCGTCGGCCAACTCGCGGCTCAGGCGCAGCAGCGTCTTCAGATGCGGCGCAAAGCGGGCAAAGTCGTTGGCGGGCTTTGCCTCCTCCCAGACGCGCTGTCCGACCGCCTTCTGCACGGCTAACGCGCCGATCAGCGCTGGCGGCACGCGTTGGCTGATAACGTAGGCGTCGCGCACGCTGCGCACGGCGCGCACGCGATAGCTGTCGGGCGCGTCGGTGCGAACTTCCGCCTCGGCGCGGTCGAGCAGGCGCCCCATCTGTGCACTGGCAAGCCGCTCCTGGACGATGCGCGTCAGCGTCGCCATCTGCTGGCCGCGCGTCTCGGCGGCGGCAGGCGGCATCTGCGTGCGCACGTCCCACGTCAGCAAGTTCAGCGTACACAACAGGTCATTGATTTCGGCGATGTACTCGGCAAATTCGGTGTATGCAGACACGGTTCAACCTCAGAACACTCATTACCAGCCCGGCTTCAGACGATGGATCGGTGCAATTCGTGAGCAGCCAGGCGTTCTGGAAATTCCACGCGTTCGCCTGCGTTTGTTTTTGATTGCAGCAGCGCACTGTGAGAAAGAATAAAGAATAAGGTCAGTTGTCTGTATACGCAAGGTGGCGTAGGTAGTGTATCTTGATTGGTTAAATTTCAGACATGCTGTTTTGGAGTGCTGAAGGTGGAGACTTCATGCGTGACCATGGCCTGCAAGCCGGCATCGGAGTGATAGGCGTTGGCAGCTCTGACTCTGCGCCGGAGACAACGGTTGAAGCGTTCCAATCGGCTGGTGGTGCGCAGATGGGTTGACGCCCAGTCAGGGTGGCGCTCGAGGATGGCAAAGAAAGCGATGGTGGAGCGGAAGTCAGTGCGCAGACAACGGACTGCCTCGGGCTGTGAGGTGCGATAGAGACGGACAACCCGGCTTGTCTCTGGCCAAACATAAAACAAACCTTTACATTGACACTACTGCGTTCTGTCGATATGCTTGCCATTGGGGTGGTTCTCCTTGGTTTGATTTGGATTCAACACCCTTAACCTTATCAAGAGAACCGCCCCGTGCTAAATTTCAACCATTAGAGATACACCACCCCAGAACTGATATGACCGACACGAAACCACAAAGTCTATCAACCCCGCACCCTGTCCGTCGTCGCTATCCCGACGCGCCGCTGGTTGGGGTGGCGGCGGCGGTGTTCGATGCGGCGGGCCGCGTGCTGTTGGTGCAGCGCGGGCGGCCACCGCGCGCCGGTTCGTGGGGGCTGCCGGGCGGACTGCTGGAAGTGGGTGAATCGCTGGTGGCGGGCGTGCGGCGTGAGGTGCGCGAGGAGTGCGGCGTTGAGATTGCGGTTGGCGATGTCGCAGGCGTCTTCGAGCCGATCACGCGCGACGAAGAAGGGCGCGTCGAATACCACTACGTCGTCATCGACTTCTGGGCAAGCTGGCTGAGCGGCGAAGCGCATCCCCATGATGACGCCGCCGCCGTCGCCTGGGCCGCCATCGACGCGCTTGACGCCTACAACCTCCTCCCCGACTCACGCAAGGTGATCGAAAAGGCGTATGAGATGTGGAGATTGAGAGATTGAGAGATTGAGAGATTGGAGATTGAGCTGCACCTTTACAACCCCGTACAATCTCCAATCTCCTAATCCCCTAATCTCTTAATCGCGCAACGCTTCCGGCAATTCTGCGCGGCGCGGATAGCTTGCCTGCGTGCCGGGAGACTGCACGCTGATGGCGGCGATGGCATTGGCGCGGGCGATGGCGGTCTGCAGTGGATGCCCACGCGCCAGGAAGTAGGCAAGGCTGCCGACAAAGGCGTCGCCGGCGCCAGTCGTGTCGACGGCGGTGACTTCGGGCGCAGGAACATGCATCTCCGCGTCGGCGCTGACGTAGAGCGCGCCGCGCGGCCCGAGCGTGATCAACGCCGCCTTAGCGCCCCGTTCCAGGATCACTGCGGCGGCAAGCCGTGCATCGTCGAGCGTGTGTACGGCGACGCCGGTGACCAGTTCTGCTTCCGTTTCGTTGGGGCAGAAGATGTCGGTCAGTTGATAGACCTCCTCCGGCACATCGCTGCTGACCGGCGCCGAGTTGAAAATCGTCGTCACACCTGCGGCGCGGGCGATGCGCAGCGCGGCCAGATTCGCCGTCATCGGCACCTCCATCTGGCAGAGCAGCACCTGTGCACTGGTGATCGCGCTGTGGGCGGCTTCGACATCCGCCGCCGTCACCAGCCCATTGGCGCCTGCGATCACGACGATATTGTTTTGCCCTGTCTCCTCAATCGTGATCACCGCCACGCCGGACGATACACCCGCAGTTTCCAGCACAAAATCAGTGCGGATGCCCTCGCTCGCCAGATTGCGGCGCATATCCTGCCCGAAGATATCGTCGCCGACGCGCCCGACCATGCTCACTGCGCCGCCCATGCGCGCCGCCATCACCGCCTGGTTGGCGCCCTTGCCGCCATAGCCTGTGGTGAAACGCCGCCCATGCAGCGTCTCGCCTGGACGCGGAAAGCGCTCGACATAGGCGTTCATATCCAGGTTGATCGAGCCGACGATACAAATAGATGGAATAGACATTGACTTTGACCTCGATTACACAATCTCTGAGGTGTAGTTTGAGTGTCCAAAGTGTAGCACGAAGCGCTAATTTTGACGAAGTGCAATTCGTTGACAGCCGCCAAAGGATTGTGATATGATCTGTGCTACAAAAACGTTTTAATCGTTCCCTGTGTTCAATCTGCGTCATCACTCGTCCTGTTCTTGGAGCAGTGTATTTTTCAAGCCATGTGTCTTCAAGTCAGGCGCGGGTGGAAAATATCTTGCGTCGGTCCATTGATTTCACAAAGGAGTGTATAGTATGTTCGATTCAATGCGAAACAGTCGATTCGCCATCGTGGCTGCATTGGTGATCCTCTCACTTGTCCTCTCCGCCTGTACGGTCACAATTCCGACCACGCCAGTTGCACCAGCGGGCGATGCTGCGGCTGAGAGCAGTGCAGGCAAATGGTGTTCGGGCGTGAACATTGTCTTCTTCCCCGGCGGACCTGCAGGCGGCGTCTTTGCCAACAATGTCTACAACGGCGCCAAGCAGGCGGAAGCTGACCTTGGCCCCAGCGTGCAGTACGTCTTCTCCGACTGGGATCCGCAGAAGATGATCGCCCAGTTCAAGGAAGCTGTCGCCACGCAGCCGGACGGCATCGCCGTGATGGGGCATCCGGGTGATGACGCCTTCTCGCCGCTGATCGACGACGCCCGCGCCCAGGGCATCATCGTGACCAGCCAGAACACCGAGCTGCCAGCCTCGATGGCGAAATACCAGGGCGCTGGCTTTGGTTATGTCGGCGCAGTCAATTACACAGCAGGCTATAAGCTGGGCAAGGAAATCATCAACCGCTACCAGTTTGGCGAGGGCGACCGCGCCATGGTGTGGGGCTTGCTCTCGCAGCCAAGCCGCGGTGAGCGCACCCAGGGCGTGATCGACGCGCTGAAAGAAGCGGGTATGACCGTCGACTACTTCGAGATCGACGCCGCCACCAATGCCGACCCGGCCGCAGGCACGCCGACCTTCACCGGCTATGTCTCCGCCAACCCGGATGTCAAGCTGGTCGTCACCGACCACGGCGGGTTGACGGCAACGCTGGAGACCTATCTCAAGGCTGCGGGCAAGGGGCCAGATGACATCGTCGGCGCTGGCTTCGACCTGTCGCCAGCCACGATTGCGGCGATCCGCGGCGGCTGGACTGATCTGGTCATCGACCAGCAACCGTGGCTGCAGGGCTATCTGCCGATCCTGCAGATCTGCCTGACCAAGGTCTACGGCTTCTCCGGTCTGATGATCGACACCGGCGGTGGCTTTGCCGATGCCGAGAACATCGAGTTCCTGGCGCCGCTGGCAGAGAAGGAAATCCGGTAATTTCTGATGGAACGCGAATGACGCGGATCAAGTGGATTGGCGCGGATCTATCTTGAAATCTGCGCCAATCCGCCCAATCGCGTTATCTGCGTTCTATTCCATCCCCACGACAGCGCATCAGCATCGTTGTCTGCACAACCCAGGAGTCGCACATGACCGAACCGACTGTCCGGCTGGTGAATGTCTCCAAATCCTTCGGCGAAGTGAAATCTCTGGAGAATATCAATTTTGAGGTCTACCCCGGCGAAGTCGTCGGTCTGCTCGGCGACAACGGCGCCGGAAAATCCACGCTGATCAAGATCATCACCGGCTATCATCAGCCCGACCCCGGCGGCGAGATTTATTTCCACGGCAAGAAAGTCGATCACCTGACCGTGCCCAAAGCGCGCCAGCTTGGCGTCGAGACGGTCTATCAGGAAAAGGCGCTGGCTGACGATCAGAGCGTCTGGCGCAACATTTTTATGGGGCGCGAACTGGCAAACCGTTTTGGTTTTCTCGACATTCGCAAGATGCGCAGCGTGACGCAGCAGATGATGACCGAACACATGGGCTTCACCTCAAAGGCAGTCAACCCCGACACGCCGGTGCGCACGATGTCGGGCGGCGAGCGGCAGGGCATCGCCATCACGCGCGCGCTGCACTTCGAGGCGGAGCTGATCATCCTCGATGAACCGACGATGGCGCTCTCGCTGTCGGAGACGCGCAAGGTGCTTGACTTTATCGCCAACATTCCCAAAGCGGGCAAAGCGGGCATCTTCATCGACCACAACATTTTTCACGTTTACCCGGTCGTTGATCGCATCGTCGTGCTTGACCGTGGGCGAATCGCCGGCGAGTTCCTCAAGGCGAGCGTCACGTTGGAGGAGCTGATCGACCGCCTCTATCTGGTGGCGCGCACCGGCAAGTTGGGCTCGGCGCAAGGAGGTGTGGCATGAGCGTCGAGAGCATGGCTCCGCAGGCAAAAGCAGGGAGATCACCGTTCGTGGTCTGGCTGCGCACGCACGCGCTCCAGGTCGGCATCACCGTCGTCGCCATCGTGATCTGGGGCATCTTCGCCATCGGCTCGCCGCAGACCTTCTTCCGCGGCAACATCTACCAGGCGTTCATGTCGACGACGCCCTTTTTCGGCATCATGGCGCTCTGGCTCACACTGGTCGTGATCACCGGCGAGATCGATCTATCGTTTCCTTCGATCATGACGATCAGCATGTGGGTCTTTGCCACAGTGATGATGGCGACCGGCAACCTGGCGATCGCGCTGGTGCTGATGCTGCTGATGGGCTTGACCGCCGGCACGATCAACGGCGTGATCATCACCAAAGTGGGCGTGCCGTCGCTGGTGGTGACGATTGGCACCAGCTTTTTCTGGCGCGGCATGGTCAAGGTGCTGACCGGCGGCACCGGCACGTCGCTGCTGCCGACGCGCGACACCGTGTTCTACGAGGTCTTTGTTGGGCGGCTCTTTGGCTTCCTCCCAATGCAGATGGTGTGGATGGTGCTCTTTGCCATCATCTGTTGGGTGCTGCTCAACCGCCACCGCATCGGCGCGCACGTCTACCTCACCGGCGACAACCCTGACAGCGCGCGACTGATGGGCGTCAACGTTGACCGCACCAAAACGCTTGTCTTTGCCCTTGCCGGCTTTGGCGCCGCCTTCGCCGGTTTGATCGCCAGCCTGGAGGTCACCTACTACTGGCCCACGTTGGGCGAGGGCTATCTGCTCAACACACTTTCATCGGTCTTCCTGGGCGGCACCTCGGTCTTCGGCGGCACCGGCACGATCTACGGCACCTTCGTCGCATCCTTCATCATCGGCGCCATCAACGCTGGCATCGTCGCCATCGGCATGTCGGGCTTCTGGACCGAGCTGATCTATGGGTTGATCATCGTGTTGTCGGTCGTGGTGCAGACCATCGTGGGGCGGAGGATCAAGTAACTTGAACGAAACCAACCGATCTGCCAACCGAATTTTTATGGTACAATGCAGTCGGTTATTTCGCCAGCACACAAGATATAGGCGATGCCATTCGAGATTCTCGGTAAGATCACAAACATCGAGATCATTGCGACTGGTAAAGGCGTTCAGATAAGGCGCGAACTGGAACAGGCACATGGTAGAGGCAGATGGCGCAAGATGAAAGGCGTCGCTACAATACGGTTTGCAAATGGCGAGACCTGTGAAGTTGAAATTCACTGGTATGAGGCACACGGCATTGGACGTAGGGATTTCAAGATCAAGAGAATACTTTGATGAACCGCTTTGTCATCTGCATCGATAACACCAGCAATCCTGCCAGTTTGATCGTGGGCAAGGTGTATAGAGTGCTCGCCGACGCACAGGCAGAGCAGTATGCATTGCTGCGTATCGTGGACGAGGATGCATCCGAGCCAGATGGCTATCTCTACCCGGCGTCGATGTTTGCGCCAGTCGAACTGCCCGAAGCGGCGGAACGTGTGTTGATGGCAGCGGCGGATGACTAACCTCTATCCGTGCCAACACACAGCGCTCATGGACGAGTGACATGATCGGGCGGCTTCAAGATCGCGTGGCGATCGTCACTGGCGCGGGGCAAGGCATCGGCGCGGCGATTGCGCGGCGCTTTGTCGAGCAGGGGGCGAAGGTCGTCATCGCCGAGATCAACCCCACCACCGGCGCGGCAATGGCGGAGACGCTGCGACGCAAAGGGTACGCCGCACACTTCGTGCAGACCGACGTGGCTGATGCGGCCTCCGTCGAACGCATGGTGGCCGAAACGGTGCAGGTTTTTGGCGCGCCGCAGGTGCTCGTCAACAACGCCGGCATCAAAGTCACCGACGATCCGCTGCACCTGAGCGAGGAGGCGTGGCGCCGCTGCTTTGCCGTCGATCTGCTCGGCGTCTGGCACTGCTGCCGCGCCGTGCTGCCGCACATGCTGGCGCAGGGCAAGGGCAGCATCGTCAACATCGCGTCGGTGCACGCTTTTCAGATCATCCCCCACGCCTTTCCCTATCCCGTCGCCAAGCATGGGCTGCTCGGTTTGACGCGGGCGCTGGCGGTGGAATATGCGAGCCAGGGCGTGCGCGTCAACGCGGTTGCACCCGGCTACATCCTCACCCAGATCAACCTGGACGAATGGAGCAAGCTCCCCGACCCAGACGCGGCGCAGCAGTTAGCGGCCTCACGCCAACCAATGAACCGCATCGGCACAGTCGATGAGGTGGCGTGGCCCACCGTCTTTCTGGCGTCGGACGAAGCGTCCTTCATCACCGGCGAGATGCTGGTGGTGGACGGCGGCGCGTCGGTGCGGTTTCATGAATAAGAGCGCCCTCAACCGTGTCCGCCACGAGTGTTTATAATGACGAAGGCAGATAAATTAGGAACAAGCTCATCATCACTATTCTCAAGAGGCTATCACAATGCGCATTACCCATATCGACACAATGGTGCTTGGCACCCAATGGCGCAACCTGGTCATTGTCAAGGTCAGCACCGATGAAGGCATCACCGGCGTTGGTGAGAGCCGGCCGATCAACAAAGTCGAAGCCGCCGTCGGCTACGTACACGATGTCGCCGACCGCTTCGTAATTGGGCTGGACCCCTTCGACATCGAGCGGCTGGTGCGCCGACTGACGGTCGAGGATTACGGTCGTCCCGGCGAGATCGCCATGACCGGGCTGGCGATGATCGAGATGGCCTGCTACGACATCATCGGCAAGGCGCTCAACCAGCCCGTCTACCGGCTGCTCGGCGGCGCGCTGCGCGAGCGCATCAAAGCGTATGCCAATGGCTGGTATACGGTCGAACGTACGCCGGAGGAGTTTGCGGCGGCCGCGATGCGCGCGGTGGCAAAGGGCTACCGCGCCCTCAAATTTGACCCCTTTGGCGCTGGTTATTATGAAGCGGAACGCAGCGAGAAGCTCAAGACGATTGCGCTTGTCGAAGCCGTGCGCGACGCCGTGGGGCCAGATGTCGAGTTGCTGATCGAGATGCACGGGCGCTTCAACCCGGTGACGGCGGTGGAGATGGCGCGTGAGCTGGCGCCCTTCAAGCCGAGCTGGTACGAGGAGCCGGTGCCGCCATCAAACATCCCCGCGCTCAAGAAGGTGGCGGACGCCGTGGCGCCGCTCGGCATTCCGGTGGCGACGGGCGAGCGCATCCACACCATGCACGAATATCGGGACTTGCTCGAACTGCACGCCGCCGACGTGATCCAGCCCGACATTGCGCACTTTGGCGGCATCCTCAACACGAAGAAGCTGGCGGCGTGGGCGGATGCCTACTACGTGCTAATGGCGCCGCACAATGTCGGTGGCCCGATTGCCACCGCCGCGGCGTTGCATCTGGCTGCGTGTACGCCGAACTTCAAGATTCAAGAGAATTTCAACGACTTCGACGAGCCATATGTGCTGGCGTCGGCGCCGGGGTTGCCCGTAGTGGAGGACGGCTACTTTGCGTTGCCGACGGGACCAGGACTGGGCGTCACACTTGACGAGGATGTTGTGGCTGCGCACCCGGAGCAGCGGATTCACTTCAATCTGTTCAAGGAAGACTGGCACAAACGCAAAGCGCTCATGAAGTGAGTGGATGCACGGATCTTGCTCAAACCTTCCCGGAGGCTTTGAGCTTCCGGGAAGGTGAACGAATCAGCCGTGGTGCGAGACAACAATTTCCCTATCGCCGAGTCATCGGCAGGTAGACGAAGTTGTTCAGGGTCAACCCCTGGATGCGCGTCGCCACTTGCTCGCCGCTGGTTGTCGTGTAGCTATTGACCCACGCCGTATCAGACAGATTCAACGCGCCATCGACCCGCGTCGAAGGAGTCACAACGAAGGTGCGCCCACCGATCACCCAGACGCTGTCGGTGAGGGCGGCAGCTATTACGTTGTCGTCCATGCGTTCGACATTGCCGATGAAGTTGTCGTCGCCCGCACCTGGCGGCACGGCAGTCTCCATTTCATGAATCATGCGGACGCCGTTGTTCAGGCGATACTCCACCTTGACATAGGCGCCGACGGTGAGCGCGCCGTGGTCCTCTTTGAACTTGCTCTGTGCATTGGCGGTGAATTCGACGCCGTTGACCACCCACTGACCAACGTATCCTGTCGGCGGCATGGCGTCGATGAAGCCGACAAAGGTTGCTTCTGTGTTGCCCGGCGCGCCTTGCGGGAACATCAATTTGATCTCTTTTGCGATTCGATTGCCGTTGCCGTCCACCCTGAATTCGATCTTGACGGTCACGCCAACCGCAAACGAGCCGCCTCTTGCACGAAGCTCGGTGTTGTTGGTCACGCTGTACGACACCCCGCCGACAGTCCACACACCGAGCAACCCTTCTGCTGGCAGTTGTTCAACGACGCCGAACGCGTGTCCTTTTTGGCGGCCGCCGTGATCATCATCGTCATCGCCGCCCCAATTCGCCATCGCCGTCTTGATCTCACGCGCCAGGAACGTGCCATCTTGCATGACGTAGAACTCGACCTTGACGATCTCGCCGACCGTGAACGGCCCATTTGCCGTCTTAAACTCGGTGTTGGTTGTGGCCGTAAAAGTCAGGACGCCGATCTCCCAAACGCCAACCAATTCCTGAGGGAATGATTTCAGTTCGCCGTACAACTCACCTCTACCGATGACCCCGGCGGGCGGAGGAGTGTTGTCATCGCCGCCAGAGCACTTAAAGCCGCGCTCAGTTTCCATTTCACGCACGGTGTTGGTCGAGCCGGCCATAAGATGAATCTTGACGCAGCGACCAATGTCGAATGCGCCATATTCGGTCTTGAGTTCGGTCTGCGCCGTGACGGTGTAGACTGACCCGCTCACCGTCCAGGCGCCGACGGTTCCGCCTGCCGGCATTGCTTCGACAATACCGTAAATCTCAGCGCCATCGTCATCATCGTCGCCGCCTCCGTTGCAGTCGGAAAGAGGTTCACTGTCGATCTCTCGCGCTGTGGTCGAACCCTGCGAAACAAATTCCACCTTAACGCAGACGCCGAGTCCGATTGCGCCCTCGGTTTCGTCAAACTGCGTCTGCGCATTGGCGACGACGGTTCTGCCGCCGATCCGCCATTCTCCGATCCGCCCGCCTTCCGGCATCTGCTCAACCAGACCGCGGAAACGCGGACGGTCATTGTCATCACCATCCCCTGTCCAGGCAACCTCGCCATTGCGCTGCGCTTCAGGCGCGCTTGCAGCAAGCGCGGTGTGCACACTGGCGCCCACCATCATACTCCCAAACACGGCGGCGATGACGAACATCCACCAATGACTTGCAAGACTCTTGTTCACTTGTGACATATGCCGATCCTCCCGGTGGCAGTGTTGTATTGCGTGATCGATTGCATTGAGGCCGAAAATGTTCGCCCTCTATATATAGGCAGTGACTCGCGACATTCCTAAAGATACACGGATTTTGACAAGGTTTCATCAAATTCCGGCACGCGCCCGATAGGTGGAAAAGGGTTTGTGCTTTGATGGGACTTGGAGTATGCTTGCGTGCATCAATCTCTTGTGGCAGACCGGCGTGCACCCCGGCGGACGGACCATGTTCCTTTTGAGCATCATTTGTTTGGAGAACAGGCAGCGCAACGATGATCCAAGACTTTCTCACCTATCTGGAGCATCTATTTCTGGCAATCCGTTATGCGCTCACGTTGGAGCCGCGCCTGTTTGAGGTGGTGCTCCGCAACCCAAGCGCAAACTCGGTTGTGCTCGGCATTGTGTTTTTGGCAGGCGCCTCGACGTTGTTGGGGCAAAGCGTGGTGCTTTTTGTCAACAGAGTGCGTCGCGGCCGTTTTGTGTTCAGTCTGGCGCTCAACGGGGTGATGTATATCGTCAGCTATCTGGTCTGGGGAGCTACGATTGCGCTGGTCGGCAGATTTCTGTTCAATGACCCACCCTCGTTTGCTGCGGTGATCCGCATGGTTGGGCTGAGTACAGCGCCGCTGATCTTCGGCTTCTTCATTTTGATCCCGTGGATGGGGCCTTTTATCGGCCGCGTGCTCAATATCTGGTCATTTTTGATCCTGATCAATGTGGTCGAATATGGTTTTCAGGTTTCCCTCTTCTATGCGCTGGTGTGTGTGGGGTTGGGTTGGTTGTTGATGATGTTGCTCAACAACATCATCGGGCGTCCGGTTGTGGCGCTGCGCAACCGGCTATGGCATACAGTCATGGGTAGCTCACTCGACGCCTCAACTGAAGATTTGCTGCTTCAGTTTAGCCAGGCGGATGATGCGCCAGAATTGCTGCGAGGAGGCGTCCGCCAATGATCACCTATCTGTTCATCGGCATCTTTTTGCTGTTTTTCATGACAGCCGCGTTGGCGCCATTGGAGTCGCTTGGGTGGTGGGCAGGCTGGTCGCGTGAAGCCGGAAAGAAGGGCGGAGCGCCTCCGCTGGAAATGGAATCAGAAAAGACAGACGCCGACGAGCCGGATTTCTACGTCATCTACCTTTCAGGCATCGGCGCAATCTCGGGCGATTCTTTCCCGGAAGAAGAGTATCCCTTCCTGCGCGGGTTGGAGGAGCGCCTGCCCACCGCCAAGATCATCACCGACGTCTATCCCTACTCCGTCACCAACAACGGCTTAACAGGGCAGCGCTTCTTTGCCAACATCTGGAAACAGATCGAAAAAATGCGCTTCAAAAATCCGAACAGCGTGCTCTCGCTGCTTGTCAACCTGCGCAACGCACTGCAGATGTTCGTCTCCGCCGACCGTCGCTATGGCCCTATCTACAACCTCGGCATTGCCAACGAGATTTACCGCGTCCTGCTCGCCCATGGTTACCGCCCCGAAGGCAAGCGCCCGATTGTTTTGCTCGGCTGGAGTGGCGGTGGGCAGATCGCCATTGGCGCTGCCAGCTATTTAGCGGCGCTGCCCAGCCCCATCTATGTCATTTCGTTGGGCGGGATGCTCTCCGACGATCCTGGGCTGGAGAAATTGACGCATCTCTGGCATCTCTACGGCGTGGCCGACCCATTGCAGGCGCTTGGCGGCGTACTCTACGCCGGGCGCTGGCCCCTGACGCCCGATTCGCCATGGAACAGCGCCATGGCCAACGGTTTGATCGACATCATCTGCCTGGGCTATTACACACACAACGGCAAGGGCAACTACTTCGACATGGAGACAAAGCTGCCCAACGATGCGCGCGGTCGCAGCCACGGCGAAAAGACGATCGACACCATCGAGCACATCCTGGCTGACCAAAAGTTGATCGTGCGCGTTGACAACGCCGCAAACAGCGCGCCAGGACGGGAGGCAGCACCCAGATTGACTGATGAGTTTTCCATTCAGGGTGCAACCTCTTGATCGCAGGACAGCCCTGATCAATAGAGTGCGTCCCAAGCTTTGGGCGAGAAGCGTGCGTCGCACTGGTCAACGCGTTTTCGGTGGGACAGCGCCTCATGACTCGTGCGACGCATGCGCCAAGAATAATATGGGACGCACCCGATCAATATGCTGCCAACGCACGCGCTGCAGCATACAGCTTCTCAGCGTCGGGGCGATAGGCGTCTTCCAGCGGCGGGCTGAAAGGGACAGGAACGTCCAGCCCGCCGATACGCTGTACTGGAGCGTCGAGCCACTCGAACGCCTGCTCAGCGATCAGCGCGGCAACCTCAGCGCCGACGCCAGCGAGCTTGTTGGCGGCGTGTGTAACGAGCACCTTGCCCGTCTTGCGCGCCGTCGCCAGAATCGCTTCTTTATCCAATGGCTTTAGCGAACGCAGATCAAGCACCTCGGCGTCGATGCCCTCATTCGCCAATCTCTGCGCCGCCGCCAGCGCCTGATGCACCATTGCGCCGTAGGTGATGATCGACAGATCGGCGCCAGTGCGCGCCACATTCGCTCTACCTAGCGGCACAACATACTCGCCCGCCGGCACAAAACCCTTGAGCGAACGATAGAGCGGCTTGCTCTCAAAGTAGATGACCGGGTTGTCATCGCGGATGGCGGCGATCAACAGCCCTTTGGCGTCGGCGGGCGTGGCCGGCGCCACGACTTTGAGGCCAGGCGTATGCACGAACCACGCCTCCGGGTTCTGGCTGTGGAAGGGACCCGAACGGATGCCGCCATCCGCCGGCGCCCGGATCACCCACGGCACTCTTCCTTTCCAGCGGTAATGCGTTGTCGCTGCAAACTGCACGATGCTGTCAAAGGCTGACGTGATAAAGTCGGCGAACTGCATTTCAACCACCGGGCGCAGCCCCATCAACGCCATACCTGTCGCTACGCCGACAAAGCCAAGCTCGGCGATCGGGGTGTTGATCACACGGCGCGCGCCAAACTCCGCCTCGAAGCCTTTCGTCACTTTGAACGCGCCGCCGAAGTCGCCGGCAATATCTTCGCCCATCAACAGCACGTCGGGATTGCGGCGCATCTCCTCACGCAGCGCCTCGCTGATGGCGGCGATGTAGGTTATCTCGCGCGTTTGGCCGTTGATCGTCTCGCCGTCGGCAAAACCGAAATTGCTGCTCACACTCATCTTCATCACTCCCCGGCGTAGACACCCTGCGTCACGGTGGCGGGGTCGGGCAGCGGGCTGGCTTCGGCAAAGGCGACTGCGTCAGCAATCTCCACTTCGACACGCTGTGCGATCTCCGCCATTTCCGTCTCGTCGGCGACGCCTGCTTCGAGCAGCCGCTCACGATAGCGTTTCACCGGGTCACGCAGTTCCCACTCTGCCAGCAGCTCACGCGGCACATACTCGGCGCCGTCGTGGATGGCGTGCCCCAACATGCGCATCGTCTTGGCTTCGATCAAAGTCGGTCCCTCGCCGCTGCGGGCGCGCTTCACCGCCTCCTGCACGATGGCGTAAACCGCCTCTACGTCGTTGCCGTCGACCGTCACGCCGGGAATGCCATACGCTGCGGCGCGCGTTGCGATCTCCGGCGACTTCATCTGCTGGTGAAGCGGGGTCGAGTAGGCGTATTGGTTGTTCTCAACAATGAGGATAAACGGTGCATTCCACACCGCCGCCATGTTGAGCGTTTCGTGAAAAAGGCCGGCGCTGCTGGCGCCATCGCCGGTGAAGGTCAGGGCGACGTGCGGCTCGCCGCGGTGGACAAAGCTCATCGCTGCGCCGAGCGCCACCGGCAGCGAGTGTGGCAGATGGCTGATGAAGCCGATCACATTGAGGGTCATGTCGCCCATGCCGTGCAAATTGGCGTCGCGTCCACCCGTAACGCCGTTGGCGCGGCCGAGCAAATTGCCAAAGATGCGTTGTGGGGTGATCCCGCGCAGCAAATACGCGCCCAGATCGCGGTGCATTGGCGCGATCACATCATCCGGCGTCAGCGCAAACGCAGCGCCCACACTGATCGCCTCGTGCCCGCGCTGGCTGAAGGTGCCGCCCACGCCTCGCCCCTGCTTCCACATCGTCACCATCGTCTCGTCGAAGACGCGTGTGAGCAGCATCCAGTAGTAGAGTTCGAGGCGTTGATCGTTGGTCAGGTCGTTCTTCTCCATGAAGAAACTCCGCTCAATGAGGTCCGATGAAGTTCTCCCCGTTGAAGTGGATGAGATGTTCAGGTGCATCTGCCACCCACACCTCCGTCTCCCAACTGATGTCTGATAGATAACGCGCCATAATACGGCGATCAGGGAACGCTGTTACGAAAACTAGCCCTGCAGTTGCACCTGCGAACAGATCAGCCAGCTCAGCGTGACGTTTGCTATCCACCGGACCGTGACTAGTGACAGCTTCAATCAGGTAGAGCCAGTTCATTTCGCGGTGATAAAGTACAACATCGGGGAATTTGCCATGAACGTCAAATTGCAGACCGAGCGCACCGAACTTTGTGGCATCGAAGTGAATGGTCTTCGCCCCGGTATCGCCCACATACAATACCTCGGCACCAGGGGCAAATCGAGGACCGAACTCATTGATGATCGCTGCGATCAGTTCGCTATGTGCGCCTGGTGAGAGAGTGAATTCTCTACCGTCTATCTTGAGCGGCACCTTTGACATTTCCCGAGCATGTGCATAACGCTCCGCTAACGAACCGTGCTCTTTCAAGTGACGAGTGAGATTTGTGTGCCAATCCCCACGACGAAATGACCGCACGAGTTTCAATACTTCAGGGCTAATCTGGTAAACGCATTTGGGGCTATTGACCGCACGTCCAGGATCATCAGGGTTCATGATGGCAATGCCAGCCTGAACAAATTGATGCATGGTTTGTCGTCGAAACGTTTCGCGGGTGTTGGGGGCATAGGCTCTTGCATAGGCATCACGAATGAAGTCCATGATAGGCGTGATCCCAATCAACGGTGCAGATGCATTTTCCCATACGTCGCCTGGCTTGAGTGCAAGAAGTGCCAGCAGTGTCAATGCCGAGCGTTCGTTGCGCTGTGCTTTAGGCATACCCAATTCAGTCAAAATACTCAGCGCCTCTTCGATTTTTTGTTGAATCTCAACGGGATCGCTTGCGTGGTAGAGTGTATTCATTGCAGATATCTCAGCCTTCAGTAAAGCATCGATTGCTTGCTGGTCAGGGAATTGGTCGTCAAACGATCTGCCCCACCGCGTCAGCGTAGCGATATCAGGGTATCGTAATTTGCGTAAATCATTCGCATTTACCTGAGTGTGACCAGAGAATTGACGAAAGTGCAGATCGACCAAGGTTGAATTCAGGTAAATCGCCAGACCACGAGCAAGGTCGGGCGGTAAGCCTCCGCCTTGCATGTGTAACACATTCAAGTGATTTTCAAAGCCAACTCTGTTGCCCGGAACTTGATTGGGATCATATACGGAAGCAACGATTCGCCGCTTTTCCTCTTTGGCGCTGAATCGCTTGAGCAAAACATACCAGGCGTTTGGCATCAGCCAGGGCAAGCTGCGCCTGGAGGCAGCAATTGCATTTGGCTTTGGTCCGTTAAGCTTTGGCCAGGAGACAGAATTCTGTCGCAGGTGTGTCGGATAAATTAGAGGAAAGGTATCCGATTCGGGATTCTGGCGTAAATCGTCACGTAATCGGAAATCTACGACTGGCCCGGTGCTAACAGTCACGCCAAGTTCCTCCAGCGTTGTCGTAAACACACCTAGTTGCGCCGAGACAAAACTATCAGCATAGCTGACTGCAATGTTGATCATGCGCTCAGAGTCATCAGGCATGACGACTTCATCATAATCCACCTCACGGCAGGTCATGGCGTCCAACTCGGTATCCGCACTTGAAGTAATTACAACACTTGAACGAGTTTTATCCTTGGTGGCATAAATGATGACATTCTCCTGCAAGACATCATTGTCTCTAAAGGCTTGATCGCGTGTCTCAAAGACATGGATGTGTCTCAAGCTCATCTGGCTAAGAAAAAACGTACGGAAAGGTCGAAAATACACGCCATTACAGAAGCTACGTGGCACGATTGCCACCAATTCACCGCCAGGCTCCAACAAGTGAACGGCTATTGCCAGAAAGCCTGTATAGAGATTTGACGTTTCTATGCCAATTTGCTGAAGCTGTAAACGTGTACTGGAATCACTCTTTATTTTGCGATAAGGCGGATTCATAATGCAATGCGAAAATCGATGCAACCTTTCGCCAAACAACGAGTGCTCGTAAAGCAACGATTGAACCCCAGCTTCTATGAAATCTTCAGCATGAATCTGCCACTGGAAGTCAGCACCAAGCTGTCTGCAGAAACCATCGCACTCTTCCAGTGTTGCCTTGAGATGGTGGCGCATAGTTGCATCGATCTCATAAGCATGAACCTCAATTGATGGCTTGCGAATCTGACGAACTGCATACTCAACAAACGCAGAGGTGAGTGTACCGATACCAGCGCCCGGATCGAGCAACTTGATTTCGCCCGACAATGAACGAAAGAGGGATGCCATGAATCGGGCAAGTGGAGCAGGCGTCATAAACTGCCCCAGGCTGCTTCGTGTTGTTGGAGATATTTCCCGATCCGCGCTTTTGCGCCGTCGGTCTACATTTTCCAGCATAGCTAAAACCTGACTCATGGGTCTGTACTCTGCCTGTTTGCGCTCAACCTAGTTGCGATCCTGCTGCACTAATGAGGCATCCACAGCTGTGCGCAGCGCGTCAATCGCCTGCGCCAGCGTATCCTCCGCGGTCTGCGTGCTGTTGTCAATGCGGATCGCGTCTGCGGCGCGGCGCAGGGGCGAAAGGGGGCGCTCGCTGTCAATGCGGTCGCGGCGCACCATGTCGGCGAGCACTTCGGCATAAGGGATGTGCTTGCCCTGCTTCGCCAGCTCCTGATGACGCCGCCGGGCGCGTTCCTCCGGCGCAGCGTCCACGTAGAGCTTGAGCGGCGCGTCGGGCATCACCACCGTGCCGATATCGCGCCCGACCATGACGATGCCGCGCTTCTCAGCGTCGCCGCGACCATAGCGCTGGGCGATTGCGCGCTGTTTCGCGGTCATGGCTGTGCGCACTTCGGGGTACGCCGACACCGCCGACACGTTGCGATCCACCTCCGGCGCCCGAATTAGCCAGGTCACGTCCTCGCCATCGACCAGCACGGTGGTGTGGCGACCGTCGTGCTGGTTGGGTTGCGGCGGCAAGATGTCGATAGTGATGGCGTGCGCCAGCGCGCCGATCGCCGTCTCGTCGTCGATGGCGACGCCCCGCGCCAATGCCGCCCATGTCACCGCGCGGTACATCACGCCCGTGTCGAAAAAGAGATAGTCAAGCGCGTTCGCCAGCCGAAAACCGACCGTGCTTTTGCCAGAAGCCGCTGGCCCATCGATCGCAATGATCGCCGGATGCAACTGAGCGCCCAATTCGTCGAGCAAATCAGGTTGGTGCACATGCGCCGCCTGTATCATAGTCTCTGCCATCCGAAGCAAAATCTACACCCGATCAGCGGGGGCGATTGAATTTACGTTGAGTCCTGCCGCCGTGGGCAGCCGATCCAGCCGGTTTTGAACGGGGTGAGCGCTGCGCGGGCGGGCGGGCGGCGGTTGCCGGACGCTTGCGTTCTATTCTTGCCGCCTCCAGACCAACAGCGCGACGCAGCATCCGCACCTCGGTGGGCGTCAACGGTGTGCATTGACCAAGCGCCACCTTGCCCAACGTCAGCGGGCCGATCGCCCAGCGCACAAGGCGCAGCGTCGGATAGCCCACCGCTGCGGTCATGTGGCGAATCTGGCGCTTTTTGCCTTCGCGCAGCACGATGCGCAGCCAGACGCCTTCATTGGGCCCTTTGCTCAGGTTCAATTCAACAGGCAGCTCCTGCACCACCTCGACCTCGGCTGGCGCCGTACGTCCTTCAGGCAGATCGACGCCCTGGCGCAGCGCATTCAACGCCGCTGCAGTCGGCAACGATTCGACCAGCACGTAGTAGGTCTTGGCGTGCTCGTAACGCGGGTGCGTAAGCAAATGCGCCAGCTCGCCGTCGTCGGTGAGCAGCACCAGCCCTTCGCTATGTAGATCGAGCCGCCCGACTGGAAAAAGGCGGCCGGCATCCGGCGGCGCCAGGTCAAGCACAGTGCGCCGTTCACCATCTTCGCTGACCGTATCGCCGAGCACGCCGCGCGGCTTGTGCAGCTTATAGTAATGGTGCGTCTGCACCGGCTTGAGCGGTTTACCGTCGACAACGATACGGTCGCGCGCCGGGTCGGCTTTGGCGCCCAACGTGTTCACAACCTTGCCGTTGATTTGGACGCGTCCCGCCGTGATCAATTCTTCACATTTGCGCCGGCTGCCGATGCCGGCAGCAGCCATGATTTTTTGCAATCGTTCTGGAGCCATAAGGAATTTGATTGTAGCCGCATTGTGGACAGGCGTCAATGCGAGGAGGCTGTCTGCGTCTGCGCCTCCACCGAAGTGGACAGGTCGAAATATTCGCGCCATGAGAGAATCTTTCCATCCACCAAATCGACGATAATCGCATCGGGTGTTGTGCTGCGCGCGCCGTCGCTGCGCCGGGTCACGCTCCACAGCCATTCGATCGCCACCTTTGCACCGTCCGGCGATGCAAAGACATTTGTGATCTCGACCTGCAAATCTGTGTAGGCGGCGTGAAAGTCGTTCATCGTCTGGCGCAGGATCGGAGCGGGAAATTCGCCTCCGGGCGAGGTCAACACTCCATCTGGCAGCCAGTCACTCGCCGCCAGATCGAAATCATTGCGCTCCCATGCCCGCGCCTGTCGGTCAACCAGCGCACGGATTTGTTCCAGCGCATCAGCAGTTTGCGATTTGCTCGCCATGACGGTGGTCCTTTCTAAAAGAGAGTTCGGATGTTGCTGATGGAAGCTTAGGTGAATTTTGCGAGATTGACAAAGACTTCTGGGTGCGATAGCATCCTTGCTCGTTATCTAAAAAGATAAACCACCGCTCTACAGACATTCATTCAGGTTTGTTTTTACCAGGTGAGTGTCGAAGTCCATCTCCCCATCTTGCCGTAGACGCCACCGCGTTTGTTGTCATCAAAATCTTGCACCGGAAGGAGAGAACCTGACTATGTTGCGCTATCGTCAAATGACTTTCTTTGCGTTCTTTGTGAGTATGCTCCTGTTTCTTTCCTCATGTACGGCGCCTGCGTCGCCAGGTGAGCCATCGGCGACGCAGGAGGCAGCGCCTGTCGTCACGTGGTATTACTATGACCAGGATAACACAGACCCGGAAGCGAATGAGCGCATCGGCAACTTTTATCTTGCCGAGACGATTCCTCAATTCAACGAGGAGTTTGCCGGCCGTTACCGATGGGTGAATGTGCCGCGCGACTATAATCTTGTGCTCGATCTCGTTGCAGCGGTTCAAACCAACGGCGATATTCCCGATGTCATGCGCACCGGCGCCGTGGACCTTCCGACCTTCCTGTTGAACAATACAGTGCAGGACCTCACCGACTATGTCAAAGGCGCAGCATGGTACGCTGACCTGGATCCAAAAGCGGTGGAGGCCTGCACTGCGCCGGATGGCAAGATTTACTGCGTCCCTGTGTCGGAATCCCCTTATCTGGTTTACTTCTGGACAGAGATGTATCCAGACGGCTTCCCTACAACAACGGACGCGTTTCTGGCAAAGGCGGCTGAACTCAAAGCGGCTGATAAATATGCTTTGACCTACTGGGGTTCGACTGCGTTTGATGGCGAAGGCGCCGGACGCTACTTCTATCAGGTAATCAGCTCGTTCGGCGGCAGTTACGATGACGGCCAGGGAAACATGCGACTGAACACTCCAGAAAATATCGCCGCCGTCGAATTTATGCGAGAGATTGTCGCCAATGGATATTCTCCCGAAGCAGCCTTCGTCGGCAACTTCGAAGAAGAGGCGTCTTTCAAGGATGGGCTGGCTGGCGCGTTCCCCACCGGCTTCTATGTTGGCTATCAATATCTCAATCCGCTGAAATCTCCGTCCGGTCAGGAGTTCAACACAATCTCGGCGCAGGATATGGAAGACGCAGTGAATGCTGGCGTCATGGGGCTGGTGCCTATTTTTGCGCCGGAGGGCGGCACGCCAGGTTGTCACATGGATGTATTTGGGTTTGTTATCCCGAACGGCGCCAAAAATGTCGAGGGTGCAAAAGCGTACATTGATTGGATTATGCAGAAGGATCGCGCAGTTCAATGGGTGTTGCGCGCAGGCGGCGGCGTTCCTGTTGCAAGCAGCGTCCGCGAAGATGCTGCATTCCAGACCGAGATCTTCAAGCAAGCGGCGGCGGCGCTCGGCGCCAGCGACTGCAAGCCGTGGTACGGTTCGCTCAACCGCATTCCAGAAGCCAAAAAGATCATCACGGAAACGATGTTCGATCTGCTTAAGGGCAATCCGAATGCTGACATCGCAGCGGCGCTGGCTGCCGCCGAAGCAGAGTACAACAGCAGCAACTAACCTTGTAGCGTAAGCATTCGGGAGAGGCGGGATTCGGACGCGAACTGCGCCTCTCCCGGATTGCACACTTCGCTGTCCAAAACGAACGCTATGAATCAAACACAGAAACCCTTGCGCATCTCTGTAGGGCGATGGCTGCCTTTTTGGGTGCTCTTGCCAGCCATGCTCATCATTGCTGCGATTCAGCTCTATCCCACAATCTACACCATTTTGCTGAGCCTTCAGCAGATCGAACCAGGCACAGGACGATTCGTTTTTGTCGGTGTGCGCAACTTTGAGCGGTTGTTGGGCAGCGTCGCATTCGTGCGAAGTCTGGTTCACACGGTAGTCTTCCTGCTGGGCTATGTTGTGCTCACATTGAGTGCATCTTTTGCGATTGCATTGTTGCTACGGCAACGGCTTCGCTTCACACCTCTCTACATCACATTGCTTTTTGTGCCCTGGGTGATTTCCGATGTGGTGGCGGGCGCAGTCTGGCGGTTGTTCGTCGTGCCAGATTATGGATTGTTTTCACCCTTTTTTGCCAATCCAACCTTGTTTGGTGAGCCAAACGGGATTTCAATTCTCACGACTGTGCCGCCGAATCAGTTTAGCCCACGCATTCCTCTACCGCCTGCGCCTGCTTTACTCTTCCTGGTGGTGGCTTCTGCGTGGAAAATTTTGCCGTTTACGACCCTGCTCATCCTGGGAGCGTTGCAGACCGTAGCTCAGGAAGTGCAAGAGAGCGCCAGAATCGACGGCGCGTCTAATTTACAGTTGTTACGGCACATCATTTTGCCCTTGATCAGGCCGATGCTCGCTGTGACGCTTTTTTATTTGATTTTGGGAGGCATCAACGGCGTCGGAATGGTCTTCAGTCTCACCGGCGGTGGACCTGGCACATCGACGGAAGTGCTAAGCTACCTGCTTTACTCGATCGGCTTCTCCAAGCTCGATTTCGGATTGGCCGGCGCGCTGTCGGTCTTTATTGCCATGCTCAATTTCGGGCTGATCGCACTTACCCTAAGACTATCGGCTGCTTATGAAGAACATTGATTCAATTTCTGTTCCCAGCCAACTCGATGTCAACATCCCTCACTCTGGGGGAACTTTGGGCGCCGGAGGACGGCGAAAGCGGATGGGCTTGTGGCTGTTCAACGGCTTACTGATCGGCATCTGTGCGATCGTTTTCTTCCCGATTTTTAGCACGCTGTTGCTGTCGATCAAAGAACCGCAGGATGTTCGCCGCAAGCCGCCGGTTCTCTTGCCGTGTGATACGGAAAGCGCCGCTTTCGACCCGCGTAATTGTCGTTTTTCTCTGGATGGTTACAGTCGTGTGCTTTTGCTCCGACCGAATCCGGACAGTCTGTTTGGCGCATCGGTGACAGGGCGTCTTTTCACCCAATATGTGCCAAACACTTTGTTCTATGCAACGTTTGCTGCAATCGTGACAACGATGTTAGCCGGATTGGCTGCGTATGGGTTATCGCGTTTTCGTTTTCGTGGGCGTCGCCTGTTGCTGACGTTGCTGCTGGCGCTTTCCGGCGTTCCATTGCTGACGATGTTGCTGGCGCTCTATCAGATGAATGTGCGGATGCGTCAGATGCTTCCCGGATACGAGGAGCGTCTGTTTATGGTGATCGTCTATGTCGGGTTTGAACTTCCCTTTGCCATTTGGGTCGTCAAAGGGTTCTTTGACACGATCCCGATCGAACTCGAAGAAGCAGCCAAGATTGACGGTGCGTCGCCTCTCGGCGCACTTGCGCGGATTGTGGCGCCGCTTGCTGCGCCCGGTCTGGTTTCGATTTTTCTGTTGACCTATGTCAATGTGTGGAATGAATTCATCGCCAATTATCTGCTCTTGGGGCGCAGCGAACTGCGCGGGGCAATGTATGGCATCTATGAATATATTTCGCAGTCGCTCTCGGCGTACAATGCACTGGCGGCAGCCTGTATCCTTGTGATTCTGCCCGTCATCACGATCTTTCTATTTACGCGCCAGGCATTTTTCCGTTCGATGCTGGAAGGCGCCATCAAAGGTTAACCGCGTGTTTTAAGAAACGCTGCGCAGTCATGTCAGACTTGAACTGCACCCTGGCCGATTTACTCGGAAATTTCTTGAGCCACCAACGGATAGCGTTCGGGATGGAGGATAGAATCTAATTCGAGGTCTACATCGAGCGCAGGCCAGTAGAAATGCACTTCGTTCAACCGTTCGACGCTCAGAATCGCCGACACAGGCGCATTGCGAAACCAGGGAAAGCCGTCAAAGGGTAGAAAGTGTTCTTCGTTATCAAAGAACAACCAGAAACCATGTTTAGAGATATTAGTGACTTCTGCCAATCTTCGCCTCTACCATTCCTGTCTATGCGCAAATTGACCTGCCTGCCAGCTCAGTCAATGGTGAATTGATCACATTATAGCACCGTACGATTCCCGAATCGTGTCCGTTCATCGCCAGCCAGGTGCGTCCCAAACTTTTGGTGAAAAGCGTGCGTCGCACTGGTCAGCGCGTTTTCGTTGGAGCAGCACCTCTTGAACAGTGCGACGGACGCGCCAAGAATCTGGGACGCACCCATCGCCATTGTAGTCCGCCACTTCATATTTACTTCACAATTCTATGCGAGACTGAATGCGCCAAAAATCACGATGCCGCGATCGCTTGCCTTGAGCGAGATCGCATGACGCAAGCATCGCATAACCACGGGAGAGTCTTCTGAATGAATCGCAGCATTGCTTCACACAACCCGCCGCTTTCACGCCGGCGGTTCTTGATCTACAGCAGCGCAGGCGCAGCTGTGCTTTGGCTCAGCGGCTGCACCGGCGCCGCGCTGCCACTGGTGCAATCACCAACGCCGCTGGCCACCGATGTCCCTACGGCGGATTCCACACCCGCGCTCGAATTCCAGTTGACGGCCGGCAAACAAGAAACGCCGATCCTGCCCGGCGCTATGACGCAGACACTGAGTTACACGGGAAGCGTCGTGCAGGGCGACGCCAATGCAGTCGCAGCGCCGCCCAATTCCTATCTCGGTCCGATCGTGCGCCTGGAGCGCGGGCAGACCGTGCGCGTCCACGTGCGCAACGCGCTGGATGAGCCGACCAACGTCCACTGGCACGGGCTGATCGTGCCCGCCGAGGTCGACGGCCAGCCCTCCAACCTGATCGCACCTGGCGCCGAAGTTGAATACACCTTCGAGGTGCGCAATCGCCCCGGAACATACTGGTTCCACCCGCATCCACACGGGCGAACGGCGGAGCAGGCGTATCAAGGGCTGGCGGGTCTGTTCATCGTCACTGACCGCGAAGAAGCGGCGCTGGGATTGCCCGCCGGCGCGCAGGATATCCCGCTCGTGATTCAGGATCGCCGTTTCGACGCCAACAACCAGCTTATCTACATTGCGCCGGGCATGGCTGGCATGATGGATGAGATGATGGGCATTCTGGGCGACCGTGTCTTGGTCAACGGCGCACCAGACCTGACCCTGCCCATCTCCACGCAGCCCTATCGCCTGCGCCTGCTCAATGGCTCCAACGCGCGCATCTACAAGCTGGCCTGGAGCAGCGGCGCGCCGATGACGGTCATCGCCACCGACGGCGGGCTGCTCGAACAGCCGGTGACTGCGCCATATGTGATGCTATCCCCTGGCGAACGCGTTGAGCTGTGGGCTGATTTTAGCCAGCACACAGTGGGCGATGAGGTCAAGCTAGTCAGCCTCCCGTTCGAGGGCGTCGAGGCCGCCACCATGAGCATGATGGGGATGATGCACCACGAACCAACGCTGCCTAATGGTGCGGCTTTCGACATCATGACCTTTGCCGTGACCGAAGCGGTGACGCATAATTTGTCGCTGCCGGCTGCACTGCTGCCCGTTGAGAAGCTCGATGCGCAGACGACGGTCAATGCGGCTCAACCGCGCACTTTCGTCTTTGCCATGGACGACGCCATGAAGTGGACGATCAATGGGCGCAGTTTCGAGATGGATGTCGTGGCAGACGACGAGAAGGTGCGCTTCGGCGACACCGAAATTTGGGAACTGGTGAATCTGATGGAGGCCCCTGTTCCAGTTGCAGCGGGTGGCATGGCGGGCATGGATCACGGCGCGCATGGCGCGCACGGCAGCAGCGCAACGGCGCAACCGACGATGCGCGACTTCATGGCGCATCCAGTGCATCTGCATGGCGTCCACTTCCAGGTGATCGAGCGCCAGGTTGACGACGCACAGCGCGCCGGCTGGGAAACAATCAGAGACGGGCTGATCGACGAGGGTTGGAAAGATACGGTGTTGGTGATGCCGGGTGAGCGCGTGCGCATCGCTGTGCGTTTCGACGGTTACCGCGGCCGCTATCTCTTTCACTGCCACAACCTGGAGCATGAGGACAGCGGCATGATGCGCTATTTTGAGGTTGTATAGAACGCCTTTGCATTGTTGTGGCTTTGTGGCTAGAGTATCGTTATGCCGGAGCAGCGAGTCACCATCCTGGTCATCGAAGATGACCACCAGATTCGTCGCGTGGTGCAGGGCTATCTCGAACAGGCGGGGCATCGGGTGCTGGCTGTCGCCGACGGCGAAACCGGGCTGGCGCTGGCGCTGACAGAGAAACCGGCGTTGATCGTGCTCGACCTGATGCTGCCTGGTCTGGATGGGTGGGAGATCACCCGTCGGCTGCGCCGCAGCAGCGACCCGGCCGTCGCCAACATCTACATTCTGATGCTCACGGCGCGGGTGGAGGAAGCGGATCGCGTCGAAGGATTCACCGTTGGCGCCGACGATTACATGGTTAAGCCCTTCAGTCCGCGTGAACTGGCGGCGCGTGTACAGGCTGCATTGCGTCGCCTCGAACGGCTGCCGGCGACGGTCGCCGCGCAGGTGTTGACGAGCGATGGACTCCGGCTCGATCCATCCTACCGCATAGCAACATTGGACGGTGTAGATCTCGCGCTGACAGCAGTGGAGTTTGACCTGCTGCATGCCCTGATGCGCCAGCCCGGACGCCCTTTTACGCGCGACGAGTTGTTGACCATCGTGCAGGCTGACAGCGACGCAGGAGCTTACGAACGCACCATCGACGTGCACATCAAGAATCTACGCCAGAAATTGGGCGGATCAGGACGCCAAAGCCGCTTCATCGAAACGGTTCATGGCGTCGGCTATCGGTTCATCGGCTGAGACAATGCGCAATCAACTCTGGTTCAAATTGACCGCCGCCTTTGCGTTGATTATTTTCATCGGCGTGGTGGTGACCGTCTGGTTGACGAGCCAGGGGACGGCCACTCAGTTCGAGCACTTTATGGTCGCCAATCAAATGGTGCGTCCGGCGGTCATGCAAGCGGCGCTCGCCGACTACTATCGACGCCATTGGGATTGGAACGATCTTGATGCGTCATTCGAGAGTCTGATCTTCACCGCATCGGATGGAGTCATGACGGGCGTCTTCGGCACGATGATGGGCATGCCCACCAATCGTGTTCAGGTGTTGAACCAACGCGGGGAGGTGGTCGCTGATTCGGAAGGAACAGCTGGCGGCGCGCCGCTGACAAGCGCGCCGCTCGAACACTGGCCCATCATCGTCGACGGCGTACTCGTCGGCGAATTAGTGGTCGAAGGATCGTTGATGGGCGCCGCTGCGGTCGATCCTGCGCCGTTGGTGGGCAGCGTCACACGGGCGGTCTTTTTCGCTGCTGCAATCGCAGCGGTCGCCGGCCTGGCGCTGGCTGCGATTTTCGTACGCCAGATCACACGGCCACTGGTCGATCTGACGCACGCCTCGCGCCGCATCGCCCGCGGCGACCTGCGCGTGCGTTTGCCGGTCAAAAGCGCCGACGAGGTCGGCGAGTTGACCGCAACGTTCAACCAGATGGCCGCCAGCCTGGAAAAGCAGGAAAGCCTGCGCCGAAACCTGATGGCCGACATCGCCCATGAACTGCGCACGCCGCTCACCGGCATTCAAGGCGCCATCGAAGCGATGCAAGATGGCGTCTTTCCTGCCGACGCCGAGAATCTGGCAGGGTTGCACGCCGAAGTGTTGCTACTCAACCGGCTTGTAGACGATCTGCGCACCCTGGCGAACGCCGAGGCAGGACAGCTCATCCTGGAGAGGGCGCAGATCGATCTGGCTGAGCTTTGTCGGCGTCAGGTCAATGCCATGCAGCGCCGCGCCGACGAACGCGGCATTGCGCTCACCATCAACTGCCCTGCTCAGACGCAACTGATCGAGGCCGATGGACAGCGCCTAAACCAGGTGTTGCTCAATCTGCTCGACAACGCCCTGCGTCACACACCTGCCAGCGGCTCGGTGGTCGTCAGCCTCCACGCCGACGCCGACCATGTCTATGTAACCGTCACCGACAACGGCGCGGGCATCCCGGCTGCGGACCTTCCCCACGTTTTTGACCGTTTCTATCGCGGCGACCGCTCGCGCACGCGTTCAACCGGCGGCTCTGGTCTGGGTCTTGCCATCGCCCGGCAGATCGTCGAAGCGCACGGTGGGTGCATGTGGGTCGACAGCCCGCCGCCCGGCGCAGCGCACGGCGCTGAATTTGGCTTTATGCTGCCGTGCGCTCCAAAAGAGTTGCATTGAAGAGACATTGAGAAACGAATTTGTTTGTATGAATTTCTACGGAGAAGTTTCGCTTAACGCCAACAGCCAGAGATAGTCGACCAACGCCCAGGTTTCCTCTGGCGTGAAAAGCGCACCAAAGTTGGGCATCCCAGTTCCCATTCCGCCGCGCCGAATTTTCGCATACAACACGTCCAGGCGCTTTTCGAGCAATGCATTTGCGGTGAAAGGGGCAGGCGATGTAGGCGTCAGAGACGCCGCCATCCCATCCCCGCGGCCGGTTACACCGTGGCATGCTGCACAATTCTTGGCATACAACGCGGCGGCGTCAGCAAGGTCGGCATCCTGAAGCTGCTCGCGCCATAGGGCAGCGGCGGCGCCAGCCAACGCTATACCCGTTTGTGATGGATTGGCGCCGCCTAATACAGCGGCGGCGTCGGCCAGCGCGTGCGTACGCTTCCACGCCGGCGAGCGCAGGATGTCGGGGATCTCCAGCACGGCAAGCATGGCTGCGTCCGGCGTGATCAAAATACTTGCATGATCTGCGGAATGCACCGTTTGTTGTGCGCCGTGCGCACCGTCGATGTCGATGCCGGCGGCGGTCAAGGCGACGATCACGGGATCGCTGTTGGCTGGCGGCAGACTGCCGTCGACGGCGAAGACATCGATCACCCCCCGCATGCGCCAGTGCTCCGGGCTGCACCACAGGTTGCAATAGAAGGTGTAGACGCCTGGTCGGTCTATGCTGAGGGTGACCTCTTTTGTCTCGCCCGGTGCAATCACGCCGAGGTCAAGTTCCAACCCGGGGCCGATCGCCACAGCGTGAGCGACATCGCTGGCATGGAAACGGAGCCTCACCGTCTGGCTAGCCCGAATGCGCAGGCTGGCGGGCGTGAAGCCGCCTTGTTCGGCGGTGGACATGGTAATGTCGATCGTCCGAACCTGTCTGCGCGCAGTGCGTTCTCCTAGATTTAGACTGACCAGCAACGCCATGATCAGAAATAGCCCGCTAGCCAGGGTTAGCGGGCGCAGGAAAAAACGTAAGTGCATAAGCCTCGCATGCATTTGTTCATGGAACCCAGTTGGACAGGATCGCCACCTGTTTATCAGGCTCCACCGGATCATTGGAGCGGATATGGAGGCGGAACTCGTGCTTGCCATCCATGCCAGCGTGCATCATGAAACGCATCTTTACGGTTGTCTCTTCACCGGGATTCAAGATCGTCGAACCGACGACCGCATTGGGCGGTCAACATCCCTCGATGAGTTCGACGACCGGATTCTGTTCCAACGCCAACATCTGGTTGCCAATGTTTTGGACGCGGACAGCAGTTTCAATTGTAGTATTGAGCCTGACATCGCCATAATCAAAGCGATCCTGGTCTACGCTGATGCGTGGTCCGCTGAGGGCAGTAGAGTCAGACGGTGCGACCTGTGCAGGCGTGGTCTGTACAGTCTCCCCTGCGTTGCGCTGCGTCAGCCAGATTAGCATGCCGACGAACGCGACGCCAGCCAGCGTCAGCACCGCCGCTGCCAACCAGGTGGGACGCCGCGCCTGTCTGGGCTGCGATTTGGGCGAGGTTGAACGTCGTTTTGAATGTTTGCTCATCGATTGATCCTTTTCCTCAAGGTTTTGCTGGCAGCGGGGTGTCTGTGGGTGGACCGAATGGGCTATACTGCGCGTCCACGTAGGCGCGGATTTTCCACATAGATTGGCCGATTTGGGTCAGACGCATGACATCCTGGGTGATGTCGACGCAGATGCCGCAGCCGTTCGCATGTTCGTCATAAACAATTGCACTGTCTGCAGTGGTTGAACGGATATAGCAGCTCAGGTTGCTGGTGTGTCCCATCTTTCCGCAGCCGCAGTAACAGGGAATACGCTCCAACTCGTCCGCATTGGCGATGGCGAAACGGTAGGCATCGCGCACACGCGGTGTTGCCGCATCAAGAAAAGGAGGCAGAGCGTCGTCAACCGCCAACACAATTGTCCGCTGGCTTGAGCCGCAGCCTGCCAACAAGAATAGAGGCAACCCCAGTACAAATAGAGTATGTATCAACAATGTTTTCTTGTCAGTGCGAATCCTCACGCCCACTTGATTCTCCTCAATGCGCTACATCCGCAACAGATAGATAACCGACACATCTTTGGGACAATCCTCTTGCGCCTCATCCGACCGTTGAAAGGTTAGAAAAACGTGAGTTGTCTGGCGTTCCGAATAGACACAGGGGATCGAGCGAAACCCCAGTCTTGCA
Source organism: Chloroflexota bacterium (assembly GCA_016861025.1). Lineage (GTDB taxonomy): Bacteria > Chloroflexota > Anaerolineae > Caldilineales > Caldilineaceae > Caldilinea. The sequence continues at coordinate 380,542 of BOKO01000003.1, forward strand.
AGCCAGGGTGACCGCACAGGCTTCAGCGCCGGTAACCAGAAGTCATTAGATTTAGGATCCGTCATAAAAAAGGTCGAAGATCACCGATTGACAGCGAAAAAGATTCTCTTCATGGCAACTACGTCTCCACGACGCACGTTCCGATCATATCCACACCTGTCTGTTCATAGAACCTCCCACAGACCAGGTTCCATACGCGCCATTTGGCCTATTGACGTTCGTTTCACATCATACCCTCGAATCATGAAGAAAATGTGAAGTTGGCTCGGCGCCTCCGGACTGGGCTGCGCCGACTACAATGGCGTATCGCCACATATATGACTTTTGACCGACAGGCGACAGGCAACTTCGCCGAAATCTAAGCGCCAATGAGCGCATGGCGCCGATTTCAAAGTGTGCAATACAATCATGATCAACGGTGCACCGTCGCACCATCTATCAGACACAGGTTAGCGCGCAAAGGAGTAAATCATGATACAAAATGTAGAGCAGTCGCAGACGCCATTACTGAGGCCAGAAGCCGAGTCGCGGGCGCCAAAGGCGTTTCCGTCCGATGAATCCCCACCCAGAAAATCGCTGGTCACACGTCGGGCTGTACTGATGGTTCCCTTCTCATTTCTGGCAGGGATGGGCGCCGGGTATCTGCTATGGACACAAGCGCCTGGACTGTTTCCGGCTATAGGGCAGTACGCTGGCACCAACAAAGAAGTAAACACGATTCCCACAGTCATCAATGCATCAACAGTGGTTAATCTGCCGGAAAGCTATACCTTGCCGATCGTCTTGGGCGACATTGGCTCGCGCTTGATTGAGGCCGGTGCGATCGATCGCTCACGATTCATCGAGACTCATGCGATGGCCGGCAAGCCGCTGACCGATGCACAACTGGCGATTCTCGATCAAAGCCATAGCGAGACCGTTGTGATCGACCAGGCAAATTCGTATTTTCTGCTCAACCTGTTTTGGGCTTTTGGGTTGGTCAACCAGAATCCGATCCTCACCGAAGGAGCAATGGTGACGAAAAGCGACGGGCGCATCGAGAATTTTGCATCGACCGGCGGCTGGACGCTTGCGACCAAACCCATCACCGAACTTTACGCCAGCATTCCACTGATTCCCCTGTCGGCGGATCGGCAAGCTCGAATGAACGAAGTGGCCAACGCCGTGCACCGGCCGTGTTGTAACAACTCGACGGCCTTTCCTGACTGCAATCACGGCATGGCGATGTTGGGGCTGCTAGAGTTGATGGCTGCCCAGGATGCAACCGTCGGTGACATGAGGGAAGCGGCCAAGTTCGTCAATGCCTTCTGGTTTCCGCAGCAGATGGCCGAGATCGCTACCCTGTTGAAAGTCACCGAGGGGATCGATTACGCCAATGCCGAGGCCCGGCTCGTCGTCAGCGCCAACTACTCATCCAGCAGCGGCTTCCAGGCAATTCACCGTTGGTTGGCCGACAACGGCCATCTGAGCCAACCTGCATCCAGAGGCAACCAATGTGGCGTGTAATGTAACGGCGTTCGCACTGCTTTATCTTCACATTCGCTTCACAATTGAGCGCTATGATCGTAGTCGACGGTTGTCCATCTATCGAGCAATTGCCATGTAAGGGGAGTTTTATGAACGTTCGTTTGATTTCCATTGCTGTCTATTTGACGGCAATTCTGGTTAGCGCTGCTGTGATGGGTGGATGCACCACTGCGCCGCCGTTCGTCGCATCGTTGCAATCTCAGCCCCAGGCTGCGGCAGAGGAGGACAAGGAACTGTCTGGTTCCACTACAGATGCTGACTCAGAACAAGATGCGACTACATCGGCCGCCACGCCGCTTGCCGGCGCCATCTGGATCGCCAATGAGGAAGGAAACAGCCTCACCGTCGTCGACGCCGCCACGAATGCTGTGGTCACCACCTTGACCGGCATCCCTGGCCCTCATAATGTACAGGTTTCGCCCGATGGCCGAACCGTCTGGGCAGTAAGCGGTCATGAAGGTCTGGCGATCGCTGTGGATGCCCAGAAACTCAGTTTGCTGGGCGTGGCGCCGGTGGGAAGTGCGCCCGCACATGTCATTGTGAGTCCGGACGGCGCCACCGCCTATGTGACCAACAGCGGAGACAACACGGTCACAGTGCTCGACGCTACGACCTTTGGTGTGCGGGCGACCATTCCAGTGGGCGCCTTTCCTCACGGTTTGCGCGCCAGCCCAGACGGGCGATGGGTGGCGGTGGCGAATCTGCGCGATGATTCGGTCAGCCTGATCGACACTACGACGTTTTCTGTCACTGCAACGATAGCCGTGGGCGCTAGACCCGTTTAGGTGGCGTTTGCTCCCAATGGCGCCACGCTCTATGTCACGCTCAATGGCGAGAGCGCAGTTGCCGCCGTGGACCTGGCAACACAGACTGTCACGGGGAAAACGACGGTGGGCAATGGTCCTGTGCAAGTGTATGCGACTCCTGATGACAGTCTTGTACTCGTCGCCAACCAGGGTTCCAAAGATGCGCCTGGGACAACATTGTCTTTTGTCGATGCAGCAAGTCTGGTTGAAGTAGGCGTCATCGAGACAGGGCAAGGAGCGCATGGCGTCGTGGTGGAGCCGGGCGGTCGCTATGCCTATGTCACCAATTTGTACGGCAATACAGTGACCGTCGTCGATCTGGCCGCTCGCAAAGTGGTGACGACAACGCCGACCGGCGCTGCGCCCAACGGCGTCAGCTTCTCGCCCCTGACGCCCAATGACGGCGCGGCGGCGGAGATCGCGCTATCCTTGCCTACTCACGCACAGGCGGAAACAGAAGGTGGGGTGGAAGAACACGACGAACATCATTGACAAGACTGCTCCCTATATTCCGGCGCTGCGTTTTCATTGGCTGACGCCGCTCTATGATCCTGTTCTGAAATGGGGGATGCAGGAGGAGCGCTTCAAGCGGCAGCTCATCGCGCAGGCAGCGATTACTCTTCACATGCAGGTGCTCGATCTGGGTTGTGGCACAGGAACATTGACGGTGCTGCTGAAACAGCTTCATCCCCAGAGTGTGGTGCACGGTCTTGACGGCGATCCCGCTGTACTGGCCATTGCCCGGCGCAAAGCCCACCAGCATGGGATGAATATCGCCTGGACGCAAGGATTCTCGTTTGCGCTGCCCTATCCGCACGCGGCCTTCGACCGCGTCGTCGCCAGCCTTATGCTGCACCACCTGAATCGAGAACAGAAGCGTCGCACCTTTGGCGAGATGCGACGCGTCCTACGCGCTGGCGGCGAACTGCACATCGTGGACTTTGGCCCGCCCCGTACCTCTATGACCCGTTGGATGAGCCAGATTATGCGACGCCTGGAAGAAACCGCCGATCACCTGGATGGGCTGCTGCCGGCGCTCATGGCCGAAAGCGGTTTCGGCGAGATCCGTGAAACGAGCCACTTGACCACCATTGTCGGCCCGCTTTCCTTATACCGAGCCGTGAAAGCATCTTAGTCTCTAGGATTTTTTCATTTTTGGCGACGTTGACCGCGCCAAATGGCCTATCATGGTGCGCGCTATCACCCCCCTCCCCGTAGGGGATGGGATATGGTATGCTGATTCTATCCGTAGCTCATGGCAAGAGCTTAGGAAAGGAGCAAATTATGGACAAAACCACGCAGCAAGAGGTGGTGCGGCGCCTTCGCAGTGCGGAAGGCCATATTCGCGGCATCATGCGCATGATCGAGGAAGAGCGCCCCTGCATGGCTGTCATCCAGCAGATTCAAGCAGTGCAAGGGTCGCTAAAGCGGGCGCAAATGCTCCTGATTCGGTGTCATTTGGATGTCTGTTTATGCGATTTGGACGGACAGGACATGGAGCGGACTTTGTCTCTGCGTGAAGAACTGGTTGCTTTATTCGATCGGAAGAACTGAACAAACGGAGCCATTGATGAATCAGAAACCAATCACGGGGGAGATTGTTGTTGACCCTATCTGCGGTATGAAAATCGATCCTGCAACAGCCACAGAGGTGCGCGTGCAAGACGGTGCAACGTATTTCTTCTGCTCGCACCATTGCGCCGAGCAATTCAATCACAATATACAGGGAACGGCGCACACTAACGACCAGACGGCGCCCGTTCAATCAGCGACCACCGGCTACAACCCAACGCTGGATGGCGCACTGCACGTGGAGCTTTCGCTCGTCGGGCTGAGTTGCTCCAGCTGTTCCACCACATTGGAGCGCGCGCTGACGGCTTTGCCTGGCGTGGCAGATGCTCATGTCAACTACACTCTGGGCAAAGCCCACGTCACCTACGACCCTGTCCTTGTGGACGTCAGCAGGATGATCGATGCCATCAGGCGGGCAGGTTACACCGTTGGCGCCGATACAATGCAGGCGCGCATCACGCCCAGCCTGCATTGCGCCTCGTGTGTTGGGTTCATCGAAGAGGCGTTGATGCAAGTGCCCGGTGTGTTGGAAGCCACAGTCAACCCTGGTACAGAGACGGCGCGAATTCGTTACACGGTGGGTCAGGTAGACTTTGTTGCTGTGAAGCAGGCCATCGAATCCACCGGCTATCAGGCCGCTCGTTCGCTGGATCGGAAAGAAGAGGATGTAGACGAAGAGATCGCCGCTCACACACGAGAATACAAGAGCCTGATGCGCAAGTTCTGGTTCGCCGCTGCAGTCTCGTTGCTAATTTTGCCTGTTTCCTTCCCAGAACTGCGTTGGCTCTACGCACCCTATCTCGTCACACCAGAGCCGGCTGATTGGATGGTGCGCCTGCTCTGGGCTATCTCCGGCGTTCTAGCCGTGCCCGTCATGGTCTGGTCCGGCCGCCACTTCTACACCGGGCTCTGGACAGCCTTCAAGCACCATGCGGCCGATATGAATACACTGATTGCTCTGGGCACAGGGGCGGCCTGGCTCTACTCAACGGCAGCGGTTCTGGCTCCGCAGATTTTCCCTGAAGGCGCTGCGGCCATGCCCTTCTATGACGTTACAACGGTGGTGATCGCGCTGGTGGTGTTGGGTCAGGCCATTGAGGCCCGCACCAAAGGCCAGAGCAGCCAGGCCATCCGCAAGTTGTTGGGGCTCCAAGCCAAGACGGCCCGAGTCCTACGGGATGGTCAGGAGGTGGAAATTCCCGTGGAAGAAGTGGTGGTGGGCGACATCGTGATAGTGCGTCCGGGCGAGAAGATTCCGGTGGACGGCGTGATTGTCGAGGGTCGCTCCGCCCTGGACGAATCCATGGTCACCGGCGAGAGCCTGCCCGTGGACAAGCAGGTGGGTGACGAAGTGATCGGCGCCACGGTCAACACCACCGGCAGCTTCAAATTCCGGGCCACCAAGGTGGGCAAGGACACCGCCCTGGCCCAGATCGTCAAGTTGGTGCAGGATGCGATGGGCACCAAGCCTCCCATCGCTCGCCTGGTGGATCGGGTTTCCTACTACTTTGTGCCGACAGTGATGATCATTGCCATATTGAGCTTCATGATCTGGTTCACGTTTGGTCCCAGCCCGTCCCTGGCCTTTGCCATCGTGACCTCGGTGACAGTGTTGATCATCGCCTGCCCCTGCGCCATCGGCATGGCCGTACCCCTCAGCCTGGTCGGGGGGGTGGGCAAGGCGGCCGAGCATGGGGTGCTGATCCGCAGCGGTGAGGCGCTTCAGACCGCTTCTAGCCTGAAGACCATTGTGCTCGACAAGACCGGCACCATCACCAAGGGCAAGCCAGAGCTGACCGACGTGACCGCTGCGCCCGGTCTTGCGGTTGAAGTCATGCTGCGTCTGGCAGCCAGCGCCGACCGACTCAGTGAGCACCCTTTGGCCCAAGCCATCGTGGACGGCGCCCGCAACCAGGGGCTGGACCCGGTCGAACCGGAGGAGTTTGAAGCAGTGCCGGGACATGGCGTGGAGGCAACAATAGAAGGGCAACGGATACTGGTGGGCAACCATAAGCTAATGCAGCGGCGCCGCGTCGATATCAGCGCTATCGAAGGCGACGTGGAACGCCTGCAAGGTGAAGGCAAAACAGTTATGTATGTGGCTGTAGACGGTCGCGCCGCCGGTGTGGTGGCTGTGGCCGATACAGTCAAAGTGGACTCGGTGGAAGCCATCCGCGTTATGCAGGCGATGGGGCTGGAGGTGGTGATGATCACCGGCGACAACGAACGTACAGCTCAGGCCATTGCCCGCCAGGTGGGCATCGAGCGGGTGTTGGCCGACGTGCTGCCTGAAGACAAAGCCAAGGAGGTGCACATGCTCAAACGGGCTGGCAGAAAGGTGGGCATGGTCGGCGACGGCATCAACGATGCGCCGGCACTGGTCGAGGCCGACGTAGGCTTTGCCATCGGCACCGGCGCCGATGTAGCTATCGAGGCCGCTGACATTACGTTAGTGGGCGGAAGTTTGAAGGGGGTGGCATACGCCATCGAGGTCTCCAAAGCCACCATGCGCAATGCCAGGCAGAACCTCTTCGGGGCCTTTATCTACAATACAGCCGGCATTCCGATCGCAGCGGGGCTGCTCTACCCATTTCTGGGCATCCTGCTCTCGCCCCTCATGGCAGCTGCCGCCATGGCCATTTCCAGCGTGACGGTGGTGAGCAATGCCAACCGGCTGCATTCGTTCAAGGCGAAGAGCTTTGCAGAACCAGCCAGATCGGCATGAGGTGGGGCGAATCGGTTGTTTTCCGTTTCAGGTGAATGTGCTATCAGCAACAACACCTGGTGTACACACAAAGGAGTAAATACACTATGACAAGCCAAAATCGACGAAGCGACGTTACAATTACAGATCCACCCTTCGTTGTCTCTCTATTAAATAGCACGCGATGGGCATGGCTGTGGTTAATTGTTCGACTATATGTTGGCTATATGTGGCTGGTCTCAGGCTGGCCAAAATTGGGCAACCCGGATTGGGTTCAGACCGGTGTGGCCTTGAAAGGGTTTTGGGAACGCGCCGTTGTCATTCCAGATCCTCCCGCCCGCCCGCCGATCGCGTTCGACTGGTATCGTGGGTTTATTCAATTTCTTCTCGACAGCGGTTCCTACACCTGGTTTGCCAAGTTGATCGTGGCCGGCGAGCTGCTGCTTGGCATCGCCCTGATCTTGGGCGCCTTTGTCGGGATCGCGGCTTTTTTTGCCGGTTTCATGAACTGGAACTTCATGATGGCCGGCGCCGCCAGCACCAACCCGGTGTTGTTCACCCTTTCCATTCTGCTGATCCTGGCATGGAAGACTGCCGGATGGTGGGGTCTGGATCGTTGGTTGCTGCCCCGACTCGGCACACCCTGGCGTCCATTATATTCAAGCGCCCAAGATGGTGCATCGATTATGAAGGAGGCTCTACGATGACTGGCGCTCAAATTCTGGTCAATGTGCTCGGCACGGCCTTTATCGCCTGGATTGTCTGGTATTTCTGGCTCTACCGCAAAGAAGGCGTGAAGGTGGTCGAAGTGGCCGGCGTGCAGCAGGCGCCCATTACGGTCAAGGGCGGTTATGACCCGGACGTGATCGTGGTCAAGCGGGGCAAACCCGTGCGCCTGCTCTTCAACCGCCAGGAGTCGTCTTTGTGCAGCGAGATGGTGATCTTCGACAAGCTGGGGAAATCGGCCAAACTGCCCGAAGGCGAAACCGTCGCCATCGAGTTCACGCCGCAGGAAATGGGCGAGATTCCGTTCCAGTGCCAGATGGGTATGCTGCGGGGCAAGGTGGTGGTAGTGAACGATTAAAAACTCTACCCGGTTTGGTCATGGAGAGGTGAACCCAATCGCATGTTTAAAAATACGAAACCGGATAACCGAATTAGCAAGGATGATGAGGCACGACGTTCGTGTTGTTCGTTCTATCAGAAAGGAGAATCGACAATGGCACAGGTAAAAGATCCCGTATGCGGTATGGTCATCGACAGCGAGACCGCCAAATACAAATCGGAATTTGAAGGCCAGACGTATTATTTTTGCGCCCCCGGCTGCAAAACCGCCTTTGATAAAGAGCCTAGGCGGTATGCACACCCACAACAGGACCAACATCGACATCACGGGCATAGCTAAGTTGGAACCACAGAATGATTACAGTTTCTATCGATCCGATTCTCTTCTCGATCGGTCACATCATGATTCGCTGGTATAGCCTGATTGTGGTCGCGGCAATCGCTGTGGGCATCTGGATCGCCACAAAAGAGGCTGAACGCAAAGGATTAGGCAAAGCTGCCATTCAACCCCTTGTGTTGTGGGTGGCGCCCGCCGGCATCGTCGGTGCGCGACTTTTTCATGTCGCTGACCATTGGGACGATGTCTACAGTCTTGATCCCATACGTATTCTCTACGTGTGGCAAGGTGGGTTGGCGATCTGGGGCGGCGTTATCGGGGGGCTGGTCGCGCTAGTAATCGTAGCCCGGCTGCAGGGCTGGCGGCTGCCCCTGCTGCTCGACACGTTGGCGCCGGCTGTCGTGCTCGGCCAGGCCATCGGACGGCTCGCCTGCGTGATCACGGGCGACGCAATGGGCAAGCCCACCACCGGACCCTTTGGCTTCGCCTACACAAGCCCTAATGCGATGGTTCCCCAGTTGGGCGTCTATTATACGCCGACGCCGGTTTACGAGCTGGTCATGAACGTGGGCATCTTCGCCCTGCTCTGGCAATTACGCAAAAAGAAGCTGCCAGACGGCGCTCTTTTCTTGATCTATCTGCTGCTCTATGCCGGCGGGCGTTTCCTGATTACTTTCTGGAGTTCCTACCGGAGCGTCGCCTTTGGATTGAACCAATCACAGATCATCAGTCTTGCGGTGGTGGCTGTGGGGCTGCCGCTGCTGCTCTATGTGTTGCGGCGGAAGCATCCGAGCCACGTCTTGAGCCAGAGCACAAAAGGGATCAGACCGGGTTTATGACATGTCTCGTGCAGGCAATAAGTCAGGTGAACTGATGGGAAAACAATGGGTCTGGATCGCTCTGATCGTGATCGTTATCCCGCTATGGCTGACAGCCTGCAGCAGCGGTGAAAGTGACGTGCGCAAAACGGTGAAAGCGGCAGCGGATGCTGCGCAGTCCGGGTTGAACCGCCGCAACCTGAGCACCGTAGCGCCGTTCTTCGCCACCACGGAGGAAGGGGCAAATGCTGCCGGCATTGGCGAGACGTGGGAGGCGCTGCGGACGTTCGCCGGTCAACTTGGCAGTAGCGATCAGGTGCAGTTTCACAGCTTTGACGTGGAAAGCGTCGCGGTTCACGAAGAGAACAGGCTGGCGCGCGTGACATATCGGCTTCATTTCAGCGTGGTGCGCAACAGGCTGCCCATTTACTCGGCCGTGGTGACTCAGAATCTGGCGCTGCTCCGCACGCCCCGCGGCTGGCGCATCAGTGGTGGCGACGCGCCTCAGTTGGGCGACATCACCGGTCAATGGCCGCCGCGCGGCAACGCTGCGATTACCCCATGAACGATATGAAAGAACAAAGAGGGATGATATGACGCTCCTGTTCCTTTGTTAGGGACTCTGTCTGACCGGGCATTGTCACTTGCCTCGTCGTCCATGACATTGCTGGGTAACAAGAGAGAAAAATAATGGCGATCAACACGAACGCAACGGAGCGCACTCGCGCCCGCTACGAACGCATCGCCCCGCTCTATGATTGCATAGAGACTCTTGCCGAGAGGCGCCACCGACTGTGGCGTAAGCGTCTCTGGTCCCTGGTCGAAGGCCCCAGGGTGCTGGAGGTCGGCGTGGGTACCGGCAAGAACATGTCCTATTATCCAGAGGGGATGGAGATCACCGCCATCGATCTCACGCCCGGCATGTTGGAGCGGGCGCGGCAGCGGGCGGAAGCCCTGAACGTTAGCGTAGATCTGCGGTTGGGCGATGTTCAGGCGCTCGACTTTCTCGACAACCGCTTCGACGATGCCGTCGCCACCTTCGTCTTCTGCTCGGTGCCGGACCCGCTGTTAGGCCTGCAAGAATTGGAACGTGTGGTGAAACCAGGTGGTCATGTGCTGCTGCTGGAGCACGTGCGTTCGGCCAATCCGGTGGTGGGGGCACTCATGGACATGCTCAATCCCCTGGTGGTGCGCATCATGGGAGCAAACATCAACCGGGGCACGGTGGAAAATGTACGTCGCAGTGGTCTGCACCTGGATCGGGTGGAAAACCTGGACGCGGCTGGAATCTTCAAGCTAATTGTGGCGCGTAAGGGAGCGTGACCTGGCTCTTCATATCTCCTTCACAAATCTATGGTATTTTGACTGCATTCCTTGGGCAAGCTTGCGGAAAGACCTGTCGTCTTCTCCGGCTTGTCTAGAAGCCATCGAAGTTGTTTGTCGATGGGTTTTCTCACCCCGGTAGGAAAGGAACATTCGCTGCTTTCAACAGCTGATCGAACAGGTGCGGACATGATGAAATGGTGGTACATCCTTTTCCTCGGTTTGCTACTCTTGATGACGATGACAATGACCGGTTGTGGCGCCGCACCGCAGCCGGCGACTGCTGACCCCAGTGAGCTGATGATTGAGTTAAGCACAACGCCTGATCCGCCGGTAGCCGGCGCAGTGACGCTGACGGTCACTATCAAGGATGCGGCCCAACAAGCAGTCGATGGCGCAGACGTCACTCTGTTGGCCAGCCACGCTTCGATGGCTACCATGTTGATCCAACAAAAAGCAGCAAGTACAGGCAACGGCCAGCACCGCGCAACCTTCGATTTCAGCCGCGACAGCCAGGGCGACTGGCGCGTCACGGTGGAGGTGCGCAATGTACAGCCGCAGACGATTCGCAAGAACTTTGTCATTTCTATCCCGTAGTTCTAGAAAGGAACACTTCATCATGCGTATTTGGAGCACAGTGCCACTCCTGCTTGTCGTCTCTGTTCTTCTCAGCGCCTGCACGGGCGCTGCGCCTGCCACCTCCGGCAACGTCGGGGGAAGTATGCAGAACATGGAGCAGGCCACCGCAATGCCAATCGAGCAGGGCGATATGCAAATGATGGATCAGGCCACCGCGATGCCCATGGACCACGGTGCTATGCAGATGGATGCGTCCAAGCCATTCGACGCCCAGTTCATCGACAGCATGATCGAACACCATCAGGGCGCGATTGACATGGCGCAGGAAGCACTGCCGCAGGCCGAACGTGAGGAGATCAAAACAATGGCGGCGGCCATCATTGCCGCACAGAACGTCGAGATCGAGCAGATGCAGGGTTGGCGCACCGCCTGGTATCCCGACCTGCCCTCCACTGGCGGCATGGGGATGAGCATGGGCGACATGACTCTCAGCAATGATGACAGCCTGCCGTTTGACCAGCGCTTTCTCACGGCCATGATCTCTCATCATCAGGGCGCGATCGAGATGGCGAAGATGGCGCAGCAGATGGCCGAACACCAGGAGATCAAAGACCTGGCGGGCGCCATCATCGCTGCCCAACAGGCGGAGATCGAGCAAATGCAAGGATGGCTGCAAGCCTGGTTTCGGTAAGGAAATAGTCTGTTGCTGAAAGCAGAGGAGGTTCGTTCAAATGAAAAACACGTATGGCTTCAGACGCATCGTCTTGATGCCCTATCGCGCGGCGATCGCGGCGGTGACCGCCGCACTGAAAGAGGAAGGGTTCGGCGTGCTCACCGAGATCGACGTGCAGGCCACCTTAAAGACCAAGATCGGCGTCGACTTCAAACCATATACGATTTTGGGCGTCTGTAACCCAAACCTGGCCTATCAAGGCCTACAGGCGGAACCGGAGCTGGGGTTGCTGTTGCCCTGCAATGTGATTGTCTATGACAATGGTGATGATACAATCACTGTCAGTATTGTAGATCCTCTGCAGATGCTCCTGGGCATCGTCAACAATCCCGCACTTCAGCCAGTTGCCGCCGAAGCAGATAAGCGATTGCGTCGAGTGCTCGAACACCTGGTCAGACAAATGCCTGCATAATTGCAGCGGGTGCCCGGAGAGCGGCACACAGATATAGACAACGAGGTTACATTCCTATGAGAATACGAGTACTTGCCATCTTCGGCGCTATAATCCTGTTGGCGCTGGTTCTGGGCGCTTGCAGCGATCGGCTAGTTCTAGTTGATCCAAACCGATGAAGGCCTCAAAGCACTGTATACGGTCTGTACACATCTTGGATGTCTATACAAGTGGAGTGAGTCGAACATTCGTTTTGAATGTCCTTGTCACGGATCTAAATGGACGCTTGACGGTGACTATATTGAAGGTCCGGCTCCACGTTCGCTGGATCAGTTTGAGGTTCAGGTGGTTGAAAATGGGGCCGTCCTAGCCGCCACCGAAAACACACCAGGCCGCATTATACCGCCAAAGCCATCTGGCGCTATGGCAGAGATCCTCATCGACACAGGCAAACGAATTTTAGGGAAACCGGCCGCACAGTCACCCGCGCGCAGCGCCAGTTTATGATATGCAACCTACTTCAGCCACCAGCCAACACTGCCGACCCCTAGCAACCAAAGGAGCGGGATCAGGAGAGCAAAAAGGGCGATCTGGTGCAGCAGATAGATGGGTAGCGAACGCAGCCCCAACCACTCCAGCCAGCGCAGAGGGAGCTGATTCGACCAGTCCGGCAGGACAAAGCGCCGCACGTTGCCGTCGTAGAGCAGATTGCCCAGAGACATGCCGATCAATACGACGCCAAACCAGGGAAAGATGGGAAAGTAATCCACGTAGATATGATTCTCTGGTTCAAAGCCGAGCCAGACCAGATAGGGTAGATCGAAGGTTCGCTGGCGGAGGAACACACCCATGGCGTAGACAGCGAGCCCTAATCCCAAATTGAGCCAGCGCAGGCGTAAAAACGGATAGGAAATGGCGATAGCAACGCCGATAAAGTGAAGAATACCGAAAGTAATGGCAAGATCCGGCCCTAGGAGGAGACGTGTGGCCAGGGTGATCACGAGGCCCCAGCCGAAAATGCGCAGGCCTCGTCGTATGTTCTGCCAGAAAAGTGGTGCGTCTGCACTGCCTTGCGCAGCGGCGCGCTGCGCAAGAACAGCCAATGACACTCCTACCAGAATAATGAATGTGCCAGCAGTAACGCGCTGGAAGTAAAACCAGAAGGGCACGGTAAAGATGGCATTCGTGATCTGAAAGAAATAGAGATCATACATAAGGTGGTAGATCACCATCATCACTACTGCGATCCCGCGCACCGCATCGATTTCCCAAAAGCGTGGACGGGAACGCGTCGTTTGTGTCCGCCCGGCCACCGACAATCGTTCCCGCCAGATCTTGAGAGCCAACACATTCTCTAGCGCCAGCCCGCACAGATAGCCTAGCGTGCCGCCGGCAAACGCCACGACCCAATGCAGGGGATGCTGATACTCATAAAGGGTTGTTTCGGCAATGATGTAAGCTGCCAGAAACCCGACCAACATCGCAACCAACGCCGACAGCGGCATCCAATCCCCTTTTTGTTCCTCCCAGACGGCGGATCGCTTCAACTTCCACTTTCCCATAATCTTCTCTCCGTACAATCCATCGATCGATTTTCGATTCCAGGCAACTGCTTCCAGATAAACAAATCTGACGGTGGATGGCAAACGTAGTTTGGATGGGAACATAACAGGCAATATTGCCTATCAACTTCCGGCGCGACCGCCTGTTCAGCCGGAGACGATTTGTTGCATGTTACGCGTTCCATGGGCATCCCGCGACGCGGCACGAAACACACAACATGGACAACACAAACTCTTAACCTGGTGATCAATAGAATGCACAACCACAACGACTCGAAAATGGTATGGCTCATGGTGCTGGGATGTCTGGCGCCGCTGGCGGTGTTGACTGCCATCTACCTGTTTGACGTGCCATTGAACGGCATCCTTATTGGCGCCCTGATCCTGCTTTGCCCGTTGAGCCATCTGTTCATGATGCGCTTCATGGGACACAGTCACAACACCATGTCCGAAAAGCCAGAAGAATGAGCGTAGGGATGATGGCGCAAAGCGCGGCGCGTACAGCGACCGCACCGACCTTGATCGGAAGCGGTTTTCTCATCGGTCTGTGCACTGTGCCTTGCAGCGGAGCCGTCTATCTGGGTGTGCTTAGCCTGCTTGCCTTGCAACCGACGGCGCTGCTGGGCTTCGGCTATCTGGTGCTCTATAATCTGATGTTCGTGCTGCCGTTGGTGGTCATCTTGGCGGCGGCGTCGGCTCGCCCCACGCTCAACCGCCTGGCCCACTGGAACCTGCATCATAAAGAGTGGATGCGCCTGGCGTTGGGGGGCGGCGTTGTGGTGATGGGACTGCTCATTCTGGCGACCGCTTGAGCCAACTGGGGATGAGGCATCGCCTCACCCCCAGTGATGCGTCCCCGTTATGCTCCACAGAAGACGCGCAATCACAGACCGCACCTACGGTTGTTCGGCTTCTATTTGCGTCGTCGATAAGTTTGCACTACTCACCGCTCGTGACAGTAATCCACCATTGAAACGTACGTTCCTCCTCGCCCCAGCGGCTCTTGAAAAAGGTGAGGATCGCTCGAATTTCATCATCGCTCAACCGATCGCCAAAGGCCGGCATGCGCAGATTCTCCGCCGGGTCGCCGCCCTCGCGGATGACGGTCAACAAAAGCGAGTCAGCATGATGCCAGGTGTGCCCGCTGCTGTCCTGTGGCGGCGGCGGAAAGCTGCCGTCGGGCAAGCGCACTTTCCAGTCGGGCGCGCCTTCCAGGTTGGCGCCATGACAACTTGCGCAATAATGCGCGTAGAGTCTCTCGCCTTCCGCCACAGCGGCCGGATTCAGCGTAGGCAACGGGGGCGCCGCCGTCCCATTGATGACGACCGGCTGCGGAGTGCCAAAGGTTGTCAGTGCGCTGACTAGCAACAGGAGCAACAGCCCAACTGCCAAGATAGACAGTAGAAGTGTTCGACCGAGCATTGGAATACAGCTTACCGGATCTCGCCGTTCGCCCGTTGGTTTGGGCATCGATGTCCGATGCAATCACCGCCATGCGCCAGCTCGGTGATATGGCGAGTGGCTGCCCGTACAAACAATCGACGACACTCCTCCGAACAGAACAGATAACGGACGCCAATGTAGATTTCTTCGACAACTGCACTGCTTGCATCAATTTGCATGCCGCACATCGGATCAACCCAATTCGTCCGCAGAATTGAAACTCTGGTGTCCCTCATTCCAGAAAGCTCCTTGCTTGCACGAAATACACTGAAGTGATTGCCATGACGATGCATTCCAGATTCGATCACCGAACCACCAGAACGCCCTTTTCTGTATGCCCGGGTAAAATGCACTGAAAGATGTATTCACCAGCTTTGGCAGGGATAAAAGTGAGTTTCGCTTGTTTTCCTACTGGCGCAACCACATGTAACTCAGGTGGGTTGCCGGTCATTACTGGACTGCCCATCCCTGCCATGACATGTGCTGCCAGTGGATCGGCCTTGGCCTGGGTGATCATTGGAAGTTTCTGAATAGCCAACTGATGCTCCTGATCACCGATATTGTAGAAATACAGCGTTGCTGGCTTACCGGCCAGCACCTCAACGCGAGCTGGGCTAAAGCGATTTTCGTCCGCCAGAACGGAGACCGTAGCAGACGATGGATTAGCGTTACAGGCCGCCAACAGGACAACGCCAATTAGAAAGCTCAGGAAACGAACAATATGCATGACTCATCTCCAATCAACTACCGATCCCATGGTGATCGATACCCTGATATTTTTGGATGAAGACCCGAATTCGATCCGCGTCCACATCATCCATCTTCAGGATGCGATTCCAGGCCGTCACCGCAATCTTTGCGCCCATGTCTTCATGACCCGTGACTCCATTGCTCCAGCCCGGCGCGTTCGGCGCCAGCACAACGCGCTGTCCCCTGTCGATATAGGCCTTCACGATCTCTGTCAGCGCCTCCACCGTTTCTGGGCAGCCAACAGGACACTGATAATAGACAATGACGCCGCCATCCTCCATGTTGTGTAAGAGCACCTGATAGGGAAGCGGTTCGGTATAGATGCCCCATTCGGCGAGACTGCCGTAATGCGGGCCTGAGGTTGGTGGGGTGTTGTTATACACTACAGTGACGATCGTGTTCTGCGGGATATGTGCGTTGCCGAGCGTAGCGACGGTTTCCTCACCGGCGACCGGCTGACTTCGCTGGATGTTGACGAAAATGATTAGCACAATCAGCAGAGTAAATATAGTCGCTGCGCCCACAACAAGATAGGTGAGCTGGCGTTCAGAGGAAGGCCGTTTACCTCGCCGTCGATGAGACTCTCTGGATTTTGAAGAACTTTGCCTGGCAAACACTTTTCTACTCTCTTCTGCGCGATGGCTGATCGGCCAGGAAACCTGCTTCCTGATGGAAGAGTTGATCGAGCAGGGGAAAGACCGTAAACGCAACGCCCCAGGCCGCAAGCGCGCCTGTCACCAGCCGCGCCCACCAGTTGAAGGCGCCCAATTGATCGCCCGCATAGAACCCTGGAAAGGCATTGAACGTGATCCAGGCAAGCCATTGATTCGTATCGCGAAACCCGTCGGAGGACATTCCTCCTGTCAGCACGTCGTTGATTGCATGGGTTCCACCGTCGATGGCTAACGGGAGCAACGTAAGCAGCAACACGAACCAGGGCAGAGGCGCGCTTCGTCTGCCAAGCCGACGCAGCATGGTATAGGCAAGACCAAAGACCGGGGTGAGCGTATAAAATGAAATCATGCGGTCGCTCCAGGCTACCTTCCACCCCATTTCCGGCGTCCCCACAAATGCGCGCAGTTCCCACGGTGAAGATGCTGAAGCCGCCTGCTGAATCTCCGCCAGCGTATAGGTGAGCTTGGGACCAAACAGGAACCAACTCCGCTGAGGCAGTTGATGGCAGAAAAGGCTGTAGAATCGATAGAGCAGGTCGCCCCAAAACTCCAATCCCAGATGCATGGCTAACGGCGCTGCAAAGGGCAGCAGCGTGAATATCAACAGCGGCGCCAGCAGCAAGGCCAGCCCATGACGCAAGAGAAGGACGACCATAGGGTCGGCAAACTTCAGAGATGGCGATGTGTGGCGATGCGATGTATTGAACTCTCTGGCCAAATCTTCTTTCACGATCGTTTATCTTCCTGTCGCCAGAGGGAGGATCATGGCGATGCAATCTCTGTGTGCGAAATTATAATCGAGAATGAGAAGCTGTACATGCGCCATTTGGCGTGTATGCACCGGCTTGCTACAGTCGGTGCAAACCCCTGTCTACAAACCCAGTTCAACCTGTCATGCTGACCGTTATCGTGACGCCTTGTTTGGGGACTGCATCGATGTGCAGGTTGGCGCCCACCAACTGCGCGCGTTCGTGCATCCCCATCAAGCCAAAATGACCGCTGCGCGTGAAATCGGCGGTGGTCAGCGTCCCGTCGAAGCCGATGCCGTCGTCACAGACCGTCAGCTTGATCTGCCTGGGTTGAAAGGCCAGTGTGATCTCGATTTGTGAAGCGCCAGCGTGACGACGGGCGTTGTTGAGCGATTCCTGCGCAATGCGATAAAGCGCAAGCTCGATATCAGGCGCCAGCCGGCGCGGTTCGCCTAGCAATGCGAAGCCCGCCATCGACTCGCTGGCAAGCCGTTCAAGCGCCGGCGCCAGTCCAAGTTCTTCCAGGTAAAGCGGACGCAGCGCCTGACTGAAGCGGCGGACTTCCCCAATCGATTTCACGATCAGATGGCGCAATTCTGTTAGCTGTACATGCGCCAGTGCAGGGTCGCGGTCGAGCGTGCGCTGCACCTTCTGCGTCTTGTGGTTGAGGGCAATGAGGCTTTGCACTGTTTCGTCGTGCAATTCCCGCGCCAGACGGGCGCGCTCATCTTCTTGCGCGCGCGTTACCACATGCAGATAAGTTTCCAATCCGGCTTGATAGCTTTGTATCCGCTCCGCCATTTGATCGATTGACCGACGCAGTGCTTCGATTTCGTCTACACCTCCGACCGGCTTGCCAAGAGAAGTAAAATCTCCCTCACCGATGCGATGCGTCCGTTCGGCCAAAAGCTGCAATGGATGTACGATAAAGCGCAAGCCAAAAAACAAGGTAAGAAACGAAATTACAGTGGCGATGAGGAGCACGAAGGGCATAACCTGTTCAAAACGGATAAGTGGCTCGGTAAGATGGGTGAGCGGCTCGCGCAAGACAAAACACCAAGAAAACCCTGGCACCGGGGCAGAGACCACAATATACTCAGCGCCAGCGAACGTCGCTACGGAATCGGTGGTGCCATCGATTTGGATTGTTGGGAGCGGCTCCGGTTCGGAGCCGCTGCTAAAAAGAATTCGGTCCTCAGCATCGATCAACAGCACCTGGGATTCATAGCCGTTATCGACAGGCAGCAGCGCATCCAATAGCGCCTGGCTGAGTGGAGCGTCAGCCGCCAACAGCGCCAGCGCTTGCGCCATGACGGTGACAAGACGACGGTTTTCGTCGATGGCAAGCCGACGCATGGAGGCCTGATGTGTACCAATCCCGGTCAGGGAAACAACGATGAGCAGAATCGTTAATGGCAAGATAGTCCAAAGGAGAACCTGTGCGCGCAAACTGCGCAGATGCAACGAACCTCGCAACCGGATCATAGCGAACCCTTGGGCAGTTCAATCCATCCCAATTGTAATGCTTTGGTGACGGCTTCCGTGCGACTCGCCACCCCGAGCTTGGCATAAATATTTGCCAGATGTCCCTGCACGGTGCGATCACTGATATTGAGTTGACGCCCGATCCCCCGGTTGGTGAGGCCTTCCGCCGCATATCCAAGCACTTCGCGCTCGCGTTCAGAGATCGGTTCGATCAGGTTGACTGTGTGATGGTTTTGCGCTATTCGAGCCACCAGTGTGCGAGCTGCCTCAGCGCCAATCGCCAGTTGTCCTGCAGCCACAGTGCGCACTGCTGCAATGATCTGGCTGGCGTCAGCAGTTTTCAGGACATAGCCGCGGGCGCCAGCTTCGATTGCCGCCATTACAAATGGATCGTCGTCATAGGCGGTCAAGATCAAAACGCGCACAGGCAACTTGCGCTCCATCACCCATCGCGTTACGTCGATGCCTGTTGCATCTGGCATACGAATGTCAAGGATAGCCAGACTGGGCAAAAGACTCTCGATGCGTTGTTTGGCCACCTCGCCGTTAGACGCCTCCGCCACCACCACAATGTCGGACTCTTCCTCCAGAAAATCGCGGATGCCTTGACGGACAACCGCATGATCGTCCGCCAGAACAACTCGAATCACGGACATGTCACACTACCTTCATCAAATTGCTACCCCCAACCTTGCAATGGCTAGCGGACGTCCCTGGCCGCCCGTGAGTCATGGACATCTGTGGTCGATGTTGAACATTCACAATCAACCTTCATGTGCGGAGCAGCGTCGCGCGTACGTCCAGATATTCTTCCTTGGAAATCTCGCCGCGTGCATAGCGCGCCTGCAAAATATCCAACGCTGACTGAACCTGTGGATCGCTCTCTGACGCGCCGGTGTTGAAACGGCCGCCTGGCGCGGAAAGCCGGATCAGCCATACAATCAATACAACGACGGCGGCTGTGAAGCCGATCATCAACAGCCAGCCAAACCACATGCCGCCCCAGCCCAATCCCCAATCGTGTCCCATCATCATGATGTGCGCTCCTTTCTATACGATTGAATCTAATTGATTTCAGCGTAGCATGCGCTTATGAAGGAAATGTGAACAAGAGGTCTTCATATTTGCTTCAAATCTGACGTGTATGCTGGAGGCGGCAAAGTATTTTGAGTTTGTTCATAACGTCAGGAGCAAAGCATGTTTCTTAGAAAATTTAGTTCATCCGGGCTTTTCGCCGCCCTTGCAACGGCCATTTTATTCGGCTTGCTAAATTGGGGCGATGCGCAGGCGTCTTCGCTGATGGCGGTAGACGAAGACGTCCTCCAGCAAACGATGCCTGTGACCGGCACAATGCCAGGACCTGGCATGATGGTCGGCATGCCCATGCGTCAGCAGGAAGCTATGACCGGCGCAATGACAATGCAGCCCAGGATGATGCAGGGCGGCATGGGACAGATGATGGCGCACATGGCGCGCATGCAGGCGATGATGGCGCGGATGCAGCGCATGATGGCCGGCGGCATGATGGGCAGCAGCGCACCCATGACCGGCACAATGCCCATGACAGGCATGATGCAAGGCGATATGGGCGAAATGATGGCGATGATGGCCGAAATGCAAGAAATGATGGCTGAGATGCAAGGCATGATGGCTGGTGAGATGATGGCTGGCGGCATGCCAATGGGTGGTCAAATGCAAGGCCAGCAAATGCAAGGCGGCATGATGGGTCAGATGCCAATGATGGGGACGATGATCCTGATTGCTCCCATGCCGATGGGCGGCATGATGCAGATGCCAGGCATGGGCATGACGCCAGGCATGAACATGGGCGGCATGATGGGGCAAATGCCGATGATGCAGGGCATGGGGATGGGCGGCATGATGGGACAAGGCGCGCCCCAGGCGGCTGCGCCAGCCTCCCCGCCCACCCCGGCGCAGGGAAACGCGGCGCAGACCGGCAAACTGGGCGCCATCGATATCAAGGTGACGCCGCCCGACCTCAGCAACATCCAGGGCGACACGATCGACTTCACCGTCGATCTCAACGCCGCTGGCGCCGATCTGAGCTTCGATCTTGCCGAACTGGCGACGCTGAGCATTGCGGGCCATGCCATGCCCGCCGCTGCCTGGGAAGTTGTCTACGACCACGGCCACCATGTCAATGGCGTGCTCAAGTTCCCGGCGCACATGTCCGGCCCGGTGGAGAGCGCTACATTGACTATCACCGACCCGGCGGGCGGAGAATCGCTGATATTGACCTGGCCGCCAGCGCAATGAAGGCTGCATTCTCGGTTGACGATAGCGCTACGTGAAATCTACAGTTGGTTGAGCAGACACGGAGGACCCGTGTCTGCTCCTGTCATATAGGGGCCGGCGAGAAAGGACGCTGTTCATGTCGGAACACGCTACACATGACCATCACACCGCGCATCATGGGCAACACCCTCGTGTCGAATCATCTACGCTGCACGCCGAACATGAAGCGGCGCAGACTGTGCATGGCCGCAGCAGTGCACATGCAGCGCATGTCGATCATACGGGGCACGAACGGGTCTTTCGCAATCGTTTCTGGATCTGCCTGGCGCTGACTTTGCCCGTCCTGCTCTATAGCCACATGATTCAGATGTGGTTTGGCTTTTCGATGCCGCGCTTCCCCGGCAGCGACTGGATCGGCGCTATCTTTGCCATCATTATCTTTGTGGTTGGCGGCGTCCCGTTCTTACAGATGGCGATCCCAGAAATCCGCAACCGCAAGCCGGGGATGATGCTGCTGATCTCGCTGGCGATCTCGGTAGCGTTTGTCTATAGCCTGGTCATGCTTTTTATCGACCCGGCCAGCGGTTTTTTCTGGGAGATGGCGCTGCTCATCGACGTGATGTTGCTCGGGCACTGGCTTGAAATGCGCAGTGTGCGCCAGGCGTCAGGGGCGTTGGATCAACTCGCCAGGCTGTTGCCCGACACGGCGGAGCGCATCGGCGACGACGGCAATGTCGAGATTGTCGCCGTCACCGACCTGCGCGTCGGCGATCTCTTTTTGGTGCGCCCTGGCGTCAGCGCACCCGCCGACGGTGTCGTCGAGCAGGGCGAATCCGCAGTCAACGAGGCAATGATTACGGGCGAATCGAAGCCGGTCGCCAAACGCGCAGGAGACGCTGTGATCGCTGGCGCGATCAACGGCGATGGCAGCCTGCGCGTGCGCGTGACCGCTACCGGCGAGCAAACTGCGCTGGCCGGCATCATGCGGCTGGTGGCCGAGGCGCAGCAGAGTAAATCCGCCACGCAGTTGCTGGCTGATCGCGCCGCCGGCTGGCTCTTTTACATCGCGCTGGCGGTCGCTGCTTTGACGGCTGTCGTCTGGACGCTTGTCAGCGGTTTCAACTGGCAGGTTGTGGAGCGCGTTGTCACCGTGCTCGTCATCGCCTGTCCGCACGCGTTGGGACTGGCCGTGCCTCTGGTCGTGGCGATCAGCACGACGCTGGCCGCCAGCAACGGCATTCTCGTGCGCAATCGGCTGTCGCTCGAAGCAGCGCGCCTGCTGGACACGATCGTCTTTGACAAGACCGGCACACTCACCACCGGCGCGCAAGGGGTCGTCGGCGTTGCCACGACCGATGGCCTCTCTGCAGAAGACGCGCTGGCGCTGGCTGCCGCCGCCGAAACCGACTCGGAGCACATGGTTGCGCGCGCGATTCGCCAGGCTGCGTCCGACCGCAAGCTGACGCTGCCCGTCGTCTCCGGTTTTGAGGCGCTCAAGGGGCGCGGCGTTCAGGTGAGACACGACGGACGGAGCGTCTACGTTGGTGGCCCGCGCCTGCTGGAGATGCTGGCGACAATGCCGGACACTGCGCTGGCGCGTTTCGCCGCCGAAGCGGGAGAGCGCGGAGAAAGCGTGGTCTATCTGGTGCAGGATGGGAAGGTGACAGCCGCCTTTGCCGTGGCCGATACTATACGCCCGGAGAGTTACGCCGCCGTGCGCACTCTGCACGCAATGGGCAAGGAGGTCGCCATGCTCACCGGCGACAGCGAGGCGGTGGCAAAGGCTGTGGCTGGGGCATTGGGCATCGATCGTTACTTTGCTCAGGTGTTGCCGGAGCATAAAGACGCCAAGATTGCCGAATTGCAGGCGAGCGGCCGGGCGGTGGCGATGGTCGGTGACGGCGTCAACGATGCACCGGCGCTGGCGCGCGCCGACGTCGGCATTGCGATCGGCGGGGGGACGGACGTCGCCATCGAATCGGCCGGCATTATCCTGGTCAAGAATAATCCGCTCGACGTGGCGCACATGATCCGGCTGAGCTTCGCCACCTATCGCAAGATGGTGCAGAACCTGTGGTGGGCGGCCGGTTACAACATCGTGGCGCTGCCGTTGGCGGCGGGCGCCCTGGCGCCGTTCGGCGTCGAGCTTTCACCCGCGATCGGCGCTGCGCTCATGGCAATCAGCACGCTGGTGGTCGCAATCAATGCCCAGACGCTGCGCCGCGTCAAGTTTACGCAGGAATAGCGATATCTGGGCGGTGGCGTGGCTTGCGGCGAACCGGAAGATTCCACCAGCAAGGGGTGGCGCAGGTTGCATTATTTACGGCTATCTGGTTATTCTGGCCCGTAGCCGGTAGCTGTTTTTATTCATTGACGCAGATAAGGCGTTATCCTATACTTAGTATATGACAGCGGACCTGACCCAGGAACAGATGGCTAGATACAAACGGACAGCCTGGCTCCGTGAGAAAACGCGCAGGCGGGTCGCAAACGATCGCCGGCAAGCTGCGGTTCCCATAGCTGAACGAGCTGCCGCCATCTTGAAGGAACAGTTTGGTGCACAGCGCGTGATTCTGTTTGGTTCTCTGGCGCATGGACATTGGTTTGGTCCGAAATCCGATATCGATCTGGCAGCGGAAGGAATACAGGTATCTGATTTCTGGCGCGCCTGGTGCGCACTTGATGAGATTGATTCGGATTTCGAGATTAACCTCATCGCCATCGAATCAGCTTCTGCATCGCTGCAAGAGGCACTCGCCCATGAGGGGGTTGAATTATGATTCCCCGTTATCGTGCGTTGGCGAGGCGCATCGAGATCGAGCTCGCTGCGTTAGACAACACGCAACAGGTTGCACGTAGACACTGGCAGCGATCGCTCATCCAGGAAACAGACAGAGACGCATTTTTCAACTCTGTGGCGCTAAACCTGCACTCGTTTTACTCAGGCTTGGAGCGGATCTTCGAGCTGATCGCCAATGAACTTGATGGTGGGGTGCTAGGTGGATCAGGTTGGCACAGCGAACTGCTCCAGCAAATGACGTTGGATTTAAAAGATATCCGTCCACCCGTGTTGGAGTCATCGACTGCGGCGCAGTTGGACGAGTATCGTAAATTCAGGCACCGCATTCGTAACATTTATGCAGGCGACCTGGATGCAAACCGCATGCAGACCCTGGTTGAGAAATTGCCACTATTGTGGGAACTTCTACAACAAGAGTTAGGCGCTTTTGTCCGGTTTCTCGAAGGAATTGCAAATAGCGACGAATCATCCGTCATTTCCCCTGACGATTGATTTATCCATGTTAGCGTACGGACACGAAATATTGTGTTCGTACACTCTAGGGTGAAGTACTGCCGCTATCACGGTCGGATCAACACCTTGAGTACGCCCTTTTCGCCAGCGCGCGCAATGGCTGCGGCGGCGTGCTCAAGGCTATATTCAGCGTGAATCAGCGGACGCGGGTCGATTGCGCCGCTCACCAGCGCCGCCAGCGCCGGTGCAAACGGCCCGCAGCGGCTGCCGACGATCGTGATCTCATCCACCACCAGGCGGCTGAGGTCGAAGTCATTGACGCGGTCGGCGAAAGTGCTCTTGAGCATCAGCACACCAAGCGGGCGCACCAGCCGCAGCGCGGTGAAGAAGCCTGTGCAGGCGCCGGTGGCGTCAACCACAATGTCAGCCGGATCATCGGCAAGGCGGTCGAGCGTATCCGGTGATGCAAGTACGATGTGTGCGCCTGTCCCCGTCAGCAGCGCCAGCTTCTCCGGGTTGCGCCCAATGACCGTCAGATCGCAGCCAGTCTGCGCCAGCACGAACGCACAGAGCAGTCCCAGGCGCCCGTCGCCGAGCACCGTCACCCGCTGCCCTGGCCCGATGTCTGCCTGTTCGAGCAGTTCATACGCCGCTGCCAGCGGTTCGGCAAAGACCGCGGCTTCGTCCGACACGTGGTCGGGCACGGCGTGCAGATTCTCGACCGGCAGCAGCGTGTACTCGGCGAAGACGCCGTCGCGACCGATGATGCCGAGCGAGGTGCGACGACGGCAATGCTTGCCCAGCCCGCGCCGGCAGAAATTACACTGCCCACAGCCAACGTTGATCTCGCCGACGACGCGGCGCCCTTCCCAACTCGGATCCGCCGGGGCGCGGATCACTTCGCCCACAAACTCATGACCCAGCACGCCGCGGAAGCCGCCCTTGTAGCCGCGCAGCAGCTCGATGTCGGTGGCGCAGACGCCCGCCAGCCGCACGCGGATCAACGCCTCGCGTTCCTGCGCGGTGGGCAGCGGGTAATCATCGCGCACCACCAGCCCATGTTCTCCGACCACCGCAGCGCGCATAGTCGGTTGTTGTCCTACCATCATGCTTGCATCTTTCTTGTTGAGTGTGATGCGGTCATCGTTGCTCATCGGCTCTGACGTGAGCAAATGCTGTGTCACGCCGGAGGCGATGACCTACAATCAGTCAAAATGAAAACGGCGAAGCTATTTCTACGCCTCGCCGCTCCGATTGATTTCGCTTGCACTGCCATCATCCGGAAAGCTTTGAAGCTTCCTGGAAGATGGTTGCTTGTAGAATGTTACGCCGGAACCGCGCTGCCCTGGCTTGCCGGTTTCTTGCCGCTGCGGTGGAAGAGCGACTTCTCGTCCCACGCCACCAGAATCTGCGTGGCGTTGAAGATCGAGCTGTACATACCGGAGATGAAGCCGACCAGCATCGTTGCGACGAACTGCTGCAGCGTGGCGCCGCCCAAAACCAGGATCGCCACCAGGATCAGCAGCACTGTGATCTGCGTGGCAATCGAGCGGGTGGCGGTTTCGATGATGCTGCGGTTGGCGACGACGGCGAAGCTTTCGTTGCGGTAGCGATGAATGTTTTCGCGCAGGCGGTCAAAGATGACCACGGTGTCGTTGACGCTGTAACCGATCACCGTCAGAATCGCCGTCAGCGTGAGCGCGTCCAGTTCCCACCCTGCGACCAGATTCATGATCGCCAGGAAGGAGAGCGTGACCAGCACATCGTGGATGAGCGCAATCACTGCGGCGACGCCATAGCGGAAGGGATGCGGCACGCTGCGGAACGCCCAGGCGATGTAGAGCAGAATCAAAATCGACGCCGCCGCCAGCGCAAAAAACGCGGCCTGGCTGACCTCCCGCCCGATCGACGGTCCCAGGCTGCGGTAGGTGACTTCGGTCAGCGGCCCAAACTGCGCTTCCAACGCCTGACGCAGATTTTCCTTCTCATCGAGTTCCACCGGCTTGAACTTGATCTGCGCCGTCTGGTCATTGTTGACGGTGAAGACGGTCGTATCGCCATAGCCAGCATTGACAAATATCTGACGCACAGCCGCCGGTTGCACAGCCTGGTCGAAGCTGACCTCCCACACCGTGCCGCCGGTGTAGTCGATGCTCAACGGCAGAAGCTGTCCGCGCGTGATCCCCGACCAGATCATGAACAGCAACGACGGCAGGACGAAAATGACGGAAATCGAAAACCAGAGTTTGCGTTTTTCAACGATGCGATACATCGTGCATATCTCCCGAAATGTTGCTCTAGTAGCCGACGATTGTCTGCGCCGACTTGGTGCGCTGCGTGCGGTTGCCAAGCAGCGCGCGCATAAAGGTGCGCGTGATGAAGAACGCCGTGAACATCGACAGCACAACGCCAAGACCGAGCGTCAGCGCATAGCCTTTGACGATGCTGGCGCCAAATTGATTGCCAAAGACATAGAGCACCGCGCAACTGATCAGCGTCGTCAGGTTGCTGTCGAAGATGGCGGGCCAGGCGCGGCTGAAGCCGGCTTCGACCGCCAGCCGCGGCGAGCGACCACCGCGCAGCTCCTCGCGCAAGCGCTCGAAGATCAAGATGTTGGCGTCCACCGCCATGCCGACCGAAAGCAGGAAGCCGGTGATGCCCGCCAGCGTTAATGTCACCGGCACCAGCTTATAGATGGCGAGGTTGAAGAAAACATAGATCAACAGCGCCAGGTTCGCTAACAACCCCGGCACGCGGTACATCAACACCATAAAGAGAAAGACTGAACCCATGCCGATCAGACCGGCGATCAGGCTGCTGTTCACCGAATCTTGCCCAAGCGTGGCGCTGATCGAACGCACATCCACCACCTTCAGCGGCACCGGCAGCGAACCGTAGCGCATCTGAATTGCCAGCGAATTGGCTTCCGCTTCGCTAAACTGCCCCGTGATGACGCCCTGGTCGCGGATCGCAGCTTGAATCGTCGGCGCTGACAACACAACGCCGTCGAGCACGATCGCCATCGGCTGTCCGATGTTGGCGCTGGTGTACGCAAAGAACTGGTCGCTGCCAGGCCCTGTCAACTCAAAACCGATTTCCCAAAGACCAAACTGATCTTGACGGGCGATCGCCGTACGCAGAACATCGCCTGTCATTGCTGTGGGAAAAATACGTTCGCCATACGGCGCCGCCGACGGATCGGCGTTGGGAGAGGCAAGATAATCTTGCACCGTCGTGGGGCGATTGGTGGTGTTGATAATCATGCCTTGTTGGAGAAATTGACCCTGCGGATCGACGAACTCGAGCTGGCCGGTCGAACGAATCGTCTCGATTGCCTGATCAGGGTCGCTTACGCCGGGCAGTTCAGCCGTGATGCGATTGTCACCCTGCGACTGCACGACCGCTTCGGAGACGCCCAGGCTGTTGACGCGACGTTCGACGATGTTTTTGGCTGTCTCCATCGCACCGGGCTGCAATTCGCGGCCTTCGGGAAGATCCGCCTCAAGCATCACCTGTGTGCCGCCCTGAAGGTCAAGCCCAAGCTTCAGCTCCAACGGCGTCGGCTTGCCGGCGGCGTCGGAACGCACCATCCAGTCGGGATGTGGAACCGGCAAGACGATATAAACGGCAAGTGCAGCAAGAATTGCAATTACGATCAAAGAGATTGTGGTGTTACGCATCCAATAGCTCCATCCCACACTGCAACGACGGCAGCAATTGTTCGGCGGCGACTTCTATACACCTGCGTACTGAGCGTCGATGCATGACGACAGATTGTTCAGAATACAACTGTGTCATTATACGCACGTCGGTAAGAGAGGGGCAAATTACCTGTATGATTAAGGATAGATAGAATCTTCACAACATTTCATTGATCCTGTACAATGAACATGTTTTATGCAGGCAACGATGCCGTGCAAAGCTAAATTTCGTGTTCGTTGACCATAGAAATTCACAAAGGAGTGACTCATGGCGAAAAGACAAAATGTGTTGACAGAAGAACGGCTGGATGGCGCAGCCGATGTACACAACGTCGCTGAATCCGCTGCCCCCCCTGCATCCACTCATTCACATGCAGCGTTGTCGCAAAAGATTTCTATCAGCGAAGAAGAAAATCCGAGCGGTGAAATCCCCGACGATCCGCAGCCTCCACAACGACGCGTGAGCGCCTACGCCGTTGCGCTCGGACAATTGGAACGCGTGTCGGAATTTATGAATCTGAGCGACGACATTCGCTGCTACCTGCGCAGTTGTCAGCGCGAATTGATCGTTCACTTTCCTGTCAAGATGGATGATGGCGCCATTCGGATGTTCACCGGTTTCCGCGTCCACCACAACATGACCAAGGGACCGACAAAAGGCGGCATTCGCTACCATCCGGATGTGACGCTGGACGAATGTCGCGCGCTGGCGATGTGGATGACGTGGAAATGTGCGCTGATGAACCTGCCCTATGGTGGGGCTAAAGGCGGCGTCATCGTCGATCCCACCACGCTTAGCAAACGCGAACTGGAGAAGATGACCCGGCGCTACGCTACGGAAATCAGCCCCTTCATCGGGCCTGAGCGCGATATCCCGGCGCCCGATGTCGGCACGAACGCACAGATCATGGCGTGGATCATGGACACCTACTCCATGCACACTGGCTATTCGATCCCGGCAATCGTGACCGGCAAACCGGTCGCCATCGGCGGCACGTTGGGCCGCGAATCCGCCACCGGATTGGGCGTCACCTACATCACACGTGCGATCTTGAAACAGCGTTTTGGCCGCAGCCTGGACGACGCCACCGTTGCGATACAGGGCTTTGGCAATGTCGGCGGGTGGACGGCGCGCACGATGCACGAGCGTGGCGCGCGCATTGTGGCGATCAGCGACAAATTCGGCGGCATCTACAATGCGCGCGGGCTTGATTTGCGCCAGCTTCAGCGCCATGTTAAGGAGACTGGCACCGTCGTCGGCTACAATGGCGCCGACGCAATCACCAACAACGAATTGTTGGAGCTGGAAGTCGATGTGCTGGTGCCTGCCGCCATGGAGGGACAAATCACAGCGCAAAACGCCGATCGAATCCGCGCAAGCGTCATCGCCGAGGGCGCCAACGGACCGACCACACCCGAAGCGGACGAAATTCTGGCGGACAACGGCGTCCTGGTCATCCCTGATGTGATCTGCAATGCGGGCGGCGTCGTTGTCAGCTACTTTGAATGGGTGCAAAGCTTGCAATCCTTCTTCTGGGATGAGGGCGCTGTGCGTCGGCAGATGGAGCAGACGCTCCTGGAGAATCTTGACGTCGTCATCGGCACAACCACACGACGTAAGTGCGACCTGCGCACCGCCGCCTATGTTATCGCCATCGAACGAATCGAAGAGGCGATGCGGCTGCGCGGTTTTTATCCATAACGGTGCTGGTGCGTGCTGCGTGTTCCGTGTCGGGTGTTGCGCACAAACACGCAGCACGCCTTATAGTTCATCATAGTTCATCAATGCAGACAGGCGCGGGTCGCCCTTCGCAACTCGCCCTCACCCAACGCTGTTAGTAAGGAGAACAACATGAGCGAAGCGACTTTCACCCTCAGCGCGTTCGGCGACGAGATCGCTGTGAAGCTGCACGATCAACTTGCTGTGATGACTGAATTGGGCATCGGCCGCCTGGAACTGCGCACAGCGTGGGGCAAAAATGTGCTCGACCTCGACGATGAGGAAGCGCGCAAAGTGGCCGCACTGTGCGCAGATGCTGGCGTCATCGTCAGCGCCATCGGCAGCCCGATCGGCAAGTCAGCGATCGACGGCGACATGGGCGAAGAAGTGCGCAAACTCGACCGCATCATGCGCACAGCCGAAATTGTTGGGACGCAGCGCATTCGCGTTTTCTCCTACTACCCGCCCGACATTTCAACCAACGCATACTACGACCAATATGTCGAAACTGCAGCTGAACGGTTGGCGCAGCTTGCCGACCACGCCGCTGCACATGGCTACACTTTGCTGCTTGAAAACGAAAAGGAGATCGTCGGCGACACAGTGGCGCGCTGTGCGACGATTTTGCGCCTGCTCGACCGCCCCAACGTGCGCTTTGCGTGGGATCCCGCCAACTTTGTGCAGGTGGGTGAAACAAATGTAACCGAGCACGGCTGGCCCCAGCTCGGCGACGCCATCGGTTATGTCCACATCAAAGACGCACATCTGGCGACGGGTGAGGTGTGCGCAGCAGGCGAAGGCGATGGTCAGGTGTTGGAACTGCTGACAAAGCTGCGTGACGCTGGCTATCAAGGCGTATTGGCGCTGGAGCCGCACCTGGCGATTGCCGGACACAGCAGCGGCTTTAGCGGTCCCGACGGCATGGCTTACGCTGCCAACGCATTGCGTCAACTGATGGCTCAGGCCGGCTGCGTTGAAATGAGTGGATGACGGCTTTGAAACCTTGCTGACGGCGTTAGTTTTGGGTGATCCGCCAATTCGTGCTGTTTTTATCCGTGCGCCAGCTATCGTGGAAACCGGTCGCGGCGTAACGGTGTTGGCTTCCTTGCCCGGCTATGACAAGGAGGTGATTGTCGCTGCGCGGCAGGGAAATCTCATGGCAACTGCATTCCACCCCGAACTGACCGATGATCTGCGTTGGCATCGATACTTTTTGACATTTCTCCAGCGCACCAACGATTAAAGTCATCGGACGCCGGCAATAGCAGGGGGGCGGTTTTTACCGCCCCCCTGCTATTGCCGGTTTTGTTGTTCAGCAGTTGATCCTTATCAATGTCCACGGCGTCCGTACTGGTTGCCACTGCCGTCGCGTGGTGCAGCATCGTTCAAGCCGTCACCATTCGCATCGATAAAGGCGTCGCACACGCCGTCGCCGTTGCCATCGACAAAAGCGCCGTTCCGGTTCATCCCCTGACCACTAGCGCCAGCCTGCTGACCTCTGCCACGCCCATACTGATTGCCTGTGCCGTCACGCGGTGCAGTGTCATTTACACCGTCGCCGTCGGCGTCAACCCAGTTGTCACAGACGCCATCGCCATCAAGGTCGCCACCATTGAGACATAGTCCAGCGCCCGGCGTTCCGACGCCTATGCCTGGCCCTCTGTCTTGGGCAAGGACCGCCCCTACCGCCATAACCACCAACATCATCGCCACCACCACAGCGGCTAAACTTTTACCCATCATTGTGTAGTTCCTTTCACTGCTTGCCGGTTGAACGAACCGGTTGTTTTGTTGAAGTAACTACAGAATACAGGGTGACTGTAAAAAATCGATGAAGCTGCGGCAAACTGATCGTAAGAGATTATTGGAGTAGTTGCCAAACCCGGTGTAGAGGCCCGTCATCCAAAGAATGAGATCAGCGCCACAATCGCCACGCCAGCCGCCAGGAGGACCGGCGAGACCAGGCAAACCAGGTAACAGACACCTAAGCCTTTACAGATACAACAACAAAGGCTCTTGTCTTCACTGACATTGTTCAATGTTGTGCTGTTCATGACTATTCCCTTCCTTCTAGGCTGGCACAGCCGCAAGCTCTCTGCGGTCAAGAATCTCGATGGCGACGTCTTCGAGCGTGTCGATGGTTTCGTGCACCGGGCAGTGCTGCGCCACGCGCAGCAGCGCCTGTTTGCGCGCCTGGCAGTCGGCGTGCGGCAGCCTGACCGTCACTTTCAGGTTGACCAGGCGCGTCGGATTTTCCGCCTTGTCGAAGCTGACATCGACGCTCAGGTCGCGCGCATCGATGCCCGCCTGCTGGCAGTAGGTGGCAATGAACGCGGCGACGCACGAACCCAGCGACACCACAAAATAGTGCGGCGGCGTGGGCGCACGGTCAGAACCGCCCATGTCCGGCGGCACATCGATCAGGACAGTATGCCTGCCAACCTTGCTCTCAAAGAGCATTCCACCTTTGTACACCGTTGTAATCGTCGCCATGTTGCATCTCCACTTCGTATGCCAGGAAACGCACAAGTCAGATGATCGTTTGATCACCTGTTGCCCCTAGCGTAGCATGAAAATCGGCTGCCTTCTTTGCGTTGGCGCAAACAAGAGGCGCGCATCCGCAAACGCCAGGCCCCAAAAACGGGCGCCGGTGCTGTGCACCGGCGCCCAAGCCTGAAGGGAGAAGAGATGAGCAAAAAAATCTTACGTCGCCAACGCCGCCCGCTTTGCCGTCAGCAGTTCAGCCAGCGCACACGGTGCGACGCATTCTGAGGGCAGCGGCTCCGGTTCGCCGGCGATTTCTTCCAGCGCATCCAGGTGACAGATGGCGATGCGTTCGCGGCCGCTGCAGACGATGCCGCTCTGTTCCCACTGGCTCAAGGTGCGGCTGACCGTGAAGAGCGTGGCGCCGATCAGTTCCGCCAGGTCTTCGCGCGCCAGCGGCAGGTTGATCAGCCGCCCCTGCGGGATGTCCTCCCCGGCGATGGTGACAAGCCGCAGCAGCGCCCGCGCCAGCCGCTGTTCGACGCGTTCGGTCAGTTGTTGGCGATAGCGCGCCTGCAGCTCCTGGTTGCGGATGACCATGATGCGCAGCGCGTTCAGCCCAATCTGCGGATAGCGCAGAAACAGCTCCGCCAGCCGCCCGCCAGCCCAGCAGAGCACCTGGCAGTCGTCCACCGCCTCGATCGTGACCGGGTAGACCATGTCGGGCAAGGCGGCGATCAACCCGAACTCCTGACCGGCGACGAGATAGCGCAGCGCGATCTGTCGTCCGTCGCTGGTGAGCTGCGTCATGCGCGCCCGCCCGCGCAAGAGGATGCCGAAGCGGTCGGCTGTGGCGCCCTGCGCAACCAGCACGCCGCCCGCTGCAATCGAGCGCAGCCGTGAGACTGCCAGCACATCGGCGGCTGCCAGCGCGGGCAACCCGGCAAAGACCGGATTGCTGAGGATACAGTTCAGGTGTTCGGACTGCGCAGATTCATCCATACGAGATTTCCTTATCCACAGCCGCCGCCGCTGGCGCCGCGTTTCATCTGCAGCTTGATCTTCGGCGTGTACTCCAGTTCATAATGGTGCGCATCGGGGTCGGCGGCGGCATAGCGGTCGCCCAGGGCGGCGGCAAAGATGTAGTGCAGCCGGTCGTCGCCGGAAGGAGTGGGCGTCTGCTGCAACGTTGGGTCATCGTGACCGAAGACCGTCAGCCAGTTGTTCAGCCCACCCTCCAGAATGTAGACGTTGGGCACACTTTCGGCGACCAGCAACTTCCAGGCGGCGGTGGCGGCGGTCTCGTCGTTGCTCATCACCACGAAGACAGTGTTGGCAGCCGCTTCGAGCTGCAATTCGGGAATCGCCGCCTGCACCTGGTCAAGCGGCAGGTGGCGGGCGCGCCGGATGTGGAAGAGGTTATAGTCCGCCTCGTCGCGCACATCGAGCATGACGACCTTCACCTGGTCGTCGGCGAGATTTGCCAGCAACTCACCCGGATGAATCTGCACGGTGCGTGCTGCCAACAGCGCCTCTTTCTCCGGCGCCAGGCGCGTCCACTTATCCTGCGTCGTCGGCTGACCGATGATCAGCACCAGCACCGCGCCCGCCAGGATCGTCGCGGCCGCAGCGCGGCGTCCCCAGCGATGTTGTGGTTTGTCCTTGCCGCCGATCATCTGCTCGAGCTGTTCGCCGCCCCAGAACATGATGAGCGCCATCAGCACCACGCCGACCACGACGACGCCGGTGGGTAGATTGAGCCAGTCCATCAGCGTCAGGCGACCGTAGTAGCTGCTGTTCCAGAACTCCTCGAAGTATTGCACGGTCTCGCCAAAGAGGAAGATGCCAAACAGCCCGCCCAGCGCAAAGAAGATGCCGTCGATCTTGAGCGTCGCCGCCGACACGAGCGAGGTGCCGGGACAAAAGCCGCCGATGATGAAGCCGACGCCCATGATCAATCCACCGACGATGCCAGGCCACAGGTAGGTTGGGTTGACCCAGATCAGGTTGTAGTCGAGCAATCCCAGCCCGGTCGCTGCAAAGATCAACACCATCGCCACGATGATGCCGGTGAACATGACCTTGAGCACGGTCATTTCCTTGAAATAGAACTGCGCTGCCAGCTTGGTGGAGATGGCGAAGCCCGAAATCTCCAGCACATAGCCAAAGGCAAAGCCGATCAACAGGTAGACGACATACGCGCCCCAGTGACCGAGCAACTGCGTGAGCGAAAGTGGAAACGGCGCCATGCTGCAACCTCCTCAATTCCACAGCCGGCGCACAAAGTACGCCAGCGCATAGCCGCCTGCAAAGACGGCAAACATGAATGCCCAACTGCCAGCGGAGAGCACGGCGCCGCCAGAGAGCGCCTGCCCTGAGGTGCAGCCACGCGCAAAGCGGGCGCCATAGCCCATGATCGCACCGCCCACAAACGCCATCACCCATCGTGTGCGCACGGAGATGTTGGGGCCTTTGTTGGTCTCAACCTTGAGCCGCCCATGCAGCCAGCCGGAGAAGAAGCCGCCCATCAACGTGCCGAGCGTCATGAAGACCAGGTAATCGTCGAGCGGGTTCTTGTCGCCGCCTGCCATCTTGAGCAGATAGGCGACGCGGTCAACGTGCTCCGGCGCCACCAGGTCCTGCAGGAAGACGACGTAGCGGTTCAGCCCGCCCGATGCGCCCAGCCCGTTGCCCGTCAAAAAGAAGGAGAGAAAGAGCACCACGCCGAGCAGCGCGCCGCCCACATACGGGTTTACAAAGGGTTTTTCCGGTCGACCAAAGAGGGCATGCCGCCAGCCGCGCGCCTTTGGTTGTTCATTCGCAATCGTCGTCATCGCATCACCTCAAATCCTGCATCACATCCGAATAACCCCATTACCCCAACACCCCATTTCTTCACGATGCACCCATCACGCATGTTCCGCATGAGCATGCACCTCCACATCTTCCCAACCGGTGACCATCGCTTTGATGTCGGTCAGCACGGTGGGGCCAGTTGTCGTCAGGTAGACATGCGCCACAATGAACGCGGCGAAGAGCCAGGCCACCAGCGTATGCACCGGCGCCAGCACTGGCAGCCCGCCCAACAGCCCTGCGGCCACCGGCCACTGCTGCACACCCCACATCAGCCCGCCGGTGATGATCTGCAGCGGCAGCAGCACGTTGAGCAAGCCGAAGTAGGTGACCTGCTGCAGCGGATTCAGCTTCTGGCGCCGCGTCTTTTCCAGCGGATGCGATTCGCCCTTGAAGATGCCGTAGAGATAGAACTTTGTCTGCAAAATCGCCTGGTCGAAGAAGCCGTAGGGGCGCGGGATGAACTGCTGAATGGCGCCACTGGTCAAATGATAGAACAGCGACATCGCTGCGTTGATCAACACAATCAGCGCCAGCATGTTATGCACCCAGACGATGTAGCGGAAGTTGAACATGCCGAGCATGTCGGGCCGGTGGATGACCAGCCCAGTAAAGAGCAGCAGGATGATCGCGACCGTCTGCAGCCAGTGCCAGAAGCGTTCGTAGGCGTCGTACATATAGACGCGCTTCAGTTCGGGCGTGTGGCGCGGACGGCGCAGCGCGGCGATGAAGCGCAGCACCGCGTGCAGCGTCACACTAGCCAGCACCGCCAGGAAGACGCCCAGCCCCAGCCAATCCACCCACTCGACGCGGTTGCGCCCAAAGATGTAGACGCCCGCCTGTTCGGGCGCAGGCTGGAAGTGCAGTGTCCCGTCGTCGCCGACCTGAATGTCGCCGCTGGTCACGATGTTGGCGTCATTGACGAACGCCGGCACGACGCCGCCGGGTAGGAAGCTCGCCAGTTGCATCGGCTGGTGCAGCGCGGCGTTGTCGTGGTGGCAGGTCTGGCAGTCGCGCGTGGCGAATTCCCCACGCGCCACGCCGTGATTGATGCTGTAGGGCTGCACCTCGCCTTCGACACGCGGGTTGTTGAGACCCTGCGCCGCCAGCTGCGCGGCCACCGCCGCAGTTTTGGCGTCGCTGTCGAGGCGCAGCTCTGTGCTGCTCAACTCGCCGTCGCCATCCGCATCGAAGAGCGCGAGCAGTTCCGGCGCATACGCGTCACCCTCGAACCAGGCGGCTTGCAGGTCTGCCAGCGGAACCGGGCGCGTGGCGCCGTTGGCGTCGTCATAGACCCAGTACCAGGCGCTGATCAGGTTGTAGGGCGCCAGTTGTTGCCCGCCGTCGATGTCGCCGCGCATCATCAGCGTCGGCGTCCACGGTTCGATCAGCGTGTCGACGCCAGCGTCTGGCCCATCGGCGCCGCGACAGTTGACGACGCTGCCGCCGTCGGCGTCGAGCACCGTCCAGTCGACGGACTCGATAGCGGGGGCGTACATCTGCGGCGTGTGGCAGCTTTCGCAGGAGAGCACCTGCATGTGCCGGTCGACGTAGGGCAGCCAGGCGCTGTGGCTGTCGGTGTTGTGGCACGACTCGCAGCGGCGCATCGTCCCCTTGAGTTCGGGCGCAATCGTGTACTGTGCGCTCTGCCCACGTGCGAAGTTGTGGTCGGGCCGCTCCAGATATTCACCGATATCGAGGCGGCGTGGGTCATAGACCAGGTGACTGGGGCGGGTGGCGTCCGACTCTTGCACGTGCGCCGGATTGTTGAGCGCATAATGACAGTCGGTGCAGCTCAGTTGGCGTTCGGCGTGGATGTCCCAGGCGCGGTTGAGCGACGCCTTGCCCGCCACGTTGACGCCCGACTGCGCAATCTTCTGCCCGGAGATCACCTGTCCAGTCGTCGCCGTCTGTGGGTTGGCCGTGTCGCAGCCAGCGATGGTGAGCGGGGTGGCGATGTCGGTATGCACCAGCCCATGACACTGCGCACAGTTGGCGTTGGTGGGGTCTTGTACGCGCACATAGGCGGGCAGCAGCGCGCCGTCGTCGCCAAAGGCAGCGGCGTTCCATTGCCAGCCGGCCGCGGTGTGCGTCACGATGCCGGTGGCGGCTAAGGTTGCGGTGTTTGCCCAGCCAAACTCGCCGGACGCCAGCGCGGCGGTGCGCGCGGCGTGGTCGGGCTGATCCAGGTGGCAGAGAAAACAGTCCATCTCCATCACGCCCGACTGCTGCCAGTCCCAGGCTGCGATCTCGCCGTCGGCGGTGCGGATGCTCGTCTCCGGGCTGGCGGGGTCGAGCGGCAGGCTGGTGAGCGGGTCGCCGGTGCGGCTGGTTACGGTTGGGCCGCCGCCGGCAATGCGCCCGCCCAGCAGCATCAGCCACTCCGCCGTGCTCAGGTCGAGCCGTTCGTCGCCGGCTGGCGTCAGGTAGCGATAGGTGAGCGGATCCCATTTGCCGAACATGCCGTCGCTGGTGTCCCACGGTCGCCCGCTGGCGGTCTGCCCCGGCGCGGTCATGCTGCGCAGCCCCAGGTCGGCATGGAAGCTATGGTCGGCGATGAAGGCGGCGTCGTGGCAACTGCCGCAGGTGCGCATGGTCGAGACGGGCGCGCCGCTGTCGAGCACGTTGCGCCCTTCGGCGTCGAGCATGGTGAAGGTGGGGTGCAGCGGCGAAAGCGGGCCTGCTGTCGGCGGCGTCGACTGCGCCGCGGCCTGATCGCTGCCCAGCAGCAGGCTGGCAGCCCCCAACAGCACGAACAACAATAGGAAGCACCCGAAAGTTGGTTGGCGTCGCATAAGAGAACTCATTCCTGCCTCACGATGTGGATCACTTTGCTGCATTGCGCCCACCCCATTTGATCGGGTCGCCAGGATAGCCGAGCGCCTGCCAATCCATCACGCCATTGTCGCCATGACAGCTTTCGCATTGCAGCGCGTTTTCCTTCGGCTGCACCATGTGCGTGGTGGGCCAATACATCCAGGTTTCGGTGAAGCCATATTCGCCGCTGAATTCCAGCCCGTTCGCTTCGGCGCCCATCTTCAGCGCCGAGGGCCAATCGAACGTCGTCCAGAAGCCGCCCGCGCCCGAGGTTGTGGGCGGCAACAGGTAGTTGTAGACGGTGTCGTAGGGCTGCTTGGCGCGGTGAATCTTGAAGGGCCAGATGCGCGCATCCGGGTTCTTGATGTCGCCGCCGGGCGGGTTGAGCAGCGTCGGTCCCTCCAGATTGACGGGATCGCCCATCAGGTAGCGATAGGCAACGGCGCCGTCGTACCAGAGATATTCCGGCTGCACGTCCTTTTCATACAAAAAATCGCCTTTGATCTTGAGATAGGTGTAATGATCTTCCGGGCGATCCTGACCGGCCGTTGACCAATCCCAGGTGACTTTCGTCGGGTTCTTGGTGGCGATTGCCGGAATATGGCAGCTTTGGCACGCCACCGTCGCCACGTGCGCGTTGATGCGCTCATCTTCGTGCAGGTCGGGCTGATGGCAGTCGGTGCAGGCAATCTGGTTCTCGTTATCCACGCTGACCGAGAGCATCCGCCCGGAGATCGCGTGATCCTCAGTTCTATGGCAGTCGGTGCAGACAAAGCCGTGGCCGCCCATGTGGACATCCAGGCTGTCCGACGGGAAGAGCAGGCTCTCGTCAAGATCGCCATGCTTGACGTTGTTGCCGCCGCCGCCGTCGAAATGGCATTTGCCACAGTTGTCACAACCGGGATTGCGCACACTCTGCGCCGCCGCCGTCAGATCAACGCCTTCCGCCGGGTTGCCATATTCACCCTTTGCATACAGCGCCGTGTCGGCGTGGCACGCCAGACAATCGACATTGAGATTGTTCTCAAAGTCGTAGGGCGTCTCTTCCCAGCCGTAGCCGGCGTGACAGGTCATGCACGTGCGTTCGTTGCTGGTGGCGGCAATGCAGAAGTTGTTGATCAGGTTCATCTTGCCGATGCCTTCCACCACATTGTCGTGACCAGGGATCGCCACCGGATCGCTTTGCCACGTCCAGTGCACCGTGTGCATGATCTGGTCGTCGGCTTCTTCGTGGCATTCCAAACACGCCTGCGTCACTTCTTGACCGGTGGTGAAAGGACCTTTGATAATGTCCTTGTGGTCGGTGTGCGCCGGATGTTTCGGCACACCTGTCCACGGGTTATCAGAAGTCTGCGCGACGCGCGGCCAAAATATGACCATCGGAACTGCGATCACCAGCGCGACTGCGATCACTCCTAACACCCAAATATAACGACTTTGATTCATTCAGCACCCCATATGTGAATTTTTTCACGATCTTCAGGTATATTGTATTAACTGCTT
This sequence comes from Chloroflexota bacterium, assembly GCA_016861025.1. Taxonomy (GTDB): domain Bacteria; phylum Chloroflexota; class Anaerolineae; order Caldilineales; family Caldilineaceae; genus Caldilinea. The sequence continues at coordinate 419,647 of BOKO01000003.1, forward strand.
CAAATGTGAAAACTCTGGATGGATGGCTCAGGGAGACGGATCGGCAGGGGCAAAATGGCGACGTTGGGGACGGTCGCGTTCGTCGGTGGGCGCCAGCACCAGCAACATTTGCGCTGGACTGTCGCCTTCATTGTGCCAGCGATGGGGCAGGTAAGACTCAAAGAGCAGGCTGTCCCCAGGCGTCAATTGATAACACTCGCCATCAACGGTGTACGTAATGCACCCCGTCAGACAATAGACAAACTCGTAACCAGTGTGAACAATCGGGTCGGCGCCGCTGCCATGGTGTGGCGCCAACGTCACTACACAGGGATGCAATCCGCGCCCGGTGAAGCCGATGGCAAGATCATCGCAGACTCCATGCGCAAATTGGCGTCCGGTGCGCTCCGTTCCTTTTATGTACACCACCTGACGCTGTGGCGAGGGCGCCTCAAAAAAAGCAGTGATAGAGACGCCTAATGCCTGCGCAGTGCGGTGCAAGGTGCTGACGCTGGGAGAGATTTTACCGTTCTCAATCAAGCTCAGGGTGTTGACAGAAAGGCCGCTCGCCTCTGCCAGCGCACGAATCGACAGCCCGCTTTCCAAACGCAACTGACGCACGCGCTGCCCGACATAGTTTTCCTGTGATGCATCGAGACTCTGTCCAACGACATCGTCGGGTGCTTGATGTTGCAAACGTCCCATCGCACCTCCATGGGAGGAATTAAAAAGAAGCACGCTGCCAACCAATATTATAGTTGATTCGCCGCAAAAATCAACCAATAAAATATACAAAACATACCAAATAATGGGGGACAGATGTCCCATCTTTGCGCAAGCGCAACGACAACACCCGAAAATCGTACACAAAAAACGCCGGTCTGAGCGATGTATTGCATCGCTCAGACCGGCGTTCACTTTGCAAGCAACGGGTCCGACTAGAGTTTGGAGCTTGCCAGAATTCTCTACCGGTTGACGGTGGGCAAGAAGATCGTAGTGGAAATCGTCAGGCCACGCACTTCGGTGGCGACGATCGTGCCGTCCGTCTCGACGTAGCTATTCACCCAGGCTGTGCTGCCAACCTCAAGCTCACTCTCCACTTCGTCGATGTCGGTCGCAGGCGTGATTAGATAGTCAACGCCGCCGATGCGCCAGACCTCGTCATCGGTGACCGCCGCAGCACTGAGCTGCTGCTTCGCCTCAATTACGCCCAACTGAGATTGAGCGCCAGCGCCTGGCGGCACTTTGGTTTCAAGTTCATGGATGACATTGCGTCCATTGACAATGTGATACTCCACTGCGACGTATGCACCCACGCCCAACAAACCCTTCTCTTCCTTGAATTTGCTTCCCGGAATGGCGACATAGACGGTGTCGTTGATCGTCCATTCACCAATAAGCCCTTCCGGCGGCATCTGGTTCACATACCCAAATGCTTTCAGATGGGCAGGATTGTTGACGCCGCCGCGCGATCGGGTTGTCTCGATTCGGGTCGCCACCCGTTGGCCGTTCTCGTCGATCACATATTTGACGCGCACGCGTGCGCCAACTTCAAACGGCCCGTGCTTCTCGCGCAGGCGCGTCGCGGCCGTCACCTGATAGTCGATGCCGCCGATCGTCCAGACGCCGATCCTTTCGGCAGGCAGGCTGTCAATCACACCGAAGGCATGGCCTTTGTTTGGCCGCACGTGCGATTTCAATTCGATCTCGCGTGCATAAAAGTCGCCATTTGAGCGAATGACAAATTTCACCTTGACGACCACACCGACCGCAAAGACTCCGTTCTTCTGCTCAAGTTTTGTCGACTGGTCAACCAGGAAGGTGATGCCGGCGATGTTCCACTCACCGAGCAAACCATCGGGGAGGCTTTGCACCGTTCCATATAGCTCGCCTCTGCCGATAATGTCGTCGTTGCCATCGCCGTTGCACTTGTGATCGCGTTCAGTCTCGACCTTTTGAAGCGTCGCCGGTTCGGTGTTGATGAGAGCGTGTAGTTTCACGCATACGCCAACAGCAAATGCGCCGTTCTCTTGCTTGAAGCGGGTGGCGTCGGTCGCCACGTAAGGGATGCCTGCAACCACCCAGTCGCCGATCAACGATTCTGGAAAACTATCGATGCGTCCATAGCGTTCCACAACCTGACCCGCCGGAGGAGTAGGCGTCACCGGCGGAATCGTGCCGTTTCCACCACAATCGGACAGCGGTTTGCTTTCGAGTTTGTGCACGCGATAGGGAGCCTCGGCGCCGCTGTACTGCACTTTGGCGCACGCGCCGACCACAAGCGGGCCATATCGCTGCTTGAATTCAGCGCCCGGCAGCGCCCGGTAGGCCACATTGCCGATCAGCCAGTCGCCCAACAGCCCGCGCTGCGGCGCCTGTTGGATGATGCCATAAGCCTCCTGTTTAGGCGTCGGCGCGCCTTGCCCACAGTCGTCGGCGCGCTTCTTTGCGATCTTTTTCGCCACAAAAGGCGCCTCTGCACCAACATATTCAACTTCGACGCAAACGCCTACATCAAAGTCTTCACGGTTGTTGCTGAATCGCGTGTTGGCGTCGGCGACAAATGTGCGCCCAGCCACGACCCACTCACCCCACAGCCCATCCGCCGGCAACGAGTCGACCAGCCCTTTCCACTCACGACCACCCGCCATCGCCACGCTGCTCGACCAGAACGCTGCAAGAATCACAAAAATGATGGCGTACACAGCCCATGCCCTGGTGCTCCGACCGATCTGTCTGTTCATTGTGAACTCCTCCTTGTAGACATTGTCAACTTGTCGCTTTCTATCACTTCCCCAAGAGGTGCGCGTGGCTGCACAGGAAACGGCCTGAAATTTGAAGCTTCCATCCAGGCGCTGCAGCACAATGCGCGTAAATCCTGGTCACTTCAATAGTGACATGACGCCCACGTAGAAATACAGCAATCCTGATGAATCATGCAGCATCTCTCTTCTCTTGCGCTTGCTACGCTCTCCATCCCTTGCCAAAACGGGCAGACTTGCCAGGAGGCAAACCAGACGTTGCGCAGCGTCAAGAATTGCCGAATTCGCTTTCTACAGAGATACTGAAACTGTTGCGATAAGATTTGCAACGGCTTTTCGTTATCCTTACCACAGTGGGAGGCGCAACGCCTTTCTTCTGTACAATTGACAGACCTGAATTGCTATGATTTTGAACGATCTACACATACATTCCACGCATAGTCTTGACGGCAGCAACTCCATTTTCGAGATATGCGAACAGGCGATTGCGCTTGGGATGACCCACATCGCCGTCACCGATCATGTCGAATGGTTGCCCGATGGCGCACATCAGCGTCCCAATTTTGACCGCTACTTTGAGGAGATGCGAACTTGCCAGCGGCGCTACGCTGCGCGCGGGCTGACCTTATTGACTGGATTGGAGCTTGGCAATCCCCACGAACACCGCGCTGAAATCGATGCGATTTTGTCGAACTATGCGTTCGATGTTGTTATCGGATCGATTCATTGGCTAAACGGTCGAAATATTCACTATCCCCATGTCTTCGACGGCCACGATCAATACGACCTCTACGCTCTCTATTTTGATGCAATTGCCCAGGTTGCTGCATCGGTCGATTGTGGGATCGTCGCCCATTTTGATCGCATCTTTTGGCCGGGGTCTACACGTTTTGGACCGCCGGAGCTCAATCGCATTGAGGCTGCTGTACGCCGCGCCATGCATGCAGTCGTCGAACATGGTTGTGTGCTCGAATTGAACACGCGCTTCCTCACGCACACGCCAAACTGGAACAACAGCCTGTTGCAGGTGCTGCGTTGGTATCGAGAAGAGGGTGGTCGCTTCGTGGCCGTCAATTCCGACGCTCACCGCGTTACAGAGATCGGGCGCAATCGACATATCGGAGAAGAGCTTGTCATTGCTGCCGGCTGCGCGCCTTACGCCTGGGACGTTTGCACTGAAGCCGTTACAATCTCTGCGATGGAGGAGATGGTCAGATGACAAAGCAAATCCTGATCGCTATGGTTGTGTTGCTGTTGAGCGCCTGCAAGCCTGTCGAACGACCTGCGCCGGAGACAACGTTGCCCGAATCTCAGACAGGCGCGGCGCCGATCATGTTGGAGCCGACGGGTTTCATCCAACGCATTCACGACCCGGTAATGGCAAAAGAAGGGGATGTCTACTACGTTTTCTCAACCGGAGCACGCATTATCGTCATTTGCTCAAAAGACATGGTGGAGTGGGAATGGTGCGGTCGCGTGTTTGACCGATCACCCCATTGGGTGGAGCAGGCTGTGCCAGGCGTCATTGACCTGTGGGCGCCTGACATCTCATTTTATAACGGACGTTGGCGCCTCTATTATTCTGGCTCTACGTTTGGCAGCCCCCGCTCGGTGATCGGGCTTGTCACCAATGCAACGCTCGACCCGAACAGCCCTGACTATGCCTGGGTTGATGAAGGGCTGGTGATCGAGTCAACCGGCGCCGAAAACTGGAACGCTATCGATCCCAACTTTGTAATAGACGAAAACGGCGATCCCTGGCTGGCGTTTGGCTCTTACTGGAGTGGTTTGAAGCTAATTCGGCTCGATCCAACCACCGGCAAACTATCCACCGCCGATTCAACGATCTACGCAATTGCACAGCGGCCAGCGGATGGACCGGGCGGCACAGCCATCGAAGCAGCGTTTATCATCTATCGCAACAGTTACTACTATCTCTTCGCCTCCTTCGATCAATGCTGTCAGGGTGTGCAGAGCACCTACAACGTGCGCGTCGGTCGCGCCGAGGCTATCACCGGCCCCTACATCGACCGCGATGGAGTTCCTATGCTCGAAGGCGGCGGCACGCTGATCCTGCAGGCCTACGATCGCTGGCGCGGCCCTGGTCACAATGGCATTTATCGGGAAAACGAAACAGACTGGATCGTCTATCACGCCTACGACGCTCGACAGGCTGGCATCTCAAAACTGCGCATCGAGTCATTGGGATGGGACGAGGAAGGCTGGCCCTATTTACCGAGCCAGAGCAAAGAGGAATAGTGGGCGGGAGAAAAGGGAGAGAGGCTATTCCTCCACTCTCTCAATACACGCCTCGCCCTCATTGCGCGGGCTGTTTACATAGGTGCTAACCGGGTAAAGCGTCATCCGATCGGCAGGGAAGGGACGCAAAAGGTGTTTAAGTTGCGATAGCTCGGCAGGGGTGGAGTCCTTGCCCGCGCCGAGCCACTCGTCATAGTCCTCTGGCGCCAGAATTACCGGCATACGATCGTGGAGGGCGGCGACCGTTTCGTTAGCGTCAGTCGTAAGGATCGTGCAGCTTTCCAACGTTTCGCCGTTCGGTCCATTCCAGCTTTCCCATAGACCAGCCAGTCCAAGCGGTTCGCCGTCGACAGCGGTGATAAAATAGGGCTGCTTGCCGCCATTCACCTTCTTCCACTCGTAGAAACCAGAGGCAGGAATGATGCAGCGCCGACGTTTGAACGCGGCGCGAAACGCAGGCTTCTCGTCCACTGTCTCGGCGCGGGCGTTGATCATGCGCGCACCGATTGTGGGATCCTTGCTCCACGATGGGATCAAGCCCCACAGCGCCAGCGCCCATTCGCGCTCCTGCGACTGCGCGTTGACGCGTACAAGCCCCACCGGCTGCGTCGGCGCAATGTTGTAGCGCGGCGCAAGCTGAGTTGGCGGTTCGGACAAACCGAAATAGTCAGCGAGTTCTTCGAGTGTGACATAAAGGGCAAAGCGTCCGCACATAAGCGCTCCCTACTCTACGCATGGATAACAATTTGTATCAACAATTGTACGTTCTGCGTGCACCAAGTTGCAAAGACGATTTCCGGGCTATGGTATACTCGGAGATTGTCAAAAAATGACCGAGAGGACACGCGTTGTGACGATTCAATTTACAACTCGGTCGAGCGCAGGGCAGGTGCCCGCTGGCGTGGCCGATTATTTCTGGGGAGAAGCCTACGAACGCCGCCAGCTGGAGGCGACGCTGCTCGATCTCTTCCGCCGGTGGGGCTACGGCGATGTAGTGACGCCGACATTTGAATACGCCGACACGCTAAGCGCGCGCAGCAATCGCGAACTTCAAGCAGAATTGTGCCGCTTTCTCGACCGTGACGGCAGCATGTTGGCGTTGCGCGCCGACATGACGATCCAGGTGGCGCGGCTCGTCGGCACGCGATTGCACGACGCGCCGCAGCCACAGCGCTTCTGCTATGCTGGCAGCGTCTTTCGCGATGTCGAGCCGCGCGCCGGTCAACAGCGCGAGTTCTGGCAGGCTGGGGTCGAGCTGTTGGGCAGCACCGCCCCAGAAGCCGACGCCGAGGTGCTTGCACTGACCGCACGTGCGCTGGAAATCGCTGGCATCGACCACTTTCGACTCGTGATCGGTCAGATGCAATATTTCGAAGGGCTGCTGCAAGCGCTGGAGCTTGCACCCGACGTACGACATCGGCTGACGCAGGCTATTGATCGCAACAGCGAACCGGAGCTGGAGGCGTTTTTGCGCGAGACGCGATTGTCGCAGCCGCAGCGGCAGGCGCTGAGCGAGATGCCACGGCTCGGCGGCGCTGCCATCGAGGAAATCCTCCACCGCGCCGAACTGCTGGCGCTCAACGCCACAATGCGACAGGCCATCGCCAACCTGCGCTCCATCTGCGATGCGCTGGTTGCTTTTGACGTGCTGCATCGTATCGCTCTCGATCTGAGCGAAATCCACAATCTGGGCTATTACACCGGCATCACCTTCGAGGCATTGGCGCCTGGCGTTGGGTTTCGCATCGCCAGCGGCGGTCGCTACGATAATCTGGTCGGCACTTTCGGCGCAACAATGCCGGCTGTTGGCGTGGCGCTTGGACTAGAACGGGTGCTGTTGGCGCGACGCATGGGCGCATCTACGACTGCAACGCCGCGCCCGCTTTCGCCCGATCTGGTTGTGACCGCCGGAAATCACCGCGCCGCCATCGAATTTGTCGGCCAGGCGCGGCGGGAAGGGTTGGTGGTTGTCCTCGACCTCGACCAACGCCGCGCCGCCGGGCTGTGCGACTACGCACGTGCGGTCGGCGCTCCTGTTGCGCTGGATTGGACAGTTGAACCGCCGACCATGTTCGACGTGTGCGCTTCGACGCCCGCCGCTCAACCTGTAACGCCGGAGACCGCAGGCGCCCTGATCGCTGAGCTACTCGCCCAGAAACAACAACGCACCACATCAACGATGAAGGAAAGGCGCGCATGACCGGACATCCCGACGCCAATCGCTCGCCGCTGATGGTTGCGCTTCCCAAAGGGCGGCTGGCGCACCAGACGCTAGAGATGTTCGCCGCCGCCGGTTTGCCGACGCCAAGCGGCGACAACGGTCGTAAGTTGATCATGGAAAGCGCCGGCGGCGCTATGCACTATGTCATGGCGAAACCTGCCGATGTGCCCACCTTTGTCGAATATGGCGCGGCTGACCTGGGCGTCTGTGGATTGGATACGCTGCGCGAGAGTCAGCGTCATGTCTACGAACCGCTGCTGCTGCCCTTTGGCTTCTGCCGGCTGTGTCTGGCTGCACCGGCGGATCGCCCTGATACGCCGCTGCGCTACGAAAGCCAGCCGCGCGTCGCCACCAAATATCCAAACCTGACCGCCGAGTTCTTTCGCGCACGAGGCGTCAACGCCGAGATCATTGCGTTGAACGGCTCGGTGGAGCTAGGCCCGCTGGTCGGGCTGGCGCATCTGATCGTCGATGTAGTCGAGACCGGCAACACGCTGCGCGCCAACGGATTGGTCGAAACGCGCACCATTTTAGAGATTCAGGCCGTGCTGATCGTCAATCGCGCCGCCTACCACCTCAAGCGCGCAGCGATCGAGCAAGTCATCGATCGGCTGCGCACACATCTGGCTGCACAGCCGACCTGACTGTAAAGAAAAACGAGGGATCATGACAGAAATTGTTGAATCCAGTCGCATTTCTGGTGTAAAAATTGCCAGACTAAAAGCATTTAGTGACGAGCGCGGACGTTTTCTCGAAACCTTCCGCAAAGACTGGTTTCCAGAGCGCAGCTGGGAGATCGTCCAGACCAATCGCAGCGACAGTCGCGCTGGGGTGCTGCGTGGGCTGCACTATCACTTTCGCCAGGTGGACTACTGGTACGTGCCACATGGGCGCATTCGCGTTGGCCTGGCTGACCTGCGCCGCGCTTCCCCGACCGCCGGCGCCAGCGAGGTGATCGAGATCGGTGAGGGCAACGAGTGCGGCGTCTTTATCCCTTGTGGTGTGGCGCATGGCTTCTATGCGCTGACCGACGCCACGCTCACCTATCTCGTCGACAACTATTACGACGGCAGCGATGAGTTTGGCGTGGCGTGGAACGATCCTGATCTGGCAGTGCCGTGGGCGATCAGCGAGCCGATCTTGTCCAACCGCGATCGCGCCAACCCACTATTGAAACGTATCCCTGAATCGCATCGGCCTTGAATCCGGCGACGAAAAAACAGCGAGGAGACAACCATGAGAAACCCAATTCGCATCGGTGTAATCGGCGGCAGCGGCGTCTACCAGATGGAAGCGTTGGACAACATCGAGGAAGTAGTGCTCGACACGCCGTTTGGCGCGCCGTCCGACGCTTATATAGTCGGCGTGCTCGCCGGACAGCGCGTGGCGTTTCTGGCGCGACACGGCCGCGGCCATCGCTTCAGCCCCAGCCGCGTCAACTATCGCGCCAACATCTACGGCTTCAAGATGCTCGGCGTCGAGTATCTGATCGGCGTCAGCGCATGTGGCAGCCTGCGCGAAGACATTGCACCGGGTCATATTGTGATTCCCGACCAGCTTTTTGACCGCACACATGGCCGCAAGCTCAGCTTCTTCGATGATCCGGACGCAGGCACCGATGGGTTGGTTGTACATGTCGGCGTCGCCGATCCCTTCTGCCCGATGCTGGCTGACATTTGCTATGAAGCAGTCAAGGCGACCGGCGCACCGGTGCATTGGGGGGGCAATTTTGTCACCGTCGAAGGGCCGCGTTTCAGCACAAAAGCAGAAAGTCGCGTCTTTCGCTCCTGGGGCATGGACATCATCGGCATGACGACGACGCCTGAAGCGCAGCTTGCACGCGAAGCGGAAATGAGCTACGCCGTGATGGCGCATGTCACTGACTACGACGTCTGGCATGAAAGCGAAACGCCGGTGACGGTGGAGATGGTTGTTCAAACCTTGCTCTCAAACACCGAAGTGGCAAAACAAGCAGTGATCAATGCGATTCATCGGCTCGACGGCGTGGGCGCATCGCCACAAGCTGGTGCGCTGCGCGACGCCATCATCACTAATCGCGCAGTTGTGCGGCAAGATGTGATCGATAGGTTGGAACTGCTTGTCGGCAAATATCTTGTACAAAAGTAAACCGATGCCTTCCGATTACGCCGATGTGAGTTTCTGGCTGGCGACTGCGCCTGCGTATCAATCCAATGCGCCCTTGCAAGGAACGGTCGAGGTGGATGTCGCTATCATCGGCGGCGGCTTCACCGGTCTCTCGACAGCCTACCATCTGCTCAAAGCCGAACCCGGCTTAAAGGTGGCGGTGCTCGAACGCGAAATTGTCGGCTTTGGCGCCAGCGGACGCAACGGCTCCTTCGCCATGACGCTGATGGGGTTGGGCATTGACATGATAGCGTTGCTCAAGGGCAAACGGGCGGCGTTGGAGGGGCATCGTTACATGGAGCGCGCCGTCGATCGACTCAGCGAGCTGGTCGACGAGCATCGGCTCGACTGCGATTACATCCGTCCTGGTTTTCTGCGCATGGCGACTGTTCCGGCCCATGTGCACAAGATCCAAAAGCAGATCGAGCTGTGTCACAAGCTGGGCATCACCGGAATCGAATGGCTGGATCGAGAGGCGGCGCAGGCGCACGTTTGCTCCGAGCGCTATCTCGGCGCCTGGTGGGAGCCGCGGCTGGCGCTGATCAACCCGGTGAAGCTGGTGCGCGAGATGAAGCGCGTGACCCAGGAGTTGGGCGCTTCCATCTATGAACACAGCCCAGTGGTTGAGATCACGCGGGGCGCACATCTGCTGTTGAGGACGCCCGGCGGTGAGGTGCAGGCGCGCAAGCTGGTCTTCGCTGCCAACGCCTATTCACATCTCTTCCCCATGCTGCGGCGCAAGCAGATTCCTGCCTGGACATACATGATCGCCACGGAGCCGCTCTCTCCACAGCAACTGGAGGCGATCGGCTGGCAAAACCGCCAGGGCGTGGAGGATGCGCGCAACCTGATCCACTATTATCGCTTGACGCCGGACAATCGATTGTTGATGGGCGGCGGGCCGGTCGGCCTGTCCTACGGCGAGGAGATGGAGCGAGACGCCAATCCCAACGCATGGCGCCACCTGGAAGAACACATCGCCTGGCTCTTTCCCGTGCTGAAGGACGTTCACATCACCCATCGCTGGGGCGGCCCCTTCTCTGTGACGCTCGACCTGACCCCTGCGCTCGGCTATCTTGGCGACCCTCGCGTCGTCTACGCCGTCGGCTGCATCGGCCATGGCGTCTCCATGAGCCAGCTCAACGGGCAGACGCTCTGCGATCTGCTGCTGGAGCGACAGACTGACCTGACCGACTGCTTCATCGTCAATCGTCGCATCATTCCCTGGCCCCCGGAGCCGCTGCGTCTGGGCTTAAGCCTCGCCCTGCGCAGCTATCTCCAGGCGGAAGACTGGTGGTGCGAACGCGGGCAAAACGTGCGCTGAATCCATTCATTTTCGATGCGTTTTCGCCATTTGACAATTTACTTTCCCCATCGCTACAATAAATAAATTCTCCACTAGAATTTTGTACATTTGGGCCGCCTGTCTGAAGCGAGGAGCATCCTGCTGTTCGGCGCCAGAGGCGCGACCAGAAAGTTTGTTGGTATGACGATTGTTGGCATCATTGCCAATCCATCGGCTGGCCGTGATATTCGTCGGCTGGTGGCGCATGCATCGGTTTTTGACAACAACGAGAAGGTCAATATCGTGCGGCGCATGCTGGCAGCCCTGGACGCTGTAGGCGTCACACGGGTTTGGATCATGCCTGACGCGTACGACATCGGTCGCAAGGCGCTTGACAATTTGCGTCTAGACATGGAAGTGCGTTTCATTGAAATGTCGGCGCGCTTTGACGAGAATGATTCGATCGAGGCCGCTGCGTGTATGGTCGAAGCTGGCGCTCGCATACTCATCACCCTGGGAGGTGACGGAACCAACCGCGCTGTCGCCAAGAGTTGTGGAAAAACGCCGCTCACTCCGATTTCCACCGGCACCAACAACGCCTTTCCTGTCATGATCGAAGGTACGCTTGCCGGTCTAGCCGCCGGATTGATGGCGATGGGTAGGGTTCCCCTCACCGCCGCAACCACTCCCACCAAACGAATCGAACTTTGGCGCAATGGGGCGCTAGAAGAGATTGCGTTGATCGACCTCGTCGTCTATCGAGAGCGTTTTCTGGCCTCGCGAGCTGTGTGGAATATCAATGAGGTGGAAAGTGCACTTTTCACTCGCACCGACCCATGTGCTATCGGGCTGTCCGCAGTCGGCAGTTATCTGGGGCTTCCACCACTGCACAGCGGTGAGGCTCTATATGTCGAGATGGGGGAAGGCGGCGTCGAAGTCATGGCGCCGATTGCACCGGGCGTCGTTCGTCCGGTGAAAGTGCAGCGATATAGACGGGTGCAATTGGGCGAACGCCTGGCAATGACGACGCAAACGCCTGTCGTGATTGCGTTGGATGGCGAACGTAAACTTATCTTGCCAGAGGGAGAGCAGGTGGAGCTTTGCGTCACCGACGCTGGCCCCGTTGTCGTCGATGTTCAGCGAGCATTGACCTATGCGACCCAAATCGGCGCTTTTGTGCGTACACTTGCGACCCCAGCGTCGCAAGTTTAGCATTAAACGTTCTATTTCATCGGGAGGAAAGCCATGAATCTGACCAAAGAGCAACTGCTCGCCATGTATCGACAGATGTGGACCATCCGCCACTTCGAGGACGACATGGCCGCCGCCTACATGGAGGGCAAAACGCCAGCTTTTGACATCGGCTCTGGCCCGGTTCCAGGCGAGATGCATCTCGCCGCCGGTCAGGAGCCGGTCGCCGTCGGCGCGTGCATGCATTTGCGTAAGGAGGACACAGTTGTGGGCACCCATCGACCCCATCATTTCGCCATCGCCAAAGGCATTGCATTGAACAAGTTGACGGCTGAAATTTTCGGCAAGGCCACCGGTCTGGGCAAAGGCAAAGGTGGTCATATGCATCTTTTCGACGTCGAGCACAAGTTCAGTTGCAGCGGCATCATCGGCGCCAGTTTTCCGCCTGCGTGCGGCGCCGCGCTTGCTGCAAAGAAGATGGGAAAGGATTGGGTGGCAGTCGCCTTTGCAGGCGAAGGCGCCGCCAATCAAGGGGCTTTTCACGAGGCGTTGAATCTGGCTGCGCTCTGGAAACTGCCGGTGATTTTCATCATTGAGGATAACGCCTGGGCTATTTCGGTCTCCAAACGACAGTCGACCGCTATTCCGGACAACAGCCAGCGTGCGGCGGGCTATGGAATTCCTGGCGTGCGCGTCGATGAAAACGACGTGCTGGCTGTATACGAGGTGGTCGGCGAGGCAGTGCAACGTGCGCGCCGAGGCGAAGGCCCCAGCCTGATCGAGGTGAAGACCGACCGTTTCTATGGTCACTTCCAGGGCGATCCCGAGTTGTATCGCCCTAAAGATGAAGTGCCCACGCTTCGGGCCAATGACCCGATTTTGCGTTTTGGCAAGCAACTGCTTGAACAGGGCATTGCAACCCAGGCAGATCTGGACGCTGCGCGCGATGCCGCCAAAGCCGACGTGAACGCCGCCTTTGCCTTTGCACGCCAAAGCCCTTACCCTGCGCCTGAAAGCGCTCTTGAAGATGTGTTTGTATCCTGAAACGACAGGGAGACTCGACAATGACGAACGAACGAGAATTGACGATGGCCAAAGCCATCGCTGAGGCGATCGATCAGGAGATGGAGCGCGATGAACGCGTCTTCGTCATGGGAGAAGATGTCGGCATTTATGGAGGCATCTTCGGCGCTACACAAGGTCTCTATGAGAAATATGGCGCCGAACGCGTCATGGACACGCCGATTTCAGAGACGGCGTTTATCGGCGCCGCCACCGGCGCAGCAGCGGAAGGGATGCGCCCAATTGTGGAGTTGATGTTTGTGGACTTTTTCGGCGTCTGCATGGATCAGATCTACAACCATCTGGCCAAGAACACCTACATGTCGGGCGGCCATGCACGATATCCCGTAGTGTTAACGACCGCCATCGGCGGCGGCTACAATGACGCCGCACAACATTCCCAGTGTCTGTACGGACTCTTCGCCCACGTGCCAGGTCTGAAGATCGTCGTACCTTCCACCGCCTATGACGCCAAAGGGCTGATGATCTCGGCTATTCGCGACGACAACCCGGTGATGTATTTCTTCCACAAAGGGCTGATGGGGTTGGGATGGATGAAATATCATCCCCGTTCGGTGACGCCGACGCCCGAAGCCCCTTACACGATTCCTTTTGGCAAGGCAGATGTCAAACGAGCGGGCAGAGATGTGACCATCGTGAGCCTGGCAATGATGGTTCATCGCTCACTCGACGCCGCCGAGGAGCTGGCGAAAGAAGGCATTGAAGCCGAAGTCATCGATCTGCGCACGCTTGTGCCGCTCGACAGAGAGACGGTCGTCAACTCGGTCAAGAAAACCCATCGCCTGCTGGTGGTTGATGAAGACTACCACAGCTTTGGCATGACAGGCGAGATCGCAGCTATCGTCGCCGAGGAGGCGCTCGATTATCTCGATGCACCGATCCGTCGGCTTGCCGTGCCCGATACGCCCATTCCTTACAGCCGCCCGCTAGAGCAATTTGTGCTGCCAGGCGCCGAACGAATTGCCGAAACCGTGCGCACCATGATGGGGTGAGCAGATGCCCTATGAATTGACGCTCCCGCCTATCGGCAGCAAAGCGGAAGAAGGCATTGTCGTCGCCTGGTTCAAGCGCGAAGGCGCAACAGTACGCGCCGGCGAACCGTTGCTGGAGGTGCAGTTCGACAAGGTGAGCACCGAGGTGGCGTCGCCAGTCGATGGTCGAATTCAGCAAATCCTCGCCCCGCGCGACGCAGTGATCCGTCAAGGTCAGCCGCTGGCGCTGTTGCTGCTGGCGGATGAGGCTGCCTCGGCTCAGACAGCGCCAGAAACTGAATCCCCGGCAATCGCTCAGACGACTGGAGCATCGACATTTCCTGCTTCGCCAGCGGCGCGTCGTCTTGCCAGAGAGTTTGGGGTTGATCTGACGCAGGTGATCCCAGCCAACGGCGAACGCATTACTGAAGAGGACATCCGCCGCACCGCGCAGTTGCGCGGTGCGGCAGCCTCCAAAACAACGACGGCTGAGCCTGCACCGCAGGAAGTGCGCGCAACGCCTATTGCAAAACGTATGGCGCGTGAACATGGCATCGACCTCTCTGCATTGCAGGGCAGCGGACCGGGGGGGCGCATCGTAGAGCAAGATGTACAGGCGGCGATTGAAGCACGATCTCTCCAGACGTCGCCAACCATGCCCCAAATCATGCGTCAACCACTCTCACCGATGCGTCGCGCCATCGCCCGCCGCATGATGGAGAGCCTCCACACCGCTGCACAGCTCACCATGACCATGCAGGCGGATGTCACCTCGCTGGTGGAGGCGCGAGAACAGTGGAAGCCTACCCTCGCCGTGACCTACACCGATCTGATCGTACGCGCGGTTGCGCTGGCTCTGCGCCAACATGCTCAAATCGCCGTCCGTTGGGCGGAGGATGCTATCGAGCATCTATCGGAGATTCATATCGGTGTGGCTGTGGCGCTGGAGGATGGGTTGGTCGTCCCTATAGTGCGTAATGCAGACAGGCTCTCGCTCAACGAACTAAGCGTCGAGATCAGGCGGCTGAGCGAGCAAGCGCGCAACGGTCAGTTGACGGAAGCCGAGATGAGCGGCGGCGTCTTCACCGTGACGAATCTGGGCATGTACGGCGTGGATGTCTTCACGCCTATCCTGAATCCGCCTGAATCGGCAATTCTGGGCGTAGGCCGCATCTATGAGCAATTGGTGCGCAGCGCACAAGGCATCTTCTGGCGTCAGATGATGACGCTGAGCCTGACCGTTGACCATCGCATCATCGACGGCGCGCCAGCGGCCGCCTTTCTGCAGAGCATCTGTCGCCTCCTGGAAGAGCCATTCGCCCTGAAAGAGGGATGATTGTTGTCTATTCAAGCCAAAGAGGGGGATAGGCGTCCCCTCTTTGGCCCACCATGACAACTGCCAACATGCATAGCCACAAATCGATGCAACACGCATCTTGGCCTCCGCCAACATCAAGACGACAAGTTTTGGTGCATCTCCCTCACCACGCGTACGCCTTCGGCGCCTCGCCGCCAGGACCGGGGAAGATTTCATCCAGCTTCGCCAGCACCTCGGCGTCCAGCGTAATCTCGGTGGCGCGCACGGCGCTTTCGAGTTGTTCGATGGTGCGCGGCCCAATGATCGGCGCGGTGACTGCCGGGTTGTGCAGCAGCCATGCCAGCGCCACCTCGCCCGGTTCATGGCCGATTTCACGGCAAAGATTTTCGTATGCTTCGAGCTGTGGGCGTTTCTTCTCCACCTGCTTTGCAAAGTCCTCGCTCATGCGGCGCCCAGCCTGAGCTTTCTGCAGCGCACCGCCGAGCAGACCACCACCCAGTGGACTCCACGGGATCAGTCCCAATCCGTAGTGACGGCAGGCCGGAATGACCTCCAACTCGATCATGCGGTTATTGAGGTGATAGATACTCTGTTCGCTGACCAGTCCTGTCATGCCGCGTTTCGACGCCTCCTGACATGCCGTGGCGATGTCCCACCCCGCAAAGTTGCTGGAGCCGACATACACCACCTTGCCCTGGTTGACCAAAGCGCCAAACGCCTGCCAGGTCTCATCCCACGGGCAGGCGCGGTCGATGTGATGCATCTGGTAGAGGTCGATCCAGTCGGTCTGCATCCGCTTTAGGCTTCCCTCGCAGTGTTTGCGAATTTTGTAGGCGGAGAGGCTGCGCCCGTCGCTGTTCGGTTCGGGCAGAGCGCCCTTGCGCGTGACAGGATTGTAGACCTTGGTTGCCAACACGACGGCGTCGCGCCGCCCGCCGCCCTGTGCAAACCAGCGTCCGATGATCTCCTCGGTTGTCCCATGTTGCACCGCCCAGCCATAGACATCGGCGGTGTCGAAGAAATTGATGCCTAACTCAAGCGCCCGATCCATGATGCGGAAACTATCTTCTTCGGAGGTGACCCAGCCAAAGTTCATTGTGCCCAGACACAGGTTGCTCACCAGCGCGCCGTGGTTGCCGAGCCGTACATGTTTTACCGCCATGAGAAGCTAACTCCTTTATGTTTTGCTGTTTGAATTGAGGATTTTGTTTTCATCATGCTTTCAGTATAGCCGCTCTTGGCTTTACTGTCACGATCAAGAGGAACATATTTCAGCAAACAGCTATCGCCGTTGCGCAGCGCGACCGAGGCTGCGCAGCGTCGTCACCAGCGCAGGTGTGGCGGAGCCTTGCAGCTCGCCGCCGCGCATCACCACCTCGATGTGCACATCCTCGCGGTCGGCGAGGATGCTGACGCGCTGCAACAACGCGCCAAACCGCGCCTGCAAATCGACAAAGACATACTCGAGTGCGGTTGTATCCACCCCGCGCACTGCGTATTCACTGTCGATCAGGTCGGATCGCCGTTGCATCCACAACGAGGCGCGCGCACGCCGCGCCATGGCGCGTTCTGGAATCCGCCCACGCGCCCACACCAACTCGGCGGCGGGACGTTCGGGCAACAAGGCGCGGATCACCAACTCATCGGTGCGACCGCTGACCATGCGCAGCAACAGCCCGAGCGGGTCGACGGTTGCCCCGCCGTGGTAGCGCAACTCCAGACGCACAAACGGTTCCGGCGGCGGCTCAAAGTGCGCATTGAAGCCGCCAGCCGAGGGAGGAGAAGCATAGACCAGGCGGCTCCGCGTGCTGCTGTCGAAACCGGCAGCCAGCGTCTGATTGCGCCGCCGCGTCTGGAGCCTGGCTGCGGTCCAGGCAATCACCAGCAACAGCATCAACACCGCTCCTGCCGCCAACAACAGGCGTTCATCCATCATGTGCTTCCCTCACGTCTGCACTTCACCGGCGCCACTGAACAACGCGCACAGTTTGCAATGGCTGACAACGCCGGATAGACTACCGAACAATCGACTGTAGACTATATCGGATAACGCCGGAGCTTGCAGCATGGCTGAGCAATTCAAGAATAATGTGACCCGATTGCTTGACAGCAAGAAAGTTCGCTATCAAGTCTGCACGTACAACTATGATGCAGGCGTCCATTCCGCCGTCGAAGTGGCCGAGGCGATTGGACTGCCGCCGGAGCAGGTTTTCAAGACGTTGGTGGTGTTGCCCGAAGAGCCGCGCCGAAAACCGATGCTTGTCATCATCCCAGGGCCTGCCACGCTTGATCTTAGAGCTTTCGCAAAGGCTGTCAAACTCAAGAAAGTCAAAATGGCGACGCACGAACAAGCCGAGAGCATGACCGGCTTGCAGACTGGCGGCATCAGCGCGTTGGCGTTGATCAACAAAGGGTTTGATGTTTATCTGGATGACAGCGCGCAACAATTCGAATCGATTGCGGTCAGCGCCGGACAGCGCGGGGCCAACATCGTGCTCCCTGTGAATGATCTGGTGCGTCTGGTCAACGCCAGGTTCTTTCATCTGAATGCGTAGAGATGCGTAAAGTAGAGGCGTCTAAAGCATGTGCTTGTATCGCTTGAAGTATGCGACGCGCACCTTCCGCGGATTCGCCCTACTTCACACTCTGCGCTCCAACAAAGTGAGAACATCGACAGAATCTTCAGTCGGTTGAATGAGGCGACAACCTCGCACCGGCCCCAGCCGGCTGCACCGTTACAAGCAAGGTTATCAACCGTTCACGAAAAAGAGGAACTGCTCATGTTAGCCACGATGGTGGAACAACAATCTGGTCTCAACTTTGATCTGACTGACGACCAGATCATGCTACAAAATCTGGCGCGGGACTTTGCACGCAAAGAGATCATTGCATCTGGCGCGGCCGAACACTACGATGTTTCTGGTGAGTGGCCGTGGGACTTATGGAAAAAGGCGCTGCGTGTTGGTCTGGTGAACCTCAATATCCCGGAAGAATATGGCGGCGTTGGGGCAAGCGTGCTGGAGGAGTGCATTGTCGGCGAGGAGTTGGCGTATGGTTGTTCGGGCATTCAGACCGCGCTGATGCTCAACCAGCTGGCAGTGTTGCCAATGCTGATCGCCGCCAACGAGGAGCAGAAGCAGCGTTATTTTCCGAAGTTGACTGAAGAGGGTAAGATCATGGCTTACTGCATGACCGAACCCGACGCTGGCTCCGATGTGGCCGGCATCAAAACGACCGCTATTCGCAAGGGTGACCGTTATATTCTCAACGGCGCAAAGACCTGGATCACCGACGGGCCGGTCGCCAGCTACTTCACCGTCTTCGCCAAGACTGATCCGAACGGACGCCATAAGGGCATGAGCTGCTTTATCGTCGAGCGCGATTGGAAAGGCGTGAGC
This sequence comes from Chloroflexota bacterium, assembly GCA_016861025.1. Lineage (GTDB taxonomy): Bacteria > Chloroflexota > Anaerolineae > Caldilineales > Caldilineaceae > Caldilinea. Next base: position 438,259 of record BOKO01000003.1, read on the forward strand.
ACCAGCAAGCCGCTCGAGAAGATGGGACAGCACGCAGCGCAGGCGTGTCAGGTCTTTTTTGAGGATGTAGAGGTGCCGGCGGAAAATTTGTTGGCGCGCGAAGGCGACGGCTTTATGATCGGCATGAAGGTCTTTGACAAGAGTCGCCCGCCCGTGGCGGCGGCGGCCACCGGCGTCGCCCGCCGCGCGCTGGACGAGGCAGTGCGCTACGCAGGTGAGCGTCACGCCTTTGGTCAGCCAATCCACAACTTCCAGGGTGTAGGCTTCATGTTGGCGGATATGAAAATTCGCGTGGAAGCGGCGCGCGCGCTGACCTGGAAATCAGCCTGGCTGATCGACCACGGTCGCCGCAACACGATGGAGGCGGCCGTCGCCAAAGCGTATGCCGCCGACGCCGCAGTGCTCAACGCGGTCGACGCCGTGCAGGTTTTTGGCGGCAACGGCTACAGCCGAGAATATCCGGTTGAGAAACTGATGCGCGACAGCAAGATCTATCAGATTTATGAAGGCACGACGCAGATTCAGAAAGGGATCATCCTGCGCGAACTGTACAAGGGGTGACCATAGCGAAAGCGTTATCTACGGTTTGACGGCTTTCACATAGAAAAGTCGCTGATCAAAGACCAGGGTGCGAGCTTGCCGCCGGGCGTGAAGTCCGGCGGCGTCCGTTTCCAGCCCCGCCTCGATCATTTCGCGCACCACTGTGCGCGCACCCGGCTCGGTCTGCATGTCATCCAACCATTCATCCAACTCACGTTCAAACGTGGCAATCTGCTCAGCCTCGATCACAAGACCGGCGCTTGCTATCTGCTTGCGATATTGCTCGGCGCTGAAGACGGCAACGTGGCTGGGGTTGCGCTTTTCCTCGATTGCGTTCTGCGTGGCGCGTTTGACCGGATCGTCGGCGCTGAGCAGATCAGCCACAATCAACACGCCGCCATGTTTAAGCAGCCGCGCCAGTTCATTCAGGATCAATTGCGGCTTGTGGCTGTGATGCAGAACCAGGCGACAGATAATTGCATCGAAGCGCTCATCGCGAAAGGGCAACGCGTGGGCAGGCGCCAGGCGAAAACTCACGCGCGCAGCAGCCGGTGAACGGCTGCTAAGACGCATCAGTTCGGCGGCCTCCAGCATTGTCGGGCTGATGTCGATGCCGACCACCTCGCGCGCCCCTTCCTCCGCCAGAAGCAGGGATAGATCTCCGATGCCTGCACCGACATCGAGTACGCTGATATCTTTGGGCAACTGCGCGAATCTGAGAAGATGTTGCAGGCGTTGACGACGTTGCGTATTGACATGCTCGCCGACCTGCGGTGGGATACGTGCATACGTAGCCACAACATGTGCAATATCTTGAGCAACTTCGCCGCCATCATCCGCCGACTCCGTCGCTATCATACGCTGCCGCTGAACAGGCGCCGTCCCAACCGGCAAATGTTCGCGTCGATTGGCATAGACCAGCGTCCACAGACCGTCCTGCCGCCGAAGCTCGGTGATTGCCGTGTGACTCACCGTGATCGACAGTGCATGACCACCGGCAAAGTGACGCACAGTCGTAGCCACGCCGTTGCCGCTCAGCACCAATGCAACCGTCTTGCCCCAATTCGCCTGGACAATCGCCTCAATTTCTTCGATCAGGCTGTGCAAATAGATGCCGTAAGGCGATTCAGGCGCAATGACAGGCGGTGGATCAAAGTGCATAATCGTCCGTTGACTGCGCTCCCATGCAGCCGGCAGCGTCAAATCGGGCGGAAATCGACCAGGAATGCGGTCGTCTATCGTGACAGGCAGACCGAGCGTCTGTCCGATGCGCTGCGCTGTCAGGCGACTCTGCAATAAGGGCGCCGAATATAGCACATCGATTGATTCGTGGGTTGCCAGCCAGTGGGCGAGTTGGCTCGTCTGCTCCCAACCAAACGCTGTGAGGCCGCTGTCAGCCGTCGGAGCGATCTGTTGCACCAGATTGGAGTAGCGATTCTGTACGCCCTCGGCGTGACAGATCAGCAACAGGCGCACTTCTGGCGGCGTCGGCGAGAGGTGATCGACTGAAAGCAGCACAGCAGAAGAAGATGACAACAATGCTTACCTGCGTTCCTTAAGCAAGCGCAGCGTCGCCTGGCGCAACGCCTCCCGCTCTTTCTGAAGCCGCTCGGCAGCGTCTTTGAATGCTTGCACTTCAGGCGGATAGTGGTCGACGTGTTTGTTATTGCCTGGCGGTGCATGAAAACATAGACGCTCAACAACCCGACCATCGACCAGATGTTCGTTCACGATCTCATCCACGTCGTCGGCTTGTACACCGCTGTACCAGATCGCCTCTGGATAGACGACCAGCATTGGGCCATGCCCACACTGGTTGAGACAACCGGCGCGGTTGATGCGCACTTCCTCATTGAGGCCACAGGCGCCCACCTGCCGCTTCATCCGCTCGAAAATTGCTTCTGTGTCGCCGTCGAAACAGCAATACGGTCCCTGCGTACAAATAAAGACGTGCTTCTTGAATTGAGACATAACGCGATCATACCAAAGGGACAGACAGCCGCAAAACTGCCCGAATTCCTGTCAACTGTTGCCAAATGCCGAAAAGCCGTTTATCGTCTTTATCATTGCGCGCCCACCGCTGCATGATCAAACGAAACGGCAACACGCAGCCACTTCTTACTACAAACCATTTTTACTGCAAACCATCGGCGATGCAAAGCATCTTCGGCAGTTCAGGGTGTGCAAGGCGGGCGGCAGCCACAAAATCAACACATTGTGGCCGTGTTTCAACAAAAAAGCAGTGGGCAATACAGCGGCAGTCGGATGCGCCAAAGCGCAGGCGCGGCGCCGGCGTCGCCATTGTAGCGAGCAGCTCCGCCCAGCAATGCTCCCAACGTTGCGCGTCGGCGACGCACCAGACCTGTTCAACCGGGCACGCCTGGCGCAGGTAATCGATGTGCCAGTGTGGCCGACAAACCGCTCGCAAGTGATGGCGCAGACGACCGCGTAATCCGCCCGGTCCCAGCGCGCTGCCGACGTAGAGATACCAACCAGGTGCAACCGCCGCCTCGCCCAGCCGCCCGATCGTCACGCGCGTCGATGTGGACGAACGCAGCGCCAGGACATAGCTGCCGCCAGATGTCGGCAGCGCCTCCACCCCGCCAATTAACTCAATCATCGTTGGGTGCAAATCGCCGCGGCCAACCAACCCGCACCGCCGCTCCCGCCAGTGCGAGTAGACTCGCTGCGCATAGAACCATGCCCCATGCTGGCGTCTGCGGATGGTTGTACAGCTCACTGACTGCGGGCAAAATGCGCAGAAACTGGCGCACCGGAATAATCGTTGCACTGATGCTCAGCACGGCAACGATCACGGCGAACGCTCTGGCAGGCAACAACGCAAGCAGCGGGCTGAACGCCATCGCCGCCAGACAGCCGGCCAGCGCCAGCGCCTGTTGGCGAAATTCATCGGTCAACATCCGTTGGGGGGTCCAGGCTGGCGGCAATAGATTCAGTGCAGCGACGATTGCCAGCGCCAACAGCGCAGCGCGCATAGGCCATGCATAGCATAGCTCGCGCCGAAACGCAACCAGACTTGCCGTCAAACTCACAGCCACGAGCGGCAGGTAAAAGCCCTCGCGCCACAGCACAACTTCACCGCTGCGCACCGGCGTCAAAAACTTCACATACTCGCCCAGATCGAGGCCGGTGATCACCAGACCGGCCACCCGATGGTCAACCCAGGCGCCAACATAACCAGCAAACGCCAACAACAGCGCAGTCGGCAACAGCCAGCGCACGATTGTATGGCTGCTCATCACGTTTGCCCGGCCTTCGCCATCAAACGAAACAGAGGCGGCGCTCATGGCGTGCGCCCCGCTTCGGCCAACCGCTGTCGATGACGTTCAGCGCCTTCGGCAAAGCGGCGTCGATCCTCCTCAGTTTCGAGCAGCAATCCCGGCACTGGGGTTGGGCGGCGGTCGCTGTCAAGCGCAACATAGACAAAATAGGCGCTGTTGGTGTGGGTGCGTTCACCCGTCAGCAGGTTCTCCGCCTCGACGCGCAGCTCCACCTCGATGCTTGTTCGTCCCACCCAGGTGATGCGACCATGCACCAGCACCAGCCGCCCCAGCAGAACGGGATGGAGAAAAGTGACGCGATCCACTGTCACCGTCACCGCCGGACGCCGCGCATGGCGCGCAGCAACAATCCCGCCGCACTCGTCACATAGCTTGAGCAGCACGCCGCCATGTACATTGCCCAGGCTGTTGGAATGCTCCGGCTGCATGAACATCGTCAACGTCAGCGCCGATTCGTCGGCGGAGCGCAACAACGGCGAATCCTCAGCAATGCTCTGACTCACAATTCCTCCATACCATTGAGTGGAGCATGGCAAAGCGCCATGTCTCGACCAATTGTATGCGCACAGACACACAGTGGCAAGCCAGACCCCAACGCATTGCTCGCCTTGTGATATACTCTCATGCACAAACGACGGATATGGACTTCGTCACGAACTACGACAATTGTCGCAATTGCATGGATGGTTTTGTGCGATTGTATTGTGCACCGGATAACATGGAGCCGGGCAGCAAGGGTGGAAGCTTGAGTGGAAAGCGAAACGCTAAGAATCAAAATCTAAAACAGGTGAACCGCTGGCGCGGCAACCAACCCGCGCGCAACGAAGAGGGCGCGGTCTACAAAGACTGGGGCGGGCGGTTGAGCGTGGCGCTCACGATGCCCAACACCTACTATGTCGGCATGTCGAGCCTGGCGCTGCAAATTCTCTACCACATCTTCAACACAGAAGAGGATGTCGTCTGCGAACGCATCTTCTGGGAGAAGGGCGCAGCGCTGGCAGGGAAACCGCTGCTCTCGCTTGAAAGCGATTCGCCTGCCGCCGATTTCGACGTATGGGCGTTCACAATCTCGTGGGAGATGGACTATTTTAACGTCGTCGAACTATTGCGCCAGTCCGGCATCCCGCCGCTGGCTGTTGAGCGCGCCGCCTCGCGGCAGTGGAACGGCAAGCCTTGGCCACTGTTGATTGCAGGCGGGCCGGGCGTGACCATGAACCCAGAGCCGGTGGCGCCCTTTTTCGACGCCATCTTGATCGGTGAAGGCGAAGAGGCGATTCCACACTTCATCGAACTGTGCCGCCATGGACTGGACGAACACGCGGCGCTGCTGGCGGAACTCGACCGGACGCCCGGCTGGTATGCGCCAAGCCTGCGCCCCTCCAACCGCACGCACCCACACTTTCGCAAAGTCGAGCGGCTGTGGGTGCGCACCCTGCCCGACTTCGACACGAGCAGCACGCTTTACACCGCCGACACCGAGTTCGCCAACATGCACTTGATGGAGATCGCACGCGGCTGCGGGCGTGGCTGCCGCTTCTGTCTGGCGGGTTACGTCTATCGTCCGGCGCGTGAACAGCCGCTCGACGCGCTGCTTGCGTCCGCCGAACGCGCGCTTTCTCTTGGCTATACGAAGGTTGGGCTGGTCAGCGCCGCCGTCTCCGACCACACGCAGATCGACGAGCTGGCAACCGAGCTGCAGCGCATGGGCGCCAGTCTCAGCGCCTCGTCGATGCGCATGGACCCGATCTCTGCACCGCTGATCAAGGCGCTGGCGGAGACCGGCGCCAGGAATCTCACCGTTGCGCCCGAAGCTGGCTCGCAGCGGCTACGCAACGTCATCAACAAGACGCAGACCGAAGAGCAGATGATGCGCGCCATCAGCCTGGCGCAAGAGTTCAACTTCCCGCAGCTCAAACTCTATTTCATGGTGGGTCACCCCACCGAAACCGACGACGACATCCAGGCGCTTATCAACTTTACGCTGGAAGCGCGCCGCCGCTTCAAACGACGCATCGCCATCAACGCCACGCCCTTTGTGCCCAAAGCGCATACACCCTTTCAGTGGGAGGGGATGACGCCGGTCGATACGCTGCGCGCCCGGCAGAAGATGATCTATCAGGCGCTGGCGCGGCACGGCGTCGAGGTGCGCGCCGATTCGCCCGACTGGGCAGAGGTGCAAGCCGTGCTCAGCCGCGGCGACCGGGCGCTGGCTGACGTGCTGCTGGCAATTCCCTCCGGCGGGTTGACGGTGAAGTCCTTCTTTCAGGCGATGGCAGACCACGGGCTAGACAAAGAGCACTACACCGGCGCCTGGGAGATCGGTTCACCGTTGCCGTGGGACGTGGTGCAGAGCGGCGTCAGCGAAAACTACTTCCACTACGAGCTGCGTCTTGCCGCCCAGGACAAAACCGGCCTGAGCTGTCCGCCTGACAGCGCCGGCTGCATGGCGTGCCAGGCATGCGACCGCGATTGGGCGTTCCGTTACGGCGACAACGCCAACCGCCCTGTACCTGCGGCCAAAGGCGGTCCCTGGCGCGCTGAAGACTGGCGGCCATGGACGCAGATCAAGCTGGAGCCGCTTTTCCCTTCACTTGAATGAACACGCCAACCTGCACAGAAAGAATCGGTTATGTCAATCACCCATCGATTAGAAGCGATTGCCCGGTTGCCGATGTCTGGCGACAACACGGCGATTGCCATCCGGCGACTGGAAGCAGGCGAGCTGGTGCTGCTCGACGGCAAGCCAACGCCGCTCTCACACACGGTGCTTGAAGGGCATCGCTTCGCCGTGCGCCGTATTGAGCCAGGCGAACTGCTGCTTTCGTGGCGGTTGCCCTTTGGCGCGGCGACGCGACGCATCGAGCCGGGTGAATATGTCTGTAACGAGCGCGTGCTGCACTCGCTGCGCAACCGCAGCATTGCAGCTGACCTGCCCGCAACCACCAACTTTGTCGACCGCGCCATCGACTATGCACTCGACCCATCCGCTTTTCAATCTGCGCCGCCAACGCCACGCATCGAACCGGCGCCCACCTTTCTCGGCTACCGGCGCAGCGGCGCACGCGGGGTTGGCACGCGCAATTGCATCGTGCTGCTCGGAACCAGCTCGGCGACCGGCAGCTTTGTGCGTGCGCTGGAGGAACGGCTAAAGGGCGCGGCGACAGCCTATGCCAACATCGATGGCATCGTGGCGGCGGCGCACACCGAAGGCAGCACACCCAACGCCAACAACCGCGACCACGTGCTGCGCACACTGGCCGGCTTTATGGTGCACAGCAACGTCGGTGCAGTGCTGGCGGTGGACGCTGGCTGGGAGCCGATCAACAACGCCGTGCTGCAGCAGTTCATGCGCGACCACGGCTACCCGCTCGACGACATGCTCCACGCCTTTTTGTCGCTGCGCGGCGGATTCGAGGAGAATCTGGTGCGCGCCGGCGAGATCGTCATGAGTTGGCTCGACGCTGTGAACCAGACGCAGCGCACTCCCGCATCTGCTGCGCATCTTAAATTGGCGTTGCAATGCGGCGGCTCGGATGCGTTCTCCGGCGTGTCGGCAAATCCGCTGATCGGCTGGGCGGCGCACACCATCGTCGGCTACGGCGGCGGCGCCAACATCGCCGAGACGCCGGAGCTGATCGGCGCTGAACCATACATGCTCGCCAAAGTGCGCGACCTCGCCACGGCGCAACGCTATCTGGCAATCCGCGACCGCTTCATCGCCTACGCCGCCGCGCATCACACCTCGGCGGAGGGCAACCCGTCGGACGGCAACAAGCTGCGCGGGCTGTATAACATCATCCTCAAATCGATCGGCGCAGCGATGAAGAAGCACCCTGACACGCGGCTCGACTTTGCCATCGACTACAGCGAACCGATGCACGAACCCGGCTTCTACTTCATGGACAGCCCAGGGCTCGACCTCGAAAGCGTTGCCGGGCAGGTGGCGGCGGGCTGCAACGTCATCTACTTCACCACCGGCAACGGCTCGGTGACCAACTTCCCCTTTGTCCCGACGATCAAAGTCGTGACCACGACGCCGCGCTACGAGCTGCTCGCCAAAGATATGGATGTCAACGCTGGCGCCTATCTCGATGGCGCGCCGATGGCGGAACTGGGCGCAGCGCTGGTCGAGCGCACGCTGCGCGTGGCGTCGGGCGAACGCACGGCGGGCGAACGCGCCGGTCATGCGCAGGTGCAGATTTGGCGGAACTGGCGGCAGGGAGGAGAGCGAGAGATTCGGAGAGAAGGAGAAGGGGAGATTGGAGATTGGAGATTGGAGATTGGTGGGGCGACGCCTCTCGCAGTGAAGTTGCCAGTGCAAGAGTCAGAATCTTCATATCCGGCGACGACGACGGAAACTGGCAACTCGCCCCTCGCAACTCACAACTCGCCCTGGTCGGAATTTGCGTATCCGGCGCTGGCGACGGCAGAGGGAGCGGTCTTTGAGCAGGTGGGGCTGATTGTACCGACGAGTTTGTGTGCGGCCCAGGTGGCGCGCATGGCGGCGGATCGGCTCAACCGGCGACGCGTGGGTATCGGGCCGGGGCGGTCGCGCTATGTTGCGCTGGTGCACACCGAGGGCTGCTCCGACGCCACCGGTGAGGCCATCACGATGTCGGCGCCGACGCTGCTCGGCTATGCCACGCATCGTATGGCCGGGCGCTGTCTGCTGCTCGAACATGGCTGTGAGGTGACGCACAACGACTTTATGCGCCGACGCCTCGCTGAGTTAGGCTATGACCTCAACCGCTTTGGCTGGGCAAGCGTGCAGTTGGATGGCGGCATCGCCAGCGTGCTCGACAAGATCGAGGCGTGGTTCGCAGCGACGGCGGAAAGCGATCCTGCGCCGGCGGCTGTGCAAGGCGGGCTGGGATCGCTGCGCATCGGGCTGCTGGCGACGGCGCCGCTGCCCGCCGCCGCTGCACACGCCCTGGCAGACCTGGCGGCGAACATTGTTCACGCTGGCGGCGCCGTTGTAGCAGCGCAATCCGGTCACCTGCTGCACAGCGCTGCGTTCGTCGATCCACTGCTTGTAGAACCGGATCGGCTTCAGCCTACGCTCGCATACTCAGGTCGTTTGCCTGCGCCCGGCTTCCACATCATGGCGACGCCGACCGACCATCCGGTGGAGATCATTACCGGGCTGGGCGCAACGGGCGTCGATGTCGTGCTTGCCTACGTCGGTGTGCAGCCGGTGCAGGGACATCCGCTGACGCCTGTGCTGGAGTTGGCGACCGCTGCCGATTGCCCGTCCGACCTGGCGCCCGAACTGGATTTGCTGCTCGACGGCGACCCGGCAGGCTGGTCGGCGCAGATGCTCGCAAAGCTAAGCGATCTCGCTGCCCATCGCTACACGCCACAGCGGATGCGTACAGGCAACATCGACTTTCAGATCACGCGCGGGCTAATGGGGATTTCGCTATAGCGCTCCCTGAGGCGCACAAGTCTACCCCAACTGCCCCTCCGCAAACTGACGGCGCAGCACCTTCTTGTCGAACTTGCCGACGCTGGTCTTGGGCACTTCGTCAATAAAGACGATGCGGTCGGGCACCCAGAATTTGGCGACGCGCTCGGCGAGATACGCCTGCAACTCCTCGGCGGTCAGGTCATAGCCGTCCTGGGTGCGCACGACGCACGCCATCGGTCGCTCTGACCACTTCTCGTCGGGGATGGCGATCACGGCAGCTTCGAGCACCTTCGGGTGGCCGATGATGACGCTCTCCAGTTCAACCGTCGAAATCCATTCGCCGCCGCTCTTGACCAGGTCTTTGGTGCGGTCAGTGATCGTCATGTAGCCGTCGGGCGACATTGTCACCACGTCGCCGGTGCGGAACCAGCCATCTTCGGTCATGTAGTCGGGCGTTGGCTCACGCTTGAAATACTGGCGGATGATCCAGGGTCCGCGCACCTGCAGTTCGCCCATCGTCTTGCCGTCCCACGGCAGCTCACGCCCGACCTCATCGACGATGCGCAGTTCGACGCCCAGGATCGGGTAGCCCTGCTTGGCTTTGATGTCCCAACGTTTCGCTGCGTCGAGCGCTTCGTGCGCCTTGAGCGGGATCGACACCGTGCCGAGCGGCGACATTTCGGTCATGCCCCACGCATGGAGCACGTTGACGCCTAGCTCCTTTTCATAGGCTTCGATCAGCGAGCGCGGCATCGCTGAACCGCCGACGACCAGCGCCCGCACGCACGAAATGTCGCGCGGGTTCTGCTTAAGCTCATGGTAGAGACCGTTCCATATTGTCGGCACCCCTGCTGCAATCGTGACGCGTTCGTTGGCGATCAGATCGGCGAGCGGTTGCGGACGCAGATGCGGCCCCGGCATGACGATGTCGGCGCCGGACGCCACGCACGCATAGGGCAGCCCCCACGCCATCGCATGAAACTGCGGCACGACCGGCAGCACAATGTCCGACTCGCGCACGCCGAGCGCATTGGCGGCAAGTTCACCCATCGTGTGGAGGAACATCGAGCGGTGCGAGTAGAGCGCACCCTTTGGCTCGCCGGTGGTGCCGCTGGTGTAGCACATGCCCATCGCCAGGTTCTCGTCGGTGCTGCGCCAGGAAAACTCTTCGTCGCTGCCGTCGATCAGATCTTCGTAGAACAGGACGTTGGGCAGCGCATCTTTTGCTTCGCGTGGAGCATTGAAGAGCACGTGATATTGCACATCCTGCGTGTGCGGCGCCACTTTCTGGTAGAGCGGAATCAGCGTGCCGTCGACAAAGACGATTTTATCCTCGGCGTGGTTGACGATGTAGGCGACCTGGTCGGGGAAGAGGCGGATGTTGAGCGTGTGGCAGACCGCCGCCGCACCGGGGATGGCGTAATAGAGTTCCAGGTGCTGGTAGTTGTTCCACGCAAAGGTGCCGATGCGGTCGCCCGGCTCGACGCCAAGCTTGACCAACGCCTTCGCCAGGCGCTTGCTGCGGCGATAGAGATCGGCGTAGGTGTAGCGAAAGAGCGAGCCATCGGGCTGCATCGTCGTGATCTGCTTGTGAGCGTACAGACGATTGCCATGCTCCAGAATCTTGTCGATGGTCAACTGCCAGTTCATCATGAGACCGTTCATCGTTCGCCTCCTTTTGCGCGCAAAACGCCTCTGACCTGACTTTATACGATGGACTGTTCGAGAAGGATTGCAGTGCAGTATACTCAAGGTTCATATTTGTCACAATCCGCACAGAACCCAACGAAGGTATGCTGGTTTTGCGCAACACCCGCAACAACAAACGCCACGTTAACAGACAAGGACAGATACGTGACCATCGATCTCAAATTCTACGAAGAAGACTGGCAGCGGATTGCTCAATCTTGGAACGCATTCTGGGCTGGGGAGCTGGATCGCCCTATCGTGATGCTTGAGATTGCTACTGGCAGTTTTGGGCAAGATTTCGTGAATTGGACGCCGTACATACCGGCGGCGCTACAGAACCTCTCTATCGACGAATTGCTCGACCGCGAACAGGTGCGGCTCGAGCAGATGCGCTGGTATGGCGACGCTTTTCCCAAGTGGTGGCTCAATTATGGGCCGGGCATTGTTGCTGGCTTTCTGGGCACCAACGTTCATGCAGTGCCCGATACGGTTTGGTTCTCTCCAGCGCACCAGACACCCATCGAGGAACTGGCGCTCACTTATGATCCAACGAATCGCTGGTGGCGTTCGGTGCAGGAAGTGGCGCAGCGTGCGATTACTCGATGGGGCAGCGCAGTGTGCATCGGGCAAACCGATCTCGGCGGCAATCTGGATATTCTCGCCAGCATGGTCACCACCGAGCAGTTGCTCTATGACGTGATGGATTATCCAGATGCAGTGGTGCGCCAGGTTGCAACCATCACCACGCTTTGGCAGCGCTATTATGACGAGTTAGAAGCTGTCATCAGTCACGCCGGGCGCGGTTCAACCAATTGGGGGCCGCTATGGGCGCCACAGCGCAGCTATATGCTGCAAAGCGACTTTTCTTACATGCTCTCACCAGCTATGTTTGAGCGTTTTGTGTTGCCTGACCTGGAAAGCTGTTGTGCAGCGCTGGATTATCCCTTCTATCACCTCGACGGCAAAGGACAGATTCCGCACGTGCCTCATCTGCTTGGCATCGAGCGCCTGCGCGGGATTCAGTGGCAGCCCGGCGCAGGACAGCCACTCGGCCATCACTGGTTACCGCTGCTCAAACAGATTCGCGACGGCAAGAAACTCTGCCAGGTCTACGTTCCACCCGAAGGCGCGCTGACGATCGTGCGAGAGTTGGGTGGCAAGGGCTTCATCCTCGCCATCGACCCGCCAACCCTGACCGAGGCGGAAGCTGAAGATTTTCTGCGCGTGCTCGCCGCAGAAGGTGGCTTTACCTGGACGCAATAGAACGCGCCCCGCACGCTTGCAAACAGGCCTGCATGTGCCCCCGCGACTCGGCGGCGATGACGCAGCACTGCTCGATGGTGTACGCTTTGGCGCCGATGATCTCCAGGTCAAGCGGGCCCGTGTAGCCATTTTCGTGCAACACGCGGATATAGCCGACGAGATCGATGTCGCCGCGCCCGTTGGCTTGCTCCTCCGGCTTGCCCGGCCCCTGCTGCCGTCCCTTGCAGTCGCGGATATGCACATGCTTGACGCGGCTGATCACGGCGGCGATGGCTTCGACCGGGTTCTCGTTGGCGCGGTGGATGTGCGACGGATCCATGTCTACGCCAAACGCTGGCGAGGTGATGGCGTTCATCATGCGCAGCGTCGTCGGCGTGTTGTAGACCGCCTGCCCCACATGCGCCTTGACGCAGAGGGTGATGCCGTAGTGCTCCGCCTTGTGCGCCAGCTCGCCCAACTCGTCGATGGCTTGCATCAGGCTGGCTTCGTCATCGGATTTGCCGCCGGGGCCGCAGTTGATGATCGGCACGCCCAGCTCGACCGCGGCTTGCATCGCCTGCTCCATTTTGGCGGCGTCGCGCGAGGGCTGCTCCATCGCCAGCAGCGCCAGCCCGTAGGTCGCGGAAAGCTGCTTGATCTCTGGGACAAGCTCACGCCAGCGATCTAGCACCAGATGTTCGCTCATGCCGTCGATGGCGGACAGCTCGATGCCGTCGTAGCCGGCCATCGCCAGGCAACGAAAGGCGGTCTCCAACGGATAGCCGCCAAAAAGGACAGAATTTGCGCCAAGTTTCATCGTTTGGTCTCCCTATTGATACTGCGTAGGTGCGGCTGCGAGCCGCACAGTCTCGGTCGAACAGGTCCCGGTCAAACAGTAGGCGCGGCTCTCAGCCGCACTGTCTCGGTCAGACAGGAATGTGCGATTGAGAACCGCACCTACTTTACATACACGACCGTCTCGTTTTCCAGCGATTCGATGGCGGCGGCGAGCACCTTCTGCGCAGCTAAGCCGTCGGCGCCGGAGCCGTCGATCTCTTCCGGTTTGGCGCCCGCGGTGAGCTGTTCCAGAAAGCGATGCTGGCGGTTGAGAAAGGTCTCCTCGAAGTCGCGCATCCCGCCGAAGACCGGATTGGTGTAGACGCGCTTTTCCAGATCGCCCGCCGGGTAGAGCGTGACCTCGCGGTACATATCCTCGATCACGAAGCGCCCTTTCGTGCCCGCCACTTCGCAGCGTTCCATCGGATGGCCGCGCTCGATGTCGTAGCTGCCGGTGAGCGTGCCGACGACGCCGTTCTTGAAGCGCATGTTGAAGGTGGCGGTCGACCAGATTTTGCGTCCCGGCGCTTTGGTGGCGAAGCACTGCACCGCCTCCACGTCGCCGCAGAAGTGGCGCATGATGTCGACCGTGTGCGGATGCAGCGCCTTGATCTGGAAGTAGGGCGAGCTTTCACGCGGGTTCATGATCCACATGCTCATGTTGACAAAGAGCAAGTGCCCCAGCCGTCCCTCATTCTGCCAGCGCTTGGCGAGATAGGCGGCTGGCGTAAAGCGGTGGTTGAGATTGATGCCGTAGCACAGCCCCTTCTCGCGCGCTTTGGCGACCATCTCCTCGGCCTGGTCGATGCGGTTGGAGATCGGCTTCTCACCCAACACGTGGCAGCCCGCCTCCAGCGCCTGCATGGTGGGCAGGTAGTGGTCGCTGCCATACTCTTCGCCGCCGGTCGCCACAATGCACAGGTCAGGCGCCAGGCTGCGCAGCATCTGCTCGACATCATAAAAAGCTGGCACGCCAAACTTCGCAGCGGCGGCGTCGGCGCGCGCATGGATGATGTCGCAGACGCCGACCAGTTCCGCCAGTGGATCGGCTTTGAGCAAGCCAGCGTGCCGGTTTCCGATCGGCCCTAGACCAATCACACACGCACGAATCATCTTCTTTCCTCCAGTCATAGGGGCGAGGGACGAGTTGCGAGGGGTGACACTTGCCGACGCCTTGAAAGTTTACCTCCCCGGAAGCTTTAAGGAGTTTAAGAAATTGATTCGGTAATCGTAGATGCGGTTCTCAACCGCATTTCCCTGTCTGGCGAGAACGTGCGGCTAAGAGCCGCGCCTACATTGATTACCGGGTCATTTTGTTAATTCTCATAAAGCTTCTGGGAAGGTCGCAAAGTACGTTATATTTTATGGCCGTCTAACAGTTGACGGCGCGTCCATTCGTTGAGCAGCGGGTCTTTGGTCTCCTCCATCCATCCAGCCAGGTCACGACGCAACGCGTGCAAACTATCGGCGCAGCCAGGGTCTATAGCGCAGTTTTGCAGCTCGCCCGGATCGACGGTCAAGTGATACAGCTCGTCCTCTGCTGTTGGGTTCCAGATGTACTTCCACTCACGCGTGCGCACCATGCGCTGGCTGTAGGCGCCGAACTGTGCGCCGTGATAGCTGCCAAAGACCTTGTCGCGTGGCGCTTTGCCATCGTTTGCCAGCGCAATCAGATCATAGCCGTGAAAGGTATCCGGCGCTTCAACACCGGCAACCGTGCAGAAAGTCGTCGCCAGATCGAGCGCCGCCGTGACAAAGGCGTCTGCGCGGTGTCCTGCGCGCAGGCGACCGGGCCAGCGCAGGATCAGCGGGACGCGCATCACGTCATCATACATCACGTAATGCTTGTCGATCATACCATGGCCGCCGCAGAGATCGCCGTGGTCGCTGGTGTAGACGACGAACGTCTGGTCCGCCAGCCCCAGCGCGTCCAGCTTCGCCAGGATGCGCCCGACCTGATGGTCGATCAACGCCACCACGCCGAGGTAATACGCCACGACCGGCGCCCACCGCGCCCATGTCCAACCGTCGATGCCCCACGAGCGCAGTTGCTGGCGCTGGATCGCCGGCTTGCCTTGCAGCGGGTCGGGAAAGCTTCGCCAGGGCGGAACCTGCTCCGGCTTGACCAGCGACGCAAACGGCTCCGGCGGCTTCGACGGCAGATGCGGCTCGTCGGAGTCCCAACGCAGGAAGAAAGGTGCATCTGCAGCGGCATACCGATCCAGCAGAGCCAGCACCTGATCGGCGCCCCAGCCCAGCGCGCTCTGCTCCGGCGTGACGCCCGTGTCCGGCTCGCCGAACCAGCCATTCGTACGCGGCGGTGGCGGCAATCCTTGCGCCGCACGCCATGCCCGATACGCCGACGCCGGGATGTAATCGTCAAAGCCCAACGCCACAGGCGACGCATCCAGCCCGATCCCCCACTTGCCGACATAGCCAAGCGTGTAGCCCGCCGCCTTGAGCGTCTGGCTGAAGGTGGGCAGATCGCCGCGCGCCGGTCGATAGCCCTCGACGCCGTCGTTGACGAGACAGCCGTGCTGCGTGGCGTAGCAGCCAGTCATCAACGACGTGCGCGCCGGCATACAGACGCCGATGGGACAGAAGGCGTGGGTAAAGTTCACGCCTTCCGCCGCCAGCCTGTCCAGGTTGGGCGTGTGCGCCGCCGGATGCCCGTTGACGCCGATACAATCAAAGCGATGCTGATCGACGTGGATCAGCAGGATGTTGGGTGGTTGCAAAGGTTGTGTTGCGTGTTGCGTGTTGCGTGTTTCGTGTCACGTGTTGCGTATCACGTGGTGCGTGTTGCGTATTTCGTGAACAAGGCACGCAACACGAAACACACGTCAGCAATTACTCTTCAACGGTTGGATAGACTTTCGGGAAGTATTTCCCTTTCAGAATCTCGCCGTCCGCCACCTCGACGTAGGGCTTCATCACATGGTTGCCGCTGGCGACGTAGCGCGTCTCGCCGGTCATGTAGTGCAGGGCGATGGCGCGGCGCGGGCGGCCGCTCTTGTTGGCGTGGCTACCATGCCAGGTTAGCGCGTGGTGATAGTGCACCTCGCCCTTCTTCACCGGGCAGCGGATGACCTTGATCTCGTGGCCATTAAATTCCGCGGGCATGTCCTCGTAGTTCTTGAGCGTGTGCAGAAAGTCGATGTTGTTGCCCCACAGGTGCGAGCCGGGCACCATGCTCATGCAGCCGTTGTCCTCGTCGGCGTCGTCGAGCGCCACCCACGCCGTCACCTCGGTCATCGGCTGGATGATGGGCCAGTAGGGCGCGTCCTGATGCCACATGTTGACGCCGCCGATCTGCGCCGGTTTGTATTGAATCTGGTCGTGCCAGATGCGCAGCTCGCTGGCGTCGGTGAGCTGCGCCAGCCCTTTCGTGATCTTGGGGTGGCTGATGAGCTTGTGAAAGGGCGGGCTGGACATCCAGATGTCGACGATCTGCCACACGGGCGATGATTCATCCCTGGACAGGTTGCGCACCAACACGGGTTGCGGAATGTCGGTGCGGTCGCGTTCCTCGATGGTGCGCATGATCTCGGCGCGCAGCACCTCCACCTCATCGTCGTTGAGCACCTGCCCGCCGTTGACGTAGCCATTGGCCTTGAAATAGTCGATCTGTGATTGGGTGAGCATTGTTAGGTTCCTCCTTGTTGCGTGTTGCGTGGTGCGTGTTACGTGTTGCGTGCGATTTCGCCCGCTGACGCAACACGAAACACGCAACACTATCTTGATCTTGATTGCAGCCGCGCCGCCTGCGCCGGGTCGCCGATGTGCAGCGTGTCGTACGCCTGCTGCGAGCTGGTAAAGTAATCGATGCCTTCGGCGCCGTGCCAGCCGGGCTGGTTGTAGATCGGGTTGGGCAGGCCGGTCTCCGCCTCGCGCTGCGCGATCCAGGCGTGCATGCGCCGCGTCAATTCGGCGACGATCTCCGGCTGTGACTCCGCCAGGTTGACCGTTTCCTCCGGGTCCTCGAAGAGGTTGTACAGCTCGACCGGCGGCTTGAAGTGGAAGTCTGGCTCCAGCGCCACGATCAGCTTCCAGTTGGGCGTGCGCCAGCCGTGTTTGCGCATCCACGTGCATTCGGTGATATAGAACTCGCTCTCGTGCGAGGCGACTTCCCCGCGCACCATCGGCAGCAGCGAACGCCCGTCGAAGCGCAGATCGTCGCGGCGAATCTCCGCCAGATCGAGCAGCGTGGGCACCAGATCTTTGTGCTGGTTGTAGCCCTTGACGCGCACGCCGGCAGGAACTTTGCCCGGATAGCGGATGATCAGCGGCACGACCAGCGTCGGCTCGTAGAGGCCGTGGTGGTCGAAGTAGCAGTCGTGGTCGTAGAGCGTCTCGCCGTGGTCGCCGTTGATGACGACGATGGTGTCTTCCGCCAGCCCGCGCGCCTCCAGCGCTGTGAAGATGCTGCGGATGGCGGCGTCCATATACGCTACGGCGCCGTCATACTGCGCAATAATGTAGTCTTTATCGGTGACGCCCGGCGGCATCCAACTGGCGAAGAAGTCGCGGAAGGGCTTGAAGGCCATCACAGGCTCCATCGACTTGTTGCGCTTGTCGAACTCGTTGCCGTGATAGAACATGCGCTCGAAGGGCGCCGGTGGCAGATAGGGCGAGTGCGGGTCCATGTGGCGCAGGAACAGAAAGAACGGGTCGCGCTTGCGCGCCAGTCGATCCAGTTCGGGCAGCGCCACGTCGTTGAGATTCTGCGCCTTGGGGCTGCGGCCCTCGTTCCAACTGCCCCAGCCAGCATAGTCGATGTACTTGTCAAAGCCGCGCGAGCTGGGGTTGCCTGTGAAGCCGACACAGGTCGTGGCGTAACCCTCCTCGCGCAGAATTTCCGCCAGCGTCTTGACCTCAGCGCGCAGCGGCCCCTTGTGGCGCAGGGCGACGACCTGCGTCGTGAAGACATCCTGCCCGGTGAGCATCGAAGCGTAGGCGCTGGTGGTCGGGATGTAGGCGCTGAAGGTCTGCTCAAAGAGCGTGCTCTCCTGCGCAAAGCGGTCGATGTGCGGCGTCGTCAGGCGGTGATAGCCGTAACAGCTCATGTGGTCGCGGCGCAGCGAGTCGATGCCAAGCAAAACGATATTCGGTTTTCGGTTACGGCGTGCAGGCATTGTGTGTTCCTTCCCAGACAATTGTGTCGATAAAGGTCAAATGGAACGCAGAATTTGCGGATTAGGCGGATTTTCGCGGATTCAATCCGCGTTGATCCGCCAAAATCCGCGTCATGCGCGTTCTATCCCGGAATGTCGTAGCCAAATTCGCGCATCCCTTCCTCCAAAAAGTCAAAGTAGCTGGCGCCTTCGGCGCGGTCGTACCGTCCGACTGCTTCCCGGCGCACGATGATGCGTCCCAGCGGGATGCCCAGATACGCCTCCAGCCGCGCCAGCGTCGCCTCCTGGTGGTTGACAAAATCCTCGAAGCGCACGGCGATCCAGTTGGCGGGCTTGGGCGTGGCGGCGACGATGGCGTGCTGGTATTGCCAGGAAACCGCGCGGCGCACGCGCCAGACGAGCTCCTCGAACTGTTCGGGCGTGGCGGCTTCAACCAGCGCGGGATAGCGGTCGCGCAGTAGCTGCTCGGCATCGGGCTGTGGCACGCCAAAATCGCCCAGGTC
Source organism: Chloroflexota bacterium (assembly GCA_016861025.1). Lineage (GTDB taxonomy): Bacteria > Chloroflexota > Anaerolineae > Caldilineales > Caldilineaceae > Caldilinea. The sequence continues at coordinate 456,914 of BOKO01000003.1, forward strand.
GTCGGTGAGGTGGCGTGACAGGATGTTGTCGCGCGGGTTGCGCACCCAGTGAATGTACTTGATGTCGGGAAACATGCGCACGATCCACGGAAAGACCAGCGTGGTTTCGGGAATCTTCCACCCCTTGTGCTCGTCCTTCGCCGCCAGCACCTTTTTCAGATATTCGTGGATCAGGTCGGTGAACTCCTGCGGGATCGGCATGGTGTGCAGCGCGCTGAAATCCCACTCCAGCCCGCCCTTCCATTCGACATGGCGCGCCAGCACGCGGCAGGCGTCGTACATCGCCTGCGGCGGCAGCAGATCGCCGGATCGGTTGAGCGGCTCACCCATGAAAACGTTGCTGGCGATCAGCGTGTGGGAAATCGCGCGCGTCCCGCCATGCCCGCGCCCGATAATTGTGATCAGAGACATTGCACGTGCCTTCTACAATAGACCGCGGATGACGCGGATTTGGGCGGATGAACGCGGATCAGAGCAGCGAAAATCCGCTCAATCCGCGTCATCCACAGTCGATTCAACTTCATGTTCATGCGACCAGTGGGAAGTGAATCCGCCGCCCCTCGCGCGCCGAGCGATAGGCGCCCAGCACCATCTCGACCGACACGCGCCCGTCGTATGTCGTGGTCGGCGGCGGCTGGTCGTGCAGGATGCAATCGACAAAGGCGCGCGGCACGGCGGCGATGCGTTCGGCGTGGCTGGTGGGAATGGCGATGCCTTGATCCTGCCAGTGGTTATCGCCGCGCGCGAAGAACTTGAGCGCAATCGGGTGTGGCGGCAGCGGGCCATTGGTCGAGACCAGGTCGTCGTGGTTCTGGATGATCACGCCCTGGTCGCCGTAGACTTCGGTCGTGTTCTCACCCGCCAGCGTCACCGAGGAGTTGACCAGCTCCGCCATGGCGCCGCTGGCATAGCGATAGATGGCGACGCCGGTGTCGTCGGGCGCAACGTCGGTGATCGTGTTGTCGATCTCCGCCATCACGCTGATCGGGCACCCCAACAGCCAGTGTAGAAAGTCGGTGGCGTGGCTGGCGTCGTCCATGAACATGCCCATGTTCTTGTGCGGGTCGAGATGCCAGCGCGTTGGCCCATTGACAAAGCCCTCGTTGAAGAGCACCGGGATGCAGTGCCGCCGGCGCACCAGGCTGATCCGCCCGACCGCGCCGCTGTCGATCAGCGCCTTGATGCGTTGGTTCGACGGGTCATGGCGCATCTGATACGCCATCATGAACTTGACGCCCGCCGCCTCCACCGCCTGGATCATGCGGTCGCACTCCGCCAGCGTCAGCGCCATCGGCTTCTGGCAGAGGATATGCTTGCCTGCCGCAGCCGCCGCCAGCACCATCTCGGCGTGGCGGTTCGTCTCGCAGGTGACGATCACCGCGTGTACAGCCGGGTCGTCGAGCAGGTCTTCCAGATGCGGCGAGTAGCGCATCGCATACTTTGCCGCCGCCGCTTTGCCACGCTCCTCATCGTCATCCCAGCAGGCGACCAGCTCGACATCCGCAAAGGTTGCCAGCCGGTCGCAATAGAGATTGGCATGGCCGTGCGCAAAGCTGATCACGCCAAGACCGAGTTTCGTTGTCATCCGCGCTCACACTTTCGTTCGCTCCACCCGACGCGCCGATAAGTCATGAAGATTGGCAAAAAAGCCCAAATGATGCGGTTACGAACCGCATTTTCTTGTCTGGCTCCCGTAGACGCCGCTCGCAGCGGCGTGGTCTTGTCCGCCCAATCACGCCCATCCAGCCCAACACATTCTCCAATCGAGACCGTGCGGCTGAGAGCCGCCCCTACTGCACCCCCGTAGACGCCGCTCGCAGCGGCGTGGTCTTGTCCACCCAATCACACCCATCCAGCCCAATCCATTCGTCAATCGAGACCGTGCGGCTAAGAGCCGCGCCTACCGCCCCCCCGTAGACGCCGCTCGCAGCGGCGTGGTCTTGTCCACCCAATCACGCCCATCCAGCCCAATCCATTCGTCAATCGAGACCGTGCGGCTAAGAGCCGCGCCTACCGCCCCCCCCCGTAGACGCCGCTGCGAGCGGCGTGGTCTTGTCCGCCCAATCACGCCCATCCAGCCCAACACATTCTCCAACCGAGACCGTGCGGCTGAGAGCCGCACCTACCGCACCCCGTAGACGCCGCTCGCAGCGGCGTGGTCTTGTCCGCCCAATCACGCCCATCCAGCCCAATCCATTCGTCAATCGAGACCGTGCGGCTAAGAGCCGCGCCTACCGCCCCCCCCCGTAGACGCCGCTCGCAGCGGCGTGGTCTTGTCCGCCCAATCACGCCCATCCAGCCCAACACTTTCTCCAACCGAGACCGTGCGGCTCTTAGCCGCACCTACCGCACCCCCGTAGACGCCGCTCGCAGCGGCGTGATCTTGCTGAGAGCCGCGCCTACGATCACCCAATTACCTGTCGCCTCGCAACTCCTCACACCACCGGCACTTCCTCAGCGCGCCCGGTCTGGAACGAGCGGATCGCCGCCTCGATGATCTCCTGCACGGCCAGCCCTTCATGACCCGACGCCTCCAGTTGCTCACGCGGGACGCCGGCGCTCACCTGCTCCAGGAAGCGATGGATGCGGTTGCTGAAGGTGGCGTTGAAGCCGCTCAGCCCGCCCATGATGCTGTTGCGGATCACGGTGAGTTCATCTGAGTTGCGCGGGTAGAGGGTCAGCTCCTCGTAAAGGTTGTCGAGCACAAAGCGCCCCTTCGTCCCCATCACCTCACAACGCTCCAGGTTGTGGCGCGGATTGGCGTCGTAGCTGCCGGTGAGATGACCGACGACGCCGTTGGCAAATTGCAAATTCACCTGCACGTTGGAGTAGCAGATGCGTCCCGGCGCCCGGTTGAAAAACGCATGGACGCGTTCCACATCGCCGCAGAAGTAACGCATGATGTCCAGCGAATGCGGATGCAGCGCGCGGATGTGGAACCAGGGCGAAGTCTCGTTGGGGTTGCCGATCCACATCGTCATGTTGATCAGCAACAGGTCGCCCAGCCGCCCCTCCTCCACCCACTGCTTCGCCTTCGCCGCCGGCGGCACGAAGCGATGGTTGAGGTTAATGCCGTAATATACGCCCTTCTCATCAGCCTTCGCCACCATCTGCCGCGCCTTTTCGATCTCGTTGGAGATCGGCTTCTCGCCCAGCACGTTCAGCCCGGCTTCCAGACATTGCATCGTCGGCTCGAAGTGATCGCCGCCGTTTTCCACGCCCGCCGAGCAGATGCTGACGACATCCAATTGCTCATGCTTGAGCATCTCCTCAACGCTGTAATAGGCGCGCACGCCGTAGCGCGCGGCGGCTTTGTCGGCGCGCTCTTTGATGATGTCGCACACGGCAACCAGCTCCGCCAGCGGGTCGGCTTGATAGACCGGCGCGTGCGTGTTGCCGATGTTGCCCATGCCGACGACGGCTACTTTCAACATAGTTCACTCCTCAGCTTTGTCATGGTGATTGCCGTCGCCACAATTCATAGGCGCCGGTCGTCAGTGTCTTGCGATAGTTTTCGCGGATGTAATTGTCTAGCAACGCAACGCCGCTGTTGAAGCGGCTGGCGTTTGGCTCGTTTGGGTTGCCCCACGTCAACAGCACCAACCACTCCGGCTCCTGCGTTGCAAATTCGGCGACCATCTCCTCCTGCACCGCCCGCGTAGTCGTGACGCCGGGGTGTAACTCGTGATAGCGTGTAGCAATTGGGCGACCAGCCAGAAAGTAGATGCTGACATCGTTGATAAAGACGTTGTCGTGGCGCAGCAACCCCGAAAAGATTGGGCCGTGATCCGGCGACTGGTGACCGAGAATCTGCACGATCTCTTCCTGCCCTGGCAGCGTCATCACACAGCCAGCGCGCGGCAACGTCGAAAAGCATGCTGTCGGCGGATGGCGGCGCACATATTCTGACAATTTCACGTATGGTCCCACAAAATAGAGCATCACCGGCACGATCAACAACACGATCACCGGCGTCGCCGCCAGCGGACGATCCCACTGCCCGGCAGGAATTTGTCGCACCAGCCACGTGATCAGAATCACCACGACCAGCGACGCCGGCAGCACGTGAATCTCGTCGTACCGGCTCAACGCCTGCACAAACATGCCGATGCCCATCACGACCAGCGACGCCGCCATGACATCGGTGCGCGCAAACCGCGTGCCGCCCCGCAGCGAACGCACCGCCGACCCAACCAGCAGCAGCGTGGACAACCCGTACACCAGCAGCGGGATGTAGAAACGCAGGTAATCCCCCAACATCCGCTCCAGCCGCACATCGACGCCGCCCGGCCCCGACCAGATCGACCAGTCTGGCGTCAGCGCAGGATACGGCAGCCAGCGCACGGCGCGGAAGGTCGTGGCAGGAAAGATGAGGAGATTGTCAACCATCACGCCGAACCCTGCCATGCCGGCAAGATAGCCGTAGAAAGCCACGATCAACAGCAGCGCTGGCGTCGCCGCCGCCACCACATCGAGCAGCAGTCGTTGGGTGCGTGGACGCCAACCGCGACTGTCATCAGGCGGCAGCAGCCAGGTCAGGATCAGCAGCGCGGCCACCGACGCCGCCGTGTAGAAGCCGAGGTCGAGCCGAAAAAATGTCGTGAAGCCGGTCAGTACGCCCGCGCCGATCAGCCATCGCCGCCGACTGTCATCCACATAGCGGAAAGCCAACGCCAGCGTCGCAAAACCGAGCAGCAGCGCCGGAAAGACCGCATAGCCATAGAAGGTGGCCGCCGCCAGCAACACCGCCGCCGCTGTATAGGGCGCCAACGCCCACTGCCACGAGCGCAGCAGCCGCGCCGCCAGCACATAGATCACCAGCGCCAGCGCAATACGCACCAATGTGTCGTAGATGCGTTCGACCAGCACCGTCTCGCCCGCAACCGCAAAGAGCGCCGCCAACGCATAGGACTGACCAGGCGGATAGATTGCCCAATAGTCGCGGAACGGAACGTCGCCGTTCAGGATGCGCATTCCGTTGACCAACGCCAACCCTTCGTCGTAGAGGTTGATCGGGAACTTGATCGGCAACACGATCAGGACAGCGCCGCCAACGAGCATAACGGCGCGCACCACCCACGTCAGCGTCGCCGATTGCTGGACACCGGTCGAAACGACGGAGTCCCGTTGCAGCACAGTGCGCGTCCAGGCATAGACGAGCAGGACGATGATCAGGATCAATACGCTGATCAGGTTTACCGCGCCAGCGATCACTTCAAGCGCCAGACGCAGCGTCTGCGTTGTTGCCAGAATCAGCGCCAGGAGGCCGAGGACGCGTGCAAACCGCGTAAAGACGTTGCGTTTCGGTACGCCGTGCCGGTAATACGCTTCGGTGGCGACGACCAGAGCGGTCAACGCAACCACAAGCGCAACGACGCCAAACTGATTAAACAGATGAACGGCGTAGCGATCCCAGGTCGTGAAGACCATCGCCATCTGATAGAGGTCGCGCACAGCGAAGGCAACCAACAACCCGACCAGGAATGTGAATAACCACAATCCGTACGCAAGGATATAGGCGCTTACCGGCGGCTGAGCGAACTCCTGACCTGGATTACGCCGCGAGAGACTTGACACGTGGGACAACGCCTCCCAGGCTGAGTTCTTCGGCAAAATGGCAGCTAACGAAGTGCCCCGTCTCCAGCTCGCGCAGGTGTGGCTCTTCTTCAGCGCAGCGGTCGTGGGCGTATTTGCAGCGCGTGCGGAAGACGCATCCCGACGGCAGGCGCGCCAGATCGGGCGGTTCGCCCGCGGTCACGGTGCGATGGCCGCGACGGCGATCGACCGCGCGCGGCACGGCCGCCAGCAATAGCTCTGTATATGGGTGTTTGGGGCGCGCCAGCAACTCCTCCTTCGGTCCCAACTCAACCAGTTTGCCTGCATACATCACCGCGATGCGGTCGCTGATATAGCGAATCACCGACATGTTGTGCGAGACGAAGATGTAGGTCAGTTCTTGCTGCGCCTGCAGATCTTTGAGCAGGTTGAGAATCTGCGCCTGGATCGACACGTCGAGCGCCGACACTGGCTCATCGGCGATGATCAGCTTTGGCTCGACCACCAGCGCGCGCGCAATGCCGATGCGTTGGCGTTGGCCGCCGCTGAAGCTGTGTGGATAGCGCCGCAGATGCTCGACGCGCAAGCCCACCTGTTGGATCACCTTTGCCACGCGCTCCTCCAGCTCGCGACCGCTGGCGATGTTGTTCACCTTGAGCGGCTCGCCGACGGTCTCCAACACATTCATGCGCGGGTTGAGCGAGGCGTACGGGTCCTGAAAGATCATCTGGACGGAGCGCCTGAAGATGCGCATCTGCTCACCGCTCAATTCGGTGACAGGCAACACCTGATCGCCGGTGTTTAGAACGATATTGCCTCCGGTCGGCTCATAGACGCGCACCAGGCAGCGCCCCAACGTGGTCTTGCCGCAACCGCTTTCGCCGACGACGCCGAGCACTTCCCCGCGGCGCACGTGCAAGTTGACATCATCCACCGCCTTGATAAAGGCGACGGTTCGTTTGAAAAAGCCCTTCTGGACGGGGAAATACTTGCGCAGCCCCTCAACTTCCAGCAGCACGTCGTTATTTGCAGTCATAAGCTGTGCTTTCCCTATTTTGACTCCGTGTAAAGGAAGCAGCGCACCCAATGTCTGGGACGCGCCTCGATCATCGGTGGCCGCGATTGGTCGCAGACGCCCGGAATGCGCTTCTCGCAGCGCGAGTAGAACGGACAGCCCTTGTGTACGGCAAATGGGCTGGGCAATGCGCCGCGGATCGGCGTCAGTCGATCCAGATCGCCGTCAATAGTTGGGATCGAGCGCCACAGCGCCTCGGTGTAGGGATGCAGCGGGTTGTCGAACAACTCGTCCGTAGACGCCTGCTCCATCACCAACCCAAGATACATCACCATCACGTCGTCAGCCACGCCGCCGACGACGGTTAGGTCATGGCTGATGTACATGATCGACATGCCAAACTCCGCCTGCAAATCCTTGAGCAGTTCCAGGATTTGCGCCTCGATCGTCACGTCGAGCGCCGTGGTTGGCTCGTCGGCGATCACCAGGCGCGGATGACAGACCAGCGCCATCGCAATCATGGCGCGCTGGCGCATCCCACCGGAGAATTGGAACGGATAGGCGTCCACGCGTTCTTCAGGTCGCGGGATGCCGACGCGCCGCATCATCTCGATCGTGCGGTCGCGCGCCTCCTGCTTGCTGACATCAGGATAGTGAATGCGCACCGCCTCCATAATCTGGTTGCCGATGGTGTGCACCGGGCTGAAGGAAGTCATCGGCTCCTGGAAGATCATGGAGATTTCCTTGCCGCGGATGTTGCGAATCTCCGCCCCGCTCGGTGGCAGCTCCGTCACATTGACAACGCGCACGCTGGCGTCGTTTTCAGGCAGGTTGAGCAGCACGCGTCCGCCCGTCACCTTGCCCGGCGGGGACGGGATGATGCCCATGATCGCCTGCGCCGTCACCGACTTGCCCGAACCGCTCTCGCCGATCACGCCCAGCGTTTTGCCATGCTGAATCTGGAAGCTGACGCCTTCGAGCGCATGCACCGTCCCCTCATGCAGGTTGAACTGCACCTTCAAATCTTGCACATCGACCAACACATTGTTCGTATTTTGCATAATCATTCGCCCTGATGGGTTTCAACCGATGCGAGAAACGGTCACGCCGAATACGGGTCGGCGGCGTCGCGCAGGCCGTCGCCGACGAAGTTGAAGAGCAGCACGGTGCCGATCACAAAGACCGCCGGAATCAGACGCCACGCCTGCTGCGCCACCGCCATGAGATCCTGCGCGTCCTGCAACAGCACGCCCCAACTCACCGCAGGCGGCTGGATGCCAAGCCCCAGGAAGCTGAGTGCGGTCTCGCCGAGAATCGCAACCGGAATCGCCAGCGTGATCGACACGATCAGATGGCTGGTGAAGCCTGGCATCAGATGACGAAAGATGATGCGCGCCTTGCTGGCGCCGGCCACCTGCGCCGCCAACGCGTAATCTTCTTCACGCAGCGCCAGCAACTTGCCGCGCACCACGCGCGCCAGCCCCGTCCAGCCCACCGCCGCCAGAATCAACGTGATCGCCAGGAACGTTTGCGTCGATGACCAGGTGCGCGGCAATGCAGCCGAAAGCGCCATCCAGAAGGGGATCAACGGGATCGAGATGATCACATCGATCAAGCGCTGGATGATCTCGTCGGTGGTGCCGCCAAAATAGCCGGAGATGCCGCCGATCGCTACACCGATCACAAAACTGATCAACACGCCGAGGATGCCGATCGAAAGCGAGATGCGCGATCCAAATATCGTGCGTGAAAAAATGTCGCGCCCAAGCTGATCGGTGCCAAAGAGCAAGATCGGCGGCGCGCCTTCGGCTGTGCCAAAAAGGTGAATGTTGGTCTGCCAGGAACCGAACATGGTGTACGGCTCCCCTTCCACAAAGAATAGAATCGGGTATGGGGTGCTGGCGTCCTCGGTGAAGACATATCTGAATGTCGCCTGATCCAGCGTTCGCTCCACGCGGTAAATAAAGGGGCGATGCAGCCTTCCTTCATGAAAAATGTGGATGCTGCTTGGCGGCGCCATTTGCATACCGGTCATACGCGTGGTCGCGGAATAGGGGCTGACAAACTCTGCAAAGATCGCGCACAGATAGAGGACGACGAGCACAAACAGCGAAAACATCGCCAATCGATGACGCTGGAAGCGCCACATGATCAACTTCCACGGATTGGCGTAGTAGAAGCGCTCATCTGCAGCTTCCAGCCGCTCATCAATCGCACTAAGGCTGCGGTCTTCAAGTTCATCGAGCAAAGGGGCGCCGCCGGCAATGCTGCCTTCTGTGCGTTCGGAAATCTGTGTGCTCATTTGCTGAGACCTCCATAGCGGATGCGCGGATCCGCCCAGGCCAGGTAAATATCGGAGATCAAACTGCCAATAATCGTCAACGCGCTCAGAATGAGCACGATGCTGCCGGTCAAATACATGTCTTGCGCCAACGTAGCTCGCAAGAGCAGCGGGCCAATCGACGGCACACTCAACACAATCGAGATGAGCACCTCGCCCGCAAAAATAGCGGGCAGCAGCCAGCCGATCGTGCTGAAGACCGGGTTTAGCGCCAACCGCACCGGATATTTGAAAAGAAGCCGTATTTCCGACACGCCCTTTGCTCGCGCCGTGACAACATATTGTTTTTTCAATTCGTCGAGCAGGTTGCCGCGCAGCACGCGGATTGTGGAGCCGGCGCTTGCCATGCCAATAATAACCAGCGGCAAGATCATGTGTTTGAGCATATCGATGGCTTTGGCGAGACTCCAGGGTTTGTCCAGAAACTCTTTTGAGTAGAGCCCCAGGGCTGAAAAACCCAAATATTGGTTTGCCGCCCAGGCAAGGATCATCGCCAACAAAAAGCCCGGCGTCGCCAACCCGATAAACCCGATAAAGGTCGCCAAATAATCAACCAATGAATATTGGTGCGTGGCGGAATAGATGCCGATTGGGATGGCGATCAACCACGAGAAGACCAACGCCATCAACGAGATTGCCAGCGTGATCGGCAACCGTTCTGCGATCACTTCGCTCACCGGTTTTCCCCACTGAAACGACCAGCCAAAATCACCGCGCGTCACGATGCCGGACACCCATTTGAAGTAGCGCATATAAGCAGGCTGATCAAACCCGTACATTGTGATCAGACGTTGCGCTTCCTGATCGGACAATTCAATGCCTGACGTGCGCAACTGCGTAATGTATGTCGAGACCCAATCGCCCGGCGGCAGTTCAATCACGAAGAACGCAATGAACGACACCAGGAACAGAATCGGGATCAGCATCACCAGACGGCGGATAATATAGACAAGCACGTATGGCTACCTCCTGGAAGTCAACAAATCCACCCTTTATAAATCGGAGAGCAGAACATGGTGGACATAAACCACCGGTCATTGCAAGCCGGCGTGTTCACCATGTCCTGCTGAAACATCATCACAAGATCACGTCAAGACTATGTCATGCGAGCTGGCTGACTAGAATACATCCTTTTCAGCCAGCTCTTACGATCTGCTTGACTACTGCTCAAACCACAATTGCTCACCTGCAAAGTTCGACGCAATTGCATAGCCAGCGGTCGCCACATTGCGCAGATTCTTCGCCGCAATCATCGGATACTTCACCTGTTCGACGATTGTGATCATTGGCAGATTGGCGCGCGACCAGGCAAAAGTCTCTTCCTTGAGCCGATTGAACTCATCCGAGCCGGAGACCGCGCTCCAGCGCGCAGCATCCAATGCGTACATATCCATGACCCACTGCGGCGGCTCCTCACCCTGGGCGCCGCCAGTGTTGTACCAGAGCTGCCAAGCGCGACCAACGCGGTTCATAGCATTGCCGCTGTAGTCGCTATCCCATCCCTGGTCATGACCCCAGAACATCGTCGCCATGATCTCGTTGGCGTCAATTCTTTGTCCCCAAAGGGTCGGGTCGATCTGTTTCACCTGCACGTCAATTCCTATATCCTTCAAATGCTCCGAAACCAGTTCCGCCACAGGCGCCAGGTCAGGAGCGTGTGCGCCGTGCTCGAGGAGAATTGAGAAGGGCTGGCCGTCGACCATGCGCATCCCGTTGGCGCCGCGTTCGGTCAGACCCATTTCGTCCAACAATGCGTTCGCCCTGGCGACATCATATTGCGAGAATTCCTCGCCAACGCTGACCAGCGGTTTGCTTGCAAAGCCGTAGTAGACGCTCTCGATGATCTCGTCGCGGTCAATGGCAAGGCTCAACGCCTGGCGGAAACGAATATCCTGCGCCAACTTGCGCCAGGTTTCGTCGGGGAAGGTCTGGTTGAGATAGAGGATGCTGGAGTCGACATGCATGTCGGTCAGCACTGTGCGGAAGCCGCCGCGTTCCTCATTTTCCTTATAGAGCGGCACTTTGACCAATGCCGTGCTCTCGCGCAGGAAGTCGACATCGCCAGCCAGTACGCGCTGGTTGACCATCTCGACATCTTCCACCTGCACAGAAACAATGCGGTCGATGTACGGAAGCTGCTTGCCCTCAGTGTCAACCTTCCAATAGTACGGGTTGCGGTCAAAGACCTTAACGCCAGTCGTCTCGGACGGCACCGAAATCCATGGGTTCAGAGTTGGGAACCCGATACAGCGGTCGGCGGTCACATGCCAGTTCTCACACCGTTTCTGGCTGGTGAACAGCGTCCACCACTCATCAGTGAGGTTGTTCTTTGCCAGTTCCTCCGCCATTTCTTCGATCGGTGTGAAGTCCGGATGCCATTTCTTCAACACATGGCTGGGATTGACCAGCACCGTATACCCATTCCAGCCTTCGATGGTAATATTGCGTAAGAACCCACCGTACGGCTTGGTTGCGGTAAGCTTGAAGGTGTAGTCGTCAAGAATCTCAAGCGTCATCGGGTCGCCGCCCGGATCATAGCCGGTGCGGAAGCGCGCCGGCACACCGCCAGGGAACAGTTTGTCGTTCCCGTAAATGTTCTCCCAGGTGAAACGCACATCCTCGGTCGTCACCGGTGTGCCATCCGACCACTTCAGCCCTTCGCGCATCTTGAAGGTGAAGACCGTGTTGTCGTCACTCACCTCAAAGCTCTCCAACACGTTGCCGCGGATGCCCTGCACGCTCAGATCGGGCGCCGACAGCAGCGGCTCGTTGAGCATGACGAAGACATCCGGCGCCCAGTCTGCGACGCTGTGTGCGGTGTTGAGCGTGCCACCGTACTGACCCGGCGCCCAATCCGGCACATTTTCTTCGCTAAGCAGCACGCCTGGCCCCACCACAAACGGCACTTTGGGCAGGCGCTCTTCCAAGGGCGGCAGCGTGCCAGCAGCCACCGCAGCCGCCAGCGATGGCGCTTCCTTGGCGACCTCGCCCGACGGCGCCGCCGCAGCTGGCGCTTCAGCAGCAGGCGGCTGCGCAGCCGGCGCCTCGGCAGCGGGCGCACCGCCACAAGCAGCAAGCAGCAAGACCAGAATGACAAGCAGACTCGCAAACTTGACCTTTCCCATAGGACTCCTCTCCTTGTTTAGAAACGCATGAATGGATATGGAAAACAGCGTTCTTTTGCTGTAAACCGGGTGTAGCTAACCACAGGAACAGCCAGATACACTGTGACCAACGCGTACACACCGACAACGAGACGCGGCTCAGGTTGAGCCGAATCGCATTGTCAAGCGCTCCATGGGGATTGCGGTCGAATCACAAAACCTCGCCGCCAGAACGCCACGGCCTATGCAGAAGGCGAAAAACAGAAAACCAAGTCAACTATTATGTTTTGCTTGCGAACCAACATTGATTACTTTCGATCTGGGAAACTGTAAACAATTTAACACACTTTGCAGGCCGTGTCAATCTATGTTTCAGGCATTTTCAAACGCAAATCTCGAAATCAAAGCGCACCTTTTCCGGGGCCAAACGCCCACAACGATGGTGGATGCGCTATTGCTGCAAGAGCGCAACCGGCCCGATTAGCCCGGAATCGCACTGACCAGGAAATATGTAGAATGTCGGACTTTGTGTGTTCAGATACGGCGCCAGCGTGTTCAAGACCAGCACTTCGACCTGATTCTCGCCGCCCTGCAAAAGCGCCGTCACATCGAAACGATAGGGCGACAGCACGCGCACGCCTGCCGATCGCCCGTTGACCCACACCTCCGCCGTGCCGCGCACTCGCCCCAGCTCAAGCCAAAGCCTGCCTTGCAGCGGCGAATCAAGTTGTATGTGCGTTCGATAACGCAACCCGCCGGAATAATTTTCCAACCCATGATTCGCCCACAGCCCCAACCTTATATGTCCTTCGCCCGTCTGATAGCTGACCGGGCCGCGCAGCAGGCGCCCGCCGCTGCAGCCGCGCGCCGGCTCGACGCGCATCACGGCAGTGCGTGCAGACGTTGGCGCGTCGCCCAAATAAACAACGCTTTGCCCTGATATGTCATGCTCAACGCCGTCGATCCAGATGCGCGCACGCCCGGCGATCGGAATATCCATTTTCTGTGCACCGGGCGGCACTTTCCAGCACAACCACTCGACGCGCGTCGAGCCGCCAAAGGGATCAGCTTCAACCGCAACAACCGTTTCGTCTGCCGGTTTATCCTCCAGCCACGCAGCTTGCGGCAGTGGGTGCGGACGCCGCCACAAATGCGAGAATGCCGGATCCATGTCGACAAAAATGGAATTGACGAAGTCATACATCATGTCCGCCCACTGCCGGCGACGCAGCTGCACAGGCACTGCTGGCGCGCCATCACGGCTCACCTGCCAACCGGGCCCGCTGCTCCAGGTGAAACGCTGACCATCGACGCTGACCGCAACCCCATCCGCCAGCACCGCCGCCTTGCGCCCGACATCCTGCGTCTCCAGTTCAATGCGATTACGCCCTTGCCGGAAGTTGGACACAGGATATGGCTGAACGCGCGCCGGGCTGTGATAGGGATCAAAGCCGCCCTGTCGCCCGATTTCGACGCCGTTGACCGACACGCGACAAGGAGCATCCGCGCCAACCTGCAGCGTGGCGTGTGCAGGCGTAAACGGCATGTCGATGTCGCAGAAGAAGGTGATGCGCGAATGCAGCGCCGGTTCGTCAGGCGTGGTCATCCATTCCGGACGTGCATAGCGCTCCGGCGCACGCACCAACGCCCACGACGCCCGCAGATTCAGGTTCTGTTCTGCAGTGAGACGAAATTCGATAATGTTGAGACCTGCCTTAAGCCGCACTGGCGCCAACCACAGATAACCGGGCGTCGCGCCGACCACCTCGACGCCGTTGATCCAGAGCTGCTTTGCCGCCGGTGCGCCGAGCGCCAGCGTCAACGCCGCCGCATCCTCCATCCAGACGCCGGTGCGGAACTGCACAGTCTGCCCCGTCAACACGCGCCCAAACACCAGGAACTCTTCAGGGACATGTCCCTTCGGTCCCAGCGTCGGCAAATGGATCGGGTCGCGCAGCACCCCGCGTGACGAGGAATAGACAACCGGCTGCCAGCCATCGGTTTGAAGCGCACCGCCCTCAGCGATCGGCGGCGGCAACGGTGCGGGCGCGTCCTCGGCCGGCAGCGGGCCTGTCCACCACCCCTGCGGGCCGAAGGTGGCCGTCACCTCTTGTGCATCCGACCACGCGCCGGATTGCCAGCCTTCTGCCAAACCATCCTGTCCGGTCGCTTCGATGCGGTGTTGGAAGCGCCAGGTCTGCACCGGCGGCGCGCCAGGATGCGCCGGTCGCGCCAGATCGCCGTAGCGGTTGTCGATGGTCGGTTCGAGCGTGATCGACCACTCGCCGCTCAACTCACCCACAACCGACGCTTCACCGCTTGAAGATGACTGGACGGCTGCGGCTGTTTCCTGTTCAGGCCAGACTAACAATGCAGCCGGTCCTGTGTCGAACGGAATCTCAACGATGACGCCGTCAGCGGTTTCCTCGGTGGGCAGCGTGCGTCGCGTTCCGTCAAAAGCATCCCAGAACTCCGGCGCGCCATGCACCCCACGCACCGCCACGCGCATCCCGCGCTGATAGCCGCCCGGATCAAAGGTGTACGCCACATCCAGCCAGGATCGATTCGGCTCCTGACGCGTGGCATAGGGCGCCGCCGCCGGAACAAAGAGGACATCGCGCCCATCAACGCGGCGGTGCAGCGTCGGTGTAGGCGCATCGACAACGTGGGGCAGTTCCTCCAGCGCGGCAGGCAACGCCTCGACATCCTCAAGATGCTGCGCCCGCCCATCGGCGAACAATTGCCGGAGCCGACGCACGGCATCGCCTTCAGAACCGACGGCAAGCCGCGGCAGCGCACCGACGGCGATCAGCTGGCCGCCGCCATCCACGAACTCAACCAGCTTTTCGGCTGTCGCCGCCTCGAGCACGCTGCCGCCGAGTACGATCAGGACGCGATAGCGTTCGGCGCCGATGACCAGCGCGCCGTGCTCGACTGCGCCGCGCTGAAGCGACGAGTCGTCGAGCACATCGTAATCGCGGCGGTCGCGGTCGAGCACGCCCGGTTGCATATTTTGCCAGAACATGCTGCCGACCAGCTTCTCGTAGGCATCGTGCGCCGCCTGCGCGTCGGGCAACACGATGCCCTTGGGGTCAGCCAGCAGCCCTGCCTGGATGGTGGTGGTGGGGAAGAGCACACCAATGTCGCAGACGTGATGTCCCTGGCTCAACACATAGCACAGCCTGCTAACGGCGTTGGCGAAGTGCGCGTAATGGCGCCAATAGGGTTGCCGCCAACAGGTCGAGGGCGGCGCCCACTCCCACCAGCCGCCGCGCGTGCTGTAGTAGACAGCGTGCGGGTCGTAGAGCGTGGCCCCGGCGCGCAACCAGGGCAGCAGCCAGTCGAAGGTCTCCTCCAGCGTGCCGCCCCACCCGCTGCTGTGGAAGGACTCGATCCAGACGCGCGGGCGATCATAAAGATGGGCAAGCGAGCTGTGGATTTTCGCCTCGCCATGATGGTCGCTGCCGGGCGCGGTGAACCAACGGTGCGTGCGCAGATAGTCGGCGTAGTAACCCACCGCAGCAATCGGGTGGCCGGCGCGCGCCGGCCCTTGCTGGTCGAAACCACACAGCAAGTGATGACGTTCGTGCCAGTTGAACAGCGGCTTGAAGAATGCCTCCTCCGCCAATGTGGCGCGCACGCTGTGAAAGTCGCAGCGCAGCCGGTCAGCATTGTCGCCACGGCCGTCCCAAAGTTCCACCAGGCGCGGTAGCAGGTCATAGCCCATCTGCGCGCGGAAGGCTTCAGCAAAGCCCTCGCCCCACGAAGCCAATGACGGCAACTCGTCCTGAAACGAGCCGACGATCACATCGCCAAACAGATGAGCGGCGCGGCGTTCGAACTCACCATGCACCATGTCGAGCAGACGCGCGCAGCCCTCAACGCTGAAATAGTCGAAGCCGCGGCGAACAGCATAGACAAGCCGCACGCGCTGGCGGTGGCCGCCCGGCGCTGTCACCCGACCGTCGCGAATTTCCAAAGGTTGCGGTGCGCCGACCGGCTCTCCGTTGTCGTCTAGCCGCGTTACGGCAGCGGCCAGCGGCGTGCCTTCGGGCGGACAGACCAATTCAACCGGTTCGTCACCTTCATAGACAATGCTGTCGAGCCACTGCCCGGCAAAGCGGCTGTTTTCGCGCACCACCTGGCCCTGGAAATTGGCGCCCGAAAAGCCGATCTGATCATAAAACCAGATCGATACGCCCAGTTCACGCGCATCTTCGCACATGCCCAGGAAAAGTTCCCACCATTCCTCGGACAAAAAGGGCGGATCGTCCGGGTCGGAGCCATAAAGCGGGCTAGTCGGCGCCAGGTTGAGCACGATCAGGTTGTAGACGCCGCCCTCGGCAAAGCGTTCAAGCTGCCAGCGCAGCCGCGAGCGCTCGATCTTTTCGCCGCTCCACCACCAGATCGGAACCGGCGAATATGCCTTCGGCGGGGACGCAAAGTTGTCAAACAGAGTATCAGCAACCATGTCAAGCATCTTTCAGTAGATGAGTTTTCCTGACTCACGCAGGCAAATCTAGCAGATAAAGTCGCGGGAACGCGTCGCCCCTCGCCCGGATCAGTCCAGATGAAACACTTCTTCCAACTCCACCAGCATCTGATCCGGCCGCGCGTTGTCCGGCGACTCAAAATACGGCGCCATGAACTCCTGCCAGCGCGTGTTAACCTCGGTCTCCGCCATCTTTGCCGCAGCGGTCGCCAGATCGTGCGGCGTCTCGAAGTAGCCAAAGAGCAAGCCATCCTCACGCATGAAGAGGGAATAGTTGTGCCAGCCCGTCGCTCGCAGCGCCTCTAGCATGTCGGGCCAGACATGGCGATGGTGTTCTTTGTATTCCTCGATCTTGTCCTGCTTTACTTTGAGTACAAAGCCAACCCGTTTCATAGGGATTCCTCTCTGTTGACGACTTACCCGACTACAGCCAGCTCCAACCCCAGCAGCCGCGCCAGCTTGCGAATCTTACCCACCTGATGCCCGACCCCCAGCGCTACGTGATGCGTTGGCCCGTGTTCGCACCAGCGATCCATAAAGGTCGCCGGATCGAGACCGAAGCGCAGCCGCGAGTTGGTGTTGCCGATCTCCAGCCGGCTGCCGGGGATCGACTCGCCCTCCGCCGCCAGCATCTTCAGCCGGCCGTCGGCGGTCTGCGTCATGCCCAGGATCGTGATCGGCCCCATCTGCACGTTGAACTCGACCGACAATCCGTAGCCGCGCTTGCCGTGGAACAGCCCCAACCCACGCAGCACGGGCCGCCCGGCGCTGATCTTGACATGCCCTGGCCCGTCGTGCCCCATCAAGATGAAATCCTCGTCGAAATCCATGGCGTAGAACTCGGTGTAGGAGCCGCCCGCGCCCAGCCGATCCATGATCAGCATCGCCATGCACGTTTTGAGATCGCCCTCGCCCGACGCCGGGACGCCGCGCGCCGTGAGCAGCGAGTTGCCGACGATCAGCGATGCGCCCAACTCTTCGTTCTCGTTGCCGTTGAGACCGCGGTAGTA
The DNA here is from genome assembly GCA_016861025.1 of Chloroflexota bacterium. Classification (GTDB taxonomy): domain Bacteria; phylum Chloroflexota; class Anaerolineae; order Caldilineales; family Caldilineaceae; genus Caldilinea. The sequence goes on from BOKO01000003.1 coordinate 474,432, forward strand.
GTAGGTCAGCCCGTTGAGATTGAAGTCGCTCACCAGTTTATCCAGCCCAACCGCCACCGTCGCCGACCAGCGCATCGCCTCGTCGGTCACCGGCTGCGAAATCTTGTCCTTGCCCGGCGCGGCGATGTCGAAGACACTGTGAATCTCGGCGATCTTGGCGGCGATCTCCTCCTCGCTGGCGGCGCGCACGCGCACATGCAGATCGTCCATCTCCAGCACCTCGATGTGCGCGCCAAGCTGCGCGTGGTGCATGGTGAAGTCAGAGTACATGTCGAGCATCCCCGGATAGGTGTGCCCCAGGAAACCGACGCGCGCGTAGTTCAGCTCACGCATCACGCCCGCGGCTTTGACCCACTCCTCGATCTCGCGCCAGCCGCGCACGTAATATTGCGCAGCGTTGCCTTCCGCCGGGAAGAGCAACCCTGACACCACGTTGAACTGGATGCGGGCGCGCGCAAATGCGTTGGAGATTTCCGGCACACAGCAGGCGCAGCAGTTTGCCAGCCATGCCGCGGTGTCGGTGTTGGGGTAATCCATCGACGGAACCGGCTGCAAGTTGAGCACCAGCACAGGTGCGCGCCGCCGTTGCACCGCCGGCAGCACCTGTGAGGAGGTTGAGTAGGTGCCGACATAGCAGACAATCAGATCGACATTCTGCGCAGCAAAGAGGTCGCCGGCCGCCTGCGCCGCTGGCGCCGTATCCACCAGCCCTGCCGACACCACCTCCGCGCCCATCGCGCCGATGCGCCGCTCCACTTCCTGCTGATAGCCGACCAACAGATTGCGCAAACCCTCAAACTGGGGCCAGTACGCGGCCAACCCAATGCCAAAGACGCCCACACGCGCCCGCGACTTCGTGACTTCTGTTTGATTCATGGCACACCTCGATCATTGTGGCGCCAGCGCTGCGTCATGCCAGCCGCAATGACGTGCACAGACCTCAGAATCAAAATTTTCGTTTTCTATTGATTTTTATCGGAAATTTCTGATATACTAACAGAGCACCATATTTTTGTCAATCCCTATTTCAAGCCGAACTTTCTCATGATTCCATTTGAGCGCAGGCAACAGATTTTGCGCATCCTTCAGCAACAGCCAGGCACGCGCGTTTCCGAGCTGGCGCGCATTCTAGATGTCACCGAGGCGACGGTGCGCGCTGATCTGCGCACGCTGGAGCAAGAGGAGCGCGTCAGGCGCGTACACGGCGGCGCGGTAGTGATCAACGGGGCTTCCCTGCTGCCAGACGCGCAAGAAGTCGCCGTCGATTGGATTGTCCGGGAGGCGTCAAAGTTGATTGCGGATGGCGACGCGATTCTGCTCGATGCAGGCGCGTTATCGCTGCGGCTGACGCGCCGGCTGCACAGTCGACGTTTGACCGTGGCTACTTACAGCCTGGACGTCGCGCAGGCATTGACGGCGCAGGGCGGGCACGCAGTGATGCTGCTGGGCGGCATGCTGCGCGAGGATGGTCGCGCCACGCTGGCTGGCGTGCAGCCGCCCACCGATCTACACGTGCGGTTCGCCTTTGTCACCGGCGCCGGGTTGGCGGCGGAAGATGGCCTGATGGATGAGATTCACGAAGCGCACTGGAAAGAAGTCTTACTTCCCCTTGCCGGGCAGGTGGTGGTTCTGATCGAATCGACGCACGTGGGTCAACGTTCCGCCGCCGTCAGCATTCCGCCCGATCGCATTCATCGCATCTTCACCGATGCAAACGCTACGCCGGAGCAGTTGGCGCACCTGCACCGGCTGCCAGCACAGGTGAGCATCTGTAGCGCTGGCGGCATGGTCGATCTGGCGGCCGCTTCGGCCACAACCCGTTACAAGATCGGATTTGCCAACCTGAGCGAGGAGATTCCGTTCGCTGTTGACGTGCGCCGCAGCCTGGAACGCGCCGTCGCGCTGCACCCTGAGTTGGAGTTGGTCGTGGCGGACAATCGGCTCAGCCAGACGCAGGCGTTGGAAAACACAGAGAAGTTTATGGCTGCCGGCGTCGACCTGTTCATCGAATACCAGATCGACGCGCTGATCGGCACAGCGATCATGAATCGATGCCAGCGCGCCGGCGTTCCTGTCATCGCAGTGGACATTCCGATGGTCGGCGCCACCTATTTTGGCGTGGACAACTTCTATTCGGGGCATCTGGCGGGTCGTGCGCTCGGTCAGTGGATTCAGCTTCACTGGAACGGCGGGCTAGATCGATTGTTGATCCTGGAAGAGCCACGTGCAGGCGCATTGCCGCAGGCGCGCATCGAGGGTCAACTCCGGGGATTGGAAGAGATGATCGGCGCAGTAGCGCTCGAACGCCAGATGCGCCTCAACAGCGGCAACACCTACGCCGCCAGCGAAGCCGCCATGGCGCAGGCGCTGCGCCAACTGCCAGGCGATCGCCGCATCGCCGTGATCTGCTTTAACGACGATGCGGCGTTGGGAGCGCTCCATGCGGCGCAGCGTCTCGGTCGCGAACAACATGTCGCCATTGTGGGACAAGGCGCCGATCGCCTGATGCGGGAAGAGTTGCGTCGTCCAGATACACGCATCGTCGGCTCGACTGCGTTCATGCCTGAGCGCTACGGCGAAAAGCTGATCGATCTGGCGCTGCGCATCTTACGCGGGGAGCCAGCGCCGCCCGCCGTGTACATCGACCACGTGTTTATCGATCCGAGCAACGTCGACGCATACACAGCTACAGATCGACCGTGACAAACTGGCGCAGATACGCCAGGCTCTGCGTCAACGACGCTTTACGCAGCGCCAGCGATCCCTCATAGGCGCGATCCTCGACTTCGACCGCTACAGGGCCGCTGTAGCCGGTGTCGGTGAGCACGGAGAAAAACTTGCCCCAATCCACATCGCCCATGCCCGGCAGTTTGGGCGTATGATACTCGTTCGGGAACGCCAACACGCCCACCTGATCGAGCTTGTGCACATCGACGCGCGCATCTTTGGCGTGAATGTGGAAGAGCCGATCCTTGAACTCGCGCATCGGCGCCAGATAGTCCATCCGCTGCCAGATCATGTGCGAAGGATCGTAATTCAGGCCAAAATTGTTGCTTGGAATGTCCTCAAACATGCGTCGCCAGATCGCGGGCGAGCGCGCCAGGTTTTTGCCGCCGGGCCATTCGTCGCGCGTGAAGAGCATTGGGCAGTTCTCGATGCCGATCTTGACGCCGTTGTCCTCGGCGAAGGCGATCAGCGGCTTCCAGGTGCTGAGGAAGCGAGGCCAGTTTTCGTCGAGCGATTTTGTCCAGTCGCGTCCGATGAAGGTGTTGACGACCGGCACACTGAGCAGCGCCGCCGCTTTGATCACCGCTTTGATGTGCTCAACGTAGACCTTTGCCTCCACTTCGTCGGGCGCCAGCGGGTTGGGATAGTAGCCCAGCCCGCTGATCGTGACGCCATATTCCGCAAACAACTCGTGCACTTCGCGGGCATCATCGACGGAGAAGTTGGTCACATCGATGTGCGTAACGCCGGCATAGCGACGCTCGGCTTTACCTTTGGGCCAGCACATCACCTCGACGCAGCCATAGCCCGTCTCGGCGGCAAACGCCACCACTTCCTCCAGCGACAGATCAGGCAAGATCGCGCTGACAAATCCAAGTTTCATAGAATTTTCTCCTCATATTGTTTAGGAATGTTGCGTATTGCATGTTTCGTAGTGCGTGTTTCGTATTCTGCGGGCGCTGCTTTCAATGCGCACCACGCAACACGAAACACGAAACACGTAACACGCCTCATCTATTCCGCAACCTTAACCCAGCGCTGCTCATCGTGACTGCGCAGGATCGCTTCGCAGAGCAGGATTTCGCGATGTCCCTCTTCAAAGGTGGGGAAAAACGGCGTCGCCGAAAAGTCGCCAGCGACAATGTAGTCGTAGAAGGCGCGGAAACACATCTTGAATGAATCTGGATAACCTTCATTGTGGCCGCCCGGATAGTCAATGTAGCGGCTGACCATCGGGTCCATCATGCTGGCGTCTTTGAAGAGATGCTCGTTGGGTTGGTTGCGATGGCCGATCCAGAGCTCGTTGGGGCGCTCGCCGTCGAACCAGATGGCGTTCTCCTTGCCGGCGATCTCGTAACGCAGGCAGTTCTTGCGTCCGGCCGTGAGCTGCGACACCCAGAGCACGCCGCGCGCGCCGTTGTCAAAACGCAGCAGCACTGCGCCCATGTCCTCGGTTTCGATGTCAATGGCTTCGGTTTCCTGATGCGTCGCCGTCTTGGCGCTGAACGTCTCGACCTCGCCTTTGGGACGATGGCGCACAGGGAAGACCGTGCGCAGATCGGCGAAGACCTCTACGATCTGCCGCCCGGTGATTGTCTGCACCAAATCCATCCAGTGCGTACCGATGTCGGCGACGGCGCGCAGCCGCCCGCCTTCAGAAGCAAGCACGCGCCAGTTGTAGTCAGTCGGGTAGAGCAGCCAATCCTGCACGTAGTTGCCAAAGATCGAGACGACTTCGCCGATCTTGCCGGAACGAACGCGAGCGCGAGCCTCGATGCTGGTGGGGTAGAAGCGATAGTTGTAGTTGACGCCCGCCGCCAGCTTGACCGATTTCGCCAGCTCAACCAACTCCGCCGACTCGCGCGAGTTCATCGTCAGCGGCTTCTCGCAGAGCACATGTTTGCCTTCCAGCAACGCCGCTTTGGTCGTTTCGAAGTGCCAGCGGTTCGGCGTGGTGATGTGCACGCTTTGCACTTCATCGTCGGCGAGGATTTCATCGAAGCTGGCATACGCCTTGGGGATGCCGTGCGCGGCGGCAAAACGTCGCGACTTCTCCGGTGATGAGCCAAGAATCCCAACCACACGCACACCCAAGCGCCGCAGCGCCTCGGTGTGCGCCGGCCCCATGAAGCCGGTGCCGGTGATAGCAACGCCGATATCGTACATGACCTCCTCCTTTTCGAGAATGACAAGGGTGAAGTGGAGCAGCAAATTGTTTGTGTACTGCAGGTACTCTATCGTAGATCGTCGGGGTCTGTCAATTGGCGGCGAGAAGGGGCTATTCCGCATTTGGGCAGAGTTTGAGTTGTAGATCATCGCCTCCAACGCGACGGGGCGCCATTTCACGCCGGAAGCGATGATCTACGGCATTCCTGCGCGTCCGCGCCGAATCTCTGGAAAAAATGCATCAATTTCCGCCAGCAAGATATCGACCTTGAAAGGTTTCGAGACGTAGCCATCCATGCCTGCCTCCAGACAGCGTTCTCGATCGCCCTGCATGGCGTGGGCGGTCATAGCAATCACGGGAATGTGACCGCCGCCTGTCTGTTCACGCTGGCGCAGGCGTTGTACAGCCTCCAGCCCATCCATCAACGGCATCTGGATGTCCATCAACACAAGATCATACGTCTCTCGGCTGAGCGCATCGAGCGCCTCCACGCCATTGGCGACGACCGTGACGCGAAAACCGTGTTTTTCCAACAATCGCACGGCCACCTTCTGGTTAACAACGTTGTCTTCGGCAAGCAGGATGTGTAAAGCGGCGCTTTCACTTGAGGATTCTTCAGAGTGGCGGATGTTGTTATCGGAAAACGCATTGGACGGTTCAGGGAGAGGTTCTTTGCCCGTTTCTACAGAAGGTGGATGGGTCATGAGTGTTGCTGGCAAATCATCCGGCGCCTTGATAAAAGCTGCCGTAAAATAGAATGTAGAGCCGCGACCCACTTCACTCTCAACCCAAATTCTGCCGCCCATCAAGTCAACCAGGCGCGCCGAGATTGTCAGCCCCAGCCCGGTGCCGCCAAAACGGCGCGTTGTGGATGCGTCGGCCTGCACGAATGCGTCAAAGATCGCCGCCAGCTTCTGCGGCTCGATGCCCACGCCGGTGTCAGCCACGCGGAAGAGCAAGGTGATTTGATCGCCATTGACCTCGTCCACCGAAATCGTGAGTGTGACGCCGCCCTGCGAAGTAAACTTGATCGCATTGCCGAACAGGTTGGTCAGAATCTGGCGAAGACGCAGCTCATCGCCGTATAAATTCGCCGGCACATTGGCGGCGATGTCGGCGGACAGGGAGATCGCTTTTGTAGTAGTCATCACTGCGTGCGCTTTGATCAACCCGTCGACCAGTGGCCGGATGGCAAATGGCTGCGACGCCAGGTCGAGCTTGCCGGCCTCGATTTTGGAGAAGTCGAGAATGTCGTTCAACAAAAGCAGCAATGATTCCGCCGAATTGCTGGCGGTCGTCAGATAATCGCGCTGTTCGGCGGTCAATTCGGTTTCCTTGACCAGATGCAGCATTCCGATGATTCCGTTCATCGGCGTGCGGATTTCATGGCTCATGTTCGCCAGGAACTCGCTTTTGGCGCGATTGGCGGCTTCAGCCACCTCCTTTGCCGCAATCAATTCCGTCTCAGCCTGTTGTTTTTCCGCCAACGAAATGAGAAAGGTGTTGAACCACTGCGTCAGATCGCCGATTTCGTCGTTGGAGCGCACCTGCAGCGGTTTGACGCTGGCAAGCTCGCCGCGTTGAATCCTCTGAAATCCGCGAATAATCTGATTGATCGGCGACACAACCGAATTCGATACGAAGAGCGTGCCAAACCCCACCAGCGAAAGGCTTGCCAACAGCAGAAATGTTGTTGCGTAGAAGATATGCGACATCGGCGCCATCAACACGTCCATCGGCGTGAAGCTCACAATCAGCCAGTCACTCATCGATGAACGACTGAAGGAGACAAAGGTCGCCTGTCCATCAATGGTCTCCACGAAAGATCCATCCGCTATGGCTGTCAGGCGCTTATAGAATTCGGCGCTGAGCACAGAACCGACGTGCGTGCGGTCAGTGGCATGCACCACACGCCGCGATGGGTCAACGATCACCATCGACACGCCATCCGCATGGTTGGCGCGAGCAAAATGTGCACGCAAGCTATCCAGATCATAGTTGATAATCAACAATCCGGTCGGGCGTAAGCCAGCGCCAAGCCCCGGAATCACGTTCAACTGTCGGGCGGCGACAACGACTTTTGATTCCTTCGATGCACTATTGATATTGTCTTCGATGCCGAGCCAGACGGTGGCGCCCTGCGCTTTTTCAGCGGCTTCTTTGATGCGTCCCAGCGCGTCCTCGCGCAGTCCCTGCACATCCAGCGTATCGCCGACATGATATTGTTCGCCGCCTGCGGTGAAGATATCGATCGACACCAGGCCGCGCAAGTTTGTGTAGCCGCTTAGAATGTAGCCGATACGCGCCTGCGTCGCAAGCCGTGTAAATCGATCGATCACGACGGGATCTCGACTGACAACCTGTTTAATGTCGTCTACACTGGCGAGATTTGCCATCAGGCTCTCGATCTCCTGATGCAGGAGATCGAGATAGCTGCGCTGTTGGATGGTCAGCTCCTGGGTGTAGCGCCCAGCCTGTGACTCAATCGCATATCGAGAGGCCTGATACGAAGCCCATCCCATCGCCAGGAGCGGCGCAACGCTGATCAAGGCAATGAACAGGATAAACTTCCAAAGCAACTCGATTCTGAGATGAAGAAACCTCATAGTCAACGACCAGCCCAAATGGTCAAGAGCACCCGCGTAGCAGGCGTTCAATCTGCCAGAGGCGCCTCGCTCAAGGCAAGGTTTCACGATTCACCAGCAATACTTCAAGCATAATCTCCGGCGGGAGCGTCTCGCCGTTGAGCGCCTGCACCGCCGCTCGAACACCGAGATAGCCCTGCTCCGCCGGCTGCTGGTCGATTGTGCACAACATCTTTCCCTCGCGCACAGCGTCGATTGCATCGGCAAGCGCGTCGTAGGCGGCCACCATCACGTCGGTGCGCCCAGCCTCCTCCAAGTAGGCGATCGCCCCCAATCCCATCATATCGTTCGCCGCAAACACGCCCTTGATCGTGGGATGCTGCTCCAGCATGTGACGGGTCACCGCAAATCCTTCATCGATCTTCCAGTGGGCGGTCTGGCTGTCGACTACGGTGATGAGTGGGTTTTCAGCAAAAGCGCGCTCGGCGCCAGCCTTGCGATCTTGCGCATTCTTCGCTTCGCGGATGCCTTCCAGGATCGCAACATCAGTTGGCTCCACAATTGCATCGGCAATACACTTTGCAGAAAGATACGCGCCCTGCTCATTGTTAACGCTGATGAAGGGCACGCCCACCAGCCCTAGTTGCGCTGAAAGCGCCTGATCAAGTCGATTGTCGATATTGATGACGACGATGCCCGCGTCCTGCGCCTTTTTGAGCACAGGGATCAGTTCTGTTGAACTGCCCGGTGCAATCACGATCGCATCAACCCCGGCGGCGATCAGCTCTTCAACGATCGCTATCTGCTGTTCGATCGAAGTTTCTTGTGCGCCGGTCTTGACGATGAGCTCCGCGTCAAACTCATCCTGCGCACGCCGCGCGCCTTTTTCCATTTCAATAAAGAACGGATTGGTGAGCGTCTTCATGACCAATGCGATCTTCGGACGCTGCATCTCAGGCGTTGCCTGTTCACTTCCCTGCGCCTCAGTCTCGAAAATCGATTGCGCGCCTGCGGGCGCGGCGGCGTCGGCGCATCCTGCCAGCAGACTAAGCGTCACAAACACTATCACTGCGACGAAAAACTTACACAACACGTCTAGAGATACTCTTCCCTGCCAACTGATGCCCGACATCAAAATATTCCTTCCTCAATTGTTCTATTGTGACGAAACTGGTTCAAAGCGGTGATGCAAGCACAACACAAATTGAATTCAAGTTGATTGTACAGGAGCCGTGCTCCGTTCTTTATCGGTCAAACGTAGGAACCTGCGCAGACAAACGCTGATTTCTGGTTATCTACACATCGGTTGTAGATGGACGAGAATAGATGCAGGAAGAGGCTTCTTCTTCGGAAAAGTTCTATGTTGATATATGATGGTTCACAGTCAACATCTTGACGCAACGGAACGCGCTGAGAAGCAAAGCAATTGTAGGGAGTGCACTGCCATGAACACCTTGCTCGCCAAGCTCAACCTGAAAGCGATAAACCCTGGCGGATGCAGTGGCCAGGATCGCTGGATCACGGGCGCAGCCGCGCCAATTACATCGTTTAATCCGACGACGGGAGAGGTTATCGCCCAGGTGATCCCGGTGGACGCAACTGCATATGACGCTGTTGTCGCCGACGCACAGCTCGCCTTCCGCACCTGGCGCAGCGTCCCGGCGCCCAAACGCGGTGAGTTGATCCGCGACCTCGGCGCCATTCTGCGCGAATATAAGGAGCCGCTAGGCGAGCTGGTTTCGCTGGAGATGGGCAAGATTCGCGCTGAGGGGCTGGGCGAGGTGCAGGAGATGATCGACATCTGCGACTTTGCCGTCGGTCTCTCACGGCAGCTCTATGGGTTGACGATGCACTCCGAACGCCCGGCGCATCGCATGTACGAGCAGTGGCATCCACTCGGACCGATTGGGATCATCACTGCCTTTAACTTTCCAGTGGCGGTCTGGTCGTGGAACGCGGCGATCGCGGCGGTCTGTGGCGACACGATGGTGTGGAAGCCAAGTGAGCTGGTTCCGCTGTGCGGCGTGGCCGTGCAGCATCTCGCCAACCGCGTCATGGCCGACCACGGGCTGAGCGGCGTCTTTACGCTGGCGGTCGGCGCCGGCGACATCGGGCAACGCATGGCGGAGGACAAACGCCTGCCGCTGATCTCCTTCACCGGCTCGATCCCGACCGGGAGGCGCGTGGCGCAAACCGTCGCCAGCCGCCTTGGTCGTCCGCTGCTGGAGCTGGGCGGCAACAACGCCATCATCGTCTCGGACAAAGCCGATCTCGACCTGGCGACGCGTGCGATCGTCTTTGGCGCAGTGGGCACAGCCGGTCAACGCTGCACCAGCACGCGACGCATCATCGCCCACGAAGCGATCGTCGATGAGCTGACGGAGCGATTGGTCAAAGCCTATCAACAAGTTCCGATCGGCGATCCGCTGCAGCCCGGCACATTGATGGGACCGCTCGCCACTGCGCGCGCAGTCGAGACGATGATGCGCGCCATCGAACGCGCCGTGGCGGATGGCGGCGCCGTGCTCACCGGCGGCAAAGCGCGGCCTGACATCGGCCCCCAATTTGTGGAGCCGACGATCATCCGCATGCCGGCGCAGACCGAGATCGTGCAAGAAGAAACCTTTGCGCCGATTCTCTATATCTTGACCTATCGCACATTGGAAGAAGCCATCGATCTGCACAACGGCGTGACCCAGGGTCTATCTTCCGCCATCTTCACCGATAGCCTGCGCGAGGCAGAGCAGTTCCTCTCCGTTGGCGGATCAGACTGCGGCATCGCCAACGTCAACATCGGCACCTCAGGCGCCGAGATCGGCGGCGCGTTCGGCGGCGAGAAGGACACCGGCGGCGGGCGCGAGTCCGGCTCCGACGCGTGGAAGGCGTACATGCGCCGTCAGACAAATACGATCAACTGGTCGCGCGAGCTGCCATTGGCGCAGGGGATCAAATTTGAGTGAAAGATGGAAGGCGGATAGAACGCGGATTGGGTGGATGTGCGCAGATTTTTCTTGATCCGCGTACATCCGCAGCTTCCGCGCTATCCGCGTTCCACTTTGTATTTATGTAGGGAAGGATGTTGCGATGAGTGAGGGCATTACCGACGCAATGATCTATCCGCTGACCTTTGACCCGGTCTTCAAGGATTACCCGTGGGGTGGTCGCAATTTGGAGACAAAATTGGGGCGCACGATCCCCGATGGCATCGTGGCGGAGAGCTGGGAGATCGCTGCGCACCCGAACGGATCGAGCGTGGTCAACGCCGGGCCGCTCAAGGGCAAGACGCTGCCCGAAGTGCAGGAACTGTTGGGTGAAGCGCTGCTCGGCGAACGCAACGCGGCGGCGCTGGCAGCGGGCAAGTTTCCACTGTTGATCAAAATCCTCGACGCCAACCGCTGGCTCTCGATCCAGGTGCATCCCGACGACGCCTATGGCATGGCGCACGAAGGCGAACCGGGCAAGACCGAGATGTGGGTGGTGCTGCACGCCGAGCCGGGCGCCGAGCTGATCTATGGCTTTGCGCCTGGTATGACGCGTGAACGCTACGCCGCGATCATTGGTACGGACGCCAGCGTGGACGGGCTGCACCGCGTGGCGGTCAAGCCGGGAGATGTGATCTTCGTCCCGGCAGGCACGATCCACGCGCTGGGGCCGGGCGTGATGGTCGCCGAGATTCAGCAGAACAGCGACACGACCTATCGCATCTGGGACTGGGGTCGCCCGCGCCCGCTGCACCTGGAAAAATCGCTCGACGTGCTCAACTTCGACCAGGTGACGCCTAGCCCGGCGCAGCCCACTGTTCTGCTCGACGAGGAGGGCGTGCGCATCGAGCGGCTGGTCGCCTGTCAATACTTCGAGACCGAGCGCATCACCCTGCCCGCCGGTCACGAGTTCTACGGCTTGTGCGACGGCTCGACCTTCGAGATTTGGGCCGTGCTGCAGGGCAAGGTGACGCTCACGTCCGACGCTGCGCCGCTGACGCTGAAGGCGGTGGAGTGGGCGCTGCTACCGGCGGAGCTGGGTGAGTATCAGGTTGTGGCGGAAGAGGATGCGGTGCTGCTGCGTGTGACAACGCCGGAAAACGCTTGAAATCCTGAAGAATCGCTGCGACTTTCGCTGACTCACAAAGGCTATCACCAACGTGCAATCAACGCCTTCACAATCCACCCTTTCCTTTCGCCGTCTCATCGGCACGAGCATGGCGGCGAAGCTACTCGTCGACATTGGCGCGCAGATTTTCAACCCCTTCCTGCCGGTGATTGCCGCCGGGCTGGGTATGAGCGTCGTCGAACTGGGGCGGCTGGTGGGGCTGCGCAGCGCGATGGGCATCTTTGCGCCGGTGAGCGGCGCGCTCTCCGACCGTCATGGCTACCGCGTGGTCATTCGCGGCGCACTGTTGCTGAGCGCGGCGGGCTTTTTCCTGCTCGGCGTGAGCACGTCCGCGTGGATGGTCGTCCTTGCCATGATCCTGTCGGGGCTGGGGATCAGCGCGTTTGTCCCGAACTTGCAGGCGTTCATCAGCAGCCGCCTGGCGTACAACCTGCGCGCACGTGGTCTGGGCATGATCGAGTATTCGTGGGCGCTCACGGGCATCTTTGGGCTGTCGGCGGTCGGCTTTCTGATGGCGGCGACAGGTTGGCGTACGCCGTTCTTCGTGCTTGCCGCCGGCATGGTCATCATGAGCTTCGTCTTCGGCGCCATGCCCGGCATCCAGCGCTCGCGCCCGGCGCCGCCAGAGCCGGGCGCCGCACGCCCATCCTGGCGCGCACGCGTGGCTGCGGTCGTGGTCGTGGACAGCAACCGCCGCTCGACCTACGCCACGATCCTGGCGGGCGCGCTCAGCTACTTCGCCGCTATGCAGGTGATGATCGCGCACGGCGCGTGGCTGGCGGAACAATACGGGCTGGAGGCAGCGGCGCTGGGTGCGGTGGCGTTCGTGCTCGGCTGGTTCGACCTGACGGCGAGCGTCTCGGTCAGCCTCTTCACCGACCGCATCGGCAAGAAGCGCAGTGTGCTGATCGGCATCATCGGTTCGCTGTTTGGCTATTTGCTGATGCCAGCGCTCAACGTTGGCGTGGTGGCGGCGGTGCTGATCATCGGTGTGGCGCGCGGCTTTTTCGAGTTCAACATCGTCAGCCACTTCCCGCTACTGAGCGAGCAGGCGCCGGCGCAGCGCGGGCAGGTGATGACGCTCGGCGCGGCGGTGTCGCTGGTCGGCGCGACGGTGGCGGGTTTTACGGGGCCGTGGCTGCTGGTCAATTACGGCGTGGCGGCGCTGGCGTGGTCGTCGGCGGGGATCGTCACGGTTTCGTTGCTGACGGTCTACTTCCTGGTGCAGGAACGCCCAGAAACGCATTGATCACGGGCACAAAGTCGGTCAGATCAGCGATCTGCGCGGCGTAGCGCTGGCGTTCGGCGCCGAGCAGCAGCGTCAACGCCGGGTTGGTGGTGTGCTTGCCGTGGCGACAATCCTCGACGTTGCCGTGATCGCTGGCGACGATGATCAGCGTCTGCGTCAGGTCGGCGGCGGCGAGCAGCCCGGCGAGAAAGCCATCGAAGCGCGTTAGAAATGCCACCGCACCGTCACGATTGCGCGCATGGCCAAGCACGTCGGTCATCCACACCTCGAAGAAGATGAAATCGTGCGGCTGACTGAGCTGCCACAGCACGCGCCCTGCCTCCTGAGGCGTGTAGACCGGCGCGTCGGCATAGCCAAGCTCACCGCGCCAGCCCTCGCCCGTGAAATCCGCCGAAAGCGCACGCCCGGCGCACAGGTCGGTGTAGGTCAACAGGTCCTGCCCGGCAAGGGTGGCGGCGTAGGGCACGGCGCTGAGCAGCCGCTTGCCGCGCTGCACGGCGTCGAAGTATCCCTGCGGATAGGCGTTGCAGAACCAGGCGCTGCGTCCCGCCGCTTTGAGATAGTGAAAGATGCTGCCCTCATCGAGGATGCTGCGCACGCGCGCGTCAGGGCGCGGACCGTAATGCTCGCCAAGCCGTTGCGCAGCGTTGACGCCGGTGAGGATGGCCGCCTGCCCTGTCGCGCTCTGCGGTCGCCCCGCAACACCGAGATTGGCGTCGGTGGGAATCAACTCAGCGTCGGTGGTGGAGAGGCGTCCGGTCGCGGCGACGGGGCGGCATCCTGCCAGCAGCGTCGCCAGCATCGGGTAGGCGTCCGCCGCCAGTGGATTGACCGCCGGGTCGTCGTCGCCCAGCCCAACGCCATCCAGGAACAGAAACAGCACGCGGCGCCGCTCTGTCATCTTCTGTCTTCGCATTTCCGCTGTGATTGGCGACCGCTACAGGCGCCGTCGGGGGCGATAAGTTGACCTGTCATTAGTTTTTCACCTCGATGCTCATTTCTGTGCAGCAAAGAATTGTACTACACCCGTACGGTTAACCAAGATGAATTTTTCGTCGATCCTGCCTTAGCCATCTGGTTTATCCGCGCCAAACCTTCCCCTTGCAAAATTGGCGCGCAAATTGCTCTTTTCTTTGATTATAATGCGGTTCGTTGCATGCAAGCTGGCGTACAACAAGGTGATTGGCATCAAAAACAACTGAACTGCAATGCAGACGCAAAGGAAACATAATGAGTCGGTTATATACAGAAAACCTGAGCCTGGCGTATGACAACCACGCCATCATCACTGAATTGCACCTCGCCATCCCAACCGGCAAAATCACCGCCCTGGTTGGGCCGAATGGCTGTGGCAAGTCAACGTTGCTGCGCGGGCTGGCGCGGCTCCTGTCACCCAGGCGCGGTCATGTCTACCTGGATGGCAAAGCAATCCACACTATGTCCTCCAAGACGCTGGCAAGACAGCTTGGCATCCTGCCGCAAAGCCCGAATGCTCCCGAAGGATTGACGGTGCGCGAGTTGGTGGCTCAGGGTCGCTATCCGCATCAACATTGGTTTCAGCAATGGTCAGCCACAGATGAAGCGATCACGGCGGCGGCGATGACCACGACCAACATTTTGGACTTTGCCGACCGCCCATTGGATACCCTCTCCGGCGGCCAACGCCAACGCGCCTGGATCGCGATGGCGCTGGCGCAAGAGACCGACATCTTGTTGCTCGATGAGCCAACAACTTATCTTGATCTCGCCTATCAGATCGAAGTGCTCGATCTCTTGCGCGAGTTGAATGAGGCGGGACGCACAATTGTCATGGTGCTGCACGACCTGAACCAGGCATGTCGTTATGCCCATCACCTGGTCGCCATGCGCGATGGAAAAATCTGGGGGCAGGGCGCGCCAGCCAGCATCATGACAGAGCGTATGGTCGCCGAGGTCTTCCGATTGAACGCACGCATCATCGCCGATCCTGTCAGCGGCGCGCCGCTGTGCATTCCGCTGGGCGGACCGCGCGTAGGGCGACCGTCGCCAGGCAATATGCTATCACTTGCACCGAGCGTTGCGGCTGCGGCGCCTATACCAGCTTAAAACAACATTCCTCAAACAAGGAGTTCTCACCAAATGCGCTTTTTCACCGCTTTTCTGGCATCCAGTCTGTTTGCCGCCGCTATTATGATCGGCGCATGCGTTGCGCCGGTCAGTACACCGGTGAGCACGCCAGTTGCCACGATCACGGAAACATCCGCCGAGACTGCGTCTGATGCCTTTCCGGTTACTATCGAACACAAATACGGCGCCACAACGATTTCATCGCCGCCCACGCGCATCGTGACGGTGGGTCTCACCGACCACGACGCGCTGCTGGCGCTCGACATCGTACCGGTCGGCACTTCGGAATGGTTTGGCGACTACCCTGGCTCGGTATGGCCGTGGGCGCAACACAAGCTCAATGGCGCCGTGCCGGAAGCGGTTGGCGGCGACGCCATCAACTTCGAGAAGATTGCTGCGCTTCAACCCGATCTGATTTTGGCGCTCTTTTCTGGCATTACGCAAGAAGAATACGATCTCCTGACGCAGATTGCACCGACTGTTGCACCGCCAGCAGGTTACGTCGACTATGGGATTCCCTGGCAGGAGCTGACCATCACGGTGGGCAAAGCTGTCGGCAAGCAGTCAGAGGCCGAGAAATTGGTTGCCGAAGTGGAGGCGAAGTTTGCCCAGGTGCGCGCCGAGCATCCTGAGTTCGCGGGCGCCACCGCTGTCGTCGCCACGCCATACCAGGGCATCTGGGTTTATGGTCCACAGGATGTGCGCGGACGCTTTCTAACACTGCTCGGCTTTGCCCTACCAAAAGGGTTGGAGGAGATCACCGGCGCCGAGTTTGGCGGCAATCTCAGCATGGAGCGTGCTGATCTGCTTGACGTGGATGTGATTATCTGGCTCGACGCAGAAGATGCTGAAGGGGCGTTGGGCGGCCCGGTTTACCAAAATCTGCCCGTGCATACTGAAGGTCGCGAGGTCTTCCTCGACAGCTACAATGATCCGGTCGGTGGCGCCACCTCCTTTGTGAGTGTGCTGAGCCTCCCCTTCCTGCTCGATGAGCTGGTTCCACAATTGGCAACTGCAATGAAAGGCGATCAGTGACCACACGAACTGTTTCGGCTCCCGATTATTGCAACGTTGCAGCCCAGGAACTCGGTCTCGATCCGGCGGGACATGCGGATAGCTTCGACGACCTCCTGTTGTTGGAGACGCCGCTCCCCTGGAAGGGTGACATGTATCAGCGGGCGGGAACATTGCCGCAACGCGCCATCGACTTGCTGACGTTGTGGCGGCGACGTTATGAGGCCGGTTCGCCCTATAACCATCGCCTGCTGATGATTGCACCAGACCCAGCGTACTCGCGTCCAGGCTTTCGTCGGGTGATCTTTTTCACGCGGCCATCCGGTGCGTTTGCAACCTTCGTCAGAAACGAATATCTGGCGCCAGAGGAAATGGTCGGAGAGTTGATCTGGACGCTGTATGAAGCGCCTCATCGGCTTTCAGCCTTTGATCGATATTGCGCTTCGGATGAGGCGCCGACGGATCGTCCTGTACGCGATATTCTCGTTTGTACGCACGGCGTCATCGATGCAGCCTGCGCGAAATTTGGCTATCCGCTTTATCGTTATCTGCGCGATGACTTTGCAGGGGAGTCGCTGCATATCTGGCGAGTCAGTCACTTTGGCGGCCACGTTTTTGCACCGACGTTGATCGATTTGCCAACCGGCCATTACTGGGCTTACGTGAACGAGAAACAGGCTGCACAGATCGTGCAGCGCAATGGCGATGTTGCGTCCCTCCACGGTCATTATCGCGGCTGGGCCGGGCTGGAGGATGGCTTTGCCCAGGCCGCTGAACGCGAAATCTGGCAGCGCGAGGGGTGGCGATGGTTTGACTATCTCCGTAACGGCGCAACGACAACCCAACCTGGAGATATGCGCGACGAGGCGCAGGTGTGCATTGAGTTCACGGACACCGACGGGGCAATGGGCGTCTACACGGCGCACGTGCAGATAAGCCGCACGATCAACACTCGTCATTCTACGGCCAGCGACAATTGCTATGCCTATCCACAATATCGGGTGGTCGCTCTATCTCGCTCTTCGTCGGAGATGGCGACAGTCGCCTTCTGAGCGACAGGGCGAACATGCGCTCTTGATCCGCGCATGTTCGCCCTGAAACCCCTAAAAGACGATAGAAGAGGAATTTGTATGGCGGCAACAACTGCATCGGAGCCTAATCATCTCTTGCGCCTGCCCCGTTCACGCGCCGCCCTGCTGTTTGGGTTGCTCGTCGGTGCGGGCGTGCTGCTCCTCGCCATGATGAGCAGCATCGCACTGGGCGCGGCGGATATTGCCCCCGGCGATGTGTGGGCGTCGCTTTTTCACTTTGACCCTGCCTCCACCGATCACCTGGTTATTCGCACGCTGCGTATTCCTCGCGCAACCGTCGCTGCATTGGTGGGGGCGTCGCTGGCGGTGGCCGGCGCCATCATGCAGGCGCTAACGCGCAACCCGCTGAGCGATCCTGGCATTCTCGGCATCAACACCGGCGCCGCGCTGGGGGTGGTGGCCGGCATCTATTATCTCAACATCGGATCACTTTCAATGTATGCGCTCTTTGCATTCGCCGGCGCCACCGTGACCGCAGTCGCCGTCTACATGCTTGGTTCGTTGGGTTATGGTGGGCCGACGCCGCTCAAGTTGACCATTGCCGGTGCAGCGTTGACCGCGCTGCTCAGCTCCTTCACTACAGGCATCCTCATTCTGAATCAGCGTACACTGGAAGAAGTGAGATTCTGGCTGGCTGGCTCCGTAGCTGGGCGCGATCTGGCGCTGTTGCTTCAAGTGACGCCTTATTTACTTGGCGGCCTGTTGCTGGCGCTGGCTTTGGGGCGTCAACTCACCACAATTGCTTTGGGAGAGGATGTCGCCAGAGGGCTGGGGCAGCACACAGGCTGGGTCAAAGGGTTGGCGGCATTGGCTGTTGTACTGTTGGCTGGCGGCTCAGTTGCGATTGCCGGCCCGATTGCCTTTGTTGGGTTGGTCATTCCGCACATGGCGCGTTTTGTAGTGGGCGTTGATTATCGTTGGATTCTGCCCTACGCCATGTTGTTGGGCGCAGTTTTTCTTGTCTTGTCCGACGTGGCAGCCAGGGTGCTCGTGCGTCCGATGGAGTTGCCGCTCGGCGTCATGACAGCGTTGATCGGTGGGCCGTTTTTCATCTATTTGGTGCGTTGGCGGGTGAGGAAGTAATGAAGCCGTCGAGTTGGGTTGTAGTGCGCGCGCCGTGGTTGGCGGTTTCCTTGCGAATCGATCGCCGCGTGCCGCCGGTTTTGTTGTTGGCGACGCTGGCGACACTGATAGCGATGATCGTCAACGTTGGCGTCGGCGAATATCCGATTGCGCCGCTGGATGTGATCAAGAGCGTGTTGCATCTACCTTCAGCCGGCGCCGAGCACAGCTTCATTGTCAACACACTGCGGCTGCCACGCATGTTGGTGGCGGCGCTTGTCGGGTTGGCTTTGGGCATTTCTGGGGCAATCATGCAAGGGCTGACGCGCAATCCGTTGGCAGACCCGGACATTCTCGGCATCAGTCCGGGCGCGGGCCTGGCCGCCGTGACATTGATCGTCGTCGTGCAGAGTGTTTCTAGCGATCTGGTCTCATTGGGGGCGTTTGCTGGCGCGCTGCTCGCTGCGCTGTTGATCTATCTGCTGGCATGGCGCAGCGGCGATTCGCCGCTGCGTTTGATTCTGGTCGGCGTCGGGTTGGGTGCGATTGCCGGCGCGCTCACCACACTTATGCTCACTTTTGGCAACCTTTACGACGTTCAGCGCGCATTGAGCTGGCTGACCGGCAGCATCTACGGGCGATCATGGAAGGAATTCTGGGCGTTGCTTCCCTGGGTGCTTCTGTTTACACCACCAGCTCTTCTCCTGGCGCGCGATCTGAATGCCCTGCACCTCGGTGAAGAGATCGCGCAAGGGCTTGGGGTGCGTGTGACGCTACGTCGAGGGATGTTGATGTTGATCGCAGTGGCGCTTGCGGGCGCAACGGTGGCAGCGGCGGGCACGATCGGCTTCGTCGGCTTGATGGCGCCCCACATCGGGCGACGGCTGGTCGGCGCCGATCATATTGGTTTACTACCCACGGCGGGGCTGGTGGGCGCCTTCACAGTAGTGGCGGCTGACCTGGTCGGGCGCACGCTCTTTGCGCCAATCGAACTGCCGGTCGGTCTGGTGACTGCGGCAATTGGGGCGCCATTCTTCCTGTTTTTGCTCTGGCGCCAGCGCAGTGCATCGCTGCTGCGAGGGAGTTAATTGGAGCGCATATGGCGCCCCCGATTGCCAGTAGACGCCGCTCGCAGCGGCGTGTCCTTCGTCGCAACAGCATCCATTCGTTAACCAGAACCGTGCGGCTCTCAGCTGCACCTACGACACATCGTCGATTCCTGTTCCGGTGCGCCGCCATTATACAATACGGTCATCTACCTGCGGTTATCAGCCAATCGTCGGAAAGGCAGCAATCATGTCGCTCACCTATCATTCCGCCATGCGCGGCATTTTGTTCACCGATCAATACCAGCTCACGATGGCGCAACTTTATTTCCGCCACGGGCTGCACGAGATGGAAGTCCAATTCGACCATTTCTATCGGCGCAATCCCGATTATGACCAGCATCAGGCCGGCTACTGCATCAACGCCGGGCTGGAATGGTTTCTGGATTGGATGCAACAGGCGCACTTCCGCGCCCGCGACCTGGATTACCTGCGCCATCATCGCAATGCACAGGGAAACCGAATTTTCGCCGATGATTTTCTGGCGTATTTGCGCAATCACGGCAATTTTAGCGGCCTGAGCATCCGCGCCATTCCCGAAGGCCGCGTCGTACACCCCAACACGCCGCTGACCATCGTGCGCGGCCCGATGGCGATGGCGCAGATCATCGAGACGCCGCTGCTCAACAAGCTGAACTACTCGACGCTGGTCGCCACCAAAGCATCGCGGCTGGTGGAAGCAAGTCGCGGCGGTGCGATCCTGGAGTTCGGGCTGCGCCGCGCCCAGGGCGAAGGCGCCAACGACGGCACGCGCGCGGCGCTGATCGGCGGCGCGCACTTTAGCTCCAACGTTGGCGTCTCGCATGTGCTGGGGCTGCCGCCCAAGGGCACGCACGCACACAGCATGGTGCAGCTGATGATGGCGCTGGGTGAGGGCGAGATCGGCGCATTCCGCGCCTACGCCGAGCTCTACCCGGACGACTGTCTGCTGCTCGTCGATACGGTGGACACGCTGCAATCGGGCGTGCCCAATGCCATCAAGGTCTTCGAGGAATTGCGGCGCAAGGGTCACCGCCCGGCCGGCATCCGTCTCGATTCGGGCGACCAGGCGTATCTGAGCATCCAGGCCGCAAAGATGCTCGACGAAGCCGGTTTTGACGAGTGCGCCATCGTGCTCTCCAGCGACCTCGACGAGCTGGTGATCTGGCAGATCATCACGCAGATTCAGCACGAGGCGCCGCGCTATGGCGTCGACGCCGACAAATTGATCAAACGGCTGGTCTACGGCGTCGGCACGCGGCTGATTACATCGTGGGGCGAACCGGCGTTGGGCGGCGTTTACAAACTGGTGGCGGTGAAAAAGGGCGACGACTGGAGTTCAGCGATCAAGATTTCCGAGTCGCCTTCCAAAACGCCGACGCCGGGCGCCAAACGTGTGTGGCGCATTTACGACCAACGCCAGAAAGCCACCGCCGACCTGCTCACGCTCGAAGACGAAGAGGTCGATCTCGCCGCGCCGCTTGTGCTGCGCCATCCCAGCGATCACACCAAGCTGCGCACGCTCCAGCCGGGCCAGATCAGCCGCATCGAGCCGCTGCACGCCGAGATCGTGCGCCAGGGCAGGCTCGTCTACGACCTGCCGCCGCTGGAGGAGCTGCGTCGCCGCCGCCACGCCGATGTCGAGGCGCTCGATCCTGGCGTGCGCCGTCTGGTCAATCCACACATCTACCACGTGTCGCTCAGTGAGGACCTGTGGGAGCTGAAGCAGGAATTGATCGCAGAGGCGCGGCGTAGTAATATTGAACGGGCGCTGTAGAGAAGCTAACTTTCTTTAAAGTATCACCTGGCAGGTGGAGAGCCGTCTTGTCTATGCGTAGAGGTTTCCAACAGCGCAGAGATCCTTCTTCCACACGCTCACTGAATGAAGATTCCGCTCAGACAGTTCTTCTCGACGGCGCAAGCCTGACCATTGAACAAGTAATGGCTGTTGCGCAAGGTGAACCGGGCGCGCCGGCGGTGCAGTTGAGTGACGCCGCCGCCCAGCGCGTGGCGCGCGCCGCCCAGGCGGTGCAACAGTTGATCGACGCAGGTGTTGTCGCCTACGGCATCACGACTGGCTTTGGCGCGTTCAAGGATCGCGTCATCCCGGCGGCGGAGGTGGCGCAGCTCCAACGCAACATCGTCATGAGCCATGCCGTCGGCGTCGGCGATCCCTTCGACCGCGCCACGACGCGCGCGATCCTGCTGATCCGCGCCAACACGCTGGCGCGCGGTCATTCCGGCGTGCGGCTGGCGACCCTCGAACTGCTGCTGGAGTTGCTCAACCGCGGCGTGCATCCGGTCATCCCACAGAAAGGCTCGCTTGGCGCCAGTGGTGACCTGGCGCCACTGGCGCACATGGCGTTGGTGATGATCGGACTGGGCGAGGCGGAAGTCGACGGCAAGGTGCTGCCCGGCGCCGACACGCTCGCCACCAAAGGGTTGACGCCGGTGACGCTCGCCGCCAAAGAAGGGCTGGCGCTCACCAACGGCACGGCAGTGATGACGGCGCTCGGCACGCTGGAGGCGTGGCGGGCGCGCGCGCTGAGCCGCGTCGCCGACATTGCCGGCTGTCTGAGCCTGGAGGCCCTGCACGGCACCGACATGGCGTTCGACCCGCGCATTCACGCTCTGCGCCCGTTTCCACGCCAGGTCAACTGCGCGGCGTATCTGCGCGAGCTGCTGGCGAATAGCGAGTTCACCCGCCACGCCGACCCGACCAACGTCCAGGACGCCTACACGCTGCGCTGCATCCCGCAGGTGCACGGTGCGGTGCGCGACGCCATCGCCTATGCGCGCTGGGCGATGGAGATCGAATTGAACTCCGTGACCGACAACCCGTTGATCTTTATCGACGAGGAAAGCGGCGCCATCGACGTGCTGTCGGGCGGCAACTTTCACGGCGAACCGCTGGCGATTGCGATGGATTACCTGGGCATGGCGATGGCGGAATTGGGGAACATCGCCGAGCGGCGCATCATGCGGCTGACCGATGAAGCCAGCAACGCGCATGTGCTGCCTGCGTTCCTCACCCAGCGCGGCGGGCTGAATTCCGGCTTCATGATCACGCAGTACACGGCGGCCGCGCTTGCCACCGAGAACAAGGTGCTGGCGCATCCGGCAAGCGTGGATACGATCCCAACCTCCGCCAATGTCGAGGATCACGTGAGCATGGGCGCCACCGCCGGGCTGAAGCTGCGCCAGATCAACGACAACGTCGAGCGCATCCTCGCCATCGAGTTGCTGGCGGCGGCGCAAGGCATCGATTTTCGGCGGCAAAAACTGGGCGCCGACGCCAAACTCGGTCGCGGCACGCGTCATGCCTACGCGCTGATCCGTCAGCGCGTCCCCTTCATTGAGGAGGACTGCGTGCTCTATCCCTACATCGAGCAGGTGCGGCAGTTGGTGGCGAGTGGGCGCATCGTCAGCGAAGTCAATCACCACGTGGCGGACACGTGGCAGATCGACTAATTGTGCTATAATTCCCTTCTCGTGAACCGCGTCAGTCAATACCGAACCGAGGAGGGGCAATGCGCTGGTTTCTATCACTCATCTTGTTGGCGCTGTTTGCGGTGGCGGCAGCGTGCAGCAGCCAACCTGCGACGCCGCGCCAGACAACGGCGCCCGCAGCCAACGCACAAACTATTGTCGTTCACAAAACGCCTACCTGAGGCTGCTGCGGCGACTGGATCGCGCACCTGCAAGAAGCCGGGTTTGCGGTTGAGGCGATCGACCACCTCGACCTGACGCCCATCAAGCGCCAGCATCAGGTGCCGGGAAGACTCCAGTCCTGCCACACGGCCATCGTGGATGGCTACATTATCGAAGGACACGTGCCCGCCACGGACATCCGTCGCCTGTTGGCGGAACACCCATCGATCACCGGGTTGGCTGTGCCGGGGATGCCGGTAGGCTCGCCAGGCATGGAAATCGAAGGCGCCCCAACGCAGCCCTACGATGTGATCGCTTTCACAATCGGCGGCGACGACAAAATCTTTGCCAGCTATCGCTGACGCCAAGTTGACCCTGCGCCTGCTTTTGCATACAATCCACTGAAAACGTATAGATATGGATTCCGACAAAAGCAACACAACAAAACATTCGTAATTGACAGCCACGCTGACACGGCGGATTTCTCCTTTGCCGGTTCGGTGTGGCTTTTTTCCACCTTTTGAGATGGTTTGGAGGCTTACATGGCAAAGTATAAGACGGAGCAGATCCGCAACGTGGCTTTGCTCGGCCACGGCGGGGCGGGCAAAACAACGCTGACCGAAGCGCTGTTGCACAGAACCGGCGTCATCACCCGCATGGGGCGCGTGGAGGATGGCTCCACCGTCTCAGACTGGGACGCCGAAGAGCACCGCCGTGGCATTTCGATCAACTTGTCGGTGATTCCCATCGAATTTGACAACACCAAACTCAATTTGATCGATACACCCGGATACCAGGATTTTGTTGGCGAAGTGATCAGCGGACTGTATGCCGCCGAGGCCGGGCTGGTGGTTGTCGATGCTGTCTCTGGCTGTCAGGTCGGCACCGAACTTGCCTACGACCGGCTGCGCGATCTGGAGAAACCGCGCATCGTCTTTGTCAACCGTATGGACCGGGAGAACGCCAATTTTAGCAATGCCGTGCAAAGTCTGCGCACGACGTTGAACGACGAAAAGATCGTACCATTCCAGATTCCGATCGGCTCCGCCGACGCCTTTAAAGGAATCGTCGGCTTGATCGAAATGAAGGCGTACATGGGGCCCGAAGGCAAAGAAGCGCCGATCCCCGACGAATTTCTGGCTGAAGCGGAGGCGGCGCGCGTGGCGCTTATCGAGGCGGCCGCCGAAGCCGACGACGAACTGATCATGAAATATCTCGACGGCGAGGAGCTGACGCTCGACGAAGTGCGGCACGGACTGCACGTCGGCGTCAAAAACTGTGCGATTACGCCAGTCTATTGCGGCACTGCAACTGGCGGCATCGGGCTCGACCGCCTGATGCAGGCGCTGCGTCGCTATGTCCCGGCGCCAAACGAACGCAGCGTGTCAGCCAGCAAAAATGGCGCCGAACTCCAGCTCTCATCCGAAGTGGATGGCCCGGTGGCAGGTGCGGTGTTCAAGACAATCATCGACCGCTATGTGGGTCGCATGAGCTATGTGCGCATGTTTTCCGGCAAGATCAGTAAGGACATGCAGATCACCAATGCGCGCACAGGCAAGAGCGCACGTCTGGCGAATCTATTTACTGTGCGCGGCAAAGAGCTGCAGAATCTGGACGAACTGGTCGCGGGCGACATTGGCGTCATCACGAAGATGGACGACTTGCAGACAGGCGACACCCTCTGCACCGCCGATCAGATCCTCAGCGTCACGCCGCCGCACTACCCACAGCCGCTCTACTCTGTGGCGGTCTCACCGGTGACGCAGGCAGACAGCAGCAAGATGGGGCCGGCGCTCGCCAGCGTCACCGAAGAGGACCCAACCCTGCGCTACCAAAACATCACCGCCACCAAACAGACGGTGTTGCAGGGCATGGGCGAAACGCACGTCGACGTCGCCGTCCATCGCATGTCGCAAAAGTTCGGCACCAACGTCGAGACTGCGCCCCCCAAAGTCCCCTACCAGGAGACAATCACCAAATCGGCGTCGGCGCAATATCGCCACAAGAAACAGTCGGGCGGTGCGGGTCAGTTTGCCGAGGTGCACATGCGCGTCGAGCCGCTGCCCGGCGGCGGCTACGAATTCGCCAGCGAGGTCTTTGGCGGCGCCATCAGCAGCTCCTTCTTCCCCTCTATCGAGAAAGGCATCAAAGCGGTGATGGACAACGGCGTCATCGCCGGTTATCCGGTCGTCGATGTCAAGGCGATTGTCTACGACGGCAAGGAGCATCCGGTCGACTCGAAAGACATCGCCTTCCAGACCGCCGGGCGCGAAGTTTTTAAGCTGGCGTTCAAGGCGGCGAACCCGGTGTTGCTGGAGCCAATCTATATCGTTGAAGTGACGGTTCCCGACGAATACATGGGCGATGTGATGAGCGACTTCAACACACGCCGCGGGCGCGTGCTGGGCATGGAGCAAAAGAACAACCGCACCGTCGTGCGCGCCTCAGTTCCGCTGGCGGAGATTATGCGCTACAGCACCGATCTGCGCTCGATGACGCAGGGACGCGGCGTCTACACGATCGAGTTCGATCACTACGAGCCGGTGCCAAGCCACGTCGCCGCCGAGGTGATCGCACAACACAAAGAGGAAGCGAGCGAGGAGTAGACGTTTCTGCACGCTTCGGGGAGGCGTTGACGCCTCCCCGAAGCGTGCGAGGAAGACATGGCTCTTTTCACATAGTTGCGAAACGGGCGCGTTCATCGTTCAGCGCCGCGCACGCCATCCCATGCTCGACAATCAGCGCAGAAAGAACGCCGGCGCAATCACCGTTAGCGCATGACGCCTTCGCCAATTGCTCAAGATGCGCAGCAATTTGCGAAAGACGCATTGCCCCAAAGGTGGCGCTGCTCGACTTGAGACTGTGCGCCATTCGATGCAGCATCGTCCAGTCGTGCATGGTCAACGCGCGCTGCATGTCATCGCACTGTTTGGTGGATTCAGCCAGAAACGTGTCGATCAAGTCAAGAATCGCCGTCGGATCTTCGACGCCGAAAACCTCAATGATCCCTTCCAAAATTTCGCTTTCAATGACAGGGATTGCTGGATCGAACGTATAATGCTCGGCCATCGTTCAACTCCAATCGTCGGCTTGCAAACATCGTCAATCAAATCACAAATGGCAGTTTGCAGGGGCGCACTGAATCCGCACAAGTGGAGTATATCACATTTGGCTGACGCTACGACAACAAAGTATAATCCGCCCAATCGAGCCGACGGCGCGTCGGCTCGATTTTTTGGGTGAAGTATGCAGCAGACCATTATTTTCGGCTTTCAACTAGTCTATGTGTTTTGCGCCGTTGGATTGGCAATCTACAGTCTTCATGCACTCTGGCTAGTCTGGCAGGTGCGCCGTGCGACCATATCAACGCCGCCATCCGAGCCGTCTACATGGCCGCGCATCACCGTTCAACTCCCTATTTTTAACGAGCGCTACGTCGCCGAACGACTGATCGAAGCCTGCGCCACCCTCGATTACCCGCGCCATCTGCTCCAGATTCAGGTGCTTGACGACTCGACGGACGACACGGTTGAGATCGTCGACCGCAGCGCTGCATACTGGCGTTCCCAGGGCTGCGATATCAGCGTCGTGCGTCGCTGCGACCGTCGCGGCTACAAGGCAGGTGCGCTGGCGCACGCACTCCCCCTCGCCAGCGGCGACTTTATCGCCATCTTCGACGCCGACTTTCGCCCCGAATCCGATTTCCTGCGCCGCACGATCCCGCATTTTCTCAGCGAAGAAGCTGAGCAGATCGCATTTGTACAATGTCGATGGGGGCATCTGAACCGCGACTATTCACCGTTGACCCAAAGTCAGGCGCTGGCGCTCGACGGCCACTTCGTCGTCGAGCAGGCTGGGCGACAGGCGGCCGGTTGCTTTTTCGGTTTCAACGGCTCTGCCGGCGTCTGGCGTCGCGCCTGCATCGATGATCCGCAAGTCGGCGGCTGGCAAGACGATACGCTCTGTGAAGACCTCGACCTCAGCTATCGCGCCCAGCTGGCCGGGTGGCGTCCTTGCTACGTGAACGATGTCGTTGCGCCCGCCGAAATTCCGCCGCAGCTGAACGCCTATAAACGGCAGCAGGCGCGTTGGGCAAAGGGCAGCATCCAGACGCTGCGTAAACTCGGCGGGCGCGTCTGGCGCAGCGATCGACCGCTGACAGCACGCATAGCCGCCATGATCCATCTCGGCAGCTACCTGATCCATCCGATGCTGCTGTTGCTGCTGCTTTCGATCCCGCCGCTGCTGCTGCTGGGGGGTGCGCCGCCGTCGCCGCTGGCGTTGATCGGGTTGACTTCGCTAGGGCCGCCGTTGCTCTACGCCGTCGGACAGCGGCGGCTGTATGGCCGCGGCTGGTGGCGGCGTTGGGCTTATCTGCCGCTGCTCACATTGTTGGGCATGGGCGTCTGCTTGAACAATTCACTGGCAGTGTGGCAAGGGCTGCACACGCGCGGCGGCGCCTTCGAGCGCACCCCCAAGTTCCGCGTCGAACGCGCCCATGACCGCTGGCGCAGCAGCAGCTACGCGCTGCCGCTTGACCATATCATGACAGCGGAGCTTGCGCTGGTCGGCTATGCACTGCTCGGCGCCCGGCTGGTCGCAGATGTCAGCGGCTGGTTTTCGGCGATATTTATGTTGCTCTACGCCGCCAGTTTTGCCACTGTAGTCGGCGTCTCGCTCTGGCAGAACCGGACGCAGATTCGACGCACGCGTCGCCCCTCGTTGCGCTCCACCCTTCCGTTGCGCGCAGACGAGAGCGCTCGCAACCCGACCGAATCAGCGTCTTCAGCCATGCGTGTTCCATGAACTGTTGCAGAATCAGGATGTCGCAGGACGTTGCGCGCAGCTTCCACAGTATAGACATTCTGTGAAAACATGGCGCGTCTCGTTGTGGAAAACAGGGACATCCATGTACAATGCAAGCTTGGATTCACTTATGAACTCGCATTTTTCAAGCGCAGTTGCGCGGTGGAACAGGGATTACGGGAATGGCAACAAAACAATCCGATCTCGGTGTAGAACAGCAATACACCTGGCGTGAAAACCCCGATGACATTATTGTGTTGGTCAACCAGACCAATAAGAACTTCATCCTTGATCTGCCCGCCGGACGGTATCGACTGGACGCGGGGCGCCGGATGCGCACCTTGCGTTCGATTCTAAAACATCAACAGATCATGGCGCTGATCGAAGACGGCAGCCTCACGATCGAATAACAGAGAAATCCAAGAGCGAATCGACCATAGCGGTTCGACATCACTGCGATTGTATCGAGGGACTCGCACGTGATGATTCGCCGTTGGCGCATCTGTCCAGCGCCTTCTCGTTTCGGACACAATTCTCATGGCGCTTTTGTTACTGATCGACGGACACTCACAAGCCTATCGCGCCTACTTTGGCATGAAAACGCCGCTTTCTACGCGCGATGGCGAGCCGACCGGCGCAGTCTACGGTTTCGCGCGTAAGCTGCTCGCAACTCTGCGCGACTTCAATCCAGACTACGTTGCAGTCGCCTTCGACACCGGGGACACCTGGCGACACGCTGAATTTCCTGACTACAAGGCGACGCGCGACGCCATGCCCGACGACATGCGCACACAAATGACGCGCATCGAAGAGATGCTGAGCGCCTTCAACATCCCGATCATCACCTACAACAACTATGAAGCCGACGACATTCTCGGCACACTGGCGCGGGCGGTGGCGGCGCAGGGCATCGACGTGCTGGTGATGACCGGCGACCGCGACATGTTCCAGCTTGTCGATGACCACATCAAGATTCTCTACACCTCTGGCGGGCCAAATCCGGTCACGTCGGTCTACGGCGTCGAACAGGTGCAGGAGCGCTACGGGCTGACGCCACAGCAGTTCATCGACTTCAAAGCGCTGACCGGCGACGCATCCGACAATATCCCCGGCGTGCCCGGCGTTGGCGAAAAGACTGCGGTCAAGTTTTTGCAGCAGTATGGCTCGATCGACGCGCTCTACGCGCACATCGACGAAATCAGCGGACCCAAGACGCGCCAGGCGTTGCTCGACGCGCGCGAGCAGGTGCTGCGCAATCGCCGCCTGGTCACCATCAACACCGACCTTGACCTTACTTTCGATGCTGCGCAGTGCGCCACACGCGACTATGACCCCGACGCCGTGCTCGAACTTTTCAACGCGCTCGAATTTCGCAGCCTGCTCAAGGAGCTGCCCGCCTCCACACGCGCCGCCGCCGGCATGCCAGGCGACGCATCGAAGGACGGTGGACAGATGGCGCTCTTTGGCGCGCCAGCAGCCGCCGCATCGGCGTCAACGACCGACGACCCGCGCAATATACTGGTCGTCAACAACGCAACAACGCTTGACGCGCTGAAAGCAGCCCTACACAGCGCCGAACGCCTCTCCTTCGACGTGGAGACAACCGCCACCGACGCCATGCAGGCAGCGCTGGTCGGGCTGGGCGTTGCCTGGGCGCCTGGACAGGCTGCCTACATTCCGGTTGCGCACAGCACAGGTGAGCAGCTTGCCTGGGATCAGGTTGTTGCTACGCTGCGCCCCTTTTTTGGGGACAAAACGCTGCCCAAAGTCGCCCACAACGCCAAATATGATCTCACGGTGCTGCGTCGTCATAGGTTGGATGTCGCTGGCGTGATCGACGACACGTTGCTGATGGCGTGGTTGCTCGACCCGGCCAGCCGCGCGTTGGGACTCAAGGCGCTGGCTGAGTCCGAGCTTGGTTGGAAAATGACTGAACTGAGCGAGCTGATCGGCAGCGGACGCAAGCAGATCACGATCGACCAGGTTCCCATCGAACCGGCCGCTGCCTACTGCGGCGCCGATGTCGACGCCACAATCCAGTTGCACGCCATTTTTGCATCAAAACTACGCGAAGCAAACCTCCAGGAGCTCTACGAGTCTATCGAGCGCCCGTTGTTGCCTGTGTTGACCGACATGGAAATGGCCGGCGTGCTGCTCGACATCGATTTCTTGCGCCAGATGTCAGTCGAGTTCACCAAACGTCTATACAAACTCGAACGCTCGCTATTCGAGGTGGTCGGCCATGAGTTTAATTTGCGCAGTACGCAGCAGTTGAGCCAGGTGCTCTTCGACGAGCTTGGCTTCCCCACGCGTGGGCTAAAGAAGACGACATCGGGGCATTACAGCACTGCAGTCGATACATTGGAAGCGCTTGCCGCCTATGGCGATGAACTCTCGACTTCGCAACAACGCGTGATTGAGATCATTTTAGAGCAACGCCAATTGGAAAAATTGCGCAGCACCTACATCGATGCGCTTCCTGCATTGGTCAACTCGGAAACGGGGCGTGTGCACACCAGCTTCAGCCAGACCGGCGCGGTTACGGGACGGCTGAGCAGCAGCAACCCCAACTTGCAGAATATCCCGATCCGGACCGAAATCGGGCGCGAGATTCGTCGCGCCATCATTGCGCCGACAGGCTGGCAGCTCGTCTCGGCGGATTACAGCCAGGTCGAGTTGCGCGTGCTGGCGCACATGGCAGAGGAGCCGTTGTTGATCGAGGCGTTTCTTGCCGACCAGGACATTCACGCGGTCACCGCGGCGCGACTCTTCGGCGTGCCGATCGAGCAGGTCACGCGCACACAACGCGGGTTGGGCAAAACGATTAACTTCGCTACGATCTATGGCGTCAGCGAATTCGGCCTCAGCAGCCGCACCGAACTGACGCGCGAACAGGCGCGCCAGTTCCTTGATCAATATTTCCAAACCTACCCACGAATTCGCAGCTTTCTGGATCGCACGCTGGAGGATGCGCGCAGCCGCGGCTATGTACAGACGCTGCTTGGGCGCAAACGCTTCTTTCCAGAATTGTTGAGTGGACGACTGCCCTTCAACCAACGCGCTGCGGTCGAACGCGCCGCCATCAACGCGCCGATCCAGGGCACGGCAGCCGACATCATGAAGATCGCCATGATTCGGCTACACGAACAACTTCAAACGGGCGGCTTTCGCACCCGTCTCCTGCTCCAGGTTCACGATGAGCTGGTGTTGGAGACCCCGCCCGACGAGCAAACCACGATCGTCGAGATGGTGCGCGACACGATGGCGAACGCCTATCGCCTGAGTGTGCCGCTCAAAGTGGATGTCGAGGTCGGCCCGAACTGGCGCGACCTGACGGAGGCAACATGATCCGAGATCAAATCAAACAAGTGATCGAGCAGGCGCTCGCCGCGGCGCAGGCGGATGGACAACTGCCAGAGATCGAACAGCCAGCCATCGAAGTGCTGCGCCCCAAACAGGCGGGACACGGCGACTATAGCACCAATGTGGCGATGGTGGCGGCGGCGGCGTTGCGCAAGAGCGGAGCGTCCAGCAATCCGCGCGCAATTGCCGAAATCATCGCTGCGCACATCCCGGCGGACGGATTGGTCGGT
This sequence comes from Chloroflexota bacterium, assembly GCA_016861025.1. Classification (GTDB taxonomy): domain Bacteria; phylum Chloroflexota; class Anaerolineae; order Caldilineales; family Caldilineaceae; genus Caldilinea. Next base: position 505,678 of record BOKO01000003.1, read on the forward strand.
CGCGTCGAGATCGCTGGCCCCGGCTTCATCAATATCCACCTGTCGGAGCGCTGGCTGCAACAACAGGTCAACGCCATCGTTGCGGCGGGTGACGCCTTTGGCGCCATTGACATCGGGCGCGGCGCCTACTGGCAGGTCGAATATTTAAGCGCCAATCCAACCGGGCCGGTTCACTATGGCGGCGCACGCAACGCCGTCTTGGGCGATTCGCTGGCAAATGTGCTCGAAGCAGCCGGCTACCGTGTGCAGCGCGAGTTCTATGTCAATGACGCCGGCAACCAGTTCAACATCTTTGCCGCTACACTCTACGCCCGCTATGCGCAACTCTTAGGGCGCGACGAAGCGATCCCAGAAGATGGCTACGCCGGCGAATACATGATTGGCTACGCACAGACCATTGTTGAACGGTGCGGCGATCGTTTTCTACACATGGATCGCAACGCAGCGATCGGCGAACTCAAAGAACTGAGCAAAGAGCTTGTGCTGGCGTCGCTGCAAAGCGAGGTGAGCAAACTCGGCATTCGGTACGACCGCTGGTTCAGCGAGCAATCACTCTACGACAGCGGCCTTGTCTACGAAGTGCTCGACAAACTGCGCGCGCGCGGCGACATCGGCGAACGCGACGGCGCCACCTGGTTTTTGGCGAGCAAATACCCAAAGGTGGACAAAGACGAAGTCGTCATCCGCTCGAACGGTATGCCGACCTATTTTGCATCCGACATCGCCTATCACTATGACAAATTCGTGGTGCGCGGTTTCGACCATGTCGTCAATATCTGGGGCGTCGATCATCAGGGCCACGTGCCGCGCATGGCGGCGGTGATGGCTGCGCTTGGGCTTGACCCGTCGCGACTCACCATCGTATTGCACGGGCTGGTGAAGCTGATCCGCAACGGCGAGGAAGTCAAGCTCAGCAAGCGCCGCGGCGCGCTCATCACCATCGGCGATGTCGTGGATGAAGTCGGCGCCGACGCTGTGCGTTTCAACCTGCTTACACGCGGCCCAGAAAGCACGATCGAGTTTGATCTGGACCTGGCAGCTCAGGCATCGTGGGACAACCCGGTGTGTTATGTTCAATATAGCCACGCCCGCATCTGCTCATTGTTATCAAATGCTGAGAGCAAAGGACTCAACCTCCAGCCCGAAAGCGATCTCTCCAGCCTGCTAACGCATGAAGTTGAGATCGCACTGATTAAGAAGATTCTTGAACTGGAAGAGCAGATCGAGCTGGCGGTGGAAAAACTCTCACCACACAATTTGACCCATTACGCCACGGACCTGGCAAAAGCCTTCAATGCATTCTACCGCGACTGTCGGGTGGTTGATTCCGCCGAACCAACATTGAGCGCTGCACGTTTGCAACTGTCGCAGGCAGCACGCATCGGTCTGAAAAATACACTTACACTGCTCGGGATCAGCGCACCTGAATCAATGTAATTGTTCGGAGCCAGCAAATCTTATGACAAACCAATACAAAGTTCTCATCAGCGACAGCATGTCGGATATCGGATTGGCGGCGCTGCGTGCGGCGCCCAACGTCGAGGTCGATGTGCAGACCAATCTGTCGCCAGAGCAATTGATCGCAATCATTCCAGCTTACGACGCGCTGCTCGTGCGCAGCGCCACACAGGTCACAGCCGAAGTCATCCGAGCCGGCGTGAAGTTGCGCGTGGTCGGGCGCGCTGGCGTCGGCGTCGATAATATCGATGTAGACGCCGCCACACAGGCCGGCGTCGTTGTCGTCAATGCGCCGACGGGCAATGTCGTCGCCGCAGCCGAGCACACGATTGCAATGCTGATGGCGATGGCGCGCAACATCCCACAGGCCGACGCTCACGTACGCGCCGGACTATGGAAACGCAATCAGTTCATGGGCGTCGAGGTGCGCGGCAAGACGCTGGGGGTCGTCGGGTTAGGTCGCGTGGCGCAGGAAGTGGTGCGCCGCGCGCAGGGGCTGGGCATGAATGTGTTGGCGTTCGACCCCTACGTCACCGCCGAGTATGCCAACCAGCGCGGGGTCGAACTGGCAGACCTTGACACGCTGATGGCGTGCGCTGATTTTCTGACGCTGCACGTGCCGTTGACGCCGCAAACGCGCAACCTGATCAGCCGTGAGCGGCTGGCGCTCATGCAACCAACTGCCCGTCTGATCAACGTAGCGCGCGGCGGCGTTGTGGACGAAGAGGCGCTGGTCGAGGCCGTGGAGTCAGGGCGTCTTGCCGGCGCTGCGCTCGACGTGTACGAGCAGGAGCCGCTCCCGGCAGACAGCCCGTTGCGTCGCTGCCCCAATATCATCCTCTCCCCTCATCTTGGCGGCAGTACAATTGAAGCGCAGGAAAAGGTCGCCGAGGATGTGGCGCTGCAAGTGCTCGATGTACTCAACGACCGCCCCGCACGTTATGCCGTCAACGCGCCGATTATCCCGCCTAAAGATCTCGAGCTGCTCATCCCTTATATCGACCTGGCGGAGCGCATGGGGCGTTTTATGAAACAACTGGGCGCTCAGGGCATGGGCGACGTCGAACTGACAGCCGAAGGCGACCTGGCGGAGTTCGACCTGAGCTTTATCCGCGCCGCCGTGATCAAGGGAATGCTTTCCGACGTGGTGTCGGTGCGCGTGAACCTGGTCAACGCGTCGCTGCTGGCGGAAAAGCGCGGGATGAACCTGATCGAGCGCAAAAAACATCAACGCGAATTTGCATACGAAAGCCTGCTGACGTTGCGTTCGACATCGGGTGCACAGCGCTGGACAGTGCGCGGCGCCATCTTGCAGGGCGAGCCGCGCATCGTGGCCCTCAACGAACTATGGGTGGATTTCCCGGCGACGGGGCATGTGTTGCTGGCGCTGCACAACGACCGACCGGGCATCATCGGCGCTGTCGGCACGATCCTCGGCAACGCCGACGTCAACATCAGCTTCATGCACGTCGGACGCCGCTCCCCGCGCAGCGAAGCGATCATGGCGTTGGGCACCGACGAACCGACGACGCCGGAATTGCAGGCGCGTATCAGCGCATTGCCGCATATTCAATGGCTCAAGGCCATCACATTATAATAGTGATGCGTGCTGCGTGATGCGTGCTGCGCTGTGCAGCTCGTAGCACGCATCACGCAGCACGCACTATCTCATCTTCCGCCAACTTCATCGGCAATTCGTCTGATTTTGGGATAGCGAATCAGACCTAAATACGGTATAATCACGTTTTATGAACATAGACGACTCAATGACCTCAGGCAGCGACCAGGCAAAACGACGGGTCAGGCTGCGTCTGCTCTTTGCCGCCGCCTTGATTTGGGGCGCTCCAACGCTGGCGTGTGGCAGCTTTGCCAGCCGCCCCACGCCAACGCCGACGCCGCCCATTGCTGCGGATTCTACAGTAGAGCCTACCGGCCCCTCAGGAGGGCCTGTTGCGCTGCAAACACCGATTCTGCCGGTCGACACCGACACGCCAACACCTGAACCGACTGCAACTTTCACGCCAACGCCGATTCCGGGCACGGCGCTGGCGATCGGTCAGCCAGCGCGCGTCGTGGCGCCCAATGGCGTTAACATGCGCACCGAACCCTCCACCTCGGCGTCGCTGGTGCGCTATCTGCCTTCGCGCTTGCGCGTCACCGTCATCGACGGACCGATCGAAGCTGAGGGCTATCGCTGGTGGAAATTGGACGACGGTGAAGGCAATATCGGTTGGTCGGTGGAAAATGATGGAACCGTTGACCTGCTTAGCCCGCAGATGGGCGAGCCGGAGCCGGTCGACCGCTCACCGCGCGTCGGCGAGCGTGTGCGCATCACGATGAGCTCGGGTGGTCAACTCTCGGTGCGCGAGACGCCCGGCACCGATGCACGGTTGCTCACGCGCGTCAATCCAGGTCAAGAATTCACCGTCATGGGCGGGCCGCAGCAGGCAAGCGGCTACACCTGGTTCCAGATTCGCTCCGACAGCGGCGACATCGAAGGATGGATCGCCGAAGGCGATAACACGGAGCGATGGCTCAGCCCACTTGAGTAACTTGCGACAGCGGGCATAAAAAAACGGCGCATTGCGGTGCGCCGTTTTTTATTTTCCTGCCTCCGGCTTCTTGTGCGTTTGTGGTTTTGGCGGCGCTCCGCACAGCGCCGCCCTTCCCCTTCATTCCAGCCCAACCATCTGACGAACTGTTGCTCCGATGCGCTTGCACGCTTTGGGCGTTCGGATCACCCCACACTGTGTACGCTGCTGTTCGGCGTCAGATAGCCGGGCTGGAATGCAGCGCAGGCTGCGGAGCCGGAACCGCAGCCTGCACTGCCATCGAAGGAGTCTATCTAATCAACCCGTACCGTCACGGAATGATTAGCACCTGCCCAACATAAATGAAGTTGGGATTGGATAAACCGTTGAGCTGGCACAGATAGTCGACTGAAACGCCATACCACCTGGCAATCTGACTCAACGTATCGCCGGGGCGCACGGTGTACGTCTGTCCGCCACCCGGATAAACCGGTCCGATCGGCTCTGGTCCCGGCGGGACAATGGGCGCAGGGCCGCAGCCCGGCAGAATCAACGTCTGGCCGACGAAGATCAGGTCAGGATTCACGATGTTGTTCACGAAGATCAACTCGTGCAAACTGACGCCGTGTCGATGGGCGATGCCAGCCAACGTATCGCCGGGCCGCACTACATAGGTGCAACTGTCTGTCGGCGGCCACGACGGTTTGGAACAATCCGGCAAAGACGGAGCGCACTCTCCGATCGGCGGAACAGGCTTCACAACCGGCGGCTGAACCACCGGCGGGAAGATGTCCGAACAATCCGGCGTCCACTTATCGCAATCAGGAATCGGCGGCCACGGCTGCACGATCGGCGGTTTGATCGGCCCGCCGTGCCCACCACAGGCAACCACCGCCACGCTGTCGATATTGAAGTCCATCTCAACATTCGGGATGCCCCACTTCTTCCAACCACGGATGAAGAGAGTTATGTCCGGCGATGTCGCTACGAACTTCATCGAATAGCCGATCATGGGGCCGGGATCAGTGCGCACGCCGATCGGGCCAAGATTCACCTCGGTCCAATTGCTCACGGCCTGCCACTCGCCATTGTACCCTGGCAGGAAGCCCCACTGCGCTGCAAAGCGATATGGATCGTCCTCATTGCCTTCGCCGCGCAACAGACCCTTCATGCTGAACTCATAGGTGACGCCTGGATGTAGACCCGTGATGTACTGGTAGATGCCGGCATAGCGATCATTATCGACAGGGAAGCGATTCCTGGTGTTGATCTCGATGAGCTGGCTATGCTTGCCGTCGGCCACAACGCGCGGCCACTGGTCGTCATAGAACCCATATTCTGCGCCGCCGCCGTTGGTGAAATAGCCCCAACTGTTGCCGACGTGACCCACCGACACGGCATTGAAACCGCTCTCAAAATCGCCGTTGTAGACCAGATTTGGTCCGATGCAGACGCCTGTAGGAATATGATAGATCGATGGTGCAGCTTCAACTGGTTGATACACCGTATAACCAGGATCAGCATAGCCCGGATCAACATAAGTAGGATCGACGACCGGCGGATAATAGAAACCGGGATCGACAAGCCCTCCCTTGCCATAGCCAGGGTCAACGTAGCCAGGGTCGGCATATCCAGAATACGACGGCTGTTGTCCATACCAATGTGAACTGGGCCCAACCAGCGAGATGGCGTCAAAGTTAACGTCCAGCTCTTCTTCAGGCACGCCCCACTTCTTCCAGACCCGAATGTAGACTGTGACGTGGCTCGACTCGGCTCTGAAGCGGCTGGTGAAACTGCTGAAGGCGCCCGGTTCGGTGCGCAGATAATATTTGTCCCAACCAACATCCAGCCAGTTGGCGACTTTGGTCCAGTCGGGGTAGGGGCCGAACGTCCACCCCACCTGGACCCGATAGCGCCATGGATCGCCCTCCAGGTTCGTTGTGCGGATGATCCCCTTCAGGCTCAACGTATATTCGGCCCAATCGACGACAGGCACAGTCTGGTAGATGCCGGCGTAGCGGTCCGGATCGCCCAGCATGATGCCCTTGGTGTTGAGCTCGATCAGTTGGCTGTGGCTGCCCTCTGCAACGACCCGATCCCACTGGTCGTCGTAGAAGCCATAATTGACCGCGCCTCCATTGGTGAAGCACTGCCAGCCACTGCCCACGGCTCCACAACCCGGCTGGTTGCTAAAGCCCTGTTCGAAGCCCCCGTTGTACAATACATTGGTCAGCGAAGCGCTGGTGGGCGCCGGCCAGATGGCGACGGTAACCATGCTGGCGATGATGGCGGCCACGACGACAAGACTGACGCCTCGCCGAAGACCTGGTGTGTCGCTACTCAGCCGTCGCGGCCACCGGTCAGGCCGCAGTCGTCTGAGGTGCGTGTGTACGTGTTGCCACATATTGCATCCTCCATTTTCGATGGCAAAACAATTCTGCTGCGAGACGGTAACGGTAAGTGCAGTCAGAATTCCGGCAGTCGCCGCGATCATAGCATCGCATTTTACCATGCGCAATAGGGAAGTTTTTCAACAAAATTTTCTGATCAATGACTATCCGAACACGCCAAAGCAAGTCAACAGCAGAGGATAATCAATATGCGAAAACACCTTACGGAAATTCGCCTCGCCGTGCGCCTGCTCGGTGCAGCCGCCCCCATCTCTGCGTGCACCCAACTCGACCGGATCACCCACAAACTATGCGAAGATATTGGAGACAACATGGTTGGCGTCTACCTTCACGGCTCGCTGGCGATGGGCTGTTTCAACCCGACATCGAGCGACATCGATCTGTTGGTGGCAACATCGACGCCGCTGACCAATGAGGCCTGCCGTAAAGTGCTGACGACTTTGCTTGAGCATTCCGCTGCTCCCCATCCGGTCGAGATCAGCATTTTTCACTACGCGCAAATCACCCCATGGCGCCATCCTGCGCCATACGATCTGCACTTCAGCGAAATGCACCGAAACCACTATACGCAACTGCTCCTGCGCACCGACATGCTGCCGCCTGCAGGAGGAGTTGACATAGACCTGGCCGCTCATTTCACCGTTCTGGCAACGCGTGGCGTCTGTCTGCACGGTGCGCCGATCGACGCCCTGCGCATTGCCGTGCCATGGGCTGATTATGTGGATTCACTCAAGAGCGATTTTGAGTGGTCGCAGCATCTCGAAACCGCCAACGCCGTCTATGTCGTGCTCAACGCCTGCCGCATCCTTGCTGCGGTTGTCGACCAGCGGGTGCTTTCCAAAGCTGAAGGGGGGCGTTGGGCGCTGACGCGGTTTCCGCCGCAGTTTCACCTCGTGGTTGAGCAGGCAATGGTGGTGTATGGTGCAGCAACTGCTGGAACAGCTTCAGAACTGCCGGAAGATGCGGTGCACGATCTGGTGGCGTGGGTTCGTCGTCAATTGGGGTGGTAATAAAAAAGATGCCCGCCACCGCATAAGCGGTGGCGGGCCCGTACAAAGGAGGAACCAAAGGAGGTGCTGGTTCGAATTGTGAAGTAAGCTCCCCTCAAACTTCACAACTCTGCCAAACGACCGACAAGAATAATTTTCAAAATCAGTTGGGCGCTTGTCAGAGCGAGAACCATATACCTGTTGATCAGTATAACAGCGCACGTTTTGGTGAAGTTGTCGGTCAATTGCGCGCCAAAGTTAATGCCAGCGGCGCAACTTGCAACTGATCAAGGTGTTATCTAAAGGCGTGGGCAACAGAGATCAAGCGCTTTGGCATTCGGTGCGCCGTGCCCAAAGCGGTCTCCAACCCAGATTTGAAGCACCGTTTGAGGCGTCATGTTTGACAGGGGGTTTCACGCTGCACTACAATAATTGTTAACCTTTTGCTAATATGCAATTTGTAGATTTGAAATTTACCGGGCGCGCAATCGGAAGTGCTTGTTGCGCTCAACCAGTTGAAGACGAAAGAATGACAGAGGAGAAATAGCTATCATGGCCGATAACAGCACGTTTGAACGGGTGCGCGCAATTATTGTGGATCAACTTGGCGTCGAAGCAGACGATGTCACAATGGACGCCAATTTCCGCGACGACCTCGAAGCCGACAGCCTTGATCTGGTCGAATTGATCATGGCGTTTGAGGAAGAATTTGGCGGCGAGATCAACGACGAGGATGCGCAAAAGATCATCACCGTCGGCGACGCCGTTCGCTACCTGGACGCGGCGTCCGACGCATAAACGCGGCCAGTCGCAACCTGTTTCCAAGAACATGAAAGCGGGCGTTGCGCCCGCTTTTTGTATGTTGTAACGCGACTGCCCGCTGTGCGTTCACGATAGATATTGACCCCGGCGCAAGATACGCAACATCTACAGAACGAAATCACAACCTATGACAGAGGGACTACCGTCAGCGATAGGTGCGGATAATTGAAACGACCTCGCCTTTGATCTGGACTTTGTCGGCCGCGCGCACGATCGGTTTGTACTCCGGGTTGGCGGGCACAAGACGCACGTTTGCGCCGTCGCGGTAGAGTCGTTTGAGGGTTGTTTCCTCGTCGCCTTCAATCCACGCTGCAACCATTGCCCCATCGTCGGCTGTTTCTTGATGGAGCAAGATCACGATGTCGCCATCCAGCACACCTGCATCGATCATTGAATTGCCCTCGACGCGCAGCGCAAAGAGTCGATCCGCCGGCAAACTCATCAGCTCCTCGGTGAGATCGATCCATCGCTCCGGGTCGTAAGCCTGAAAGGGGTTGACCGCAATCGGGTTGCCGGCGGCAATCTTCCCTAGCAGCGGCAGCCGGAAACGCGGCGTCATCACAGGCGCCGGCTCCACCTCCGGTTCGGGCGCAGACAGAGGCTCCAGATCATCGGCGACGTACTCAAGCTCAGGCAAGGGCGGTCGGCTTGACTGCTTCATGGCGGCTGACATTGGGTGGGCGCCGCCATTTGCGTCGCTCACGAAGCCCCAGGCAAGCAGCTGTGGATAGTTGACGCTGAGGCCGCGGCTGATGTCGCGCGCACGCGAGATCAGCCCATAATCCTCCAATTTGTCGAGGTTGTAGTTCACCACCGAAGTGCTGCTGATGCCGGCGTTGTCGCCGATCTGACGGATCGACGGCGGATAGTGGTGCTCCTGCGTGAACTCAACAATATATCGCAGGATGCGTTGTTGTCGCTCAGAGAGTTCAGAGAAATTCATGGCTCTTTCCCAATTCATTATCCCAAACAGAACGTTTGTTTCCCAACTTTTCCCAAATAGTACACGAACATTTGTGCGGTGTCAATACCCAAAGCACGTTTGTTCTGAAATTGGTGGAAGAGGCGTGGGAAGAGTCGTGAGTTGCGAGGGGTAAGAGGCGGATTCGGGCGTGCTGTCGAAAACGCATTCTGTAGGTTTTCCGATGACGCACGCACACGATAAGTCGTGTCCGTACGCCCCCGTTACCGAGAGGACCCTATGCTGCGCAGGTAGTTCTGGTAACGCGTCCAATAGGCGTCGCGTTCGGCGGGGCCGTCGGCGGGGTCAGGGAAGCGCGCATCGGCTTTGCGCTGGCCGCGCGTCATGGCGTCTTCCATGTCGATGCCGCAAAGGTAGGCGATCTTGAAGAGCATGACCTGCAGGTCGCTCAGTTCCAACGCCAGCTCGCTGCGCACTGCGTCTAGATCGGGCGGGTTAGGGGCGCGATAGCCTTCAATCATCTGCACCAGTTTGCTCACTTCACCCAGTTCTTCGAGCGCGTGCAGCAGCGTATGGCTCAGCGTCACCTCGTCCCATCTGCGCGCCCGATCCCACGCTTCGAGCCATTGTTGGTATTCGCGGATGTGCATAGATGGTCTCTATCCTTCTGGCGCCGGTTGGGTCGCAGCGAGACGGCGCAAGAACGCGGTCGAACGCACCTGCCGCTCCAGCACGACGATCAGATAACGGTTGAGGACGCTTTCGACGCGACGCAGCACCGGCGTGCGCACTGTAATCGAAGCCGCTTCATTCCAGGAACGACTTTGCAGGAAGCGCAACACCTTGAGCGTGTCAACTTCGAGCGCCTCCACATCATCGTGCCGCGGCGCACAGCGCGGACAAAAGACGCCGCCCGCGTGCAGCGACAGAAAGTTGAGCGACGGCTCCAACTCCTGCGCACAATCGAGACAGCGAAAGAACTGTGGCTGAAAACCGGTCAGACTCAACAGATGCAGGTTGAACCAGATCAGCAACGTTGGCGGAACTCTCCCCTGCGCCGATGTCGCATCAAGTTCACGCAAGACCTGCAACGCTAGATCCCACAAAGTGCGTGCGTCATCCCCACCTTCGGCGAAGCTGTCGATCAACTCGGCAATGTAACTGGCGGCGGCGATTGCCTCCAGGTTTTCGCGCAGATGACGGAAACTCTCGACCGTCTGCGCCTCGGTGATGATGTCCCACGTGCGCCCTTGCGCCACCAACAACGCTGCATGTGTGAAGAGTTCAAGATGACCGGCTTTGCGGCTGGTGGTTTTGCGCACGCCTTTGGCGATCAGCTCCAGCTTGCCGTCGCCGGGTGTGAGCACGGTCAACACACGGTCGGCGTCGTTGACATCACGGCGGCGCAGGATCAAGGCGCGGGTGGAGCGAACGCGTTCACGGTTGGACATGACGCATAGTGTACCACAACTGCTCTTGTCGATTGCCAACTGTGTGCGATAGTATGGGAGGGCGAGTCGCGAAGGGCTTAACACGCAACACGCAACACTCGATACGCAACACGCTCGATCAAACGCGACAAAGTCGGAACGCAACGCACTCATGCGAATTTTGGCAACGTTGGTTTATGTAAAACGCCCTGGACAAACGCTGATGCTGCACCGCATCAAACGCGCCGGCGATATGCACCAGGGCAAGTGGAACGGATTAGGCGGCAAGTTCGAGCCGGGCGAATCGCCGGAAATGTGCGCGATCCGCGAGGTCTATGAGGAGAGCGGGCTGACGATTCAGAACCCGGAACTGCGCGGCATCCTGACCTTTCCCGATTTTCGCAGCGGCGAGGATTGGTATGCATTCGTCTTTGTGGCGCGCACCTTCAGCGGGACGTTGATCGACTCGACCGAGGGCGTGCTACAATGGATCGACGATGACCGGCTGCTCGACCTGCCGCTGTGGGAGGGCGACCGCATCTTTTTACCATGGCTCAACCAGGGGCGATTTTTTTCGGGCCGATTTGTCTACGAAGATGGCAAACTCTGCAGCCACGAAGTCACGTTCTATCCGATGTTCAATACTGCGACAGTCGCACCGACGGGATTAACTGCATCCACATTGCCAGCCACCAACCACAAGGGGAGCGCGCCTTCGCAGCCATCGCCAATTTACACGCCGGCCGACGACAGCTACTGCTGGGTCTGCGGCGGCGCCGTCATCAAACAGCACTGCAAGATCACCTGCACCGTCTGCGGCTTCCGTCGCGATTGCAGCGATCCGTGATGCGCGTCTCGTGTTTCGTGTTGCGTGTTTCGTATTACGTGAGATGAACCACCCAAGCACGCAGCACGTAGCACGCAATACGCAACAGAAAGTTCTACGAACAATGCAAATTTATGATGTCGAATCTGCACAACAAACGATCCTGCGTCGCACGGCGTGGGATGAGGTGAGTGTACCGGCGGCGGTGTTGGATCGCGCTGAGAAGCTCTTTGGCGAGCGCATCGGGCCCGAAGAAGCGGTGCGCCGCATCCTGGCGGATGTGCGCACGCGCGGCGCGACTGCTGTGCTTGATTGGTCACAGCGTCTCGATGGGATCACGCCGCCGACGCTAGTTGTTCCCCCCGAAACGATCCGCGCTGCCTACGCCGCGGTCGAACCTGCGGTCGTGGAGGCAATGCGACTGGCCGCGGCGCGCGTTACGGCGTTTCACCGTCGCCAGCCCGCGCTCAGTTGGATTCACAACGACGACGAGGGGACGCTAGGACAGCTTGTGCGCCCGATCGAGCGCGTCGGCGTCTACATTCCGGGTGGATCGGCGCCGCTGCCCAGCTCGCTGATCATGACGGCGGCGCCGGCGCGTGTGGCGGGTGTGCCCTTCGTCGCCGTCATCTCGCCGCCGCAGCGCGACACCGGGCTGCCGCATCCCACGATCCTGGTCGCCGCCGACATCGTGGGCGTGGATGCAGTGTATGTCGCAGGCGGCGCCCAGGCGATCGGCGCGCTGGCGTTCGGCGCCGATCCGATTGCACGCGTCGACAAGATTTTCGGGCCCGGCAGCCTTTTCACCACGCTCGCCAAACGCCAGGTCTTTGGCATCGTCGGCATCGATGGGCTGCCTGGCCCCACCGAGACGCTGGTCATCGCCGACGAAAGCGCCGACCCACAGCTTGCCGCCGCCGATCTGTTGGCGCAGGCTGAACACGACGTGCTGGCAAGCGCCATTTTGCTGACGCCCTCGCGCACACTGGCGGAGCAGGTGCAAGCCGCCGTCCACGCACAAATGGAAGAACTGGAGCGCAGCGAGATCATCGCAGCGTCGCTGACACGCGGCAGCGGCATCGTCGTCACCGCGTCGCTGGCGCAGGCGTTCGAGCTTGCCAACGACTATGCGCCCGAACATCTCTGTCTGCTGGTGCGCGACCCGTGGCGGCATCTCAGCCAGGTGCGCAACGCCGGCGGCGTCTTTTTGGGCGAACGCAGCTTCGAGGTCTTGGGCGACTACGTGGCCGGCCCCAGCCACGTCATGCCCACGGGCGGAACAGCGCGCTACGCCAGCCCGATCAACGTCAACGATTTCTTGAAGATCGTCAGCGTGATCGGTTTGAACGAGCAGGCATTGCAGGCAATCGGGTCCGCGGCAAGTGTGCTGGCACGCGCCGAAGGACTCACCGCCCATGCCGCCGCAGTCGAACGTCGAATTTCGTAGGTTTTCAATCGTCCATGGTTTTTGACACAAAGGAGCTAGGCATGAAGAAACAGTCATTCTTTCTGCGAATTACGCTATTATTTGCAATCATACTTGCAGTCGGAGCGTCGCCAGCAGTCGCCCAGGAAGATACAGGCTTCACGCTGACGATCTTGCACACGAACGACACGCACGCTCGCATCGAGCAGTTTGCGGGCAGCGGCAGCACATGCAGCGAGGAGCAGGCGGCAGCCGGTCAATGTGTGGGCGGTGTGGCGCGGCGTGCGACCAAGATCGCCGAACTGATGGGGAGCGCGACCAACCCGATCCTCGTCGATGCGGGCGACCAGTTCCAAGGGTCGCTCTACTACACCGAATACCGCGGCGCGGAAGCCGCCGAATTCATGCCGATGCTCGGCTATCAAGCCATGGCGATCGGCAACCACGAGTTCGACGACGGCCCCGCCAACCTGGCGAAGTTCATCGACAGCGTCGGGCTGCCGGTGCTCAGCGCCAACATCGACGCCAGCGCCGACCCTGACCTGGCGGGCAAGATTTCACCCTACACTGTGCTAGACGTGAACGGCGAACAGGTCGGCATCATCGGTCTCACCACCAACACCACGCCCTTCAGTTCCAGTCCGGGCGACACGATTGCGTTTGGTGAGTATGTCGCTTCGCTCGAACCGGTGATCGCCGATCTGGAAGCGCAGGGCATCAACAAAATCGTGCTGCTCAGCCACATCGGCTATGCCGACGACCAGACATTAGCCGCCGCCATCGACGGCATCGACGTGATTGTGGGCGGGCACAGCCACACGCTGCTCGCCAACACCATTGAAGGCGCATCCGGTCCCTACCCAACGGTGGTTGACTCACCCAGTGGTGCGCCCGTGTTGATCGTGCAGGCGGAGGCTTACGGCAAGTATCTCGGCAATCTGGAGGTCACCTTCGACGCCGACGGTGTGGCGAGCGCCTGGCAGGGTGAACCGCTCTTGCTCGACGCCAGCGTGGCGGAAGACCCGGATGTGCTGGCGCGCGTGCAGGCATTGGGACAGTCGTTGGCGGAACTGCGCAACACAGTCGTCGGTCAATCCGCCATCGACTTGGACGGCAGCCGCACGTCCTGCCGCTTCGGTGAGTGCACGATGGGCAACCTGATCGCCGACGCCATGTTATGGGCGACGCAGAACGACGGTGCGCAGGTCGCCATTGAAAACGGCGGCGGCATCCGCGCCAGCCTGCCCGCGGGCGACGTCACCAGGGGCGGCGTGCTCGAGGTGCTGCCCTTTGGCAACATGGCGGCAACCTTTGGCTTGAAAGGCGCCGACCTGCTGCTGGCGCTCGAAAATGGCGTCAGCCGCGCCGAAAACCCCGACAACGAGGGCACCGGTCGCTTCCCGCAGGTGGCGGGCATCCGCTTCAGTTGGGACGGCGGCAAGCCGGCGGGCGAACGCATCGTTTCCGCCGAGGTGCGCAACGCCGACGGCAGCTTCAGCCCGGTCGATCCGGACGCTGTCTACCAGGTCGTGACCAACGACTTCCTGCGCCGTGGCGGCGACGAGTACACCATCTTCGCCGAGGCAGCGATCAACCCGTATGACTTCGGCTCGCCGCTCGACCAGATTCTGGCGGACTACATCGCGGCGTTCTCGCCGGTGAACCCGGTCATCGAGGGGCGCATCACGCGCGTCGATGCGGCAGCGCCGGAGCCAACCCCGACGCCAACCGAGGAGCCGGCTGCTGAGCCAACGCCAACGCCTGCACCCACTGAAGAACCGCCTACCGGGCTGCCGACTACCGGCGCCAGCGTCGAAGGCTGGACGCTGCTTGCCGCGCTGCTCGTGATCGCGGCGCTGGCTACAACGCAGATCTTGCGACACCGCTCGACCATGAACCGGTAGGTTCGTTACCACTGACTCATTGATCCGCAGATTGCGCAGATTTCGCAGAGAAAACTTGGTGATTTTTCTGCGTAATCTGCGGATCATCAGCTTGAATCTTGAAACGAAAGTTCAGTTGCTCAGTATGACCAATCCTCTCCTGGAATCTCGGTTCGATGTGCGTGCTTTAGTGCGGAGCGAGCTTGCTGCGCTCGAAGCGTACACGCCGATTGTGCCGTTCGAGGTGTTGAGCGCACGGTTGGGCTTGCCGGCGGCGCAGATCGTCAAACTCGACGCCAACGAGAATCCCTACGGGCCGGCGCCAGCGGTGATCGAGGCGCTGGCAGAGTACAATTTTTATCACATTTACCCAGACCCACAGCAAACCGAATTGCGTAATGCGCTGGCAGGATATGTTGATGTGGCGGCGGAGCACATCCTGCCCAGCCACGGCGCCGACGAAATGCTCGATTATCTGTGCCGAATTTTCTTGCAGCCGGGCGACGCCATCGTCGACTGCCCGCCGACCTTTGGCATGTACAGTTTCGACGCACATCTCACCGGCGCCGAAGTAATCGAAGTCTGGCGGCGCGCAGATTATGGCGTCGATGTCGATGCGGTGGAGCGGGCAGTGCTGGAGCAACCAACCGGGCGCGTCAAGCTGCTCTTTCTCACCTCGCCCAACAACCCATCGGGCACGTGGCTGCCGGACGAGGAATTGCTGCGACTGCTGCGGCTGCCGGTGATGGTGGTGCTCGACGAGGCGTATGTCGAGTTTGCCGACCATCCGAGCCGGGCGGCGTGGGTGTTGCAGCACGATAACCTGGTTGTCCTGCGCACCTTCAGCAAGGCGGCGGGGATCGCCGGGCTGCGGCTGGGCTACGGCGTCTGCCCGTCGTGGCTGATGGCGGAACTGTGGAAGTTCAAGCAACCGTACAATGTCAACGTCGCGGCGACAGTGGCGGGGCTGGCGAGTCTGCGCGATCTCGACTATCTGCGCGCCACGGTCGAGAAGCTAAAAAATGAGCGACGGCGGCTGTCTGCACTGCTGACGGGCGTGCCTTTTCTGGAGCCGCAGCCGTCGGAGGCGAACTTTGTGCTCTGCCGCGTCGTCGGACGCAGCGCCAAAGAGGTTAAGCAGACGCTCGAACAACAGGGCATTCTGGTGCGCTATTATAGCAAGCCAGGGCTGGACAATTGCATTCGCATTTCGGTGGGGCGACCGGAGCAAACAGATCGGCTGATGGCGGCGCTGCACGAAATCAGCGACCTGACAGTATAATATATAGTCAAATCCGCATTTGGAAAGAGAGGAACTATGTCCCTACCAGTTCAGCTTCAGGAAGGTGAAACCGTTGCCCGCATCATCAAACGCCATCCGCTCTCGTTGATCGGGCGCATTGTTGCGGTTGCGGTGCTGCTGATCGTCGGCTTGTTCGTGTGGCAGTGGCTGCGCAGCATCGGCGGCGGGATGCAAGTGACGGCCGACATACTGATGGGAGTTGGCACGCTGGTCGCTGTCGCCTATATTGCGATCTATTGGTATCGCTACGCGAATGACCTGTGGATTGTCACCAGTCAGCGCCTGATCGACTCGACAAAGACGACCCCCTTCAGCCACGACATCAAGACCGCCAACCTGACCAACATCCAGGACATCAACATCCGCAAGCGTGGCATTTTTCAGACGATCTTTGAGTACGGCGACGTGATCTGCCAGACCGCGTCGGCGTCGGGACACACCTTCGAGTTTCTGGGCGTGGCAAAACCGGCGGAGGTGCTCGACCTGATCGACGACCAACGTTCGCTGGCGCAACGCAACAATCTGTCAGCCAAAGTGTAAAGGACTCCTACAGCGATGCGCACCGGAACGATTCATCGCAAAACGGGCGAGACCGAGGTCGAGGTGACCTTCGTCGTCGATGGAACGGGCAAAGCCGAGATCGACACCGGCATCGGCTTTCTTGATCACATGTTGACGCTGCTGGCGGGACACGGGTTGTTCGACCTGACCGTTCACGCCCGCGGCGATCTGCACATTGACGCCCACCACACCGCCGAAGACGTTTTCATCTGCCTGGGCAAGGCGTTCGACCAGGCGCTAGGCGAACGGCGCGGGCTGGTGCGCACGGCGCATTCGTATGTGCCGATGGACGAGGCGCTGGCGCTGGTGGCCGTCGATCTGGGTGGGCGTCCCTATTGCGTCTTCGAATGTGAATTTGCGACCCCAGCGGTGGGGACAATGGGAACCGACCTGATCTTCCATCTGTTCGAGTCGCTGGCAATCCACGGGCGAATGAACCTTCATGCCCGAGTGCTCTACGGGCGCAACGATCACCACAAGATCGAGGCGCTGTTCAAGGCGCTGGCGCGTGCGCTCGATGCCGCCACATTGATCGACCCGCGACGACAAGGTGTACCTAGCACCAAAGGCACGTTGACGATATAGAGGACTCGCATGGATCTACATAAGCTGATCACAGAACAACGCAACCCTAACACGTTGACGATCGATGAGATGGATTCGCTCGACATCGTGACAGCGATCAATCGGGAGGATGCGCGTGTAGCCGCCGCCGTCGAATTAGTGCTATACGAAATCGCCGCGCTGGTTGATGCTGCGACTACAGCGCTGGCGAACGGTGGGCGGCTGATCTACGTCGGCGCGGGCACGAGTGGGCGGCTGGGCGTGCTCGACGCATCCGAATGCCCGCCCACCTTTGGCGCCGATCCACGACAGATCGTCGGTGTGATCGCAGGCGGCGAGCGGGCGCTGCGCCATGCGGTGGAGGGCGCCGAAGACGACATTGAGCAGGCTGTCGAGGATATGAAGGCATTAGGACTATGCGCCAGCGATGTTGTCGTCGGCATTGCCGCCTCTGGACGCACGCCTTATACGCTGGCGGCCATGCAATACGCGCGCAGCATCGACGCTAAGGTGGGTTGCATCGTCAATAATCCGCACACGCCGATGGAAAAGGTGGCGCATTATCCGATCGTCGTGTTGTGTGGGCCAGAAGTCGTTACGGGTTCGACGCGCATGAAAGCGGGCACGGCGCAAAAGATGGTGCTCAACATGATCTCGACCGCCACGATGATTCGGTTGGGCAAGGTCTATGAGAACTTGATGATCGACGTGACGCCCACCAACGACAAACTGCGGGCGCGGGCGATCAATATCATTCAAACGATCACGGATGCCGACGCCGAAGCGGCAGAACAGGCGCTAGATGTCTATGGCTCGGTCAAGGCGGCGGCGTTTGCGCTGCTCACCGGCGCCAGCGGCGAGGAGGTGTATAATGCGCTGGCTGCCAGCAATGGACATTTGAAGCGCGCCGTCCAGGCGTATCTTCAACCATCGTAACGAATTTGTGAAGCGAAAGGACTTCATCATGGCTGACGAACAAGAGCGACCCAACCCGACCGAACAACTAAATGAACTGTTGATCAATGCACGCAACGAACTGATCGTGCAGGCCGCCAACCTCTTCATGCTCGGTCAAAAGGCGGTGCACCTCGGTCTCGGCGCGGCGGCATTGACCAAAGACGAGATCAGCGAGATGTTGACGCGCATGGTCGAACGCGGCGAGATCGCCGAGGCGGACATCCAGAAGAACGTCGATGCGCTGGTCGAACGCGTGCGCGCTCGCGGCGAAGCGACCGACGCTGAGCTGCAGGAGTTCGCCCAAAAAGCCACCGTCGTGCTCAAGGAAAACTTGCGCACGATCCTGGATCAGGTCAAATTGCCTGGCGGCCAAAGCGTCGAGGAGGTCGTGCGCCACACCATTGGTGGCGCGACCGGCGCCTCCGCCGACGCCACTAAAGCCGCACCCACCGACCCACCCAGTGCGTAGAACACAAAAAGAAGATTGATCCGCAGATTCCGCCGATAATGATCCTCCATTTCGATCAGCGTAATCTGCGGATCAACCGGCAAGATATCCATCCGCAGATTTCGCTGATTTCACAGAATGATTCTCCATTTCAATCTGCGCAATCTGCGTAATCTGCGGATATTTGGCTTGACACGGTGTTCCACACCGCAACACTCCATCCTGCGCAATGACAGAAAAGGAGCCAACTATGCCTCACGGTTATCACGGAAAAATCCTGGTCGTGAATTTGAGCACAGGCGCCATGCAGATCGACGAGCACGATGAAACGTGGTATCGAACCTACATGGGCGGCACGAATTTCGGCATGTACTACATCCTCAAGCACACGCCGCCCGGCGCCGACGCGCTTGGGCCTGACAACGTGCTGACGCTGATGTTGAGCGTACTGACTGGCGCGCCCTTTTCGGGGCAGAGCCGCATGACCGCCAACGCCAAATCGCCGCTAACCGGCGCTATCGGCGACGCTCAGGCGGGCGGCTTCTTCCCGG
Source organism: Chloroflexota bacterium (assembly GCA_016861025.1). Classification (GTDB taxonomy): domain Bacteria; phylum Chloroflexota; class Anaerolineae; order Caldilineales; family Caldilineaceae; genus Caldilinea. The sequence continues at coordinate 524,760 of BOKO01000003.1, forward strand.
CGGAGATGAAAAACGCAGGTTTCGACGGCGTCGTCTTTTTGGGCAAGGCGGAAAGACCGGTCTATCTCTGGCTCAAGGATGGGCGGGCTGAACTGCGCGACGCCTCGCACCTGTGGGGGTTGGGGTCGTGGGAGACCGAGACGCGCATCCGTGCGGAATTAGGCGACAACAAGGTCGAAGTGACGTGCTGCGGGCCGGCGGGCGAGAACCTGGTGCGCACCGCCGCCATTATCAATATGCGAAATCGAGCCGCCGGTCGCACCGGATTGGGCGCAGTGATGGGGTCGAAAAATCTGAAGGCGGTGGCCGTGCGCGGGTCGCTGCGCCCCACCTATGCCGACCCCAAAGGCGTCAAGGCAGTGGCGTCGTTGGGCGCGGCCGAATTCAAAACGAACCGCGGCATGCAGGAACTGGGCGAGCTCGGCACGGCGGGCGTGGTGCTCAGCCAGGAGTTTGCCGGCGGTTTGCCTACGCGAAATTACCAGAGTGGACACTTTGAACACGCCGAAGAAATCTCCGGCGAGCGGCTGGCGGAGACAATCCTGGTGGATCGCGACACCTGCTACGCGTGTGTGGTGCGCTGCAAACGCGAGGTCGAGACCGATGACGAATATCAGATCAAGCGCGAGCTGGGTGGCCCTGAATACGAGACGATTGCGACCTTTGGCTCCTACTGCGAAATCCGCGACCTGGCTGCGGTCTCCAAAGCCAACGCACTTTGCAACGACTACGGTCTCGACACGATCGGCGCCGGCGCCACGATTGCCTGGGCGATCGAATGCTACGAAGACGGCATCCTGACCGACGCTGACACCGACGGGCTTGCACTGCGCTGGGGCGACGCCAAAGCCATGCTCGCTGCGTTGGAGGCGATGGCGTTCCGCCGCGGACGACTGGGCAATTTGCTGGCGGAAGGCTCGGCGCGCGCCGCCGCGCAGATCGGGCCCGACGCACAGGCGCGGCTAATTACCGTCAAGGGCGCGGAAGCGCCAGCGCACATGCCGCAGGTCAAGCGCAGCATGGGGCTGATCTACGCGGTCAATCCCTTCGGCGCCGACCACCAGTCGAGCGAACACGACACCTCCTACGAGGAGAATTCCGGCGAGCGCAGTTTGGGCTGGCTGGCGGAGCTGGGTCTCACCCGCCCCGTCCCCGCCACCGACCTGGGCGAGGAGAAGGTCGAGTTCACACTGATCACACAATACTGGACAAGCCTGATGGATGTGCTCAACCTCTGCCAGTTCGACTGGGGCGCAACCTGGCAGTTGTACGGGCCATCGACGGTGGCGCAGGTGGTCAACGCAGTCACCGGCTGGGACACGACACTGCCGGAGCTGATGGAAGTTGGCGCGCGCCGCGTCAACCTGATGAAGGTCTTCAACGCACGCGAGGGCTTCACGCGCGAGGACGACAAGCTCTCGCCGCGCCTGCACCAACCGCTCACCGGCGGCGTCAGCGACGGTCTGCGCGTGACCGAAGAGGAGATCGAGCACGCCAAGGATCTCTACTACAAGCTGGCAGGGTGGGACGTAGCGACGGGGAATCCGACGATGGAGAGGCTGCAGGAGCTTGGAATTGGGTGGGCGGTGGAATGAGAGATTGGAGATTGGAGATTGGAGATTGGAGATTAAGCGATTGGGAGTGCTGGCGCTCGTTGGATTGAGGTTGAAGAAGGGTGGCGGCGGATGAGGCTGTCACCCTCCTTTATTCAGTGATCGAGGGGGCTGCGCACGGTGCGGGGGCCACGGTTGAGAACGTGCGTGTAAATTTGCGTGGTCTTGACATCCTTGTGGCCGAGCAACTCCTGAACTGTGCGGATGTCGTAGCCGGCTTCGAGCAGGTGGGTGGCAAAACAGTGGACGAAATGCCCCAGACAACAGTTGTGGATATTTTGCCGATTGGCTTGTGAATCGGACGCTGGGCGGATCATATCTTCCGATTTGCATGATATTGCTTTTTGGAGAGAATTCATCAATCATTTGCTCGATAATGACAAGTTTGGCGGACATCCGAACACGCGAGATGAGAATCATGAGCAGAGTATTCGTCAACATTGGACTTAGCCTCGATGGCTACATGGCACCGGAAGGAATGACCATGGAGAATTGGGACAAGCCTGAGTACAAGAACTGGGGCGCTAAGTGGGGTGCGCTGATGGCCTGGATCCTCAATCAACAGTACATCCGCGAGAACCTCAAGCTCGGACCAGGGGGAGAGACCGGCCCGGTCAATGACCTGGTTAGCAGCACCACGGAGCGCATCGGTGCCAACATTATGGGCAAGCGAATGTTCGACCAAGGCGAGCGCGCCTGGCCAGAGGAGGCTCCGTTTCACACACCGGTATACGTTCTTACCCATGAGAAACGCGAACCCTGGGTGCGCCCCGGTGGGACGACCTTTTACTTCATCAATGACGGGCCGGAGCGTGCCCTAGAGTTGGCTCGGGAATCCGCAGGCAGTCGTGATATTCGTATCGCGGGTGGAGCGGATGTGATCCAGCAGTACCTGAACCTGGGTGTCGTCGACGAGCTGGAAATCGCCCTGGCACCCGTGTTGTTCGGCGGCGGGCGGCGTCTCTTCGAGAACCTGCGCGAGCCCGTGCCGCAGTTTCGTATTGACAAGGTTCTTAATAGTTCCGCCGCCACACACTTGCGCTATGTGCGTCAGTGAGAGCGACCTAACAACCGGGTGCAGCGGACGGTCTGCTACGCCGCCCCCCCCCCGCTGCACCCAACGGGCTGTCGCCCGCAGGTGAGCGAGGCGTTGAGCGACGTTCCTTCCTCAAGCTATACAGGCGCTGTGCTTTTACGAACATCTGTGCTATAAACGAGTATCGTCCGGGTGGACCATTATTTTCAGAGACTCAATTCCCATCGCGGGCCAAAGATGCACTCTTGGCCCTCCAGCTAACCAGAAAGGAGTTGTGAACCCAATGAATGAACCTATCATTGTTCCCGATAGTGCCGCACGCTCAAGCGGTCAGCAACCGATCGAAGCGATTGGGCAATCTTTCGATCTGTATGAGTGGACTGGCAGCGGTCCTGGCTATCTGCACGTCCACTACGCAGACGATGAAGCGTGGCATGTTCTTGAAGGAACCCTCACCTTTCGCTTTGCCGACCGCCAGGTCGAGGCCCCAGCTGGAACAAGCGTGTTCGTGCCTGCAGGCGTGGCCCATGATTATTTTGAGGCTGCTGGACCCACCCGCTATCTGATTGTCCTCACACCCAGGCTGCGCGAGCTTATCTCTGCGCTCTATGCAGCTCCCTTTCAAGAGCATCCTACGATTATGCGCCAATTCAAGTCGGCGATCATCGAATCATTTGAATAGTTAACCTAAGTTGCCACCTATAGGTGGAAGATAGAAAAGATGGAGGAAGCCAAGACAAAGAGAATGGTCTTGAGTTCGAAGCCATCGGCAGTGACAGCATGAATATGTTTCGGCAGCAGGCGCTCTAT
>BOKO01000004.1 GCA_016861025.1 Chloroflexota bacterium
AGGTCGGTGTCTTGCTGCAGAAATGCCAACAGACTGTAGGCTGTGTATAGACGTCGGATGATCATGATGACCAATGCTTTGACAATCAATCGTTCTGAATACACGTTTGGCCGACCGCGCCGGCGTTGCGCCGATTCCTGTGACCACGGAATCTCATCTACCAACTTCAACAAGGTGACAAGGAGTGGTTCTCGATGTAGCATGTCGTTGCCTCCTGGTGTAGACCGGTTTCGCAACTACTATGCTACGGAGGTAGCCGCACTTTGACTACTTCAGGGTGCGGCTTTTCCCACTTTTCGATTTATGACCACGTCTCATCTAATTCTGTTTGCACTTGGCAAAATGATGCGCACTTCGTATGATTGCCAGGTATGCGCATCGTCATTACGGCCGATCTTCATTATCGCCCTGCTCAACGTCATCGCTATGTAGAGCTTGCCCGGCAGATCGCCGCGCAGCAACCAGATTGTCTGATCGTCGCCGGCGATGTCGGGCATCCGCTGCGCTTGTTCGAGCGCGGGCTGACGCTGTTCGAGGCGCTGCGATGTCCCAAACTGTTGGTGGCGGGCAATCACGATCTTTATCGCAGCGAGCATGGCAGCCGCGCGCTGTGGGAATCGATATTGCCGCAGGCGACGCAGCGCGCAGGCTTTGTCTGGCTGGAAGAGCAGAGTGTGCTGATCGGTGATGTCGGAATCTGCGGCACGATGGGCTGGTATGACTATTCGACCAGCGCAGCGCATCTTGCCGTTCCCACCGACGTTTATCCGTTGCTCAAAGAGCTGGTCAACCACGACGCCGACTACATCGACTGGCCGTGGAGCGACCGCGCTATGGCGCGCTACTTACAGCGCGGTTTTCATCGGCGGCTGGCAGCGCTGGAGACCGATCCATCGATTGCGCGCATTCTGGTGGTGACGCACATGCCGATCTTCGACGAGATGATCCCGAACTACCCACAGAGCGAGAAGTGGAGCTTGCTGCGCGCCTATATGGGCAACCTGACGCTGGGCGAGCTCGTGCGTTCCTGTCCGAAGGTGACGCACGTCGTCAGCGGACATCTACACCGCGGTAGCGCCTGGCAAATCACGCGCACCGGTGGCTGTGCTATCGACTGTCGCGTGATTGGCGCAAGCAGCGGCGTCCCCGACTTCGTGACGTTGGTGGTGTGAGGAGGGGCGAGTTGCGTGCAGCCTGTTGCGTGGTGCGTAGGGCGAACTGTATATTCGGCACGCAACACGCAACACAATTCATGCAGCAGCCAGCAACGTGTATTGAGCAAAGTCACAGACCGGGCGGTAACCAATCTTTTGATAGATGCTGTTGGAGGTTGGATTGGCGAGGTCGGTGAAGAGGGTGCAAAACTCCTTGCCTTCATCGAGGATGAGCTGGCTGAGCGCGGCGACGCAGGCGCTGGCATAGCCGCGCCCGCGCTCTTCAGGTGGCGTGTAGACGGGGCCGATCGAGGTTCCGTGCGGCGTGCGTCTTCCTTTCGCGGCCAGCGAGACCGGTCGTCCATCGACCTTCCAGAGATAAACGCCGCCGTCGTCGATCGAACGTTCGATGATCTCGCGCCGCGGCAGAGCGTCGGTTGGAATCGCTTCGTTGCGAAATGCCACATACCAGTCAAAGACGCAGTCGAGGTCAGCGCGGGTGGCCTGGTGTAGAGCGCCCGCAACCGGCGTTGGCGGCGTGACGGCGCGCAACTCGTAAACGCGCATGGCGAGCAGCAGCTCCGCCGCGCCGCCGGTCAGCGCTTTCCACTCTTCGACAAAGGCGCGCGAGATATGCGCCACACCGTTGGCAGTCGGCAGCGCCCAGCCCGACGCGACCAGGTCGGCAGCGATCAGCCGCAGCGCTGGCGCGGGTTCCACGTTGTCAGCGACATAGAGCACTACACCGTGCGGCGGTGTCATCACTGCGGCGGCGGCAAGCACGCCGTTCTCGCTCACCGTCGCCAGGTAGGGCGGATACTCGAAGCGCGCCGGGTCATGCCTCAGACGCAGCGCCACGCCAAGCATCAGCCCATTCGTCACCTCATCCCGCGCCAAATCCGCTTCAGCCACGGCGAGAAATGAGTCTATCGCAGTGTGTACAGTCAGTCGCAGCATAGCATTAGCTCGTAGAGTGGGAGAAGGGGGGACGCGTAATCTCCAATCTCCTAATCTCCCCCCTCTCCCTATCTCCCCATCTCACTCCCCTCTCTCGCGTGAGAACAGGATCATGTCGATGTCGCCCGGCGAGTGGCCGAGCTGCGTGAGAAGATGAGCGACTTCGGCGCGGTGTTGCGTGCCGTGGTTGACAACGTGCAGCAAAATGTGCCAGAGCGTGCTTGAAAATGGACGCCCACCCGTGCTGACATAGGCGAGTGGCTGCGCCAGCGCGGTTTCATTGAGCGATTCCAGGTAGGCGCGCATGGCGGCCTCTTCCTCATTCCAACGGCTCGTGAGTGCATCGAGTGTTGGGAATTGCGCCGGGTCGAGCATGGCGCTGGGCGAGCGATGCTCTTGACAGCGCATTCGCCAGACCCATTCGGCCCCCATGATATGCACCAACACATCGCGGATGCTTCCCCAACTGAGGTCTTGCGGCGCTACAAATTGTTCAGGGGGCAGATCTGCAGCGACGCGCAGGATTTTGCGATTCGCCCAATAGTTATATTCGTACATCGTGAGTAAATCGGAAACGTTCATGCTTGATTGCCTTTCCCAAGCTCCAGCGGATATCAATAGCTTAATTCTTGCAGCCACCATCGTCCTTCGGCAAATGTGAAGCGCCAGCGATCGTTGTTCAGCGTCGCCGTTGCTGAGTTGCCTTGCTGTTCGACAACGAGGTCGAGCGGCTCAGTCAGCGGCGGAGGAGGCGCAGGAAAAACTGCCAGCACATAGCGGTCGAGGATGGCATCGCGTCCCTGCCAGACATACGCCGCCGCCGGATCATCGGTTCCGCGACTGTCAACGATGCGTGCGTCGTGCGCCCATAACTGCGCCAGCGTCGTCAGGTCGCGTTCGCGCGCGGCTGTGCGTTCCTCTATGATCAACGCCGACAACGCAATTTCGATGGGCGTATCGCCAAACGCAACAGCGGCGATCGACGGGGCCGGTGTTGCGAAGTGCATATACCCCGGTGCGCGTGTGCAGGCATTTAGCGCCATCGACATGAAGATCAGAAAGAACGCAATTGCTTTGGTGTTTCGTTGGATGCACACTATACTACTCAACTTGGATTGACAAATGAGATGAGACGACGAGTGCCTGTCAGATAGTCGTTATCATCACATCTTGACCTGCCTGGCGTCAGCCCTGAGCGACGCTTATATGGAAAGAGCAATTACATGAATCCGGTTATTTTTCAGTGGGGTCCATTTTCACTGCACTGGTATGGAGTCTTCATCGTTGGCGGTGCAGTGTTGGCTGCCTGGCTGGCGGGGCGAACCGCCGCTCGCGCCGGGTATGATTCCGACCATATCTGGAACATGTTGGCCTGGGCTTTGATCGTCGGCATCATCGGCGCCCGGCTCTACCATGTCTTCAGCACACCTGCCAATGGGGTCGGTTTCAACTATTATATGCAAAACCCACAGGATATCTTTAATTTCTGGAGCGGCGGTTTCCGCGGGTTGGGCATTTATGGTGGTCTGGTGGGTGGCATTCTGGGCATCGGCGTCTACGCCTGGCTCAAAAAACTCGACGTTGTGATGTGGCTTGATTTTATCGCCCCTAACGTGCTGCTCGCGCAGGCAATTGGCCGCCTGGGCAACTGGGTTAATCAGGAACTGTATGGTCCGCCGACCGATCTGCCGTGGGCGTTTCATATCAATCCAGCATTTCCTTGCCAGGATCCATCCAATCGCCCGCTGACCGTACAGCCGTGTGGAACCGGTCACCTGCAGCCTTTCAATCAGGAATCGCTCGACTGGTTTGCAAACAATGGTTTTCACCCTACATTCTTCTACGAGGCATTGTGGAATGTGGCGGCGTTTGTGCTGCTGACCATTCTATTTCGGCGGTACGGTGAGCGCTTCCGCAAGGGCGACGGCATCTTGCTTTACTTCATCGCCTATCCGCTCGGTCGCTTTTGGGTGGAGATGTTCCGCCCCGACGCCTGGGTGATGGGCACACTGCCGACAGCACAGTGGATCGCGCTGGGCAGCATTGCGATCAGCATCATCATTTTGATCGTGCGTCATTGGGGATGGGATTGGCGCCGAGATCGCGCCGGTTCAATGGCGTATATGCAAGGGCCGGTTGAGCAACCAGCCGCCAACCCTATCTCTGCCTGACCTCGCATTTTTCATAACCTTCCAGGAAGCCTGAATGTGCTTTCTGGAAGGCGTCAAACGTTGCTCACATCTCCTGCAGCGCCGCCTTGAGCCGACGCACGCCCTCGGTCAGTTCGGCTTCATCGTAGTAGGCAAAACTCAGCCGCAGATAGTTTTGTAGACCGTTTTGACCGGAGAAGCGCACGCCTGGCCGGAAGCTGACTTTATGTGTTGCCGCACGCTGAAAAAGGATCGACGCATCGATTGTTTTCGGCAGTTGCAGCCAGAAAAAGTAACCGCCTGTCGGGACAACGTAGGTGACAAGGTCGCCGAGTTGTTCCTGTAGCGATGCGTGCAACACCTTGATGCGCTGACGATACACGTTGTGTAGATGCTCGAGATATTCGTCCTGCCAGCCTTGCTCCAGCACCACCCGCACCAATCCAGAGGTGAATGGATTCAGTCCGCCGCCGCTGTCGAGCAGCCCGGATGTATAGAGGCGCTGCATGTGCTGCGGGGCTGCCTGCACCCAACCCAGGCGCAACCCAGGCGCCAGAATCTTGGAAAAGGAGCCTAGCCCCAACACTGCACCACTTTCGGCAAAGGAAGCCAGCGGCGGCGGGGGGGCTGCGTCGTAACTAAGCAGGTGGTAGACCTCGTCAGCCACGATCAAAAAACCATGTTGCACGCTCAACTCAACGAGTCGCACGCGCCGTTCCTGGGGCAGCGTGAAGCCGGACGGATTTTGATGCGTAGGGATGGTGTAGAGCAAAGCCGGGCGTTGACCGGCAAGCGCCGCTTCGAGCGCATCGATGTCAAGACCATGCGCGTCGGTCGGAATGGGGACAACCTTCAGCCGATGATCGGCAAAGATGCGCAGCGCCAGAAAGTAGGTTGGCTCTTCGACGAAGATCACGTCGCCGGGTTGCGTATAAAGCGTGCAGATCAGATCAAGCGCCTGCGACGCACCCGAACTGACAAACAGTCGCTCCATGTCCACCGACGTTGCGTAGCGCCGGCTGAGAAATTTTGCCAGCGCATAACGGAAATAGCCATCGCCCTGCTCCAGGCCATATTGCAGCAGCGACGAATCGAGCTGGGCGAGCCGCAGCGCCGCCGCTTGCTGCAGAATCGTGCGCGGCAACAGGGTGTCTGCGGGGTGGCCGGCGCCAAAGTCGATGACATCTGGGTCAGCGTGTGATTGCGTCGTCTGAAAGTGAACGTTCATCGTGTATCATTTTTTTCGCAATGAAAAAACGCCTTGCCATCGCTTCTTCATGTCTCATGCAGTCGATGGCAAGGCGCAACATCCATCTAAACAACAACAGACGTCACCGTCTCAACATTCGCTGTATCCGCACACGGCGCATTTGCGGCAGCCCTCCACATTTAAGAAGCTCGCCTCGCCGCATTCCGGGCAGATGTCGCCGATCGGTTTGGCTGCAATCGGCAACGCCAATTGCTCGGCTGGCAGCACCTCCTCGGCAGAGGCAGGCAGCTCACTCAGATGTTCAGCCAGCACCTGCGCAATGCCGTCGGGCAACGAACGCACGCGCTTGGCGCCAAAGCCCAATGGTCGCCCCCCGCCGATGCCCGCCATCTCGTCCATCACCCAGCGCAGGCGTTCTGAAGGCGGCAACGCGCCCGGCATGCGCAGGATCAGGCTGATCAACCGCCCCATTGCCTCGCTGACCGCCGTCACTTCGGTGCCCGCCTTCCCGACATTCATAAAGACCTCGAACGGCTCGTTGCGTTCGTCGCTATTGACGGTGATGTAGGCGGTGCCGAGCGGCGTGTCCTTGCGATAGGTGGCGCCGTGCAGCTTTGGCGGGCGCGGCCGCTTGACCATCGAGTGTTTGAAGTCGATGACGGCGTGTCCCTCGTCGCTCCTGGTATGACCGTTGGCGTAAGCGCCGTTGATCGCCGCTGTGTCCGCCTGGGCGCCCGGTTCTTCCTTTTTCTGCTTGGTCGCCTTCGTCTCCAGCACCACCTGCTCGCGGCTGCCGGTGACGTAGACGGTCAAGCCCTTGCAGCCCGTCTCCCACGCCAGCATATACGCTTTGGCGACATCCTCTTCGGTGGCGCCTTCCGGGAAATTGCAGGTGTTGTGGTTGCCCAGTCCGTTGGCGATGAACGCATGACCCTCCGGCACGCTGATGTCGAAGACCTCGGTGAAACCGCTTTCGACGCCCTGCACCTGGACGTAGACCTTCTGCTCTGTATCGTGCGCAAAGAAGGCGTCTGCAACAGGATGGAGCTCGCCCTGCTGGCGCAGGTGGTCGTAGAGTCGGCAAGCATCATTGCGTTCGAAGCGATGTGTTTGCAGCAGGTTGACACGCGCACGCTGATAGGCGCGCGCCTCCTCTGTGGTCGCCTGCTGATAGGCGGAAGCCAGACTGACCGTCGCCGTCTCCTGCATCTCGCGCAGGCTCTGCGTGATGAACGCCGGCAACATGCGGCTGTAGTTGCGATAGCGCTGCACGCGCCCGAGGTTGCGCTGCGCCATCCGTTCGCTTTTCCAGACTTCGACAAACCCGATCACGTCCGCCAGCCGCTCTAGCTCGCCGCCCTGCACCGTGAGCGACCACGCCCGTTCCGTTGTGCGCCGCACGGTGGCGACGACGCCAGCGTTGAGCAACAACACCTGCAACTGGCGGATCAACTGCTGGCTTGCCACGGTGATGCCGAACAGCTTGCCATCCTGTGTCATATAGCCATCCAACATCAACCCTCGCAGGAATGCACTCACTTCCTGACGCCCTGCGCGGAGAATGCACGACGGGATGATCTTGTGCTCGGCGCCGGCTTGCAGCGCCAGATCGACGAGCAGCCAGTGCCGCAATGCGCGCGAGTTGAGCTGCAGATAGTGCACATCGTTGCGCGCATCGCGCGTGATGTGTCCTTCCAGTCCCCACAGTTCCTGCGACGTGCGCGCTAGCTCCGCCAACAGTGCGGCATCGTTGTTGCTGATGATAACGCCGTTGGCAGTGATGGCGCCGTCGGCGGTCAGGCAGCCCAGGAAAAACGCCAGGCTTTCCGACATCTGCGTCGGGAAGTGTACAGCGCGACTGTTCGTGCGCAGCTCACCGCTGAACGCTGGCAAGGCCGCACCTGGCTTGCCAAAGCGTTCTTGCCCGGCATAGAGCACCACCGTGTCGCCGATGCGCAGCGCATCGAGCGGTTTGAAGACGACTTCGCCCGATGGCTCCAGCACATGAATGCGGTGATTCGGGGTGCCTTCGATCTCGAAACCGTATTCGAGCGTCACCGCACGCGTCTCGCGCATACCGCCGTAATAGAATTGATCGGTGCGGCGCAGGTCGCCTTGCGGGGCGACGATGGCGGTTTCCAATGCCGCAAACTGATCGGGCAGGCGCATCTCCGCCATCTCGGCGATCGGCATTAATCCTTCGGCGCTTAGCACCAGTGTGTCGCCGCGCACGCACTTCGAGATGCTGTTGTCCGTAAACGCCTGAATCGCCGCCTGCATCAGCACATGTTCTTCAGCCGTGATGTCGCTGCTCACGACGAAGGTGTGGCGGATGTGCTCCGGCAGTTCCTCGATGGTCTGGCAGGAGCCATAGGTGGCGGCGTGCTGTTTGATGCGCGTCTTGGTCGCTTCGTCCAGGTTGGTGGCGTTGAGCGCCTGCTCGAAGAGCGGGCTGGTGTAGACCAGCTCGACATCGCGGTCGCCATCCTTGAAGTGGCGGATGTAGCCGAGCGCAAAGACCGGCTCGCAGCCATAGCCTTCGCAGCCGACGACGGTCGCAATCGTGCCGGTGGGCGCTACGGTCGTCTGCGCCGCATTGCGGATGCCATGCTGCTCGATGCCGTGCACGATCTTGCGCCAGTCAAGCGCCGGACGCTGCCAGTTGCGGGTGTAGGGGCGCATCGGCTGCGGCGGCTGCCAGGCCATGCCGCCCGGTCGCTGCGGGTCGTAGATGCTGCCCGCAAACGCCAGAAACGCGCCGCGGTCGGCGGAAAGTTCAATGCTGCGCTGCATCGAGTGATAGCGCACGAACTCCATGATCTGCGCGGCAAACTCCTGCCCTTCTTCGCTGCCATAGCGGATGCCGAGCTTGTACATCATGTCGCCCAGCCCCATGATGCCGAGACCAATGCGCCGGGCGCGGTAGGCGGCTTCCGCCACTTCCGGCACCGCCGGCACATAGGCGTTGGCGCTCACCACATTGTCGAGGAAGCTCGTGCTCTCGCGGATCGTGCGTTCGAGCAGCGCCCAGTCGACGACCGGGGCGCCGTTGGCGTCGGTGGTCACGTGGTTGGCAAGATTGATGGAGCCTAAGCAGCAGTTTTCGTAAGGTCCGAGCCACTGTTCACCACAGGGATTGGTGGCCTCCAGATCATACAAATGCGGCACCGGGTTTGAGCGGTTGGCGGCGTCGATGAAGAGCGCGCCCGGCTCGCCGTTGTGATGCGCATACTTGACGATCTTGGCGAAAAGGTCGCGGGCGCGCACCGTTTTCCAGACCTTGCCGTCGCGCGGGTTGCGCAGCTCGAAGTCGGTGTCGTCGCGCACGGCGCGCATGAATTCGTCGGTGATCGCGACCGAGATGTTGAAGTTGGCGATCTTGCCTTCCTGCGCCTTGCTTTCGATGAACTCCTCGATGTCCGGGTGGTCGACGCGCAGCACGCCCATGTTGGCGCCGCGACGGCTGCCACCCTGGGCAATCTCGCCAAAGGCCTGATCGTAGACGCGCAAGAAACCGACCGGGCCAGTGGCGCGCCCCGATGAGGTGTGCACAATGTCGTTCTTCGGGCGCAGACGGCTGAAGGAAAAACCATTGCCGCCGCCCGTCTGCTGGATCAACGCGGCGACGCGCAGTGTGCTGAAGATGCCGTCGCTGGCTTTGCCCATGTCATCCTCGATCGGCAGCACGAAGCAGGCGGCAAGCTGTCCCAGCGGCGTGCCAGCGCCGGTGAAGGTCGGGCTGTTGGGGAAAAAGCGCCGCTCCGAGAGTAAATCATAGAAGACCTTGGTGGCCGCCTCGACATCGCCGCCGTGCTCGCGTTCGACCTGTGCGATGTGATAGGCGACGCGGTAAAACATGCCTGCCGGCGTCTCCAGATAGGAGCCGTCAAAGTCGCGGCGTAGATAGCGTTTCTCCAGCACCTTGATGCTGTTCTCGCTCAGGTTGATGGCGGCGTCGCTCACGTAATCGGGACAGGTGATCAGGTGACGCTCGCCTTTGATCGTTTCGATGACGGTGTGCACCGGCGTCCGTTGGTCGATCTCCTGAACAGCGAGTGGGCTGGGAGTCTGGTTCGACATGCGCTGTCTCCTCTGAATATAAAATGCTTCGTTCGGTCGTCAATGCCCGAAGGCAATACAAAAAACAGAGCGGCCCTCTATGTGCGAGAGTCACTGATGAGCAGGCCGACGCTCCGCTTCATCACAAAGCGCGGTCATTTCTCCTAACGATATTGTGCATCACACACGTCCAAAGGTCGTGCGTGTCACATCGCCTCAGGGGGAGCGGTTGATCTTCCCATTACGCGGTCGATCTCATTGCGCAATTCGGTCAGATCACTCATATCCAGATAGACGCTGGCGAAGCGAATATACGCGACCTGGTCAGTGCGAGCAAGTTGATCGAGCACCATACCGCCTATCAGTTTGCTGGGCACTTCCGTGCGCCCGATTGCCTGCAGCGATTCCATGATCTGATCGACCATTGCCTCCATCGTTTCACGACTGATCGGCCGTTTGGTGGCTGCTATCTGAATGCCAGACAGAATCTTCTGACGATCAAATGGCTCGCGGCGACCATCGCTCTTGATCACCAGCAAATTGGCCGCCACATGCTCATACGTCGTAAAGCGCTGTCCGCATCGTTCACACTGACGCCGCCTGCGAATTGCATCACCCGTGTCTCGGGTGTCGATCACGCGATGCGATTCATGGCCGCAGTGTGGACAGTTCATAAATGCGCCTACAATATTTCGTACACAATATAAGAAAAACCACAATATCTTGTGCTTTGGTGTGCAAGTATAACATGGCTCATGAGGTGCTGCAAATTCTATAAATTGTATTCACCAGAGAAAATCGCTGTGATGATTCTAACGAGCGTGAAATTTTAAGCTGTTTTTCTCTGTCAGATGCGTCAGGGAACGCTTGCTCGCAATTGCACTACGATGAAGCAAGAACCAAGAGGTGGATGCCCTGTCGGGTGCACAGGCATTCACTGCGTCGATGGGACGACGGCGTTGTGGTAAAATAGCTGCACAGCGTGCTCGCGGCTTTCGTTGCCGTGGACTTTGAACAGCCGTAGAAAGGACATTGCAGATGATGATTTGGTGGAGACAACAGCTTGGGCGCGCCGTCGTTCTGGCGATTATGCTATTGGCGGTGGCGACGCCAGCCTATGCAGAGCACGACGGCGCCATTGTTGCGCCCGAGGCCGATGCAGTAGTGGCAGGAACCGTGACCGTCGAAGGCATAGCTACACATCCAACCTTCCGCAAGTGGCAGCTTGACCTCTTAATCGACGGCGACTCGGATCGGGCAACTTTTCTGGCGCTTGGCGAAAAGCCGCTCGCCACCCAAGCCAGCTTTTTGAAATGGGACACCACACTCTATCCGAATGGCAGCCATATCCTGCGCTTGCGCGTGGTGCACAGCAATCTCAATTACGCCGAAATCTTCTCGCCGGTGACGATTGCCAATCAAGGCGGTGTCTCCGAAAAGCCGGCGCCCGCAAACGAAGAAGCCAAACCTGAACCTGAAGCCGAGACAAAGCCTACGACCGAGCCGGTCGTTTTCCGCACCGACGCGCCGGAGGATGGTGAGCGCTGGATCGAAATCATCATTGCCGAGCAGAAGCTTATTGCCTGGCAGGGTGACGTTCCGGTCTTTGAAACCATCGTCAGCACGGGCAAACCGGGCTGGCGCACACTGCCGGGCGAGTTCGCCGTCTATCGCAAATATGAAAAGACGAGAATGCGCGGTCCCGGCTACGACACGCCCGACGTGCCCTGGACGATGTACTACTCCGGCAGTTTTGCCATCCACGGCGCCTACTGGCACAACAACTTTGGCACGCCGGTTAGCCATGGGTGCGTCAACTTGCGCGTGCCCGAAGCCAAGGCGCTCTATGAATGGTCGAGCGTGGGCACGCGTGTAGTCGTGCGCAATCAATAAATCGCAAGGGGTGTGATTCCAAAAGACAGTGCAGCGAGTGTAGCTGCACTGTCTTCCTCTTTCTTTTAGTCGAGCTTCTATTGATAGCAAGTCAACGGCAAAATGTCACCCTTGAACGCCTTTGTCTCGTAGCTCCACAGTTGTTTGGTCTTCCAACGCTCCCACTTCTGCTTGAGAATCCGGTAATAGTCAACGAACACAATCAGTTTCGTCGTCAACGGCTTGGTGTCGTAGCTGATCTGCACACACGCCTGCATTCCGTCCATATTGAGGATGGCGCCAGCCTTGGCGGGTGCGGTGGTGTCGAGCAGGCGTGCGTCGAGTTCGCCGCCGGCTTTGAAGAGCGCCACCCACAGTCCTACGCTCAGCGAGGCGCCGGTCGAAGCAGTTGGCGTCAAGAAGAGTTCGCCGCTCATATTCAGCGGATTGCACAACTTGAAGTCATAGCCATAGCTCAAGCCAAGATGGGCGCTGACTCGAATCGTCACCGAAACGATAATGACCCACGTGATCGGGTAGTCGAACGAGTACTCGAACAACGTCATCGCTTTGTTGAAGACCGGAACCGTGTCGGTGAACTGGCACTGAATCTCGAAGGACTCGTCGTAGATGACATTGCCGGCAATCGTGAGATCCCAGTCGAAGCGCTGTTTGTCGGGCAGCGGCGTGGTGCTCAGCTTCATCATCAGCAGCTCTTTCTGGAACTGCCACACTTTGCCGACGGCGCGCTGCATGGCATGGCCGTCGAAGCGATCCGAGTAGGGCGGCGTCGCTACGATCGCTTCACCCGGCAGTGTGACGTGTGCGTTTTCACCGCCCAGCTTGTAGTCCCAGTTCTTCTTAAAGGTGCCGCCCTGCGGCGCCGGCATTGGCGTCTTGTAGAGATCGACGGCGGCGGCGGCGTCCTTGCCGAGCGGCCGCTTCTGATCGAGCACACCGAAGATCACCTGTTTGGTCGGCGGCGGCAGTTCCTCTTTGCCGAGGTCAATCGCCAGCTTGGTCTCGACCGCCGGTCCCGGCGTCTTGCGCAGCGCAAAGTAGGCGGCATTCTTGACCAGCATCGACGAATCGTTGAAATAGCTATCGAGCAACGTAAGCATGTTTGGGTGGCCGCTGTTGCCGAGCGCGTTGATATAGAGCGCCTTCGACTGTTCGTCGCTGGCTGTCTGCAATCCCTGCAGCAGCGTGGTCGTCACCATCTCGAAGGTCTGTGGCTGCGTGCGGGCGACGTTGCCGGCCATGGCGCCGAGCACTTTGACCGCCATCTTGTTGAGCGGCGCATCCCCGCCGCGCGCCAACGTCGCCACCGCGGTGAAGCTGCTCTCCACCGGCGCTGCGACCAGACTCAGGCGCATCAACGCATCGCTGCGCACAGCCTCGCCAGCAGCGGCAATGATGCCAGTGGAGCGCGGCGTCTGCCCTTCGGCCAGTTCAATTAGAAACTCCTGCGCCGCCTGCGAACCATCTGTGGCAAGCAGCGCCAGATAGGCGTCAATGCGCGCCAGATCGCTGCCAGCGGCCACGATGCGCGTTGCAAAATCATCGACGCGTTCGCCCACACGCCCCGCGTCGATGATCGCCCACAGCCGGTTGAGACGCAGCGGATTGCTTGGGGCGGCGTCGAGCGCATCCAGTTCGGCGTCCAGGTCGATGGTCTCCAGGTCGATGGCGCGCCCGCTGTAGTCGATTGCCGGGTCAAAAACGCCGCCGATGGCATCCGCCCGGTAGATGGCGCTCAGAGCGGCGGCTTGCACTGGCGTGTCGATCGTCTCGACATGGCGCAGCGAACCGACCGAGGTCAGTTCCGACCATGCCGCTTCGCCCTCGATGGTGACCTGCTGCGGATTATCCTGCCCTTCGTCGGCGCTGCGCATCTGCTCGCTGATCACCGTCTCACGGATGACGCCGAGGATGGGGTCAAGGCGCTGGTCAATGCGCGTCATCATTTCGGCGCTGGCGTTGTCTGTGCCCTGAAAGATGAAGTCATCGAAGTTCTCGCGCGTGTATTGCCGGGCGATGTGCAGGCTGCCGGCGTCGTTGGCGAGCGTGTACTGCGCTTCGTAGGTTCCCTGCGTGCCGGTTTCGGTGGCGGCATAGGTGCTTTGTGTAGGGTCAATCGTGGCTTGCAGCGCGTTGAGGATGCCTTTTTGTAGATTGATAGCGGAGATAATGCCATTGGCTGCGCTTTGCACCTCGATGATGACGCCGTTGGCGCGCTGCTTGAAAACGAGGGGGATGCGCAGCGCCGCCGCCATGTCGGGGTCTTCGAACGCCTCGCTGACGCCCTGTTCCGAGACGCAGGTGGCGTAATCCTCGATTACAACGTTGCCCACGAAGCGGTCGGGCGCTTCCTGGCCTGTAATATTGACGAGCACGCGCCCGGTGACATAGGTGCGGCTGTGGTCTTCCTGGCGTATCCCTTCTTTGTTGATCTGGCCTGATCGCGTGTCGATCTCAACGCGCCAGTCGTAGACGTAGGTTTTGCCGGGCTGGTAGCTGAGCGTGCGCGGCGGGACAGCGTCGGGCGTCGTGAGCTCCTGCCAGGCGCTGGCGACCGTGCGCAACCCAGCGGCGATCACCGGCAGGAAGACCTCGCTGCCGGTGCAGGGCGTCGGACGCGCAGCGGAGGCGGCTGCCTGGGCGGGCGGCGTCGCACCGATCAGCAGTGACAGAATGATGAGTGCGGAGAGCAAGCCGTGCACTATGCGCCTTAGTTGGCGAAGTACGGCACTGCGACGAAAAAGATAGGGGCGGAAACAGTTGGAAAGCAGCATCAGAGTGTTCTCCTTAAGTAACCTCGGTTTGTCGGTTGACGGGACGCATTCGCCTGGCGCCACGCCGTTTGATTCAGATGCGGGAAGAGTAATCGGGTATCGTTACAGTCGCGTTACACGGACGTTACAAGCGCGACAGAGGATTCACCGGTGCTCAAAATGGCGGGTCAGTCATCGCCTTCGGCGTGACATAGCAGCCCGTCATGCCGAAGGCGATGACCTACGACATACGCTCCTTGAAGATGCACGACGCGTGTAAGGTGCAGCGCCCTTTCCAGGTTTTGGCTCCATCTGATTCATCTGTACACTTACACTCGAATGGTCGAAGGAATGGAGTACACCAGGACAAGTCGCCCGACGGCGCACCAGCAACCATGCCTGACCTGATACTTTTCAACCACTTTTCTTTCGAGCGAGAGGATGGCGCGCCGGTTGCGTTTGCGACCGAGAAAACGCGCGCGCTGCTCTGCTATCTGGCGTTGGAAGCAAATCGCCCACAGCGCCGTGATGCACTGGCAGTGCTCTTTTGGCCCGACTACGGCGACGAAGATGCGCGACGCAGTTTACGTCAGACGTTGCACCGTCTCAGACAGACGCTCGACGAAGCAGCGCATGGTCTGGCTGATCAGGTGTTGGACGTTGGTCGCGATACGATGATGCTGCGCACAGGCAGAGGCTTGCGCATCGATGTACACCGCTTCACCGCCCTGCTGGACGAAGTGCAACGCCATGCGCACGCGGCCTTGCACCGCTGCTCGACGTGCCTGGGGCGGTTGGACGACGCGGTGGCGCTCTATCGCGGCGAGCTGTTGCCCGGTCTGGTCATGGATGACAGTCCTGAGTTTGAGCAGTGGCTTCTGCTGCAACGCGAGGCATTGCATCGTCAAGTCGTACGTGTGCTCGGTGACCTGGTCGATGCGCACCTCTTGCGTGGCGAAACTGCAACGGCGATTCGCTTCGCCGAACACCTGCTCGCGTTCGAGGCATGGAACGAGGATGCGCATCGGCGGCTGATGCACATTTATCTTCAGCAAGATCGCCGCGGGGAGGCAATCGCACACTTCGAGCGCTATCAACGTGTGATCGCCGAAGAATTGGGCGCACCGCCAAGCGCCGAAATGGAAAACCTGCTGGGCGCCGCCAGGCAGAGCGAGGCAGCGCCTGCTGCGACGGAATCGGCGTCGCGCACCGCATTTCGCCCGCTGCACCCAACGCTTTACAACTTCCCGGCGCAACCTACACCCTTTGTAGGGCGGCAGGTTGACCTTGAACGCATTCTCGATCATTTGCTTGACCCAAGCTGTCGGCTGCTCACAATCTTGGGCATGGGCGGCGCCGGCAAGACGCGGCTGGCAATGCGCGCCGCACAGGAGCTGGCAAGCCGCCCAATGCTGGCGGCGCAACACGCGCCCGACGGCATCTACTTCGCCTTTCTTGCCGAGGCCGCCTCCGTCGACCTGGCAATCACGGCGTTGGCAGGCGCATTGCAGCTCACTTTCGACAGCCAACATAGCCGGGCGCAGCAGCTATGTCAGGCGCTGGCGCGTGCGCGCTTGCTGATCGTGCTCGACAATGTCGAACAATTACTCAGCGCGGAGACGGCGTCCGGCTTCGTCGATCTGCTGACAAAACTACTGAGCGCTGCGCCTGGCGTAAAGCTGCTGGCGACCTCGCGCGAACCGATTCAGATGCGCGGCGAGTGGCGGCTTCCGCTTGATGGTCTTGCTTATCCAACGGACGCCAACGCTGGAGAGGCGGCGCGCTATCCGGCGGTCGAGCTTTTTGTGCAGGCGGCGCGCCACATCCAGCCAGCATTCATACTCGATGCGTCAACGACGCCTGCAGCGGCGCGCATCTGTCGGTTGGTGCAAGGTGGACCGCTGGCGCTGGAGATTGCCGCAAGCTGGCTGCGTCTGATGCCGTGCAACGCCATCGCCGATGAGATCGAACGCAACCTTGATTTTCTTGAAGCGCCGCTACGCGATCTGCCGGAGCGCCACCGCAGTATGCGCGCCGTTTTTGTGCATTCATGGCGGTTGTTGACGACGACTGAACAGGCAGTATTGGCGCGGCTGGCGGTCTTTGTCGGCGGCTTTGATCTCGATGCCGCCCGCGCTATCGCGGGCGCTACGCCGCTGCTGCTGGCAAATCTGGTCGACAAGTCACTAATTCAGCGCGGCGGCGAGGGGCGCTACATGCTGCACGAGCTGGTGCGACAGTTTGCCGCCGAACAGTTTACGCAGTGGCCGTCGCCCGGTTTTGCGCAAGAAACCCTACAAGCGCACAGCGTCTATTATTTGAAGCTGACAACACTGCCCGCCGACGCCGAAGACGCGTTCTTGCCGCCAACACAACGCAATATTATCGAACGCAACCTCGATAATGTGCGCAGCGCCTGGGATTTTGCCGCAGCGTATGCGCAAATTAACCTGCTAACCGGCGCAGTGAGTGGACTGGCGCTGTTCTACCGGGTGCGCGGGTTGTTCGAGGAAGGCGTCGAGCGATTTATCCGCACGGCTGTACAGATCGAGCGCACGACGCAATCGTCCTTTCCCGATGTGCAGCGGCTGCTGGCGCTCCTCCGGCTGGCGCAGGGGCGGCTCTTGCTGGAACAGTCCGCCTATGCGTCTGCGCTGGCGCTGTTGCAAGAAGTTCAAAAGGCTATTCTCCCACTCAGTGATCCGCTGCTCACTGCCAAAGTGAGCGCTGAGATCGGCGTTGCACACTGGCGGCTTAATGAACTTGACGCCGGCCGTTGCGCGCTGGAAGAGAGCCTGCGCCTGGCGGAGCAAGTTGGCGCGAACCAGTTGACGGCCTATGTATTCCATCATTTGGGGAATCTCACATGCACTGGGGGCGACCACGAGCGCGCGCGGCGTTATCTACTTGCGGCAAAGGAACTCTACACAGCGAGCGGCAACCTCCACCGACTGGCGGGCGTGCTCAACGACCTGGCGATCCAGCTTGAAGCTGGCGACGACGCCACCGTCGAGCGTCTGCTCGAACAAAGCATAGAAAGCTATCGCGCTGCTGGCGATGAGCCAGGCGCGCTGATTCCGCTCTCTAATCTTGGCTATGGGGCGGCGCTCAACGGTGATCTGGTGCGCGCACATCAGCTCTTGCAGCGCGGGCTGGATGACGCTCTCCGCCTCAACCATCGCAGCATGGCGGCGCACATCGCCATCAATCTCGGCCATGTCCATGCGCTGGCGGGAGATATCGAAGCTGCACGCGCCTGTTATGGCAATGTGCTCGACGCACTCGGTCTGCCTGATTCTGAGCGCCAGGAGCTGATGATCGGCGCAGCTTTCGTGCTTGCGAACAGCCAACGCGGTGAACTGGCAGCTCAACTGCTTGGCGCGCTTGCAGAGCGACTGGTGCAGGGACAGCCCGGAGCAGAACTCGAAGATGCCATGCTCCATCATGTACAACAAACACTCGCCACCATGTTTTCCATTGATGCAATCGAGGAGTCCATTCGCTACGGCGGCCAGATGACGGCGAACGAACTCGACGCCCTGTTAACAGCGGAACTGGTCAAACCAACGCAGGCGTTTTGAGAAAAACAAC
The DNA here is from genome assembly GCA_016861025.1 of Chloroflexota bacterium. Classification (GTDB taxonomy): domain Bacteria; phylum Chloroflexota; class Anaerolineae; order Caldilineales; family Caldilineaceae; genus Caldilinea. Next base: position 17,768 of record BOKO01000004.1, read on the forward strand.
GCTTGCCTGGAACGTCTACAACCACTGCCAGACAAGATGGCGAAGGGAGAAGAACATGAAGATATTCCAAATTTCATCGATAATTGTGCTCTTGGCAGGCGCACTGGCAATGACAACAGGAACGGCGTCTGCTGCTGTCCATGCACAATCAGCGCCGATCACGGTCGATGTCGAAGGCGGCGCCTACACGCTGACGCTGGCGCCCGGCGGCAATGCCATCATGAGTGAGAAGACGCCTTCGCGCGGCGATCAGGTGCAAAGCTGGAGTGGAAGATGGGTGCGGGTCGGCGAGTCGATCACCGTCCGCCTGAGCGCAACCGATGCGGGCGCGGCGCTCAAACGTACGCTGGTGCTGGAAGGCGTTGTCATTGATAGCGTCTTCGATGTCACCGGCGTCGGCATGGACAACATCGTCTATGACCGCGAAGACCTGGCGCTGACCCTCGGCGCCGGTCAGCGTCATCCGCTTGTGCGTACACTCAACCAGTTCCTGGCGGAGATTCCTGTTCTCAACTACACCTATCCGGCGACAAATGACAACGTTTACACAGAAGATGTGCGCCGCGCCGTGGTGCGTTTCCAGGAAATCGAAGGGTTGACACCATCTGGTCTGCTCGATCTTCCGACGCTGTTAGCCTTGACGACGCCAACGCGCCCGCGCCTCGACCTCAGCCGCGTCGAGTTCACCGTGACGCCAGAGCTGATCAATGTGCGCAGCGGGCCAGGCACCGATTACCCGGTTATTCAGCGCGTCTATCAAGGCGATAGGTTCGAAGTGATGGGCAAGGTGGGCAGCGGCGCCCCGCGCGACGTCTGGGTGGAGGTGTGTTGTTTTGGAAACCAGACAGGCTGGATTCGCAGCGATCTCGGCGCAGTGAGCGGCGACTTGAACCTGATCGAAACCGTGCCGGCGGACCAGTTGTCGCCTGCGCCGCCGCAAGCACAGCCTGCCACCGAACGTGGTCAGCCGTTGCTTGCCAATTTACCAACAACAACGCCCGATGGCGCCCCCGTCGTCTATCTCACCTTTGACGACGGTCCAAACGGTGCATTCACACCGCAAGTGCTTGATCTGCTGGGGCAGTACGACGCCCGCGCCACCTTTTTCGTAATCGGGCGTCAAGTGGCGGACGGCGTCGATATGCTGCGTCGCATGGCGTCTGAAGGCAATTACATCGGCAACCATACGTGGGATCACGTCTGGTTGGATCAAATCAGCAAAGAGGAATTTGTCGATCAGATTCAACGCACGCGCAACGAACTGCTGACAGTGGCCGGCGACTTGTTCGCACTTGACGGCGACGTGCTTTATGTGCGTCCACCTTATGGCGCTACGAACGCCGTTGACCGCCAATGGATGGCGGAGCTTGGTTATACGAGCGTGCTGTGGGATGTTGATCCACAGGATTGGCGGAATCCGGGTGTGGAGACGATCGCCAACCACGTCATTAGCAATGTCTTCCCCGGCGCCATTGTCTTGATGCACGACGGCGGCGGCGACCGCGCGCAGAGCGTGGCCGCGTTGGAAATCATTCTACGCGAGCTGTCGGCGCAAGGCTATCGCTTCTACAACATTTTTGGTCAATGAAGACGGATTGACAACCGATTTTCCACATTGTATCGTTAGGGCGCGCGTCGTTGACGGCGCCCTTTCTTATTGATTCACAACAGCGTAGCTTTTAAGGAGATAACCGATGTGGAATGAATTCAAGCAATTCATCAGTCGCGGCAATGTGCTCGATCTTGCCGTGGCGGTCGTCATGGGCACGGCGTTCAGCGCCATCGTCAATTCGCTGGTCAACGACATCATCATGCCGATTGTTGGCGTGATCCTCGGCGGTCTTGACTTCACCGGATTGGCGATCAGGGTCAATGAGGCCGCAATCCTGTACGGCAACTTTATCCAGGCGATCATCAACTTCCTGATCATTGCAGGAGCAATGTTCTTCGTGGTCAAAGGCGCCAACACCGTGATGAAGCAGAAAGAGGCGGCGCCCGCGCCACCGCCTGAACCTTCGGCGGAAGAGAAGCTGCTTACAGAAATTCGCGACCTTCTCAAACAACGGTAGCGGTTGCGTCTATCCAAATAACCCGAGTTGCTCGGCAGAGGGCCGTCGTTCCGGCGCAAAGCCCGCACGCTGACGTAGTTCCAACAGCGCAGCCTCGATCTCGCCCACGAAGCGCGATGGCGAGTTCTCCAGCCGCCTGCCAAAAAGGGTGCGCCGCCGTGCGTGGCTCAGGATCAGCTTTTCTCGCGCTCGCGTCATGCCGACATAGAAAAGTCTGCGCTCTTCCTCAATATCCGGCGTCTCACTGCCGCGCGCATAGGGCAACAGCCCTTCCTCGCAGCCGGCGATGAAGATCACTGGAAACTCTAGCCCTTTGGCTGCGTGCAGCGTCATCAATGTCACACGGTCGGCGCGCGGGTCGTAGCTGTCCACCTCGCGTTCGAGCAACGCCTGTTCCAGAAATTCGCGGCGACGGTTGGCAAAAGGTCGGGCGCGCTGGATCATATGAGCGCGCAGCTCTGTCTCGACGCCGAGAAAGTCGCACACCTGCGCCAGCAGATCGGCGACCGGGGCCGCAGCGTGGAGGTCCTGCCAAAACGCCGCCAGCTTCTCGACGCGGCTACGTTGGCGTGCAGGTAGTTCCGCCGCTAGCCACATCAACGCCGCCGTCAGATCGTTTTCGGTCGCCAGCACTTCCACGATCCGCGTCGCACCTGCCGTGGCGTCGGTCACACCGGCGTCAGCCAGCATCTGCGTCAGGTGCAGCGTACTACGCGGATTTTCCAGCAGCCATAGCCACGCCAGCACGCGCCGCGCCGCCTTGCTCGCCCAGAACGACGCCTGTCCCACGACCTGATAGGGAATGCCGGAACGCTCAAACGCCTCGACCAGCGGCGCCGCCTGCGCGCCAAGCCGATAGAGCACGGCGAAGTCGCCAAAGCCGCGCGCAGCGGGTGGCAGACCATCGGTGCGTCCCGAATCAAGCGAGAAGTAGCTCGTGCCGCCCACCATTTGCTCGATCTGGTGGACGATGGTCTCGGCTTCGGCTTTCTCAGTCGGCGCCGGGTGCACGTCGAGCCGCACTGCCTCGGCAAAGCTCGCCAGAAGCGGCAGCGCCTCGCGTCCGGCGTTGTGGGCGATCACCTGTTGCGCGGCCTCGAGGATGGCGCGCTGTGAACGGTAGTTGCGCGTCAACTGCACCCGCACTGCGCCCGGATAGTCGGCCACAAAATCCAGGAAGTAGCGCCGATCCGCGCCGCGAAAGCTGTAGATTGCCTGATCCGGGTCGCCGATGACGCACAGGTTGGCGCCCCCCGCTGTCAGCAGCCGCAGCAGCCGCACCTGCGCGGCGTTGACATCCTGATATTCGTCGACCGAAATCCAGCGATAGCGTTGATGCACTGCTGCGGCCACGGTTGGCTCTGTCTCAAGCAGATTCACCGTCCGCACGATCAGGTCGTCGAAATCGACAGCGTTGGCGCGCCGCAGCGCAACCTGGTACGCGTCAAAGACAGCGGCGAACTCCGCTTCCGGCGTCGAACATCGATTCTTTGCGGTCGAAATTGCGTCAAGTGCAACGTCGCGTGCGCGGGCGTCGAGATCGGGCGCAGCCTGATCGAGCACAAGTCGCCGTTCCTCGTCGCTCAGGATCACGAAATTCGGGTCAAGTCCGGCTGCGGTGGCATGGGTGTGTAGCAACTGTGCGCCGAACGCGTGAAAGGTTTTGATTGTAATGCGCTCCGCCTCCTTCGCGCCGAGCAACGCCGTCAGCCGTTCGCGCATCTCCTGCGCTGCCTTGTTGGTGAAGGTGATCGCCAGCACGCTTTCCGGTGCTACACCGAGATCACGGATCAGGTGCGCGATCCGCACGGTGAGTGTGCGCGTCTTGCCTGTGCCCGGACCGGCGGCGACGATCAACGGCGCGTCGGTGCAGAGGACGGCGGAGAGTTGTTCGGGAGTAAGAGATTGGGAGGTTGGAGATTGGAGAGTGGAAAGTGGCAGGGTGTAGGCGATTGGCGTTTCCTGGATGGTGGGTGGCGTGGGTAGGGCGTCGAGACCGACGAGCGATACGGTGAACAGGTCGGGTTGTTGTAGCGCGGCGGCGGGCGGCATTTCCGAAAGCTTGGAGTTTTCGGGAAGGTTTGGCAGCGCTTCCTGCTCCGATTCCGGCGCGGCCGGCGGCCTTCCAGGAAGCTCGGTGCTTTCCAAAAGATTTACCTGCACCGCCGCACTATCAAGCAACGCCAATTGCGGTGCGTCGTCGCCAACCGCTTTGGCGCTGAAGACGCGGATGACGCCATATTCGCCATCGTAGCCGGGTTCGGCGTCGACCTGCCCCCGGCGCATGCGGTCGATGCCCTGCGCCAGTTGCGCGCCGCCGACGGCAGCGATCTGCTCCAGCGGCGTCTCGCGCAGGATCGTCAGCTCCGGCCCCAGTTTGCCGAGCAGCTTCCAGTACTCCTGCTGCACGCGGCGCGACCCGGCGCCTACGCTGTACAGTTCGCCCAACACCTCGGGCAGCGGCGTCAGGCTGAGATAGGGATGGGTGCGCGGCGGGCGCTCGCCTTCAGGGCGATCCGCCAGCACTTCGACGCGGTGCAACACGCCGACCGTCACCTCCTTGCCGCAGACCGGGCAGATGCCGCCGTGCGCCAGCGTGGTGGCCGGATGCCAGCGCACGCCGCATTTGCGATGGCCGTCGACATGATATTTGCCTTCTTCCGGGAAGAATTCGATCGTGCCCTTGAAGACGGCCGGATCGCCGCTCTGCATGGCGGCGAAGAGCGCATCGTAGCTCAGGTCGCAGTCAAAGAGTGTAGCCTCGCGCGCCAGCTTCTGCGGCGAATGCGCATCGGAGTTGGAGACAAGCGTGTAGCGATCCAGGTTGGAGACGCGCCAGTTCATCGGCGGGTCGGAGGAAAGCCCGGTCTCCAGCGCAAAGATGTGCGGCGTCAGGTCGCCAAAGCACTCCTCCACCGAGTCGAAGCCCGACATTGAACCGAGCATGGCAAACCACGGCGTCCAAATGTGCGCGGGGATGAAGTGACAGGCCGCGTCCGTCTCCAGCGCGATCTCCAGCAGGTCGCGCGAGTCCAGCCCCAAAATCGGGCGACCGTCGGCGCGGATGTTGCCGATGCGCTCCAGCCGCGTCTGCAAGCGCCCCACCGTGTCGAGGTCGGGCGCAAAGATCAGGTTGTGAACTTTGCGCGTCTTGCCGTGGCGTTTATAGATGTTGCTGATCTCGCCGCCGAGCAAAAAGCGCACCTCGCCCCGGCATGCTGGCGGGATGTCGGCGGCGACCGCAGCGGCGAACTCCTCTTTCAGGCGGAACAATCCCGGCTCAGCGGGCGCCAGCTTTTCTTGAATTTCCGCCAACCAGCCAGGATGCGCAATGTCGCCCGTCGCCACAACGGTGACGCCCTTCATCTGCGCCCACTTCCATAGATGTTCGAGTGTCAGGTCTTTGCTGGTGGCGCGCGAGTAATGCGAGTGGATGTGGAGGTCGGCGACGAGATGCATGGCAATACCTTGATCGGAAACCAACGAAACCCAAACAACGATTGCTTGCAATCTTGCCACAATCCGGGCAATTTCCCTATCACAGGTTTGTAGGGCGCACCAGAAAGCGCCTTGCAGAGCAGCCCCGGTTTATTGACGCCCGAACGCTCTGCGCTACAATAGAGCGATGCAATTCACCGCCGTGGTTCCGGTTCGGTTCTGCTTGCACAAGGTGGGACGAGGAGATAGAGGGTGTTCGACAAATTGAAACAACGTTTTGGCAAGGCGAACCGTCCTGTCGAAGCTGCGGAGCCACCCAAGCCACCGCCGATCATCGATGTCACCGACGCCGATTTCGAGGCGGTCGTGCTGCGCTCGCCATTGCTGACGGTTGTCGATTTTTGGGCGGAGTGGTGCCAGCCCTGCCAGGTGATGTCGGCTTACGTCGGCTTTCTCGCCAGGGAGTACGAGGGCCGAGTGTTGGTCGCCGCGCTCGACGCCGACGAACATCCAGAGACGCCGGCTCGCTACAATGTGATGGGCTTGCCGACGCTGCTCTTGCTGCGCGACGGGGTGGAAATCGACCGCATCGTCGGTGTGGTTGGCTACGATGAGATCAAAACGCGGGTGGAACGCCTGCTTGCAAATTCATAACCTGGTTGGAGTGTCATTCATGCGAGTATCGAAACTGTTTTTCCAGACATTGCGCGAAGTGCCCGCCGACGCCGACGTGGTCAGCCACCAACTAATGCTGCGCGCCGGCATGATTCACCAGATCGCCGCCGGAATTTTCGACTTTCTACCGCTGGCGTTGCGCACCAAATACAAGATCGAAGACATCTTCCGCGAGGAGATGGACGCTATCGGTGGACAGGAGGTGACGCTGCCGATGGTGCATCCGGCTGAACTCTGGCAGAAGAGTGGGCGCTGGTATCAAATCGGAAGCGATATGGCGCGCTTCAAAGATCGCAATGATCGCGATATGGTGCTCGGCATGACGCACGAAGAGATCATGGCTGATCTCGCCAAGAAGTACATCAAAAGCTACCGACAACTCCCGACAATGCTTTATCAGATTCAAACCAAGTTTCGTGACGAACCGCGCCCGCGCGCCGGACTGCTGCGCGTGCGTGAGTTTACGATGAAGGATGCGTACACCTTTGATCGCGACGAGGCAGGCATCGACGCCTATTATCCGCATTTTTATCAGGCGTACTTCAACATCTTCCATCGGTGCGGCATCGACGTGGTGGCGGTCAAGAGCGACACCGGCATGATGGGTGGGCGCATGGCGCATGAGTTTATGGCGCTCACCGACATCGGTGAGGATACGCTTGTGCTCTGCGATGCGTGCGGTTACAGCGCCAACCGTCAGGTCGCTGTCTTCCGTAAGCCGGAGCCGCCTGTCGCCGACCAGCTGCCTCTGGAGGAGGTCGCTACGCCCAACGTCACGACCATCGAGGCGTTGGCGCAGTTTCTAGATATCCCCGAAAGTGAAACCGCCAAAGCCGTCTTCATGATCGCCGACATCGACCAGCCCGACGGCAAGGTCAAGGAGCAGTTCGTCTTCTGCGTGGTGCGCGGGGACATGGAACTCAACGAGACTAAGCTGACCAACGCTGTCAAAGCGCGGCGGCTGCGTCCGGCGACGACGTCCGAAATTAAGGCGATCGGCGCCGAACCAGGGTACGGTTCGCCCATCGGCATTGCGCGCGAGCGGGTGTTGTTGGTGGTCGATGAGTTGGTGGCGCGCAGCCCTAACCTGGTGGCGGGCGCCAACCGCGAAGGTTATCATTTACGCAACACGAATTACGGTCGCGATTACTCCGCCGATCTTGTCGTCGATCTCGTGGCGGCGAACGACGGCCACGCCTGCCCGAACTGCGGCGCAGCGCTCTACACCGCACGCGGCGTCGAAGTCGGCAACATCTTCAAGCTGGGCACAAAATATAGCATTGCGATGGGCGCCACCTATCTCGACGAGAACGGCGAAGAAAAACCGATCGTGATGGGTTCCTACGGCATCGGGTCAGGGCGGCTGATGGCGGTGATCATCGAGCTGCACCACGATGAGGCCGGCATCAAATGGCCGATCACCGTAGCGCCTTATCAGGTGATCTTGATCAGCCTGGCGACCGAGAAGACGCCGGAAGTGACAGAAGCCGCGGAAAAGCTCTACGCCGATCTGTTGGCTGCAGGTGTAGAGGTGCTCTACGATGACCGCGAGGAGCGCGCGGGCGTCAAGTTTAACGACGCCGACCTGATCGGCATTCCGATTCGCCTGACGTTGGGCGCCAAAGGGCTGAAAAATGGCGTCGTCGAGGGAAAGCTGCGACGCAACGGCGAAAGCTTCGAGTTCAACATCGCCACCGCCGTTGACGATGTAAAGGCTTTGATCGCCGCCGAAATTGCGCGCATCAATGCAACGGTCGCACCCGTGCCTTTTGAAGATTGAGAATTGTGAACGATGAATCGTGAAGTGTGAAGTGCTTGTCGGTGAGCGACGCTATTTCACACTTCACCGTTGACAATTCGCGATTCATAATTTGGCTTTTCCACGAATTTCAGACCTGTGTCGAGCTACAACTTTCCATACTACAATACGGTTGACCAGATTTACCACGCCGAGTGGTCCATCACAAAGCTGGCGCGCCATGAGTTGTTGCGTCGCTCAATCGCTGCACTGTGGCCAGACGGGCATCCGACAAAACTGATCCATGTGGCGGGCACGGGCGGCAAAGGCTCGACCTGTCGCTTTCTGGAGATGGGCTTCGCCTGCATCGGCAGAGCCGGCGCATTCATGAGTCCGCATCTGTTCGACTATCGCGAGCGTTTCAGCGTCGACGGCGAATTCGTTGCGCAAGACGACATCACGGCGGCGTGGGAGGGGCGCGTGCGCCCGCACTGTGTGAAGCTGGCCGTCGACAATCCTGCGCATGTCCATACATTTCACGAAACATCGATTCTGGTTGCGCTGACGCTGTTTGAACGCCACAATGTTGAATGGGCGGCGATCGAGACCGGCGTCGGCGGGCGCTATGACCAGACGCGGGCGCTGGACGTGGCGGCGACTGCGCTGACCAACGTCGGCAGCGACCATTCCCACATGCTCGGCGACGAGCTGTGGCAACGGGCGCTCGACAAAGCAGGGATTGCGCGACGCGGCGTTCCTCTCTTCACGACCGAACGGCAGCCGGCGACGCTCGACATCATCGGCCAGGTCTGTGCAGCCGCCGGCGCCGCATTTCACACGGTCACAGACGCCGATGTGGCGGCGCTCGACGCTGCGTTGCACGCGCACACGCTTGACCCGTCTCCCGACTCGCTGCTGCACGCCGATTATCAGAAACGCAACGCCGCGCTGGCGCTGGCAGTGATTCGTCACCTGGCGCCAACTATCGACGAAGACGCAGTGCTGCGCGCTTTTGCCAACGCGCGTCTGCTTGGGCGTTTCTGGCGCGTCGAAGAGAACATCTACGCCGACATCGCCCACAACGCCGAAAAGATCGAGGCGCTCTCAGGCGAAATCCGTAAACAGTTCGGCGACCGCGGCAAAATCCTGGTCGTCGGCATATCCGGGCAGCGCATCTCGGCCAAGGTGTTCCGCGCGCTGGCTGACATTGCGCAGACGATCATCGTGACCAGTGCGTCCTTCAAAGGGCAAGAGCCGGCACGCGTGCGCGAGGAGGTCAAAGGCATCGTTGGCGACATCCCCGTATTGGTGGCGTTCGAGCCGCAACAAGCGTTGCGCACCGCGCGTTCACTGCAGCGCAACGGCGAAATCATCATCTTGACCGGCTCGACCTATATGATCGAACAGGCGCTCAATCCCGACCCCTATCTTCGTCACATGAGCGCCCACTTTGGCTGGCGCATGCAGGAGCCGCACGAGGCGACCGGGGTGATTCACCTCAATTTGCCCAAATCACCGCCGCCGCTGCGATAGCGCTGTGAAATCGAGACAAGCCACTGTCAAATTGCTGTGCATCATGCGTCTGTGCTACACTACGTTTGACTGCTTTCCTGATATAAAGCGCTCTTTACAGGGCTGAATCACACCCAACCGTTGGGGAGGTTTGCATGAAATCGAATCGGGTTCGGCGGCGGGGCTGGTGGCTTGCATCTCTGCTGTTGATCGTACTGGTTGCGGCGGCATGTGCACCGGATGCAACACAATTGATCATCTCACCGCAACTGGGGGAACAGTTGGCGGCGCGTGAAGCCGGCAACATCGTTGTCGCTGCGGTTCCAACCGAGGCGCCCAGACTTGCCGATCTCACGGCGGAAGAGATCGTGGCTGGCTTGCCGGATGATGTCGCTGCGGCGCTGGCAGTTGCCGACCCGGCCAATGGCGCGCAGATTTCGCTTGCACGCGGATGCGTCGGCTGCCATGCGCTCGATCCCAATATGGTCATGACCGGCCCGACCTGGTATCACATGGGCGACACAGCGGTCAGCCGCGTGCGTGGAGAAAGCCCTGCGCTCTATCTCTATCACAGCATCGTCGAACCCAACCGCTATGTGGTGCCCAACTATCCCAACAATATCATGCCAGCCAATTATGGCGAGCAACTGAGCGTTCAGGAACTGGCGGATATCATCGCATATCTGCTTGAACAGCACGAGACAGGCGGCGGTTAATCGAGATGGAAATCTGACATGAGCGAAATTTCAAGAATCTGTCCACAGTGCGGCCAGGCTTTTTCGCTGGAGGCGCGGCATTGCAGCCATTGCGGACACGACATGGATGCATCGCTGCCTGCGCCGCAGAGCGCCTTGCCTGCACTCGTGGGCAAGGCGGCGGCGCCGGTCTTGCTGGGGGCGGCCAGTCTGGCGGTCAGCGTGGGATGGAAATTGCTGCAAAATATGCTCAATCGCCCCACCAGGTCGGTCACCCAGCCAATTCAGGTGCGCAAGGACGCCGCGCCTATGCAACCCCGACCGCGCACAACCATCCGCATCACCACTTCCTGGGCAATCGGCGATTCGAGCGGCAACTGGCGCAAGGGTCATTCCGAACAGACAATTGAGATTGAATAGATACTGAACGCGCCGAAACGCCTGTCTCTTCTATTCTAGAGGAATGGGGGCGCCCATCACTGGCGGCGGCACACGGCGAACAATGTCGATCAATGCAGCGACCATTGCAGGCTTTTCGCGCATTTCCGACCATGCCAGTGATCGCGGGCTATAAATCCTCCGATCCGCCATTACGCCTTCCACCCGGATGCCAAGGTTTTCGCATAAAAACAGCGCTCGCGGCAGATGAAATGCCTGGGTGACAATGATCGCCTCGTCCACTTGAAAAATCTGGCGCGCCCGATAACATGAATCGTAGGTGCGCCGTCCACCGTAATCAGGTTGAATATCTTCGGCTGGCACGCCGCGCGCGATCGCATACGCCCTCATTGCGTCCGGTTCGTTGTAGTTAATATTGCTGTTGTCTCCGCTCATCAGCAACTTGTCGACTTTGCCTGCTTTGTAGAGTTCAACGGCGGTGTCGACGCGGTCAGCCAACATCGCGCTCAAGCGTCCGTTGGAGTAGACGCGCGCCCCCAACACCAGCGCGACGCGACTGGACGGCGCCTGGTGCAATGGATGAATGGCAGGTGCATAGGTGCGTGCCACCCAGTCGCTCCACCAAAAAGGGAACGCAACCCCACCCGCCAGCAGAAAAATGCCTACAATGCTGATCACCCATCGCCATCTACGATTTCGCATGTAGATATGATGCGCCGCGCTCGTCGGCTTTTCGGTGACGTTGCCAACCATTGCCATGGTCTCTCAACGGCATTTTTCTGATGACAGTTCCAGAAAGTTCGGAAGTGGAGATGTTCTTGACATCCATCGCTTCGCGTTCCATACTACTGCCATGCACAGCGACGAACAGACGCCTATCGCACCCGATTCTGGGGATCATGAAGCGAGCACATCGAACGAAACGGCGCAGCCAACGGTGCAACGGTTGCCAGTCGAACTCACCGATTGGCAAGTTTGGGACATCGACGGCGCTGTGTCGGACCTTGACGAACCGGTTGACGAGCCGCTTCGCATCCCCGACCGCCAGGATGAGGTGGTGGTCGCCACATTGCCGCAGCGTCGCTGGCAGGTTGAACCAGGCGGCGCAGTCACATTGCCTGTAACTGTGCTCAACAACAGCGCACAGCGGCTGGCGGTGCGCGCCTACCTGGAAGGCTGGCTCGATGACCGCTGGGTCGCAGAGCCGTACATCCAGGCAAATCTTGCCCCAGGGGAGCGGCGCACGCTGGAGCTGACCTTTGCGCCGCCGCGTCATGCCAATGTCGAAGCTGGCGACTACCATGTCGCCATGGTGGTCAGGTCGCTCGATGACCCGACGCGCATCGCACGTCTCGGCGTTGTTCTCACCATTTTGCCCTTTGACCAGATTGCTCTTGATCCGAGTGAGTTTCCAGAATTGCCGGCCACATGGTGGCGCCGTACGCTGGCGTTGCCGTTGCGCGTTGCAAATGAAGGGAATCGGCCGTTGTCGTTGTATCTCGAAGGGATGACAGCATCAAAGGTTGGATGTCTCACGGTTGCAGGTAAAGAGCATGGACATGAGACTCCCTTTTCTCTGCAACCAGGTGAGCGAATCCGCCTGCCGGTGCGCGTAAAGATGCGACGGCTGCCATTGATTGCATTGCACAGTCGTTCGTTGCCGTTTGTGCTGCGTGCGAGAGCGTCTGAAGATGGGCGCATCCTACAGCAATTGCGCAGCGCCGTCGAGGTGCGACCGATCGTCGGCGCATGGCAGCTCGCCTCTTTAGCCGGGCTGGCGATGGCCGGCGCGATGGCGGCGGTGTTGATCGTCGTGTTGGGCGCTCTCTTTCTACGCATCAGCGCTGGGGAGGAGCGGCCATCCGCGCCGGTTCAGCCGCCGGCGCCAGCGATTATCGTTGTGACGCTCAACCAGCCGGTGGCGTCGGGCAGCGCCGCCAACAGAGAGATGAATGATGCAGAGAGGGCTGCCTTTGTGGGCGACCCGGCTGGAGCAAGGATCGGACAGCCCGATCCCTCTTTGCCGCTCGTCCTGCCCGACCAGATCACGGCGCCGGGCAGTGGTGGGCCGGTGCGTTCAGTTGTGCGGCCGCCCGCCGACACAACAGCTGACGGCGCTTCGGTTGCATCCTCAACGGCGCGCCCGATGACCTACGCACAGATGTTTCAGACCATCGGCGTTCAATATGACCTCGACTGGCGAATGCTGGCTGCACAGGCGTACATAGAAAGCGGATTTGATACACTGGCATTGAGCAGCGCCGGCGCAATGGGGTTGATGCAGGTGTTGCCCGGCACCTGGCGCGAATGGGCGCCGGTGGTGGGCGCCAGCGATCCTTTCGACAGCTACAGCAATGTGCAGGTGGCGGCTATCTACCTGGATCATCTGCGCAGCCAGTTGGCGCGCCGCGGCTACATCGAAAAAGAGTGGACGTTGGTGGCGTATCATTGGGGAATAGACCGGCTCAACAACTTTTTGGCGGAAGGCGGCTCCTGGCAGGATCTGCCAGAAGCGCGGCGGCGCTATGCCGAAGACATCCTGCGCATCGCTCAGACGTTGCCTTGATTCGCAAGTATAAATTTGGAGTAATCGTGATGGAGCGACCCGATCTCAGCAATGTGTCTCCCGAAGTGCTGGCTTATATCGAAGAACTGGAAGACAAATTGGCGGCTGCGCAAGAGCGTTCGGAAGAAAGCGGTCGTAGCGACGCGTCGCTCGAACCGAGCGAGCCGCCCACAACGATAAACCTGATTACAATTAGCGCTGGCGGCGTCGCAAAGCGCACCCCGCGCCATCTGTACACACGTCAGCGCCGCGGTGGGATGGGGGTCTTTGATCTCGACGCCCCAGACAACGATCCGCCTGCGTTTTTGACCATGGCGGACAGCAGCGCTGGCTTGATCTTACTGACCAACCAGGGCCGCGTCTTCCGGCTGCCGGTCGCCGAGATTCCCGAACGCGAGGTGCGCAGCCGCGGCGAGTCTATCGTTGCGCCTTTTCCCATGCGTCCCGACGAACGACTTGCAGTGGTTGCACCCGATCTCGTGAGCAGCAACGCCTTTCTGGTGCTGGTGACTGAACGAGGGCAGGTGCGACGCATCGCCCGTCAATATCTGGGAACCTCACTGCAACCTGGCGCGATCATGTTTGATCCGCGCGAAGGCGGTGCGCCCGCTGCGGCCTGTTGGAGCAGCGGCGGCGACGAACTTTTCATTGTGACGCGCAACGGTCAGGCAATTCGTTTTGCCGAGCGTCTGGTGCCGGTGCGCGGATGTCTGGGGATGCGCGTAGAGCCGGGTGACCGCGTTGCGGCAGTCGTCGCCACCACGCCGTCTGGCGGCGTCTTCTTGCTCAGCCGGGATGGCAAAGGCACGATCCGGCTGATGAGCGGTTTTGCCGCCAATAAATCGCCCGGCGCCAGCGGTAAAGTTGCGATGAAAGCCGATGCGATTGTGGGCGCCGTCGCCGTCGATGAGCGGAGCGACCTCTTTGCCATTTCTCGACTCGGCAAAATCATCCGTTTTCAGGCAAACGAGACGCCGGCCAAAGAGGGCGTTGTGCAGGGCGTCAACTGCATGAGCCTGCGCGCCGACGAATGCGTCGCTGTTGCTGGTGCATCGATTCCACACGCCGTGTGACCGTGCGCCGTGTGACCGTACGCTAACCCTCCAAATCACACTGCTTTTTTTGTTGTAGCTCTGCATTGGCAGCTCGGCGTGAAGACGGTAATCATCCGTTAATCATACGCAAACACTTTTTGTACAAAATACACTATGTTGTGTGCGGAACATCTGCTATACTTTGGCAGTTAGTGATCTGACAGCGCTCCATCGTCTGTTCTGGATGGACAAGCTGGAGATGGCTGCGGTTAGCAGCAGAGGTTCGCCATATTCTGTGGCGTTGGATGCACACGCCAGCGAATAAGGTGGTGCGGTGTGTAATCTAGTTTCGAGTCGGGCAGCGATAATTTCCTGCCAGATTTCGCTTGAAAGGAGTAAACAATGCCAGCAACGCAGGCAGTACAATATGAATCGTTGGAGAAATATCGTCGCAACGTCGGCAAAGCACAGATTGCAGATTTAATGGCAAAAATCACCGGCGCTAATGTCGATCTGGTCAGCTATGATGAGGTGGCCAGACGCATCAAGACGCGCCAGCAGATTGAAATGGGCACGCAGATGGTGCCGCTCGACAAAATTGTCGGCAGTGTGGGCCGCTATCGTGACTTCACGCGCACCTTTCTACCCAGACCGGGCGTCAACCCAGAGCGGTGGGCGCGCGTCGACGCTGTCATGCATTCACTGGAAGGGTACCCGCCGATTGAGGTGTACAAAGTGGGCGACGTCTACTTCGTGCGCGATGGAAACCATCGCGTCAGCGTGGCACGCGCCAATGGATTGACGCACATCGAAGCTTATGTCACCGAGATCCCAACCGAAGTGCCATTGCAAATGGAGGACTTTGAGCGCGATCAATGGATCATCAAGATCGAACGCAGCGAGTTTCTCAAAGAGACCGGGCTCGATGAGATTCGCCCCGAACACGGGATTGAGTTCACTGAACCGGGACGCTATCAAATCCTCTTGAGGCATATTCAGGTGCATCAATATCTGCGCAACCTGGACCTGGAGCGCGCCGGCAGTGAGCACAGGCTTTCCTGGGATGAGGCGGTGGCGAGCTGGTATGACAATATCTACCTGCCGGTGGTCGATGCAATTCATCGGCACAAGTTGTTGGAGAGCTTTCCCAATCGCACCGAAGCCGACCTTTATCTGTGGATTGCATTTCACCGTGAGCAGCTTGCCAGACAATATGAGCTTGCACCGCTCTCACCCGATGCAGCAGTCTCCACCTTTGCCGAGTTTCACAGCGAGCGCCCCTTTGAGCTGGCTGTACGCACGCTCAAATTTGGTCTTCGCAAAGCGTTGGGGGATCTTGACAAGCCGCTTGGCATGTCAGACGCCGAGTTTTCAGAATCGCGCGCACGCCACGCCGCCGGTGAACGCACCCTCTTCGAGGCGGAAAGCGAGGCGCAAAGTGGGAAACCAGACAACGACAACGTGGATGACATTCAGCCAGACGCCGATGTTGGCGTCAGCGACGCAGAGACATTACAAATGACGGCTTGAATCAGGTGTCGTCGTCTGAAAAACAATAGATTGAGGGGAGCGAGATCGTTTTGCTCCCCTCATCGCGCACCATAAATCACTCTGTACAGACTCATTTTTCCATCTCTTTCTGTTCCAAACGCAATGTGGTAACATAGCGAAAAAATCCGTCGCCTTAGCAAGGATATTTATTTATGTTGCGTGTCAAAATCGTCTGCACCATCGGGCCGGCCAGTCGCGAACTTCCTGTTTTGCGCCGCATTGCCGCAGCCGGTATGAATGTTGCGCGTCTCAATATGAGCCACGGCACACACGAATATCACGCCGAAACGATTGAGCGCGTCCGAATTGTCTCCGAACAGATACAGAGACCAATCGCCATTCTTGCCGACCTGCAAGGCCCCAAACTGCGCACCGGCAAAATGCGCGAGGGTGGCGTGCCGCTTGTCAAAGATGAAGAATTAATTCTCACCACCGACGATATCATCGGCGAACCAGGACGCGTTCCGATTCAGTACAAAGACCTGCCCAAAGCGGTCAAACCGGGAGAACGCATCCTCCTCGATGACGGCATGCTCGAACTGGAGGTGATCGAAACCTCCGAGACCGAGATTCGCACGCGCATCATCCTTTCGGGTGTACTCCAGAGCAACAAAGGCATGAACCTGCCCGACGCCTCGCTCGATATACCTGCGCTGACCGAGAAAGATGTGGAGGATGTCAAGTTTGCGCTCGATCATCAGGTCGATTGGGTGGCGCTCAGTTTTGTGCGCAAGGCGCATGAAGTGTTGGAGCTGAAGTCGATCATCCAGAATCATGCGACCTTTGGCCGCGTGACCCCGGTGATCGCCAAAATTGAGAAGCCGGAAGCCGTCAAGAATATCGACTCGATTATTGAAGCAGCCGACGGCATCATGGTGGCGCGCGGCGATCTCGGCATTGAGACCAACCCGGAAACAGTGCCCGGCGTGCAGAAGACGTTGATCAGCAAATGCTTGATCGCAGCCAAGCCGGTGATCACGGCGACGCAGATGCTCGACTCAATGATGCGCAATCCACGCCCCACGCGCGCCGAAGCGAGCGATGTCGCCAACGCCGTGCTCGATGGCACCGACGCAATCATGCTCTCTGGCGAAACAGCGTCAGGTCAGTTTCCGGTCGAGGCGGTCACGACGATGGCAAAAATCGCTGAAGAGGCGGAGCGCCTGCGCTCAAGTCTGGGACAAAAAATCAAATATAATGAGCCGCGCGTCTTCTCAGCGTCGGGCGCTATCTGCCACGCCGCGGTCACCACTGCGAGTGAAACCGGCGCCAGAGCAATCATTGCACCGACGGTCAGCGGCGCAACGGCGAAATTGCTGGCGAGCTTCCGTCCAGAAGTTCCGTTGATCGCCGTCACGCCCAGCCCGATGGTGCAACGCCAGCTTGCGCTTTACTGGGGAACCTATTCCCTTCTGACCAAGCGACTGAGCAACACCGACGAAGTGGTCACCGACGCCATCAACCTGGCGCTGGCGAAGGGATATATCGGTGAAGGCGATACGGTGGTGCTGACGGCGGGCGTGGTCGGCAACGTGCGAAGCGCCACGAACTTGATGATGGTGCGGCGCATTGATCGCGTGCTGGTGCGCGGCACAGGCATCGGTGGACGAGAGGTGGCGGGTGTGTTGATGACAATCAAGCCGCCGCTTCAGAACCCAGAAGAGATCGTGGTTGGTCCGCAGCACATCATTTTCACCGAACGCGTCGATCGCAGTTGCATTCACCTGCTCCGGCGCAGCGGAGGGCTGGTCACCGTTCAGGGTGGCATGGACAGCCCGGGCGCCGTCGCTGCGGTCGAGCTTGGCCTGCCAGCCATTATCGGCGTTGAGGGCGCCTTGAGCGAACTGGTGGATGGCATCAACGTCATCCTCGACGCCAATACTGGCCAATTGAGCGAGTGGAAGAAGTGAACAGAAGGAAGTTAGCCGCTGAGTCATCAACGTGATGTGCAAAGCCAGGCTCAAGTTCTCACTTCAGCCATGAACGCCGAACGACCGCGCACGCGCGCATGAATGAGCAGCCAGCCAGCGGTCATAACGACGCTAATGACAGCAGCGCTCAACAACACCTGCGACAGGGTCCAGCCCAGATTGTCATAGGCGTAGCCGGCCCAAAGCGTGCTGAATGACTGCGCCAGCGTGAACGCTGCAAACTCAAAGGCAAAGACGCGCCCGCGCAGTCGATCCGGGATAAGCAACTGCAAGAGTACGGCGGAGAAAACCCAGATCACGCCCGTGCCAATGCCGCGCATGGCTGTAGCGCCGAGCACCCAGCCCAACGACGGCGCCAACGCCAGGCCTAACGTGCCGAGCGTCATGGCAAAGAAACCGATTGAAAGCGCCTTGAGCATGCCGCCCCACGCGTCGCCCAGCCAGGCGCGCACGGCGATTGGTCCAAAACCGGTGCCGATGCCGACCGCAGCATAGATCAAGCCGAGGCTCAAGGTGCCGCTGCTGTTGAGCGGAAACGCCACTTCCGCCAGCGGAATTTCCAGCACGTTGACCGCGCCCCACACAATTGCGCCGCCCGACTTGATAAGCGCAAACGCCAACAGCGTCGGTTGCCCCGCCAGATAGCGCATCCCTTCGACAATCTCCAAAAACGCGCGCTTTGCGGCGGATTGACCTTCGCCAGCGTGCGGCTGCCCACGGCTGCGAACATTGATGCGCGTCAGAAACCATGCCGACAGAACAAAGGTGAGCGCATCAAGGATAAAGGCGGTCTGCACGCCCAGAAACGCGGTCGCCAACCCACCGAGCAACGCCCCGATCGCCAGCATCGTGCTCCATGTGAAGCTGTCGAGCGCGTTGGCGGTGACGAGATCGTCCTTTTCCACGACCGCGGGAATGTACGCCTGCTCGGTTGGAGTGAAAACGGCGCTGATCATAAACTGCAATGCGGTGAGCGTATAGAGCAGCCAGACGCGCTCAGGTCGGTCGACCAGTAGAAAGCCGAGCACGATCACCGCACGCAGGATGTCTGTCCAGATCAGCAATGTGCGCCGTTCAAAACGGTCAGCCAATACACCGGCGAACGGACTCATTGCAAAGAGCGGCAGGAAGCGCGCCAGGAACAGAAAGCTGATCGCCGTGCCCGCGCCGCTCAAATTGGCGATCAACGCCGCCGCGGCGAGCAGATTGAACCAGTCGCCCAGGTTGCTGACCACGCGCGCAAACCACAGGTTGCGGAAGTTTCGATTCCTCTGCAACAGTGATAGATAGATTTTCACGTTGTTTTACCTGGCTTTTTGGCGCAGCAGACGACACGCTGCATCCGCCAACACCGCCGCGCCGTAGGGCATCACCGACTCGTCGATGTCAAAGACCGGCGTGTGGTGCGGGCGGTCGCGATTATCCATTTTGGCGCCGAGCATGAACATGGCGCCGGGCGCTTTGCGCGTCATATAGCTGAAATCTTCGGCGCCCATGATCGGCTCCGGATCAATCAGCGCGTGCGCGCCCATCAGGTCGCGCGTCGAGACGCGGATCATGCGCGCCACGTCCGGGTCGTTGTAGAGCGACGGATAGCCGGGCCACAATTTTAGCTCGAAGTCGCCGCCGAGCACGCGGCTGATCTCCAGCACACGCGCCAGCTCGTCGCGCAGCTGCTGGCGCACCTCGTCGTCGAAGCTGCGCATCGTGCCTGCGACATAGACCTGGCTGGGGATGACGTTGGTGGTCGCTCCCGCCTGGATCATGCCGATCGATACGGCGGCGGCTTTGGTTGGGTTGACGCGACGGGCGCGAATGCCGTGAATGGCGTTGAGCACTTGCGCCAAAATAAAAGTGGGATCGACCGTCTGGTGTGGAAACGCGCCGTGACCGCCCGTTCCGCGCAGCCAAATCTCGAACGAATCTTCGTTGGCGCTGGCATAGCCGTCCACGATGGCGATCTGTTTGCTCGGCAGGTCGCTGGCGACATGTAGTGCGATCACGGCGTCGACGCCCTCCAGCGCCTTGTCCTCGATCATGCGCGTGGCGCCCGATTTGTTTTCGTCGTCGGCGTCCTCTTCGCTGGGCTGGAACAGAAAGCGCACCTGCCCGGCCGGACGGTCAGGCATCGCCGAGAGCAGCCGCGCCACGCCGAGCAGAATCGCAGTGTGCGCATCGTGTCCGCACGCGTGCATTACGCCCGGCGTCTGCGAGCGATACGGGACATCGTTCTCCTCGTCGATTGGCAGTGCGTCCATATCGGCGCGGATTGCCACCACCGGCCCGGCGTCGCCAAGATAGCCCACAACGCCGGTTTTGCCAACGCCGGTTTGCGTCTCGATGCCCATTGCCACCAACTCGCTGGCAACCAGATTGGCGGTGCGATGTTCCTGGAAGCTGAGTTCGGGGTGCATGTGAATATCTCGACGCCAGGCGCTCAGTTGTGGCGACAGCGTCTGCGCCTGTGCAAGCAGATCGGCTGGTGCAGTCATGCGGTTCGTTCTCCGTTCTTTGTCCTCCTGGGAGCTTTGGGGCTTCCAGAAAGATTGGATTGGCGACCTGAAAATCAGTCATGCGTGACGGCATTGTAGGACAGGCAACGCCGAAGCGCCAATAAGAAGAAGCCGGGTTTTGTTGCAAACCCGGCTTCTTTGTTCAACCGTTGACTGAATTATGCGTTGACGAGCTTCTTGACTTCGATCTTCTTGGGTTTGACAGCCTCGGCTTTGGGCAGCGTCAGCGTCAGCACGCCGTTCTCGTTGACAGCCTCGATCTTGTCAGCATCGACGGCGGTCGGCAGCGTCACACTGCGCATGAACGAACCGAAGCGTCGTTCGCGCAGATGATAGTTCTCTTCGTTGATCTCTTTGTCCGCCTTCATCTCGCCCTTGATCGTGAGCACGTTGTCGGTCAGCGTCACCTCGACATCTTCGGCGGGCACGCCGGGCACCGACGCCTTCACAATAAAGGCATCATCCTTCTCCGCCACATCAAGCGCCAGGCTCATTGTATCGGAGCGGCGCTCCCACAGGCTGGGGAAGCGGGCAAAGTCATCCTCGAAGAAGCGATCCAACATCTGGCGCATGGTTGCCAACTCGCGGTACGGTTCCCATCGTGTAATGTTTGTCATAGCTCTTACCTCCATTTCAAGATGTTCCCCAGACAGGCGTTGCATCGTTTCCTGTCGTTTGATTTTCAGCATACGCCGCAAATGTCAGAACAACGTAAGCGCGATGTTAGTGTTGTGTAGGAAGGACGAATTGCGAAGAGCGACGTGCACGACAGGTCTCGCCAATTGAGAGGCGCATGCAATGCGTCATGTCGAGGGCTGACCTGTGCCGAACTCGCCCTCGCCCTTCTTCACATCCGCACAATGCCGAGCAGGGCGAGCACGAGCAGAATGATGGGCTGGTGGATCAGGTAGATCAGCAGCGAATGGCGACCCAGGAAGCGCAGCCCGCGGATCGGCGGCGCATCGCCCCAATCTGGCAGCGGGACAAGGCGCCGATTGTTGGCGTAGAACCAGTTGCCAAACCAGACGCCCAACAACACCACGCCAAACCACGGGATCAGCGGGAAGTAGTCCACCGCCGGGTAGCGCGTCGGTGTGACGCCGAGTGGGACGAGCCAGCGCCCGTCAATGAAAAAAATCGTAGCGTAGGAGCCGACGATCACCGGCAGCCAGCGCCCATCGAAGTGGAACTGCTCGATCCACTTGCCGGCGGCGGAGAAAACACCCCACAGCGCCAGATTCAGCCATTTGAAGCGCAGAAATGGGTACGCCAGAATCGTCGAGGCGCCGATCAGGTGCAGAATCCCAAAATCGACATAACCGACGCCGGCGACCGTCACAACGATGGTGATGATCATGCCGAGACCAAAGATTTTCAGCCCGCGCAATAAAAATTTGGGGAACAGCCGGGCGTTGGGTCCGCGCCGCTCGCGTTCGCGGCGATAAACCAGCGTCATCGACACGCCGACCAGGATCAAGAAGGTGCCGGCGGTGAAACGCTGCCAGTACTTCCAGAAACCTTCCCACAGCACCACATCGGGGAAAACGCCCCAAAACCACAGATCCCACATCGTGTGATAGACGATCATGGTGATGATCGCCACCCCGCGCATGGCGTCGATCTCCCAGAAGCGCGGGCGCGCGCGCTGCACACTTTTTTGCTGAACTGCGGCGGTTGTTGTAGCCATCGAATTCCCCCAATTGCTGTTGCGTGAACCAGATTGCCCGATTATACCAATCGGGGGCGTTTCGCGACAGTGTTGCTTCGGGGTAAAATGGTTGCACAACAATTCATTGTCTTGATTGGGAGGAGATTCATGGGGTTTGATTGTGACGTAGATCGCGCTCGTGCAGGACATATCCGGCTGATGCGCCACACGTTGGCGGCGCTCGAATTCATCCTCGCCGATGTCAACCAACAGATGGCAACCTCGCGCCGCGACCCAAACGACGGCGACAAAGGTTGGACCGTGTTGGAAGTCGTCTGCCATCTGCGCGACTTTGACCGGATTTTCCGCAGCCGCGCCCGCCGGATCCTCACCGAGCACGAGCCACGTTTTGAACGGTGCGACCACGAACGCATGGTGGTCGAGTTTCGCTACAACGACCAGGACCTGCGCACGGCATTGGCTGAACTGCGCGCATCGCGCATCGAAACGGCCGATTTTTTTGAGGCGTTGCGCGGCGAACAGTGGCAACGCAGCGGCGTTCATCCCGAACGCGGGCGTTTCACGATGGACGATGCACTGATGCAGGTCGGTCTGCACGATATGCTGCATATCGAACAGATCACGCGGATTTTGCGAGGATAAACGCGTATGTGGGCATTGTTTCGCATCATGGTCAGCGCGACGCTCACCGGGGTGGCGACGCCTTTTTATCTGCATTGGGCTGACCAGCAATCTGAAATTCAGCTCGACAAGATGCAGAAGGCGGTGCACTTCACACCAGGCGCTGAGCCGCCGTTGCCGAATGAAGTGCTCGCCGGTGCAGTTGGGCTGGGCGTCAGCCATTTTGCTGTCGGGCGGGCGCTGCGTCTCGGCTGGCTTGAGGCGTTCTTGAGTCTGATCATCGGCATTATGCTCGGCGTCGGCGTCTTTCTCTATCGCATGGCGGGCGAGGAGCCATGATCGTTCGCCAGCTTGGTGAAGAGCGCCTGCTCTGCATCAACCAAACCGCGCACGCTGCCATGTCCGAGGCGTTTTGCCGGCGTTGGGGCAACGCCGACTTTGCACGGCCGGAGCCGTACGATGCCGTAATGCTCGCCATCGGGCAGCACGACAACGGTTGGTGGGAATGGGAGCAACAACCCCGTCTGCGTCGTGATGGCTATCCGATGGACTTTCTCCATCATGACGACCCGGTGGGTAAGGTGGCGCTCTGGCGGCGGGGCGTCGAACGCGCGGGAGCGCAACATCCTTACGCCGGGCTGTTGATTGCCCGCCACGCGTCCTTGCTCTACGCAGAATTCCCGAGCCGCGATCTGGACGA
Organism: Chloroflexota bacterium; assembly: GCA_016861025.1. Lineage (GTDB taxonomy): Bacteria > Chloroflexota > Anaerolineae > Caldilineales > Caldilineaceae > Caldilinea. The sequence continues at coordinate 40,879 of BOKO01000004.1, forward strand.
AACTGCGCAGGCGGCGATCCAGGCTTTTGTTGATGAAGATCGCGGCCGGGCGGACGTCTTGCGCGCTACGTGGCAAAACCAAGCAGCGGCGCCGCAGTGGTTGACGCCAACCCGCATCGAAGCCAACACCCGGCTGCTGCAATTTGGCGACACCGCCAGCCTGCGGGTGCTCATGCCGTGGTCGCCGCGCCGTGAGATTGTGCATTGCCCGGTCGATTTTTGCGGCGCCGAGACAGCAATTGTGATGATCCACGACGAGAACGTCATCCATTTTGACCCGTGGCCCTTTGGCGTGGATGCATTCACAGTATCGGTGGTTGGCCGCATAGTGATGCAAACACACTTTGCCGCGGAATCGGAATATCATGCCGCGCTCGTTGCTGCGCCGTTTCAGGAGATGACGTGGCAGGTGGTGCGATTGTGAGAGAATTTAGGGAGCGCCAATGTTTGAGTGGGACACAATTATCGAGGGTGACTGCGAGCAGGTTCTTGCGTCCTTCCCGGATAACTCAATCGACTTGATTTTTACTTCGCCGCCCTATGCCGATCAGCGGCGACGTACATACGGTGGTGTATCGCCGGACGAATATGTTGATTGGTTTCTGCCAAAAACGCAGCAGTTTTTTCGCGTACTCAAGCCGACCGGTACGTTTGTGCTCAATATCAAGGAACGCGTTGTCAATGGCGAGCGACATACTTACGTCATCGAGCTCATTCTAAACATGCGTAAACAAGGCTGGCTCTGGACAGAGGAGTTCATGTGGCACAAGAAAAACTCGTATCCGGGGAAATGGCCCAATCGGTTTCGCGATTCCTGGGAACGTTTACTACAGTTCAATAAGACGCGCAGCTTCAACATGTATCAAGATGCGGTCATGGTTCCTGTGGGCAATTGGGCGCAGGACAGATTGGCAAAACTGAGTGCGACAGATAAAGTTCGAGATGAATCGCGCGTGGCAAGTGGCTTTGGCAAGAATGTATCAAACTGGGTGGGGCGTTCCATGGTGTATCCCACTAATGTGATTCACATGGCAACAGAATGCTCGAATCGTAGCCACAGTGCTGTCTTCCCGGTCGATCTGCCGCTCTGGTTTATCAAACTCTTCACAAAAAGCGGTGATGTCGTCCTCGATCCGTTTGTTGGCTCTGGAACGACGGCAGTTGCTGCAAAAAAACTTGGTCGGCATTACATAGGCATCGACTTGGACCCTACATTTTGTGAACTTGCCCGCAATCGCCTTGCCGTTATCCAACCCAGACTACTGGAAGAGGTGGAGCAATATGACGTTGGGATGCCAGAATGAACGCATTGGACCTCCGTGCAGTTGAGCACTATGTTAATGAAAATATCGACGATTTTCACCGACGCAGACTTGCGACTGTTGAGAATCTTGCCCTGAATCAGTTACTCAAGAAGAATCCCTATTTGTTTCGCGCCAAGAACCTGACGGTTGCCAGCGATTTGATCGGTAGTCTGCTCGACGCATTCCTATCCTCATCCGAGGAAAAGCTCTTTGGTGATTTCCTGGAAAATCTTGCTCTGTTTGTTGCACAGCAAACTGCCGGTGGGCATAAATCGACTGCCCCTGGCGTTGATCTGGAGTTCATTCACCTCAACACGCATTTTGTGGTCTCTATCAAGTCAGGCCCGAACTGGGGTAATAGTTCGCAGCAGAGCAAGCTTGCGCAAGACCTGCGTGATGCTGTGAACCGCGTCAGGCAATCACGCCTGGCTGCAAATATCCAGCCAGTGCTCGGCATCTGTTATGGAAAAACGCGGACAACATACACCAGAGCAGGATATCTGAAGGTCGTAGGGCAGAACTTCTGGTATCTGATCAGCGAGAACAAGGAACTGTACACGGAGATCATCGAGCCGCTCGGATACCGTGCGCGCGAACACAACGAACGATTTTTCGCAGGTCGTGGGGCATTGGTGAATCGACTGACTGTCGAATTTTCACAGCGATTTTGCGACCCTTCTGGTGCGATTGACTGGGTCAAGCTTGTCGAGTTCAACAGCAAGAACTTCGACCTCGATTCTTTCCTGTAACTCCAGAGAGCATGTTGGCGCATTGATCAGGCGACAAACGAGTCATTGCCAGATTGGTCCAAACAACTTATAATAGAGTAAGTAAATGTCGCTATGCGGCTCATGCAGACGAGATGACGGCGTAAGCTGCATTGAATCATCTGGCTTCTTACTTTCTGCACCGCCGACACAACAAATTTTCGAGCGCTCACAGGCAACGAGGCCCGCAGAGGAGCGTTGTGATGACAAAACCTCGACCCATGCATAGCCCAGTCGACGACGCCCGGCGCGGCGAGATGGAAACACCCCGATGCAGCACACAGCTCCTGCGCCTGTTCATAGAGCATACGCCGGCCTCAATCGCCATGTTTGACCGCGATATGCGCTATCTCGTTGTCTCCCATCGTTTTCTTGCCGATTACGACCTGGGAGAACAGGCTCTGATCGGGCGATCTCATTATGAGGTGTTTCCCGAAATTCCCGAACGGTGGAAGGAGATTCATCGTCGCTGCCTGGCGGGCGCGGTGGAGCGCTGCGAAGAAGACCCTTTCCCCCGTAAGGACGGCAGGATCGACTGGGTGCGCTGGGAGATTCGCCCGTGGCATGAGGAAAACGGCGAGATCGGCGGCGTCATTTTGTTTTCCGAGGTCATCACCGAACGCAAACAGGTGGAAGAAAACTTGCGTCTCAGCCGCGACCGTCTGGTTGAACTGACGCGACGACTCGTCGAGGCGCAAGAGGCGGAGCGCCGCGCCATCGGGCGCGAGCTGCACGACCAGATCGGGCAGATGCTGACCGCCATTAAGCTCACGCTGGAGATTGCGGGGCAGTTGCCGGCTGAGGCGGCGGCGAAAAAAATCGTACAGGCGCAGGAGCTTGCCACTGATCTGCTCAGTCGCGTCAGCCGTCTATCGATGGAACTGCGCCCGGCCATGCTCGACGACCTGGGGCTTGTCCCGGCGCTGGTGTGGTATGTCAACCGCTATCAGGAACAGACGGGCATCAACGTCGAGTTCAAACACAACGGTGCGGAGAGCAGGCGATTTTCGACAGCGATCGAGATGACGATCTATCGCATTGTTCAGGAAGCATTGACAAACGTGGCGCGCCATGCGCACGCCACCTCCATCCAACTCACGATCTGGATGAACGGAGACTGGCTGGAAGTCCGGATCGATGACGATGGTGTAGGCTTTGATGCGCAGACAGCGCTGGCGCAAAACCGTGGGCTGACCGGCATGCGTGAACGCGCCGAACTTGTCGGCGGGGTGTTCCAAATCGAATCGGAAAAAGACAAAGGCGCACGGCTGCTTGTCCGTCTGCCCCTGCACGAGAGTGTCTCATGATCTCCATCATCCTTGCCGACGACCATCAGATCGTGCGTGAGGCGCTGCGTCTTTTGCTCGAAACGCAGCCCGATTTGCACGTGATCGCCGACACAGGCGACGGGCTGGAGGCGTTGCAACTGACGGAGAGACATCAGCCCGATCTGTTGATCGTCGATATGAGGATGCCCGGCCTTTCAGGGCTGGAGGTGGCGCGACGCGCAAAGCGCATTTCTCCCAACACAAAGGTGATCGTGCTTTCGATGCATGACGCTGAGAGCTACGTAGTCGAGTCGCTGCAGGCGGGCGTCGCCGGTTATGTGTTGAAACAAAGCTCCTCGCAAGAGCTGCTCTTTGCGATCCAGCAGGCGCTGGCGGGGAATCTGTTTCTCAGCCCATCGCTTAACGAACTCGCCATCCACACATACATGCAACGTACACAAGATGCCCGCGCCTTCGATCCGCTCGATGCGCTCACTTATCGCGAACGTGAAGTGTTTCAACTTGCCGCCGAGGGGTTGAGCAACCCGCAGATCGCCGAACGCCTGACGTTGAGCGTCCGAACCGTTGAAATGCACCGCAGTAACTTCATGAAGAAGTTAGGGTTAAAATCACAGACCGACGTGGTGAAGTATGCCGTCAAACAGGGGATGGTGGAATAAACCTCAGAAAATACAGGGCGCCCCTCGCCCAATTACCGTACACACCCCACTAACCTCAGAATCGTCTCTCTGGTATCATAGAAGCAATAAATGGCGATGAAATACCAGAAGGCAACTATGAATGATCCGATCCGCATTTTGCTCGTAGATGATAGTTTCTATTTCCTTGACGCAGCGCGCGACTTTTTTCAATTTCAGGACATGCTTGCTCGGGTGGACGCGGCAGCCAACGAGGAAGAAGCCATCGCCCAATCCATGTCGCTGCAACCCGACGTGATCCTGCTGGACTTGAACCTGGGTCAGGCGTCAGGTCTGGACCTCATTCCGATCTTCAAGGAACAACTGCCTGAGACCAGGATCATCGTGCTGACCATGATGGCGGAGGAGGGCTATCATGCGGCGGCTTTGCAGGCAGGCGCGGATGGCTTTGTACACAAGTCGTCAATGGTGAAAACCCTGGTGAACGCCATTCTCGAAACGATGCGCCACACCCCTTTGACCGAGACGGACGCGCAGGGATTCAATGCAGCGGTGCACGCCGAACAAGCCGGCGACTATTTGCAGAGGCTGGCAACGCATTCGCCCGATTTGATCTACCGCTACGAATTTACGCCGCAGCGCGGCTTCACCTATGTCAGCCCTTCCGCCGCTGCCGTGACCGGCTATACGCCGCAGGAACATTACGCCGACCCAGAGCTGGGATTCAAGCTGATTCATCCAGACGACCTGCCCATCCTTGAGCAGATTGTACGAGGGGATTTCAACGCACAGCAAGCGTTCGAGTTGCGCTGGGTTCGCAAAGATGGAACCATCCTGTGGACGGAACAACGAAACGTCAAGATTTTCAACGAAGCCGGCGAGTTGATCGCGATCGAGGGCATAGCCCGCGATATCACCGAGCGCAAACAAATGGAAGGCGCATTGCGGTCTTCCGAGCTTTTTGCTCAAAAGACCCTGGATGCGCTGACCGCCAATATCGCGATTCTGGACGAGACAGGCGTGATCGTGGCTGTCAACCGTTCATGGCGCGCCTTCGCCCGGGCGAATGGAATCGATCCGGCGTTGGTGTCAGAGGGCGTCAACTATCTTGGCGTCTGTGACGCGGCGCGCGGCAAAAATGCGCAAGAAGCGTTTGCTGTCGCCGCCGGCATCCGGGCGGTGTTGCGGGGCGAACAAGAATCCTGTCAGATCGAATACCCCTGCCATGCGCCCGGCGAACAACGCTGGTTTGTCGCACGGGTCACGCGATTCAGCGAAGGCGCAACCACGCGGGTCGTCGTGGCGCACGAGAATATCACCGAACGAAAGCTTGCCGAGCAGACAATCGCCGCCAGCGAGGAGCGCTACCGCCAGATCTTTGAGTCAAACCCGCAGCCAATGTGGGTGTACGATCTCGAGACCCTGCGGTTCCTGGCGGTCAATGATGCAGCGATCGTTCATTACGGGTACAGCCGCGAGGAATTCCTCAACATGACGCTTCGGGACATCCGCCCCGCCGAAGATATTCCTGCGCTCATGCAAAACATTGCCAATGAAACATCGGTGATTCAGAACTCGACGGGCTGGAGACATCGGCTGAAAGATGGGCGGCTGATCGATGTTGAGATCACCTCTCATGTCCTGAACTTTGAGGGACGCCCGGCTCGATGGGTCATGGTCAACGATGTCACCGAGCGCAAGCGGGCGGAGGCGACCTTGCGTCTACAAAGCGCGGCGCTGGAAGCCGCGGCAAACGCCATCGTGATCACAGATGTCAACGGCGCGATCCAGTGGATCAACTCCGCCTACACACGATTGACCGGCTATTCGAGTGCAGAAGTCATCGGCAAGAATCCGCGCATTCTCTCTTCCGGAAAACATGACGCCGCATTCTACAAAAACCTGTGGGAGACGATCCTGGCAGGGAAATCCTGGCACGGTGAATTGATCAACAAACGCAAAGACGGGTCGTTGTATGACGAAGAGCAGACGATCACGCCCATCTCCGATCACGCCGGCAGGATCACACACTTCATCGGCATCAAACAAGACATCACCAACCGCAAACAGGCGGCGGCGAAGATTCGGCAGCAGATGCTGCGTCTAGCTGCGCTGCGCAAGATCGACCAGACCATTGCATCGAATCTCGATCTGCACGTCAGCCTGAATGTATTGCTTGAACAGGCGGTGGAGCTTCTGGCGGTGGACGCCGCCGCTGTTCTGCTTCTCAATGTCGCGACGAACACCCTGGAATTTGCAACCGGCGTCGGTTTCTGGACAGACGCCATTCAATCCGTCAGCGTGCCGTTTGGGGTAAGTCACGCCGGCATGGCAGCGTTGGAGCGCCGTCATATCCAACTTCCGAATCTGGCAGACGATCCAGACAACTTTCTTCACGCCAGCGCGCTGAAAGAGGAGGGTTTTGTCAGCTATCACGCTGCGCCGCTGATCATAGAAGATAGAGTTGTCGGCGTGTTGGAAGCCTTTAACCGCTCGCTGGCGGCGCACGACACGGAGTGGACAGAATTTCTCGACACCCTGGCCGGGCAGGCCGCCATCGCCGTGGAGAATGCTCGATTATACGCCGCCGCGCAACACGAACTGGCGGAGCGAACGCGGGCGGAGGCGGAGTTGCGCATTTTGAACAAAGAATTGGAAAAACGCGTGGAGGAGCGCACGCTCGATCTGAAGCGCCTCAATCTGGAGCTGGAGCGCGCTCTGCGCATCAAGGACGAGTTCCTTGCCAATATGAGCCATGAACTGCGCACGCCGCTCACCGCCATCATCGGGCTTTCCGAAATTTTGACAGAGCAGATTGCCGGCCCTTTGAATGAGAAACAGCAGAAGTATATCAGCATCATCAACGAGAATGGCAGTCATTTGCTGGAGCTGATCAACGACATTCTAGACATCGTCAAGAGTGAAGCCGGTCGACTCACCCTCGACTACACCGACGTGGACATCGACGCACTCTGCCAGGCAAGCGTGCGCATGGTTGCCGAATTGTCGATGAAGAAGCAACAGAACATTCTATATCACGTAGACGCAGATATTGGACAGATCTGGGCGGATCAACGCCGTCTCAAGCAGATGCTCGTCAACCTGCTGAGCAACGCCGTCAAGTTCACACCCGAAAACGGCAAGATCGGACTGGAGGTGAAAGGGAATCAAGAGGACAACACCGTCTCTTTCACCGTCTGGGACACCGGCATCGGCATTCGAGCAGAAGACTTGCCTCAACTATTCCGCCCATTCGTGCAGTTGGATGCGGGCATTGCTCACAAGACAGGGGGGACGGGGTTGGGGTTGGCATTGGTCGCCAAACTGGTGCGCCTCCACGACGGTCATGTCAGTGTAGAGAGTGAGCCGGGCAAAGGCAGTCGCTTCACGATCACGCTGCCGTGGCGGGCGCCGCTTGCCGTCGCCAAAGCCTCAGAAAAGACAACAACCATTGCATCGGACACGGCCAAACCCGCAGCGACGCCGGGAGCGACAATTTTGTTGGTGGAAGACACAGAATCCACAATCCTGGTTCTGAAAGAGTATCTTGAGCATGCAGGCTATCGCGTCGAGGTTGCACACGATGGGAATAAAGCCATTGAACAGGCGAAGAAGCTGCATCCCGATCTGTTCCTGATAGATGTGCAGATGCCGGTGGTGGACGGACTGGAAACAACCCGAAGACTCAGAAAGGAGCCAGAATTCAGAGACGCCCCGATCATCGCCCTCACCGCGCTTGCGATGCCCAACGACCGCACGCGCTGTCTTGACGCCGGCATGGATGAGCACCTGACCAAGCCGGTGAATTTGAAAACGCTGCTCGGCGCGATCTCGAAAACCCTTTCCAGGCGAGTCCAGACAGACGATGACAAGAGCTAACCAGGCTGTGACAAAGCAAGTCATCGCCTCCAGCGTGACATAGCGCTGTAGTCGGGTGAGTCATCGCCAAACGTCGCCTCGATCTGCTCAGGCGAGGGGTTGCCCAACGACCAGACGCGACCGTCGAGCAGGTAGGTGGGCGCGGCAAAGACGCTGTCGGGCGGCGGTTCAGGTGGGTTGGCGAGATCGATCACCTGCACGGCCACATGCGGATAGTCACGGCGGATCGTCGCGGCGACGCCCACGGCGTATTCGCAGTTGGCGCAGTTTGGGATCACGTAGACGGTGAGTTGGCGTCTCGTCGCACCCATCTGAACGTCAGATTGTGTGGTCGTTGAGTCGAAACGCGTGTGCGCCATGGTTATCTCAATCCTTGCCAGGTCAGCTTCACTCACCGACGATAACCTCGAACTTGCTATGTTTGCTGTGATCTCGCCTACCTGGACAGATAGTGATGCCACAACAACCGCGCGGCGACGCCGCGCCACGGTCGCCATGTCTCAGCCAACGCCAGCAGATCGGCGGGCGTCGGGCGCTGCGTCAGGCGCTTGACCTGCTGCGCGGCGGTCGCCAACGCCAGGTCGCCCACGGGCCAGGCGTCGGGCCGGCGCAGCACCATCAACAAATAAATTTCCGCCGTCCACGGTCCAATGCCCTTGAGCGACGTCAACGCAGCGCGTACGCCATCGTCATCCAGGTCAGCGAGATGGCCGGGATCGAAGACGCCGCTCTGGATCGCCGTTGCCAGCGCACGGGCATAGCCACTTTTTTGACGGCTGAAGCCGACCCTGCGCAGCTCCTCATCGGAAAGCGCCAGCACGCCCGCCGGCGTCACTGCGCCAATGCTTGCCTCCAGCCGATTGAAGGCGGCGCGCGCCGACGCCAGCGAAACCTGCTGCTCCAGGATCAACAGGACAAGCGTGGCGAAACCGGGTTCGCGCGCCCACAATGGCGGCGGCCCGTGGCGTTCGACGATCTGCGCCAGGTCGGCGTCGCGCTGCGCCAGTTCCGCAACGGCGTGATGCAGACTCGCTTCGGTCAACGGCGCGTTCATGATGTTCATCGGGTCGGTTTGTCTCCGCCGAGCCGGAACCCGCTGCCCTGCCGCCACGGGCTGAAGGGGTCGCCGTCTGCGATCATATCGGCAGCGCTGGATGTCGGCGCCTTCTGTACAATCTCTGCCAGCGCAGCGACGGCAAAGGCAAGATCGAGAGAGGAGAAGGGGAGAGGGGGGGAGGGGAAGATTGGAGATTGGAGACTGGAGATTGGGTGAGCGGTTGCGGCCCCCTCTGCCCCCCACTCTCCCTCTCTCCCCCTCTCCTTGTCTCTCCCCCCAACCATCTCGTCGACGAAATCCGTGGTTGTGTCGCCGGCTTGGAAACGCGGGTGAACCAGCACCTGGCGCAGAAACGCAATGTTGGTGATGATGTCGCCGAGGACAACGTAATGGCGCAGCGCCCACAGCATCTTGCCGATGGCGTCCCGACGATGTTCGCCCAAAACGATCAGCTTGGCGATCATCGGGTCGTAGTGCAGCGTCACCTCGTCGCCGGTGGTGACGCCCGCATCGACGCGCACGCCGGGTCCAACCGGCTCGACTGCGGTCAGCACCTTGCCAATGGCAGGCAGGAAATTGTTCGCCGGGTCTTCGGCGTAGATGCGACATTCGATGGCGTGTCCGCGCTGCGACAGGTCGGCCTGGGTGAAAGGCAGCGGCTCACCCGCCGCCACGCGGATTTGCAACTTGACCAGATCGACGCCGGTGACCGCCTCGGTGATCGGGTGCTCGACCTGCAGGCGCGTGTTCATTTCCAAAAAATAAAAATTGCGCTGCGCATCGACCAGAAATTCAAGCGTGCCGGCATTGGTGTAGCCGACCGCGTGCACCGCCGCCACCGCCGCCTCGCCCATACGCTGGCGTAACGCATCATCGAGCAACGGCGACGGCGTCTCCTCGATGATCTTTTGATGGCGGCGCTGCACCGAGCACTCACGCTCAAAGAGATGGACGGCGTGGCCGTGATGGTCGGCGAAGATCTGAAATTCGATATGATGCGGAGACGCGATCAACTTTTCGAGATAGATGCGATCGTCGCCAAAAGCGTTCAACGCCTCGCGCCGCGCCGATTCGAGTGCGTGAGGCAGCTCCGCCGGCGCGTGGAGGATGCGCATCCCCTTGCCGCCGCCGCCTGCCGTCGCCTTGACCAGCAGCGGAAAGCCGATCATCCGCGCCGCTTCGATCAGGTCTGCATCCGCCTGACTTTCCTGATAGCCCGGCACGACCGGCACGCCCGCCGCCTGCATCGCCGTGCGCGCCGAGGTTTTCGACCCCATCACGCGCATGGCGTGCGCGCCTGGCCCGATGAAGGCCAGGCCCGCCGCACTCACCGCATCGGCGAAATCAGCGTTTTCGGAGAGGAAGCCGTAGCCGGGGTGGATGGCGTCGCAGCCGCGCGCCTGCGCGACCTGAAGGATGCGCTCGCTGTGCAAGTACGATTCGCGCGGGGGCGGCGGTCCGATATGCGCCGCCTCATCCGCCAACGCGACGTGCAACGCGCGCGCGTCGGCGTCGGAGAAAACGGCGACTGTGGCGATTCCCATCTCCTGACAGGCGCGGATGATGCGAACGGCAATTTCGCCGCGATTGGCAATCAGGATTTTGCGAAACATAGGCGCCTCCGAAGTGTCCAGATACATGCTCAGCATTATATCAATTCTTCAGTAAACAAGAGGCGCAATAGACGCAGAAGATCTGGCAAACGGTGCGCTCGTTTCCTACTGCACTTCGAGCGTGGGCGCGTTTTGCAGGCGGCTCATCGCCGCCACCGCTGGCGCAAAAGGCAACGCCGTCAGGTCATTGTACTGGCGCAGCAGATGATAGGTCAGCAGCAGTTGCGTCAGCGCCAGCGGATGGCTGTGCTTCGTCTCGGTGCGATCCTGGTATTCTCCAAACATATCCTCGCGCAGCGGCTGGAGGTCGGGCAGATGCCGCCAGATGGCGTCCTCAAGCTCCTGAGCGTGCTCAGCAGTGACGTTGCCGTCGATCTCCAGGAAATCGACCGGCAGACCGTCGGCGCGCCCCAGCCGCAGCCGGATGCCCGCCTCGCCATCGTTGCGCTCAACCAGATAGCTCAGATCAGGGTGCGGGATCGTCGGGCGCAGGGTCAGGCGCACGTTGAGCTGTGGCCCCGCATCCTCCAACGCCACGCCCGGCGGCGGGTGGAACTGCACGACGATGTCGGAATGCTTGCGCTGCGGGCGGATGAAGTCGCGCGAATCCGGCTCACGTTTAACCAGTTCTGCGCGCACCTGGTCGGCGGTGTAGCCACGTTTGGTGGTGTCGCGCTTGATCTTCCACACCGTGCGCAGGTCTTCGGGCGGGTCGAGATAGACCTTCACGTCGTAGAACTGGCGCATGACCGACGTGTAGAAGCCGAGCAACCCTTCCACGATCACGAACTGCTTGGGCTGGACATATTCGGGGCGCACCAGCGTGCCGGTCGAATGGTCGTAGACCGGCTTGAGGATCGGTTGACCGTAGTGCAGGCGCTCCAGATGCAGCTCCATCACATCCAGATAGTTGCACTCCGGGTGCAGCGCGGTGATGCCCAGTTCAGCGCGTTCGCGGCGGTCGAACTTGTGATAGTCGTCGGTGCAGACGTGCGTGACGCGGTCAGGGCCGAGCAACTGCACCAGCCCACGGCTGATCGTGGTCTTGCCCGCTGCGCTGTCGCCCACGATGCCGATGATAATTGGCCGTTTTCCTCGCAGCATAGAATCACTCCTGTCGTTAGCCTGCCGGCTGGTCGATTCCACCCTGAAAGACGCGACTCTGGCGCACGTCGGCGGCGTCGATGCGCATTAGTTCCGCTTTGCTCACGGCGCCGCCGGCGCGTACAAGTCGGTTTGCCTGGCGCAGCTTGATGCGGTCGAGCGCATTGCGGACGCTGCGCGCGTTGGAGAAGTGAGGTTGCATCATGCGCAGCGCCAGATACTCATGAAACGCCTGCCGCGACGCGGCGTCGAACGCGTAGTTCTGCTGGAACACCATCATCTCTGCGATCTGCATCAACTCCTCTAACGTGTAGTCGGGAAAGTCAATGTGATGGGCGATGCGCGAGTGAAAGCCTGGATTGGCTTGAAAGAAGGTCGCCATCCGATCTTTGTAGCCCGCCAGGATCACGACTAGATCGCCGCGCTGATTCTCCATCGCCTGCAAGAGCATCTCGATCGCCTCCTGCCCATAGTCGCGTTCATTTTCAGGGCGATAGAGATAGTACGCCTCGTCGATGAAGAGCACGCCGCCGGTGGCTTTTTTGAGCATCTCCTTTGTTTTCGGCGCAGTGTGTCCGACATACTGACCGACCAGATCATCGCGCGTGGCGACGACCATGTGTCCCTTGCGCACGTAGCCGAGGTGGTGCAGGATTTTCGCCATGCGCATCGCCACGCTGGTCTTGCCGGTGCCGGGCTGACCCGTGAAGCTCATGTGCAGGGTTGGCGGCTCGGTGCTTAGCCCCATTTGCTCGCGCAGCCGCGCCACCAGCAGCAAGCTGGCGATCTCCCGGATGCGCGTCTTCACCGGCGTCAGCCCGATCAGCTCGCGATCCAGTTCGTCGAGCAGTTGCTGCACGTTCGACTCGCGATAAGCGGCGTCCAGGTCGATGGTTGTGAGTGTTTCCGTGGTGGTCATTGGCGCTCCTTTCTCCCCATCTTCCCATCTCCCTACCGCCTCACCTGCAACGTGTACTTCACCTGTCGGTCGGCGAACTCCTGCCGCTGTAGCTCGAACTCCGGCTCGACCGTTGGACGGTTGACGATGAAGCTGAGCGCCGTGGTGGCGCGGCCCAGGCTGCGGTCATAGCCGTTGACGCGAATGTAGTGTTCCGGGAAGGCTCGGCGGCAGGCGGTCACCTCCTGCATGATGGCGACAGCGTCGCGGATGTCGAACATCGGCAGCCCCCACATCTCCCAGTAGGTGTTGCGCGGGTGCGGGTCGTCGGTGTATTCGATGGAGATGGGCCAGCCATTGTCGAGGCAGTATTGAATCTGCGCCTTGATCTCCTCATCGGTGAAATCGGGCAAAAACGAAAATGTTCCCTGCGTGATTCTCATTGCGCGCTCCTTGTTATAGCAGTTGCGAGATTGAGGTTGAGAGATCGGAGATTGGGAAATCATCACAATCTCCAATCTCCAGTCTCCAATCTTAATACGACGGCGTCACCATCACGTCCGGCGTGTCGGTGGACTCGAAGTTGAAGGTGATGTCCTTCCAGGTTTCCAGCGCCTTTGCCAGCGCAGGCGACCAGCGTGCGGCGCGCGCCAGAATCTCGGGACCTTCGTTGAGATAGTCGCGGCCCTCGTTGCGCGCCTGGATCATCGCTTCGACGGCGATGCGGTTGGCAGCCGCTCCCTCGGCGATGCCGTCTGGGTGACCAATGGTGCCGCCGCCGAACTGGAAGACGACATCCTCGCCCAGGTAGTGCAGCAGTTGGTGAATCTGTCCGGCGTGGATGCCGCCCGACGCCACCGGCATGACCCCCGGCAGCGAAGCCCAGTCCTGCTCGAAGTACAGTCCCTGCAGCGGGTTTGGGTCGAGTCTGGCGCTGCGCAGTGTGGCGTAGAAGCCCTGCACCGTGTTCGGGTCGCCCTCCAGCTTGCCGACGATCGTGCCGGCGTGCAGGTGATCGACGCCCGCCAGCCGCATCCACTTGGAGATGACGCGGAAGCTGACGCCGTGCGTCTTCTGGCGGGTGTAGGTGCCGTGACCGGCGCGATGCAGATGCAGGATCACGCCGTTCTTGCGCGCCCATTTGCTCATCGATTGGATCGCGGTGTAGCCGATCACCAGGTCGATCATGATGATCACGCTGCCCAACTCCTTGGCAAACTCGGCGCGCTCGTACATCTCCTCCATCGTGCCGGCGGTGACGTTGAGATAGTGTCCCTTGATCTCGCCGGTGGCGGCCATGGCGCGGTTGACGCCCTCCATGCAGTAGAGAAAGCGATCTCGCCAGCGCATGAAGGGCTGGCTGTTGATATTCTCGTCGTCCTTGGTGAAATCCAGCCCGCCGCGCAGCGCTTCGTAGACGACGCGACCATAGTTGCGCGCCGAAAGACCGAGCTTGGGCTTGACGGTGGCGCCGAGCAGCGGGCGACCATATTTGTTGAGATACTCGCGCTCCATGACGATGCCATGCGGCGGCCCCTGGAAGGTTTTGGCGTAATGGGGCGGGATGCGCATATCCTCAAGCCGCAGTGAACGCAACGCCTTGAAGCCAAAGACATTGCCGATGATCGATGCCGTCAGGTTGGCAATCGAGCCTTCCTCGAAGAGGTCAAGGTCGTAGGCGATGTAGGCGATGTGCTGATCGGCGCCCGGGACCGGTTCGACGCGATAGCACTTTGCCTGATAGTGCTCGAACGCCGACAGCCGATCCGTCCAGACCACCGTCCATGTGGCGGTGGAGGATTCGCCCGCCACCGCCGCGCCCGCCTCGATCGGTTCGACGCCCTCCTGCGGAACAAGCCGGAACGCGCACAAAATATCGGTGTCCTTTGGTTCATAGTCGGGCTGATAGTAGCCCATCTCTGCATAGGGGGTGACGCCGGCTGACCAGCGTCCTTTGTTGCCGTTGGTGGAAGTTGCCATCCGCTTCTCCTCCTGAAAGACAAAGTATCGGGACCAAACGATGAAGCGCACGCCGTCAAAGTGCAGCGCGCGGGTGTGACCGGAATTGAAAAACAGGGAGCTTATCACTGTGGCAGTTCGCCCTGTCACGGCGTTGGCGTCTCTGATGGCTCACCACTGATGCGCAACAATGCAAATGCCAAACAACGAGATATGGGTAAATGAGTAGGGAGGTAACGACAGCGCTATTGTGTACGAGGTTAATGCTGTATCAGTTCTGGTTTTGTTGCAAGCGTCATCGAAAGCGGCTGCGTAATGACTGTGCAGCCAGACTTGCTGCATTGACGCAAACGACGAATAGCACTTTCCACAGAAAGCCTCTCATCGCCCAATTCAACTAGTGCGAACGCCCCGCCTTTTGCCACATCTATGCGTATTGGGTTGCGCCGCACGATTCGCGCACGATCAACTCGCCGTAAACAACGCTCTTTACGGCGATCTCCGGTCTTCCCTCGATGATGCGGTGTAGCTTTTGCATGGCGAGCACACCCATCTCACGCCTGGGAATGTGATAGGTGGTCAATGGTGGGTGAGTGTAGACGCTGTCGGCGACGTTGTCAATGCTGACAATGGCGATGTCGTGCGGGATCGACAGACCGGCTTCACGAATTGCGCTGATGGCGCCAAAGGCGGTCTTGTCGCTGATGGCGACTACAGCGGTGGGCTTCTTGGGCAGCGCCAACACTTTCTTCATCTGCAAATACCCCTTCTGCGGGTGCTCGGACACAGGAGGCGGCAAGAACTCCTTGGGGAGCGTCAGGTCATGCTCCCCAAGCGCGGCCAGACAGCCGCGCCAGCGATCGACCAGGCTGCTGTACTTGGCTGGCCCGCGCAGCACCGCAATCTCGCGATGTCCCAACGAGAGCAAATGGCGCATAACAGTATAGCCAGCGGTAAAATTGTCGCCCAGGATGCTGGGGAGGCGGTGCCCCTCGACGTGGTTCTCGATCAACACAAGCGGCGTCTCGGCCTCCTCAAGCTGTACAACCATCTCCGGCGTGATGTCACCGTCATTGGCAATGATCAACCCCTGGACGCGTTCCAAAAGGTCAGATTGCACAGCTTCTAGCCCTTCGGTGCGCCGGTCATACATGTGCAGCAACACCTGATAGCCGAGACGTTGCGCTTCGCTCTGGAAGCCGCGGATGACATCGCCATAAAAGATATCCAGCAGCGCGTGAATAGAGCCTTGCTCAATCATCAAGGCGATCGTGTTCGTCGTCTGATGATTTGCTGCGGGCAGCGTGATCTCGTAACCGAGTCTGGTGGCGGCTTCAAGCACGCGCGAGCGGGTTTGGTCTGAAATGCCAGGCCGGTCATTGAGAACAAGAGAGACGGTTGAAACTGACACGTCCGTCAATGCGGCGATATCGCGAAGAGAAGGCCGTTTGTTCACTTGAACGATCCATTAGTGCTGGGCGGCGCAACGCCGCATAGGATGCTAAAAAGTTTAGTAGAAAATTTAACAAAAACAGGACTTGACAAGTTCAAAATTATTCAATATAGTTTAATCGTTCCCTTCCGTATCGTCAAGCATATTTAGATATTTGTTTTTTCGTGAATCATTGACCTGCCGTTACTCCAATTGGTTGTCGTCTGGCGGCATTTGCCTGCCGGTCGGGCTTGCCTTGTCGCCTGTCAGCGTCAACGTTTTGCCATGCACAGTCTGCCGGCAATTGCCGAATATTAGCTTATGTTCATCCATTCTAGTGTATCCAGGAGGAAAAGATGAATAGGTACACCCTTTCGAGACGCGAATTTCTTGCGCAGTTAGGGCTTGTGACGGC
Source organism: Chloroflexota bacterium (assembly GCA_016861025.1). Lineage (GTDB taxonomy): Bacteria > Chloroflexota > Anaerolineae > Caldilineales > Caldilineaceae > Caldilinea. The sequence continues at coordinate 57,234 of BOKO01000004.1, forward strand.
TGGCACGATGTTGGCAGCCTGCGCAGCGCCAGCCGCACCAGGGGGAGCCGGGCCGGCGGCTGCGCCAGGGGCCGCCGGCCCGGTCACCGCCGGGGATCGAGAGATTGCGCCAGGCGTGCGGCGTTCCGAGACGCTGATCTTGGAGAACCCGACCGGCAAAGTGGTGCCAGCCGATGACTTCAACCGCTGGCGCCCCGGCATTCAGAGCGCTTCGACTGGTCTTCAGCAATTAGGGTTGGACGCCCTCTGGTACATCGATCCGGATGCTGGCATCGACGGTGTGTGGGACAACTCATTGGCTGCCGAGAAGCCGATCTACAATGAGGACTTCACGCAGATGACGGTGAAGCTGCGCGAAGGCATCTACTGGAGCGATGGCGTCGAGTTCACGGCGGAAGATGTAGCTTATACGGTTGAGACGCTGAAGGCAACCGCCGGCATGAGCTACAACGGCCAGTTCAACAAGTATGTCGCCAGCGTGGAAATGCCCGACAAGTACACGGTTGTCTTCAATCTGGCTGAGCCGAACTCGCGCTTCCACGGTTTGTTCACGGTGCGCTGGAGTGCGTGCTTCATCATGCCCAAGCACATCTTTGAACAGCAATCCGACATTGTGGCGTACACCTTCAACCCGCCTGTCAGCCTGGGCCCGTATGTGCTCAAGGATTACGACCCACAGGGCGACTGGTATCTGTGGGAGCGCCGCGAGGACTGGCAGCGCACGAGCCTGGCGCGCTTTGGCATGCCGGCGCCCAAGTACGCCATGTATATCTCCCCTGGCCCCAGCGACAAGAAGGTGATGGCGCAGACTTCCGGCGAGCTGGATGTCATTCACGATATTGCGCCCGAAGGCATGATCACGCTGGCGCGCACCAACCCCACCTCCAAAGGCTGGTTCAAGTCCTTCCCGTGGGCGCATCCCGACCCGACGTTGCCTGCCGTCATCTACAACAACGAGAAGCCGGGGTTGGACAACCGCGATATCCGGTGGGCGTTGACGCTGGCGATCGACATTGTGCGCGTGGCAATGGCCTCGTATCGCGGCGCCGCCACGATTTCAGCCATCCATGTGCCGCCGACGGGGCTGTACCCTGGCTACTACTTCGACCCGATGCAGGAGTGGCTGAACAACTTTACACTCGATCTCGGCGGAGGCGAGCAGTACAAACCATACGACCCGACGGCGCCACAGCGCATCGCCGATGCGGCGCGCGCATCGTTGGGCGACATGGTGCCGACCGATCCAGAGGAAATCCGCAAATCGATCGGGTACGGTTGGTGGAAGTACGATCTTGAAGCCGCCGAGAAGTTGATGCTGAAAGCCGGCTGCACGCGCAATTCCGCCGGCAAGTGGCTGTTGCCGAGTGGTGAGCCGTTCAAGATCGCGTTGATGGCGGAAGGCGACACACGCCCGATCATGAATCGCGGCGCAGCGATGATTGTCGAGAACTGGGCGGAGTTTGGCATCGAATCGTCGCTCGATGTGCGCGACAATGCCTCCCGCGCCCGCCTCACCTTGCTTGGCGAGATGGATGCAGAGTTTGGCTGGACGGTCGAAACCTGGGGCGGTCACCCCGACCTCTTCTTCTTCCTGGAGTCCTGGCACTCCTCCTTCTACAGACCAACCGGTGAAAATGCAGTCGGTCGCAATCGTATGCGCTGGAAGCACCCGGATCTGGATCCGATCATCGAGCAAATTCAGCGGCTCGATTTCGATGATCCAAAAGGCATCGAGCTTGGTCTAGAGTTCATCAAGCTGGCGGCGACCGAAATGCCGATCACGCCGATCATGTCCTACAATGTCTTCTCAGTTTGCGACGAAACGTATTGGGAAGGCTTCCCCACAGCCGAGAATCCTTATACCAATCCGGTGGCAAACTGGGCAAACACCAAATATATGTACGTGATGATCAAGCCGAAGGCATAGCATCGCTATTGGGCGCCTTCCAGGAAACTGGCAGTTTCCTGGAAGGCGCCCACAGCACTCATAAGAGGAGCAGACGTGCGCAAGTTCGTTCTGAATTATCTCATTCCTCGCATCGGCCAGTATTTTCTGGTGATCTTCCTGGGTGTGACGCTGACCTTCATCATCCCGCGCCTTTCGCCCAGCGATCCGGTGGAGCGGCAGGTCAGCCAGCTCATGATGAGCGGTTCGCATGTCAGCCCGGAAGCGATTATCGCCATGCGCGAGGCGCTGACCGAAATGTACGGACTCTCAGGAAGCTTGTGGGAGCAATACCTTGCTTTTTGGGGGCGATTGCTCAAAGGCGATCTGGGGCCTTCGCTTTCTTCATTTCCCACCCCCGTGACGCAGCTGCTGGCGACGGCGATGCCGTGGACGTTTGGCCTGCTCATGACGTCGATCATCATCTCCTGGATTGTGGGCAACATCCTTGGGGCGCTCGCCAGCTATTACGAAAAGAATGTAGCTATTCAGATTGTTGATGTCGTGAGCCAGGCGGTGCGACCGATCCCCTATTACATCATGGCGTTGGTGCTGCTGGCAGTGTTTGCCTACTGGATTCCGATCTTTCCGTTTAGCGGCGCCTATCCGCCCGGCACGCGCGTTGAGTTCAGCCTGAGCTTTATCCTGACCGTGATCAGGCATTCCTTGCTGCCGCTGTTTAGCCTGGTGCTGATCGGGATCGGCGGCTGGTTCATCGGGATGAAGTCGCTGACCTCCAATATCATCTCCGAAGATTACGTGGTCTACGCCGAAAACGCTGGACTGCCCAAGAACCGGATTCTCTCCCAATACATCATCCGCAACGCCATGTTGCCGCAGATCACCGGTCTGGCGCTGCAAATCGGATTGATCTTCAGCGGCGCGTTGATCATGGAAGTGGTCTTTGGCTATCCGGGCATGGGCACGTTGACCTTTCAGGCGGTGATGGCAAACGATTACACGCTGATCATGGGGATCACGCTGCTGTCCATCGTCGGCGTGGCGACGATTGTGCTGATTCTTGATTTTATCTATCCGCTGTTCGACCCGCGCGTGCGCATTCAGTAAGGCATGAACCATGCTGACAGTCATACGTGATCTGCTCAAGTACGACGGCCGGTTCCGCGTCGCGTTTGTTTTCTTACTGTTGACCCTGATCCTTGCCGCGTTGTCGCTCTTCTCACCCTATGCGCCAAACCGCACCTTTCTGGTGCCGCAGGACATGCCGCCCTCGTTGCAGCATCCATTTGGCACAAACTCGCGCGGACAGGATTTGTTGTGGTGGATGGCATTTGCAGTGCGCAACTCGCTGATCCTCGGCATCATTACCGCCATCGTTTCGCGCATCATTGCGATCTTTGTCGGGCTTGTGGCCGGCTATCGCGGCGGCGGCATCGATAGGTTGTTGATGTCGTTCAACGATAGTTTTGTGGTGCTGCCGGTGCTGCCGATCTTGATCTTGCTCAGCTTTTTGCTGCAGGGACAGTTGAGCCTGGTGGCGCTCGCCTTGCTGTTGGGGTTATTTGGCTGGCCCTGGGACGCCCGGCTCATTCGGGCGCAGGTCTTGAGCCTGAAAGAACGTTCCTTTACGCGCACGGCAGTCTATTCCGGCACGCCCCCCTTAAAGCTGACGCTGCGTGAGCACCTGCCGTTTGTCCTGCCGGTCGTCTTTGCCACCACCATCAACAACATGTTGTGGGCAATCGGCATGGAGGTCACGTTGAGCGTGCTCGGTCTTTCCGATGTCACCGTGCCGACGATTGGCACGACGATCTTCTGGGCAAACCAGCATCAGGCGTTGGTGGCCGGCGTCTGGTGGTGGCTCGCCGCACCGATCATCGTTGCGGTGGTGTTGTTCCTGGGGCTTTATCTACTCTTCTCTAGCGTCAACGAATTTATCGATCCACGGACGCGGCTCAGACGGATTGGAGCGTAGAACATGCCGCTATTACAGATTGAGGATCTGCGCGCCTATTACCGCACGGAGGTGTACGGCATTTCGAGATCGGTGCGCGCCGTCGATGGGGTGTCGATGGAGTTGTACAATAACGAAATCTACGGAATTGCCGGCGAATCGAGCTGCGGAAAAACCACGCTGATCAAGGTCATCTCTGGCACGCTCAAACCGCCGCTGCGCGTCGAGTCCGGACGGGTTCACTACGACTTTGGCGCATTCGAGGTCGATATGCTGACCATCGACCCGGAAGAACTGCGCCAGACTGTGCGCTGGAAAGAGATTTCCTATGTGATGCAGGGGTCAATGAGCGTGTTAAATCCCGTGCGCAAGATCATCCGCACCTTCGAGGACATCGTTCGCACCCATCAGGGCATTCCCAACAAAAAACTATTTCTCGAACAGACGCAAGAGCATGTGCGGCGGCTTGGGCTGCCGCCGGATGTGTTGAACCTCTACCCGCATCAGCTTTCGGGCGGGATGCGCCAGCGCGTGGCGATTGCGTTGGCGACGGTCTTCCACCCCAGCCTGATCATCGCCGACGAACCGACGACCGCGCTCGATGTGGTCGTGCAGCGCGGGGTGCTGCAGATGCTCAAGGACATTCAGGCTGAAAGCCAGAACACGGTGCTGTTAGTCACCCACGATCTGGCTGTGCACGCCAATGTCGCCGATCGGGTCGGCATCATGTATGCGGGGCGCATTGTGGAGGAGGCGCCGACGCAGATTATCTTCAACGCCCCGCGCCATCCATACACCGAGCACCTGATCCGGTCGCTGCCAACGATCGGCGACAAATCGGTCAAAGCGAGTCTTGGCGGGGCGCCGCCCAATCTGGCGAACCCGCCGAGTGGCTGTCGCTTTCACCCGCGCTGCCCTCTCGCCATGGATCGATGCCGAACGGAGACGCCGGAAATGATCACGCTCTCTCACCATCATCGGGTTGCCTGCCATCTCGTAACGGAGGCCGAGGCATGAGTGCAAGCGGTGCGTTACTTCATGTCGATCACGTGACAGTTTCCTTTCATATCGGCAGCTTCATCGCCGGTGGGCGGCTGATGGCGGTGAACGATGTTTCGTTTTCTCTGGACGCCGATCGCCCGGAGATTTTTGCCATCGCCGGTGAGAGCGGCAGCGGCAAGACCACGCTGGCGCGCGTTCTGCTGCATGATCTCGATCCAACGCAGGGCAAGGTTTTGTTCGAGGGTCGCGACCTGGCGACCATCAAAAGCCGCCGCGATGCAATGGAGTTCATGCGCAAAGTCCAGCCGGTGTTTCAAAACCCATTTGAGACCTTCAGCCCACTCCGCCGCGTTGAAGATTATCTCTTCGAGACCGCCATCCAATTTGGTCGCGCCAAAAACCGTCGCGATGCCGCGCCTATTGTCGACGAAGCGTTGCGTCTGGTCGGCCTCTCACTGGATGAAGTCAGACAACGCTATCCGCATGAGTTGTCAGGCGGACAGATTCAGCGCGTCTCTGTGGCGCGGGCGCTCATTCCCAAGCCTCACCTGATCCTGGCTGACGAGCCGGTGTCGATGGTCGACGCCTCGCTGCGCATGGCGATCGTCAACCTGTTCAAGAAGCTGCGCGACGAACAAAAGGTGAGCGTGATCTACATCACCCACGACCTGGCGACCGCCTACTACATCAGCGACCGCATCGCAATTATGTTGCGCGGCTATGTGGTGGAGTCGGGTCCGGTCGAAAAGGTGCTCGACAACCCCTTGCACCCATACACACAACTTCTACAAGAGTCAGTGCCGCGCCCCACAGCATCGGAGCGCGAACAGTGGGCAAAACATATCGAGCTAGGCACGATGGAAGTCAAGGAGTATGGCCGGATTGGGTGCAAATATGCAGGGCGATGTCCTCACGTCATGGATGTCTGTAAACAGACCGACCCGCCCGATGTCGAAGTTGAGGGCCGGACTGTCAAATGTTATCTCTATCTTGATGACGCCAGGTAGGATGCAACCCTTCCTACCCCAATTTAGAAAGCTGGAAGCGGCATGAACGAAATTACGTTGGATGTCAAGATCGCCAAAACGACAATCGACCGCAACATCTACGGCCATTTCTCCGAACATCTAGGCCGTTGCATCTACGAAGGGTTCTGGGTCGGCGAAGACTCCCCCATCCCCAACGTGCGCGGCATTCGCTCCGATGTGGTGGCGGCGCTGCGTAAGATCAAGGCGCCGGTGCTGCGTTGGCCCGGCGGCTGTTTTGCCGACGAATATCACTGGATGGATGGCATCGGTCCGCGCGAGCGGCGCCCGACGATGGTCAACACGCACTGGGGCGGCGTCGTTGAAAACAACCACTTCGGCACCCACGAGTTTATGGACTTGTGCGACCAGCTTGACTGCGAGCCGTACATTTGCGGCAACGTCGGCAGCGGCACGGTGCAGGAGATGTCGCAGTGGGTGGAGTATGTCACCTTTGACGGCAAAAGCCCGATGGCGGACCTGCGCAGGGCGAATGGACGCCACGAACCGTGGCGGCTGAAATATTTTGGCGTCGGCAATGAAAACTGGGGTTGCGGCGGGCGTATGACGCCGGAGTATTACGCCGACCTTTACCGCCGCTACGCCCTTTATGCACGCGATTACGGCGACAACAAGCTCTACCGCATTGCCTGTGGCGCCAGCGGCGACGACTATCACTGGACTGAGGTGTTGATGGCAAAAGCGGGCGACACCCGCACGCCGCGCGGCTGTCAGATGGACGGGCTGGCGCTGCACTATTATACTTCGGTGAAGAGGTTGCCGGACGGCTCGCGCGAAGGCTCCGCCACCGTCTTCGATGAAGCAGGCTGGATCGAGATCGTCTCAAAAGCGCTGTTTATGGATGAGCTGGTGTGCAAGCATGGCACGATCATGGACAAATATGATCCGGACAAGAAAGTGGCAATGATCGTGGACGAATGGGGGACATGGTACGCCGTGGAGCCGGGCACGCACCCGCGTTTCCTATACCAACAGAACACCATGCGCGATGCGATTGCTGCTGCGGTGACGCTTGATATTTTTAACAAACACGCTGACCGCGTGCGCATGGCGAACATCGCTCAGACAGTCAATGTGTTGCAGGCGCTGGTGTTGACGCAACAAGAGAAGATGTTGCTCACACCTACTTATCACGTCTTCGATCTCTACACCGCGCATCAGGATGCAACCCTGGTTCCGGTTGATATCCAGAGCGAGCGATACCAACACGCCGGCTACAGCGTGCCCGCGATCTCGGCGTCGGCTTCGGTGAATGACGAAGGCAAACTCCATCTCACGGCAAGCAACGCCAACCCACACAAAGACATCGCCGTCTCTGTCTTCATCCGCGGGTTGAAAGGACGCACAGTGGAAGGCCAGGCGCTGCACGCTGCCGCCATGAACGCCCACAACACCTTTGAACAGCCAGATGTTGTGAAGCCGCAACCCTTCAATGGCGCCAGACTTACGGCGGAGGGGATGGAATTTGTCATTCCAAAGATGTCGGTCATTGCACTGGATATAATGTAAACGTCTCACAACTCTTCGCATGACAAAGACCCATTTTCTCGAACAGCCGCGCATCTGGTACGGTGGCGACTACAACCCGGAGCAGTGGCCTGAATTGGTCTGGCAGGAAGATGTGCGTCTGATGCAGCAGGCTGGGGTCAACCTGGTCTCGATCGGCATCTTTTCGTGGGCGTGGCTGGAGCCGCAGCCGGGGCAGTATGAGTTCGGCTGGCTCGACCGCATCCTGGATCTGTTGTACGCGCATGGCGTCCATGCCTGCCTGGCGACGGCCACCGCCTCGCCGCCGCCATGGCTGGCGCACCGCCACCCGGAGAGCCTGCCCGTCACCGCCGATGGTGTGACGTTGTGGCCCGGTGGGCGGCAGGCGTACTGTCTGCATAGCGCAGCCTACATGGAACACGCCGCGGCGCTGGTGACGCGACTGGCTGCACGCTACAAGGATCACCCGGCGCTCAGGGTCTGGCACATCAACAACGAGTATGGCTGCCACGTCAACGAATGTTTCTGCGATGTGTCGGCGGCGGCGTTTCGCGTGTGGCTACAGGCGCGCTACGGCACACTCGATGCGCTCAACCATGCGTGGGGCACGGCGTTCTGGAGCCAACGTTATGGGCAGTGGGAGGAGATCAACCCGCCGCGCCGTGCGCCCACCTTCGCCAACCCGACGCAGCAGCTCGACTGGCGGCGCTTCTCATCGGACAGCCTGATCGCGCTGCACGACATGGAGGTCGAGATTCTGCGCCGCTTTACGCCCGACACGCCGGTGACGACCAACTTCATGGGCTTCTTCAAGCCGGCGGACTATCGCAAGTGGGCGCACCACGAGGATGTCATCTCGCTCGATACCTATCCCGACCCGGCGGATAATTTCGCCGCCGCGCAGAACGCTGCGCAGTGCGACCTGACGCGCTCGCTTGGCGACGGCAAGCCGTGGATGTTGATGGAGCAGACGCCGAGCGCGGTCAACTGGCGTCCGCGCAATGTGCTCAAGCAGCCAGGGCAGATGCGGCTGTGGAGTCTGCAGGCGGTGGCGCGCGGGGCAAACACGGTGATGTTCTTCCAGTGGCGCGCCGCCAAAGCCGGCGCCGAGAAGTTCCACGGTGCGCTCGTGCCACATGTCGGCGTCGAAAATTCGCGCGTCTGGCGCGAGGTCTCGGCGCTGGGCAATGAGCTGCAGGAGCTTGGGCCACTGGCGCAGAGTCAGGTCGTCGCTGACGTGGGCATTTTGGTCGACTGGCAAAGCTGGTGGGCGCTGGAGCAGGACTCAAAGCCCTCGACCGCCGTCACCTTCTATGACCGGCTGGCGGCTTTCTATGGACCGCTCTTCGCCGCCAACATCACCGCCGACTTTGTCTTCACCGACAGCGATTTCGCCAGTTACAGGCTGCTGCTGATTCCCAATCTCTACCTGGTCGATGACGCCACCGCCGCCAAGATCGAAGCCTACGTCGCAGCGGGCGGCGTGGTCGTCATCGGCTTCTTCAGCGGCATTGTCGACGAGAACGAGCACATCCGGCTTGGCGGCTATCCGGCGCCCTTCCGCAGGCTGCTCGGCATCCGCGTCGAGGAGTTTGCGCCGATGGCGGAGAGCGAACACAACGCCGTGCACTTCGCCGATGACACAACCGCAGCGTGCGACCTATGGGCGGATGTGATCGACCTGGAAGGCGCCAGCGCGCTGGCAACCTTTGCAGGCAACTTCTACGCCGGGCGTCCGGCGATCACCGAGCACGACTTTGGACGCGGGCGGGCGTTCTACATCGGCACGCGGCTGGAACCGGAGACGATGGGCGCGCTGCTTGGGCGCATCTGCGCGGCGGCGGGCGTCGCCCCGTTGGTCAAGGCTGCGCCCGGCGTCGAGGTCGTGCGTCGTCGCCGCGCAGATGGCCGCGAGCTGTGGTTCGTGCTCAACCATCGCCCCGAAGTGACGAGCGTGTCGCTGCCCGTCACCGGCGTCGATGTGTTGAGCGGAGCGGCGGTTTCTGGGGCAGTTGTGCTGGCGCCGTTCGACGTAGCCATTGTTCAGACAGAAGACACTGCGCATGAACGCTTCGGAACAAGGGACGCGTGAGAGCGATGGGCGCAATCTTGTCGTGCCGCGAGTGCTCGTCTTCCTGACCTCCACCGACCCGACCACCGCCAGGCGCGAAGTTCTGCTGCTCAAAGGCGCTCCGACCAAGCGGTTGTGGGCGAATCGTTACAATGGGTTGGGCGGCCACGTCGAGGCGGACGAGGATGTCTATGCTGCGGCGGTGCGCGAGGTGCGGGAAGAGGCGGGCATTGAGGCGCCGACGCTGTCTCTGCGCGGGGTTGTCACCATCGATACTGGTTTCGACGAGCGCGGGCGGCGCCCCGGCGTGTTGATGTTTGTCTTCGTGGGCGAGGCGACGAGGCGCACACTTTTGCCTTCCAACGAAGGGACGCTGGCGTGGCTGCCGATCGAGGCGCTATCGGACTATCCGCTGGTCGATGACCTGGTTGAGCTATTGCCTCGTGCGCTGAGCGGCAATTTCTTCTACGGACACTACGCCCCCCAGCCCGACGGTGCACTGCGCTACACCTTCCAATCTCCACCCTCCAATCTCAAAGGCAATTGAGACTGGAGGGTGGAGATTCAAGAAAGGAAGGAGGTTAGATGAACAGCAATTGAGCGCCTTCGGCTTTTTCCAAGAATTCCATGGCGCCGATGATGCCGTCGACTTCATCGACCAGGTCTTCACGTTTCAGGTGCATCATCTCGGCAGCCATCTTGCACGCCCAGATGCCACAGCCGGCGTCGTGCACCATTTCCAGGAACTCACGCACGGGCGGCATGTCGAGCTTCTCGATCTCCCGCTTCATCATCGTCGTCGCCATATCGGTCATGCCGGGCAGACCGCCGACGAATTGCGGCATGTGCATGGCAGGGTTGCCGACCGGCACCACCTTCAGATGATCGACCTTGTCTTTGGTGATGATATCCATTCCCCAAAACGTGAAAAACAGGTCAGCCTCGATGCCCATCATGCGCGCGGCGTTGGCAAGCACCAGGCCGGGGTACGCCATGTCCAGGCTGCCCTTCGAGCAGATAATCGCCAGCTTGCGTTCCTCAGACATTTTTCTCTCCTATGAGTAACATTCTTTCTACGTTCAGCGTTGAATCATCTTAATCCGCAGATGACGCCGATTGCGCGGAGAAGACTTATTTGCGCGATCTGCGTCATCTGCGGATAGCATCAAATGCAGCCCTTGGGCTTGGGGTAGCCGGCGCAGCGCGCGATCTTGCGGGCAGGACCCTTGGGGAAAAGTTCGTACAGTTCCTTGGTGTCCACGCCGGAGCGCTTGCTGATCGCGCGCAGGGAAGGGAACTCGCCGCTGCTGGCCGCTTCCTGGCGCACCCAGTTGATCACCTGCCAGTGGCGTTCGGTGAGCGGCGCAATGCCTTCCTCCACTGCCATCATCTCGGCGATTTCCGGCGTCCACTGCGATGGGTCGGTCATAAAGCCTTCGGCGTCGAGCGCAACGTTCAATTCTTTGGTCAACATGGTGAAACTATCCTTTCGTAATCGTTGATCTTAAGTGCGAGAATATGTGTTACGTGTTGCGTGTTGCGTGTTGCGTGTTGCATGTTGCGTGTTGCGTGTTGTGTAGCGTGGCTTTCACCCACGCACCGCGCTCCACGTAACACGCCTATTGATTTCCGTTCTTGGGCGCCTGGGCCGAGACCCGACGCAGCGTCTCCAGCGTGATGGCAAGTCCGCGACGCACTTCGGGGTCGCGCATCTGCTTGAGCAGGCCAAACACGCCAATGTCCAATTGCCCGGCCTGCGCTTCGGCTTCCGCCTCGTGGAAGCCTTGCGTCAGGTTGTTGAGCAGCGTCATCATCTGCGGTTGCGTCAGCGCCTTGACAGTGTTGAGGATCAGTACAACGTTGTCGCCAAGCTGTTTGACATCCTCTTCGCTGAACGACGTGACGACCTGGTCGATGACATACATCCCCTGGCGGGCAAAGCCGAAATAGCCTTTGCGCTCCAGCTCGGCAAGCTGCGCCGTCGCTTCGGTCATCATGTCCTTTGTCAGCGGTGCGGCGTCACGCATGAAATCGTTGGCGCTCTCGAGTGTGTCGAGCATCTGGTTGAGCGTGCGCGTGTTGCGCGCCAGCCTCTTTGCCAACTCTACGATGTCGTCGAGCGTGACAAACTGCTGCATCTCATCGAGCTGCGTCTCGGCAACCCGGTAGATGTCGTTGGCGACCGGCGTCAGGTCCGCCAGCAGATCGTCCCATGTTTGTTGACGGCGGCGGTCAGCCTCGGCGCGCTCCATCAGGTAGTTCACCTGGGCGCCCAACACGCTGATGCTCTGCGCCATCAGGTCGAGCTTTTGACTGATCTCAGCCAGTTGATCCACTGTGCGAGTGGTTGGACGGTCGGCGTCCATAACAAGTGTGCTCATCGTCGCCTCCTCAGCGCTGCCATTTGCCGGCCATGCTCATCTGCGCCGGAATCGGCATTTCCTTGCCCTTGAGCAGCACGTTCCAGTAGGTCCAGCGGAACATCATCTTGCCCCAGTGGTTGACGCGCGACTCTTTGAGCAGGCTGAACGGTCCAATGCCAGGCATCGGGAACATGCCAGGCAACGGCTCGACATCGTAGTTGAAGTCGATCAGAAAGCCTTTGCCGTGCCCCGACTCGATGAAACAGTTGGCGTGCCCGTCAAAGGTCGGCAGCAGTTCCAGACCGTCGAGATAGCGCATAAAGTTCTCGATAAAGACATCGACCTGGAAGTGCGCCACCGAGCCGGCTTTGGAGCTGGGCAGATTGGTGGCGTCGCCCAGCACGAAGATGTTGTCGTAGTCGCGCGCCTTGAGCGTGTGCTTCTCGGTCGGCACAAAGTTCAGGTCGTCGCCCATGCCTGAGCGCTCGATCACGTCGGAACCCATGTTGGTCGGGATCGAAACGAGCAGATCAAATTCGATAGCCTGATCGTCGTAGGAGAGGATCGCCTTCTTGTCAGGATCGACGCTGGCAATGTTGAAGTCGGTGACCAGCTTGATATTCTTTTGTTCGAGCAGGTCGCCAAGCTGGCGGGCGGCAATCGGCTTGGTGAAGGCGCTCGACAGCGGCGTGGCGTAGATCAGTTCGACGCGGTCGCGCATGTTGCGATCCTGGAAGTAGGCGTCCGCCAGGAAGAGAAATTCCAGCGGCGCCACCGGACACTTGATCGGCATCTCGGCAACATTGAGCACCAGGCGACCACCCTGCCAGGTGCGTAAGAAGTGGTGCAGCGCCACTGCGCCATCCGGCGTGTAAAAGTCAAAGATCGACTTGCGCCATTCATCTTCCATCAAACCGGGCGTCTCTTCGGGCACGATGTGCGAGCCGGTGGCGATAATCAGATAATCGTAGCGCAACGTCCGATTTTCCTTGACGAGTTGCACCTGATTTTTGTCCGGTTCGATCAGCCGAATCTCGGAGATGATCACTTCCACCTCACGCGGCAAGTAATCGCGCTTCGGGCGCATCACATCCGCCTTGCCATAGGCGCCAAACGGAATAAAAAGAAAGCCCGGTTGGTAATAGTGCGTTTCATCCTGGTCGACGACCGTAATCTGCCATTCAGCCATATCCAGCTCGTGCACCAGCCGGTTGGCGACCATTGTGCCGGCAGTGCCGCCGCCAAGAATCAGAAGACGTTTCATGAATTAACTCTCCTTATCAATAAATCCATATTGTGTGAGGGGCGAGTTGGGGCAGGATGGATTGGCGCTTTCGCCCCTCGCAACTCGCCTCTTCTTCAAATCTTCGTCAACTCTGCGATATTGCGCAGTTTGGTAAACAAAATATTGCGTTCGTTCATGATGTGAGCGACGATGTCGGCGATGCGCTGCACGTAGCCGAGCACCTGTTGCTTTTGCGTTTCGCTCAACACAAACGCACTGGCGACGGCCTGGCGCACTTCTGCTTCTGGTGCGTCTAGATACTCTGACAGGCGTGCAATCTCGGTTTCGGCAGGGGGCCAGCCTGTCGGCGCAACACCGCTGACGACCAGCATCGCCTGCAGCTCGCTGCCGACGCGCACCAACCCGCGCGTGTGCAACAAACCGAGATGGCTGCGGCTAAAGAAGGGCTGCAAGTCCGGCTGTCGCGCCAGCGCCGCCCACTCCTGGCGGCATTGTTGTTGCGCCGCAGGCGACTGCTCCGCCAGCGCAAAGAGGCGGCACACATGGCTCGGCGCTGTCACCGGGCGTCCGTTCAGGTCAGTCACAACCAACATCACTCCCAGGATGTCGGCGAAGGCGTCCTGGATGCGCTGCACGCACTCGACCGGCAGCAGACTGCGCAGGTCGGAGCTGCTTTGCACGGGCGCGTCCTGCACCGTCGCCCCCACCGGGCTTTGCGTCTTTAGCCAGCCTTCGATCGAGCGACGCGGGAAGCGCCATTGGCTGCCCACCTTGACCGCCGGAATGCGCCCGTCATCCGCCATGCGATAGATCGTGGTGCGATCGACGTGCAGGATGTCTTGAAGCTGGCGGGTGGTCAGAAATTCGGACATTGTTCAACCTCTGCGTGTTCCTTTTAATGTATTTGATGCATCGAGTAAGATTTGGTTACATTTGCCGCATCAGAATACATTGAAAGCATAGCGTGCAGCGAGGTGCACGACATGTGACAGCTATCCCAAGAATTTCAGGACATCTGTCACCCCGTTGATGCATCTCGGATGGATTGGTTGCTCAAAAAGAAGGGCGCCTGACTCCTGTAGAGAAATCAGACGCCGAAGAGGTGTATAGAGGGTGATAGAAGAAACTAATTTGCGGCGACGGCGTCGCGCTTGATGCTTGCCTGCCTGTTGTTGCTTGCGTTCGCCTTCTTAAAGTGAAAAAGCGAAAGATTGAACAACGACTTGCGTTTGATCTGGCTCGCCAGATAGTTGCGTTGCGACTGTTGCAGTCGCTCCTGATGCTCGAAGCGTGCAAGCTCCATTTGCTGAAGCGCATTCATGATCGATCTCCTTACGCTGTCGAATTGTGTTCTTGTCGTGTCCGTCAGCGCTCGACCATCGGGTCTGCGCTCGTCAGGCCGCCCGTCTGCGCATCATGCCAGCCGCCTGCGCCTGTGTCCCCTTGCCTGCCATCCGCTCCTTCATGCCAGTCATCGCCTTGACGATGCGTTGCATGGGGCCGGATTGCGCGCCGCCCATCAGGATTCGGTGGCGGTTGGCTTCCATTGCCTCGCGTCGCATGTCCTCATACCGTTGCTGGGCGACCATGATTTCTTTGTAGTCCAACATTGTGCGCCTCCTTCTGGCCCCTTGTCATCAACACATTTTTCGTGTATATTGTGTGTGTTGATGTGTCTCACTTACAACCAGATGATAGCACACAAAATACACATTGTCAATAGGCAATTTGTGCATTTTGTGAAATTCATCGAAATTTAATTTTGTGTATTTTCTCTCCAGAAAGCTGCCGGGTTTTCTGGAAAACTTGCGATGGCTCATTAAGGAACAATCATGTCCACCGTTGTATTGCCCGAACTGACGCTCGCCGCCAATTGTCTATCGCCGGATGCATTGCAGACGTTGCTGCAAACTGGCGAAGCGATGGCCGCACATCTACACAACTGGGGTGGCGATGCAACGATCCAGAGCGCTGCGCGCTTATTGCCGCTAGTGCTAGAACAAGCAATCGACCGAGAAGTGCTGGAAGATAATCGCTCCGATCGCGCCATTAACTTGTGCGCCGACTATGCGGACTTGCTGAGCTGGGCGCCCGATCCACAGTGGAGTGGCTTGCCGGGCGCATGGCAACGCACACAAGGGTATGTTGCCGCCTATCGCGACCCAGCGCTGGCATTCCTGATGGCTGCGCATCTCTGGCAGCAGATGGCGAACGGGCTGACACAGGACAGCCCCCGCCACCAGCGCACTGCCCGCGATCTGGCGCGCAGCACGCTGGCGCCGCTTCTGGACATGTTGGGCATGCGCGTGCCGCGTATCGAGCTGGAGCGGTTGATCAACCAGGAAGACGACGACACTCCACTCGACTGGCAGCAGTCCGCGGCCAAAATCGTTGCCGCGCTCCAGCCTTATCTTCCCGATGCTGCGCTGACGCCGGTCGATTACACATTGATGTTGCTTCCCACAAAATATACACAAATACACAATTTGCCGCTTTCCAGCGGACGTGGTTCACAGAAACTGGCGCACACCCTCAACATTCATGTGAAAGTCGCTGACATCGAGGCCTGTTATCTGGCGCTGCGCTGGGTGCACAAGCTGTGGACGCCGATCGAAGGTGCACTGACCGACACACTGAACGCGCCCCGCGTCAGCGGCTATCGTGCGCTGCACACCGCCGTTGTTGCACAGTTGCCTGCCGGCAAAACGCGCGTCAACTTCGTGATCACCACGAATGCGCAATATGAGATCAACATGTGGGGCATTGCGTCTGTGTATTTGCGCGGATGTGCGGAAGAGTCGGTCCCTGGCGCGTGGTGGAGCAACCGCGCTGTGGGCGTTGAGCAGATCGCCAGCGCTGCGGCGGGCGCGTTGCCAGAGCGACTCTTTGTTTTCAGCCCGCAGGGACAGTTGTTCGGTTTTGATCGTGGCAGCACCGTCATCGATTTTGCCTATTACGTGCATTCCGAGCTGGCGGAACAATGCCGAAGCTTCACGGTCAACGGTCGCCAGGTCGAGCCGTCGCATGTGCTGCGCCATCTCGACATCATCGAACTGGAACATGATCCGAAGGCGCCCGGCCCCAATCGCCGCTGGCTGTTGGCAGCGCACACCAGCCGCGCCCGCAGCGCCATCGAACGCTATCTGAAGCGGCAGGGGCCGGGCGCGCATCACGGCCAGAAGCTGATCGATGAGCGGCTCAAGACGCTGGAGCAGCACTACGGTTTCAATCTGCCGCCGGAGAAGGTCGAACAGGCGCTGCAAGCCGCCATCCGCCGTGAAGCGTTCGCCACGCGCGACGACCTGCTCACCGCCATCGCCGCCGGTCAATATCCGGTCGACCGTATCCTGCACCGACTTTTTGAGAAAGAGATTTTGCGGCTTGTCGAGGCGCCGCGCACTTTGCGGCTGCGTGCGCATCAGCTCCATCTGGCGCAGTGCTGTCGCCCCAAGCCCGGCGCCGCCATTGTCGGGCGCGTCTATCGGCGGCACGGTGAAGCGGTCAACATGACCGTGCATGTCGAAGGCTGTCCACACATCGCCAATCACGGCGACCTGACGCCGCTGAAGTGGCGGCTGCGTCCGAGCATGGCGACGGTGGCGCGCATCGACGTGCGCGCGCTCGACGACGAAGGGCTGCTCGGCGCGGTCATGGCGGAAATCTATGCACGTCAGCCGCGCGTGACGCTGCACCAGCTTCACGCCCAGGCGCGCCACGGCTCGGCGCGCATTCAGTTCGACCTGCACGCCGATCAGGAGTCGACCGTCGCCGAAGTCGTCGAAGCGCTGCGCACGCTGCCCGATTTCACCGTGACCGATGTGCAGTCGTTGCAGTTGCCGCCGTCGGAGCAGGCGGAGTGGCAGGAGATGGCGGGCGGTTCGCTCTTCAACCCCTACTCGCGGCTGCCGGTGCATCAGGACGCCATGTTCTTTGGTCGCGCCCAGGAACGCGAGCGGATCGTCGATTGTCTGCGCACGCAGCAGCCGGGCGTCTGGCTGATCGGGCAAAAACGCGTCGGCAAAACTTCGCTGCTGCTGCACCTCAAGGAGCATTATCTGCCGGCGCGCCGTTTTGTGCCCGTCTTTGTCGACTTTCAGTTGATGGGGCATCCGGCGCAGACAAATGTCTTTTACCAGGTCGCCAGCATCGTCTACTCGTCGCTCAGCAGCGAGGGGCTGTTGGGCGATGTCGGCGCGCCGCTCCCCAGCCTGTTCGACGACGAGCCGGCGCGCCGGCTGATCGAATATCTACATACGGTTCAGGAGGCGTTGGGCGGCGGCAAGCTCGTGCTGCTGATGGACGAGTTCAGCCGGTTGACCGACGCCTATCTACAGCATGAGTTGGATGGCGCGTTCTTCGATCGCTGGCGCGGCATGATGCACACGACGCAGCGTCTGGGCATCGGCTACGTGGTCGTGATGCAGCAACAGACCTGCGACACGCTGGTGCAGCACCTCCAGCAAACGCCCAACGATCCCTCGTGGCGGTTGATGGATGTAGGGCAGCGCATCCACCTGCGCCCGCTCGAAGGCGAGGATGTGCGCCGGTTAATCGAGTGGCCCATGCGCACCCACCTGGACTATACGCCGGAGATCGTGGAGCGCGTCGCCGTGTTGACCGGCGGCAGCCCATTTTTGATCCAGGCGTTCTGCCACAATCTGGTGATGCACATGGCGCATCAGGGACGCCAGCAAGTCCTGCCTGAAGATGTCGAGCAGGTGCGCCAGGAGTTCATGCAGCCGCAGGATCACACCTTCGCCCACATGACCGAGATGCTGCGCGGCATCAGCAACCACGTGGCGGCGACGCTGGCGCGGCTGGCGCACGACGCGGAAGATGGCGAGGTCAGTTGGGCAAAGCTGCGCGCCGCGCTCCCCGGCGTGGCGCCCGATAGCCTGCGCACCAGCCTGCGCACCCTCACCGAACAGGATATTCTGACGCAGCCCGCCGTCGACCGCTGGCGTTTTGCCAGCCTGTTGTTTCAACAGTGGTTGGCGGTGAATGGGTGAGGGGTTGGGGCGAATGAAGTTGTGGGGTCTTGGGTGATAGGGTTGTAGGGTGTTGAGGGTGTGGGGTTTTGGGTGATTAGGGTTGCAGGGTAATTGGGCATGGGGTGTCGCCCCTCGCAACTCGCCCATCGCAACTCGGAAGGAGTACGCACGATGGAATCAGACCGGAATCGCTTTTTTGGCCGCGAACGCATTCTGTTTGAGATCACACGCGGGCTGCTGGCGCCACAACCGCAGAGCTTCTCGCTGGTCGGGCCCAAGTTAATCGGTAAGAGCCAGTTCCTGCATTACCTGGCTTCCGAAGATGGGCCATTGATGGGCGATGCGTTTGCGCGGCAGCGACCGGCGGCGTTCGAGGATGGCGCACAGGTGGTCGTGGTTTGGGTCGACTGTGACTGGCAGGACGCGCGCGCCGACCTGATCGGCTGGGTCTATCGGCAGGTGCAGCAACAGGTGCGCGGCGCCGGCGTTGCGCTCGACTGGCAAACGATCGACGCCGAGGTCGCCGCCAGCCGGCGCATCTGGCGCGTGGCGCGTGCGCTGCGCGAGCAGGAGATCCGGCTGGTGCTGTTGATGGACAACTTTGACCGCGTCTTCGAGGAGCAATGGCTGCGCCGTGACACCGTGGATGAGCTGCGCCCGCTCACGCTGGAGATGGCGCTGGTCGTCGCCACCGAGCAGCCATTGCACGATCTCGACCGCGATCTGGCGGCGTCGCCGCTCTTCAACGTGATGACGCAGCTCTTCCTCGGCTTGCTCGACCCGCCGGCGGCGCGGTCGTGGGTGCTCTCCTATGCAGCGGAATTTCCCGGCGTAGAGTCGCTGGTGGACGAGCTCGGCGAGCTGACGGGGATGCATCCGTTTCTGCTGCGGCGGCTAGGCGACATCCTGCTCGAAGTGCGCGAGATGATCGTGGGCGGCGCAACGTTGAGCGCAGCGCATCTTCCGTTGCTGCGGCTGCGGCTGGCTGAGCATGGCCGGCTCGTCTTCGAGACCAATTATCGGCGCTTACAGCGCCCGCCTGCACGCATACGCAGCGAAAACATCGACAAACTCATTCGGATATTGATCTCTGGCAGCCTGCCAATTGCCAGCGTGCAGATGGAGGACAGCGCTGCACTCAACTGGTTGATCAACCAGGCGATGGTGATCTGCTGTGCACGCGGCCAGACCAGCGGCTACGAGCTGTTCACCCCGCTCTTTGCCGAATATCTGGCGCGACGCCTGCAAACTGCCCCGGCTATTCCGCCGCAGCCACAGCCAGCTGCACTGCCCGACGCTCTGCTCGACCAGTTCAGCAAAACCGAAGCGGCGTTGTTGCGCTACTTCAAGACCCATCCCAACGAAGTGATCTCCACCGAGCAACTGCTGGCGGATGTGTGGAAGCGCCCCGACGCCTCCAACCGCCGCGTGCAGGAGGCTATCCGCCGGCTGCGCTTGCAACTTGAGGCGATGCAGCCTTCGATTGGCGCGATCGAAAATGATCGTGGGCGGGGTTACCGCTTTGTGCCTGCCAACGCACACGGATAGTGTACAATCGAGGCTATGAGAGCAGATTTCCCACTCGTCGTCATCCGTGGCGCCGGTGACCTGGCAAGCGGCGTTGCACTGCGGCTGCACCGCATCGGTTTCCCAATCGTGATGACCGAGATCAACCATCCGCTGGCGGTGCGCCGCACCGTTTCGTTTGCGCAGGCGATCTTCGACGGCGTCTGCACAGTTGAGGAAGTCACCGGGCGGCGCTGTTCGATTGAGGAAGCTGCAACCGTAGCTGCGAACAACGAGATCGCCGTCGTCGTCGATCCAGCGGGAGAAACGCTGCGTCGCTGGCAGCCGTCGGTCGTCGTCGATGCGATCATGGCGAAGCGCAACACCGGCACGCATAAAGATGACGCCGCGCTGGTGGTGGCGCTGGGTCCCGGCTTCACCGCCGGCGTCGATTGTCACGCCGTAATCGAGACCGACCGCGGGCACAACCTGGGACGCGTGATCTGGCAGGGCAGCGCCGCGCCGGACACGGGCGAGCCAGGCGAATTGCCGGGCATCGGACGCCGCGCCTCACGCGTGTTGCGCGCGCCGGTCGCAGGTCACGTGATCGGACGGTGCGCTATCGGCGAGCGCATCGTCGAAGGCGCTGAACTGGCTGTCGTGCGCGATGCGATGGGTGGCGAGCATCCGATTGTTGCGCCCTTTGTCGGCGTGCTGCGTGGGCTGATTCATCCGACCGTGACCGTGACGGCAGGCATGAAGATCGGCGACCTCGATCCGCGCGCCGATGTCGCCTACTGCTTCACCGTCTCCGACAAATCGCTGGCGATTGGCGGTGGTGTGATGGAGGCGATTCTGATGTGGCTTGCCAAAACGCAATAGAACGCGGATGGAGCGGATTGAGCAGAGGAATGCGGATTTGAATCCGCGCTGATCCGCCCAATCCGCTTGATTCGCGTTCTATTCTTCAAGATTGAGGATGTCATGACTTCGATGTGTTTGTTTGCGGTGACGGGGCTGCCGCCGATTCGGCCAGGCGATGAGCTCGCTGCACTGATTGTCGAGCGGCTGACGGCGATGGGCGAGGCGCTGCAGCCCGGCGACATCATCGTGATCGCTCAAAAGATCGTCAGCAAGGCAGAAGGGCGATTGGTGCGGCTGGCGGATATTGAGGCCACGGCGCAGGCGCAGGAGATCGCCGCAATCGTCGGCAAAGACCCACGAGTGATCCAGGTTGTGCTCGACGACAGCAACGAGGTGCTGCGTGTGCGCCGTGGGTTGCTGGTGGTCGAGCAGCGCGGCGGCTGGGTCTGCGCCAACGCCGGCGTTGACCGCAGCAACATCCAGCCAGAACCAGATAGCGAATATCTGGCCCTGCTGCCCGCCGACGCCGATGCCAGCGCTGAAGCGATCCGCAGCCGGCTGGCGGAGCTCACCGGTGTGGCGCCGGCTGTGATCATCAACGACAGCCACGGGCGCGCCTGGCGCATCGGCACGGTGGGCGCGGCGATCGGCTGCGCCGGCATTGCGCCGATCTGGGATCAGCGCGGGCTGCACGATCTCTTTGGCTACGAACTGGTTTCAAGCGAAGAGTGCATCGTCGACGAACTCGCCGCCGCCGCCAGCCTGCTGATGGGACAGAGCGACGAGGGCCGCCCGGTGATCGTTATCCGCGGCTACACACCGCCGCCGGCGCCGACGGCGCCGGCGCGCACGATCCAACGCCCGGCGCACATGGATGCGTTTCGATAATGCAGCACTGTAAAGCGCTATACATCGTCGTGCGGAAAAAAATTGAGTTTGGAGCGCCGCCACACCGTTGTTGATTCGATAAGGAGAACCACATGAGAGAGACCGTGATCACAATTGCAGTGTTGAGTTTGTGGTTGGTGGGCTGTACGCCGATTGCTGCGCCAACGCCGATAGCGTTGCCGGCGCCCACCGCCGCGGAGACGACCGCAGAGATATCCACAACCTGCACGGGCGTGCTGACGTCGCGCAACATGGAAGGTCCGTACTACTCACCCGGCGCACCTGAACGCGCCAGCTTGATCGAGCCGGGAATGGCCGGGACGCCGATCTACATCACCGGGCGCGTTTTCGACGAGACGTGCACGCCGCTGGCGGGCGCCAAAGTCGATTTCTGGCAGGCTGATGCCAGCGGCGTCTACGACAACATAGGCTACACCCTGCGCGGCTATGTCGTCACTGATGAAAACGGCGCGTACGCCATTGAGACCATCGAACCGGGCGTCTATCCAGGGCGACCGCCGCACATCCATGTCAAGGTCTTCGCCGCCGATGGCCGCGAGCTGCTGACGACGCAAATGTATTTTGCCGGCAGCGAGACTTCGCGCGATGTGCGCGCCGCCCCAGACTTGCTCGTTCCCTACCTTGGCCTTGATGCAGAGGGGCGACAACAGATTGCGTTCGATTTCGTCGTGCAAAGGTAAGGGCGACGAAGAACGACGCGTAAACAACCCGATCAGGCGGCTCAGCAAGACAATACCCCGCCTATTCCAGATAATTGAGCCAACGCTGCTGCACGCGCAGCATCATCTCCAACGTCTGCTCGGCCGCGCGCACGCTGTGCACGACCGGGTCGACGAGCAGCGCCTGCAGCGCCGCCGCCTTTGATTTGGTGAGCACAGCTTCGGCGGTCAGATCGTGTACGGCGACCTGATTGCGCAGCAGACCAGCGATCCCGCGCGGGAAGCGCCCCAACGCCACGCCATGGACGCCGTTGCCATCGACCAGCGCCGGAACCTCCACGACGATGTCGGCGGGCAGGTCATCGATCAAGCCGTCGTTGGGCAGGTTGAGCGCCAGCACCTCGGTCGGGCGGTTGGCGGCGATGCTCTCCAGCACCTGCGAAGTCACCCAGTCATCGCCGGAACCGCGCATGAGCGTCTCCTCCGACACCTTCTTTGCCACCCAGATTTTGTAGGTGCGGAAAAAATCGAGGATGCCCTGGCTGTCCGCCGCCTCCCACGCCCACTGGATGTACTCGCCAAAATGCGAATCGACCGTGATCGGCAGATAGCCAAAGCGTTCCAGGATCACCTTGAACAGCCCACGCTCCGCCCACGGGCGATGACCGACGGTGGCGACATGCTCCGGCGGCATGCTCGGCAGCGCCCAGCCCAGCACATTCGTGATCTGCTCGAAGTAGGCCGGCGCTTTGGCGCGCACATCGGGGTAGGCGTCGGCGCCGGTGTCGCGGTAGTGGATGTTGAGCAGCACGCTAAAGTGGTTCAAGCCACCCGCCTGAAAGCGCAGGTTCTCCAGCGGCGTTTCGAGAATGTTCGGCAGGTGCGCGGGCAGCGACGCCACTTCATGACAGATGCCGACGAGCTTGAGGTCAGGAAATTGGCGCTGCACCGTCGTACAGATGCGGCTCATCGGGTTGCTGAAGTTGAGCACCCACGCGTCGGGACAGATCGCCATGATGTCGCCGCAGATGTCGAGGATCGGCGGGATGATGCGCAGCGCATGAAACAGCCCGCCGGGCCCGCCATTCTCGCCGTAGACCTGGCGGATGCCGTACTGCTGCGGGATATGCCAGTCCTGCTCCCACAGCTCAAAGCGATTGCCCACCTCGATGGAGATGATGCAGAAGTCGGCGCCCTGCAGCGCAGTGGCGCGGTCGGTGGTCGCTTCGAGTGTGAAGGGCAGGTTGTGCGCCTCGATGTGACGCCGCCCGAACGCCTCCGTGCGCGCCAGCGCCTCGGCGTTGATGTCGTGCAGACAGATCGTGCTGCTGGCGAAGACCTGGCTCTTGAGCAAATCGCCCATCACGCCCAGCCCAAAGTTGGCGCTGCCCGCGCCGATAAGAACAATTTTGTGGGTCATGAAAAATTCCTTTCTGAATATAGTGATTTCGCAATGAGTGTTGCGTGTTTCGTGTTGCGTCACTAGCTTTGCACTTTCTGCTCTCGCCAGCAGTGATGAGCGAAAAGTCAATCCATGTCGGACGACACGATTCTGGCGATAGGGCAAATCCGCTGTTTCCACGAATCTGTTGTAGTGTGGGGTCACGCAACACTACAGCGGATTCGTGGAAACAACGGATTGCGTGGTCAGCGCCAACACGCAACACGCACCACGCCTATGGCAGCCACTGTGGGCGCTGACCCGGCGATGCGATCTGTTGCTGTTCGCCGGTTTCGACGTCGAGCGTCCACACCGAGATCACAATGTCCGGCCCCTTGAGCGGGAACTTGTGAAAGATCAGGCTTCGCCCATCGGGCGACCAGGATGGCGGCCCGTGGTCGATCTCGGCATCCGTGGTCAAGGGGCGGGCGTCGCTGCCGTCGGCGCGCATCAGCCAGAGCTGCTTGGTGAGCGTGGCGTCCGGCCCTTCGGTGATGTTGCGGCGGAAGGCGATCCACTCGCCGTCGGGCGACCACACCGCCGCGCCGTCCTCGACCATCGCCTGTTCGCCGCTCAGGTTGACGCGCGTGTCGGCGATCGGGTCGACCAGAAAGAGGTGAATGGCGCTGCGTTCGCCGAGGATGCGCTGCTCGTTCATCACGAAGCGCGTCTGCCCCGGCTGCCAGGGCGCAGATTCGCCCGCCTGCGTCGGGTAGAAGCGCTCCTCGCCGCTCTCCAGGTTGTAGACGCCGATGCCGATGAAGTCGGGCGAGAGATAGGTGATCCAGCGGTTGTCGGATGACCAGCGCGCCTCGAAGCCGAGCTTCTGGCTGTCGGCAAAGACCGGCGCAAGTTCACCGCTGGCGACATGCATGATCGAAAGCCGCGGTGGGTTGACGGCGGCGGCGCCAAATTCGCTGGCGTTGCGCCGCGCAAAGATCAGCAGTTCGCCGTCGTGCGACCAGGAAGGGCTGCTGCAAAAATCGACGCCGCAGTCGAGCAGCAATTGCGGCTCACCTCCGGGCGCAACGATCCACAGATTGCTCGACCCCGTCTCCGTCAACGCCGAAAAGACGATGCGCCCATCGACGGGCGAAACTGCGTAGTCCCACACGCTGCCCTGCTGCGATTGCATCAACGGCGTCGGCGTGGGCAGCTCGCCCGGCGCGACCGTTTCCGACGGGATCGGCGCCACGAACAACTGCTCGCGTCCCTCACTGGAGCGAGTGAAGATCGCCTGCGTCCGCCCCGTGGTGAAGCGCCAGACGCGCGCCTCAGCAAGCGTGCGCCCGTTTGCCCCGCGCACACCGGCTTCCAGCCGCACCGTGTAGGCTGTATCGGCTTGCAGCGCCTGCGGGATGAAAGTCGCCCGGTCGCCGATAATCTGCACTTGGCCATCCACGGGCGGGTCGAGGGTGAAACGAACGGCGCTGCCTGCATCAAGCGGCTGGTCAAAGCTCACGGTGAGCTGGCTGCGCGTCGATACGCTGGCGCTGCCGTCGGCTGGCGTCATCGCTACGACCTGCAAGCCTACCTGATCGCCGCGCCAGATCAGCACGCCCAACAGCGCCGCCGCGCCTAGCAGCACGCCAATCACAGTCAGATCGAAAGCACTCAAGCGGCGAGCAGGATTCACAGAATCGGACACGATGTTGAAGAGATTGGTGCGTGCTACGTGGTGCGTGTTACGTGTTTCGTTGGCGGAATGATCTACGCATCACGCAACACGTAGCACGAAATACGCAATACGCACCACGTTTTCACGGATACAAATACGGCTGGTTGGGCAGGTCGGTCAGGATGACGCGGTCGGCGACGATCACCGGCAGCGACTTGCCGTTCCACTCGCCCGGCTGCAGGACGCCCTGCACCTGCACCCACGTGTCGTTGGGCAGCGCCGCCGCATCGGGTGACCGCACGACCATTGACACCGCGCTGGCGTCGGCGACACAGCAACTGACGACGAAGCGATTGACCAGCACCTCGTTCTCCGCCAGCCGGTCGTCATGGTAGATGAAGCCGATCACATCCACCGGCTGCCCCGCATAGTCGCGCGCTGGGTCGGGCGAGGCGGTGAAGGCGTGCAGCCAGTCGAGCAGCGTGCGGTCGGCGGCGTCCTTTTGCGCGGCGGCGCGCACTGCGGCGGGCAGGACGGAGCGCGTCTGCGACGTGATGTTTAGCTCACGGTTGCCCATGGCCGCGGCGCCCAGCGGCTGCGGCGGCACCAGCACGCCCAGCACCACTGGCAGCAGCACGATGATCAAGCCGATACAGCCGAGCGTGTGGTGGCTGTGCGGCTCCTCGCCCGCCGCCGCGTTGCGTGGACGCGGGCGGTAGCTGATAGCGACCAACACCAGCCCAACGATGGCAAAAACCGTGTAGACCATGAACCGCTGGTTAATGTAAAAAAACAGCGTTCCGCTGGCAAGCCGCGTATAGAGAAAGAGCGCCAGGCTGAGCAGCACCAACGCCTTGATCGCATTCTGGAAACGCGGTCGTTGCATCAACTCCATGCGTTCACCTCACTCACCAGCCCAGATTCAAGTTCCACCACACCCCCATCAACAGCGACAGCATCAGCGGCAGCACGATCAGATATGCCACCACGCGGCGCTGGAAGATGCTCAGGAACATCAACGAGCTTTTAATGTCCACCATCGGTCCAAACACCAGGAAAGCCACCACGGCGCCGGTCGTGAAGGTCCCCGCAAACGCCAACGCCAGGAACGCATCGACCGTCGAGCAGACCGACAGAATGAACGCCAGCGCCTGCATCACGATCACCGACAGCACCGGCCCCTGCCCGACCGCCAGGAGTGCGCTCTGCGGCACGAGCGTCTGCATCCCCGCCGCCAGCATCGACCCGACGATCAGGTAGCGCGCCATGTCGAAGAAATCGTCGCCCGCCAGGTTGAACGCCTGCGTGAAGCGCTGTCCCAACGGCGCGCTGGGCAGGTGATGGCTGTGGTCGTGCACCGCACAGCAGGCGTCGTGATGCGCCTGACAGACCGCCGGCAGCAGCACCTCTTCGGGGCGGGCGCGGCTGAAGAGCATCCCGACCACCACCGCGATCAAAAAGCTGAAGACGATGCGTCCCACAAAAACTGACCCCCAGCCAAACGCGCTGTAGGTGCTCAGAATCACGATCGGGTTGATCACCGGCGCCGCCAGCAGAAAGGCGATGCCGATCGAGAGCGGCAGCCCCTTTTCATAGAGCCTGCGCACCACCGGCACCACGCCGCACTCGCACACCGGGAAGACCATCCCCATCGCGCCGCCCGCCAGCGCCGCCGGCAACGCCGCCTTGGGCAGATAGCGGTCGATGGCGGACTGATCGACAAAGACCGCAATCAGCCCGGAGACAATCGAGCCGGCGATCAGAAACGGTGCGGCTTCGATGAAGATGCCGAGAAAAATGGTGACAAAGGTCTGGACGCGCTGATAGAGATAGGGAAGACCGTCGCCGTTGACAAACGCATCATAAAAGACGGCTGTGATCGCCGCTGCCGCCAGTAGCACGGTCAGCAGCCAGCGCAGCCAGCGTGAACGGAGAGAAGCGGTGGGCGGTGTGGGTGGAATCACCGAATCGGTTGGCGGTGCAACCTGCGGTTTATCGACAAACATGCGCCGATTGTACGCCAGATCAGGCAGATCGACCAATCCAGCGCAGATCATACATCTGATATTTCAATGCAAGTTTTACTGCCATGTTGGCTTTTCACGCAACAAGTCTGGAGTCTCCGCCAGCAGAATCCCTTGTTCGGCTGCCACCGTCTTCAGCTCGGGCGTGGAGCCATTGCGGGGCGGACAGTACTGTGCGTCAGTACTATGTTCACTATCGAAGGGTTATGCGCGCCGGATCGGCTGCACCTTCCAATACGTCATCGACCGCCACAGCCACTCCGCCGGGCCGTAGAGGAAGCGGCGCATCCACCAGTGGCTGAACGGGATGAGCAGCGAGTAGATCGCAACCGACAGCACAATCCCCCACGCCGCGCCGACCTGACCAAAGAGCGCCAGACCGTAGCCATAGAAAATCGTCGTGCTGATGATCGATTGCAGCAGGTAGTTGGTCAGCGCCATCTGCCCCACCGGCGCCAGCACCTGGAGCCGCCGTCCCCACGCCGGACGCAGCGCCAACAGGCAGATCGCCGAGACATACGCCAGCATCAGCAGCGGCGCGCCGATGCTCTGCCCAACCGTGGCGATCAGCAGCTCGACCGAGAGATCGTAGCGCGGAACGCCCATGATCAGCGTCGCATAAATCGCATTGCCCGTCAGGCCGATGATTAGCCCCCACACCAGAAGCCTGCGGAAGAACGGACGGTGCGCCGCCAGATCGTTGAAGATGCGCCGCTTGCCAAACCAGGCGCCGACCAGAAACATTGCCAGGATGTTGAAGCCAAGCGCAAAGATCGAGGTCAACCCCATGCTCAGGTAGTCGGCGATGCGCTGGTTGGTGATCTCGATAAAGTTGCCGGTTGGGTAAACCTGGCTGGCGCGCTCCAGTTCGGCGCGAAAGTTCTCGCCGGCCTGGTCAAAGCCCTGCTGAATCTGCTGGGCGCCTTCCGGCGTCGTGCTGCCGATAGCAACCAGCCCGGTGGCGGCTACGTAGAACAGCAGCGGCAGCGCAATCAGGATCACCGCCCAGATCAGCAGCGTGCGCGGCTTTGCTTTGCGAAAGAGCAGCAGCGGGAAGCCTAGCAGCGCATAGATAATCAGGATGTCGCCAGGCCAGATCAAGAAGGCGTGGACGATGCCGATTAACAGCAGCGCCAACAGCCGCCGCATGTAGAAGGGCGCGAACTTCCGCCCGCGCGCCTCGATGCGCTCCATCAGCAGGATCATGCCCAATCCAAAAAGCAGCGAGAACAGGGCGTAGAACTTGCCCTCCGCCAGAAAATGGATCAGCCATGTCGCCGCCCAGTCGTGCCAGGGCATCTCCGGATCAGCCGGGAACAGAACCGTTTGGAATGGATGACTGAAGATCGCCATGTTGACCAGTAGGATGCCAAAGAGCGCAAAGCCGCGCAGGATGTCGACGATTTGAATGCGCTCAGCCTGCTGGACGGGCGCGACCACGATTGTAGACGGCATTGTTGCGATACTCATCGCTTTTCCTTTCTGCATGTGAATGATCCGAGTGTTATCGAGATGCGGCTCGCAGCCGCAGGTCCTGGCTGACCGAGGCGATGGCATAGAACTTCAGCCCGGCCAGTGCGCCCAGCTGAAGCAACGCCGTGCCGATCCCGCCGCTGGCGCCGATGATCAGCGCGGTTTCGCCTGCGCGCGCCTTCGCCACACGGTGCATCGTCTGGTAGGCGACGATGTAGTTCAGGATGATGGGCGCGGCTTCCGACGGATCGAGAGTGGCAGGAACCGGGATCAGGCGGTCGGCGCGCCGGTAGAGCACTTCCGTGTAGCCGCCGACCACGGTCAGCACGCCGACGCGAGCGCCTACGGCTACATGGTGCACGCGCTCGCCCACAGCCTCCACTTCGCCGATGATCGCGTAGCCGGGTGTGAAGGGCAACTTCTGCCCCAGGAATGTGCCGCTGTAGAGCGCCTCGCCGCGACGCACGCTCACATCCGGGCGCGAGACCGTTGCAGCGAGCACGCGGATGCGCGCCTCGTCCTGGGCCGGTGCGCGCAGATGGCGCTCGACAAGTTGTAATTCTTCGGGGCCTCCATACCGGCTGACAAGGAAAGTTTTGTAGTTCATTCGATCTTTGCGACCGGCAGAGGGGCTACGCAGTTGGCGTATGCGGATGTGAAAGCGATCCATCCCCACCTTGTTGGAACAGTCGCGCACATACATGCCATGCTCGACCAGCAAGCGGCGCTGTAAGTCGCGTGCAGTTATGCCCGTGTCGATGCGAAAACAGACGAAGTTGGCGCCGGTCGGGTAGACCGTGATGCCGTCGATCTGGGCAAGCCCGGCGCTCAACTGGCGCATATCCTCAATCACCCGCAGCTGCAGCACGGCAGCCAGATGGCGGGCGCTGACCTGCGGGTTGCTCGACGGGTAATGCTTGACTTCCCTGAAAAAAGGTCGCATAGCTCAAACATACAGGGCAGACACGCCATTTTCTAAGGCACTACGGCACAGCACCAGGGATGACATATGCAAATATGACAGATATCGGCACGGGAACCCCACCTGAAATGTGAAATCTACGATTCGGACCTTTTTTCAGTAGAGTCATGCTTGATCAGTCGCTGATGCCCCGAACATGAAATACACCCAGCTGAGCTTGCGCCAGCGTCAGGCAATTATAGGGGCGTTGCTGTGGCGGCGTTGCCTGACTCAGACCTACTGTACAAGGGCCAATCCAACGATTCGGCGGTCAGGTAGCGTTATCGGGCAAACGCAGCACACTCGCCGATGGATGGCGACGACGATAGGCGCATATGGGGCAGAGCTCGCCTTCACCGGAGAAATCGGTGTGACATCGTTTACATGACTTGAGCGCTCCCTGCAGCAGCACGAATCGCTCAGCGTCATCGTAGGCGAGCGACTCAACGAAATGTAGAGCATCGACAGCACAAAGCTCCTGACACAGCTTGCACTCAGTACAGGACGTTGGCGTAAATGCCAAAGAGAAACAGCCCTCCGCCCCCTCAAACGACAGCGCCTGGGTCGGGCACACCCGGGCGCACACCCGGCAGGCAGTACATGCTGCAGAAGCGGTCATCGCCGGAAAAAAACGCGCTGATATTCTCTGCTCAGGGCGAATGTGCTCCAGCGCGCGCAGGAGCGCACGGCGCTCCAATGGCGGACTTCTGTCGTCTACTGGCGGTGGATTCAGTTCGGTTACCAACGACGATGCGGTTGCGCCGCCACCAGCAAAACGGCGCAGCAACGCTCGTCGAGAGTAACGCGCTGCACGTGTCGAATGCATCGGCTTGGGCGCTCGTTCACCATCCTGATCAAACATGACGACAATATCCAGATCGATCAAGGCGTGGACAGCATCGATGATTGCCGTAACCCGGCTGCATAGTTGACCAATCGGGCATGCTGCGCAACCTTCAAGATGAACGCCAATGCGCTCAACGCCAAGCGCGACCAGCCCTGCGTAGGCGGCGGGGCCCAGCCCAGCAAGACAGCCGCGAATCTGCAGAGTCACATCACCCGTGGAATCGGAGAACGCCACCGGCGGCGCTCCGCATGCCAGATCCACAGCAGAGGCAGACGGAAACTCGCTCAGCGATTGCAGCAGACGCGCTCTGTCGTCAAACCCAACCAACGCCCCGGTTGGGCAGACAGGCAGACAGGCGCCACACTGCGCACAGGCCGACTCGTCAAGCGTAATTTCGCCGGCTGTCAGAGTAAGCGCCTGCGTCGGACAAATCCTGACGCACAACTGGCAGGCGCTGTCTTTGTTCCAGTAATGAACACAGTGCTGGCCTTCGATGCGCAAGGACATGTCGTCTGATGCGGCGACAAACTGTTCAATATGCGAGGCCAGTTTCAAAAGGTTCATGTTCGGATTTCGGCGAGAATCGCCAGGTACTCATCGAACAGCGGCGTCAGCGCTTTTATGCTGCCCTTCAGCAAATAGGCCAGCCCACGATAGTAGTCGGTACGCGCAGATTGCGCCAACCGTTCAATGAAAAAGCCAGCCCACTCCTGCGGATGCGCTGCAAAAAATTCGTATGCTGCCGCCACAAGGTGCGCGGCCTTCTCCACATCCCCGGCGTCCAACGCCTGAGTCGCCTGCTCCATCAAATGAGCAAGAAAAAGCAATTCGTAGCCGATATGGTCATCCGGCTCGCGATCCAGTTTCGGAATCTGCAGCCCAAATCGCGCGTAGAACTCTCGCACTTGCAGTGTTTGCTGATCGAAGAGCAAGTGATCCTGACTGAGATAGACTGACTCCCACGGCGGCGCCTCCACCCGCATCAACCCGATGAACAGCGCCGTGTGATCCGCACGCACTGCTGGCAAAAGATCAGCTGGCTGCGCACGGTCAAATAGTGTGCGCAGCAATTGCAGACCTGTTTTTGTGTCGGGATCGTCTGGTGCAAGCGGCCAGTCGGCCAGTAGACCTTGTGCAGAAAGAGTGGTGAGAAACCGTTCTGTGGGCGGCAGGTAGAAAGCCGATGCCAGCACCTTTAGGGCCAGGCTATAGACCTGGAGTTCTTCACTGACAACTTCAAAAGCATCCTGTGAACCAGATGCTGCCAGGTTGTTCATGGTGAGGTTTTGCTCATCAATCCTAGTAGGCCGCCTGGGACAACCACAGAGTTGTTGTTGCACCCAGGCGGCGCAAGGCCATTACAGCGGGCCAATCCGCGCAAACGAAGCGTAGAAAAGATAGCGTCCGATTAGTTCGCCTGCCAGAACTAGCACGAACGCCACGACCGTCAGTGTGCTCATCAACCGGAGGTTCTGTGTGCTGCGCGCCACGACATAGATGAACAAGCTGAAGACGCCGGCGCCCAGGAAGATCAGAAGCAGACGCGTGGCAAACAGCAGACCATGCTCGACAACCAAAATCTCTGCACTTTTCTCGGCGGTTGGACCGGAGACCGCCAGATAGCCCATGTAAAGCGGCAGAACAATGAATTGGAAGCCAAGCACCAGAATAGAGATCAACGCCATCCAGCGCAGCGTGATCGCCAATATCTCGCGCTGCTTTTCGGTCTCGCTCTCTCCCCGTCGTTGCAGATAGGCGTACCCGGCGACAAACGCAGCAGAGATTGCCAGCGCGCCCAGCAGAATGGTTGTTGAGAAGAAGGATGCCAGGGTCGCCCAGTTGTTCCAAGCCGGCACCGACGGCAGCGTGTAATAGACCATCGCCATCGAGATGACCAGTCCCACGCCGAACGCCGCTGCCACCAAGGCAACCACATTGCGCAATCTCGGTGAGCCGATCTTGCGCCACTGAATCAGCGCAAAAAGAAAACCAAAGCCGGCAAAAAGAACACCAAACAGGATTTCCCGGCTCAGCCAGGAGGTTGCTATGTTCGTAATAGCCCGCCAACTGTTCAATGGGTTGCCCAGATGAAAGAACGAGACAACCAAACCCGAGATCAAGATCGGTCCGATTGTCAGCAACGCCAGGTCGCTGAGTTTATCAGCTTCAGCGATGCCAGCATAGCGGGTGGCAAAGAAATGAACGCCGCCGAGCACCAGGAATGCGCCCACGGACATCTGCGCCGCGATCGTGAAGATCACTAAAGAGAGTTCACTGGTATTCATCGCTACACTTCCTCTGGATTCATAATCTGAGCACTGACATCGTCTGATGGCACGCTGTCGCGATGGGGTGTAAACGTCGTGTTTGGCTGCGTGATCGACGGGTCCGGGAACGGGAAGATCGCACCCGCTGAACCGAATTGAGCGCGCAGTTCCTCGATATCTCCGTACTGAAGCACGCGCATTTGGCAGGCAGACACGCACGCTGGCGCTTTGCCTTCGGCCAGAAAATCCTGACAGAAGTCGCACTTCGACATGGTGCCGCTTGCAGCATCAAACTGCGGCGCACCGTAAGGACACGCCCACTCACAGTAGCGACAGCCGATGCACTTGGTGCGGTCGATGATCACGACGCCATCGTCTGCGCGTTTGGAAATCGCACCAGTTGGGCAGACCGGAACACAGGCCGGTTCGGTGCAATGGGAACAAGCTGAAGAGACGAAGTAACTGAACGTATTGTCGATGAGCGCATCACCCTGTTCATGCCAACTGCCCCCACCGATCTCATAGACGCGTCGCCACAGAACACCGAGATTAGTATTGTTCTTGTCTCGGCAAGCGATCTGACATGCCTTGCAGCCAGAGCAGTATCGCAGATCAATATAGAAACCAAGCTGTTTGTTCGCCATGATGTTTATGTTCCCCCTCAAGCCTGCTGCCGTTCGATTTGCACCATGATGGTGTGCTGTGCGTTGCCGAACGCAAGCGGAGACCAGCGCTCAGACGAAAGCGTATTGACCGCGCCACGCCGATCAACGCCGTTCGCATCGGGCGTCCACCACCCACCTGTGGGAATATCCACGACGCCGGGCATAATCTTGTTGGTCAAACGACAGGGAATCACCATCGAACCACGGTCATTGTAGACCTTCACCAGGTCGCCATCGCCGATTCCACGCGCTTTGGCGTCAACCGGATTGATGAAAACCCTTTGCGGAAATGCTTCGTCGAGCCAGTCGACATTATCGTGGGTCGAATGCACACGATGCAGATAGTGATGGCCTACGGCCTGGAGCGGGTATGTCGCCGCCTCTGGGCCGAAAGGACTTTCCCATTCCTGGATGTATTTGGGCACAGCCGGAATCTCGTCAGGCTTGTTCATATTGAACAGCTCGGGCGAGAAGATTTCGATCAGACCGGATGGCGTGGACAGCGGGTTTGCCTTCGGGTCGGCGCGGAAATCGGCAAACGTGATAGCCGGTTTCGTGACCGGCACACTGTAGACGCCGATGTTGTTTCGCTCAAACTCATCGATCGTCGGGATATTGGGCATCCACCCGGTTCGATACACGTTCTCGATGATCCACTCGATCCACTGCCGCTCATCGCGGCCTTCCGTAAACTCGTCGCCGACGCCCAGCTTCTCGGCGATTTCGGCGCAGATGCGATAGTCGCTCTTGGACTCAAACGCAGGCTCCACCACCTTCGGCATGTAGATGACTTCCTCGCCATACTTCCACCCGTCTTGAAGCCCGTAGGTCTCGTACCCCATACACGCGGGCAGCAACAGGTCTGCAAACATGCCAGTGGAAGTCAGGAAATGGTCTTGGACAATCAAAAACTCCACCTTGCTGGTGTCCTTGAGAATTTCCGCCGACCGATTGATGTTGCCGTGCTGATTGACCAGGCAATTTGTGGCGACTGCGTACATCAGTTTGATATTGTTGTCCAACTGATCGACGCCGACCACACCATCCTCCGCAGTCATTTCCGTGCCACGTAGGACTGCTTCCGACCAAAGGAAACAGGGGATGCTTGCCTTGATCGGGTTGGAACCGCCTGGCATAGCGGTCCAGTACGGGCCGGCGGTCGGCTGAAAAGCGATGCCGCTGGCCCACCCACCTGGGATGCCCACGTTGCCGGTAATTGCGGCAAGCACGCACCCAGCGCGAACCGGCTGCTCACCATAGGCGCGTCGCTGCATGCCATACCCTTGATAGAGCACGGCTGGCTTGATCATAGCGTACTCACGCGCCAACTGAACGATCTTGCTGCGGGGAACGCGCGTGATTGCTTCGGCCCATTCCGGGGTCTTGGGTGTACCGTCGCGAGCACCTAGGATGTAGTCTTTGTAGCTCTCTTCGCCTTCCAGCCCCTCCGGCATCTGCGTCTCATCAAAGCCGAGGCAGTGAGTGGCGACAAACTCCTTGTCGTAGATGTCCTCCGTTATCATCACGTAGGCCATCGCAGACATCAGCGCAGCGTCTGTGCCAGGCCGGATCGGAATCCATTCGTCGGCCAAAGCCACCGCTGACAACGACTTGCGCGGGTCGATCACGACAACCTTGGCGCCGTTCTCTCTGGCTTTCTTGATGAACCAGGCGCTGTTGGAGCCGTCGATCATTTCGGCAGGGTTCCAACTCCACATGATGATGTACTTGGCGTTGAGCCAATCCTGGCGTTGCCCCCCTGTAACCTGGGTGCCATAGACCGTCGGCGTGGCGCGTTGAATTTGAGCCCAACTGTAGTTGTTGTAATAGTTCAATTGCCCGCCATAGACATTGAACAGGCGCTGCGCAATGTGCGAGCCGTTGATCTGCTGATAGCTGCCAGTTCCATAGGGCACGAAGAGCGCGCTGTTGCCGTAGGTTTCCTTGACACGCTTGATCTCGCTTGCCGCCAGATCGATGGCCTCTTCCCATGAGATCGGCTCAAATTTGCCTTCACCGCGCTCGCCCACTCGCTTCATGGGTGTTTTCAGGCGGTCGGGATGATAGAGCCGGCGGCGATAGGACTTGCCACGTGCGCAGGCAAGAATCCGCGGATTGTCCGGCTCATCGTACGTCCGATCGTCCGATTCCAGGCGAACAATGACGTCATCCTTGACAAATACATTGATGGGACAGCGCCCGCCACAGTTGTGCGCCGGGCAGCAAGTCCGCACCATGCGTTCGGCGCTCGCTGTGTCTTGCGCAAAACTGGTAGAACTCTTCGGGACAAAGGCGAAATCGGCGGCAGACAGCGCAGCGGTTGCCCCGCCCGCAGCCGCACTCCATTTCAGAAAGCTTCGTCTGGAAAACCTCGTGCGTGGTCGATCTCGTAGTTGCATAAGTGGACTCGCTTCCAGGTAGAGGCCCAGCCAATGCTGAGCCGGCTCAGTGTACTAATTGACAGTGCAAAGAAGGTGCTTTTCGTGAAAAAAATCACAAAATGGTCCGTTCAATCATAAACTGAACTGTTCAAATCAGCAAATTGAAATCTAGCTTACTTTTTGCCCTTCGGAAGATGAAACCATGATGAACACACCTTGCAAGATCGAGAAACGGCTCGCTCAGCCCATCGCCTCCGTGCGCACACGCACGCCGGTCACTGGCCTAGCTGCTGTGCTCGGCCCGTTCTATGGCAAGGTCATGGCCCATAATGCTTGCTCATGCTGCGCACGATCACCAGGTTGGGGCAACGATCCGCCACAGGCAGCAGCGAGGGGATCTCCTCTCCGGCAAAATCGATGAAGGACTCATCCACGATCACCAGGTCAAGATCAGCCGTTGTCGCAAGGAACGCCTCCATCGCTGCGCGCGTAAAGAGCTGCCCGGTCGGATTATGTGGGTTGATCACCAGCGCCGCGCGCAGTCTCTCCGTTCGCAGCCACGCCAGATAGGCGTCGAGGTCAAGCTGATAATTTGCCGCCGCCTGCAGCGGATAGAGACGCAGGCGGTCGGCGTCGATCTTTTCGATATACTCGCCAAACGTCGGGATCGGCACGCCGAGATTCGGCGCAAGCCGGTGGCACAGTTCCGTGATCAACTCGGTGGCGCCGTTTCCGATGATCAGATGCGCCGGATCGACGTGCAGCACGGCAGCCAGATGGCGGGCGCTGACCTGCGGGTTGCTCAACGGGTAATGCTTGATCAGCCGTGGCAGATGCTGGATCAGCTCGTCAACCATCGGCGGCGTCGGATAGTAGGGGTTGGCGATAAAGCAGAAGTCGATCACCTGTTGGGCGCGTGCGTAGCCCACCAGGTCGATGAGGGAGGGAGAGTGGGTCGTGTTCTCAAAGAGCGTGTAATCGATCGGCAGCAGCTTGTTCATGTCAGATCCACCTCTTCAGGCGCAGGATGACCAGAATGCCAATTGCCAGCGCCGCCATGCCTGCCATGACGAGCGGGTAGCCATGTTCCCAGGCCAGTTCGGGCATGTACTGGAGCAGGCGGGCAAAGGCGGCATGATCATCTTGCAGCAAAATTCCGGCGATTGGCCGAGGAAGTATGGAAGTTGTGTAGCATATTAACGGGATGCTAACAGCCGAAATACATGACCGCCAGGCGAACCTATGTCGATATATTTCATACTGATGGGCGTCTAACCAGCTTTGTCGGCGTTGGTGCGATGCCCAAGGCATACCAGCACGGCGTCGACGACGCGTGTACACCAGTCTTCGGTGAAGGGAGTGGCCGCCAGGTATTGTGCGTACAGCGCGCCGACCAGCATGTTCACCGCCAGCCCAATGTCGGCGTTGGCGCTCAGTTCGCCACGGGTTTGCGCGGCGGCGAGAATTGCTGTCAGCCGCTGGCGTCGGGGCGTCACCAGATATTTGCGGAATGCCGCCAGCAACTCCGGCGTCTCATGCTCTTCGGCAAGCACTGTGCCCAGCAGCGACATGCCGTTGGGGCGCAGAATGGCATGGCGAAAGTGCTCTAGTTCCGTAATCAAGTCGGTGCGCGTGTCGCCAACGACCGTCGGCAGCGTGACATCGCAGTACGCCACCAGCGCAGCCATCGCCAGCTCGATCTTCGAGGGCCAGCGGCGATAGATCGTTGGCTTGGTCACGCCCGCTTCAGTCGCGACCATGTCCATCGACATGCGCACGAAGCCCTGCTGCGCCATCAGCCGCAACGCAGCGTCGAGAATGCGTTCATCAGTCTGCGGTTCGCGAGGTCGCCCCGGCGCACGCGAGAACGCAGTGCTTACATCGATCTCGTCCATGTTGACAATTATACACCATACATCGCCCCCTGGGATGGTAAGATTTTCCACAGAATAATTTTATTACTATACTGTATCATATTGTATTGTGCGGTAAAAACAACTGTCAACGCACTGCCAGTGCTCAGTTGTACACCATCCAATTACAGCCGTTTCCAAGCAATAAGGAGCATTTCCATGTCCAACCCAACTATTGTCAACCGTTACGTTCATCCGCACGGCGCGCCCGCCAAAGGCAAGATTCTGATGGTCGCCAGCAGCCCCGCCGTCTCCGGGCAGACAGGCTGGCCCATCGGCTTTTGGGTCGCCGAGCTGACGCATCCGCTGCACGTTTTCCAGGAGGCAGGCTATGCAGTCGAGCTGGTGTCGACCGCCGGCGGCGCCTTGCAGATGGACAGCTTCTCCGACCCGACCGACGCCAGCGGCTATTCGGCGCACGATGTGATCTCGCTGGGCTACATGCAGCAGTCGTGGTTCAAGGAACTGCTGGCGAACACCCGCAAGCTCACCGAGGTGCAGCTGGATGAGTACGACGCCATCTTTCTCGTGGGCGGGCAGGGTCCGATGTACACCTATCGGGGCAACGCCGAACTGAAGCGGCTTTTCGTCTCTTTCTACGAGGCGGGCAAACCGGCTGCGGCGGTCTGCCACTCGACGACGCTGCTGCTCGAAGCCAGGACGCGCACCGGCGAACTCCTGGTGGCCGGCAAGACGTGGACCGGTTTCGCCGACGCCGAGGAGGATTTCGCCGACAGCGCCGTGGGCATGAAAATTCAGCCCTATCGCATCGAAGAGAGTGCGCGCAAGCTGCCCAACACCAACTTCACTGTGGCTGCACCCTTCTCCTCCTACGCCATCGCCGACGGCAACCTGATCACCGGGCAGCAGCAGAATTCCGGCGCCGACGCCGCCAGGCTTGTCGTGGAGATGTTGAACCGGTGATTCTGAAACGCAACTTCGACCCACGCAAGGTCGGCGTCTATGTCTGGCCGCAACTGCTTGTGGCGCTGCTCTGGTCGGCGGCGGTCTATGTCGCCTACGTCGTGCTGGGCTGGAGCCTGGTCGCTGCGCCCTTCGGCTTGTTGGGGATTCTGGGCACGGCGCTGGCGCTCTTTCTAGCGTTCCGCAACAACATGGCGTTCGGGCGGTGGGGTGAGGCGAGTCAGGCGTGGGCCGCCATCACCGCCGCCAGCCGCACGCTGGCGCGGCTGATCGTCACCTTCACCGACTCCCACGCGCACACGTCGCCATACAACGCTGACGCAGCGGCTGCCTTCAAGCGCACGATGCTCTATCGGCATATCGCCTGGGTGAACGCGCTGCGGATGCAGTTGCGCGGGCAAATGGATGTCGACGCGCTGGCGCCCTACCTGGATGCCGCTGAAGTCGACGCGTTGAGCGAGGCGTCCAACAAGCCCAGCGCGCTGTTGATGATGCAGGGGCGGCGCATCTACGAGGCTATGGTCGCCGGGACGCTGCAAGGCTTCGACAGTTTTCAGTTGGAGGGTCAACTGGCGGCGCTGGCGAATCAGCAGGCGATCTGCGAACGCATCAAGCTGATGCCGGCCCCGCGCCAGTACGACTACTTTACCCGGCTGTTCGTGTGGATTTTCATCCTGCTGACGCCGCTCTCGCTGGTGGGGACGCTGGTGCGCGAGGGCGTCGGCTTGTGGCTGATTCCGATCTCGCTGGTGATAGCGTTCGTCTTTGCCATCGTGCAGCGCACTGGTGAAGTGAACGAAGATCCCTTCGCCAACCAGATCACCGACGTGCCGCTGTCCGCATTGTGCCGGATTATCGAGCGCGATGTGCGAGCGACGTTGGGAGAGAGCGATCTGCCGCCGCTGCTTGCGCCCCAGGACGGTTATCTGTGGTAAACACCACGCCAGAACAACAAGGAGCGAAATCATGAACATTGCAGTGTTGGGCGCCAAAATCATCGGGAGCACCCTGGCGCGTAAGTGGACGCAAGCCAGGCATAACGTGATGTTTGGCGTGCGCAGCGTAGACAACCCAGAGACGCAGGCGCTGGCGCGTGCATTGAACGCCACAGTCGAAACCGTGGCGAATGCGATCACCTTCGGTGAGGTGATCGTCTTCGCCATTCCGGGGCAGGCAATGGGCGAAACGATCCAGGCGCACGCCGCCGCGTTGAACGGCAAAATCGTCATCGACGCCGCCAACCGCATGGGCGGTGGGGCGATGAACAGCGCGGCGGATTTTGCCGCCCACGCGCCCGCCGCGCAGGTTTATCGCGCCTTCAACAGCCTGGGCTGGGAAAATTTCGAGAATCCCGTGTTCGGCAATCTGCAGGCTGATTTGTTCTACTGCGGCCCGGCGGGCGCCGGTCAGGACAAGGTCGAGGCGTTGATCCGCGCCGTGGGACTACGCCCGATGTGTGTGGGTGACTTGCGTCAGGTCGGGCTGGTGGATGCAATTGGCTCACTGTGGTTTGCGCTGGCGTTCGGCCAGGGGATCGGGCGCCATCTGGCGTTCAAGGTGTTGACGCGTCAGGCATGACTGGCTGCGTTATCGTTCTCCAGATGAAGACGCCAACATCCAGGCAGCACCGGGGTTGCCTGGATGTTGGCTGCGCTTCAAGCCTCAAATTCAATCACGCTGCGCACGACCTGCCCTGCCAGCATCTCGGCGTAGGCAGCGTTGATCTCCTCCAGCCGATAGCGGCGCGTGATCAGTCCTTCTAAATCGAGCAGCCCGTCAAGATAGAGCGACGCATAGAGCGGGAAATCGCGCTGTGGATGCGCGCTGCCGTAGTAGCTGCCTTTGACCGTCTTCTCCTGCCGCGTCAGCACGGCGCCGGGCAGGTTGGTGCTGCTGCCCATCGGCGCAAGCCCAGCAAGCACGATCACGCCGCCCGGTCGCGCCGCGGCCAGACACGCCTCCTGCACTGCGGGCAAGCCCACCGCCTCGAAGCTGTAGTCTGCGCCGCGCCCATTAGTGAGCGCGCGAATTTCGCCGATGGCGTCGTCGCCTGCGGGCACAAAATGCGTCGCTCCGAGATGTAGCGCCTGATCTGCCTTGGCGGGCGCGCGATCCACAACGATGATGCGCGCCGCGCCTGCCAGCTTTGCGCCCAACACCATGCTCATCCCCACGCCGCCAGCGCCAAAGATCGCCACGCTGCTGCCCGGCTTGACCTGCGCCGTGTTGAGCACCGCACCGACGCCCGTCGTCACTGCGCAGCCGATCAACGCCGCCACCGCCGCCGGCACGCGCGGGTCGAGGCGCACGCAGCTCTGCTCCGGCACAACGACATAATCGCTGAAACAACCCAACCCGCAGTAGTGGTAGACCGGCTGTCCGCGCAGTGCATAACGGGTTTCGCCATCGAGCATCACGCCCGCCCAAATCGGGTCGAGATAGGCGTCGCAAAGGTTGGGGCTGTCGTGCAGGCAGTAAAAGCACGTCCCGCACGCCGGCGCCCAGTTGAGGCTGACATGGTCGCCCACGTTGAGCCGCGTCACGCCCGGACCTAATGCAATCACCTCACCCGCGCCTTCGTGGCCAAGCGCGGCGGGCAACGGATGCTGCGTAGCGCCGCTCACCAGGTGCCAGTCGCTGTGGCAGACGCCAGCCGCGTGGATGCGCACCAACACCTCGCCGGTGCGCGGCGCGGCGAGATCAAGCGTTTCGACGGCAATCGGTGCGCCGACGCGATGAAGCACAGCCGTTCGTGTTTGCATGGTTTCCTTTCCTCTCCTGTGGGAACGTGCAGCGCACGCTCTTGCATCACCTTGAGTATTCTTGCCCCTCATGGTAACATGGCGTCCTTCCCAGTCCAACCGATTGTTGCGTCAAAAAGGAGCCGACATGATCTTCCAAAGCCCGTTCCCGGCGGTCGAGATTCCCAACCAGCCTTTGACCAGTTTCCTCTTCGACCACGCCGCCGCCTATGCCGACAAGCCCGCGCTGATCGACGGCCCTAGCGGTCGCACGTTGACCTTCGGGCAGTTGACCGGCGCAATTCGACTGGCGGCCGCGGGGTTGGCGCAGCGCGGCTTCCAAAAAGGCGACGTCTTTGCCATCCACCTGCCCAACCTGCCGGAATATGCCGTCGCCTTTCACGCCGTCGCCATGCTGGGCGGCATTGTCACCACGATCAACCCGCTCTACACCCCGCAAGAACTCGCCCATCAGCTCACCGACTCCGGCGCAAGCTATCTGCTCACGCTCCCGATGTTTCTGGAATCGGTGC
Source organism: Chloroflexota bacterium (assembly GCA_016861025.1). Lineage (GTDB taxonomy): Bacteria > Chloroflexota > Anaerolineae > Caldilineales > Caldilineaceae > Caldilinea. Next base: position 99,027 of record BOKO01000004.1, read on the forward strand.
AGAAAGCTGCAGCGGAGAGCGGACAGATCAAGGAAATTTTTGTGCTGGGCGAGGCTGAAGGGGCAACGCCATTTGCGGAATTGCTCAAAAGCGACGGTCGCCCGCCCGCTGTGCGCATCGATCCGCGCGTCGACGTGGTGGCGCTGCCCTATTCGAGCGGCGCCGGTGGACTGCTCAAGGGCGTGATGCTGACGCACCACAACCTGGTCGCCAACATCACGCAGTGCGAACACATGGAATTTGACCCTGGGCTTGAGCTGCGCCAGGAGGACGTGGTGCTGGGGCTGCTGCCTTTCTTTCACATCTTCGGCATGGCGGTGATCATGAGCTGGGCGCTGCGCCGCGGCGCGACGGTGGTCACGATGCCGCGCTTCGACATGGAGATGTTTTTGAATTTGATGCAGACGCACAAGATCACATATGCGCATCTGGTGCCGCCGCTGATCTTCGGGCTGGCGAAACATCCACTGGTCGCCAAATTCGATCTGTCGTCGCTGCGTGTGATTGTCTCCGGCGCGGCGGCGTTGAGCGCAGAATTGGAGGGCGCAGTGCGCGACCGGCTCGGCGTGATCGTGACGCAGGGCTACGGTCTCACTGAAGCCAGCCCGGTGACGCACTTTCTCTCGCGCCAGCCAACGGGCAAGCCCAAGCCCGGCAGCATTGGCGTGCTTGTTCCCAACACCGAATGCAAGATCGTCGACATCGACACGCAGGCGGCGTTAGGCGTCCGGCAGGATGGCGAACTCTGGGTGCGCGGCCCCCAGATCATGAAAGGCTATCTCAACCAGCCGGAGGCAACCGCCGCCATGGTGGACAGCGACGGCTGGCTGCACACCGGCGACATCGGTTTCTGCGACGAGGACGGCTATTTCTGGATCGTCGACCGGCTCAAAGAGTTGATCAAATACAAGGGCTTCCAGGTTGCGCCGGCGGAACTGGAGGAGGTGCTGCGCGGCCATTCCGCCGTGGGCGATGTGGCTGTGATCGGCGCACCCGACCAGGAAGCGGGCGAGGTTCCGAAAGCGTTGGTGGTGCGCAAGGGCGAAGTGAGCGCCGACGAATTGATCGATTTCGTCGCTGGAAAGGTCGCGCCGCACAAGAAAATTCGCGCGGTCGAGTTCGTGGCGGAGATCCCGCGGTCGGCGTCGGGCAACATCCTGCGCCGGCAACTCAAGGATCGTGAACGCGAGAAGCCAATGTAGGAGGCTGACAATGCAGTTTCCAGTTCCGACGCAACGACGCAGAGGTTCGCGGAGTGGGAATGTGAGCGCTTATGCAGTTTCTCTGCGAATGTTCCGCTCCCCTGCGTCTTTGCGCCGAAGTCGCGCTTACGGGCCGAAGACGATCATCGCCAGAAACAGTAGACCGCCAAGCACGGCAGGGATAGCGGCGACGGCGATTGCCAGCCAATATCGGCGTCGAAACGCCAGCACTGCGCCAGCGATGAGACCGATCAAGGCCGGAACAATCACGATGCTGTTGATTGAGAGAAAGCACTGCCAGTTTGCAAACTCTGTCCCGGAGTCGAAACAGAAGACGCTCATCACAAAACTAAACATACCGGCGACGATGTAGAGCGCGGTCAAGGCGAGGAGGGCAAGGATCACAATATATTTCATGCGAACGCCTCTTCGTCGTCGTCCTCATCCATATAATCATCGTCGCTGACCTCCTCATCGCCCACGATCAACCGCTGCAACGACTGCACGAGCAGCTTGTGTTCAGCCTGGTGCATGCGGTTGGCGAGCGTCTCCAGCGTGTCGGTGCGGTAGATCGGCACTTCCGCCACGCCGATCACGGGCCCGGCGTCGACCGCTTCGTCGGGGACTAGATGCACCATGCAGCCGGTCTGTTTGATCTCGCCGTGCTGAAACGCCGCAAACGCCTCCTCGATGGCGTGCGCGCCCGGGAATTTGCCCGGCAGCGCCGGATGCAGATTGACGACGCGATAGGGAAAGCGGTCGAGAAACGCGCTGCTCAGAATGTGCATCCACCCGGCAAGCACAACCCAATCGGGCGCAGCTTCACCGACGATCTGCGCCAGGTCAGCGTCATAATCGGCGCGCGTGCGCCCCGCTGCGGTGTACGGCTTGAGCGGCATATAGTGCGTCGGAATGCCGGCTTTCTCGGCGCGCACCAGCCCGAACGCGTCCTTGCGGTTGGAAACAACGAGGACAATCTCGGCGTCCAACACCTTCATGCGGATGGCGTCGATCAATGCCTGCAGATTACTCCCATTGCCGGAAATCAGAACAACAAGTCTGGCGGTCAAGAATCACCTCTGGATGTAGAGAGATTGAGAGATTGAGAGATTGGAGATTCGGGAGGTCGAACGATCTCCAATCTCCCAATCTCCTAATCTCACAAGATCAAGTGCACTCCCGCCCCACCCTCTTTCCGCTCCACCAGGCGGCCGATGACGACGGCGTCGGGCAGGAGATCGAGGATCGGTTCGGCGGCGTCACTGGGCGTGATCAGCGCCATGCCCACGCCCATGTTGAAGACGCGGTGCGCCTCGGTCACATCGAGATCGCCCCACGCCAGCAGTTGCTCGAAGACCGGTGGGCGCTGCCAGCTACGCACGACGATGCGCGCCGCCAGCGTGTCGGGCAGGATGCGTGGGACGTTGTCGAGCAGCCCGCCGCCGGTGACGTGCGCCATGCCCTTGATTAGATGCCCCGCCTGCTGGATCGCCTCGATCTGCGGCAAATAGCAGCGATGGGGCGCCAGCAGCGCATCCGCCAGGCTCTGACCGTCTGCCAGCCGCATGGTCAGGTCGCGCCCGGCGACGAGTTTGCGGATCAGCGAATAGCCGTTGGTGTGCGGCCCGCTGCTCGCCAGCCCAATCACGGCGTCGCCCGGCGTCATCGCTGCGGGCATGGGCAGCAGCATATCGCGACTGGCAACGCCGACAATTGCGCCCGCCACATCGAACGCGCCCTCAGCGTAAACGCCCGGCATCTCCGCAGTCTCGCCGCCGAGCAGCGCACAGCCGACCGCCTGGCACGCTTCCGCCATGCCGGTGACGATTTCCGCCGCCGCCGTTGGGTCGAGCTTGCTCGTCGCCACGTAATCGAGGAAAAAGAGCGGGCGCGCATTCTGCACGAGAATGTCGTTGACGCAATGGTTGACCAGATCGTGCCCCACGCTGCGCCAGCGCCCCAATTCGGCGGCTAACTTGACTTTGGTGCCGACGCCGTCGATCGAAGCCACCAGCACCGGCTGCGCAGGCAAATTCTCGAGCGCAAAGACGCCGCCAAAGCTGCCGACGCCCGCCAACACCGCCGGCGTGTAGGTCGCCTGCACCGCGGCTTTCATCAGCGCCACGGCGTGCGCGCCAGCGTCGATGTCCACGCCAGCTTGCTTGTACTGCTCACTCATGGTTCTCTTCTCTGTTATGTCCGGTTACGCTATCGAGGAAACTGACCATGTCTGACCGCAGCTTTGCCAGCGACTCGATGTGTACGTACATCATGTGACCCGCCGCGTAGTACGCCATGCGCACATGGTCGCGTAGCTCCGGCTCCAGATGCAGATGGTTGACTGTATATTCGGTGGCAAAAAAGGGCGTCGCCAGGTCGTAATAGCCGTTGGCGATGAAGACGTGCAGAAACGGGTTTTGCGTCATCGCCGCACGCAGCGTCTCGCCAACATCGACATATTTGTTTTGATGCTTGCTGTAATCCCACGTTTCATACAGCCCTGTCAACACGGCGTAGGGCAGATCTTTCTCAAAGCCAAGCTCCTCGCGCACGTAGGCGTTCATGGCGCTGGAGTACGCGCCCTGGATCGCGGTGTAGCTGGGGTCGGTTTCGCTGCGTTCGCCGGCGGCGTCACGGTCGATGCCGAGGAACCGGCTGTCGAGCCGCCCCACCGTGCGCCGCTGGTCGCGCAGCAGTTGCTTGCAGAAACGGAAAATTTCGATGCGCAGATTCGACGATTCGACATACGATTCTGACAAACCGGTGTAACGCGCTACCTGGCGCACAATTGCGGCATGTTCGTCGGGCGGCAGCGCGCTGCCCAAAAAGAGCGCCCGCGCATAGTCGCTGCTGGCAAATTTAGCTGCTTCCTGAATTGCCTTTTGCAGATCAACCTGAAGATCAGCCGCCAGTCGCCCGTGACACCAGGCGGTCGCCGTGTAGGTGGGCAGGAAGAGGATGTAGGGCAGGTCGTTGCCGCTCTCGAATTCGAGCGTCTGGAAGTTGAGCACGCTGGAGATCAGCAGCAAGCCGTTGAGATACATGCCGTGTTTGGTCTGCAAGTAACCAGCCAGCCCGGCGGCGCGCGTCGTGCCATAGCTTTCGCCAATCAGGAACTTGGGCGACGACCAGCGTTTGTAACGCGTGACGTAGAGGCGGATAAACTCGCCGACCGACTCGATGTCCTGCTCTAGCCCGTGGAATTGCTTGGCGTCCTCGCCGGGCGCAGGGCGGCTGTAGCCGGTGCTGACCGGATCGATGAAGACGATGTCGGCGCGGTCGAGCAGCGAGTACTCGTTGTCGGTCAGGCGATAGGGCGGCGCAACTGGCTGACCGGCGTCGCCCGCAAGCACGCGGCGCGGCCCCAGCAAACCCAGATGCATCCACACCGAGGAAGAGCCGGGGCCGCCGTTGAAAGAAAAGATCACCGGGCGCTGGCTCAAGTCGTCGACGCCGTTGCGCGTGTAGGCGATGAAGAAGATGGCGGCTTTGGCTTTCTCCTCCTCGTCCTTGAGCACGATGCGCCCGGCGGTGGCTTTGTAGGCGACGTCGCTGCCGGCGATGTGGGCGACATGCTCGGTCTCGACGAGTTCGTCCTTCAACTCGATCTTGGGTTTTTCGGCGTTGGCGGCGTCGCCGGAGGGTTCAGCAGGCTTTGTGGTTTTTACGTCGTCTTTCATCATTGATCTAGCGGGTGGGGCGAGGTCGGCTCGCCGGTTTGCGGGATGGGCGGGTTTGGGTGCGCGGCGGCAAAGCCACGCCGATGTCGCGGCGATATTGTGCGCCGGCAAAGCGGATGCGCTGCACGCCGCTGTAGGCGCGTTTCGCCGCCTGCTCGACGGTGGGCGCGGTGGCAGTCACGGCAAGCACACGCCCGCCGGAGGTCAGCAACCGTCCATCCTTGAGCCGTGTGCCGGCGTGATAGACGGTGCAACCGGTTGCCTCGGCATCGTCGACGCCAAAAATTTCGAGACCGCTGCGATATTCGTCCGGGTAGCCTTCCGACGCCATGACGACGGTGACGGCAGCTTCCTTGCGCCAGATCGGCTGCACGCGGTCGAGCGCGCCGTCGATGCAGGCGTTGAGCAGCTCGATCAGGTCGCTTTCCAGCAGCGGCAGCAACACCTGCGTTTCGGGGTCGCCGAGGCGGCAGTTGAACTCCAGCACGCGCGGCCCCTGCGCGGTCAGCATCAAGCCGGCGTAGAGCACGCCGACGTAGGGGACGCCCTCCGCCGCCATGCCGTCAAGCGTCGGCTGCAGCACCGTGCGTTCGATCTCCTGGAGCAGTTCTGGCGTCACCAGCGCCGAGGGCGAGAAAGCGCCCATGCCGCCGGTGTTGGGGCCACGGTCGCCATCGAGCAGGCGTTTATGATCCTGCGCGGTCGGCATGATCGTGCAGCGTCTGCCGTCGCAGAACGCCAGCACGGAGACTTCGGGGCCGCGCAGCTTTTCCTCGATCAGCACGGTCGCGCCGGCTTCGCCGAAACGCTGGTCGAGCAGCATGGCGCGCACGGCGTTGGCGGCGGCTTCGATGGTCGACGGCACGATCACGCCTTTGCCCGCCGCCAGCCCGCTCGCTTTGACCACCGGAACCTGGTCGAGGGTGCGCATGTAGCGCATCGCCGCATCGAAATCGTCGAAGATGGCGGCGCGTCCGGTCGGGATGTTCCAGCGCTGCATGAACTGCTTGGAGAACGCCTTGGAGCCTTCGAGTTGCGCCGCAGCGCGCGTAGGCCCAAAGATACGCAGCCCGGCGGCTTGAAATGCATCGACGATGCCGGCGACCAGCGGCGCTTCGGGTCCCACCACGGTCAAGTCAATGATGTGTTTGCGGGCAAAGGCGACGAGCGCGTCGATCTGGCCGGCTTCGATGACCACATTCTCGCACTTTGGCAAGCGCGCAGTGCCGCCGTTGCCAGGCGCAACGTAAAGATGGTCGAGCGAGGGGGATTGGCTGAGTTTGTGGGCAATCGCATGTTCGCGACCGCCGCCGCCGACGAGAAGAACATTCATAAATACCCCTGCATCGATTTACAACCGGTAGATGTTGGTACGCATTATCTACGACGAAGCGAAGGAACCCCAACTTTTACGGGCGCGGTTGCAGCTCGATCTCAAAGAGATAGGGCCACAGCTTGCCGGTGACGAAAAGCCGGTCGCGTTTGGCGTCGTAGGCGATGCCGTTGAGCACATCGACCGCACCCTCGAAGGGCGGCGCCTGCGCCAGCAGCCCGGAGAGGTCGGCCACGCCATCGACGATGCCGGTCGTCGGATCGATGCGCACAATGACATCGGTCTGCCAGACGTTGGCAAAGATTCTGCCGTCGATGTACTCCAGCTCGTTGAGTCGCGGCAGCGCCTGCCCCTCCACGGTCACGGTGATAGTGCGCACCGTTTGCAAAGTTGCGGGATCGAGAAAGTAGATCGTGGGTGTGCCGTCGCTCATGATCAGATGTTCGCCGTCATAGGTCAGCCCCCAGCCTTCGGTCGCATACTCGAAGCGATCCAGCTCGTTGAAGGTCTTGCGGTCGTAGATGAAGCCGACGCTATTCTGCCAGGTCAACTGAAAAATTTTATCGCCGATCACGGCGATGCCCTCACCGAAATATGCGGCGTCCAGGTCATGCTGTTGAAGCACGCTCCCGCTCTCCAAGTCGACCTTGCGCAGCGATGACCGGCCGTAGAGCCCGACGCCTTCATAGAGTTCGTCGTCGATATAGACCAGCCCCTGTGTGAACGCATCGGGGTCATGGGGATAGACGTTCACCACACGGTAATCATAGACAATCAGATCGGCGGAGGCTTCTGGCGACGAGGTTGGCTGGGCCGTCTCGTTCGGTGTTGCGGTCATAGCCGCTGTTGGTGAAGGAGTCGGCGTAGCAGTGGTTGGCGGCGGAGAGGGAGTGGATGTTGCAGGTGAGGATGGCGCAACCAGCGCAGGTGTGACAACCGCTGTCTCTGTCGGCCGTCTTGTCAGCAAAAGACCTGTTGTCACAACGACGAGAACCGCAAGCGCAGCGATTGTCGCTGTTCGTATGTTCATACAAGACTCACTTTTCTACATTGGAACTGGCGCCGCTGGCTGTGTGGAGCAGCGCGTGTAACCGCCGCTCCGCTGCTCTTTAGATTTTGGCGATGGCGGAACAGAGACGCAACCGGTTGGCTTCTGCGACGAAATTGGCAAAGTCGCCGCACAATTGATTGCGCAGTTTGTCTATGATCTTCGCCTGATCGCGCTCATAACGGTTGACAGTCGCCTCATCGCTGGCGGCGCCCGCCGTCAGAAGTTGTCTGCTGACTACTGCATCGTTGAGGTCGCCAAGATCATCCTGGAGTTTGCGCAGGAGACCGATGACTTCGGCGCTTTCGGGGCCAAGCAACCCGGCCATGAACTCCAGATTGTAGCGAAGATATTTGCACTCGATGCGCAGGCGGTGCAGCGTTTCCACAGGCACAACCTCGGTCTGTTCAAACCAGACCTCATAGGAACGCACACGCTCGAAGTTGGCGACGAGCATGGCGGGCGCAACATGGCGCACCTGAAATGGCGTCACTTCTTCGCCGGGCTGCGGTTGCAAGTCGATGATTCCGGCGCCCGGCGTACGACAGAATTCTAGAAAGTCCGCAACAAATTCCGCATATTTTTCACTGTTCAGCCAATCGAGCAGTGACTGAAAAGCGCCGGAGCGTCGGGATCGCCACTCGTTCAACGTAACCTGCAATTCTTCTCGATTCTTTCGCCCTGTCTTTTGCTGGTAACGTTCGAGTTTGGCAATCGCCACATCCATATCGCGCACTGCACCCAACAGCCGAGCTGTTGTGCGCAACTGCTTCATGTATCGTCGGATAGCTTTCGGTTTGAAATAGCCCTGATAAATGCGCGTTGCTGCGCGCGCGCGACGGATCGACACGCGTGCAGCATGCACATACTCCGGATCGTCGCTGTAGCGCACACCTGCCTCATTGAGCAACAGCCTCACAAACTGCTCGCGCCAGATGATCCGGCACGCCTCGCCCATGTGCATCTCTGGATGCAATCCCTGCCAGCTTTCCGGCGAGTCGATGGGGTGGCGGCTGAGTATGGCGAGAGCGCGTTCGAGCTTGCTCTCCTCGCTCGGCTCCAGGTCAAAGGCGCCCATGAAACGGTCAGCCAGAACCTGCAACTCTGCGACATCGACGCCAGGCGCCAGCTCGACTTCAATTTCGTAGGTGCGCGCCAGAATGGCGCCTTCCATGTGCTGGCGGATGCGGATTTCGTCCAGGCTCAACAGCGCCAGCGGCGTCGCTTCGGTTCGCCTGCGACCGCGCGTGGTGGAAGTCACTTCGCGCACCCATCGCGTCTGCTCCAGCACACAGATGACGACCAGCGCCTGCTGTTTTGTGGCGACGCCAGCCAGCGCATCGACAATCGCCTCCGGCAAATCGCCCACCCTGGCAGGAGGAGCATTCTCGCTGAGCGGTTCCTCGATCTCCAGCCGGCGATAGATGCCGATATCGCTGGCGACATCGCGCGTCTTGAAGGTCGCCAGCCACACACCCTCGGCAATGCGCGCCCGCAACTGATAGCCAGTGCGCAGCAGACGGTGATCAGGCGTATCCAGATAAATGTCAATGACCTCTTTCTGGCCGACGTTGCCAAAACGATAACCGGGCAGCACTGTACTCTGCTTCGCCAATTTTTGCAGCGTGCCGGCATCGGCGACGCTAAATTTCGCTTCGATCTCGACTGGCTGTTGTTCCGTGATCTCCATGCTTCCTTCCTATACAGACACGAACGCAGCGCACACTATCAAAAGAATAACAATATGGTAGCACAGTGACAGCAAAGTTGTTGAACAATTGGGGGTGGATAGGATCGGAAGCGCCGCGTTAGGAATGGAGAATTCAACAACTTTCAGTGAACGCCGCTGCACCATATCCAACAACATCATAGCGCGATCCGCATGTATCACCGGAGTTGGCGTACGCCAGGATATGCGCTCTCCAGTCCAGTCTTTTTGCAATCAGCAAAAGACAGCAGATCGGGATGCGGCCACAGGCTTCACCATGACGGACGGCGCTGATATTGCCTGCCTGAATCGCCCCCAACAGATGTCGGTCGCGGCGCACGGCTTCCTCGTAAGGATGATGATGACTCAAGTCGGAGCTGACAACCAACAGATCGATCGGGTGAAGCATCAGTTCTTCCGCGAGAAACTCTGCCAGCGCCGGCAGATCGACTTCATCGTCGAGCAGCATCGGAACGATAGCAAAGCGTCCTGTCAGTGCGCACTGTAGAAAAGGAAGCTCAACTTCCAGACAATGTTCAGGGGCATGCGCCAGGTCGTCGATGTGGGCGAGGCCCGCGTTTAAGAGTTTTGTCGTCTGTTCAGCAGCCACTGGCGCCTCTCCCAACGGCGTGGCAAATGCGCGGGCGCTGCTCAACCCGACGCCGTGCACCGCCTTATAGTGCGCTGGCCCAAGCAGATAGACAACGCGGTCATCTTCGGGCAATCCCCGAAGCGCAGCGAACGCTGCACCCGCCACTAGACCGCTGCACACATACCCGGCATGGGGCGCCAACAGGGCGCGCACACGGCCAGGCGGCTGCGTCATTCCCTGATTCAGACAATTCTCGACTGTAGCGGATAACTTGTCCGCCGCAGCCGGGTAGAAGCGTCCGGCTACGGCTGCGGCTCGTATCGTCTCTGTTCTGATTGCCATATTCCTGCCAACCTGTACTCACATTGCGGACAGACGCCCGGCTTGCGCCAGAATATGTGCACACGATAGCCGCTTCGACCGATCACCGGCGCTTTGCACATTGGGCAGTACGTATCTGCACAACCCGCAAGGCGTGAATGTCCCCAAATGTTGCCTGTGTAGACGTAACGCAATCCGGCGCCTCGACCAATCTCCCAGGCGCGACGCAAAGTTTCGGCAGAGGTGGGCGGGCGATTCTGCATCCGATAATGGGGGACAAAACCGGAGACATGCCAGGGAATGTCCAGGCTGATCGCTGCCAGAAAATCGGCGATGGCGCGCAGTTCATCGTCGCCGTCGTTCAAACCGGGAATAATCAGCGTCGTGACTTCTGTCCAGACGCCCAGGCTCACCAGATGGCGAATATTGCGCAGCACGGGCGCCAGACGCGCGCCGCAATAGCTGCGATAGGTCTGTTCGTCGAACGCCTTCAAGTCCACATTGATTGCGTCCAGATAGGGTGCAATTGTGTCGAGCGCCTGCAACGTCTCGAAACCGCTCGACACAAACACGGTGCGCAGACCGGCGGCGCGCGCCTGGCGCACCGTGTCATAGGCATATTCAAAGTACACCGTCGGCTCGTTGTAGGTGAAGGCAACCAGCGGAATCTTGCGCTCCAAACAGGTTTCGATAATTCGTTCGGGCGGCCAGGCGTGGCCGATGTAGTCGTGTTGGACATCGAACTCTTTGCGTTGCGAGATTTCCCAGTTCTGACACCAGGCGCAGGATAGATTGCAGCCGACCGTGCCGATGGAAAAGATGTCGCTGCCGGGCAGAACATGATGCAGCGGTTTTTTCTCAACAGGATCGATGTTGACGGCGACGGCTTTGCCATACACGACCAGACGCAATGCGCCGTCGAGATTGCGTCGCACGCCACATTTGCCAGCTTTTCCTGGGGCGATGGCGCACCAGTGTTCGCAGGCCGTGCATTGAACATAATTGTTTTTCAGTGGACGGCTAAGCGTTGTCGGTGGAAACATCACACCTCCGAACCATAGAATTGCGTTCCTTTTTATTTTTATTATCGCGCATCTTTGTATTTTGCGCGCCGCCGATTTGTCATTGGCGCCTTCGCGCTGGCGACGGACACTTGAATTATGTTCTTTTTCTGTAACGATCTGTAAACGCAGCGCAGGTGCAATGAGCAAAGTGTGAGATCTCGGTTGAGAGACGGAGATGGCTGACAGACAGCCCGCAGATAGATCGCTTGAATCTAGATATGACGATGCTGAGAGGCGCATCGCCTCCGCTCTCAAGGTTAGAAAGCAAAAACATGCAAAAGCGGATTGTCATCAGCGGCGTGCCAGTGGGTGTGATTGATGTTCTGCGAGCAAGCGAACTTAGTGCAACGGTGAAGTTGATCGAAGGCGGCGTTTTGAACGGCGTCTGCGCTAACGACGGCTGCGTGCCGATCGATTTTCGGTCCGTGACCGCAGAGTGGAAATGAAGGGAAGCCCCCGCGTGAGCTACGATGCTGTCGTCATCGGTTCCGGCCCCAACGGACTGGCTGCGGCGATCACGCTGGCGCAGGCTGGCTGGCGCGTGTTGGTCGTGGAAGCAAAAGCTACGCCCGGCGGCGGCACGCGCACGCAAGAGCTGACGTTGCCCGGCTTCCGCCACGACATTTGTTCGGCGATTCATCCGTTGGGGATTGCGTCGCCTTTTTTTCGCACTCTCCCCCTCGCCAACTACGGCCTGGAATGGATTGTGTCGCCGGTCTCGCTGGCGCACCCGCTTGATGACGGCACGGCAGTGGCGGTGACGACTTCACTCGAGGCCACCGCCACAGAGTTTGGCGTCGATAGCCGCGCCTGGCGGCTGCTATTTGAGCCGTTGACAACCCACTGGCAGGAGATGCTTGACGATCTGCTGGCGCCGCTGCATTTCCCTCGCCACCCGGTGCTTTACACCGGTTACGCGCTGCCGATGCTCGCACCGGTTACATTGCTGGCAAACATGCTCTTCCGAAGTGAACGCGCGCGTGCCGTCCTGGCGGGGATGGCGGGCCATTCTGTGCTGCCGTTGGAACGCCCGCCCACCGCCGCGTTTGGACTATTGCTCACGCTGCTGGCGCAGACCGTTGGCTGGCCCGTGGCGCGCGGCGGTTCGCAGGCGATAGCTGACGCGCTGGTGTGCTATGCTCAATCGCTTGGCGTTGATCTTGTCTGTGGCTGGGAGGTGGCTGACATTGCTGAGTTGCCATCTGCGCGCGCATATCTCTTCGACACTGCGCCGAAAGGACTGCTGCGCATTGCGGGTGACCGGCTGCCGGCCAGGCGCCGGCGTCAGCTTGAGCGTTTTCGCCATAACCCCGGCGTTTTTAAGATCGATTGGGCGCTGGATGGGCCGATCCCATGGACGGCGGAAACCTGTCATCGAGCGGCGACAGTGCACATCGGTGGAACGCTGGATGAGATTGCGGCTGCGGAACGTGCGGTCTGGCGCGGCGAACACCCTGCGCAGCCATTTGTGCTCCTGGCGCAACAGAGTCTCTTCGACCCGACGCGCGCGCCGGTTGGCAAACAGGTTGCCTGGGCGTACTGCCACACGCCGAACGGCTCGACGGTGGACATGACCGACGCCATCGAGCGGCAGGTCGAACGTTTTGCGCCCGGCTTCCGCGATCTCATCGTGGCGCGGGCGACGCGTCACGCCGCAGCGATGGAGGCGTACAACCCAAACTATGTCGGGGGTGACATCAACGGCGGCGTGCAGGATCTCTTCCAGCATTTCACGCGCCCCAGCCTCAGCCTGACGCCGTATCGCATGTCGATGCGGGGCGTCTATCTCTGTTCTTCATCGACGCCACCCGGCGGCGGCGTACACGGCATGTGCGGCTACTATGCGGCGCAAACAGTGTTGACAGACTGGCGATGCCGATAAAATATCAACAAGCGTCGCAGTTTCCCATTTCAGCTTCGACAAAACCAGGCTGAATCGGGCCAACGATGCGCTGCGTCACCATCCCATCAGGGTCGATCAGCACAGAGACAGGCAGCCCGCGCACGTAATACGCCAGCAATGTGGCGTCGTCTGGCGCGACCAGGATCGGAAGGTGCAGATCAAACTCCTCGACAAACGCACGCACGGTCGTCTTAGGTTCGCGCATGTTGACCGCCAACACGCTCAATTGGTTGGCGTGGTCGGCGGCCAAGCGGTCGAGATAGGGCATCTCGTCGCGACAGGGTGCGCACCAGGTCGCCCAGAAGTTGATCAACACCCACCGTCCGCGCAGGTTGGAGAGGCGCACCGTGTCGCCGTCCAGCGTTGAAAGCGCAAAGTCATGCGCAGGTTCAAGCGGTTCAGCCAGTTCTGCTGCCGCAGGCTCTGGCGGCAGATCGTTGTCAGCAGAGTATCCCAACGGCTGGCAGCCAGACAACAGCAGAGCAAGCCAGACAATGCCCGTTGTCACGATCCGGCCGCCGTCGATTTTCCCCAGACAACGGGTTCGACTGCGCCGCCTTGCAGCAAAATCGATGATGAACACTTTCATGAAGGGAAGAGTTTTTCAACCACGTTGACGCGATACGCCTGCCAAGCCGGCAACAACCCCGCCAGCACACCCAACATAAATGGCAGCAGCCAGAGCACCGGCTCCACCTGCGGCAGCCAGCCGATCGCCACCGGAATTGCCGAACGCCGTGAAATCTCACCGGCGATTGCAGCAGCGACAGCGTATCCGAGCAGCCGCCCCAGCAGCGCGCCGATCATCGCCACCAGCACCGTCTCCACCAACACAACCAGCATCACCGTGCGTCGGCTGGCGCCAACCCCGCGCAGGATGGCGAGCAGGTGCTGTCGCGACTCTGTAGCGCTGTAGATCGCCAGGAAGAGCGTCAATGCCGCCATCACCGCAGCAAGATAGCCGACGAGAATCAAAATTTCCTGTCCCTGGTTGAGCAGATCGAACAGCCCGCCCAGCTCGCGCCCGGGGAAGACCGCCTGCGCCTCAGTTCCGGTGTAGAAGTCGCGCCAGAGCTGGTTGGCTTCGATAAAACCGACCGGCGCCACCAACACTGCCGTCACTTGCCCGGCGATGGCGTGAGCGTGGTCGCCATCGGCGTGCGCCTCCTCGTCGTGATGCGCAGTCTCCGCATCGACGGCGGCGCCGACCACTTCCATTCCCGCGTGGTCGGTCTCTTCGACGTGGTCGTCCATTGCAACCGCAGCGACGGGGGCAGGCGCCTTGGCGTGCATGGTGATGACGCTGTTCACGGTGGTGAAGACGGCATTATCGAAGGGCGTGGCGCTGGGGCGCAGGATGCCGACAACCGTGTGCACCTCGGCGTGGTCGTCGCCTTCCAGCCCTGGCTCGACGCCATGCGCCGGGCGAAACTGGTCGCCGATGCGCAAGCCAAGCTCCGCGGCGGCGCGGCTGCCGAGCACCGCCTCAAAGTCAGCCTCGAAAATTCGCCCCTCCGCCAGTTGGAAGGCAGGCGCAGCTTGCTGCGAAGAACGCAGGTCAAAGAAATGTTCATCCGTGCCAACAATGCGTGCGCCGCCGATGTTGTCGCCCATCGCAATCGGCACGGCAAGGGCGACGCGCGGGTCATTGCGCAGTTCCTCGTAAATGTGACCGTCGATATTGCCGACCGGCAGACCTTGCAGCAGCAGCGTGCTCAACACCAACTGCTGACTGCTGCCTTTGGCGCCGACGACGAGCACGCCGAAGGGATCGCTGGCGCGGATGATGCCGCGCTGCAAGCCTTCGTTGAGATGGATGACTGTGACCGCCAGCGCCACAGCCAGCGCCACCACGGTGAGTGTGACCAGCGTCTGCACAGGCCGATTCGCCAGATTGCGCCAGGCAAGTTTGAGTTCGTACATGATCTTTACAATGATTCAACCCTCGTGCAAGCCGCCGTTGCGCAGGTCGACGACGTGGTCGAAGCGCGTCGCCAGCGCCGGGTCGTGGCTGGCGACGATCAGTGTGGCGCCGGCGCGACGACAGCTTTCTTGCAGCAGATCCATCACGGCGTGGCTCGACTCTGCATCGAGCGCCGCGGTCGGTTCATCCGCCAGTACAAGCGCGGGCTGCGCCGCCAGGGCGCGCGCAACGGCGACGCGCAGCCGCTGTCCCGTGCTCAACTGCATCGGGCGGTGGCGATGAAAGTCGCGCAGCCCGACGCTGTCGAGCAGTTCACGCGCTCGCGCGGTTCGCGCGCTGGCATTGAGTTTGCGCCCGAAAACGAGCGGCATTTCGACATTTTCCAACGCCGAAAGCGTCGGCGCCAGATGGTGCATCTGGAAAATGTAGCCGATGGTGGTGGCGCGCAGGCGGTCGCGTTCGTTTTCAGGCAGAGCGTAGAGCGACTGCCCGCCGCAACGCACAACGCCGGTGGTTGGCGGCAGCAAGCCAGCCAGGATGTTGAGCAGCGTCGTCTTGCCGCTGCCGCTGACGCCGCGCAGCAGAATCTGCGCGCCTGAAGCTGCCTGCCAGTCGTCGATCATCAGCACCGTGCGCGCTTCCAGACCGGACGCGGCGTAGGTGTGGCGCAGTTGCTGGAGTACGACGTCCATCACAGCAACTCCAGTTTATCAGCGTAGATGCGCACCAGGCTGAGCATTCCGGTCTCCGGGTCGATGGAGGGGCCGACTTCGAGCGTGCCGTAGAGCCGCATCGGGCGTTCAGTCGGGCGAATCGTGCTGTCCGCCAGATAGACCAGCGCGATGTCGTCGGGCCAGTCCGCCGCCGTGCTGCAAAATGGACAGTAGGCGAGCTGGATGCGCGTCAGCACGAACCAGTCGAGTTCAGCTTTGAGCGGCGGCGCCATGTAGCCCTCGATCACGACCTGCTGCCCGTCGAGCGACAGCAGCTTGTCGGAGAGAATCAAGCCGGTGCGCACGTTGTAGCCGTCATAGAACTCGTCGAAGCGCAGCTTGACCGGAAACGCGTCGAAAGTCATCGGGTTGCGCGGGATCGGGCGCACAGCGATGTCGGTGGCGCGTGCGGCGGCAAGGGCGCTGCCAGCAGGCAGGTTAAGGTCGAGCGGCGTCGGTGTGGGTGCAGGCGTGGCAGCGGGCGCTTCCGCTACAACAGCAGACGCTGTAGGCATTGGCTGTGGTTGAGTTGGCACTGACGGCGCATCTGCTGCGGTTGGCAGCGGCGTCACTGCGGAAATTGTGTTGTTGCCGACTGCTCCACAGCCTGACATCAAGAACAAGATGACGGAGAGAATGACGGAGAGAAAGCTTTGCCGAGTGTTCATGGCGTTTGGATTTCAATGAACGCGGGGAGCACGGTGCACCGTGCTCCCCAACAACAGCCCTGGCCGGTGCAACCCAGGGTGGACGTGTTAGCGAGTATAGCAGCGCCCGTTGAAGACGATCCCTTCGCAGGCGCCCTCATCACCCATGCTGGCAGCCATGCCGTCCTCAGCCAGCAGATCAAGACCCAGCGCCGCCGCCATGCCGAAGAAAACCTCGGTGTTGTCCATGACGCGACCGAAGAAAGCTGCGCCCGGCCCGGAAGCGAAGACCGGCACGTCCTGCAACGAGTGTACGCCCGTGCTGGCGTTGAGCGGCAGGACGCCGCTGCGCGGAATGCCGTTCGGGTCGTCATCCGGGTTGTCGACATAGTTGCCGTCAGCGTCGGCAATCGCGGGCACGCGCGGCGTCGGGCTGACCTGGAAGTCCTCGGTGTGGTCAGGATAGTTGTTCACGAGACCGGCAAAGACGATCGAGACATCCCAGGTGTCGGGGAAGAAGTCGCCGTCGGCGTCTTCATAGGTCGGGAAGCCGGCGGCGTCGTAGACGCGGATTGCTTTGCGCTTGCCGGCGTCGTCCTCGGCGGCGTTGAACATTTCGACATCCACCGTGCCGTAGACTTCGTAGCCGTGGCCGTGGTCGGCGGTGACAACGATCAGCGTGTCGGGCGCGTTGACGGCGGCCCACTCGATGGCGGCGGCGACCGCATTGTCCAGTTCGATCAGGTCAGAGAGGGCGCGCTCCTGATCCAGCGGGTGCATCTGCTTGTCGATGCTGCCTGCCTCGACCATCAGGTAGAAGCCGTTCTCGTTCTGACCGAGAATCTCCAGCGCGCTCAAGGTCATGTCCACCAGACCTGGCTGGTCGGTGAAGTCGCCCAGGTTGTCGGTGAAGACATTGCGATCCAGCCAGACGTTCATGTCGCCGGAGTGGAACATGCCGAGCAGTCGTTCCGGCGCGCCCTCGCTCATGGCCTCCTGCAGTTCGGTGGCGGTGGTGACGACGGTGTAGCCGGCGGCTTCATACTCGTCGAACATGTTGCGGCCATCCTTGCGACGACCGCCAGCGACCGCTTCGGGCAGCATATAGCGACCATCGCCGCCCATGATCACCTCAGGCATCAACCCCTCATCCAGCGGCGCGGCAGCCAGGAAGTCGCGGTCGCCGCGGCGACGCGTGTGACCGAAGACGGACGCCGGCGTGGCGTCAGTCCAGCCCGCCGTTGTGACGATGCCGATCGACATGCCGCGCGTGCGCTTGAGCATCTCCGCCAGCGTCTCCTGGCGCGGGTCATCGAGCGTATCGGGCGAGGTGTCGGCGTAGACGCCCAGCGCATTCACCGAGGATTTGTGACCGGTGTTGAGCGCGCTGGCGGTGTTGGCGCTGTCCGCCATGATCGAGTCGACGCTGGAGGTCTGGATCAGGCCGATCGCCTCCATTTGGTCGATGGCAAAGTAGCCATTCGTCTTACCCTGCGTGTTGCCGCGCGAGGCAACGCGCGCCGCCGTGATCTGCGGGACCGTCATGCCGTCGCCGATGAAGAGGATGACATTTTGGGCGCCGGCGCCGGCGTGCGGCTGGCGTGCGTACCAGTCGACGCTGGTCGTGGCGCCGCCCGCCGTCACCTCGACGATGTAGAGACCCGGCTCCGGCAGCATAACCTGTCGCCAGATCACCGACTGCGAAGGCGTCTCCTCTTTGCCGAATGTCCAGCTTTCCTCATTCGGTTCAGCGCCGAAGAAATCGCTGGCGTCCTCACCGTTGATGGTCACGGCGAAGTCTTCCGGCATCTCCGCAGCGTGCACCTCGACGCGGAAGTCGAAGTAGGCGCCGGGCAGAAATGCAGCGCGGTCGATAGGCAGAATCAAGACGGGCGGCGCTTCGTCCTGCGCGCTGGCAGGCAGAACGGGAAGCGAAGTCATGATGAGGATAAGCGCCATCAAAGTGCGAGCTATGACGCTCAATCCGGTCGACAGTTTCTGTTTCACGTTTGAAATCCTCCTGAACAATAGAATCTTGTTTACAAGCAAACAATTACGCTGCCCTCTCATCGTGTAGAATTTGTGTGAACATTTCACTATGGCGCAGTTAACGTTGACAAAGCTTGAAGTTAATAAATGACAAATATCAAATCTGAGTCATACGAATGCGCCGATAGGAGAACAAACGATGAATGAGCACGCTGACACTATGCCGAAGACGACGTTGGAAGATCGGATTAGCAGCGTTTCCGCCACAGCTTTCATAACCCTCTTTGCACGCGCCCTGGAAACACAGACGCACAGCCCAATTCTCAGCGACCCGCAGGCGGTGACAATTGTGGAGAAATTACGCCCCCACTTTGCCCGCTCGCAGCGCGCGCTGGAGCAACAGCTGGCGGTGGGTCGCATCCCGCCGATGGTGGTGGTGACGATGGCGCTGCGTGCACGACGCATGGACGCCTATGCACGAGATTTTCTGGCGCGTCATCCTGGCGGCGTGATCGTCAACCTGGGCTGTGGCCTGGACACGCGCTTTCATCGCATCGACGATGGCCGCGTGGTGGTCTATGACCTGGATCTGCCTGCTATGATCGAACTGAAGTGTACGCT
Organism: Chloroflexota bacterium; assembly: GCA_016861025.1. Lineage (GTDB taxonomy): Bacteria > Chloroflexota > Anaerolineae > Caldilineales > Caldilineaceae > Caldilinea. The sequence continues at coordinate 117,772 of BOKO01000004.1, forward strand.
GCTCGATCAGGGGGAGCGGTATCGCTTTATTGCTGCTTCTGTGCTTGACTTTACATGGATGGAGCGCCTGGATGCGTCCATGCCACATCTCTTTATTGCCGAGGGGCTGTTCATGTACCTGCGCGAGGAGGAGGTCAAGGCATTGGTGGTTGAACTGCGGCGGCGGTTTCCGGGCAGCGAGCTGGTGTGCGAGGTTTTCAACCGCTTTTGGCTGCGCGACCCGTGGAAGGCTTGGGTCGATCGTAAAATGCAGCGTCAGCTCGGTTTTAGCGCCGATGCCACCTTTCACTCAGGCCTGGAAGACAGCCGTGAGATGGAGCAGTGGGCGGAGGGCGTCCGTTTTCTCGGCGATTGGAGCTATTTTGACGACGGTGAGCCAAAGCTGGGTGTTTTCAATCTTCTGCGTCACGTCAGCTTCTTTCGCAAGATACAGTGGACGGTGCATTATCGGCTTGGGAAAGGTGGAGAGTAGAGATTAGGAGAGTGGAGATTGGGGCGTCGAGCCTCCCTCTCTCTCCCACTCTCCACTCTCCAATCTCTTGTCGTTCATTCACCTTCAGCGAGGAACCGGAACGAATCGATCACGTTTTGATAGAACGACTCAAGGGCGGTGCGGGCCTCGTCGGTTTCGCCTAACGGCGTGAAGAAGAAGCTGTAGAGCCGTCCGTTGTGGAGCACGACGACGCGGCGGTTGATATCCTGTCCCGGCAGATTGTCGAGCACCAATGCTTCCTCGCCACCGACCGTTGTCGCTGCACGCTGCACGTCGAACCCGGCTGCGTACTCGGCTGCCAGCGCATCGGCGATCTCCGCCAATGTGCGTCCGGCGGCGTCGCTCACTTCGATGCTGGCGCGCGGATCGATGTGGTTCATCAACGAGCCAGCCACCAGATTAACGACGCCGTCGCTGGTGATTTCCGCCACATACTCCGCCGGATAGAGCAGGCAGTAGCCGGCGTTGCGATCCACGAACAACTGCAGGTCATCTGTCGGCTGTGGACAGACAGCGAGATCGTCGGCGGATATTGAGCCTGCTTGCGATTCACCGCTTGCCCAAATTCGCCGCCAGAGATCAACGATCCACAGTTCGATGGCGGCGTATTCTTCCTGACCCGCTTCCTGATCGCCGGCGCCGACAACGTAGCCCGGTTCGGCGTAGAGCGTGGTGTGTCTGCGCGTCCAATCATGCAGATATTCCATCTCGGCCGTGTCCAGCCAGCCGATCTGCATATCTTGAATGTCGCCATTCACACAGTCCCTCTTCTCTGCATAGGCTTCACCCCAGGCCAGCACGGTCAGATGCATACAGCTTGCCTCCATATCATCGACCGGCCCAAGATTCCAGGCGAGCACGGTGGCGCCGGCGGCGCTGACTTTGCCGCTGCTCAACTCGGCATACTGTGTCCGCGCCCAGGCCAGGATTGCCTGCTGCCATATCTCGCCCTCGACAGCGCCCATGCCCGTGAAGTCAAGACGTTCGGTTTCTGTTTCCACCGCAAAGGGTGCGAAACGATCCTGGATGGTCAGCCAGCGGCTGAGCGGTCCGCCGTTCAACTTGATCGTCTTGACGTTGCCCTCGCAGTCGAAGACTGTCGCTTCGCCTCCACTCATGGTCAGCGTAGCGCATTTTGATGCGTCGTCGGCGCCGGGTTCGGCGGGGCCATGATAAGCCAGCCCGCCCATCGGTGCGCCGGATGCCGCCTCCATCACGAGCAGGGTCACCCATTGCGCCAGCTGTTCTTGATCGGCGCGGGTCGCAATCTGTTCGCCATCGCCTGCAAAGCGAATCACACCGCCTTCTGTTTGCGCCTCGAACGGAGCATAGCGCGCCGCAAACTCTGCCAGCGTTGTCCGCCGCGCCGGTGAGACGAACTTACCGCCAAACAGGGCAAGTCCGCAGTAACCAAACGCCACACCCTCGCTGCCGACAATTGCATCCTGGCAACTGCCGTTATCCACGGTGACGGTTGCCGTGATCACCGGCGCGCCGACGTTGACTTCCGGCCCTTTCACCAGCCTTAGCCAGTAGGGACCGCGGTCGGTGTGGTAGACATATTCGTGACCGTTGACGGCAAGCGTGATTCGATAGCCGGGCGTCACGACTAGGGCGCATCCTTCTTGCGGGCTGCCAGCGCCCAGACAGGCGTCGGGCCACTCGACCGCCTCGGCATCGATCACTGAGACCTCCTCCGGTGCGATCTGCAGTTGCGCAGCCACCTGTGTGCGCAGCGCTCTCACCGTAGCCTGCATCTGCGCCTCTGCCTCGCCAGCGGGCGTTGGCATGTGTTGCACCGGCTGTACAACACATGCCGAGGCGATCCAGACCGCAAACAACAGCGCTGGCAACAACCATTTGAATCTTGTTTCGTACAACATCGTTTTCTCCAAATTCTGTTTACACTTCAATTTCACACCAGCAGTTCAACTGCACGCATCCGGTGACGGAATGGCTGCAACTATTGTTTCATTGCGCCAACGACAGATCGATGCGCAAGCTCGCATACGCTAACCAATCGGCAGAACCGGGACGCAACGCTCTTGGCTCAATGCGCCAGCGGCGATTGCCAGGCAGCGCACGCGGCTCGAGGTCGGGTTCCAGGCGACCCAGGTCGCCTGTTCCGGCGCCTGCACCAGGCTGCCCGCATTGACTGTGATTGTCTGTTCATTGAGGCGGACGGCAAGCGTGCCTTCGGTGATATAAATGATCGTCAAGGTTCCCTCCGGTATCAATGGAATTGGCGTGCGATAATGCGGCGCCAACACGATTTCATAGATTGTGTAAAGCGAGCCGTTGTTGCCAGCGGCTGCCTTGCGAATCACAGTGACGCCGTCTTCGGAAGCCACCCATTCTTCATCACAGCAAAACAATTTGCCATGCGCATCTAGCCCATACAATGCATTTGTTCTCACACACCCCTCCTGTCGCCAGCATGATGCAACTTTCGTTCGACTTTTATTGAACCCTACTGCGCAGCAAAAAAACAGCAACAAAGCGCTACAGAAAGTCTTACAATTCATGTTACACTGATTGCGAGCCACAAGGGACGAGGGGAAAGCTGTGAGTGGCAAGAAGCCGTTCGCGGAACAAATACAGGGCAATCAATGGACGCACAATTGACTTTTGGACAATGGATTAAACGGCTGCGCGCCGAGCATGACCTGACGCAGGAGATGCTTGCGGAAGAAGTTGCCTGCGCCGTGCAGACAGTGCGTGCGTTCGAGAGCGGCGCGCGTCGTCCGTCACGAGAGATGGCAGTGCGTCTGGCAGATGTCCTCTGTGTGCCCGAGGCAGAGCGGAGCCATTTTGTAGAGCTGGCGCGCAGCAAAACCGTTGACAAGATGGAATCTGCTGTTGGCGCTGAAAATCTCCAATCTGAGCATCAGCCACGGTTTCGCCCTGCACCGCCACTCAACACGTTAATTGGTCGCGAGGTGGAGCTGGCTGAACTCAGCGCGTTGCTGACATCAAACAGCGTACGCCTGATTACGCTGGTCGGTCCTGGCGGCGTGGGCAAGAGTCGGTTGGCCGGGCAACTGGCGCATGACCTGGCAGACCGCTTTCCCAACGGCGCGCTGTGGATTTCACTGGCGGCGGTCAGCCAGATTGACGCGATCCCGATGTTGATTGCTGAAGCGATGGGTGCACAATTGCGCGGCGCGGCGCTGCCGGCGACGCAGCTACGTTCACTCCTGGGTGACCTCAACTTGTTGCTTGTTCTGGACAACCTGGAGCACTTATTAGACGCAAATATTGCCGACCGCGCTATTGACCTGCTCAACCAGCTTTTGATGCAGGCGCCCGGCGCCCATCTGTTGATCACCTCGCGCGAGCGACTACATCTTAACGTCGAACGCATCTTCGAGGTCGACGGCCTTGCAACCCCGCCACTCAAACGTGTCGGCTCGCTCAAACCGGAAGAAGCCGCCTCCTTCGATTCCGTGATGTTATTTTTAGAGCGCGCCCGCCAAGTTGACCGCCGGTTTACGTTGCACGCTGCAAACAGCGCAGATGTGGCGCGTGTATGCGCGCTACTACAGGGGATGCCGCTTGGCATCGAGCTGGCTGCTTCCTGGGCGCGCCTGCTAACCCCACGCGAGATCGCCGACGAGATCGCAGCCAGCATCGACTTTCTGACCATCGCAGATCGCAAGACCTCCGCTCGCCATCGCAGCATTCGTGCTGTCTTCGATCATTCCTGGCAACTGCTCGAGTCAGATGAACAGCGGCGGCTGGCGCGCCTTGCTGTTTTCCGCGGCGGTTTCGAGCGTGGAGCGGCGCAGGCCGTGGCTGGACTATCGTTGCCGATGCTGGCGTCGCTGGTTGACAAATCGCTCGTGCGCGTGGCATCGGATAACGAAACAGGCAAGACCGCCACGACTCGTTTCGATCTGCATGAGTTGCTGCGTCGTTATCTGCTTGACAGATTGACGGAGTCGGGTGAACTTCAAGCTGTCAGGGCGCGGCATCTTCATTACTATCTTGACTTCACAGCGCGCAGCGCCCCACTTCTGTTGCAGGAGGAGGCGCGGGAACGCGCCGCTCTGCTTGATCCAGAGCATGGCAATCTCCGCGCTGCATTGGAGTGGGGGCTCGACCAGGGCAACGATGTCAACGCTGGCGTTAAGCTCGCATCGTTCATGGGGCGGTACTGGTATCATACTGAGCAGTGGCGCGAGGGTCGCGATTGGCTGCGCAAGGCGACGCAGGTCGAGACTGCTGGCGACGAACCGCTGGCGTATGCCTTCACCCATCTTGGCTTGCTCTGTCACTCTCTTTCGGAACACACTGTTGCGCTGGACGCCTTTCAGCGCGCCATTGCTCTGTGGCGCCGGTTGAATCGCGCCGAGGAACTGGCGTGGACATTGGTGCAAGCCGGGTCGTTGGAAAGCACGATGGGGCATTTCGATGCAGCGGCGGCTTTTTTCGACGAAGCCCTTACTCACTATCGCCACACCCACAACGAGGTGCGCGTCGCCGTCGTGCTCAGCCACGCCGCCAGCGCTGCGATTTCGCGCTCGCGCTATGCGGAGGCGGCGCAACTGGCGGGCGAGTGTCTGACGCTCTTCCGGCGTCTCAACCGTCAGGAAAACCTGGTCATCGTCCTCAATCTCTATGGGCGTGCGTTGCTCGGTCTCGGCGAAACGGCGCGGCCGATTGCGTTGTTCCACGAGGCGCTGACCCTGTCGCAACAGCGGCGCACCAACGCAGGCGTCATGTGGGCGTCGCTCAATCTTGGCTTGACCTATGCGCTGCAGGGTGACTTCGCCGCAGCGGGCGTACACTACAGCCGCGCCCTCGACGGCTATGTCAGCCTGGGCAAGCGCGGCGGCATCCTGGCGGTGCTGGACGGTCTGGCGGCGGTCAGCGTCGGCTTGGGGCGTCCGGTCGAGGCGGTGGCGTTGATCGCAGTCACCGAAGAGCAGCGCAAGGAGATCAGCGAGCAGCTCACCCCGCAAGAGGAGACGATGCGCCAGCGCGCCATCGAGCAGAGCAAGGCGATCTTGGACGCAGACGCCCGGCAATCCGCCTGGCGTCGCGGCAGCCAGCTATCGATCGAGGCGGCAGTTGCCCTGGCGCGCAACGTCATGGCGGAACTGGCGGCGCCATGACGTTGCGCGAACAGGCGGCGCCCTGGTCAGCACCTGGCTGGCTCGAAACCGTCACCACCTGGGCGGGAGAGCGTTTGACCGGTGTTGGCGTGGCATTGTCGGGTGCGCTGCAGGAAGTGCGTGTGCGCCCATGGTCGGCGCTGTGGCGTGCGCCGACCACCGCCGGGCTGCTCTGGCTAAAAGCGTGTGCACCGGCAATGCGTCACGAAGCGGCGCTGCTGGCGATCATTCACTCAGTCCACCCGGATGTGCTGCCACCGCTCTACGCCGTTGATGCCGCCCAGGGGTTGATCCTCATGGAGGATGGCGGCGATCTGTTGCGACCCTGGACGCGCGAGGCGCGTGACCTCAGCCACTGGACGCGCGTCCTGCCCCTCTACGCTTTGCTGCAGCAGGAACTGGCGCCGCATCACGATGCAATGCTGTCTGCGGGCGTGCTGGATCGCCGCACGCAGACGCTGCCTGCGCTCTATGCCGAGCTGTTGGCAGATGTGGATGCGCTCGCCATCGACACGCCGCATGGGCTGACGGCGGCGCAACATGCCCAATTGCAGGAGCTTTCCGCATCGTTTACAGTGAGTTGCGCCGAGTTGGCGAGCATGGGCATGCCAGCCACGATTGACCACAGCGACTTTCACGACGGCAACATCTTGATCAGTTCAGGGAATTACCGCTTCATCGACTGGGGTGATGCATGTGTGGGGCACCCCTTCATGACACTGCTGGTGACGCTGCGCAGCATCGCCTACGGCGCCGGCCTGGATGAAGATAGTCCTGTGCTGCTTGACCTGCGCAACGTGTACCTGGAGCAATGGCGCGCGTATGGCAGCATCGATGATCTCCGACACTGTCTTGACCTTGCCTGCCACGTTGCCATGGTCAACCGGGCGCTGACCTGGCGGCGTGCGTTGTTGACGCTGCCGCCTGATCAGCAAAACGAGTACGCCGATGCAGTGCCCGGATGGTTGCAGGAGTTCCTCAACGCCGAGACTGCATTGCGATAGAGTGCGTTTGCGGCGTGAGCGCAAAGCGACGCAACTCACCCGATTTTGTGAGCAACACCGCACTCAATCCGCGCTTGCCGCTTCCTTGTAATGCACCTCGCTCATCTGGCGCAGGCGGTCGGCGGCTTGTTCGGCGGTGATGTCGCGCTGTGGCATCCCCAGCATCTCATAGCCGACCATGAACTTCTTGACCGCCGCCGAACGCAGCAACGGCGGGTAAAAATGTGCGTGCAGTTGCCAGTGTTCGTGAGTCTTGCCGTCGGTCGGCTGCCCGTGCCAGCCCATGCTGTAAGGAAAGCTCGTCTCAAAGAGGTTGTCGTAGCGCGTCGTCAGCCGCTTGAGAATGTCGGCGAGCGCATCGCGTTCGTCGCCGCCGAGATCGGGCAATGCGATGACATGGCGGCGCGGCAACAGCAGCACCTCGAAGGGCCAGACCGCCCAATAGGGCACAACGACGACCCAGTGACGATTCTGGATCACCACCCGCTCGCTCAATTCCAACTCTTGCGCCAGATAATCAACCAGCAACGGCTGCCCGTGACGCTCAAAGTAGAGACGTTGCTGCTCATCCTCTTTGGATGGCTCCAGCGGCACGGTGTGATTCGCCCAAATCTGGCCGTGTGGATGCGGATTCGATGAGCCCATGATCGCGCCGCGGTTCTCAAAGACTTGAACATAGCCGATCTCCGGTCGCCCGCCCAACTCCTCGATCTGCTGCGCCCACACATCGACGACGCGACGCAGGTCGCCCAACTCCATTTCGGGCAGCGTCAGGTCGTGACGAGGGCTAAAGCAGATCACGCGGCAGACGCCGGTCTCCGCCTGCGCGCGAAACAGCTCGCCGACGCCTACTTCACCGCGTGGCCCATCGGGTAGCAACGCCGCAAAATCGTTGTCGAAGACAAAGGTGCTGGTGTAGTGTGGGTTGCGCTTGCCGCCAGCGCGGGCATTGCCAGGGCAGAGATAACAGTCAGGATCGTATATGGGACGCGTGTCCGGTGCGCTCTTTTCCACCTGTCCTTGCCATGGTCGTTTGGTGCGATGCGGCGAGACCAGCACCCAGTCGCCATTGAGCGCGTTGCGTCGGCGGTGGGGATGTTCGGTTGGGTCGAAAGCGATCAGGCTCATTGCGTTTCTCCTTTAGCGGGCGGCGTCTTGCGCCAGCGCAATCGCGCCGAGCACGCCGGCGCGGTTGCCCAGGGCAGGCGGGACAATATACGCGTCGATGGCGTCCATGATCTCCGGCTTCTGCACATAACCGTTGAGCAGGCGCTGCACTTCCTGACGCAACATCGGAAAGATTTGTTGCTGATCCATGACGCCTCCGCCCATAATGATGCGTTGCGGCGAGAGCGTCACGATGATATTGGCGACGCCCAGGGCGAGGTAGTGCGCTTCGAGCGCCCATGCTGGGTGGTCGACCGGTAGGTTCTGTCCTTTGGTCTGCCAGCGTCCCTCAATGGCGGGGCCTGCCGCCAGCCCTTCCCAACAGTCGCCGTGATAGGAGCACCAGCCAGGATAGGGGTCGCGGGTGAGGTCGTGCGGAATGCGCATGTGTCCCATTTCGGCGTGCATCAGGCCGTGCAACATGCGCCCGTTGACCATAGCGCCGCCGCCTAGACCGGTGCCGATCGTGAGATAGACGAAGGTGTCCAGTCCCTGCGCTGCGCCCCAGCGGTGCTCACCCAGCGCCGCGCCGTTGACATCCGTGTCGAAGCCCACGGGGAGGTGCAACGTAGCTTTGAGCCGGCCGACCACGTCGGTGTGCGCCCAATGTGGCTTAGGCGTCGTTGTTATGTAACCGAAGGTGGGCGAGGCTGGGTTCGGGTCGACCGGCCCGAAACAGGCAACGCCGATTGCGGCCAACGGTTCGCGCGCATGGTGTTTTTGGAAAAAGTCGATTGCTTGCGATAGCGTCTCGTCGGGCGTGGTGGTGGGGAAACGGATTTCGTCACGGAAATCATCTTTGTTGCTGGCGACCGCGCACACGAATTTGGTGCCGCCGGCCTCAATTCCGCCGTATACAGCCATAAGTTCTTTCTCCCTGCCTGTGTGAAAGGTTTTTGGGTAGTTTACCCGTTTCGGGCAATTTCAACCAACGCCTGACCGTGCGTCATTTCGACGACGGCGCTACGAAAAGCGTCAAGCTGGCTGAGCGGCAACTTGATGCGAAAGGTGGCGTCGACGCCAAATTCTTGTTCAACCACAATCGCTTCATAATCGGGCAACATGCGCTGAAACGGTGTAACTGCGCCATAGTCGAGCAGCACATCGAGCAGTGCGGAGGGAACGCGTTCAATCGTAGGTAGGCTGGTAAGAGCGAGCTGGACGCCGCCGCTGTAGGCTCGCACCAGACCGCCGACGCCGAGCAACGTCCCCCCAAAATAGCGAGTGACTACAGCCGCAATGTCGCCGACGCCGGAATGGAGCAGCACGGTCAACATCGGTCGGCCCGCCGATCCATGCGGCTCGCCGTCGTCGCTCATGCCGACCTGACTTGTGTTTCCTGGCGGACCGACGACATAAGCCCAGCAGTTGTGCGAAGCGTCGGCGAATTCTTCGCGCACCGATGCGATAAAGGCGCGCGCGGCTTCCAGTGAAGGTGTGTAGGCGACAGTCGTGATGAACCGGCTACGTTTGATCTCTTCTTCGACGCGGTGGTGGGCAGCCGGTATTGGATAGCGATCGCTGGACATGGCGGCGCTGTTAGGATTGGCATAACGGATCAAGCGCGACCAATCAGATCCTCATCTTCTTCGCTGAAATCGTCATCCAGCTCTTCGTCGAACTCGTCGTCAAATTCCTCGTCGTCCAATTCGTCGCCAAACTCATTGTCGAAGTCGTCGTCAAATTCGTCAAGCAGGTCTCCGCCGACGCCTTCCAGTCGGACCAGCTCGTCGAGATCGTCAACTTCGTCCTCTTCGTCCAGCCCGTAGCCGTCGAAATCATCCCATTCTTCACTATCGTCGTAGGCGACGTCGACTTCGATCGGGTGGGTGCTAATGACTTCGAGCTGCACGCCGCAGTTAGGGCAGACAATTCGTTGACCAAGACGTACGCGACCGACGATGTTGAGTTCGGCGTCACATTCAACGCATAAGGCTGACATTTTTCAAATCCTTTCGGCTTGAGTTCGATAGTTTGTGTATTGTAATAGCACGAAATCAGGGCAGGCGCAAGAGTCAATCCTGATGACTTTTCCGGAGCGTTCCTGGTGTAGAACGCGGAACACACGTTCGATTTAGCACGCAGAAAATTCGGTGAGTGACGCCGCCTATGGTATACTATGTGGCTGTTGATCAGGTGATATCAGTGCATCAAAAACCCTTTTGCTCTTTTGTATGGGGCTGGCGCTTCTGAAAGAGCACTGGAAAGCAGGACGAAGCTTGAGCGTGATTGATAGCCTGTCGGCAGGCTTCCGATTTTTAGGTTGGCGGTTAGAGTTGCTTGTGATTCCGGTGGCGCTCGATCTGCTTCTCTGGCTGGCGCCGCAATTCAGCATAGCGCCGATGACATCTGAACTGGCGAACTGGTATCGCCAAATGAGCGCCATCGAGGAGATGCCTCCCGACATGGCAATCATGACGCAACAGGTCGCCGATGGTTTGGAAAGTCTTGGCGCCAATTTCAACCTGTTGTCATCGCTGGTCAGCACAACGCTGTTGCACGTTCCCAGCCTGTTGATCAGCGGCGTACAGCCATCGACTCTGCCTGACATTGAGATTACGACGCCTGGTGAAGCGCTGGTCTTTTGGCTCGTTTTTAGTTTGCTTGGATTGTTGCTTGGCGTCGCCTATCTGGGATTGGCGGCGCGCCATCTGCCGATCGGCGCAATGTCTGGTTTGTCGGGACGTGTGTTTATCGGCGCTCTGATCCGCCAGTGGTTGCAGGTCATTGCATTCATTCTGTTGGTTGCGCTGCTGTTGCTGGCAATCTATGTCCCGCTGAGCGTTGCCATCAGCCTGCTTGCGTTGCTTAGCCCGGCGTTTAGTTCATTTCTGGCGGTGGCGTCAGGAGGCTTGAGTCTGATCATTTTCTTTTATCTATACTTTGCAACAGCCGGCATCGTCATGGACAACCTGTCCGCGCTCGGGGCAATCAAACGCAGCGTTCAGGTCGTGCGCGCAAACTTTTTTGCAACGCTTGGCTTTGCCGTGTTGAGCACCTTGATCGGGTTAGGCATCTCTCTGTTGCTGTTGCAGATGGCGAACACCGCGTTGTGGGTGGTGACGCCGGCGATTTTGCTGAATGCGTACGTCGGCACAGGTCTGGCGATGGCGCTGCTGATCTTTTATCGAACACGATATATCAGCAGTGAAGCCGAGATTGTGCGCTAAAGTGCTCTCTATTGGAGGATTTTGTGACCGAAACGAACAAGAAACCGCAGTTTGTCTATACAGCTGACCAGATTCAGGTGCTCGAAGGGCTGGAGGCGGTGCGCCGCCGCCCCGGCATGTACATCGGCGGCACCGATCAGAAGGCGCTGCATCACATGGTCTACGAGGTCGTGGACAACTCGATCGACGAAGCAATGCAGGGGCGCTGCAATCGCATTCGCATCACGATCCACAAAGATGAAAGCGTCAGCGTCGAGGACAACGGCGCCGGCATTCCGGTCGATATTCAAAAGCAGACGGGGCTACCTGCCGTCACCGTTGTGATGACCAAGTTGCACGCCGGCGGCAAATTCGGCGGCGGCGGCTACAAGGTCTCCGGCGGTCTGCATGGCGTTGGCGTCAGCGCAGTCAACGCACTAAGCACGTGGATGGAGACCAAAGTCAAGCGCGACGGCAAAATTTATCGACAGCGTTTCGAGCGCGGCGCGCCGGTCACAGATGTCGAAGTCATCGGTTCTTGCGATCCGGACGACACCGGCACGATCCAGACCTTTCTGCGTGATGACACGATCTTCCAGGCGCTCGAATACAATTATCACATGTTGGCGACGCGCTTCCGCGAAATGGCGTTCCTGACGCGAGGGGTCGATATCACCTTCATCGATGAACGGCCCGAATTGCCGCACGAGATGAACTTCTATTTCGAGGGCGGCGTCAAATCTTTTGTGCGCTATCTGAACCGCAACCGCGAAGTTGTCAACGATCCAGTTTACATCGATATGGAAGTTGAAACGACGCAGATCGAGGCTGCCATTCAGTACACGGACAGCTTCTCGGAGTCGGTTTTTGCCTTTGCCAACACGATCAACACGCCCGATGGCGGTTCGCATCTCACCGGCTTGCGCACCGCGGTGACGCGCATCATCAACGACTATGCGCGCAAACAGGGCATGATCAAAGACAAGGAAGAAAATTTCACCGGCGAAGACACGCGCCAGGGCATGACTGCGATTGTCAGCGTCAAGGTGATGGAGCCGCAGTTCGAAGGACAGAACAAACTCAAGCTGCTCAACAATGAGGTGCGCTACCATGTTGAGACTGCCGTCTCCGAAGCCATGGGGCGTTGGATGGAGGAGAACCCACGCGACGCCAGGGCGATCATCGAGAAGTGCCGCACCGCCTACCGTGCGCGTGAGGCGGCCAAGAAGGCGCGCGACCTGGTCATCCGTAAAAGCGCGCTGGAAAGTCTGACTCTGCCCGGCAAGCTGGCGGATTGCTCCAGCCGCAACCCGGAGGAGTGCGAAATCTACATCGTTGAAGGCGACAGCGCTGGCGGCACCGCCAAACAGGGACGCGACCGCCGCTTTCAGGCGATCCTGCCCCTGCGCGGCAAGATTCTCAACATCGAGAAGACCAGCCTCGACAAAGCGCTTGCCAACAAGGAAATCCAGGCATTGATCACGGCGCTTGGCACCAACATCGGCGAAAACTTCGACCTCAGCGGGCTGCGTTATCATCGCATCATCCTGATGACCGACGCCGATGTCGACGGCGCACACATTCGCACGCTCTTGCTCACCTTCTTCTACCGCTACATGGAGCCGCTGGTGGCGCAAGGACATCTGTACATCGCACAGCCGCCGCTCTACCGCGTCACGGTCAACCGCAGCGAAAACGGCAAAACGAAACGCACATCCGAATATGTCTATGACGACAAGGCATTGGAGACGCTGCGCAAGGAACTGGGGGAAGCCAACGTCAAACTTGACCAGCGCTACAAAGGGTTGGGCGAAATGAATGACGAGCAGCTCTGGGAGACGACGATGAATCCGGCCAATCGCACGATCCTGCGTGTGAGCATCGAGGACGCCGCCGAAGCCGACCGCACTTTCGACATGCTGATGGGGTCGAGCGTGCCGCCGCGCCGCCGCTTTATCCAGACTCATGCCAACCAGGCGCGGCTGGATGTGTAACCTCGGGCTGAAACCTTCCGGAGAGCTTCAAAGCTTCCCGGAAGGTGACTGTTTACCACAAAATCGTGCTCATTTTTCCTGAGTGAGCGCGGCTTTACGATCCACCGACTCGGCGCCGGCCAGCAGATCGTGCCAGAGCAGGAAGCTGACAAAGCCGATGCCGACCGAGAGCCACAGCGTACAGAAACGAATCACCAGCGCGGCGGCGGTCGCGGTCGCTGCGCTCATGCCGAAGAGCCGCACCACCCAAAAGACCGCGCTGCCTTCGAAGCCGCCCAGCCCACCTGGAAGCGCCACAACCGCGCCGATGACGGTGCTGATGTTAAAGATGAAGACCGCCATGAAGAAGGTCTGCCAGTTCAGCTCCGCGCCAAAACCGACCAGCGCCACGCCGAACGCCAGCCCCGACGCACCCCACGCCAGCACGCCCATTGTCAGCGCCAGCAGCAGAGGCCCGGGGCGAAAGAGCATATAGCTGCTGTCATAGAGCGTGTAGAGCTGATCCGAAAAGCGGCGCACGAGCGGCACACGATGTGCAAACGTCAACACGCGCAGCGCCAGCGGTCGAATCTGGATGACAATGATGCCAGCGACAAACGCCGCCAACAGCAGCACTGCCACCGACTGTGCGCGCGGCTCTGGGAACGCGATCAGCCCGATGCCTGCCAGCAGCAGCATGGCGATGCCATCAATTACGCGCTCCGAAACAATAATCGGCGCGGTGAGGCTCATCGGCGCGCCGTTGACATTCTTGACCATGTACGCCTTGAGCAGCTCGCCCACTTTGCCCGGCGTCATCATCATCAGGCTGCCGATGCCAAAGATGCGGCTGCTGTCCCACCATGAAACCTTTGCGCCGACCAGTCCCAACCACCAGTGCCAGCGCATCATGCGCACGAAGTAGTTGATCAACGCCAACACAAGCACAAGTGGAAACCACTGCCATGGAAACGACTGCAAGGCGCTCTGCACCGAGCGGATGTCACTCCACAAGACAAGAACAATGTAGAGGATCAGCGCACCCACCAGGGATAGGATCAGTTTACGACGCAGGTCTTGGTTCATGACAATGGATTATAGTGGGGGTGTGTCAGAAACAGCGATTGTGCGAACCGCCGATCATATATATCCGGCGCGCTCAACCAATCTGCGCGCTGCAAGGTTGTGGCGCTCGACCAGCAACGCCACATCGATGTGCACAGGCGCGCCGTCAACAACCAACACTCGCCCGTTGACCATCGCCCAATCGACCGGCTGCGGCTGACAGAAGACGAGGGCGGCCACCGGGTCGTGAACCGCGCCGCCGGCGTGCCAGAGGGTGTCGAGCCGAAACGCAACCATGTCGGCGGCCATCCCTGGCGCCAGCGCGCCGATGTCATCGCGCCCCAGCACTGCTGCGCCGCCAAGCGTAGCGATCTCCAACGCCTCGCGCGCAGTCATGGCGCGTGGGTTGCCCATCACCCGCTGCAAGAGCAGACACTGCCGAACTTCATTGAGCAGATGGCTGCCGTCGTTCGATGCGCTGCCATCCACGCCCAGCCCGACCGGCGCGCCCGCATCGCGCAGCGCCCGCACCGGCGCAATGCCTGAAGCCAGCCGCATGTTGCTCGTCGGGCAGTGAGCGACGCCTGTGTGCGTATGGGCAAAATGCTCGACCTCGCGCTGGTTGAGGTGAACACAGTGCGCGTGCCAGACATCGTCGCCTGTCCAACCGAGATGTTCGGCGTAGTCGCCAGGACGATAGCCAAAGCGTTCGAGACAGAACGCCTCTTCGTCGATGGTTTCGGCGAGATGGGTGTGGAGATGTATGTTCATCTCTGCACCGAAGCTGCGCGCCAGCGCTGCGCTCTCGCGCATCAGGTCGGGCGTTACGCTGAAAGGGCTGCACGGTGCAAGTGCGACGCGCCGCATGGCGAAGCGCGCCGGGTCGTGGAATGTTTCGACGACGCGCCGACTGTCACGCAGGATCGTCTCCTCGTCCTCGGTTGTGCGGTCGGGTGGCAAGCCGCCTTTGCTTTCGCCTAGGCTCATGCTGCCACGCGCGCCGTGAAAGCGCACACCCACTGTTTCCGCGGCGGCGAATTGATCGTCGAGACGGCTGCCGTTGGGCCAGAGATAGTGATGGTCGCTCGATGTGGTGCAGCCGGAAAGCAACAGTTCGGTCAGCGCCAGTTGCGTGCTCACGAAGACATCGTCGGGCGTCAGTTCCGCCCAGATCGGGTAGAGTGTCTTGAGCCAGTCGAAGAGTACGGCATCCTGGGCGGCGGGAATGACGCGCGTCAGCGTCTGATAGAAGTGATGATGCGTATTGACGAAGCCAGGCAGCACGATGCGTCCACCTGCATTGATGATTTGTGTCGCCGAATCACGCAAAGTGGTGGGCAGGTCGCAGGTTGCGCCGACCCAGACAATCGCCGCGCCGCGGGTGACAACCGCGCCGTCGCCGATTTCGCGGCGTTGCGCGTCCATCGTGACGACGAGGTCGGCGTGTTCGATGCAGATTGAGATTTGGCTGTCGGTATGCGGGATGAACATGTCCATCGAGGCTCCCTTCTCATGAAGTTGGCGGAATGACATCAAGCGGTAAGTACGATATATGATCGGTGGGGATGCGTCAAACCAAGTGGGAAGTGCTCGGAGGAGGCGTAGGTGCGGTTCTCAACCGCACGTTCTCGGCAGACAGACACATGTGGTTACGAACCACATCTATTGCTTGAATTTTGCCAGTTGACTTTTACGAGAGAATCTACAATTGCGTTGTTCAGGCTGCGCAGGCAAGCACAGAGACAGTGCTTGCCTGCGCGTCGTGATTGGGTGTCACAAAACTCAGCCACCGGCCATGGCGCCGATGATCAGAAACGGCTCCTCTCCCGTCGCGACGGCTGCAGGGAGTGGCGCGTCCGGCGATTCGTGCGAGAGGTCTTGTCCGCAGGCGAAGAAGCGGATCAGCGCGCGGCGTTGGTGCGTATTGCGGTCGCGGATCGCGCCGCGCAACACCGGATAGCGCTCCTCCAGCGCGTCGAGCACAGCGCGCTGTGTAATCGGATCGTTCACCTCCAGTGTAATCTCTTTGCCGACGTTTGCCAGCGTGCGCAAATGATGTGGGATCACGACGCGGATCATGGCAACGTCTGCACTTCCACCGAGAGCACCGCCGGCAAGTCGTGGACGATAGCCGTCCAGGTGTCGCCAGAATCAGGCGAGACGTACACCTGTCCGCCCGTGGTGCCAAAATAGACGCCACAGGAGTCCAGCGAATCGACAGCCATTGCGCTGCGCAAAATGTTGACGTAGCAGTTCTCCTGCGGCAGCCCGTTGGTGAGCGCTTCCCATTCGTTGCCGCCGGTGCGGCTGCGGTAGACGCGCAGCTTCCCTTCCGGTGGATAATGCTCGGAGTCGCTCTTGATCGGCACAACGTAGATCGTCTCTGGCTCGTGGGCGTGGACGGCGATCGGAAAGCCGAAATCGCTGGGCAGATTGCCGGAGATTTCGCGCCAGTTGTCGCCGGCGTCGTCGCTGCGCATTACATCCCAATGTTTCTGCATGAAGAGCACATTAGGACGCGATGGGTGCAAGGCGATGCTGTGCACGCAATGGCCGATCTCGGCTTCAGGATCGGGCAGCTCCCAATTGGACTTTAAGCCGTTTGTGGCGGGGCGCCAGCTCTTGCCGCCATCGTCGCTGCGGAAGGCGCCCGCCGCCGAGATGGCGACGAAAAGGCGCTCCGTGTTGGTGGGGTCAAGCAAGATTGTGTGCAGACACATGCCGCCAGCGCCGGGCTGCCAGAGGTTGCCCTTTGCCTGGCGCAGCGCAGGCAGCTCCCGCCAGCTTTGGCCGCCATCGTCGCTGCGAAAGATGGCGGCGTCCTCCACGCCGGCGTAGACGACGTTTGCATCGATCGGCGACGGCTCCAGCACCCAAACGCGTTTGAATTCCCACGGGTGTTGTGTGCCGTCGTACCATTGATGTGTGCCCGTGACGCCGTCGTAGGCGAACTCATTGCCGACAGGCGCCCATGTCTTGCCGCCGTCGTCGGAGCGTTGGATCAACTGTCCGAACCAGTCGGTTGATTGCGATGCGTAGATGCGGTTGGGGTCAACAGACGACCCTTTAACGTGATAGATTTCCCAGCCCGCAAAATGTGGGCCGCTGACGTCCCACCGTTTGCGCGCTTCGTCGGATGTCAGAATAAAGGCGCCCTTGCGGGTGCCAACCAATACGCGCACCTCACTCATTGTGTTTCTCTCCTTGTTCGCTTTATGTGATCATTCTTGCGCCGGTAATTGAACGATGCCGAACGCTGCGCCATAGGGATCGGCGATCACGGCAATGCGCCCATAGGGTGTGTCAAACGGAGGCGCGGTCACCTTGCCGCCGCCTGATAGGACGCGCTCGACTGCGGCGTCGGTGTTGTCGATGGCGAAATAGCCCATCCAATGCGGCGGCATGTCTCCCCATTCTTCAGCCATTTGCATCACGCCGAAGAGCATCTCTTCGCCGCGCTGCATGATGGAATACTCTTCGCTCTGCCGGAGTGCAGTTGCGTCAAAAAGCTTGCCGTAGAAGTCGCACGCCGTCGCCGCGTCGTGCGTGGCGACCTCGCTCCAGGCGATGCCGCCATGCTCCGCTTCGACGGATGCGCCGACGTGGTTGATCGCCTGCCACAAACCAAACACAGCGCCGGTTGGGTCGGCGCAGATCGCCATGACGCCTGAATCGTCTACGGTCATCGGTTCTAGATAGACCTGTCCGCCCAATGCTTTGACGCGCGCAACGTCGGCGGCTGCGTCATCGCTGGCTAAATAGGGCGTCCAGGCTGAAGGCGCTTGAGAATCGGGCTGCAATTGATTGAGACCGGCGGCGTTGCGACCTTGAGCAAGGGCAAAGTGATAGTGTCCAAAGTCTTCGCCAGTGTCAAAGTATTTCCACCCGAAGAGATGCTCGTAGAATGTTTTGGCAGCCTCCAGTTCGGGCGTCACCAGATCAATCCATGTAAATGCGCCATAAGCGCGTGGGGTGGTGCGTGTAGTCATTGGTTCCTCCTCCTTGACTTACATCCTTACGACGATTGCGGTGATAGCGATGGGGAAAGCCAAAATCATGCCGGATGGCCGGCTGGGATTGTGACTTGACGATCACTCCCGGCATACACGCTTTGGAGCGTCGCCAGATCGAGTTTTTTCATCGGTAGAAACGCTTGCGTAATGCGTGCAATTTGCTCCGGGCTTCCGCTGCGCATCATTTCACCCATTGCCGTTGGAACAATCTGCCAAGACAGACCATATTTGTCCTTGAGCCAACCGCACTGTTCGGCTTCGGGAACCGCCGAAAGTCGCTCCCAATAGTAATCAATCTCCTCTTGCGTGTCGCAGTTGACCATGAACGAGATCGCTTCGTTGAAAGCGAAATCGTGCTCGAACGAACTCTCTCCGATGATGAAACGCTGGCGTTCGAGCAGGAAATCGGCGTACATGATCAACCCCTCATGTCCAGGTGTTTGGTCCGAACCATAGCGCAGAACTGCGCCAACCGATGAATCTCTGAACACCGACGTGTAGAAGTGGATGGCTTCTTCCGCCCTGCCACAGTTCTCGCCGACGAAGAGCAGGGATGGAGTGAGCGTCGGCGCTCCGACCGACGCTTCACCGGATACGGCGATCTGCCACGAAACGCCATATCGATCCTGTATCCAACCGTAGCGCTCGCTAAAGGGATAGGCGTCGAGCGGCATGAGCGCCTTCCCACCATCTGCAAGCTGCTCCCACAGTGCATTCACTTCATCGGCGCTGGCGCAACCGATCGTGAACGAAATGGAAGGGTTTGGCTTGAAGAGCGGGCCGGCGCTGATCGCACTGAATGCCTGCCCCACAAGCTCGAACGCGACAATTGCGGTGTCGCCCGATGGCGTGTCGTGCAATGTATTCTCGTATCCTAGCCGGGAATTGGGGAAGATCGACACATAGAATTGAGCCGCTTCCAACGCTTCTTTGTCAAACCAAAGATGAGGGATGATTTTGCTCGATGTTGCCATTGTGTTCCTCCTAAAGTGAATCAACATATTGTACGTTGACGTTTTGACCGTCCGAATGTTACGCTGACTTTTGAGGGGATGCGATTGGTATATGATAGAACATTTGTTCTTATTTGTCAATAGTTGAATTTTTTCCATCCGGGAAAAGAGGTGTTTTTGGTGTGTTTCAGATTTCTTTACATTACATTCTGTCACACGATGGCAGCGAAATGAAAGCAAACTGTCAGGTGGTTGATTGGCAGATGATGCTAAAGTGTGCGCAATACGCTGTGCAACCCGAATGGTATAAAAACAGGGCAACATGATGCGCAATCCAACAGTCTTGACAATTGAAGATGACCCGGCTCTGCTGAGGCTGGTGGAGTACACATTGAGTGACAGGGGAATGGATGTCACTACGGCAAGTAATGGACGCGAGGGATTACGTCAGTTCTATGCGGTGCAACCCCAGTTGGTGGTGCTCGACGTCATGATGCCGGAGATGGATGGATGGGAAACCTGTCGTCGCATCCGAGAGATGGCGGATGTTCCCATCTTGATGTTGACGGCGCGCAGCCAGGACGAAGACGTGGTGCGGGGATTGAATATCGGCGCGGACGATTATCTGGTGAAGCCATTCAGTCCTGAAGTGCTGGCGGCGCGGGCGCAGGCGCTTCTTCGTCGATCATCCATGAGCCGTGTGCAGAAGAAGCCTGCTGCAGCATATCGAGACAACCGTCTGTTAATCGATCTGGTGGAAAGACGCGTGCTTGTGGATGGCGTAGCGGTGCGCCTGACGGCAACCGAGTTCAAGCTGCTGGCTTTTCTCGTGGAGAATGCGGGTCTTGTCATGACCTTTCGTCAGACGCTGGAGAATGTCTGGGGATGGGAATATCAGGATGATACGCATCAGGCGCGCCTGTATATTTGGCGTCTCCGCCAGAAGATTGAAAAAGACCCCAAATATCCGACGTATATCTTGACAGAGTATGGCGTGGGTTATCGCTTCCAGAAGCAGGGATTTGACTGCTGAGTTGTTGATCCATGTTTCAACTTTTTCGATATTTTTCCGTTGCAAGCCTGTTTGCATTTGTGCTTGTGACTGTGTTGCTCATGTGGTTATACCGGCAAGCCGCAATTCAGGACTTGCTGCGCATTGAGCAGGGAAAAAATATCGCGTTAACGCGCACCTTTGCCAACATGCTCTGGCCCACATTTGCGGAGTTTTTTCGAAATTCCGAGATGTTGAGCGACGATGAACTGCGCAGCAGTGCGCAAATCAAAGCGCTGGATGCTACAATTCAAGCGGTCACCCAGGGCAATGACATTCTCAAAGTGAAAATCTATGGACTCGATGGTCGAACGCTCTATTCCACGCTTTCGGCTCAGATAGGCGAAAATCAACGACATAACCCTGCATGGCAAGCGGCGGTCAACGGCCAGATAGGCCATGAGTTTGTGCGTCATGATCTCTTCTATACAATCGGCGGATCCGTTGAAGATCGGTATGTAATCGGCAGCTATATTCCAATGCGCCGCAGCGAAGATGCACCGGTTGAAGCCGTCTTTGAGCTTTATGGCGATGTCACCGATCTGATGGCGGAAATTGACCTTTTGCAACTGCGCATGGGGGGCGGAATTGTCATCATTGTGGGATTGTTATATGTTGTCCAGCTTGCCTTTGTTCGTCATGCCGAAAAGATCATTCACCAACAATATGCAGAGCGCGCACGCGCCGAACGTGAACTGCGGCGTCGCGTCGAGCTAGACGAACTGATCCTCCAGGTGTCAACCCAGCTTGCGGCGCCGATCACCGATGATCAAGAAAGCAACATTGCGCTTGCATTAGCCGAAATCGGCAAAGCCAACCAGTTGCATGTCGTGATGGCAGCTACATTTGACGAGACCGATTGCATCGACGATATATTTGTATGGTCTCAAGCGCCGACGATGGGCGATGTGGCAGATATCAGCAGTGAGCTTGGCCCATTGACCTGGTTGCGCACACGAATGCAAGAAGATATATTTCTGTGGGACGACTCAACGTTGCCGCCTGAGGCTGTCGCGGAGCGACGCCTCTACATCGCATATAAACTGGAAGCTGTCCTGTTTCGACCGCTTGTCTATGGCCGCGAGGTGCTCGGTTTTCTTGTTTTGTTGGCGTGCGATGGGCAGTCGCTCCTCTCTCCAGAAGTAAAGGATCTGACCGTCATTGTGGCTGATCTAATCGCCACCGCCATCGTCAAACAGCGCACTGAACGTAGCCTTGCCGAGAGTGAAAAACGTCTGCGTGCATTGATGCACTCAATGAAGGACGTTGTGTTCACGATTGACACCGCAGGGCGTTACACCGGCTTCTATGGGCGTGGCATTGAGGATTTCGGTTATGATGAGACCGCCGCCATCGGCAAACGCTCTTCCGATCTCTTTGAGCCTGCCATTGCTGTCCTGTTTGAGCAGGCAATCGAGCAGGCTCTCCGCGGCGAAAACATTGTCTTTGAGTGGAAGTTGACAACCACAGAAGGTTTTGTCATTCATCTGCAGACCTCGCTTTCTCCAGTTTGGAGCCTTACCGGAGCAGTCATTGGCGCCGTAGGGGTTGGTCGAGACATCTCCGAAATAAAGCGACTAGAGCGCGTCAAATCAGAATTTGTCGCTAATGTCAGTCACGAGTTGCGCACGCCATTGGCTTCGATTTTGGGGTATTCTGAGCTGCTGCTGCACAAACGCCCTGGCCCATTGACTGAGGTGCAGAAGGAGTTTATTCATACGATCCTGGAGAGCAGCAAGCGGTTAAAGCTGTTAGTCGATGATCTGTTGGATATTTCGCGCATCGATGTTGGCAATTTTCGCATGCGCATGGATGATGTCAATCTAGATGAGATTATTCGGAATGGGCTGGAACTCATTAAGCCTGTTGCTGCAAAGGCGAGCGTTGCAATCGTCGCTTTGTTGCCGGCGCGTCTGCCGCTCATTGAGGCTGATGGGGAGCGCATCAGCCAGGTCATCGACAACCTGTTAAGCAACGCTGTGAAATTCAGCAACGCAGGCGGCAGAGTATACGTCGAAGCGAGCGACGAAGATGCCGGGGTGAACATCAGCGTGCGCGATGAAGGGATTGGGATACCCGAAGAGGAGATTCCCTTTTTGTTTTCGCGCTTTTACCGCGCCACCAATGCCGACCAAAATAGTCGCAGCGGCACGGGCTTAGGTCTTTACATCAGTAAGGCAATTATCGATGCTCATGGCGGGCGCATTGCAGTCGAAAGTCGCCGCGGTCACGGTACAGCGTTTCGTGTTTGGCTCCCGAAGCAACAGGTGTCACCGCTTGATATCAGCCCCGATCAACTTGTCACCGAGATAGTCGATCGGTATTTCACTACGCCCTAGCCCTGACGCGCGCTCAACATCACAATCGGCTGCAGGCGCTGGCTATTCTTTGAATGGATATTTCAACATTTGCCATGTCGCCTGACTCTCGGCTTGCCCCACGCCTTCCCTCAAACACCCTCTCGCTGCAACAACCTTGAGACAACTCCGTGATTCAATAGAGAAAACCGACCACTACCATGTGTCAAGTGTCACATTCGTTTACGGGAGTCGCTGCCACGATTGGAGTGCTGGTCGTTTATGTTCGACATTACAACGGGCCGGAGCAACTGCGCGGACGCACGAAGCGCTGGGCGTGAGGCTGCTTTACATGCACTGATGACAAGCAGACGAAAGCCGGATGGAAGTTCGTCATCCCCCAATCTGGCGATTGTCTTCGGCTCTGCGCACTATCCACAACAACAATTAATTGATGGCGCCGCCGACGTGCTGGGCGTGGGAATCACTCTTGTCGGGTGTAGTTGTGGTTGGCAGATTTCCGCAGATGGCGTGGAACAGAAAAGTGTTGTCGTCATGTTAATCTGGTCCGGTTTTCGCCTCGGGGTGCGTCCGGTGATGACAACCGAAGTGCGTCGTAATCCCTTTGAGGCTGGGGTCAGGCTTGGCGTGCAGGTGCGTCGTCAGGCGCCGCATTCTTCGGATATCACGACTCGCATCCGTCAACATGGCGCCCGTTTTGTAACTATTCGCCCATATACACTGCTATTGTTTGCTGATATGGTTGGCGTCGACAGCGAAGCGCTGATCGCAGGTGTAAATACCACCCTCGGTCCAGGTTTTCAGATTGTCGGTGGTGTTGCTTCAGATGACGGACGCGCCGGCTCGACAGCGGTCTATATCAATCGTGAAATCCTGCGCGACGCCGTGGTGGGGGTTGTGATTGCAGGTCGCATTCCGACTGCGGTGAGCGCCTGCCATGGCTGTAGCCCCGATAGCCGTCGGATGTCTGTCACGCGTTCTACGGGCAATCTCCTGCAGGAACTCGATGGACGTGCACCGCTCGATGTCTATCTGGACACGTTTGGAGCTTCCGCCACCAACCTGACGCTTCGTCACCTAGTAGGCATCCCCGAATGGAACGGCGCCTATCGTCTTCGCTCCACCGTGCGCGTGCAGTCGGATGGTGCGCTCATGTTGACGGCGGCGGCGCCGCAAGGCAGCCCCATGCAGTGGATGGCATGTTCAGCCCCCTGTGTCGCTGATGCAGCGCAGCGTGCTGTGCAGCGCGCCATTGCCGACCTCGGCAATGCGAGACCAGCGGCGGCGCTTGTGTTCAGTTCCAACCTCCTGCTATGGCGCAACGATCCGGTCGCGCTTCAACATAAACTTGCTGCTATCCGGAAGACTGTTGGAGAAAGCGTGCCAATCATTGGCTTGAACACCTTTGGCGAATTCGCATCACCCACTCAAAACGGCTCCGAGTCCTACGGACATACCTGTGTCATCTTTATGCTCGGTGCATAATCTTCAAACCTCTCATCCTGATACAACTTTGAGACGCTACAGCGATGTAGATGCAATAGACGTACATCAAACTGGCGATCAACATGTGTGGTGAACGACTCAGGCGCGCTGCTCCAGATCAAGCTGCGCGTTGTGCGTCTTCACACTGCTGATGTAGGCGCACGGCAGCCATCTGAAAAATGAGCTGATCCCTAAGATGTGAGGAGTAATGACCATGCAATCATCTCAATCGATCAACATGGCGCACGGCGTCAATGCTGCGCAGCCGTGGAGCTTTCGCCTGACACGCGTCGTGCTGGCGCTGTTGGCATTGGGGCTTGTCCTCTGGGGCGGGATGGTGGCGGTGCAACTGGTGTTGACGCCCTCATTGAAAGTCGGTTTGGGCGAAACGATTCAGGCAGGCGATCTGGCTTTCTCGGTCGATCGCCTGGAGTGGCTGCTCAGCATGAACCATGCCCACGATGAAGAGAGCAGCAATGTGACGTTGCGCTCCGACGATGCGGATGAGGCAGCCGCGGCCGCGGCTGCGCTTGGCTTTTCGATGCCGCCGTCTATGATGCCGGGGCTGCCACCGGAAGGGTATCAGCGGCTGCGCGTTGAACTCACGCTGCAAAACACAGGCGGCGGTCGTGAGGCAGTCGGTCCCGAACACTTCCGTGTAGAGGGCGCCGACGGCGCCGTCTATCTCCCCCTCAAAAACAGCGCATTTCGCTCACAGGAACTGGTCGCCGGGCAGGGAATCGGCGCTGTGTTGTTTATCGATGTCGCTGAGGATGCCAGGTCGCTGCACCTGATTTGGGAACGCAGCGGCAAACGTGTGGTCGTCGCGATGGACGATGTCGAGATGCATGGTCACAGTGACGAATGAGCATGAACAGGCGCCCAATCGACTCCCGGATGTGCTTGATGTCAGTTTAGAGCGGAGAACTACTTATGAACCATGCACTTATCTCGATCTTTCGTCATCGCACCCTTCAACTGGCGGCATTGATCACGGTGGGCGTGCTGGCTGGTCAACATTTGATCACAGAGCATGTCCTGACAGCCCGACATCTGGGCACGCTTGATCACCTTCTAATTTTCGCGGTCACCACACTATGGCTGTTGCCAGCCTCCCTGGCGGCGGCTGTGCTTGGGCTGCGAATTGCGCGCTTCCTGGGCATCGGCGTCACGCGCTGGCAGCATCGTGTAGAGAGCGCCGGCTTGATTTCGATCGTGATGCTGGAGCTGCTTCTTATCGGTCTGGTGTTGCGCCCGCTCACCCACCCCATCTTTGATGCGCTGCTGTCAGCGCACCATCATACGACCGATCCGCTTCATGGGTTATTGTTGGGGCAGATGTTGACGTTTGTCGCAGCGTTAGCCGGTCTGTTTTTGCTGCCGCTGCAGGATGTGCGCTGGCATGAAATTCAGTTGCCTGCTCTTTCGCTGCGGGCGCGCATGCGAGTCGTCTCCCTGGCTGTGATCGCCAGCATGTTGGTCGGGCTGTTGCCATTTCAGATGGAGAATGGCGTGTTTGCACCCGCGACTACACAGGCAGTCAGCGACGCCTGCACCGACCCGAATGCGCCGCAGCGCACCTATAATGTCTCCGCGGTTTTTGTGCGCATGACGCTCAATCACTTCGGCGACAACGATCCGGGCGCAGCGATGTATGTCCTGACCGAGAACATCCCCGCGCTGCGCGCCGAAGAGGCCGCCCGGCGCGTCACAACCGGTTTGCGCTACGACTTGATCCAGCCGCTGGTGATCCGCGCCAATCTTGGTGAATGTGTGACCATCAATTTCACCAACAACCTCAACCGGGCGGCGTCATTTCACGTGCAGAGCCTGGCTTACACGATCAACAACGCCGGAGGGCTGGTTGGCAACAACCCAAACACCTTCGCCGCGCCCAACGGCGGCACACGCACCTATCGCATTTCGATGCCGCCCGCCAACGATCCGCGCGGCGAAGGCGCGTATTATTTCTACAGCCACGGCGCCGCGCGCCAGTTGACCAGCCACGGTCTTTTTGGCGCGTTGGTCGCCGAACCGCCCGGCTCCACCTATCTGAACACGGTGACCGGTGAGCCGCTCACCAGCGGTTGGGAAGCGATCATCGTCGATCCGAACGGCGCAAACTTCCGCGAGTTCACACTGCTGTGGCACGAGATCGGCGACGAAAAGGCTGAGATTTTTGACGTCAATGGTCAACGAATGCCGGTGCTCGACCAGGCGGTCAGCGGCGCCTATCGTCCCGGTTCACGCGCCATGAACTATCGCAGCGAGCCGTTCATGGATCGCCTGCTCCTGCAGCAAGCCAATGGTCAGCAAATGGACAAGGCGCTCGCCTACAGTTCCTACGCGTTTGGCGACCCGGCCACGCCCATCCCGCGCTCCTATCTCGGCGAGCCGACCAAAACGCGGCTCGTACACGCCGGCAGCGAGATGTTCCATGTCTACCACTTGCACGGCGGCGGCACACGCTGGCGGCGCAATCCGTTCGCCGATGACCGCACCGAGTTCGACCAGGGGCTGAAAAAGACCTTCACCGAAAACGCCTTTTCGATTCGTCTCGATTCGCAGAGCATCGCGCCTTCCGAGACATTCACGCTGGAGCATGAGTGTGCAGCCGGGGGGTGCCAACAAACGGCAGGTGACTATCTCTTCCATTGTCATATCGGCCCGCACTATGTCGCCGGCATGTGGTCGTTCTGGCGTGTATACGACACGCTGCAGCCCGACCTCTTCGTCATTCCAACGCGGACACCGGCGCCGGTCGCCGTCAATTCGTTGGGATTGATCGGTCAGGTTGTCGAAGGGCGCACCATCCTGCCGGCAGCGCAGGTGACGGATCCGAACACCCAGGTCGCGCTGGAAGAGTGGGTGCGTCGGCAGTTGCCAGTGCAAGGCGTCCCCTTCGATGAACTGGATGCCGCGGTGTGGGATTGGACAATCGAGTATGTGAATGGCGACCCCAATCAGCCGCTCGTTTTGGGTGAGCCCGAAACCACCTTTACCTGGGCGAACTACACGCCAAACCCTGGGACGCGTCCTGACCGCCGCCCAGAAATTATGTTCAACCCAGGCAATGGCCGTTATGCCTGGCCCATACTGCGTCCGCATCTCGGACGGCGTCCACCTTTTGCCTCCAACCAACATGGTGGTGCGCCCTGGGCTGGGGAGACCGCCACCGCAGCGCGTCCCGATGGCATGTGCCCGGCTAACGCGCCCAACGTGCGTTTCTACCCGGTGACGGCGATCCAGAAACGCATTGAGATCAAGCCGAACTCATTTGATGACAATGGCATGCTGTATGTCTTGAACGAAGACAAAGCAGCCGTGGTGGCCGGCGCGAAACAGGCGGAGCCGCTGGTGTTGCGTTCCAACGTGGGGGATTGCGTCGATGTGATCCTGACCAGCTCGTTAGAAGATGCACGCGCGTTTCACAACTACTCTAAAGTGAACCTGCACATCCATTTTGTGCAGTTCGATCCACAAGGCTCCGATGGCGTGATCAGCGGCATGTCGTTTGAACAGTCGGTGCGCCCCTACACGACGGAGCTAAGCGCGCCGGGCGCGCTGGCGCCGGTGGGACGCACATTGACGCAAAACGCCGCTGCCGGCGCCTTGCAAATTGCGGTCAGCAATGTCAGCCGGCTGCACGTCGGCAGCGCGTTTGGCATCGGCCTTGATCGCGCCAATATCGAGATCAGAACAATTGTCGCCATCGATACGACAAACAATCTCATCACGCTTGACCAGCCGTTGGCGCAGAATCATGTAGCCGGCGAGCCGGTCGGCGTCGAGTTTGTTCGCTATCGCTGGTATTCTGACGTAGACTCCGGCACGGTCTTCTACCACAGCCATATTACGTTCAGTGACTGGTATCATGGGCTGATCGGCGCCCACATTATCGAGCCGCCGGGTTCGACCTATCATGACCCGGTGACCGGTCAGATTATCCGCAGCGGTGCAATTGCCGATATTCGCACGACCGGTGTGGCAGGACGCACCGCCGCCGGTCCCTGGCCCGGGCCTGCAGACGGTGCATTGCGCGGTTTCCGAGAGTTTGTCGTCTTCTTCACAGCCGATAGCCCGGCAAATGGCGCCAGCGGCGGCACGATCAACTTGCGCGCGTCGCCGTTTGCCACGCGCGGCATAGACCCAGGACGTATCTTCTCATCGGTGACCAACAACGATCCATTCACGCCGATCTTCCGCGCCTATCTGGGCGACCCGGTGATGATCCGCGGCATGAGCGTCGTTGAAAAGGAAGGCGCGCTGCGCATCACAGGACATCGCTTCAGACCCGAACGCTTTGCACCAGAGGGCGTGCAAGTCGACACTGCCGGTCTGGATGTGTCGGAACGGTACGACATGATCCTGGAAGGAGGCGCCGGCGGCATCCAACAGCGCGCAGGCGACTACCTCTATTACACCACGATCATGGAACAGTTTATCGACGGCGCCTGGGGGTTGCTGCGTGTCTATGACCGCGTCCGTAACGATCTTCAGGTGCTGCCGGGTCGCGCACCCTTGCCGAGCGGTCCAGGCGGTTTCCCGCAACAGGCGGTGACAGGCGGCGCGCCGCAGCCTGCCGCCGATCCTGGCGCTGTCTGCCCGGCAAACGCTCCGGTGCGCCGCTACGAAGCTGTGATCTTTGCGCAGCCGATTCCCTATAACGCTGGCATCATTGACCCGGACGGCATCATCTACGCCCTGGCGGAGGAAGAAGCGGCGATTCGCGCGGGAACCCTGCCCGTGCGTCCGCTCGTGATGCGCACCAATGTTGGCGATTGTCTGGAGATCGGCTTGACCAACAAGCTGGCGCAGAGTGCATCGTTGCACGCTGGCGAGCTGACCTACGATCCGCAGGGATCCTATGGCGCCGCTATCGGCTTCAACGCCGATTCGACGGTGGCGCCCAATGCCCGGCGCGTCTATCGCTTCTATGCTGACCAGGATGTGGGCATGACGCTCTTCTACAACCTGGCGAACCCGACGACTGCCGCGCGCGGCGCATTCGGCGCGATTGTTGTTGAACCAGCCGGATCGATCTATCGCAATCCGCTGGACGGAACGCCGGTGCGTTCGGGCGTAGTGGCTGACATCATCACCCCACAGGGCAGCTTCCGTGAGTTTATCGGGCTGCTCAGCGACGAGGATGATGTGATCGGTCAGAACCAGATGCCCTATCCGACGCTCGTGGGAGGGTTCACCGGGCTGAACTACGTGACGGAGGACTTCACCAGTCGTTTCAATATCAACGCCGATCCAGCGCTCATTTTTGCCAGCGCCATTCACGGCGACCCTGCCAATCTGCTGCAAGCGCATCTCGGCGACGCTGTGCAACTGCGCGTTGGCAAACCATGGGGGACGCAGGGCCAGGTCTTTGGCATTGAAGGCCACCGCTGGCCCCTGGAGCCGGACATGGCAAACTCAAACTTGATCGCCAGCAAAGGTCTGCGCAGTGGCGAGGCAATCGACATGCCGTTGCACGAGCGCGCCGGCGGTCAGGCAGCTGCCCCTGGCGACTACTTCTTCGGCGACATGCGCGCACCCTTCCAGGAAGCGGGCGTGTGGGGGCTGATGCGTGTGCATCCCGACGCCTCCTCCGGCCCGTTGCCGCTGCCTGCGCCAGGCGTCATGCTCACTGCCGCCAATACATCCAGCGCCGGGCTTGTCTATCTGAATACGCCCGTCACCTTCGTCTACCAGGTGCATAATCCTGGCAGCGTAGTATTGACAAATGTGGATGTCGCGGATAGCGGGTGTGAAGCCGGGGGCGGCGCGCTCACGCAGACCGGCGCCGGCAACGGCGACAACAGGCTCGATCCGGGCGAAACCTGGAGTTACAACTGCGTGATCAGCTTGCCAGCAAGCGTCGTCAATCGCCTGACGGTGACTGCACGCGACCCGGCGAACGCGGTCGTCACCGCGGCTGCCGATGCCAGCGTCACCGTGATCAACTCGCAGATTGCGCTGACGCGCCCGGCGCCGGCTGCGCAGGTGCAAGCCGGGCAACCGATCGCCTTTGCCTATCAAGTCTCGATCCCGGCGGGCGGCGCTGGCGCTCTGCACAATGTCGTGCTGACCGACAACGCCTGCCCAACCATCACGCGCACGGGCGGCGACGCCAATAACAATAATTATTTGGAGTTGGGCGAGGTCTGGCAATACGCCTGTACGACCACGATCAATGCCAATGTCAACAGCGTGGCGACGGTGACTGCGCTGGACGCCTTTAATCAACAGATTGCGGTGGTCTCTCCGCTGTCGATCGAGGCGCTGTCGGCGAGCATCCAGCTCAACGTCCAGCCAAGCACAACCGCTGCTGCGGTCGGCGACAGCGTGGTCTACAACTACACTGTCACTAACAGCGGCAGCGCGCCGTTGGCAAGCGTCGCGCTGATCGATTCGCTTTTTGGTCCGGCGCCGTTGAACACCACTTTCCTGCCGGCGGGCGGCGTCGCCACCGGCAGCATTACTCTGGTCATCGACGAGAGCCATCTGCCTGGGCCTGTGGTCGGCAATGTCTCGGTCACTGCCGCACCCATCGTACCGCAATCTACGCTGGTGAACGCTGTCGCCACGACGTCGGTGACGTTGAACGCCCTGCCATCCCTGACGGTGAGCAGTGTGGCGCAGCCAGCCAGCGCCACCATCGGCGAAACTGTGTTTTATACCTTCACGGTTACAAACAACGGCAACACATCGCTGAGCAATGTTGTTGCCAACGACACGCGATTTGGTGCGCTGTTGGCGGCGCCTGCCACCCTTACGCCGGGTCAAAGCATTGTGCAGACGCGTTCGTTGGTCGTCAATGAATCGATGCTGCCCGGCCCCATCACCAATCAAGTCACGGCAGCGGGAACGCCGCCCGCCAACGCCGCCCCGCTCTCGGCATCGGCGGGCAGCAGCGTTGCACTCACCTACAACGCCGCTCTCCAGATCACGCGCGCGGCGTCGCCAAACCCGGCTGCGGTGGGGCAAAGCATCAACTATCTGTTCACGGTGCGCAACGTGGGAAATGTCACAATCAACAGTTTGCAGGCGACGGACAGCCGCTGGCCCGTGATCAATATCAGCGTCAACAGCCTGGCGCCAGGGGCGGAGACCTCTATCGCACATGTCTACGTTGTCAAGGAGTCCGACCTGCCAGGACCGCTGAGCAATACGTTGACCGTCACCGGTGCGCCGCCTGGCGGGCTTCCTGCGGTGGTGGCTGTCAACAGCGGTGCGGTCAACTTGACTGGCACGGCCGCGTTGCAGGTTAACCAAACCAGCCAGGTTGCGCAGGCAAACGTCGGCCAACCAATTACGTTCACCTACACGGTGCGCAACGTCGGCACGGTCACGCTCAGCAATGTGCGCATCAGCCGCACCTATCCGGTCGCGGAGACGCTGGCGCCGATCACGCTGGCGGCCGGGCAGAGCGTCACA
The DNA here is from genome assembly GCA_016861025.1 of Chloroflexota bacterium. GTDB lineage: Bacteria > Chloroflexota > Anaerolineae > Caldilineales > Caldilineaceae > Caldilinea. The sequence continues at coordinate 148,988 of BOKO01000004.1, forward strand.
ACGACGTTGACCGGTGTTGTCAGCGAAAGCAATCTGCCTGGCCCGCTTGTCAGCACGGTCACGGTCACTGGCACGCCACCGATGGGGGCGCCGGTCAGCGCAGCAAGCAGCGCATCGATTGTGCTCACCAGCAACCCGGCCATTCAACTCATCGTGCAGGCGAATCGGACAAGCGCAGGCGTTGGCGAAACCATCACCTACAGCTACACAGTGCGTAATGTGGGCGATGTAACGCTCAACCAGGTCTCAGTCAATGACAGCCGTCTCGGTGCGGTGACGTTGGACGCCACAACGCTGGCGCCAAACGCCACCGCCAGGGGACAACGCAGCCACACCGTGGTTGAAGGCAATCTGCCTGGCCCGTTGACAAGCAATGTCACAGCGACGGCGCAGCGCGCGGTTGGCGGCGGCGCCGGGGTGTCTGCCAGCGCTTCGTCGTCGGTGGCGTTGATCAGCGCGCCGGCAGTGGCGTTGTCGCTGCGCACCAACACTGCGACCGCCAGCGTAGGCGAGGTGGTGCTCTACACCTATGTGGTCACCAACACAGGCAACGTAACGCTGCGCAATTTGGCGTTGACTGACTCGCGATTCGGTTCGATCGACCTGGGTTCGGCGAATCTTGCGCCCGGCGCCAGCATCACGCGCATCGCAACCTTCACCGTCAGACAGAGCGATCTGCCCGGTCCGGTCGCCAACAACGCAACCGTGACTGCACGCTCGGCGTATGCGCCCTTCACTTCGGTCAGCAGCAGTGACAGCGCGTCGCTGGCGCTAACTTCCCATCCAACGCTACAAGTCACGCGGCAGAGCAGCACAGCCTCGGCGACAATCGGGCAGCGCGTCTACTACACATTCACGGTCACCAATCTGGGCGATGTCACGGTCAGCAATCTCAGCGCCAACGATACGCTGCTGGGGTCGATTGTGCTGGGCAACAACCTGCTTCAGCCAAACCAGAGCACGACTGGCGTCAAGTCCTATGTGGTGACGCAGGCGAACCTGCCCGGCCCCCTGGCCAACACCTTCACGGTGACCGGCGTTGCGGCGGGTGATGGCCGTGCTGTCTCCGCCAGCACCGGCGGTGTGGTCAATTTGACATATAACGCGGCGTTGCAGGTCGAACGCAGCCCATCGCCCAACCCAGCCGGTGTCGGCGTCACGGCAACCTATCGCATCACGGTGACCAACATCGGCAATGTCACGCTCAATGGGTTGACGGCCAACGACACGCTGTTGGGCGTCGTAACGCTCGACAAGAGCGCGCTCACCCCCGGACAGCAAGCGTTCGCACAGATGACGCGCGTCGTGCATGAGGATGACCTGCCAGGTCCGCTTGCCGGCGCCGTGACCGTGACAGGTGCGCCGCCGGCTGGTCTCCCCGCCGTCAGCGCATCGGCGAGCAGCGCGCTGAGTCTGCGCAGCAACCCGGCGCTGGAACTGGTGCAGACCGTGAACCGCAGCCAGGCTGACATCGGCGATACCGTAGTCTTCACGATACTCGTCGCCAATCGCGGCAATGTCACGCTGCGTGACGTGCAACTGAGGTACAGCTTCCCCGAATCGACAAAGCTGCCAGATTTCAGCCTGGCGCCGGGGGCTGTCCTCACGCGCACCGTGACTTATGTTGTGCGTGAGGATGATCTGCCCGGTCCCATCACCAATGCGGTGGAAGTGCGCGCGTCGCCGCGCGTGGGCGATGAGCTGCGAGCGTCTGACGAAGATAGCGTGGCGCTGCATGGGAACAGTGCGCTGCAACTCGAACTGTTTGCCAGCCATACCACGGCGTCGATTGGCGACACCATTGTCTACACCTATCAGGTCAAGAATCTGGGCAAACAGACCTTACAGACGTTGACGCTAACGGACGATCGCTTTGGCGCCGTTGCCCTTAACAACACAACGCTTGCGCCCAATGCGGTCGCTGCGGCAACCATCAGTCATGTTGTGGCGGAGTCCGACCTGCCGGGGCCGCTGACCAACAGGGCGGTTGTTACAGCGACGCCGCGTTTTGGCAGCGCCGCACTGCTAACCTCTGCGGCCGAGCGAACCATCGCCTTGAGCAGCGCACCTGCCCTTGCCCTGACGCGTCAGAGCAGCCGTGCATCAGCGACCGTAGGTGACAGCGTCGTGTACACCTTCACCTTGCGAAATGCGGGTGATGTGACGCTGACCGATCTGACGCTGATCGACACACGGCTGGGTGCGCTGCCGCTGGCGCATCAGGAGTTGTCACCTGGCGCCAGTGTGCAGATTGTGGCGACGACGACGGTGGAGGAGCGTGACTTGCCCGGTCCGCTGGCGAATACGGCGACCGCACGAGCCGCGCTCAAGTACGGCGGCGGTGCGCTGACGGCGACGGCTGGCGGTCAGGTGACACTCTTTGGCTTACCGGCGATCAACCTGACGCAGCAGGCAAGCACCAATATCGCCAACGTTGGCGAGACGGTGCGCTACACCTTCACGGTGCAGAACATCGGTAATGTGACGCTGCTCAACGTCGCCATTGCCGACACGCTGCTTGGCGCCCTCCCAATTGCAGGCGCCGAGGGGCTGAAACCGGGCGACCGTGTGGTTAAGCACATCGAGTATGTGGTGAGGGCGGGCGATATGCCAGGACCGATCAACAATCAGGCGACGCTGGTTGCCACGCCGTTCTATCTGGCTGGCGCGCCGGGCGGCAACGCTGAGCAGTTGACGCGCACGACCGGCGGCACCGTGGCGGTCAGCACTTCGTCTATGACGCTGCGCCATGTTGTCCGGCGTGGGGCGACTTCACCAGCGTTGACGTTCATGATGAATGGGCAAACCGTCGTGCTGGCGGATGGACAGACACAGCAGTTTGCGATGTTGACGCCGGGTGTGCACACGTTGATGGTTGAAACGCCTGAACAGTGGGCGGTTGCCGATGCGAGCTGCGACAATGGCGTCCAACTGGTGCGCGACGCTAGTCAGTCGACCTTGCAGCGCGCAACGTTCACCTACACATTGGAGCGTGGCAAACACGTCACCTGCACAGTCTCTTCCGAGCAGACCGCGTATAGCATCTTCATGCCGGTGGTGACGCGCTAAGACATCGATTCGGTCTCGAACCCCCCGATCGGGACCGAAATTCAGCCGGTGTAACAAAGCTGTGTATGCGCAGGCCACCACCTGTGGATACACGGCTTTGCTACATCTGAGACGAGTTCTCCAGAGAACATCCCCGTTCGACATGCGCGCTGGTTGGGGCGTTCAGCCGGCGCGCGGCATTCCCAAAACTGAAACAACTTAGTAACAACCCGGAAATCACCAGTTGAATTCTGTCGGCTACGCTCTGATCGATAGGACTGTGCATCCGACAGCACGCTACCAGGGAAAAGAGGTCGAGCCATGAATAGGGTTTTTGCTAATTATCAACGGTCGATGGCGTCGCGATGGAGACGCATTTATCGAGCATTGCTCATGATCTTGTTGATCGCGGGCATGGTCACAACGAGCATGACGCCTGCGCAAGCCGCCACGGGCGAACACTATGTCGGCGCGCTGACGACAGTGCGCGGTCAAGCCTGGTTGCCTGGCCCAACTGGGGCCGTCGACGGTAATCTGTGGGTTGCGGATGCGGTGCGCGGGGTTTGCCGCATAGACCTGGATGCGGGCGGACAATTTGTGCTGAATCCGGCGACATGCAGCACGGTCGCCGCGGCGCCAGGACAGTTTGCGTTTGCGAACAATTTTGTATATGTGCCGGCAAGCGCAAATGGCAGCACAAGCCTTGTCCGGCTTAGTTACGATCCGGTGACCGAGAGCCTGAGCGCGCCGACAGCAATCAATCTGGCGCCAGGCGTAACGCCCGCGCCGAATCTGCGTCCAGCGGCCGCAGCGATCAGCCCTGGCGGCAGCGTTTATGTCGGCGCGCTGAATAGCAACGTGGTCGTGCGCATCGTGGCGCCTGGCTCGGCAAGCCCAATTGTCCAGACCGTCGGAACGGCAAGCAGCAGCGGCGTTCGCGCCTTGGCTTTTGTCGGCGGCAACCTCTATTTGGCGGAAAACGGCGTCGTCACGCGCATCGCGAACGCCGATACATGCACCGGCGCCTGCACGGCAACCCCTGTCACTGGCATTACGGTGGCAGCGCCGCTGTCGCTGGTCGCCGATCCATCGCATCTCTACATCGGCGCAACCGATGGCGTCTATCGCTACAACCCAACGACCGGCGTGCAGGAACTCTTTGGCGACACCGGCAGCGTGGTGGTGGCAGGCAACACCCTGAACCCGCCATTAGTGAACGTGACCAGCCTCGCCATCGACGGCGCAAATCTCTATGCCGCCGACGACCCGACTGGTGGAATCAACCTGCACGCGCGCATCTGGCGTTTGCTCACCACCGATCCGGCAGGCGGCGACCCAACCACGGCGCTGACCGTTGCCACGCTATACGCCGAACGCCCCGGCGCCGGGATCACACTGCCAGCCAGTTTGCACTGGTTGGGCGGCGCCTTGGGCGAACGCCTCTGGGTGACCGACGTGTTTCAAGGGCTTTGCCGCGTCGATCCGGCAATTGGCGGCCCGGCGCTGAATCTTGCCACCTGTCGGATTGGGGCGGATGTGCCCGGGCAGGTGGCCGTTGATTACGTCAATAATCTGGTGTACATGCCGGTTGCCGAAGACGGCTTGCACCGGGCGCAATATAATCCTGCGACAAACACAATCGGGACGCCTGTGCGCATTATGACGGAAGCAGGCAGAGTGCGTTTGACTGCCGCTGCATTGGGACCCGATGGCAATCTCTACTTCGGCTCCATTCGCATCCCAGACATCCAGCGTTTTGTCAATCCATCGGGTGACCCCGCTGGGCCGCCGCAGCAGTTTCACACCATCGGCTTAGCTGGCGGCGAGGTGAGTGGGATGGCATTTGTCGGGAATGATTTGTATATTCTCGACGTCGAGCCGGTGTCGCTTGCGCCGCGCCTGGCCGTGATCCCCAATGCCGTGGGGTGTGGCGGCGCGCCCGGGCTGCCAGGAAACTGCGTGGCGCAAACGGTGCCCGGCGTCACGCTTTCCGCCGCCGACGTGCATTTCTCGCTTACGTCGGATGGCGTCAATCTCTTTGTCGCCAACGAAACTGAATTGCTCTGGTTCAATCCTGCCACCGGCGTGGCCACGCCGCTTGTGCGCTCTGGCATTGATGGCTTAGGCAATAACTCTCCCTTCCGTTCCATTTCGGGCGTCGGCATCGACAGCCAGGGGCAGGTCTTCTTTGGCGACGACACGACTGCGGCAGAGGGCGCTGGCGAGACGCGTATCTGGCAGGTTGAGCGTCCGATTGCCAACGCAGGCGTCGACCAGACAGTGCTGGTCAACAGCACGGTTACATTGGATGGGACGGGCAGCAGCGATCCGGCCAGCCATCTCCCGCTCACCTATGCCTGGACGCAGACGGGCGGCCCCGCAGTGACGTTGACTGGCGCCAACACGACGCAGCCAACCTTCACTGCGCCGGCAACGCCAGCGGTGTTGACATTTGCATTGATCGTCAATGACGGTATCGGTCTCGCCAGCACCGCTGACAGCGTGCAAGTGACGGTCAACGACGCGCCGATCACTGGCTTGACACTCAACAGCACCAGCTCGACAACATTGGGGCAGACGACGCCGTTCACCGTCTCGACCACCGGCGGCGCCAATATCACCTATGTGTGGAACTTCGGCGATGGCTCGGCAGAGGTCAGCGGCGGCAGCGCCAACAGCCACGTCTATCCAACGGCGGGCATCTTCACTGCGATCGTCACAGCGACCAACAATGCTGGCAGCGTCAGCGCCCAACGTGTGGTGACCATCACCAATCAGCCGCCGACCGCCAACGCCGGTTCGGGGCAAACCGTCACGGTCGGCGCCAATGTCACGCTCAACGCCAGCGCCAGCAGCGATCCCGACGGTCACACACCGCTCAGCTATGGCTGGCAGCAAACGGGCGGTGCGCCTGTGACACTCAGCAACGCTGCCGCAGCGCAGCCAACCTTCACTGCGCCCGCTGCGCCGTCAACGCTCACCTTCAGCGTGATAGTGACCGACAGCCGCGGCTTGCCTGCAAACGCCGTCAGCAGCGTGGTCGTGAATGTGCGCGACACCGCGATCTCGAATGCTGCACTCTCAAGCAATGGCCCGACCACGCTTGGCGCCGCCACAACCTTGACCGCCACCGCCACCGGCAGCAACCTGACCTATCTATGGAACTTTGGCGACGGCACTCCGCTCACTCCCAGCGGCGCAACCGTGACGCATGTTTTCCCAGTGGAGGGGAACTTCGCGCCCAGTGTGGTGATCGCCAACAGTTTCATGAGCGTCACGCGCTCTACGCCGGTCAACATCACAAACCTGGCGCCGCTTGCCAACGCCGGCGCTGACCAAAACGTCCTGGTCGGGAGCGTTGTCAACCTGAACAGCCAGGGCAGCAGCGATCCGGACGGTCACACACCGCTGAGCCACAGCTGGGTGCAAACCGGCGGGCCTGCGGTTGTTCTCACGGGTGCAAATACGGCAACGCCTTCCTTCACAGCCCCGGCGGCGCCGACCACGCTGACCTTTGCGCTGACTGTCGCCGATGCACGCGGCAAGGCATCGAACGGCGCCGATCAGGTGGTCATCACCGTGGGCGATGCGCCGATCACCAATCTGGCCGTCACCCATAACGGGCCGGTGGTGGTTGGGCAGACGGTGAACTATACAGCGACGGCTGCTGGCTCGAACATCGTCTATCATTGGAGCTTTGGCGATGGCGCCACAGGCGCGGGCGCGACGCCAAATCACACCTACAGTTCAGGCGGTCTCTACACGGTGATTGTCACCGCAACCAACGGCGCAGGCAGCGCCACCGCCACTGCACTGATCGGCGTCGGCTATCTGCCGCCCACAGCCGAAGCAGGCGCGGCGCAGAATGCTGCCGTCGGCGCTGCGGTCACGCTGGATGGCAGTGGGTCGTCAGATCCTGGCAACAACACACCGCTGCTCTATCGCTGGACACAGATCGGTGGCCCGACGGTTGTGTTGAGCAACCCCGCCGCCGCTCAACCGATCTTCAGCGCGCCGGCGACGCCAGCGACGTTGACATTCCGCCTGATGGTCACGAACACGGTGGGGCTGAGCAGCACGCCCGACGATACGACAGTCACGGTGTTGGATATCCCGGTCGGCGGTCTCACCGTGAATAACAATAGCCCGACCGTGTTGGGCCAACCCACCCAACTTAGCGCCAACGCCACGGGCAGCAACATCGTCTATACATGGCGCTTTGGCGACGGTGCAACCGCAAACGGCAAGAATGTCAGCCATACGTATAGCGGTGTTGGTGCATTCACAGCCATCGTCACTGCTACAAACAGCGCCGGCAGCGCCAGCGCCTCGACCATCGTGCTGGTGACCAATCAGCCGCCCATCGCCAACGCTGGCCCCAACCAGCAGGCGCTTGTCGACGACATTGTCACGCTGAACGGTTCCGGCAGCAGCGACCCGGATGGACACACGCCGCTGGTGTACGGCTGGCGCCAGACCGACGGCCCGACCGTCTCACTCAGCAACGCCGCCGCCGCGCAGCCTACTTTCACAGCGCCAGCCGCGCCAACCAGCCTGACCTTCAGCCTGATTGTCACCGATTCACGCGGATTCGTCAGTGCAGCAGATGAGGTGACAGTCCAGGTCCGAGATCGCGCACCGGGCGCCTTATCCGCCAATAATTCGGGACCAACGACGCTGGGACAGGCGACGACGCTGTCCGCCAGCGCGCAGGGAAGCAACCTCGCCTTCCAGTGGAACCCTGGCGATGGGTCGCCGGTGAAAGACGGCGCCAGCGTCAGCCACACCTACGCCGCCGCCGGCGCCTATCAGGCAACTGTGACGGCGACCAACAGCGCAGGGCATGTGTCGGCAACGACCATAGTTGTCGTCCATAACACACCACCGCTTGCCAATGCCGGCGCCGACAAGAACGCTTTGGTTGGCGAAAACGTCGTGCTGGACGCCAGCGCAAGCAGCGACCCGGATAACCATCTGCCGCTGAGCGTCGGCTGGCAGCAGATCGGCGGGCCCAGTGTGGTGCTGATCAATGCAGACAAGGCGCAAGCCAGTTTCACAACGCCGCCCACGCCCACAACGCTTACCTTCCGGCTGATTGTCACCGATGCACATGGGCTGGCAGGCGTGGCGGACACCGTCGATGTTGTCGTCAGCGATGCGCCGGTCGCCAACCTGACCGCCGCCAGCAATGCGCCGACGACGCTCGGCGCGCAAACAACGCTGTCAGCGTCGGCGAACGGCTCCAATCTCAGCTATGCATGGGAGCTTGGCGACGGCAACACGGCAAGTGGGGCGAATGTCACCCATGTCTACGCAGCGGCGGGCGTCTACACTGCCCGGGTCACGGCAACAAATGCAGCGGGCAGCCAAAGCGCCACCATCCTCGTGACGGTGACAAACCTGCGCCCGACCATTGTCACCGGTGGCAACCAGTCGGTGAAGGTGAATCAACCGGTCATCCTTGACGCCAGCGCCAGCAACGATCCCGAAGACCATGAGCCGCTCACGTTCTTGTGGGAGCAGATCAGCGGCGCTGCGGTGACATTGAGCAATCCGACAAACGCCATCGCCAGCTTCACAGCGCCGGGCGCTGCGGGCGCGCTCATCTTCCGGGTGACGGTCACCGATGCGCGCGGGCTGGCAAATACGGCTCAGGTCATCGTCAACGTAGACGACGTGCCGATCTCGAATCTGGAGGTGACGACCAACAGCCCGACGGTGTTTGGCGCCGCAACGACGTTGGTGGCAAACGCCATCGGCAGCAACATCACCTATGAGTGGACGCTGGGCGACGGAACGCCGAACAAAACCGGCGCGGTTGTGCAGCACACGTATGCAGCCCCGGGAGTGTATACGGTGCTCGTCGTCGCCACCAACAACCTGGGTGGCGCCACCCGCTCCGCAACGATCGAGGTCGTCAATCCAAGACCGGTTGTGACAGGCGCCGTGCTTGACCCGCCGCCGACGCTCGGGCAGGTGAGCTACACGTTGACGATCACTGGCAGCAACTTTGTCCCAGGGGCGCTGGTCTACTGGAACAACACGCCGCGCGCAACAACATTCATCAGCGCAACTGAATTGAAGGCTGTTATCGTCGGCGGTGATGTGAACAGCGCCAGCATTGCCCGCATTCATGTCAACAACCCGGCGCCGGGCGGTGGCAGCTCCGAGCAGTTTGTGATCAACCTGCCCGCGCCCATCGATCCAAACCCGGAAGAGCCGGGCGGTAATAATGCAGCAACGTTGTACTTGCCGGTTGTGACTCGATAGCGCCCTGTCAGTTGCGTGTTGCACGGTGCGAGCCGTCGGCGGGCGCATATCGCCGCACGCTGCACTGTGCAACACGCAGCCCACTCTGGTGGACTTGACCGGGATTCTGCAGAGGGATGACCAAGGAAAACGCTATGAAACGACTGTCGATTGTATTGTGGACTGTGTTGGTGCTCTCGATGATTGCCGCCAACTTTGCTGGCGCCGCTCAGGCTGCCCCTACCTTACAGACGATACCGCCAGCGCCACCGCCGCCAATTGCGAACGCCGGGCCGCCAAGCATCATTGCTGAGGCGGCTACGCTTGTCACGCTGAGCGGCGTTGGGTCAACCGGGACAGGACTTACGTTTCAGTGGCAGCAGATCGGCGGTTTGCCCGTTGTCCTGAACGGCGCCAACACGCCAACGGCAACCTTTATCTTTCCATTCCAACCCGGCGTGGCGCTGCTGGTGCTGACCTTTCAGCTGACCGTGACGGACAGCCTGGGGCGCACCGCGACCGACACCGTGTTGGTGATGGAAGAGCGGTTGCCACCAGCCCCGGCGCTCAGCGTCGTGCCGATTCCAGAACCGCCCGACCTCGCCGCGTACGTGCGCAACAGGACGGCGGCGATCCGGTTGGGCAAGGCTCTTTTCTGGGATATGCAGCTTGGCAGTGACGGGATAACCGCCTGCGCCAGTTGTCACTTTGCCGCCGGCACTGACAACCGCGTCACCAATCAGGTGCATCCGGGACCGAACGGCGTTTTTGAGACCGTAGGACCCAACGGCACCCTACAGCCAGGGAATTTCCCGTTCCATCTTGTGGATCCCACGATCACAAGCGTCGTGTTGCGTTCAAGCGACGATATCGTCGGCACGCAGGGCGTGCCGCGCGCCGATTTTGGCGGCATCGTGCCTGGTCAGCCGGTTGAAAGCGATCTGCCGATCGCTGACCCCGTCTTCCATGTCAACGGCGTCAATACGCGTCAGGTGACGGCGCGCAATGCACCCTCGGTCATCAATGCTATCTACAATCTGCGCAATTTCTGGGATGGGCGCGCCAGCTTCGTGTTCAACGGCGTCAGCCCCTTTGGCATCCGCGATACGGCTGCGCGCGTTTGGGTCGTCCAACCGGATCAGAGCCTTGCGCAGGCGCCTGTGCAGATTCAATTCGCCAGTCTGGCCTCGCAGGCAGTTGGACCGGTGAACAACGAAGTTGAGATGTCATGGCGGGGGCGATCCTTCCCTTTGCTGGCGCGCAAAATGTACAGCCTAACCCCGCTCGCCCTGCAGCAAGTTGCTCCTACTGACAGTGTGCTGGGCCCGCTGGTCAGCGCCAACGGGGCCGGGATCAACATCAGCTATCTCGACCTCGTGCAGGCAGCGTTCGAGCCACGTTTCTGGAACTCGACCAACATCATCGTGTTTGACGCGCAAGGCGTGCCATCGGTGGCGCCTAATCCAGGCAGACCGCTGACAAACAATGAATTCAGCCTGGCGGAAGTGAATTTTTCGTTGTTCTTTGGTCTGGCGCTGCAGCTCTACCAGGCGACGTTGATCTCCGATCAGACGCCCTATGATCGCTTTCAGCAGGGTGAATTGACTGCGTTGACGCCGCAGCAACAGCGCGGTCTGGACATCTTCACCAATGTCACCGTCTGTTCACTCTGTCATCTCGGTCCCGAATTTACGAGCGCTTCTGTGTCGGCGCTGATCGGACCGCCGCTGCCCAATTTCCCAGTCGAGCCGGCGGCGCCGGTAGAACGCATGGCGATGGCTGATGGTGTGTTATCCGTCTACGATATCGGTTTTTACAACATTGGCGTTCGCCCCACTGCGGAAGACCTGGGACAGGGCGGCAACGATCCCTTCGGCGCGCCACTTTCCTGGACGCGACAGGCGCAACTCGGGGCGCCGATCGGTCCGCCGCTGCAACCGCCGCCGTTGATCAATCCTGGCGAGCGCGCTGCTGTCAACGGCGCCTTCAAGACGCCTGGCTTGCGCAATGTGGAATTGACCGCGCCCTATATGCATAATGGCGGCATGTCAACGCTCGAGCAGGTGATCGATTTCTATGCACGCGGCGCTGACTTTGCACAGCAGAATATCGCTGATCTGGCGCCGGCGATTGTACCGCTTCCCATCAACGAACAGGACGAGCAAGACCTGGTTGCGTTCTTGCGGGCATTGACCGATGAACGCGTGCGCTTGCAGAGTGCGCCGTTCGATCATCCACAACTGCTGCTGCCCAATGGCGACTCGATGATCGAATTCCCGGCGACGGGCGCAGCCGGTGGGCCGCCCATTGAGCCTTTTGTCGAGATCAACCCGGCGCTTAGTGCCACGTTGCGCGTTGAGCCATCAGAAGTCCGTCTTGGCAGCTCAGCCAGGGTCACAGTCACGGTGCAAAACAACGGCGATGTCATCCTTCGCCAGGTTTCAGCGGTCTCGAATCACTGCACCCTCACCGGGCCGATCAATGACCAGTGGTCAGCCAACGCGCTTGACCCGCGTGAAAGCTGGGTGTACACCTGCCAGATTACCCCCAATGACGCCGGGACGATTCTGGTTACTGTATCGGGGCGACACAAGCTGGGTCAGACGGTCAGCGCAAACGCCGTACAGCAGATCGCTGTGCAAAAGCCGTCGTTAGCCGTCCGCATCTCTGCAAACCCAACGACAGCGCAGCCGGGGCAGACGATCACCTATCAGTACGTGGTTACAAACACAGGCAATGTCCCGGTGACGGGCGTGACGCTGCATGATAGCCGGCTCGGTGCGGTGTCGCTGAGCAACTCAAGCCTGGCGCCGGGTGCAATCGCCACCGGCAGCCGCACCTATGTCGCACAGGTGGCGGACATTCTGGCGACGTTGAGCAATACGGCGCAGGCTTCGGGCCAGCCGCCGTTGGGCGCAGCCGTGACCGCCAACGCAGGTATTGTCGTCGATGTCACCGGCGCTGCGATTCAGGTGCGCGTGCGTCCGGCGCGCTCAACGGTGAACGTTGGGGAAGCGCTGAGCTATGAATATCGGGTGCGCAATATCGGCGATCAACCGCTCACCAATTTGTCGCTGACTGACAGCCGTCTGGGCACAATTACACTGGCGGCAACGACACTGGCTCCCGGACAAGACACGACCACCAGCGCCACAACGTTGATCACCCCGGCTGATGCGCCTGGTCCGATTGTCACAACGGCAACGGCTTCTGGTTCACCAAGTGGCGGCAATGCTGTAAGCCACAGCGCGGGCGCATCTGTCGCAATCGCCGGCGCGGCATCGTTGACGGTCAACATCAGCAAACCGGCTTCAGCGCCGATCGGGGCAGTTGTTCAATATAACTATCAGGTAACGAATAATGGCCCGGTGCCCTTCAGCGCGCTCACTGCGCACGATACATTGCTCGGCGCGCTGACCATAGCGGGTGGGTTGGCGCCCGGTCAAACTGTCAGCGCGGCGGCGTCTCTACCCGTGACCGAGACGATGTTGCCGGGGCCGCTTAGCAACCGGGTGACGGTGACCGGTGCAACCGTAGCTGGTTTGCCTGTGAAGACAGAGGCGTCCAGTTTGCTGGCGTTGGTCAGCAACCCGCGCATCGCAGTGACGCAGACCGTTACACCGCTGAACGCCACGCCGGGCGCAGTCGTGACCTACACCGTTTTTGTGCAGAATACTGGCGATGTCTCATTGCGCACAGTCAACGTGCAGAGCAACCTGCTTGGTCCGATTGCCTTGGCGACCACAAATCTGGCGCCTGGTCAGATAACGAGCGGGACAGCCATCCATGTGGTTGCAGAGAACAATCTCCCCGGTCCGCTAGTGAACACAGTGACGGGCGCGGGCACGCCACGCTACGGCAACGGAGCCGCTGTGACCGCAACTGCCAGCAGCAGCGTGGTTCTGACCAGCAATCCGGCGCTCCAGGTCGAAGCCAGCGCCAACCCTGACCCGATCGGGGTTGGGAATGCAATCAGCTATCGCTATCGCGTGCGCAATGTGGGCAATGTCACGCTGACCAATCTTGTCGTGCGCGATGACCGTACAGGCGTGATCGTCAGCCCGGTCACGACGCTGGCGCCCGGAGCGAGCGTTGATGTAACCGCAAGTTATGTCGTAAAAGAGACGGACTTGCCTGGGCCTTTGCCAAACGCAGTCCATGCCACAGCGCTCACAGCCTTGAACCAGGTTGTCCAGGCAAATGCAGCGCTCACAGTCAGGCTCACCACCGGTCCGGCAATCCAGATCGTGGTCACCGCCAACCCAGCCACGGCGCGCGTCGGTGATCAGGTGACGTTCACCTACCTGGTGCGCAATGTCGGCAACGTAACGCTCAATCAAATTGCCGCCACGGACGCGCGACTGGGCGCAGTGACACTGGGCGTCACCACGCTGGCGCCCGGGGAGGCAACGGTGGGAACGCGCGGCTACACCATCGCCCAAAGTGACTTGCCAGGTCCCTTGATGCAGACAGCCAGCGTCGTGGGCGTCTCCAGCCAGGGTGGTTCAGCGACGGCCTCCGACAGCGGCGAGGTTGTGCTTGCCAGCCAACCGGCGCTGGCGCTCACCATCCAGCCAGAACGCGCCACCATCGAAGTGGGCGAAACGATGGCTGTCGTCTACATCGTGCAGAACGTGGGCGATGTCACCCTGACCAACGTCACACTGACGGATGCCCGATCCGGCGCCGTTATGCTTGATCGCAGCGTGCTGATGCCCGGTGAGAATGCGATGGGCGCCGCAACCTTCACCGCCGACGAGCGCGATCTCGACGGTCCGATTGTGTTGACGGCAAGTGCGTCAGCCAACCCGCCGACCGGGTTGTCCACCGTGACCGTGATGCGGAGTGTACAAATCGGGCTGACCAGCCGGCCCGAGCTGGCGTTGACATGGACGTCCGATACTCCATCTGGTGCAGTCGGTGCAGCAATTCAATACCGCTATACACTGCGCAACACAGGCAACCGCACCCTGGAGAATCTGGCGCTGACTGACAGTCGGTTAGGAAGCATCTCCCTGAGCCGCTCGACGCTGGCGCCGGGTGAGAGCGCCAGCGGTGAAGCAGCGATGATTCCAACGCAAGCCGATCTGCCCGGCCCAATTGTCACCCAGGCAACGGCTTCGGGAACGCCAGTTTATGGAAGCGGCGGCGCAGTCAACGCTGTCACCAGCACGCGGTTGCCTTTGACGACGCAGCCCGGCTTGCTCGTACAGATCATGGCGCCGGCGACCGCAACGATTGGCACCACCATTCAATACACTGTCCGCATCACCAACACAGGCGATGTGACACTGTTGGCTTTGCAAGCAGTGGACAGTCATCTCGGCCCTGTTGCATTGGCGACGACGATGCTGGCGCCCGGGGTCGGCACATGGGGAACCGCAACACTGCCTGTCGTCGAGACGCTGCTACCGGGCCCGCTCCAACATCGGCTGACCGCCAATGCGCTATCTTCCGTCGGCGCACCGGTCACAGGGGTGGGCGTAACCGAGGTGGCGCTCAACGAGTCGCCAGCGCTTCAACTTACCCAGCAGCCGGGCCAGACACGCGCGATGATTGGCGATAACCTGACCTTCGCCGTGCAGGTGCGCAATGTCGGCAATGTCACGGTGCGCAATCTCTCCGTGACCAGCGATCGCCTTGGCCCGCTCAGCATGAACAAAACCGAGCTGGCGCCAGGCGAAACGGCTTCTGCGCAGTTGACTTATCCGATTGCTGAGTCTGATCTGCCTGCGATGGTTCATGTTCTGTCTGCGGCTGCGGTGACAAAATATGGTGGGCGCAGCGTTGTTGCCAGCAATGAAGCCACCGTTGCCATATCGGGAACGCCGGGCGTCCAGCTCAGCGTGACAGCGCCAGCAACCGCGCGCATCGGTGAGACCGTCGTTTTCAGGTACACAGTCCAAAACAACGGCAATGTCTCGCTGCGCGGCTTGACGCTTATCGATGATCACTTTGGTTCGTTGACGCTCAGTCATACGACCTTAGCGCCGGGCGCCATCGCCACTGCGCAGCATTCCGTTGTCGTTCAGGAGACGCATCTGCCGGGTCCATTAAGCAGTCGCGCCGTGTTGGCCGCCTCCTCCACAACCGGGCAGGCGCTCGGCGCTGAGCAAACAAGCAGCGTTGAGCTCCAAAGCACACCTGCGCTGGTGGTCGCAGTGGTCGCCGATGTGGATACACCGACGACCGGCAATACGGTGCGGGTGCGCTATGAGGTGCGCAACACTGGCGACACAACCATTCGCAATCTGGCTGCCACCGATAACCGCTTTGGCGCGATCACCCTTGCGGCAACAACGCTGCGCCCAGGCGAAAGCACTGCTGCCACCATCGAGCACCAGATTCAGCCCAATGATCTGATCGGCGCCTTCATTCACACCGTAACTGCGACAGGCGTGGATAGCATTGGTCGCAATGTGCAGGGCAGCCGCAGCAATACGATCGCAATCAGTGGAGGCGTAATTGCTGTACAACTGGTTGGCGATGTGGAGGGAGCAGACAACGTGGCGCTGTTGTTCAACGACGCCCAATTCGACCTTGCCATCGGCGAGACTCGTCGCTTCGAGGCGCTGCATACCGGTCGATATGTGATCCGGTTGGCGGACTCCACAACCTGGGGCGCGCAAAGTGCGATCTGTGATGGAGGTGCATGGACTTACAATGAACCTGCAACACTGACAGTCAATCTGTCTCGGGGCCAAACCGTATCGTGCCGTTTCACATTGGTGCGCGTCGAGGATGTGCCAGGAGGAGATAGCGCCAATGCGTTATATCTGCCGATCGTCAGCCGGCAGTAAGAGATCGAGGGCAACGTTGGTCCGCTGTTACGTCTGGTAATGAAGATCCAACCCGCTCTGGAGCAGGCCGATCAACAGCGGATTCTGGCGAATCGGCAACGTGCGAATGGTTTCAGCCATGAGTAATGCGCTGTTGCTCAGCTCTGGTTGGGCGTGAATTGCAAACCAGAGCGCCTGCACTCTCAGCGCAGAGGCCATGTTTCCCAGGAACTGCGAGCGCTGCGGCAACGCATCGATCTCGCGCAGAATGTAGCTAATTAAATTGTGCGCCTGCTCAAAAATGGCTGCGTTTTGGGCAGGCGTCACCAGCGTCCAGACGCTGGCGGCCCATTGCACCCAGGCATACATCGCCGGATGAGCAACCAGTCGCTCAGACGCCTGGCTGAGCGACTGCATGTTCGGCTGTTCCAAGCCAGAATTGGCCGTGCTGGCAAAGATGTGTTGATATTCCGCGGGCAGCGCCGGGGCGGAAAATTGCCAGATGAGATCGTTGTAAAGCTTATACTCGCTGGGTAGGTCTGCCACTTCCGTCTGCTGCCAGTGCGCGCTCAATGTTTGCGCCAACAGCCAGCGTCCGATCTCGAAAGGCGCCTCGAGCATCGTGCTTTGAGGCGCGCCGTCGCTTTCAACCAACGTCAACTCTCCCACTGCACTGAACGTCGGCAGCTGGTTGAATTCCATGCTCTCGACCCCCGAGCAGTGTGCGACACCCTGATTCAGGCTCAGCGTCAGAGCGAGTAGTACGCCATCGGCGCGGGCTGGCTGGCTGGGGGCGCGTATCAGCCAAAGATGAAAGTATCCACCAATGTCAGCGGGGCCGAGCAGCGCTCGCCAGCCTTCTGGCGGCGGCGGTTCATAGCGCCGTCCGGTGAACTGGAATTTGCGCAAGCTGCGTTGGGTCTGCTCGCTCAACGACGGAGGTAATGTGAAGGAAAGTGTATGAAGCGCGCGCAGCGCTTGTTTGTTGTCGCTGGCGGCGAGCGCTGCCAGCCGTTCGAGTGCGGCGCGCGCCACCTGGCCGCGCTGATCCTGGGCGATGAGCCGCAGCATCTCCACCTGATCGTCGGCTGCAATCCGATCGAGCAGCTCCAACACCAAAAATGCAACATCGACGCCGTGCTCCTGCATCTGCGTCACATACTCGAGTTGCACATGTCGGTTGAGGCGTCCTTCTCTAATTGCCTCGAGCAAACTCTGCATGGCGAGTTCGTCGTTGCCGGCAAGATCGTCCATCAGGGCGGGCGATACACTTTCGCCGAGATAACGCTCCAGGATCAACTGTGCGCTCATTCGCTCGATGGGCAGTTTTTGCCGGTTGCCGACAACATCGCGTAGGGGGGCTGCGATAATCTGCGGTGGCAGCAGTGCACTAAGGTGGCCAAGTCCACCGCGCAATTGGCTGTTCATATCGCCAAGGTGGCGGAGCACCGCCGCCGCCAGCCACTCGGGCGGATATTTGCTGGCGAGGTCGCGCGCCTGCGCAATCAGCTCAGCCTCTGTGGTGGTTTGTCCCAGCGCAACGATGGCGTCTTCTATCTGGCGACGCGCTTGAAAACCTTGAATGATTCCTGAATCGCTCATATCAAAAACCTTATGGTTGCCTTCTGTCGCGCCAGGCGAACCTTGCACTCGCCCGAATCTTCAGCGCAGCGTCCGCCAAACTAAATTGGTGGTTTGATGGTACAATAGGAAAAAGCAATTTGACCAAAACGCTCACAGCATCAAAACATAAGTGAAAGGAATCGATCATGGCAAAGTCAAAATCGTCCAGCGCGCAGGATGCCAATCCGAAGGATAGAGCAAACGCAACGCGGGTGCCGTTGGCTGTGCAACTCTACACACTGCGCACCCTTCCGCTCAGCGCCGACGAGCTGTTAGGTGCAGTGGCTGCGGCAGGCTACGCTGGCGTAGAACTGGCTGGCAATCTCGGCCAGAGCGCTTCTTCGCTGCGTTCTCTGCTCGACAAACATGGTCTCAAGGCCGTCTCGGCGCATGTTCAGCTTCAGGCAATGGAGAGCGATTTGCCGGAGATCGTGCGCTTTCATAAGGAAATCGGCAACGACACCTTGATCGTTCCCTGGCTGCCGGAATCGGATCGATCGCCTACAGCAGCGGGCTGGAGCGCGTTGGGCGAGCGGTTGAATCGGCTGGGCAAACGCCTACGCGCCGCCAATATGCGACTGCTTTATCATAACCACGACTTTGAGATGGTGGTGCTCGACGGCAAACCGGCGATTTCGTGGCTGCTGGACGCAGCTTCGCCGGAGAATGTCGGCTTTGAGCCTGACCTGGCATGGATCGTTGCTGGTGGGCAGGACGCCACAGCAATGCTGAAACAATATAGTGGCCGTGTACCGCGCGTCCATGCCAAAGATTTGGGTGATAATGAGGCGGAGCGCGGCCTCGCCGACGTAGGCAGCGGGCGTCTTGACTGGGATTCAATCCTGCCCGCAGTCGAAGCGGCGCAGACTGAGTGGCTGGTTGTCGAGCATGATCAACCCACCGATCCTATTGCCAGTATTCAGCGCAGCTACGCATTTCTTGCCGAGAGACTCAAGGCGTAACAGTAAAATTGAAGTTTTGGATTCCAGCCGGTTGTTTTGGCTGGAATCCACCATTCCAAAGGGGAAAAGATGGCGCGCGTAGCAATGTTTGCCGGTCTAGTCTTTGATCAGACCGGTCAGGTCGCCGAAGTGACTCATGTTGGCGAGAACGCCTGTTATGTGGTCTATGAGGATGACTTCAAGCGCCACATTGATGCGGAGCTGGTCGATCGCCAGGTGCTGCGTTTTATGCGTCAGCAGGTTGAAAGCAACCGTGACCTGGCGGTCGGTGCAATGTTGGATATGATGGGACGCGATGATCTCTTCACCAAAGTCGCCGTCGAATCGACAATCGATCGCATGGAAGAAGCAGTCGGTCAGCCGATCCCAGAGGATGCGCGTCAGTGGCTTGGCATGTTGGGTTTCAAGATTGTTATCGACGATCAGGGAATGGTGGTGGACATTCAAATGCCGGCAGGCGCTATTGACGACGAAGGTGGTGAGTGACTCCGGTCGAATAGGAATTTGCACTATGTTTCCAGGGTCAGCAGCGCCATCGCCACACACGCCGCCCAGGGAAGCACCTTGAATTCTCCCGCACGCAGCGCCTGCTCAACCTCGTTGCGACTCAGCAACAACAATTCTTGCTCCTCGAGATCGTCAGCATCGATCGGCTGGCGCCACTCTGCGCCGGTCGCCAGAAAAAAGTGCGCCGCGCCGGCGCCGCGGTTGGCGTCTACTACATAGCTGCCCAACGCACGCCAGGTCTCGGCGACATAACCTGTTTCCTCCAACATCTCGCGCTGCGCGGCAATTAGCGGGTCCTCGCCAGGCTCGATGTAACCGCCGACAATGCCGAGCGTCAATCCATCCACCGCATATTTGGGTTGACGAAAGCAAAGAAACTCGCCAGCTTTTGTGACAGCGACGACGTTGATAAAGTCGGGTGTGATCACCCAACCCCAATCCTCCACAATTTTTCCGTCGGGAAACGCCACGGTGTGGCTTTCGACGCTCAAAAAGCGACCGTCCCCCACGGTCAGCAGCGGGCGACGATCCAGTGTACGCAGCAGTTTCATCATTGCATCAACATCTGTTCGAGCGTGTCAGCCACCTGCGCATACATCGGCGATTCGCCGCGGTTGAGCCGGATCTGGCTGGCGACGCGACGCACCAGGCCCGGATTGACCTCGGCGAGTGCATTGCTCATGACATACCAGAGGCTGCACAGTTCTTGCACTTCATGGGTGGCAGCGCGCACAGCGATCTCGGCAGGCGTCGTCGCATTGAGCGACGGGTTGCCGGCGTTCAGCCCCAACTCGCGCCAGGCGTTGACCCAGTAGTACGAAAGCATCGGGTTAATCAACCCGCGCATTCGGCTCCACAGGGGATCGTCCTCCTGCACCAGGAAGAAGAAGGCAAGATAGTAAGGCCGCGAGTGCGCGTAGTCACGGTGAATTTGCGACAGTTCGCCCGCGCGCACCGATGCATAAGAAGCCATGTACCAGCGCAGGTCTTCGAGTGTGGCGCCGGGTTCACCCGCTTCGACAGCGTCCCACTGCAGGCGGCAAGCCATCAGGTAGCTGCGCGCCGACGCTGCGAAGTCCTGCGAACGCTGGAGCATGGCAGTCTTTGCCAGCGAGCGCGCCTTGTCGATGCCGCGCTGCATGTTTTCGGGAAGCTGCACGTTCTCGATGTCATAGATGATCGGCTGCAGAGCCGGCTCGTCGGCGAAGGGAATGGAGCTGTGGCCCGGCAGCACGTAGCGACCCTCCGACTCGACCACCAGCCCGCGTTGCTGCAAATCTTCGAGCAAACTATCGATATATTCAGTGTGCTCGCTGTCGTTGAGTAAAATTTGAGCCAGCTCGGTCTTGTCGATCTCCAAACCGGCGTTGGTGACTGCATAGACAAAGCCCGACTCGGCGCGCCGGACAAACGCAGCTTCGCTGTCGATCTCAGGGTCGAGCCAGACTGGCACATGCACCGAAGCGACCTGATCGCGATAGTCGAAAGCGCGCTGTCGAAAGCCCATCTGCCAGATCTGACGCAAGGTGGTCTTACTGCGGATCAGCCCTTGCGTCTCGTAACGCTCACACAATTCGTCAAGCAGATCGTCGGTGGTGCGCTCGCCGGGGCGTTCGCTCAATTCACGATAGATGTCGCGCAACACATCGCGGCGTGTTGCAAAATCCACCGAGGTCATCTTGAGGCGCGTGAAAATCTGATTGTACTGTTGGCGCAGCGATAGCTTTGCAGATGGCGTCAGATCGGTGGTTGATGTGGCGGAGACTGCGCCGGTCGAGACAAGATGCTGACCATTGGTGATGTTGGTTGCATCCCACGGCGTCATCTCCCATTCCGGCGTCGGGCTGAATTCGCGCGGCGCCACGTAGATTTGATGATCCTTGACGAAAAGCGTCAAGATGTCGGTGTTTTGTTCCAGCCAGTTCTTGAATTGTGTGTGTCCGACCGTCGCTTCGCTGAAGGAGCTGTCGAGCAGCAACATCGTTTGTTTGAGTTTGGCGGCCAGCACCGGCAGTTCGTTGCGCTGAGCATGGATGCGTAGCGCTTTGATCAGCAATTGTCGCGCCCCCTCCATTTCAGAACGCGATGGTTCGACCAGCACATCGTCGCCGACCAGCTCGCCCAGGGCCGTCTCCAGATAGACGAACTCATCGCACGCGCGCACAAGCAGTGGGTGCGTCACCTCGCGTGGCCCAATGCCAAGCGTGTACTTGCCATATTCGCGCAGCTTGGTCATCAGCGGTCCAAAGTCGCTGTCGCCGGAGACGATCACGAAGGTGTCGATTTGTGAACGCTGAATTGCCGTTTCCAGCGCGTCGAGCGCCATGCGGATGTCGGCGCGGTTCTTGCCGGCGCGGATGCTGAAAATCTGCACCAGATCGACGGCGTTATTCATCAAGTCTTCACGATAACGCGAGAAGCGGCTCCAGTCGCCATAGGCGCGCATGATGGCGATTGAGCCGCGATTTTCGAGGTATTCCATCAGAGGAGTCAGCTCGAAATCGAGGAATTCTTGCTCTGCCCATAGAGCAATGTTTTCAAAATCCATAAATACAGCTAACTGGTTACTCATTAGAGTCTCCTTTGATTTCTTGACGGCTGAAGCAACACTTTTGGATGTTGCGTGTACGATGCACACGCATTTTGCACTATTGTATCATATTCACCGCCAGGCGCGTCGGTTGTAAAGTCTGTGTTGAAGTGTAATTCGAGTCGGGGCGCCTGTCGCAGGTCATCGCCTCCGGCGTGGCATAGCACTGTAGTAGGATTGCGGCGGGTTCTATTCGGCGCCGGTGGAAGCGTCGTTGCCGGTGCGATATTCAAACAAATCGCTAATGAAAACCCAATGACATACTGACATAGATTCGCTACACTGTAGACATCGAATGTGGGCAACCTGGAAAGCGATTAAAGCCCGCAAAGAAAATTTTAGATTTAGGGTAAAACACCCAATACGCGGGGAGGCATAGCAAATCATGGGTAAAATTATCGGTATCGATCTGGGCACGACCAACAGCGTGGTGGCTGTGATGGAAGGTGGAAATCCGACGGTCATCGCAAATGCAGAAGGCAGTCGCACGACGCCTTCCGTCGTTGCGTTCAATAAAAATGGTGAACGACTCGTCGGCATCACAGCCAAGCGCCAGGCGGTCGTCAACCCGGAAAACACAATCTATTCGGTCAAGCGTCTGATGGGGCGCCGTTTTGATGACCCGGAGACGCAAAAGGCGCGCAAGATGGTCTCGTATGCCATCACGGAAGGGCCGAACGGAGATGCGCGCGTCAATATTCCGATCAAGAACAAGGTCTACACGCCGCAGGAAATCAGCGCGATGGTGCTCGCCAAGCTCAAACGCGACGCCGAGAACTATCTGGGTGAGGAAGTCAAGCAGGCTGTGATCACTGTGCCGGCGTACTTTAACGACAGCCAGCGTCAGGCGACCAAAGACGCCGGTCAGATCGCCGGTCTTGAAGTGCTGCGCATCATCAACGAGCCGACAGCGGCCGCAGTTGCCTATGGTCTCGATAAGAAAAACGACGAGACGATCCTGGTCTTCGACCTGGGTGGCGGCACCTTCGACGTGTCGGTGCTCGAGGTGGGCGACGGCGTGATCGAGGTTAAGTCGACCAATGGCGACACGCTGCTCGGCGGCGACGACTGGGACGAGCGCATCGTGCACTGGCTGATCGATGAGTTCAAGAAGGAGCAAGGCGTCGATCTGAGCAACGACCGCCAGGCGCTGCAGCGTCTGCGCGAGGCGGCGGAGAAAGCCAAGATCGAGCTGTCCACGGTCACGCAGACTGAAATTAACCTGCCGTTCATTACGGCGGACAGCAGCGGGCCCAAGCATCTTGTAATGACGCTTAGCCGCGCCAAGTTTGAGCAACTGACGGCTGACCTGCTGGAGCGCTGCAAGCAGCCCTTCTTCAACGCTTTGAAGGATGCGGGTCTGTCCGCCAAGCAGCTGGATGAAGTGGTGCTCGTCGGCGGTTCGACGCGTATGCCGATGGTGCAGGAGCTGGTGCGCCAGCTTACCGGCAAGGAGCCGCACAAAGGCGTCAATCCGGATGAGGTGGTGGCGGTCGGCGCGGCGGTGCAGGCTGGCGTGCTCGGCGGCGAGGTGAGCGACCTGCTGTTGCTCGACGTGACGCCGTTGAGCCTGGGTTTGGAGACGTTGGGCGGTGTGATGACAGTGCTCATCCCGCGCAACACGACGATCCCGACCAAGAAGACCGAAATCTTCAGCACGGCGGCGGACAATCAGACTGCGGTGGACATCCACATTTTGCAGGGCGAGCGTCCAATGGCAAGCGGCAACAAGACGCTGGGCAACTTCCGCCTGGATGGAATTCCGCCGGCGCCGCGCGGTGTGCCGCAGATTGAAGTCACGTTTGACATCGACGCCAACGGCATCCTGCATGTGACGGCGAAGGACAAAGCCACGGGCAAGGAGCAGAGCGTCAAGATCACGGCGTCGACCAATCTGGCGAGCGATGAGGTGGAGCGCCTGGTGCGCGAGGCGAAGCAGCACGAGGAAGAGGACAAGCGTCAGCGCGAGCTGGCGGAGGCGCGCAACGCCGCTGACAACCTGGTCTACGTCACCGAGAAGACGCTGCGCGACCTGGGCGACAAGGTGCCGACCAATGACCGGGCGACGGTCGAGAATCTGGTGGAAGAGTTGAAGTCGGTGAAGGACACCAGCGATCTGGCTCGCATTCGCAGCCTGACCGAGCGGCTCCAGCAGGCGACCAACGCCCTGGCGCAGCAGATGTACGCCCAATCCGGTGGCGACGGCGGCTCGACGAATGGACAGCAGCCTGGCGGCGCGGGTCGCACCGATGACGATGTCGTCGAGGGAGAGTATCGCACCGTCTAGCCTGTGTGCGAGCAAGGTGAAAAGCCGTTGTTCTGACGAGCAGCGGCGATAATTGTGAAAGATGCCATCAGAGCGGGCGGGGAATTTCCTCGCCCGTTCTGTTAGAGCACGATAGGAGAGGGTAATAATGGCATATTTTGAGCCGTATGACAGCCGGTCGCGTCGTAGACAATCTGGCGTTGTTGTCAGCCCGGCTGAACTGCAAAAAATGCAGCAAATGGCGGAAGCGCTCCGCGAGATCGGT
Organism: Chloroflexota bacterium; assembly: GCA_016861025.1. Classification (GTDB taxonomy): domain Bacteria; phylum Chloroflexota; class Anaerolineae; order Caldilineales; family Caldilineaceae; genus Caldilinea. The sequence continues at coordinate 173,277 of BOKO01000004.1, forward strand.
GCACGGCTGGAACAGGAAATTGAAAAGAATCAGCGGCTGGAAGCAGAAATCGCCCGGCTGAACAAGGAGCTTGAGCACAAAGCGCAGGTGCTTGACATCAAGGATGAGGCGCTGCGCAAGCAGAGCGAACATCAAAAGCAGCTTGAGGCGGAACTGCTCTTCGTGCGCGCGGCGTTGGCAGAACATGAGAAAGCCGCCAAACCCGAAGATGCATCCTGGCAAGATCGCTATTTGCGTTTGCAGGCGGATGTCGATAACCTGCGTAAACGACTGGAGCAGCGTTCGATTGCAGAGACTGCCGAAAATCGCCGTCAGATTTTGGCTGATATGTTGCCGCTCGCCGATCATCTCGATCTGGCGCTGCAGCACCAGCCACAGACGGACGATCCACAGGTGCGCAACTTTATCGGCAACATCGAGGCCACGCGGCGCGCCTTCCTGGAGACGCTGCGGCGTTATGGCGTCGAGCGCATCGAACCGCTCAATCAACCGTTCGACCCGACGCAACACGAAGCCATCGGGGCGGCGCCCTCGGAGAACGCGCCAGCCGAGCATGTAGCGACCGTGGTGCAGGCAGGCTATCGCGAGGGCGAACGCGTACTGCGCCCGGCGCGCGTGCTTGTCAGTACGGGATCGGCGAGGTCAACATAGGGGGTGTAGCCAATGGATGTGAAGGATTATTATCAGACGCTCGGCGTCCCGCGCAACGCCGACGAGAAAGAAATCAAAAAGGCGTATCGCAAGCTGGCGCAGAAATATCACCCGGACAAGAACCCGGGCGACAAGACCGCGGAGCAGCGCTTCAAAGAGATCAACGAAGCCTACACCGTGCTCTCCGACCCCGACAAGCGCGCCAAGTATGATCGCTTCGGCGCCCAGTGGGAGCAGTACGCGCGCGCCGGCGGTCGCCCCGAGGATTTCGATTGGGGTGCATGGGGCGGCGCGCCTGGACAAGGCGGAACCTACACGCGCACCATCACGCCGGAAGAGTTCGAGCAGATGTTCGGCGGCGGCGGTATGGGCGGTTTCTCTAGCTTTTTCGACGCGCTCTTTGGCGGGCATGGCGCAGCGCGCAGCGGACGGCGCGCCGCCGGATTTGATTTCAGCAGCATGGGCGGCATGAACGCGCCCCCACAAGTCACAGAGACGACCATCCAGGTGACATTGGATGAAGCCTTTCATGGCGCGTCGCGCACCCTGGAACGCAGCGACGGCACGCGGCTCGAAGTCAACATCCCGCGCGGCGTACAGACCGGCTCGAAAGTGCGGATGCGCGGCGCCGCCGGTCAGGGAGACATTGTGCTCAACATCGAGGTGCTGCCCGACCCGCGCTACACACGCGAAGGCGACAACCTGCGCGCTGAGATTCCGGTCGATCTCTACACGGCGGTCTTAGGTGGTGAGGTGGAGGTGCAGGCGCCGGACAAGACGGTGGCGTTGCGCATCCCCCCAGGCACACAAAACGGAAAGGTGTTCCGGCTGCGTGGATTGGGTATGCCACACCTGAAAAAGCCAGATCAACGCGGCGACCTGCTGGCTGTCGTCAATGTGCAGTTGCCAACGCATCTGAGTGAGCGCGAAAAGCAACTCTTCATGGAATTGCAACAATTGCATCGACGACGCTAAGAGGAGCAAAACAGCACCTTTTTTATCTCCTATTTCACCCTTCGCGTCAGTCGGCTGGTATAATCGCGCGGATTCGACTTGCTTTTACACACCACACTATCAGAGGTGACGGTCGCTTCGACAGCGACCGCCTCCTCTGGCAAATAGAAGGGACTGGGCCGCTGATATGTCGATCACCCGTATGACTCCGGATGATTTTGGCGATGTGGCGCGCCTGATCGAGACGCAGAACCTCAATCCAGAGACTCAATGTCTGCACAGCGGCGAACATGCCGATGAAATCGAGGCCGTTTTTCGCAAACAGCCTTCTATGCACTTTGTTGTGATGCGCAGCGCAGGTGTGCTTGTCGGCGCTTTGGGATGCGAGGTGGAAGATGGCCGCGGCTATTTACAGGGGCCGTTCGTCGACGGTGTCGCGTTTGCACCGGCGGCAAATGATCTGTGGCAGGAGCTACAGGCGCAGTTGCCGGCAGTTGTACGTTGGGATGCGTTTCTAAATGTGCGCAACGAACGCGGCGGCGCCTTCTATCTTGAACACGGCTTCCGGCGCGGACAGGGTGCGCAGGTCTATGTGATGCCAGCCGCCGCGTTGCAGCCGCTCGATGGTGAGCCGGCGCAGCGCTTCACCCCTGGTTGCGCTGCTGGCGTGCGCGCGCTGCACGAACTTGCTTTTGCCGATAGCCCCGTCTCGCTTGACGAGTTCATGACGATGGACGACGCAAGCCGCTGTCTGTTTGTATGCACCGAGGGCAATCGCTGTGTTGGTTACGTCGCCGCCTCGATCAATGATAGCCCGCGCGAAGGCTACATTGATCTCCTGGCGGTCGATGCCTCGGTGCGCAACCGCGGCTACGGGCGCCGGCTGCTGCTCACCGCCGCACATTGGCTCATTCGCGAATGTGGGATGCCGCAGGTCGGTCTCACTGTGCGCGATATGCGCGCCGATGCGCGCCGCCTTTATCAGCGCTCCGGCTTCGAGTTGCTCTACACGGGCGTCGGCTACTCGCGCGAGATCAACGCTAATAAACGAAGCTGACGAGAACGGAAACAAAACGCTTACACTCCGCCAACGCGATTCATACACCCTCTTGCTATACTGTTCGCATAGAACATAATTGCGAACGGATTCGTTCGTTTAGGAGGAAACACCCTATGCGATTTGATAAATTTACACAAAAAGCGCAGGCTGCTGTGCTCGAAGCGCAGAGCCTGGCGGAGCAGAGCCGGGCTGCCACGGTCGAGCCGGAACACCTGCTCTATGCACTCATTCATCAAGAAGGCGGCGTTGTGCCTAGCCTGTTGGCGCGCATCGGCGCGGATGTCGACGGCGTCGGTCGTTCCATTGACCAGGCGCTGGCGGTGTTGCCGCGCGCTCAGGGGGCGGCGGTGCAGGTCGGCTTTAGCCGCGCGCTTGCCGACATCCTGACCGACGCACAGCAGATCGCCGGCAATATGAAGGACGAGTACACCTCGACCGAACATCTGCTGCTGGCGATGCTGTCGAGCAACCACAAGGTCAAACAACTGCTGGCGCGCCACGGCATCGACTACAACGGCGTGATCCAGGCGCTGGCCGCGGTGCGCGGCAACCAGCGCGTCACCAGCGACAACCCGGAGGCGCAGTACGAGGCGCTCAACAAATATGGCCGCGACCTGACCGAGGAAGCGCGCAAGGGCAAACTCGACCCGGTGATCGGGCGTGACGAGGAAATTCGTCGCGTCGTCCAGATTTTGAGCCGGCGCACCAAAAACAACCCGGTGCTGATCGGCGAGCCGGGCGTCGGCAAGACCGCGATCGTCGAAGGGCTGGCGCAGCGCATTGTCAAGGGCGATGTGCCCACCACCCTGCGCGACAAACAGGTCGTAGCGCTCGACATGGGCGCGCTTGTCGCCGGCGCCAAATATCGCGGCGAGTTCGAGGAGCGGCTCAAAGCCGTTCTGCAAGAGATCGTCAAGTCCGAGGGACGCATCATTCTCTTCATCGACGAGATGCACACGCTGGTCGGTGCGGGCGCAGCGGAGGGCGCAATGGACGCCGCCAATATGCTCAAGCCGATGCTGGCGCGCGGCGAACTGCACGCCATCGGCGCCACCACGCTCGACGAGTATCGCAAGCACATCGAGAAAGATGCGGCGCTGGAGCGGCGCTTCCAACCCGTCTTTGTGGGCGAGCCAAGCGTCGAGGATTCGATCAGCATCCTGCGCGGGCTGAAGGAGCGCTACGAGGTGCATCATGGCGTGCGCATCACCGACAGCGCCGTGATTGCGGCGGCGACATTGAGCCATCGCTACATCACCGACCGCTTCCTGCCCGACAAAGCCATCGACCTGATCGACGAAGCCGCCAGCCGGCTGCGCATGCAGATCGACTCCAAGCCGCAGGAACTTGACGTGATCGACCGCGAGATCATGCAGCTGGAGATCGAACGCGAGGCGCTGAAGAAGGAAAAGGACGACGCCAGCCGCCAACGCCTTGAGGAACTGGAGAAGGAGCTGGCTGACCTGCGCGAAAAGAGCGCACAGTTGACCAATCGCTGGCAGGCGGAGAAAGCCGCCATCCAGCAGGTGCAGTCGATCAAGGAGCAGATCGACCAGGTGCGCATCGAGATCGAACAGGCGGAGCGCGCCTACGACCTGCAGAAAGCCGCCGAACTGCGCTACGGCAAGATGCGCCAGCTTGAAGCGGAACTGGCGCAGGCAAGCGCCCGCGTGCAGGAGTTGCAAAAGCAGGGTGCGCTGCTCAAGGAAGAAGTCGACGCCGAGGAGGTCGCTGCGGTCGTGAGCAAGTGGACGGGCATCCCGGTCGCCAAACTGCTCGAAGGCGAGCGCGAGAAGCTGCTGCGCATGGACGAGCATCTGCATCGCCGCGTCGTCGGGCAGGATGAGGCGGTGCAGGCGGTCGCCAACGCCATCCGCCGCAGCCGCGCCGGCTTGCAGGATCCGAACCGCCCAATCGGCAGCTTCATCTTCCTGGGACCAACCGGCACCGGCAAGACCGAGCTGGCGCGCAGCCTGGCGGAATATCTCTTCGACGACGAGCACGCGCTGGTGCGCATTGATATGAGCGAGTACCAGGAGCGCCACACCGTCGCCCGGCTGATCGGCGCACCGCCTGGCTACATCGGCTACGACGAGGGTGGGCAGTTGACTGAGGCTGTGCGCCGGCGCCCATACTCGGTGGTGCTCTTCGACGAGATCGAGAAGGCGCACCCGGAGGTCTTCAACGTGCTCTTGCAGGTGCTCGACGACGGTCGGCTGACCGACAGCCAGGGGCGCACAGTCGACTTCAAGAACACGATCGTGATCATGACCAGCAACCTGGGCAGCCAGTACATCCTGGATGTGGCGACGGTCGATGAAGAGGTGGAGCGGCGCGTGCGCGAAGTGCTGCGCAGACACTTCCGCCCCGAGTTCCTCAACCGCATCGACGAGATCGTGGTCTTCCACGCGCTCAGCCGCGCGCAGTTGAAGGAGATCATCGAGATTCAGCTCGAACGGCTGCGCAAGCTGTTGAGCGACCGCCGCATCACCATCGAATTGAGCGACGCCGCCAAAGAGCTGATCGTCAGCGAAGGCTACGACCCGGCCTTTGGCGCCCGCCCGCTCAAGCGCGTGATCCAGCATCGCATCGCCGACCCGCTGGCGCTGGAGATCTTGCAGGGCAAGATTCAGGAAGGCGACCACGTGCTGGTCGATGCGCTGGGCGACGAGCTGACCTTCACGGCGCTCGAAGTGCTGACGGCCTAAGCAGGTCATCGCCTCCGGCGTGACCTGCCAGACAGCCAACATAGGTCATCGCCTCCGGCGTGACAGGGTTTACGATACGCCTTGTCACGCCGGAGGCGATGACCTACTGTTTATTCTCCGCAACATCTTGTGATATGATTGCGCCAGGAGGTCTTGATGCTTGCAACCCTGCGCTTTCCTCACCCAGCATATCCGCTGTTCGTCCATCTGCCGATGGCGCCGATGGACGATGCACTGTTGCTGGAGTTTTGCCGCGCCAACCCCGAACTGCATATCGAGCGCAACGCCGAAGGAGAAGTGATCGTCATGTCGCCGACCGGGGGAGAGTCCAGCCATCGCAACCTGATGATTGGCGCCATGCTTTATCTGTGGGCGATCCGCGATGGCTCTGGCGTGGCGTTCGACTCGTCGGGGGGATTCCTGCTGCCCAACGGCGCGATGCGCGCCCCGGACGCAGCGTGGGTGCGGCGCACACGGCTGGCAAAGCTGACGCGCGCCGAGAAGCGCGGCTTTTTGCCGCTTTGCCCCGACTTCGTGGTCGAACTGCGCTCTGAAAGCGACCGCCTTGACGCACTGCAGGCGAAGATGGACGAGTACATCGCCAACGGCGCGCAGCTTGGCTGGCTGATCGACCCAATCGAACAGATTGTTTATGTTTACCGCCCGCAGCAGCCGGTGCAGCGCCTGGCGCAGCCTGCCGTCATTTCAGGCGACCCGGAGTTGAGCAGCTTCACCCTGAACCTGACCGACCTCTGGGAACCGCTCGAATAGCACTATTCGCATCCTCTCAATGCGCTGGGGCGAGCGAACCGTACGGACACGATATATCATGTCCGCACCTCAAAAGGATGGGAAAGTGCTGCTACTCGCTCTCAAAGCCGATCTCGAACATGCTCTCCAGGTCGTGGCGTGAGAAGACCTTGAAAGCAATCAACGTCTCCGAATCGACGATGCCATCGACCTGTAACATCTTGCTCGTCACCAGGTCGGCAAGCGCATCGTTGTTGCGTACGCGTAGAATTGCCACCAGATCATATTGCCCGGCGACCGAGAAGACCTCCGAAATGCCATCGACGCCCGCCAGCGTCTCCGCCACCGAGTTGATCTTGTTGCGTTCGCACTTCAGCAAAACCACCGCAGAAACCATGTTTCCCTCCCGTTAGCTGATTGAAGTTGCTTTGGTCAGTCACGAATAGAACGCAGATGACGTGGATCGGGCGGATCAGCGCGGATTTACACGAATCACGGCTGATCCGCGCAAATCCGCCGCATCCGCGCCGTCCGCGTTCCATGTTTTCATGTCACAGCCGCGCGCTGGTCAGAATAGCGCGCGTAGATGCGTTCTTCGACAGCGCGACGCATCTGTTCGGCAGCCGTGTACACATCGGTGAAGGTCGTGTAGATCGGCGCAATGCCTAGCCGGATGTTGTCCGGCGCGCGGAAATCGGGCAACACATTGAGGTCGCGGATCAGCGCCTGGTTGATGCGCCAGCCCTCGGCGTGACCGAGCGAAATGTGCGAGCCGCGCTGCTCCGCCTGGCGCGGCGACTTGAGCATATAGCCCAGCGGCGCCAGCATCTCCTCCCACAGCGCGATCAGATACTCGCTCTGCCGGATGGATTTGGCGCGCAGCGCGTTCATGCTCGCTTCGAGCAGCAGATCGACGCCCGGCTCGATCAGCGCCAGCGACAGCACCGCCGGCGTGCCGGTCAGGAAATGGCGCAGCCCCAGCTCAGCGGCATACTCAAGCGTGAAATCGAAGGGATTGTGCTGTCCCATCCAGCCGCTGATCGGATTGCGCAGCAAGGGTTGCAAGTCGCGCCGCACGTAAAGAAACGCCGGCGCGCCAGGCCCACCGTTGACATACTTGTACGTGCAACCGATCGCCAGGTCGGCGTCCGCCGCGTTCAGTTCGACCGGTGCGCTGCCGACCGAGTGGCTTAAATCCCACAGCACGAGCGCGCCGGCGGCGTGAATGGCGGCTGTCACCGCTGCCATGTCGTAGAGATAGCCGCTCTTGAAGACCGTGTGCGAGAGCACGACCAGCGCCACGTCCTCGTCGAGTGCAGCCAACAGCGCCTCCACCGGGCCGTGCACGCCATCTTCGGAGCGGATGATCTCCAGCCGGTGACCGGCGTCGAGCATCTCGACGATGCCTTGCAGGATGTAGACATCGGACGGGAAGTTGAGATCATCGGTGAGGATGCGCGTGCGTCCGCGCTGATGGCGCAGCGCCGCCACCGCCAGCTTGAAGAGATTGACCGAGGTCGAGTCCGCCACGATCACTTCGTCGGTCTGCGCGCCCAGCAACTGCGCCAGCTTGCCGCCGACGCGTTCGGGCAGCGTGAACCAGCCTTCGTTCCAACTGCGGATCAATCGCTCGCCCCATTGACGCGCTGTTAGATCGTGCGCCAGCATTGCAGAATCGTGCGGCAGGCGTCCGAGCGAGTTGCCGTCGAGGTAGATCAGGTCTGGCTCGGCGTTGACAAAGCGCGCACGAAAGCGCGCAAGTGGGTCGGCGGCGTCCAACGCGTACGCCTGTTCAAGATGCGTCGTCATGGCTGATGTCCAATCGTAGCGCTTCACACCTTGCCGGAAGCTTCGAAGCTTCCAGCAAAGCGCCAAATCGAAAGCGATATGGTAGACTATCGTAAAAATCTTGTCTTTGTCCAATGTGGAGTCATCATGATTATCGAACTGAACGGCATGCGCCCGGCAGTTGCCGAAGACGCGTACATTGCGCCGACCGCGGTGTTGATCGGCAATGTGACGGTCAAAGCCGGCGCCAACATCTGGTTTGGCGCAGTGCTGCGCGGGGACACCGGCGCCATTGTGGTCGGTGAGCGCACCAGCGTACAGGACAATGTCGTCATTCATGTCAACGAGCGCGAGGATACGATCATCGGCGACGATGTGCTGATCGGTCACGGCGCAGTGATGGAGGGCTGCACGATCGGCGACGGCGCGCTGGTGGGCATGGGCGCCGTCGTGCTCAGCGGCGCCACGATCGGGAAACGGTCGCTGGTGGCGGCAGGGGCAGTCGTGCGTGAAAACACGCGCATTCCTGATGCCGTGCTGGTGGCGGGCGTGCCAGCGGCGGTGCGCGGCTCGCTCAGTTCATCACAGAATGATCGGCTCGGCGAGGGGCCAGCGCACTATCAGCGCATGGCGACGCTCTACCGAGATCAGGCGATTGTGGTGGAGGAATAGGTCAGGGCAAGCAGCGATCTTCCAGGAAATTCGGGCTTCCTGGAAGATCGAAGATTTACTGTGCAGAGAACGTTTATTTCTTGACAACCAGAGCAAGCGGTGCGTTTGCGTCGATCAACCGCTGTTCCAGTTTTTCGATGTCGCCGAAGAATGCGCGGGAGTAGGTCTTGCCGTCGTAGTCGCCGGTGTAAAGCCAACGTTTGGTGTAATTCATGTAGACAAGGATGCCGGTGTTGACGTCGTGACAGGTGTTGCCCTGATAAATTGTCGTCCAGCCGCCGCCTTCCTCGATCTCAACCGAGTGTGGACCAGAGCAGTAAACCTCGATGCCTTCGTTGCCGTCGAAGGGAAACACACCGATCGGGTCGCCTGGTTTGGCGCCTGTCCAGTAGCCGTACAGGAAGTTCTGTTCGGCTTCCCCGCTGCGTTCCTTCCCCGTCATCTGGTTGACTTCAAAGGTCCACGAATCGGTGGAAAAACAGGCGTCGTCCCACGTCACAGTGTGTTCGACCGGCAGAAAGCCGCCGTTTGGCTGCCGGTTCACCGTTGCGTCGACCTCGGCTTCGCATTGTTTGATCTGGCATCGTTCCGAATCGCATTGCCAGTTCACACTCCATTTTGCCGATAATTCTGGTGTGAACAGCGGCGAGCTTCCAGCCGGCGCCGCCACGATCGGCGCTTCGCCTTCACCGGCGATGCGCACCAGCTCGGCTGCCACCCAACCATTCTCAGCGGACTGACCATCGACAGCAGTGATGCCCTCAACATTGGTCGCCACCTGATACCAGCCTCCATCTTCACTGCGCCCGAGCACATCGAACGTCAGCCCAGGATTTGCCTTTGCGACGATGTCGAACGATGTTCCAGGCCCGCTGCGCACGTTGGCGCGAATCTGGCTGATAATGGTGATGCGCAATTGTTCGCCGGATTGGGGCGTAGCGGTTGGGGTGGGCAGTGGAGACTTTGTCTCACTATCTGGTGAATAATAGGCGTCGAGCGGTTCGATCACATTGTTGATTGTGGGGGGGAGCGCAGCGTCGGCGAGCGGCGCAGTCGTGGGCATATTGGCGGCTGAAGCGGCGCAACCGGCAAGCGTCAGCAGCATCATCCCTAGCAGCAGTACGAACATCCAGGAGCGAGCGCTTGGCAAAAGACGATGACTCCGTGTGAAATCGTCTGCTGTGGAGCGGACTTCCCTCGTTTGCGATTTTCTATTCATAAGCCATACTCAAACCAAATTAATATGACGGACGCAGACACAAAGCTCAGTATAGCATCAAGGACGATGAAACCAGAAACGCTTCGCCCGCGTTTTCTGACACAAAGCGATTCTACGACAGCGTGACGAGCACCGTTTCTAGCAGCCCCATCTCGTCTAGGCCTTCGTAGGCGTACATGCGCACCATATGGTTTGGGTCATTCAACACGGCGTAGAGCACGCCGGCCGCCTTCATCGTGGCGATCTTGCGCAGGGCGCTGGCGGCGCGTGTGCGTGCACCTTCGTGGCTTTGTTCAAATAAGATGCGCGCCAACGCCGGCACGGCATCGTCGCCGCACATCGACAACGCGTCAGCTGCTGTCTGACGCACCAATCCGTCGTCGTCCTTCAGACGCTCCGCAACCTGGTCGAGCAAAGGCGTCACTTGCGTCGGGTGGCGCTGATGGAGATGTGCAAGCGCCAGCAACGCCACGGCGCGCACGCTGCTCTCCGCATCTTGCAACAACGGTGCAATCGCTGACGCGGCGTCAGCCTCGCCGCAAACAGCCAGCGCGCGCGTCGCCCACCAGCGCACGTCAGTATCCGTCGACCGCAACAATGCAATCAGCGCCGGGCTATTCTCGGTGGTGAGCGCAAGCGCGCGTTGTTCGGTCTCTTCGTCGGCGCCCGCAGCAACGGCGTCAAGAAAGCTCGTGAAGCGCTCTGAATTCATGGTTGCAGAACAGTGATTGAATCGAAGGTGACGGTGGTGATGTCGTCGCCAGTCGCCAGCGCGCCGACGCCTACTCGTGCGTCAGCCGCGGGTTCGACGGGAATCACATCGAGCAGAATGCCGTTGCCGAGAAAACGCAGCGAAGTTCCACGATCCTCAAGCGTTAATCGATTGGGCGCGCCAGCCGGATTGATCGCCGGCAGCGGCGTCGGCGGTCGCAGCACGGCGGCGGCGCCATTTTGATAGCGAAGCGCGCCGAAACGCCCCTTGCCGTCGACGGTGAAGAGATAGAAATTGGCGTCGTCCTCAAAGCGACCGATCATGGCGACGGCTGCTTCCGGCGTTTGCCCATCGATAGTGGCTTCGGCATCCACGCGCAGTGCATCGACGCCATCGACATGAAAACGACTCCATGCCAGATTTCCGGGCCAGACATCCAACCGGTAGACCCCTTGGGCAGGCAGCACCGCAGCGGCTGCTGCACCCGGCTTCGCAAAGGCTGTCAGTCGCCCGGCGTCAACGTCAAACGCGTCCTGGAAATAGGTCGTCGTTGCCACGGACGCCTTTGGGACGCGCCCTATCCACATCGCCACGTCTCTCAAAGTGATGTTTGGCCGAATTGCGTTCGCTGCGATCAGAAAAATCGCGGCGATCGTCAGCATCGTTAACCAGAAGACCAGCCACCACGCCGACAAACCGCCGGCGTCCGGTGGGCGCTGCACTGTATCGGGCGCTGTTGGTCGGCGCGCCGACAGGCCGATCGATGTTCGTTTGTTGATCGGCGTGTCGGCGTCGGTCCTGGTCGATGAGGGTGGTTCCGTCTGCTGGGCGTCGATCGATGCCATGGGCGTCCTCTGGTTTTTCGTCATCTGGCTTGGAAACCGGGGTTGTCGGCAACCCCGGTCTCTATCGCTCACCGCGTCAGATCAATGGGTTGTTTGGCGTGTGTTGTCCCTTTGCAAGTTCTTCCAGGTCTGCATCCACCATGATACGGACAAGCTGGCGAAAGTCAACCGACGGCTCCCAGCCCAAGAGTCTGCCCGCCTTGCTCGGGTCGCCGACGAGTAGATCGACCTCAGCCGGGCGGTAGTAGCGCGGGTCTTGCACGACATAGCGCTGCCAGTCAAGGTCGAGATAGCTGAACGCCTCTTCGACGAATTCCTGAACGCTGTGCGTCTCGCCGGTGGCGATCACATAGTCGTCGGCGTGCTCCTGCTGAAGCATCAGCCACATGGCGCGCACATAGTCGCCCGCATAGCCCCAGTCGCGCCGCGCTTCGAGGTTGCCAAGACGCAGCTCGTTGGTCATGCCTAGCTTGATGCGCGCCGCGGTGTGGGTGATCTTGTGCGTGACAAACTCCAGACCGCGCCGCGGGCTTTCGTGGTTGAAGAGGATGCCTGAACAGCCAAAGATGTTGTAGCTTTCGCGATAATTGACCGTGATCCAATGGCCGTAGACTTTGGCGACGCCGTAGGGGCTGCGTGGATAAAAGGGCGTCGATTCGCGCTGCGGCACCTCGACGACCTTGCCAAACATTTCGCTGCTCGACGCCTGGTAGAAACGAATTTTTGGATCGACGATGCGGATCGCCTCCAACATGCGCGTGACGCCAAGCGCTGTGAATTCGCCGGTCAACACCGGCTGTGTAAAACTGGTCGGCACAAAGCTTTGCGCCGCCAAATTGTAGACCTCGTCGGGGCGATAGTCGTGAAGAATGCCGATCAGGCTCATCTGGTCGAGCAGGTCGCCCTGGACAACTTCGATCTTGTCTTGAATGTGGTTGATGCGGTCGAAGTTGATCGTGCTGGTGCGACGCACCATGCCGATCACGGTGTACCCCTTTTCCAGCAGAAAATCGGCAAGATAACTGCCGTCCTGACCGGTTACGCCGGTAATCAATGCGGTTGGCATAAAAGCTCTAACTCCTTGCTAGTTGTGCGCGCCAGCTATCCAGCAAATCCTGCAGCGCCGTCCGTAAATCGATCTTGGGCTGCCAGCCGGTGGCTTGCTTGAGCCGACGATTATCACAGTAAGAACGCGGCACGTCGCTGGGCCGCAGCCGCGTCGGGTCGAGTTCGACTTTGATCGAGGCTGGCGTCAGTTCGAGCAGCGTGTCGAGCAGCCAGCGGATCGAATGCGATGTCCCCGAACCGACATTGTAGCAGAGACCGGCCTCGCCCTGTTGGATAAGCAGCCAGTACGCGCGCACCACATCGCGCACGTCGGTGAAGTCGCGCTCGGCGTTGAGATTGCCAACGCGCACGATCGGCTCGCGCAGGCCGCGCTCCACCTCTGCAATCTGACGGGCGAACGCGCTGGCGGCGAAGTCGTCGGCCTGGCCGGGGCCGAGATGATTGAAGCTGCGCGCACGAATGATCGGCATCTTGTGGCTGTTGTAGTATTGCAGCGCCATCATATCCTGCGCGATCTTGCTGACTCCATAGGGGGAGTTGGGGCGGAAGGGCGTTTCCTCGTCGATCGGCAGATCGTCCGGCGTGACGAGACCGTAGATTTCATTGGAGGAGACGACCAGCGTTCGACAGGCCGGCTGCCAGCGGCGCAGCGCTTCGAGCAGGTTGAGCTGGCATTGGATGTTTAACTCGTAGGTGGTCCATGGCTGCTGCCAGCTTCCACCGACGTCGCTCCAGGCAGCCAGATGCAACGCGTAGTCGGGGCGCACTTGCTCGACCATTTCGCCGACCCATACGGCGTTGCGCAGGTCGCCGCGATGCAAGTGCAGCCGTCCCGCCAGATGAGCGATGCGGCGGTCGTGGCGGTGCACGACGCCGTGCACTTCCACATTCGGTTCGTTCACCAGCATCTCAGCCAGGAAACTGCCCGCAAAGCCAGCAATCCCGGTCAACAAAACTTTCACGGTGCTCTCTCAACGAGTCGGTGCAAGACAATTTGCATATCGCGGTAGTATAGACGATCCCTTTCCTGCGCCCAATCCGCGCAAACATTTTTCTGACACTGCACAAATTGATCGATAACAATGCGCTTGCATCCATCTAACAGTGCGCCGCTATAGTGAAGACTATCGAATGCAAGAGAGTCTTCGTGACACAATTGAGTTAAGAAAAGGAGCTGACCAATGCGCACCAATCCCTATAATCAAATCATTCGCGATTTTGTTGAAATGGCCGACGCAATGAACCGTCGCCTGAGCACTGCGCCGTACGACTACGAACGCAACGGCGGACATGCCGGTGAGAACGTAGCGGCCATGCGTGTGATGCGGCTGCCGATCGATGCATACAGCACCGAGGACGCCTTTGTCATCAACGCCTATGTGCCTGGCGTCGCCCCGGAAAATGTCGAAATCACCTTCGAGGGTGAAGAACTGACCATCCGTGGCAAGTTCGAGCCGGCAGTTGAGGGTGTTGAGTTCATCAAACGCGAGCTCTATCATGGCGGTTTCGAGCGACGCATCACTTTCAATGTGCCGGTCGAAGCAGACAACGTTGAGGCGACCTACAACAACGGCATCCTGAGCCTGCGCGTGCCCAAGGCAGAGGCGATCAAGCCCCGGCAGATCAAAGTTCAGGTTCGGTGATCGGCGTCATCCAGGTGGACGCGAAACCGTGATCTTCTTCTCGCCATGCCCCAGGTTTTGCTCAAAAACCTGGGGCATGGCGTTTTTGAGAAGTTCATCGTTGTGTGCGTCGGCTGTTGAGCGATCGGTCGTCTGACGAGACGCACAGCGCTCACTCATGTTGAGTTCTGAACCGCTGTCTCTCCTCTCGCCCACGAATCATCGGGGCCAAAAGACGCGGCGCAAATAGGTGCGAAAGTGCAGCGTCTCGCGCCGTGCCAACAATGCTTCCAGCGCACTCTGTTCGGCATCGAGTTGCTGTTGACGGCGAGCCAATCCACTCCTCATCTGTTCGACCTCTTCGAGAAAAGTTTCCGCCTGTCTGTCGATTTCGTCGCGCTCTGCGAGCAGCACAGTTGTGCGCTCCCGCTGCCTCTTGCGGATTTCAGCGACCTGGCGGCGATGGCGATCTTCCAGTTTTGCCTCTTCCTCAGCGAGTCTGGTTGTCTGACGGGCAGCTTTGTCATGCACTGCGGTGAGTTGTTTCGCCAGCTTGCGCTCCAGGCGGTCGCGCTCCTTGTGCAGTTGGTCGTGCAGACGAGCGTGGTGGCGGTGAACGGCGCGTTCGTCGTTGCGGTCGAGTCGCGTCGGCGCGCCCTGCCATGCCAGCGATTCGACACGTTGGCGCCAGGTCAGCAACAGGTCTGCGCGTGTGGCGCCGATGCCGGGGATGCCGGCAAGTCGTTCGGCGGTTATGTCGGTCACGCGCACAATGCCATGCTCTTTCAGCCGCTCTTTGACCGCTGGCCCGATCCCAGTGATCAGCGCCTTTTCGATCTTTTGTCGGTGTAAGAATTCTGCAACGAAGCGACGGCGACGCTCCTCCAACAGTTTGCGTCGTGCATTTGTCTCTGCCTGCCCGATGGCTGCCAGCCGACGATCGATGTCGGTGATGCACTCCTTGAATTGCATCTCAATCTGCTGCGCTTTGAGAGTCTCTTCCTGTTGCTGGCGATGGCGCTGCACCTGCAGCTTCTCGATGCGGCGGCGATGGCGCTCATTTTCAGCAGCAAGGGTGCGCTGCTCCGTTTGTTGGACTGCGGCCAACGCCCGCTCGATGCGACTGATCTGCTGATTGTGGACGCGCTGAATGTGCTCCTCATTGCGTTTGATGACCGCTATCTCCTGTTCAAGCGCGCGCCTGCTGCGATGGAGCGTGCGCAACTGGCGATGCAGAACGCGTCGGGCCACGACTTCAGCCTGCAGTCGGTAGCGATAACCGAGATAGCCGAGATTGCCGGCAACCACGGCGGCGACGGCTAACGCTGGCGTCGCCAGACCATGCGCGCCGAGATCGATCAAAAGCCAGGCCGCCGTGAGCAGCGCTGCGGATGCCGCCGCCGCCGCTGTCCGTTCGCGACGATACGATGCGCTGCTGGCGACAGCGTCCGGTGCACCGATGAAGTCCTCCAACCAGGATGCGTTTCCCTGTTGCGTTTGGGCGGCTTGCCCAACAGTTTGTGAGGTGGTTGAAGGCGCCTTTTGCGCGCCGCCTAGATGGTCGCGCAGCCAATTGATAGAAGATTGTGCACGGATGGCGTTGAGATCGATCTGCGCGTACACTGGTGGGACTTCTTCGGGTGCAAGCGCCAGCAAGGTGCGCAGCGTCGCCGCCAGCCGGGTGAGCCGCGCATCGCCCACCTGCTCCAGCGTCGCCAGCGTCGGCGATCGTTCCGGCGCCACAAAGTCCTCACGACGAAAGAGCAGACACTCGTCGCCGCCGCGCAGTCGCTGCCACAGCGACGGCTCAGCGGCAAGCGCCACCAACGAGGTGTAGACGATCCAGGACGAGAAATGATCAATTTCTGGCCCAAAGGTCGCCTCGCTGCGTTGCGGGTGTTGATAGTTGCGATGGCCGACCTCATGGCTGCGCCGGCCAGCGAGCGCGGGCACGTACATGCCGTCGTAGTCGATCAGCTTCAGCTGCCCTTGCACGACGATCAGGTTGCCGTGCTGCAGGTCGCCATGCGCAATGCCCGCTTGCGCCAGCGTCTGCGCCATCTGCACCCACTGCCGGGCGATGTCGAGCAAGATGGCGGGCGCCATCAGATTGCGCTCGATGTAGGGTAGAAATGGCTCGCCCTCCACCCATTCCATCTTGAGGATCGGGTAGCGGTTCCCGCCGACGCGGATGCCGTCGGCCAGGAAGGTGAAGTTGACCATGTAGGGCAGATTGAGCTGCGCCAGGTGCTGGCTGATGGCGGCGTAGCGTTCCTGGTGATCGTCGAAGTCGCGCAAAAAACAGCGCACCGCCCACACGCGCTGGTGGGCGCAGACCATCTGATAGACGCTGGCAAAGTTGCCTGTGATCGGGCGCGGCAAGCCAAGCGGCGTCAGCACAGGCTGCCCACTGCGCAACTCTGGGTCGGTGAAAGCGGTGGGTGGATTCTGGATCGCTTCGTTGTATTCCTGGGGTGTGGGCCACGCCATAGCCTGTTATCGTTCCAGCCACGTCACGCGCAGTAAGGTGACGTCATCGTTGCGCATCTGCCCGGTGCGGCGGAGTGAGTCGATCCAACCGCCAAAACCGCGCCGACGTCGCGCCAACGCTCCATCGACCTCATCCCATGGCATCGCGCCGTGCTCAAGCGAGTGCATCCACCATTGGCCGAGCGCATCGGAGACAAGATAGAATCGGTCGCCGGGTTGCAGATCGCCTGAAGCGCGGTGCAGATGCTCCGTTAGTGTTGCGTTGTTGTGCGGTGCGCTGCCGATCAGCAGCGGTCGGCTGGTGAAAAATGCGGCGTCTGCGGCGGGAAAGCTGCTCAGCAGTGCGACGCCGCGCACCTGGAAGAGGGCGCAATCGCCCACCGCCAGCGCCTGCCACGGTCGTCCACCGTCGGATACTTCGCCAAAGGTCACGCCGAGCAGCGCAGCAAACGCGCCGCTGCGCGCCTTCTCTTCAGCGTACCAGGGCAGCGGTTTGGCAGCGACCGCCGACTGCCAGGCTGTCTGTTCGCGCGCCAGCGCGAGCTGCCAGCCGTCGCCATCGAACGCACCGCATCCATACGCGCGCACCAACTGACGCGCCCACACACCGGCGAATGCGCTTTCCGTCGCGCCGTCAGCCACGGCGCAGCGCACGACCGCCTGCGCCGCCGTCAACGACCGTTCAGGCCACGCCGCATCTTCGTATTCGTCATCTCGGTTGCCCGCTTTCGGCAACCATTGCATTCGGATCGAAAGCGCCAAGTCAAGTCAGTCCAGTGGTGATTGTGAGATTGAAGATTAGAGATTAGAGATTGGAGATTAACATTACCGATGTCCACTCCGCCCAATCTCCAGTCTCCAATCTCCACTTACTAATCTCCCAATCTCTCTACCGCAAATTACTCGGTCGCGTGCCGATGTCAAGGAACTTGATCACGGAGATCATGTCGGCGTTGAAGACGAAGCCACGACTGCCCTCGGCGACGGTGTAGCCCTCTTGCTGTGCAACAGTGCGCATGTAGGGCGTCAGCGGGCTGGAGAGCTCGAACATCAACTGGGCGTGTTGATCCGGTAGTTGATCGGCGCTGGCGGGAAACTCGATCGGTCTGGCGCCCTTCGACGACAGGTGTACGTTGAAAAGCAGCACGTTGCCGTCGCTGGCGCCCAGGCTGCGCAGTGCGTCGGCCGCAGTGGATGGATCGCCGTCGGTCGCCTCGCCGTCGGTGATGTTGATCACGATGGGTGGAAAGCTGTCCGGGTGCTGCGGCAGCCAGCGCGCCAGGATGTCGTGCGCCAGCGTCAGCGCCTGGCACATCGGCGTGGCGCCGTGATAGACCGGGTCAAACCAGATTGGGAAGCGGATCGTCTGTTCAACCAGCCCGCCGGCGCCATCCTCCACCTTCTTTTTACGCTCTTCGATGCGCGCGGGCAGGTTGCCGATGTCGCTGATCGGAACCAGCTCGCGCCCGGCAAGCTGCCCACCCAGCGCAGGTCCAACCCTGGCGCCATAGCCGATCACGCCGACGTGAAAGTAATCACGGATGCCTTCTTCTTTTGCGCACTTGATGACAAGATTTTGTAGCAATCGATTGATTGCATCCGCCAACAGGTCGGCTTTGCGCCGGCTCGACTCGCCGCCGGCGAAAGGGTCTTCCATCGAGCCGCTCTGGTCGATCAAAAAGAGAAAGCACGAAGGGTTGCTCCGGCTGATTTCTGCTTGATAGGGCATAGGTCTTTCCTTTCGATGTTGCTCGCTGCCAGAATTGCGGCGCCAGGATCGCAGCGCCGTTTACTGGCATCATTACGTTGACGTGCGCCGGATCGTTTCAATAGGGTCAACAATACACCTTTTGGGTGTACGTCAATCATCAAGGATTGAGGTATGATTATGCACGGCTATCTATTCTATTGGAAAAGATGATTGAAAGGAGAATTACATGTTTCAAATTCTCTTTGGCGCGTTGTTTGCGCTGTTCGTCGGCGCCGCCTTTGCGTTGTGGGGTTACCGCATTTTTCTGGTGCTACTGCCGATTTGGGGCTTCTTCGCCGGTTTCTGGCTTGGCGCCCACGGTATTACATTGCTCTTTGGCGAGGGATTTCTAGCGACGACAACCGGTTGGATGGTGGGGCTGGTTGTCGGATTCTTTCTGGCGATTTTCTCTTATCTCTTTTATGGCTTGGGCGTTGCTTTCGTCGCCGGTTCAATCGGCTACGCCATCGGCAGCGGCATGATGGCGGCGATGGGGCTGACGGCGGGCTGGCTGCTCTTCATCGTTGGCGCCAGCGTGGCGGTGATGGTGATTCTCCTCACGCTGCTCTTTAACCTGCAGAAGTATGTGATCATCACTCTGACCGCAATTGGCGGCGCCAACGCCATCTTGCTGGGCGTCTTGCTACTCCTCAACCGCGTGACGCTCACCGGTCTGAGCGGCGCAGGCAACGCGATCCAGCCGGTGTTGGCGGATTCGTGGTTTTGGTCAATTGCATGGGCGGTGATTGCGGCGCTCGGCATCTTCTATCAGGTGCGGTCGAATCGCGTCTATCGCTGGCAAAAAGAGTATTATGTCGAAAGTTGGGGCTGAGGAGATAAGCTATGTTCTGGATCGATCCTGTCTACTTCTGGTATGTCTTCATCCCAACGATGCTCATCTCGTTGGGCGTTCAGTTGTATCTGAAAAGCACCTTCAGCAAATGGAGCCGCGTACCCA
The DNA here is from genome assembly GCA_016861025.1 of Chloroflexota bacterium. Taxonomy (GTDB): domain Bacteria; phylum Chloroflexota; class Anaerolineae; order Caldilineales; family Caldilineaceae; genus Caldilinea. The sequence continues at coordinate 192,524 of BOKO01000004.1, forward strand.
ATGGCAGCAAACTGACCGGCGTGCAGACGGCGCAGCAGCTCTTTGCACGCACTTCGCTCAATGCGATTCCGGTTGAACGGGTGCGCGGCAGCCTGACTGACCACTTCGACCCTGGCGCCAACATCGTTCGTCTCTCCGATCCCGTTTCAACGCAGCCGACAGTGGCGTCGATGGCGGTGGCGGCGCATGAACTGGGGCATGTACAGCAATATCAGACCGGCTCCGGGCTAATTAAAATGCGCAGCGCATTGCTGCCGGCGATCCAATTTAGCCCTACGCTTTCCTACATGAGCTTGATGTTTGGCCTCATCTTCAATATGACCAACTTGATCTGGCTTGGCGTCTTCTTTTTTGCGTTGATGGTGCTCTTTTCGTTGTTGACGCTGCCTGTCGAGCTGGACGCCAGCCGTCGCGCGCTTAAGCTGCTCGACGAAGCGGGGTTAATGAGAACCGATGAGGATCGCAAAGGGGCGCGTGCAGTGCTGCGGGCGGCGGCGCTGACCTATCTTGCGGCGGCGATTGCATCGGTGTTGCAATTGCTTTACTATGTGAGCATTGCCCGGCGCGCCAGCAATTAGCCACTCACAACGGTGCAGGTCGTTATACGCTGTACAGATGTATTTGTGTGACGTTTTATCCAAAAAATGATGGTAGGAGAAAAAAGATGATTTACACTACTAGACGCACTATGACTGTGTTCATTTTGATCCTGGCGGTGCTCGTCTTTGCCGCCTGTGGCGGCGGCCCCGCACCGACGGCGACGCCTATACCCCCCACCGCCACCCCGATCCCGCCTACTGATACGCCGGCGCCGGCTGCCGCAACAGAGGAAGTGGCCCCCACCGAGGCGGCCGCAACGCCCGAGGCAGCGGAGGAAGTTGCCGAAGAAGCGGCAACGCCTGAGGCTACAGAGGAACCGGCTGAAGAGGCAGCTGAAGCGGCAACGCCTGAAGCCACAGAGGAGCCAGCCGAAGAGGCGTCCGGGGATGTCGAAGCCGCAGCGGCTGAGGCCACGGAAACGGCGGCTGAAGAAGCCGCCGAAGCTGCGACGCCTGAAGCAACTGAAGAACCGGCTGAGGAAGCGACGCCTGCACCCGCCGAGGAGCCTGCAGAGGCGGAAACGCTGCCTGCCGGGGTGGTGTCCATTGAGAGCGTGCGTCGCGTCACCAGCGTTGTCAACGAGAGTGAAGCGCCCTTTGCCGCCATTTCGCCTGACGGCTCGCGCATTGCCTGGTTCAATCAGACCGGTCGCCGCAGCGACCGCGCCGGCGTGCTCTGCATCTTCACCTTCGCCAACGCCGACAAGACCTGCCACCCGATCGCACGCGATCTGTTCCGCGATTGGCCCTATCAACTCCAGTGGTCGCCCGACAGCAGCATGATCGCCTTCACCGAAAATCCGGTCGATTTGGGCAACGACGCCGATATCTGGCTTTTCACCCTTGCCGATGGCGCGTTCCAGAATCTGACCGATGACGGTGTGGTGGGTTCGTGGCGTCAGGCCGGCGATGTCTCGATCGACTATCTGCCTTCGTGGAATCCGGTGGATGGCAGCATCGTCTTCTGGCGCGTCAAACCGATGGGTTTTATGGATTTCGACGTTGCTTTGTACAAGGTTGCACCAGGCGGCGAGGCTGAGCTGGTGCGCGACCTGACCGAATATCTATCGACGCGAGTGCTCGTTTTCAATCAGGAGCGCTTCTTCCTGGATGGCTTCTCCGCAGTGTCGCCCGACGGCGCAAAAGTGGCCGCACTTGTCAGCGCCTTCAACGAGTTCGGCGCACTGCGCCCCGATCTCTGGGTGGTCGATCTCAACAACGCCGACGCCGAGCCGACGCTGGTGATGAGTTTCGACGACTATCAATCCGCCATTCCCGATTGGACAGGCATCCCCGCTTCGCCTTCTGGCCTTTCGTGGACGGCGGACAGCGCCGGCATCGTCAGCATTGCTGTCAGCGACATGGGCAACTCGACGCCCTTCACCGTCTTCTTCTACAGCGATCTGGCGTCCGGTGAATCTACGCCGGTCGTCGACTTCAGCGGCGTCGAAGATTCGACAATGTACTTCGACAGTGCGCCTGGCTCCACCCTGCCATGGCGCGCCTATTCGCCGTGGACTGGCTCGCTCTCGCCATCAGGCGCCAAACTGCTCATGCTCAACGACCTGGCTGGACGAATGGCTCTCTTCACCTCGCCGTTGCCGCCGACAGGCGATCTGCCGGGCGTCGCCGAATCCGCCGAAGAGTCGATTGCCTCGCGCGTGACGCGCTCCAGCCGCGCCGACAATGGCTTGATGCTGATGTACGGCTTGCTACTCACGGTGGTCGAAGAGTAACCGTCGGTAAGCACGGTATGACGTTCACCTTCCGGGAAGCCGTATAGCTTCCTGGAAGGTTAGACACACTGAACATGGCGCCACCAATTTTTGACGCCAAACTTCATCCCCCCGTCCAACGCCGCAACCTGACGCTGCGCCCGCGCCTCTACAAATTGCTCGACGACGGGCTGGCTGACCAGCACCGGCTCCTGTTGGTTTATGCACCGGCAGGCTATGGCAAGACCACGTTGATCGCAGGCTGGCTGGCGACAGTGGCGTCTCCGGCAGCCTGGCTCAGCCTGGAGGAGGCTGACGCCGACCCTGTGCAATTTGCGATGGGGATGACGGCGGCGCTGCAAACCATCTATCCTGGCTTTGGCGCCGCAATGCTAAGGCGGCTTCAATCCGGCGCACCCGCATCTGCGCAACAGGCAGCCAGCGCACAGGAGCTATCGGCAATGCTGGCGCAGGCGTTGGTTGTAGAGTTGAGCCAACAGCCCGCCGCGCTGCTGGTGCTAGATGACTTTCATCTTGCCGCTTCGTCAGAAGTCTCTGCGTTGGTGCAGATGTTGCTGGATCGTGCGCCGACGTTGACGATAGCGATGACGACCCGTGTTGAGCCGGCGCTGGCGCTGCCACGTCTGCGCGTGCGTAACCAGCTCACTGAGATCACAGCGCACGATCTGCGCTTCTCCGCCGAAGAGACGACGCAGTTTTTGCAGCGCACGATGCAGATCAACACGCCGTCAACACTGGGCGCAGAGCTGGCAGAACGCACTGAGGGATGGGCGGGGGCGCTACAACTGGCAGCGCTGTCGCTGCGTGGATTGACAGAGGCGGAACAGCAAACATTTGTAACGTCTTTCAGCGGCGACCACCGCCACATCGCCGACTATCTCTCCACCGAGGCGCTGCGCCACCTGCCGGACGCGATGCGCCACTTCTTGCTCATCACCGCGCCTTTGCAGCGGCTGTGCGCCTCCCTTTGTGATGCGTTGCTGGCAGTCGCAGCATCGCCCGTCCCCATCGACAGTCAGGCGATGCTAGAGACCATCGAGCGTCGCGGTCTGTTTCTGAATGCGCTCGATGAGCGGCGGCGCTGGTATCGCTATCATCATCTCTTCGGTGACCTGATGCGCAGCCATTTGCAGGCCGCGCATCCAGACCTGCCACCTCTGCTGCATCACCGCGCAGCAGAATGGCATCTTGAAGCTGGCGACGCCGACGCCGCGATGCACCACGCCCTGCAGAGCGGGAACAATGCATTTGCCGCCGACATTGCGCAGCAGTTCGGTGTCCACATGGTGGGCGGCAGCCGCCTCGGCGCTTTCCAGCGCTGGCTACACGCACTCGATGCGCGTGAAGTGGCGCGGCGCCCCTATGTACTGGTGGGTGCGGCATGGACCCATGTGCTCACCGGGCAAAGCGACGCGGCGTTGCGCGAGGTGGAACTGGCGGAAACGGAACTGGCAGAGTTTGTCGATTTCTATTCACGCGTTGATGGGAGAATGGTCACTGCCGCCGAGGTGCGCGGTCACATCAACGCCATCCGTAGCTATGCAGCGCGGTTACGCGGCGACACCGACAGTGTGATTCATTTTGCCCGGCGTGCGCTCGAAGACCTGCCGGCGGATGCCTTCACCGTACGCAGCACGGTTGCGCTCAATTTGGGGTTGCTGGAGAATGAGCGTGGCGACCTCGACGCCGCGCTGAAGTCTTATGCCGAGGCATATCGCATGGGAATGCAGGATGCCGCCAACCTGTTCGTGGGGCTCAGCGCACGCAGACTGGAGGGCGAGGTCTTTCTGCAGCGCGGACAATTGTACGAGGCCGCCGCCTGTTTTCGAGATGTCCTGAGCGCAGGTGCAACCGAAGACCCGCCGCCGCCTGCGATTGGGATGGGATATCTTGGACTGGCGCAGATTGCCCTGTTGCGCGGCGCACCCGGCGAAGCCGAACGGCTGCTCGGCGAAGGAATGCAGCTTGCTGAGGAGATCGCTTCCGCCGAGGCGATGCAGCAGGCGGCGGGCTTTGCGGTCGAGATCGCACTATACAACGGCAATCTGGTGCAAGCGCGGCGTCATTTTGCTGCGCTGGGGACGCTTGCGCAAGCTGACGCCAGTGTCAACCGGATTGGGCAAGGCATCCGGCTGGCGCTGGCAGAGGGGGACGTGACGGCAGCCTGTGCCTGGTTGGATGAAGCAGTGAATCCACTAGACGCTCAGCCCTCCACGCATGAAACCCGCCGCGCTGCGCTGGCGCTTGATCTGCAACGGGCACGCGTCTGGCTGGCAATGGGACGGGCGGCTGACGCGCTGGCGCTGCTCGCTAACATGGAACAACGCGCACACGAACTTGAGGAGTGGCAGATGGCGATTACGGCGCTGCTGCTGAAGGCGCGCAGTCATCTCGCCAGACAAGAGAGGGCGCCGGCATGGACGGCGTTACAGGCGGCGTTGCAAGCGTGCGCAGGGCAGGACGCCGCCGGGCTGGTTGTCATGGAGCGACAGGGGCTGGTCGATTTATTGGCCTCGATCGCCGCCGGTGCGGATGCGGTGGCTGAATTTGCCGCGCGCGTACTCACATTGCTGCCTGAATCAACACCAGCAACGGCGCAGGCTGGGCTGGTCGAACCACTGAGCGAACGCGAACTCGATGTGCTGCGTCTGATGGCTATCGGTCAGCCCAACAGAGCTATCGCCGAGACCCTGATCATTGCGCCCTCGACCGTCAAGACCCACGTCAACAACATTCTAGCCAAACTTGGCGCCACCAACCGCACCGAAGCTGTGGCAAAGGCGCGGGCGATAGGAGTGCTTGCATAGAATTGTGGATTGTAAATTGTGAGTCGTGAAGTGTGAATTGTGAAGTCCCCCTCTCTCCCTCTCCCAATGCCATTTTCTCCCTCTCTCCACCCCAATCCACCCACTCGATCCACCCAATGGTGGATGACTTGCCTGGCCTGCGATGGGATAATCGCAGGCATAGGAGGTGCGTCATGGCAAAGTCGATTGTAAAACGACAACAGGTGCGGCGGGGATTTCTACTGGCAACAATGCTGTTGTTTCCGCTGATCTATTATTTTCTATCACCCTACCTGATCATCGATGCAGCAATGCGCGGCATTGTCAACGGCAGTTTCATTGTCTTTGTATTACTGCTCGTGAGCGGATTGATCGTCGGGCGCGGCTGGTGCGGCTGGGTCTGCCCGGCGGCTGGTCTGCAGGAAGCCTGCTTCTCCGCACAGAACAAACCGGCGCGCACAGGTCGCCTCGACTGGAGCAAGTGGGGAATCTGGTTTATTTGGATCGGCGGGATCGGCGCAGCGGTCTTCTTTGCCGGCGGCTATCGCACCGTCGAGCCGCTTTATCCAAACGAAACGTGGATTTCGATTGTCGAGCCGACCGGCTTCATCGTCTACTACGTGGTGATCGGGCTGATCGTGCTGTTGGCGTTGGTGTTTGGTCGTCGCGCCTTCTGTCATTACGGCTGTTGGATGGCGCCGTTTCTGATCATTGGGCGCCGCATTCGCAATGCGCTCAGCCTGCCTGCGCTGCGGCTCAAAGCAGAACCGCAACGCTGCGTCGGCTGCAACGTCTGCACGTGCAACTGCCCAATGAGCCTGGATGTCAGGGCAATGGCAAAGCAAGGCAACATGGAGCACCCAGAGTGCATCCTGTGCGGAACGTGCGTCGATGTATGCGCCAAAGATGCGCTTGCATATCACTTTGGACGGGCAAAATGAGAGGGAGGGACGCAATGAATGCACTGATTCTGGACGGCGCGCTGCCGGGCGATAACGCCGTGCCCACCGTTGCGCACCATCTTCAACAGGCGTTGATGAAGGCAGGGTGGAATGCAGCGGTGATTGCGTTGCGTGCACAGAAGATCGCCTACTGTCTTGGCTGTTTCGATTGCTGGACAAAGTCGCCAGGCGTCTGCAAGATCGACGATGATGGGCGCAGGGTGACGGCGGCGATGCTGGCGAGCGATCTGGTGGTCTACCTGACGCCGCTCACCTTTGGCGGCTATTCCTCTGAACTCAAGAAGGCGCTGGATCGCAGCATCTGTCTGGTGTCGCCTTTCTTTACGCGCATCGATGGCGAGGTGCATCATCAGCCGCGCTACGACCGCTATCCGGCGCTCCTGGGCGTCGGCGTGAGTGCAGCGCCGGACGATGGGCAGGCAGCGATCTTTGCGCGGCTGATCGAGCGCAACGCGCTCAACCTGCACGCGCCTGCGCACGGCGCAGTCATCATCCGTGCCGACGACTCGGCAACAACGATCGAGCAGGCGCTGTAGGGTGCGCTGCTACAACTGGGAGTTCATACGGAGGTGATGGCATGATCCGCATTGAACGCGCTGTCTTGCTGATCGGCAGCGCCAAACGCGAGGGTGAAAGTACGTCGGAAGCGCTGGGCAGCTATCTGATGGCAAGACTGAGTACGCTAGGCGTTGAAACCACGACCTTTGCGGTCCACCGTGCGCTGCGCACGCCTGCACGCACCGCGGCTTTGCTCGAAACTGTTGATATTTGCGATGTGTTCGTGCTGGCATTTCCGCTGTATGTGGACACGTTGCCCTGCCTGGCGACGCGTGCGTTAGAGACCATTGCGGCGCATCGCAACCTCACACCTAGCGTACGCAAGCCGTGGTTTCTTGCTATTGCGAATTGCGGCTTCCCAGAGGCGGGTCACAACGACGTGGCGCTGACGATCTGTGAGCAGTTTGCGATCGCAGCAAAGATGCGCTGGGCGGGCGGACTGGCATTGGGCGCAGGCGGGGCGGTGAATGGCGGCGCCATCCGCGCCCGCGGCATGACGCACAACGTCGCCAGGGCGCTCGATCTGACTGCAGCGGCATTGGCAGCGGATCAACCCGCGCCCGCCGATGCGATCACACTAATGCGCAAGCCGTTGATGCCGGAGCGGCTGTACACCTTCATGGGCAACCTGGGCTGGCATCGCATGGCGCAGGTCAACGGCGTGTGGCGGCGTCTTGGTAACCGCCCGTTCACGATCTCAAACCAATCGTTGTAGTAGAGGAGGAGTAGGGAACATGACAGAACAACAATCTGCGGGCGTGCCCAAATGGGTCAACAGCATGATGAGCAGCATCCTGCACTCACCGTTCCACGGCATGGTTAGCGACAAAATCTTGCTGATCACCTTTACCGGGCGCAAGAGCGGCAGACAATACTCGACACCGGTCAGCTATACACGGCGCAACGGCGAGTTGCTTGTCTTCACGCATGGGAAGTGGTGGCAAAATCTGCGTGGCGGCGCGCCAGTCAGGGTGCGTGTACAGGGCAAGGAACTACAGGGCCACGCCCTGCCGGTGGATACGAACATTGCCGCCATAGCTGCGGGTTTGAACGAACACCTGCGTCATGTACCAGGCGACGCCAAATTCTATAACGTCACGATCGAGGACGGCGGTGTTCCCAATGCCGAAGAAATCGAGCGCGCCGCGCAGGATACGGTGATGATCCGGATCAAGGTGTAACGTGCTATACTCCTGCTGCGGTTGAACGCCGCCATGATGGAAGCAGGAGCAGATGAGCAACAAGCGCAAACAGGTCACCATCTACACCGACGGCGCGGCTGAACCGAACCCCGGGCCGGGCGGCTATGGTGCAGTGCTGGTCTATGGGCCTCACCGCAAGCAGATTTCAGGCGGCTTTGCGCGCACGACCAACAACCGCATGGAGATCACTGCTGCGATCAAGGGGTTGGAGATGCTCAAGGAGCCGTGCGACGTGACGTTGGTCAGCGACTCCAAATATCTGGTCGATGCGATGACGCTGGGCTGGGCGAAACGCTGGCGGGCGCGCGGCTGGATCAAGTCGGACAAAGAACCGGTCGTCAACCCCGATCTGTGGGAGCGGCTGCTCGACCTGTGCAGCATCCACAACGTCACCTTCAAATGGGTCAAGGGGCACGCTGGCCATCCCGAAAATGAACTGTGCGACCAACTGGCGACGGCGGCGCTGCGGCAACCCAACCTGCCGCCGGATGAGGGCTTCCTGGCGGCGCAGCCAGACCCGGCGCAACAGCCAACGTACCCGCTGACCGGGAAGTCGTGCCCGGCGTGCGGCGTCGAGTTGGAACGCCGCCCACCCAAGAACAAACCAAAGCCCGGTCAGCAGTATCGTTACGCGTACTATCACTACTGTCCGGGCTGTGGGCGGATGTATCTGGTCGAGGAGGCAAAGCGCCCCGTTGACACGGCTTCCTCACGCCTGTTTGGCCGCTCCCGCTGACTGTGGGAGATGTTCCAGGTGCGCCAGTTCACGGCGCGCCGTCTCTAGTTCCGCCTCCAGCCAGGCAATGTGCGCTTCCAGCGCGGCGCGGCGTTCGTCAGAGCTTGCCGGCGCGGCTTGCGCCAGTTCGGCATCCGGCAGCTTCTCGAAGCGGCCATCGGCGCGGATCGCCAGCAGATGCACGGCCCACAGTACGGCGGCTACGGCGCTGTCCGCCAGCCGGTGCGCCAGCTCGTTGGAAGAGAGCGCCATCGTCGGCTCGCCCATCAACGTCAGCAGCACGCGGTAGATCACCTGCGCCAGCGTGAAAAGAAGCACCAGCGCGCCGACCAACGCCACACCGTAGAGATAGAGCTTGCGGGGCCAGGAGTCGCGCTCGCCGGCGCCGGCTGCGTCATTGCGTTCGGCGACGAACTGGACGCGACGCCAGAAGATCGTCCAGATCGGCGCGCCGACGACAAGCAAGGCGATGCCGTTCGCCAGCGGCTCGCGCCAGACATCCCCGCCGGTCAACGCTGCGTCGATCAACGCATGGAGCAGTTCCACAGCGCCGACCCACAGCAGCGCCAGCCCCGTCGCCGCCACCAGATAGGCGTAGATGCGGCGCACCATTGCGCTCTGCCCGCTGTCGCCGTAGGCGTCGGTCTCGCGGCGCAGCGTCATCCAATACCAGCGCCAGACCACGACGCCGACCGGAATGAAAGAGACGGGGCCGACCATGCGATCCAGCAGTTCAGCAGTCGAGCCGCCGCCCGTCCCGAAGAGCATCAGCAGCCCCTCGCGCAGCAACAGCGCGGCGGGCGTCAGCGTGGCGATGGCGCCAACCAACACACCGATGTAGAGATAGATGCGGCGCAACACGGCGCGACCTTCGGCGGCGTTGATCCGCACCAGCTCCTGCCACTGCTGCCAGATGGCGTGCAGCAACCACAGCCCGATCAGCGTCTGGCTCCACGCGCCACCCAACGGCAGCCGCCACCAGTTGAGATCGGCCGCACCGATGACCATATCGACGAGAACCTGCAAGCCGATCTGAATCAACGTGCGTGCGCCCCATACGGCAATGCCCAGCCCAACCAACCCGGCGATTGCCAGGAACAGTTGGCGAATAAAGTGCGCCGCGGACGCCTCCTTGCCGAAATCGCCATCGCTGACCAGCACGCTGTGCCAGTGATAGATCAACCCAACGCCGACCACAGCCATGAAGCTCCAATGCAGCCAACCGGCCGGAAGCAGCTCGGTCGCAGCGACCGGCGCACCGAGCGCCAGCAAGCCTAGATCGCGGGTCAAGTTGTAGGCGTTCGACAGCAGCACCACCAACCCGGCGGCGGTTGAACCGTAGAGAAAGAGCTTGCGCAGCACCGACTGACGCTCAGCCAGGTCATCGCGGTAGCGCTGCGCCAACCACCAGTGAATCAGAAAGATCGGCGTGGCGACGACCAGCACGCTGATCGCGTTGGCGGTGGCGGTGCGCAGATAAACGCCCGCCATGATGCCCTCGCGTTGCAGCCACGACCGGCTGATCATTTCGACAATATCATTGACGCCGACCAGCATCGCCACCTGGCTGACAAACGCCACCAGATAGACGTAGAAACGGCGCACCGCTGCCAGTCGGCTGGCTTTCGAGTTGGTTTGCATATTAGTAGAAGTACTCCTGCGCATTGATCTTCCATGCGCCATCCTCGCGAATCACCTCGACGGTGCGTTCGGAAGTCCAGGTCGAGCCGCTGTTGAATATGCCGCCGGTCGAGTAGGTGTCGATGGCGACGGTTACATAGGCGCGGTTGGCGTCTTGTGGATCGAGCCTGACGTTGAGGACGCGCATACGCCGTGCGCTATCGCCGTAAACGTAGCTTTCGCCGCGCAGCGGCCCATAGCCGCGCTCGCTGGCCGCCTCTTCTAGCACTTGCTTGCTATACTGGGCGCGCGCCATGGCGATGTCGCCACTCTTCAACGCCAGGAACGCGTTGTAGACAGGCGTTTCCGGCGCATCCTCGGTGCGATAGGTTTCAGGCGCCTCACCGCCTGCATTCAGGTTGACGGTGACGACCGCCGCCGCAATCAGCAGCCCCACAATCGCCAGCACAATGATGGTGAATTTATCGAGTCGAATGTTCACAAAAATCCTCCTGTTTTCGATGTCCGAATCTATCGCAATCCTAGCCGCAAAGCTGTCACATTTCAAGCGCCAGGTGTGCACCATTGAATGGTACACCTATGATCGGACGTGTACGCCCAGAGCAGTGTTCCATTGAATGAGACGCACGCTTCCTCACCAAACGTTTGGGGTGCACCCGTGAATGATGGCGCAGTGGGCGCCAGTGCAGCCATACAGAGGTCACACCGCGCTGGCGAATGGCCGACATCAGGTGTGGTTCGGAATTGGGACGCACGCGCCGCACTGGTCAGATGCTGCACCCACCAGAGCGCCTCATCCAATGCAACGCACGCGATCCCCTAATCTATTTGCCGGCGACGTAGCTCTCCAGATCATAAATTGCGCAGTTGCATCCTTCGATATACTTGACCAGCGGATTGGGCGCGTCGTTGGCGATTCGCAGCTGGCTGATCGAATTGCCGGCGTCGAGCGTGACGCCCCACGCGTCAAAGTCGCCAACCGGTGTTTTGCCCGTTTCGTCGCCCACCACGCGCACGGCGACGCGGTCGGTCAAGCCGACAATGGGCGGAAAAGCATTTAGGCGCATGGCGTAGGCGCGCACCAGTGGCAGCGCACCCGACTCGCGCACGTCGCTCAGCGCCTCGATACGCTGCGCTGATGGGCAGCTCCGCAACGATTGCATTCTCTTAACAAGCCGACAAGAGTGTATTAACCCAGCATGATTACACTCACTGTAGTTTGGGTGAATCATTCAGCCAAAGGGAGTGCCTCTTTCGTGAACGTTGAGGATGTCACCGTCGTTCTGCCGACCCGGAACGAAGCCGACAATATTCTGCCCTTTCTCGCTTCGCTGCCGTCCGAAGCAGCGTTGATCGTGGTCGACGCCAGCAGCGACGCCACGCCTCATCTGATCGAAGCCAACCGACCGGCCCGCACAACGTTGATACGCAGCCAAGCGCACATTGCAGAGGCGCGCAACATTGGCGCTCGCGCTGCCCGCACTCCTTGGCTGCTCTTCACCGACGCCGATGTGAGCTTTGCCCCCGATTACTTTGCGCACTTGCATTGGTACAACCACCAGGCTGCTCTCTACGGACCGAAGCTCGCCCGCGAGGAGTTTGCCACGTACTATCGCTGGTTTGTGCGCGGCCAGAAACTGCTGGCGACGCTGAACATTCCGGCGGCGTCGGGGTCGAACCTGCTGGTGCGGCGCGGGGTCTTCCTGGCTGCGGGTGGTTTCGATCCGGCGCTGCGCTGCAACGAGGATTCGGAGTTAGGCTGGCGGCTGGCGCGACGCAACGTCCGTGTGGAGTTTGCGCCCGATCTGGTCGTCTACGAACGTGATCATCGCCGTTTGCGCCGTGGCGCCACGCGCAAAACATTGCACTCGCTGGTTCGGTGCACGCTGCTCTACACTGGTCTGCTGCCGGATCGGCTGCGGCGTGGAGATTGGGGATATTGGTCATAAACCTATGCGCATTGCCTTTTTCAGCGAAACATTCTTGCCCAAAATTGACGGTATTGTGAACACGCTCTGCCATCTGTTCGATCATCTGGCGGCGCGGGGCCATGAGAGCATCCTGTTTGCACCCGATGGAGGCCCGCCGCGCTACCGGATGACCCGGATCGTCGGGCTGGCGGGCATACCGTTTCCGTTGTATCCGGAGTTGCGCTTGGTGCCGCCGGTGATCAATGTGCTGGACGATCTGCGCGCCTTCAAGCCTGACCTGATCCATGTGATCAACCCGGTCTCGCTGGGCTATGTCGGACTGCGCCATGCGCGCCGGTTGCGGCTGCCGTTGGTGGCTTCCTATCACACCGACGTCCCAGGTTTTGCCGCACGTTGGGGGCTACGTTTTCTCTATCATCCGTTGTTGCGCTTTTTCCGTTGGATGCACAACCGCGCCGATCTGAATCTTTGCCCCTCCACCGTGACCCAAAAACAGTTGGTGGCGCAGGGGTATCGGCATGTCCACGTGTGGTCACGCGGTGTCGACAATCAGCTCTTTCATCCCGACCGGCGCAGCATCGAATGGCGGCGGCGGCTAAGCGAAGGAGAGGACGACAAGCCGCTGTTGCTCTATGTGGGACGGTTGTCGCCGGAAAAGCGGGTTGACTGGCTGGCGCCGGTGCTGGATGCGCTGCCCGATGTGCGGCTGGCGATTGTCGGTGACGGCCCGGTGCGCCCACAGCTTGAACATCTTTTTGCGCACCGTCCTGTACACTTTGCCGGTTATTTGCTTCACACCGACCTGGCCGCCGCCTATGCATCCGCCGACCTGTTCGTCTTTCCTGCCGCCAACGAAACGCTGGGCAACGTCGTGCTGGAGGCAATGTCCTCTGCGCTGCCGGTGGTTGCGCCGCGCGCAGGCGGCTTGCTCGACTATGTGGTGGACGGCGACACGGGGCTGCTTTTTGAGCCGGAATCCCAGGCGTCGTTGGTGATGATGGTGCAGCAACTGATTGATTCACCGGCAACGGCGCGCATGTTCGGCGTGAATGGCCGCACACGGATGCTGAACAACAGTTGGGATCGCGTTCACGACAATCTGCTCGACCAATACAGCCGGCTGGTGCATCGCCAAACGCAACCTTCGCTGCGGCTGGCGGCTTGAGCGACGCGTTATTGATTTCCAGTTGTCATTTTATCAAACGCAATGCTACGTGTTGCGTAGGGGATTCCGATACGCAGCACGCAGCACGCAACACTGGGCAACATAAAAACTTTGCCTGGCGATAAAATCAGGAACGCTGCGCGGCGCCAGCGAGGTTTATCCTGCCTGCGCCAGCGCCTCGGCGCGCGCCTTGATGCCATGTAGCATACCACGCTCCATGATAAAGACGCCCGGATGGATGATGTCCCAAATGCCGCCGGTCATCATCGTGCGCGTGCGCAGGATCAGGCGAGATGAGCCGTCCGCCTGCGGCGTGATCACGAACTGGTAGAGATCGACCCATTCGTCATTTTCCTGATGGCCCAGCACCATCGCCTGGTTGGGATGAAGCTGCGCCACCGTGTAGGGCGGAGGCCCAGCTGCGCCTGGGCACATGCGCACCAGGTCGCCCACCTGCCGATCCTGCCATTCGGGGTGGATGCGGTCGGCGTTGGTCATCGGGCAGCGCAGCAAGTTGGTCTCCAACCAATCGTAGCTATACCAGCCGCCCTTCTCGGCGTCGAGCTGCAACAGCCAGGGATAGATATCTTGCGGGCTGGCGTGGATAGTGATGGCGCGGTTGACAAAGCTGGCCGGATTGGGCACAAGTTCGTCACCGGGAAAGATAGCAGCAAGCTCGGCGTCGGTCGCGCCGTAACGATCCATCCACGGCGTCAGCAGCCGCACCGTAACGACGCCCGCCACAACCACACCCACTAGCACGACAAGGGCAAGCGAACCTTTTTTCATCTTTCGGCTCCTGATGAATGAAGACGGTTTGATGTCTCGATCATACGCCCAGAGCCGACATAGTCGCACCGGCCGTTTGCAGAGGAAACGGCTGTCCGAAAGTCGAGTTGAGTGGATATGTTGTAATAACAGGCAGGTCGGTTGTCCTGAGGTTGATGGCAACGCCAGCTCTATTGTGTTCAGCAGTCTATTTGCCGGAGTTGCATGAACTGCATACAATGATTGCATTGATGTCGCCATGGAGGAAAGATGTCTATGACTAGCCTGACCATTCGCAATGTGGACGCTGCCACCAAGCAGAGACTGCGCATGCGGGCAGCGCGCCATGGGGTTTCCATGGAAGAGGGGGTGCGACGCATCTTGAAAGACGCGCTGCGCCCGGCGGAAGCGACCTCCGGGCTTGGCAAGCGCCTGTGCGATCGTTTTGCCGGGCTTGGTGCTGAAGAGTTTGTCGTGCCCAAACGGCATACGCCCCGCAGTTCAGTGGGATGAATCGACGTGACGAGTGCTATCAGCCGCGCAGAGATCGAGTTGGGGCTTCTGCTGATGCCCCCAGGCAAACGTCAGGAAGCCCTGAGCCAGGCGGCGTGGACGATGTTCGATGAGGACTTCGCTGGGCGTTGCCTGCCGTTTGACGAGGACGCAGCGCGTCATTACGCGAGCTATCGTGTCTACCCGGACGCGGGCAGGTCGGCCCATCAGCGTGGAAGACGCACAGATCGCTGCGATTGCGCTGACGCACCGGATGCAGTTGGCCACACGCAACACTACTGACTTTGAGTTGATTGACGGTCTTGAGATTGTCAACCCCTGGAGCGACGACACGTAGTTATATGATACGGTGGTGGCGCGAGATTGACGAGCAGCCTCCGAATCAGCGGGCTGATGCCTGGCTGCAGCATGGCGTCCCTAGTCATAGCCACTGCGTGCTATGGTGAGAGTGTGAAGTCGGGCATCGATTGCCCGACTTTTCTGTTATAATCAGCTAAAGAGGAAGATCCGATTCTCGAACAGGTTGCGAAGGATCGATGGACGGCAAGTCCGTTTGAGCTAGGTGGAGAATCGGCGGAAATGTAGCTAACCAGGATAAGATGAATTACGAGAACACTTCGTGTGGAGAAATGCGAATGGAAACATCGGCTCTACTCAAACGTATCACAATCGACCCAGAAATCTGTCACGGGAAACCTTGCATTCGTGGATTACGCTACCCGGTTGAGGTAATCTTGGAACTGCTTAGCGCCGGTATGAGCAGTCAGGAAATTTTGGCGGACTACGAAGATTTGGAACATGAAGACATTCTGGCTGCGCTTGCCTTTGCCGCACGATTCAGCCAGGTAAAACGGTTAGAAACTGTGTTGGCATGAAGTTTCTCGTCGATGCGCATCTACCTAAACAATTAGCAGCGCAATTGAATGCTGTGGGTCATGAGGCGCTGCACACCCTCGACTTGCCGTTAAAGAATCGTACCTCAGATGCTGTCATTAATCAGCTTTCCATGAATGAGCAACGGGTTGTGGTGACAAAAGATGCTGACTTTCGGGATTCACATCTAATCAAAGGTCAGCCCTACAAATTGCTGCTCATTTCAACCGGAAATATCCGCAATAGTGATTTGCTCAATCTCATAGCAAGAAACCTGGATCGCATTATCGATGCGCTTCAGATTCATTCTTTCGTTGAATTGGATCGCCACCATTTGATTATTCATCAATGAACAGGTAGGTGACTGACTCATGTACACTTTCTACCACGCACCCAACACGCTCGACGAAGCGCTCTACCTGAAAGCCAAATATGGCGACGACGCGCGCGCGCTTGCCGGCGCCACCGACCTGCTGCTGGAGATCGAGCGCGGGGTGCGCAAACGCAGCGACGGCCGTGCGCCCGGCGTGATCGATCTGACGCGCATTCCTGGGTTGGCGACCATTGAGGCGCGCGACGGCTGGATTCACCTCGGGCCGCTCGTCACGCACAACCAGTGCGTCGCCAACACGCTGATCGTCGAAAAGGCGTTTCCGCTGGCGCGCGCCTGTTGGGAAGTCGGCGCGCCGCAGATTCGCAACCGCGCCACCGTCGTCGGCAATGTCATCACCGCCAGCCCTGCCAACGACACGATTGCGCCGCTGCTGGCGCTCGATGCGCGCGTGACGGTGCGCAGCCTGGAACGCGGCGAACGCACCTTGCCGCTCGACGCCTTCATCACCGGCTTCCGCACCGTCGATCTGGCGCCCGATGAGCTGGTCACGGGGCTGTCATTTCCCGCGCTCACCGAACAGAGCGACGGCATCTTCATCAAACTGGGACTGCGCCGCGCCCAGGCGATCAGCGTCGTCAACGTGGCGGCGGTGGTCGAGCGCGAGGGCGCCGGCGAAGATGCAGCGGTGGTGCGCGCGGCGATTGCGCTTGGCGCCGTGGCGCCGGTTGTGGTGCGGGCGAGCGCAGCGGAGAGCTTTCTGGTCGGCAAGCCGCTCAACGCCGCGACGATTGCCGAAGCCGCGCGCCGCGCCGTCGAAGCCGCCGCGCCGATCGACGACATCCGCAGCAGCGCCGACTATCGCCGCGCCATGGTCGAAACGCTGACTGCACGTGCGCTGCACCAGATTGCGACGGGAGAGACCCGCGTTGGCTGGCCCCAACAGCCGGTGATGTTGTGGGGCGATACGGACGGCGTCTGGCCCGTCACAACAAAGCGCCGCACGGAAACTGGCGCGGCAAGCAAAAGCGACCAGACCGCGCTCGTCAATGGTCGCGTCACGGCGCTGCCCGGCGCGATGACGTTGCTCGACAGCCTGCGCGCTGCCGGGCTGGTCGGCGTCAAAGAAGGATGCGCAGAGGGCGAGTGTGGCGCGTGCACCGTCTCGCTGGACGGCATGGCGGTGATGGCGTGTATGGTTCCCGCCGAGCGGGTGTGGGGCAGCGAAGTAGTCACGGTCGAGGGATTGGGGACGGCGGCGCAGTTGCACCCCGTGCAGCAGGCGTTCGTGCAGAGCGGCGGCGTGCAGTGCGGCTTCTGCACGCCCGGCTTCATCGTCAGCGCGGCAAAACTGCTGGAGGAGCGTCCCCATCCCGACGCCAGCGCCGCGGCCGAAGCGCTCACCGGCAACTTCTGCCGCTGCACTGGCTATCACAAGATTCTCAACGCAGTCGTGCTGGCGGGCAGAACTGTGAGTGAGAACAATGCAGACAAGTGAGGTGACAAAATGACGATTACGGTCAACTTGATGCAAGATCTAGAACAGAGTGTGCGCCGCGCAGCCCGTCGTGCAGGCGTCACACCTGACGCGTATGTCGCCGATGTGCTGCGCCGTCATCTTCAGGCAGAAACTCCCATGTTGCCTGCATCAGAATCGGCGCTGTTGCAGCAGATCAACATCGGTTTGAGCGAGCGCGAATGGCAGCGCTACCATCAGCTCCGCAATCGGCTTGCAGATGAGACACTCACGCCAGATGAGCAAGTGGAACTGCTTGACCTTACTGATCGAATTGAGACCGCTAATGTTCAACGTGTAGCTGCACTCATTCAATTGGCGGAGATTCGGAACACAAGCGTAGACGCGCTCATAGATCAGTTGGGCATCCGGCCCGCTGCGTATGCCTGAAGGATCACTCACGACGCAACAAAAGGAGTTGGTAGCTGAGCGTGCCAGGTTCTGCTGCGAATATTGCCTCAGCCAGGTTGCCTATTCGCCTGATCCATTTTCGGTGGATCACATTGTTCCGCGCGTCTTGGGCGGGTCTGATGAACCAGACAATTTGGTTTATGCCTGCCTTGGCTGCAACGGGCGGAAATTTACAAGCCACCTTGCCATTGATCCTGTAACGGGACAGTCAGCCGAACTATATCATCCGCGCCGGCATCGCTGGTCTGACCATTTTGCGTGGAGCGCCGATTTTTCCTTGATCCACGGGCTGACGTCAACGGGACGCGCCACAGTGGTGCGCCTGCAACTCAACCGCGCCGGTGTGGTCAACCTGCGTAGATTGTTGCGCACCATTAACAAGCATCCGCCGATCACCAGGTCGGCGGATGCTGTTTCTATGAATGAAAAGGGTCGGATACAACGACGTTATCCATTCAGTCGGCGCAAATGAAACATTATCAGAATCCCCGCCGATCCGTCCAACCCGCGCCATCCGCGTGCCATGTTTTACCGCATCGTCAGCGCCATGACCGCCTTCTGCGCGTGCAGGCGATTCTCCGCTTCGTCGTAGACCACCGACTGCAGGCCATCGATCACGCCGTCGGTCACTTCGATGTTGCGGTCGGCGGGCAGACAGTGCATGTAGATCGCTTCCGGCTTTGCCAGCGCCATGCGCCGCTCGTCGGTGATCCAGTTTGTGTATTTCTTGCCGATTGCCGCGCTCTCGGCGTTGTCCGACGTGGTGAGCAGCGCGCCCCAGCTCTTCGGGTAGACGATGTCGGCGTCCTTGAAGCCGGCGTCAAAGTCGTCGAGAATCTCGAAGCTGCCGCCATGTTTGCGCACATTGTCCTTCGCCTGCTGCACGATGTCGGGCATCAGCTTGTATTCCGGCGGATGGGTGAGGCGCACGTTCATGCCAAAGCGCGTCATCTGCAAAATCAGGCTCTGCGGCACCGAGATCGGCTTCTGATAGCTGCTGGCGTAGGCCCAGCTCACGTTGATCGTCTTGCCGCGCGGGTCGCCCACCTTCTCGATGATCGTCATCAGGTCCGCCAGAATCTGGAAAGGATGGTAGACATCGCACTGCATGTTGAGCACCGGCACGCGGCTCGCCTTCGCCACTTCGTTGATGTATTGGTTGCCGAACGCCCAGTCGCACTGGCGGATGGCGATGCCGTCGTAGTAGCGCCCGTAGATTTCGCCGATCTCCTTGGCGGTGTCGCCGTGGCTGATCTGCGTCGTGTCGGAGTCGATGAACGCGGCGTGGCCGCCAAGCTGCGCCATGCCCACCTCGAAGCTGGAGCGGGTGCGCGTGCTGGTGAAGAAGAAGAGCAGCGCCAGCGTCTTGTCACGCAGCAGCGGATGCGGGATGCCCAGCGCACGGTCGCGCTTGAGCTTGAACGCCACGTCAAGAACCGTTTCGATCTCTTCTTTGCTAAAATCCATGTCGCTGATATAGTCGCGACCGCGCAGATCAGTCTGCATACGCAAAATCTCCTTGATTTGTTATGATGAACGGGCAATCACAGCCTTGTGTGGTATTGTAGCCGCACTTACAAAACACAAACAAAACCAGCCTATACAGTAGCGAGGAATCGACCCATGACCGAAAGCAAACTTGCCCGTCCCCACGGCCTTTTCTTCGAGGAGTTCATCATCGGCGATCAGACCGAGAGCGTCGGGCGCACGATCACCGAGGCGGACATCGTCAACTTTGCCGGTCTCTCCGGCGACTACAACTTGATCCACACCGACGCTGAATATAGCAAAGGGCAGCTATTCGGGCAGCGCGTCGCCCACGGCTTGCTCGTGCTGAGCATCGCCAGTGGCTTAGCCGTGCGCCTCGGCTTCATGGAGGACACGATCCTGGCCTTCCGCGGGCTGGAGTGGCGCTTCGCCGCGCCCGTCTTCATCGGCGACACCATCCGCGTGCGCGTCACCGTCGAGGCGACCAAACCGATGCCGCGCCTCGGCGGCGGGCTGGTCACGCTCAAGATGGAGGTCGTCAACCAGAAGGACGAGGTCGTCAACCGCGGGACGTGGGATGTGCTGTGCCGCGGGAAGGGGGAATAGCACGCGGATGCTATGGATTGGCGCGCTAGCCAACTCCGTCTATCGTTTTCAGAACGAGAGAAGTTTGTCAGTTCACCGGATCGTTGTTTGCCGCTTATGACGTCAATCTTTCTGGTTGTAATCCTCCTCGCCCTTGCCGGCCTCGCCCTCTATCTCTGGGGGCGGCGCCAGCAGCGCGCAGCCGGTCTGCCGGCGGGACGCGTAACCTACAGCGACACCGGCGCCGAGCATGCGGTCACACAACCGCTGATCAGCCGGCGCTATGGGCTGATCGGCAAGCCGGATTATCTGGTGGAGACAACGATCGGCGGGCGACGCACGATGATCCCGGTCGAGGTCAAGAGCCGCCGCGCGCCGGCGGCGCCGCTGCCAGGACATCTGCTGCAATTGGCGACCTACTGCCTGATCATCGAGGATGTCTACGGCGCGGCGCCGCCGCACGGTGTTCTACGCTACGCCGACAGATCGTTCGAGACGCCCTTCACGCCTGACCTCCGCCGCGCCGTGCTCGACGCCGCCGATCGCATCCGCGCCAGCCAGCGCGCCGCCGACATGCCGCGCAGCCATCAAGAGCGTCAACGCTGCGCCCATTGCGGCTATCGGCGCGCGTGCGGGGATCAGGCGCTGACCGGTTGAAGCGGAAATCCTTGCACACAGCGCAAAACGGTGTTACGCTGGCGCGCATGACGGACGACGATCGCACCCGCTGGAACCAGCGCTATCGCAGCGGTGATGCGCCGGTGGAGGCAAAACCGAACCGCTGGTTTGCTGCGCAGGAAGCAACGATCACGCGCATCGCCGCTGAGCAACACTCGCTGGGTAGGATGCCCACTGCGCTCGACATTGCCTGCGGCGCAGGCGGAACCGTGCTCTGGCTGGCGCAGCGCGGCTGGTGCGCCGCAGGCGTCGATGTGAGCGATGAAGCGCTGGCATTGGCGCAGTTGCACGCCGAGCGCCTGCAGATCAGCGCGCACGTACAATGGATTCACGCCGATCTCGACGCATGGCGACCGCCCGCCGACGCCTTCGACTGTGTGACCTGCTTCCATTTTTTGGAGCGGCGGCTGTGGCCCGCCCTGCGCGCTGCGGTGCGCCCTGGTGGGCTGCTGGCGATGCAGACCTTTCACCGCGGCGCACTCCACATCCGACCGGCGGCGAACCCCGCATACTTGTTGGAAAAAGGCGAGCTGCTCGACCTGGTCACGGGTTGGGGCTGGACGGTGCTTGCCATCGCCGACGCCGCCGCGGCGCAGACGACCGAAGCAGTGCTGGCGCAGCGACCCGCAAACAAATGAATCAACGTGTTGCGTGGTGAGTGCATCACTGGAATACGAAACACGCAACACCCAGCAACAATGGCCCGACCAAATTTGGCTGGATCGCCAGTGTGCGGTATACTTTTCAACAGTGAGTCAGGCTGGTGGGGGATAGTTTAATCGGCAGAACACCTGACTCTGGATCAGGCAGTTGGGGTTCGAATCCCTGTCCCCCAGCCAAGACAACGGCGACCCAAGTGGTCGCCGTTGTTCTTTTTTGTCGCCATGTGCCATCGCCTTAACATACTTTTAGAGAGTCTTTCGAGATTATTTCTTCACGCGATGCTCCAGCCCTGGCATGATCATCCGTTCGTCGTCGTCCCAGCCGGGCAGCGGCGACGAGCCATCCATGCCGTGGCGCGCAAAGAGGCGATTGAGGATCAATACAATGCTGGAGAGGTAGACAGCGCTGCCTGCAACCCAGATCAGCCCGCCGCCAAGCGATTGATCGTCGACGATGGATAGTTGAGGGAGCAGGCGATCTCGTGCGGAAAAGGCGGCGACATAATGTGCGTAGTGTGGTTCGGTCGAAAACGCCAGCGGCACGGCAATCGACATGCTGGTCAATTCGATGATCAACAGTGCAATCGCGGCGAGCCACGGCGACAACTCGGTGTGCAGGCGTGGCCCCGTTCCGATCAGATGCCACCAGACCAGCATCGCCGCCACACCCAATGCCAGCAGCGACGCCGTGTGCAAGAGATTGTCGGTCAACAGCCAGCCTGCGATCTGGCTGTCGTGCCAGGCCACAAACACTGCAATGAAAAGCATCATCGCCAGCCAGGGCCGCGTGACGGAGTGAACGCTGCGCCGCAGCGCGCCCTTGCTGCGCATCCAGCGTCCGACCGCCCGACGCCCACCTGTCGGCAACCCCCACAACATTACATCGAACGTGCAGCTGATAAAAAACGCCGGGATGCCAAAGAGGCAGAGCAGCACATATTGCGCCACACGTGCGGAAAAGTACTCCTGATTGAGCCAGTTCAGCGGCGACAAAAAGACAATCGCCGTCATCGCCACAGCAAACACAAAAACGATCAGACGCGGCAGGTTGGCAAATGACACTTTGCGCTGACGCAATCGCAGCCAGCCGCGCAGGTATAGAATCGTCACCGTCGCCAGGATCAGGCCAACAAACAATGAGAGGATGTTCATTCGTCGTCTAGCCTCTCTCCGCCCAAAACGAAGGGCAGATAGCGACGTTCGCCAATCGTCAGGAAGATGGCGGTCGGCGCGCCCCACACATTATCGGCGTCCTGCGCATCGACAAAAATGATATGCTGACCCTTCGCCCAGCTCTGTGTGTCAATGAGGGCAAACGCCGACTCCACCGGTGTTGTGAACGCGCCATCCGTCGGCGTCATCGGTGTAGTGACCGTGCCCGTGATCCAGCCCGGCTGTCCCACCGAATAGCGCATCGCCTGAATCGGCTGCACCGGTTCAACTCCGTAGCCGCCGGAATAGAAGCGGCTGTCGTCGGCAGTCGCCGTCAGCGTCACAATTTGCCCGGGGGCAATCACGCCGCTGATCGAAAGCGAGACATCGATCACCTCTGGTCCAGAAGGCGCGCGGTAGGGCAGGATCGCAGCCTTGGCTGCGTAGGTCAGGCTCACCAGCGTCGGCGTGATGATCGAGGACTCGAAGGTTGCACATGGCTCGAAAAACGCATTGCCAAGCTCAAAAGTGAAAGCCGCCACGCCCAGCTCGCCGTAAGCAAAATCATCGGTCGTGCCGTCAGTCATGTAAATGCAGCCCGGCGCGCCCGATTGACAGGCCGGATAGCCGGTGTAATAGCCGAACTTGCGCGCCAGCGTCTGCAAGGCGACGCCGTTCGGCGCCGGCGTCTGCGTCCACCCCCACGGAAAAAGGATTTTGGGGAAATAGCTGTGCAACGAGATCATTAGTCCGCTCGCGTCGGCCGGGGCTGCGTCGCTGTTGAGCGGTCCGCGCGCATCGGAAAAGATCGTGCGCATGTACGCCTCCAGCGCCTGCACCTCCGGCTCCGAAGCTGCGCCAGCGCCGCGATAGACGATCGAACAGGCGTCGGCGCTGGAACAATTGACGCCGGTGCACTGCCCCCACTTGAAGCTGCTGTTGCGGTTGAGATCGACGCCGTAGCTCATTGGATCGAACCCGCACAGGTCGTTGTTCGTGTTCTTGCGCCAGAGCAGCCCGCCTTCGGCGCGCTTGCGTCCGTCCGGGTTTGCCTGCGGGACGACGTGAATCTCGGTGTAGTCGAGCAGCCACGTGGCGTCGGCGTCGACGCCGTAGCTGCGCACCAGACGCTCGGCGAAGCGCATCGCTGTCTCAGCGGTCGTGTATTCGCGTGCATGGATCGCCGCCATCAGAAAAAAGACAGGTTTGGATCCCGGCGTCGCCTGATTGGTGAGCACGACGCCAGGAATTTTGTATCCTGTTGCGCCGCTGCTGCGTTGAAACTCCCAGCTTTCACCGAGAACAACCTCTCGCACCAGCGCAGGAAATTCTTGAGCAAGCTGCGCCATGCTGGCGTAGGTCTCTTCGACGGTGCGATAACAGGCGTAACCGGGGATGCCGCCGGTGTTGGCTGATGTCTGCGCGGCTGTCTGCGCTGCCAGCAGATCGCTGGTGGCTTTCTGATCAACGATGATTTGGCGGGTCTGCGTCTGCAGTCGTCGCAATTCCTTCTTCGTCACCCAGAGCGTCGCCTGTTTTGTTGCATGGTCAACGCGCCAGACATCAAACTGCGCAACCAGTCGTTGTAAATCGTCCTGGTCGGTGAAAGAAATCTGCACCACGACGCCATCTAGCGTCGTCGGGATGAATGGCTCACCCTGTGCTGCGACTGGCGCAGGCATAGTCAGGAACCAGCCGGTCAACGCCATCACCACCATGATCGCTTGAGCAAGGTGCGGAATGTGCATTTGCTTTATCGTCCGAAGCCAAAATCCAGCGCGCTAAAAAAGAGCGGAATCATCAGCACGCCGCCGAGCAGGATTGCAGCAATTTCAATGTAAACCCAACCCTGCGCTGCGCGCAGCCATTGACGCTGCCACGAGTTAGGTGCACGGTGTTTTGCCTGATAAACGTAACGGACAAGATACATCTCCTGCTCGCGCACCGGCTCCAACGGCTGCACGTCCCAACCGGCGTGTTGAAACAGGCGCGGCAGCGACGTAACCAGCCGATGCGCCAGCCAGCCCAGCGGCAACACAGCCGCCACCAGAAATAAGCCGGCGCCGAGCAAAACATCCAACCAATACCAGGGAATCGGGCTGAAGTGCGCAAAAAGATCAACCCACGCCCATAAAATAAAAAGTAGCAGCGGCGACGCCAGCAGCCACATGCCCATGGCGCCGGGCGTCGCCTCGATCAAGTCGGCGGGCACCTGTCTTTGTTCTAGCTTCGCCGCGCTCACGCTTTCACCTCACATCTTCAGCGCCGACCATTGCATCAACAGGTCGATTGTGGCGCACTTCGCAGCTTGCGCGCCGTCATCCAACTCACTTTTCGAGCGCCTGTTTCCAATTTGGAATCTCACGACGATGACGCCAACGCCACCACAGTCCAACCGGATAGCCCGCCATCTTTGCCAGATCGCCGGTGACACGGATCACCGGCACGAGCGCCGCCGCCGCCAACCACTCCGGCGGGGTCAGTTGTGCGCCGAGCACGCGCAGCCGCTGCCACGGACGCCCACAGTAGAGCACGACGCCAGCCAATAACCCAAGCCAACCCAGCCAGCGCGCAAAAAAGCCGAAATACGCATGTCCGAGCAGCATCGGCAGCGCCACAAAATAGACGCCGTAGCGAATGGCGTGACGCTTGCGCCAGAGATCAGCCTTGCCGTCCCCGCGCGCATAGCGGTAGTACTGCGTCCAGAATTTGCGCAGCGACTCGCGCGGGCGAAAATGCACCAGCGCATCCGGCGCCCATGTGAAGCCCGACGGACGCTCCGGCGCCTGCGCGTTGATGGCAAAATCAAAGAGCAAATCTTCGCAGTAATCCAACCATTCGGGATAGCCGCCCGCTCGCTCCCACGCCGCTTTGGTGAAGGCGACCGAGCGGCTGCTGGGCAGAAAGCGGTTGGGATCGATGTCGTCGCGCAGCGGCAGCACCGTCGCCGCCATTGCGGTTTGGAAGACGCCCTCGACATCGGGCGCAAAGAAACCGGCCACAGCCAGCGTGTTTGCATCGCGCACCCACGGCTCGACCAGCTTCTCCAGCCAGTTCGCTTCAAGCCGCACGCCTGCATCTGTGGCGGCGATGATCGGGCCGTGAGCGGCGGCAATCGCCAGGTTGCGCCCGCGGCTGATATTGGCGCCAGGCGCTTCGATCACCCGCAAACCGGGCAGACGATCGGGGTGGCTGGCGGCAAAGGAGCGGATCAGATCGACCGTTCCATCGGTGCTGCCGCCGTCGCAGAGCACGACCTCGTCTGGGCGCCGCGTCTGCGCAGCCAACGATTCGAGCAGGCGGTCGATGCTGTTGCGTTCGTTGTAGACTGTCGCGATCACAGAAACGTTCATGTCCACCATTGTGCCGCAACCTGCCTGCATTGACAATCGGCGCTTCCGTCATCGCTTCCAACTGCGCGTCAGCTCGCGTAGATTGTCCCAGAGGATGTAGATTGCCAGCGTCAGGATCACGGCGCCGACGACCCACCAGAAGAATTCGTAGAGAAGCACCAGCGCGGCGACAATGGCAAGTGCAGTGGCGAAGCTGCTGACCACGCGGGTGAAGGCGCCGCGCACACCTGCCTCGATGAAGGCAAAGAGCGCCAGAATGGAAACCAGCCAGATCGGCAAAAAGCGCGGGTTGAAATAGAAGAGCAGCACGAACGCCACCAACAGCACCGTGACGCTGATCGCCGCCCATAGCTCCGCAACCTGCCCGGCGTGTGTTTGGTCGGGCGTCGTTGGCGTGTGGGCGCGGCGAATATGGTCGCGCAACGGTCTGGCGCCGCCGCGCAGCAGGTGGTCTTCGTGACGGTCGATGTTTTCCAGCAGGGCGTCGGCCGCGGTGATCTCGGCTTGCAAGGCGTTGATCTCGCTAGAAAGCGCTTCAATTTCTGCGCTTGTCTGCACAAAGAGCGCGCGCAGATGTGGTTGGCTGCGAATCGACGTCGCCTGCAAATGGAGGCCGCGCAGAATCGCCAACTTCTCATCGACCTGGTCGCGCAGCAGTGTGCGTTGATCGACAATTTGCTGGCGACGCCTTCGCGCCACATCGACCATCACTGTGGAGGGCGGCACCTTGTCCAGCCCGGCCCAACCGACCGGGTCGTACCAGGAACGGCGCACCGTGCCATCGCGATTGAACATTGGCCCTGCGGGTGCGTCTTCACCGGCGAAGGGGTCTTGTGTATAGAGACCCCACAATCCCCGATAGGTGCGCACCCAACCAACGCCCTCATGGATCAACCGCGGCTCGCCCCACGGCTCGTCCTGCTCTGGCCCAATTGACAGCCCATCGCCGCGTGCATAGTCGACGAAAGGGATCGCCAGCGCAGGTTCATGGGTGTGGTCAGGATCGGCGGATTCGTCTTGACCATTCGTCTCGCGCATGATGCGTTTCCAGATCTGCTGGATGCGTCGAGCGGTGCGCGTCACCGGCGCCAGCGCGTTCAACTCAATCTCAGTCAGGTACTCGCCAGGGCTGAAATAGGCGGCGTGTGAGCCGGCGCCGGCGTAGATGACGGGGTGGTCGCCGACTTTCTGCACTTCTGGGTCGCTCCAATGACGGCGCAGATCGTCGCCTGCGTAGTCGTGTGAGGCGTATGCCACCCACTCCGGGCGTAGCAGCCCGACATTGTCCGGCGCCAGATAGATGCAGACCATCTCCCAATCCGCCTCGTGGTCATTTGCGCCAGAGAAGCGCGAGCGCCAGTTGTTGTAAAGATAGAAATACCAATATTGCAGGACGACCCAGCCGTTCTCTTCGACGACGCGACCATGGTAGACATGATGGTGGCCGTGTTGCATGAGCGTGCGATAGCCCATTGATGCCGCCGCCGCTGCATCGCCGGGGACGCGGCCACGCGCCAGCAGCGCCACGCGAAAGAGCGCATCGACGACGCGCGATGTATAGCCAACGCGCGCCAGTCGCCCCTTGCCGGCCCGGAATTCTGTTGCACCCTGGTCATTTTCTCGACGCTGCCGCAACGCCTGCACCGCCATCTCGGCTGCGCTCAATGGGTCTGTGAACTTGAGATAGCGCACGGCGCCAAAATCATCCGCATAGGGTTGGGCCAATGTTTCTGGCGTGAGCAGGTTGGCAGGCACAAGTTCTTGCGGCTGCTCACCTGTGCGCTTGATCCACAGGCTGCACGCGCGGATATAAGCTTCCGCATCCATCGGGAAAAACTCTTCCCCGCGCGTAAAGCGAATGATCGGTTCGTAACGGCGGAGAAGGGTGCGTTGCTGCGATTCCTCCATCATCCTGTTCACTCACTGTGGGTTCGCTCAGGTTTGGAGCCGAGCAACAGCCGTCCTTCCGGTGAATTCATAAAGATGACGACCAAAATAGCGCCGAGCATGTAGAGAAAAAGCAGCGGCCGTTCAGTCAACACCTGGTTGCGGTCAGAGAGATAAACCTGCAACGCCACCAACAAGATCAACGACTCCACAATCATCGCCATATGCCAGCCGAAGCGCGGTCGCACAACACAGCCGACAACACTGACCAAAACCAAAAAGGCGAAAGGCAAAAGGACGATGGCTTGTTGGAACTGCTCGAGCACGGCCGCCGGCGGCTCCTCAAAGACGTCAACCACATCCCAGTCAATTGTAAACAGCAGAAAGCCCGATGCGCCGAGAAAAAAGAGCGCCTGCACCAGCAAGATCACGACTGTGATCCAACGGGACCAACGATACTGCTGGCTGCTGCGATGGATCAATGCAGGCAGTGGAATCTGCTGCGGCGCCGGAGCTTCACTCATAGTCTTGTATATTCTCGCTTGCAATTGAACGCGGATTGTACGGATCGACTCGCCGCTGCGTCAACTCCTGGTCGTGCGCCAGGCAAGTCATGTCGGAGGCGATGACTCGCTCGCCCCTCAACCTAAACTGAGTGCAAGTTCTTCGAGCGAGGCGTTGCCGCCGCTCAGGATCAGGGCAATGCGTTTGCCTGTCAGTCGCTCCTTGAGCCTGTGCGCAGCCGCCAGCGGCGCCGCGCCCGCCAGTTCCGCCAGCGTCTTGGCTTTTTCCAGGTAGATGCGCACGGCCTCAATCATTTCGCTGTCTTCGACGAGAACAAAATCATCGAGATGCTCCCACATGATCTGCTGCGGCATCATAAAGGGAGCGCCGGTGGCAAGACCGGCGGCGCGCGTGGCAATCGGCGCGGTGCGCGCTGCGTGCGCCTGCCAGCTCAGGAAACCGGCCGGCGCTCCCGCCGCCGCCACGCCGATCACCTGGATGCGCGGGTTGATGCTCTTGGCGACCAGACAGGCGCCCGCACAGCCGCTGCCGCCGCCCACCGGCGCAATGATCACATCGATGTCGGGCTGCGCTTCGAGGATTTCCAGTGTGTGCGTGGCGACGCCAGCGATCAGCAGTGGTTCGTCGCCCGACGAGATGAAACGCAGCCCCTGCTCCTGCTCCAACGTCGTGCAGTGGCGCTTGCTCGCCTCAAAATCGGCGCCATGAAAGACGACCTCGGCGCCATAGGCGCGCATCGCATTGACCTTGACCGGATTGGCGCCCTCCGGCACGACGATCACGGCGCGCACGCCAAACAGCTGCGCAGCGTAGGCGACCGACTGGCCGTGGTTGCCGGTTGAGGCAGTCACGACGCCGCGCTGGCGCTCTTCTGGTGTCAGGTGCGCCATGAAATTGACGCCGCCGCGCACCTTGAACGCACCGATCGGCTGATAGTTTTCGTGCTTGACAAAGACTGTGGCGCCCAGTAGTGCATCCAACTGCGGATGGTGGTGCAACGGGGTCGGCGCCAGATAGGGCGCAATCGTGCGGCGCGCCAGCAGAACATCGTGAAACGTGGGCAGCGGTTTCGACACAGACGATCCTCTCTGAATGATGCAACCATGATGGCACGCGGACGACGCAGATTGAGCGGATTCACGCAGATTCAAGAGAAGATTAGCGCCAATCCGTCTGATCCGCGTTCTATTTGCGAATCTGTCTAAACTTCGCGGCTGGCGCGCGCCATGCGGCGATAGGCGATGAACATAGCGCCGAGGGCAGTGATGCCGGCAATCGCCACTTTGGTCAGGTCGAAGACCGGCTGCACAGTGACGCCGTGCTGGTCGATGGTGATCACAGCGACCGGGCGTCCCAGGGCAAACCCGCCGCCGCCCCCACCGCCGCCGCTGCCGCCACTCTCGTCGCCTTCGCCCTCGCCGCCGCCAAAGCCAACGCCCATGCTCACGCTCAATTCGGAGGCGGTGATCACGGTCACGCCGCTCTGCGTCAATGGAGGACTGTAGACAGCGTCGGTGCGCGCCACGTCGAACAGCCGCCCGATCAGCCGGCCAGCCTCATCGACCGAACGCACTGGCAATGTAAAGAACGATGCATCGCGGTTGTCACTCATGCAAGCCTCCTGATTTCTGTCGTCCGTTCCAGACCAACATAGCTATTATTATCAACGCCAACGCAAGCTGCACCAGCCGCGTGCTATCGACAATGCGGTGGACAGATGTGTGGCCACGCCGCTGCACGTGGAGCGCAATCGGCGTGTTCCACACCAGCCCGCCGCCGGGCCAACGCACCATCACCACCAGCGACTCGCCGGTGATGGTGTAGAATCCTGCGATCTGGGGTGCGCCGAGCTGACGGCGGATTGAGAATGATGGGTTGGTGTATCTACGCCGTGTCATTACGCCGAAATCCTCGCAATAGTATTCGGGGCGCAGTTCGTCAAGCTCATCGTCATCCGTTGTCGTCCTCATCATGCCTTTCATTGCCGGTGTTGTCAGTCGATGGCTCAACCACCACCGATTCAATCATATCACATTCGCATTTACATAGACGCAACGTTTTCTTTCGACGGATTCACAGATTTGCAATATGTAGCTTTTGTGCTACATTAAACTCGATGACCGAATTAGGCATCGAGGTCCTGGAATACTTGACTGAAGACGGGCGCAATCTCTTTCGCACCTGGCTCGAAGCATTAAGAGATGCTGAAGCGCGTGCGCGCATACGTGTACCGATCAACCGTATCCGCCTTGGCAATTTCGGTGACAGCAAATCGGTCGGGGGTGGAGTGAGCGAGCTGCGGATTCCATACGGCCCAGGGTATCGGGTTTATTTTGGTCGCCAGGGCAATCGTGTTGTGATTTTGCTGTGTGGTGGTGACAAACGTACGCAAGCACGTGACATAGAAACCGCCCGTGTTGCATGGCAAGATTATGTGAAGAGATCAACATCGGCATGAATACACTGACAGCTCGCTACGAAGAAGGCCTGCACGAGGCGCTGTGCAACCCAGTCGAAGCCGCGGCGTATCTTGACGCAGCATTGGATGAGGGCGACATCGACAGCTTTTTGCTGGCGCTGCGCGACGTGGCTGAAGCGCGCGGTATTGCACAAACGGCGCGCGCTGCAAACCTCAATCGTGAAAACCTCTACCGCATGTTAGCGGTCGGTGGCAATCCGCAGTTGTCCAGCCTCAATGCCCTGCTGCAGAGCATGAATCTCCGGCTTGCCATCGAAGTGCGGCAGTGAACCACCTCACCGCACCATCGCCGCCTCTGCCAACCGCCGCCCATGGTCGGTGAGGCGTAGTAGCCCGCGCTCCTGATGGACGGCGCCGCTGCGTTCGGCGTCGCGGATAACCTGTGCGGCGAAGTCGGGCTGCCAGCGCAAGTGCGCCTGCAGATGCTCGGCGCGGCATTCTACAGCGGCGTCGGGCGCTCCTTCATGATGCAGCAGGTGAATGATGAGCATGGTCTGGGCAAAGCGCCACCGCTGGAGCGCCTGACGCCGCAGCTGCGTCAGCACCCCCCGCTGCGGCGCCAGCACAAAGACGATGAGGAAGACGACGCCGGTCATTGTCGCCATCGAACCGGCGATGTTGGCGTCGAGCAGCCGCGCCAGCCAATAGCCCGCCAGCGCGCTGCCTGCGCCGATCGCTACGCTGAGCAATAGCATCTTGCGCAGGTCATCGGTGAGCAGATAGGCTGACGCGGCCGGCGTCACGATGAGCGCCACGACCAGGATCGCACCCACCGCATCGAACGCGCCGACCGCCGTCACCGAGACCAGCGCCATCAGCCCATAGTGCAGCAGCGCCGGTGAGAAACCGAATGCGGCCGCCAGCGCCGGGTCGAAGGTCGACAGTTTCAGTTCCTTATAAAAAACTAGAATGAAAACGATGTTGATCAATAAAATGGCGCTCAGCGTCGCCAGCGCGTGCGGCAGGTCTAGGCCAAAGATCGTTACGCGGTCGAAGGGCGCCAGCGCCAATTCACCCATGATCACCATGTCGACGTCGAGGTGCACCCCGCGTGCATAGCGTGAGATCAGGATTACCGCCAGGCTGAAGAGCGCCGGAAACACCAGACCAATCGCGGCGTCCTGCTTGACCAGCTTCGTGCGGTTCAGCGCCTCCACCAGGCTGACCGTGAGCAGCCCCATCGCCGCTGCGCCAATCAACAGCCACGGCGACTGCAAATCCTGCACGATGAAAAAGATCAACACGATGCCCAGCAACACGGTGTGGCTGATCGCGTCCGCCATCATCGCCATGCTGCGCAGCACCAAAAAGACGCCCACCAACGCACACCCCGTCGCTGCGGTCACAGCGATCAACTGAATCTCAAGCGAAGCACTCATCTGCATTCTCCTCACAAAGACAATGGAACACGGATTTTGCGGATTGAGCGAATCAACGCGGATCAAAAATCCGCTCAATCCGCGTCATCCGCGTCCCATTAAACCTGTCGCCAATATCGCGTGTCGTCGATTGCGCAGCCATGTCCAGACGATGCCGCGGTTTGGCGCCAACAGCAGCGAGACAAGCGCAATGACGCTGATGCACAGCACGATCACCGGTCCCGTCGACAGACCGGCGCCCAGGCTGCTGAGTAGTGTTCCCACCACTCCCGCCGCGGCGCCAAAGAGCGCCGCAAGCAGCACCATCACGCCCAGGCGATCTGTCCACTGTCGCGCTGCAGCGGCGGGCGCCACCAACATTGCGCTCATCAAGATCACACCGACCGCCTGCAAGCCGATCACGATGGCGATCACCAACAGCAGCGTGATCAGCACCTCCAGCGCCGTCATCGGAAAGCCGAGGCTGGCGCCGAAGTCGCGGTCGAAGCTAAGCAGCTTCAGCTCCTTCCAGAAAAGCAGCATCAACCCGACCGCTGCTGCGCCAAAGACGCCCATCATCATGACATCGCGTTCGAGCAGCGTGGCGGCTTGACCAAAGAGGAAGTGATTCAACCCGGCCTGGCGGGCGTCGGGGTTGCGCTGCAAGAAGGTGAGCAGCATCAGCCCGAAGCCGAAGAACGCCGACAGAATAATGCCGAGCGCGCTGTCCTGTTTGAGGCGCGTCAGCCGCGTGACTGCGATCACGAATAACACGCCGGCAATGCCCGCCACCGCCGCGCCGCTCATCAACGCCAGCGGCCCTTTGAGACCGGTGAGCATGAAGGCGAGCACCACGCCGGGCAGCGCCGCGTGCGAAATGGCGTCACCGACCAGACTTTGCTGGCGTAGAAATGCAAACGCGCCGAGCGCCCCGCTCACCAGTCCCAGGATCGCCGTGCCCATCGCCACTGTGCGCAACGTATAGTCGAAAAAGAGATCGTTCAATAATTCCATCACTGCCTCCAGATCGTGACTGATAGACCGCTGATGACGCAGATCGGGCGGATTAACGCGGATCAATGCGAAGAAGAAAATCCGCGCATATCCGCCGAATCCGCGCTGTTCGCGTTCCATTTATTATCTACACCCCAATCGCCGGCGCCGGTGTGCTGATACGGCCTGGCGTGGGTTCAGCGTTGTTCGCCCGACCGACGAAGGCGATGCGCCCGCCGTAGGTCTTGCGTAAATTCTCGTCGGTGAAGACCTGGCTCACCGGCCCGCTTGCCACGCAGCGCACGTTGAGCAACGTCACCCAGTCGAAATACTCGGACACGGTCTGTAAATCATGATGGACAACGACAACTGTCTTGCCAGCGCTGCGCAGTCCCTTGAGCAGGTCGACGATAGCGCGCTCCGTCATCGCGTCGACGCCCTGGAACGGCTCGTCCATGAAGTAGACATCGGCGTCTTGCACCAGCGCGCGCGCCAGAAAGACGCGCTGTTGCTGCCCGCCCGAAAGCTGGCTGATCTGGCGCTGGGCGTACTCCGCCATACCGACTTGCTCCAGCGCCTGCATCGCCAGGTCGCGCTCCGCCTTGCCTGGGCGTCGAAACCAGCCAAGCCGGCCGTAGCGCCCCATCATCACCACGTCGAGCACGCTGGTCGGGAAGTCCCAATCCACGCTGCCGCGCTGCGGGACATAGCCGACGCGCTGGCGCTGCGCATGATATGGCTTGCCGTGGATCAGCACCTGCCCGGCTGCGGCAGGAACCAGCCCCAGGATCGCCTTGATCAACGTGGTCTTGCCGGCGCCATTGGGGCCGACGACCGCCATCAGGACGCCCGGCGGCGTCTCTAGATCGACATCCCACAGCACCGGTTTGTCGCCGTAAGCCACGGTCATGTCGGTCACTTCGATGGCGGCGCTGGTTGTCGCCACTGGAAGATGCGTGTTCATCGTTTCACTTTTCTCCTTTCAAGCCGTCGACAATTGTATCGATGTTGTGTCTGACCATGCCGATATAGGTGGCGCCGTCGCTGTTTGCATCGCCCAGCGCATCTGAGTAGAGTTGGCCGCCAATGGCGACAGTGTAGCCGCGCTCGGCGACTGCGGCTTGCAGCGCCTCGATCGTGCGCACAGGCACCGAGGTCTCGACAAAGATCGCCGGAATCCGCCGCTCAACAATGAAGTCAGCAAGATCGCGCACATCGGCGGCGCCGGCTTCGGAGGCGGTGCTGATGCCTTGCAAGCCGCGCACCTCGAATCCGTAGGCGCGTCCGAAGTAGTGAAAGGCGTCGTGCGCAGTGATCAGCACGCGCCGCTCGGCGGGAAGTTCGTCGGCGCGCTGTTGTACGTAAACGTGCAGGTCAGCCAGTTTTTGCAGATAGGCGTCGGCGTTGGCTCGATAGGCGTCGGCGTTGGCGGCGTCGGCTTCAATCAACGCGTCGCGCACGACCTCCACCACGCGCATCCACAAAGTCACATCGAACCAGACGTGCGGGTCAAATGCGTCGCTGTACGCCGCCCAGGGGAGCAACAACTCAGGGTCGATCTGTTCAGCCACGGCGATGCTTGGCTTGCGTTCACCGATCTGACGCAACACAGACGCCATTTGCGCTTCCAAGAAAAGACCATTGTAGAAGATTACATCGGCTCGTTGCAGACGGTTGACATCGCCTTCACTTGCTACAAAGAGATGTGGATCGACGCCCGGCCCCATCAGCACATCCACCTCCACGTGCTCGCCGCCGACCTGCCTCGCCACGTCGCCGATCTGTCCGGTGGTCGCTACAACGCGTAGAATGCCATCGTTGGCGTCTTGACTGTTGGCTGCCTGACTTGAGCCGCAGCCTGCAAACATCGGCGTCGCCGCCAGCAGCAACAGAGGAGGAAGAAATTGGAATATTGTCTGTTTGTTGAATAACATAATCGTTCTTTTCTTAGATTGATCGAATTTTGATTTTAGCTAAAACTAAAAAAATTATAATGCATCAAAAAATTCTTGTCAAATCCCAAAAGCTGCCATTCCAGTTGTCAATTGGCGTGTTTTGACATAGAATGAAGCCATCTGCTTTGTGCATTTCTTCACAAAAAAGGAGGCGCTCCCCATGAAAACAATGACTGTGTTGGAAGCCAAACGCTTTGGCGTGATCACCTGTAAACCGCATCAAACTCTGATGGCGTCGGCGTGTATGATGCAGGAGAACAACATCAGCGCGCTGGTGGTCGTCGATGAGGAAGGATTTCTGGCGGGTGTGATCACCCGCACCGATCTGGTGCGCGCCTGTTTTGAGCGAGAGGATTGGGAGCGTCAGTTGGTGAGAGACTACATGAACCCCGACGTGATCACGGTGCGCCTCGATGATCCGTTGATCAAGGTGATGGAGCTGTTGATCGATCGACATATCCACCGCGTCATCGCCGTTGAGCCGATCGGCGACAAGCTCAAGCCCAAAGTCGTGCTCTCCGCCGCCGACATTGTCTATCATATGGCGCGCTGCCAGTGAGGGCGTGTTGCGTAATGCGTGTTTCGTAGTGTGGATAGCGCAGGCAGTTCACGCAACACGCAACACATTCACCTGTCCTTTCATAAGTCGGCGATTTGACTTTTCAGTGAGCGCAGAGTAAAACAAAAAATGTAAGTTGATTTGTCCTTCCTGATGGAAGTGCAGAGGCCGGTCGCACCGACCGGTCTTTTTTATTGGCGACAACTGGTTGAGGTGGGACGAGAACGATGCAACGGCTATCTTTGTTGGCGCTGTGGCGGCGTGAGTTCAGCAACTACAATGCAGGCAAATTTCGCCAGGATCTGATGGCGGGCTTGACGGTGGCGGCGGTGGCGTTGCCGCTGGCGCTGGCGTTCGGTGTGGCTTCGGGCGCAACCGCCGCCGCTGGTCTGGTGACCGCGATTCTGGCCGGCTTGATCATCGGTGCGCTGTCCGGCGCACCCTATCAAATTTCAGGCCCCACCGGCGCCATGAGTGCAGTGCTGATCGTGATTGCGCAGCGCGTCGGCGTCGAAGGCGTATGGATGACCGGACTGATCGCAGGCGTCATCATCCTGGTGATCGGCTTGCTGCGCATGGGGCGCTTTGTGGCGTTCATCCCCTCGTCGGTGATTAGCGGCTTCACGTCGGGGATTGCATTCATTATTTTCGTCGGGCAGATCGACAACTTTCTGGGCGTTCACACCGAGGGCGGTGAATCGGCGGCGTTCAAGTTCCTGGGCTATTTCCGGGGCGGTTTCACGCCAGAATGGACCGCCATCGTCATCGGGCTGGTAGTGGTTGCGATCATGCTGTTTTGGCCCGCGCGGTTGGGGCGCTATGCCCCCGGTTCGCTGATCGGCATCATCGTCGCCACGCTCATCGCCGTCGTGACCGGCTGGCCCGTGGAGCACATCGGCGACATCCCACGCACGATCCTGCTCGACCAACGCCTGACCTTCGACACGATTCCGTGGGATCGCATCGACGAATTGTTTATACCGGCGATGTCGGTGGCAGCGCTTGGCGCGGTGGAGTCGCTGCTCTGCGGCGCCGTCGGCTCAAAAATGACAGGCATTCGGCTGCAAGCAAACCAGGAGCTGATCGCGCAGGGCATCGGCAACATCGTGATTCCCTTCTTTGGCGGCGTGCCGGCGACTGCGGCGATTGCGCGCACGTCGGTCGGCATCAAATCGGGCGGGCAGACGCGCATGATGAGCATCATCCACGCGCTGGCGCTGCTGGCGGCGGCGTTGCTCTTTGCGCCGGTGATCGCGCTGGCGCCGCTGACGGCGCTGGCGGGCGTGCTGATGGTGACGGCGGTGCGCATGAACGAGTGGGACGCCATTCACTTCATGTTCTCGCACCGCTTCAAGACCGGCGTCGTCACCTTTCTGATCACCTTCCTGGCGACCATCACCCTCGACCTCACGCAGGCGATCATCATCGGCGGCATCATCTCGGCGGGCATTTTCATCAACCAGGTCGCCAACCTGGAGGTGGACATCCGCGGCGTTGATGTTGAGCGGATGCGGGCGCGCGGCATGGAGCTGAAGACCGACTGCAAGTATATCCGCGTGGCGTTCCTGACGGGGCCGCTCTTTTTCGCCGCCACCAACACCTTCAACGAAGCGTTTGCCCACGAGGAAGATGTCGACACGCTGATCCTCTCGATGCGCGCCGTGCCGCTGATCGACCTCTCCGGCATCGAGGCGTTGCATTCTCTGCACGACACGCTGGCGGCGCAGGGCAAGACGCTGATGCTGGCTGCCGTCCAGCCCAAAGTGATGCGTATGCTCGAACGTGCGGGGCTTGACGAAGCGATCGGCAAGGAAAACTTCTTCTGGAGCGCCGACCGCGCCATCCTCGTCGCCGAGGCGCGCCATGAGCATCGCCAGGCGCAGACGGTCAATGAGATCGAGTCGGCGCCGGTGGTCGAGCCGATGGCGATGCCGATTTGAGGTCAACTGCACTCATGCAGCGGCCTGGATGTGTATCGCGCGACAGCAGCGAAGGGCATTCGCAGGTCGAACGTGGTTGAAACAGCGAAATCCGAAGTGTACACTAAAAGGTGGCATTGCAAGGCAATCTGCTGCAACAGCGTTCCCCACGGAGGTGCACCATGCAACTTCCTGTTGACCGCTACATCGATGTCGATGGGCTGCGGCTGCGTTATTGGCTGGAAGGTGACGCCGGCCCCAATCTGGTGCTGATCCACGGCATCGGCGGGGCCGTCGATGTGTGGCGCAAGCAGTTCGAGCGACTGCCGCAGTCGCACCGTGTGCTGGCGCTCGACCTGCCCGGCTGTGGGCGTTCGGCGATTCCGGCTGTCTACCCACGCGACGCGCTGCGAATGCTGGCGACGGTGGTGCGCGGCGTGATGCAAGGCGTGGGCATGCCGCAGGCGACGATCATCGGTTCCTCATTGGGCGGCGCGGTTGCCATTGAGTTCGCCATGCGCTGGCCCCAGCTGGTGGAGTCGCTCGTGCTGATTGGTCCCGCCGGAATGTCAAGCGAAGTGGCTTTGCCACTACGGCTGATGTCGATCCGCGGCGTGGGCGAGCTGCTGACCTTGCCCGATCGCGCACGCACCGGTCACGCCATCCGCGGCTGCGTCGCCGATCCCACCTCGGTGGAGGAAGAGGACATTGACCGCGCCTTCGACATGGCGACGCTGCCCGGCGCACAGGATGCATTTCTGCACCTGCTGCGCGCCTATGCCAGTGTGCGCGGTCTCGACCGCAACGAACTACGCCGCTTGCAAACCGGGATGCACACAATCCACGCGCCCACGTTGCTGATCTGGGGCGAACAGGATCGGATTCTGCCGATCACCGGCGCGCAGGTTGCGCTGGATCACTTCCCCAACGCCGCTCTGGTCGCACGACCGAGCAGCGGGCATCTGGTCTTTGTCGAGGAGCCGGAATGGTTCGACGACCTGGTAAGCAACTTTGTGCGCGCGCCGCAGGCAGTGCTCAACGGCATCCGAGTCGAGTCGAAACAAGCGCCGGATGCGAACCAGCAGCCAGCGCGGCGCAGCAAGGAGACCGTCAGCCTGTTGCCGGCGTCGCTTGCCAGACATTTGACGCCGCGCACGGTTGGCGTGGCGGTCTTGGGTCTAGCGTTGTTTGCGGGAGCGCGCTTCATTCGCCAGCAAAACGGCGGCGGTGCTACACTGCTACAAGCAAAGGGATAGCGCTGTAATGGCGCCGCAGCGCATCCACAGCCCCAACTTCGACCCGCGTCCGATCGAGGTGCGCTTTCTTGTCATTCACTACACGGCGGTCGATCTGGCGCGCACGTTGGAGATTTTCACCGACCCGGAGCGCAAGGCGGCCGCGCATCTCGTCGTCGACACGGACGGCGCCATCTACGAGTGCGTGCCCTGTTGGGATGAACCGGTGCAGCGCGGCTGGCACGCTGGCGTCAGCCGCTGGCATGACGGCATAGCAAACTGGGAGGCGCTCAACGACTGGTCGATCGGCGTTGAGCTGGTGAATTACAACGGCAACATCCTGCCCTTCACCGACGAACAGTACAGCGCGCTGGCGCACATCGTCGAGCATCTGCGCCGCCACCACCCTGCGTTGGCGCACGCCGCCGCCGTGCTCGGTCACGAACAGATCGCTGGTTTTCGTGGCAAAGCCGATCCAGGCTGGCAGTTTGACTGGCGCCGCTTTTTTGCGCAGTGCTATCCCGGCCAGCCCGCGCCGCCGCGTCCGCCCGCCTGCCCGCCGACCTTGCGCGACGCCCTTGCGCAGCTGGCGGAGGTCGCTCCCCACGAACAAGCCGCCGCCAACGCCTTCTGGGAACGCGTCAGCCTGCTCACCGAGACTGCTGTAGCGTTGGCGCAGAAAGGCTGAAAAAGAAACCCACCCCAACCCCACAGCACACACTCTGAAAGGTTATGCACTGCCGCTGTCGCATGGTATACTACCCATACGCACAAATGTTCGTATGGAGACAGTTTCATGTCTGACGCAGCCAACCCACTCGCCGCCTTTCTGCCCGTCACCCGCGCCTGGTTCGAGGCGACGCTGGGTCAGCCTACGCCGCCGCAGCAGCAGGGCTGGCCCGTCATCCAGCGCGGCGACCATACGCTGATCCTGGCGCCCACCGGCTCCGGCAAGACGCTGTCGGCGTTTTTGTGGGGGATTGATCAGTTGTTCAGGGGCGAGAGGCGAGGGGCGAAGGGCGACGCGCCAATTCGCGCCGATGACGCCCCGGCGGCTATTCACCCAATCACCCAATCGCTCAATCGCTCAATCTCACGTCGCCCCTCGCAACTCGCCCCTCGCAACTCCCTGCGGCTGATTTACATCTCGCCGCTCAAGGCGCTCAACAACGACATCGAGCGCAACCTGCGCACACCGCTGGCGGGGATTCGCAAGCTGGCGCGCGAGCGCGGCGAGGAGTTGCCGGAGATCCGCGTGGCCGTGCGCTCCGGGGACACGCCGTCGCGCGACCGCCAGGCGATGGTGCGCACGCCGCCGCACATCCTCATCACCACGCCGGAGTCGCTCTACATCCTGCTCACCAGCCCGGCGGGGCGTGAGATGTTCCGCACGGTGCAGACAGTGATCGTCGACGAGATTCACACACTGGCCGGCTCCAAGCGCGGCGTGCACCTGGCGCTGAGCCTGGAACGCCTGCAGCAGCTCGCCGACCAGCCGATCCAGCGCATTGGTCTCTCCGCCACGATTCGCCCGCTCGATGAGGCGGCGCGCTATCTCGGCGGTGCGGCGTGGCAGGGCGAGGGGGAGGCGCGCACGCTGACCCCGCGCCCCGTCACCATCGTCGACGCCGGCTATCGGAAGGCGCTCGATCTCCGGGTCGAGACGGTGGTCGATGACTTCCGCGCCCTCTCCGGCGACTCGATCTGGCCCTTCGTCACCGCACGCGTGGTCGATCTGATCGAGCAGCACCGCACGACGCTGATCTTCGTCAACAACCGGCGGCTGGCGGAGCGCGCGGCGGATTGGATCAATGAGGTGCGAGGGGAAAGATCGGAGATTGGGAGATTGGAGATTGGGGGATTGGCAGAGGGGGAGACGGGGAGAGCGGGAGAGGGGGAGCCGACGACGACCGACGCAACACGCAGCACGCAACACGCAACACCTGGCGCGCCCCTCGCCCCTCACAACTCGCCCCTCGCCCCTCGCAACTCGCCCCTCGCCCCTCACAACTCGCCCCTCGCCCCTCACAACTCGCCCCTCGCCCCTCTCTACGAAGGCGGCGTCGTCAAAGGCATCGGCATGTTTGGTGCGGGGCGGGGGATGCACACGGACCCAATCCGGGCGCATCATGGCAGCATGTCGAAGGAGACGCGGCTGGCGCTGGAGCAGGCGCTCAAGGCAGGGACGCTGCCCGCGCTGGTCGGTACGTCGTCGCTGGAACTGGGCATCGACATCGGCTCGGTCGATCTGGTCGTGCAGCTGCAGTCGCCCAAGTCGGTGGCGCAGGGGTTGCAGCGCGTCGGGCGCGCCGGTCATCTCGTCGGGAAGACCAGCCGCGGGCGCATCTTCCCGACGCACCGCGAGGACATCATGGAGGCGGCAGCAGTGGCGGGCGGGATGTTGCGCGGCGAGGTCGAGCCAATCCACACCCCGCGCAACTCGCTCGACATCCTGGCGCAGCAGATCGTGGCGATGGTCTCGGTCGAGCCGTGGGATGTGGATGCGCTCTACGACCTGGTGCGCTGCGCCTATCCTTACTCAGAATTGACCCTGCGCGCGTACCACGCGGTGCTCGACATGCTGGCCGGGCGCTATCCCAGCACCGCACACCGGGAACTGCGCCCGCGCCTGGTGTGGGATCGCGTCAATCACCAGCTTGCTGCGCTGCCGGGGTCGCGGCTGCTGGCGCTCACCAACGGCGGTG
This sequence comes from Chloroflexota bacterium, assembly GCA_016861025.1. Classification (GTDB taxonomy): domain Bacteria; phylum Chloroflexota; class Anaerolineae; order Caldilineales; family Caldilineaceae; genus Caldilinea. Next base: position 233,785 of record BOKO01000004.1, read on the forward strand.
TGATCTCCGATCGCGGTGCGTTCGCCGCGTACTTGGCGGACGGCAAGACCAAGCTCGGCGAGTTGGACGAGGAGTTCGTCTACGAGACGCGCATCGGCGACACGCTGCTGCTCGGCTCGCAGGTGTGGCGTGTGCTGGAGATGACCGACGACCGCGTGATCGTCGGCGACGCGCCCGGCGCCACGCCGCGCATGCCCTTCTGGCGCGGCGACTTTCCGTGGCGTCCCTACGAGCTGGGCGAGCGCGTCGGCGCGTTTCGCCGCGCCGTGGCTGAACGGCTGCACGCAGTCAAAGCCGCGCTCGAGCTGCCCGACTATCGCGCCATCCGTCGCGCCGCCGATGACGCAGGCGCACTCCGCCCGGAGGTGCAGGCGCTGCTCGACTGGCTGCACACCGACTACGCGCTCGACGAAGCCTCCGCCTGGCACGTGATCGACTACGTCGCCGGTCAGCTCGATCACGCCAGCGCGATCTCGTCGGATCGGGCGATCCTAGTCGAACTTTTCGACGACGCACTTGGCGACCAGCGGCTGGTGATCCAGTCGCCCTTTGGCGGCAAAGTCAACGGGCTGTGGGGGCTGGCGCTGGCTGCCGCGCTGCGCGAACGCACCGGCGTCGAGGTCGAGGTGCAGAGCAACGACGACGGCATCCTCTTCCGCTTTCCCGAAGCTGAGGCCGACATCCCGCTCGATCTGCTCACGGCGGTAGGCCCGGACGAGGCGCGTGAGCGCATTCTGGCGGAGCTGCCCAACTCGGCGGTCTTTGGCGCGCAATTTCGCCAGAACGCGGCTCGGGCGCTGCTTTTGCCCGGTCAGCGCGGCAAGCGCACACCCTTCTGGTTGCAGCGGCTGCGCGCCAAAGACCTGCTGCAGCTTGTGCGCCGCTTCGAGGATTTCCCCATCGTCGCCGAGACCTATGGCGACTGTCTGGAAGAGGTGATGGACTGGCCGCACCTGGAGCAGATTTTGCGCCGCATCCAGCAGGGCGAGATTCAGGTGACGACGGTCGAGTCGCTCACGCCGTCGCCGGTGGCGCAGAGCCTGCTGTGGGATTTCATCAGCGTCTACATGTACGAGTGGGACGCGCCCAAAGCCGACCGCCAGTTGCAGACGCTGGCGGTCAGTCGCGAGTTGCTGCAAGACCTGCTCAAGGATGTCAACCTGGCTGACCTGCTGCGCCCGGAGGCGGTGAGCGAAGTGCGCCAGCGCGTGCAACACACCTTGCCCACCGCCCACGCTCGCACCGCCGAGGAACTGGCGCTGCTCTTCCAGGACGTAGGCGACCTGAGCACGCTCGAAATCGCCGACCGCTGCGCCATCGATCCCGCCGGCTGGATCGGCCAGCTCGCCGGCAGCCAGCGCATCGTATCCATGAGCATCCCTACCGCGCACGGCGCCGAAGCGCGCTGGATCGCCGCCGACTACGCCGCCGAATACGAAGCCGCCTTTGTAGAGCGAGATGTCATCTCGCTCTACGGCGACGATCCGCGCCCATCCGCCCAATCCGCGTCATCCGCGTTCCATTCCGCCGACGACGCCCGCCGCCGAATCCTGCTGCGCTTTCTCGCTCAGTCTGGACCCGTCACGCTTGACGCCATCTGCGCACGCTATGCCTTCCCGCTCGACTGGCTGCAAGCCGAACTCGACCATCTCGTCGAGCAGCGCGAGCTGGCGCACGGGCGTTTTACGCCCGACGCCGCCACGCCCGCCCCCGAATTTGTCGACCGCCGCCTGCTGGAGCAGATGCACCGCCGCACACTGACGATCCTGCGCCACGAGGTGCGCCCCGCGCCCTTCACCGTCTACGCCGACTTTGTGGCGCGCTGGCAGCATCTCCACCCGGCGACGCGGCTGAGCGGCGGCGGCGCGCTGCTGCGCGTGCTGCAGCAACTGCGCGCCGCACCGATTGTCGGGCGCATCTGGGAGCGCGACGTCCTGCCGCTGCGGCTGGCGCACTACGACCCGACCGAGTTGGCCGCACTCTGTCAAAGCGGCGAGTTACTCTGGATCGGTTCCGGCGGCGTCGATCCACGGCGCGGGCGCATCCGCTTTCTCTTTCGCGGCGAGGGCGGCATCTACCTGGAAGCGCCGCCCGCCGACCTGACAGGGATGAGCGAGGACGCGCGCACAATCTATGCGTTCCTCAAAAGCGAAGGCGCACTCTTCCCGGCGGAGTTGGCGGCGGGCGTCGGGTTGGGCGAAGCCGCGCTGGAGACGGCGCTGCTGGAACTGGTGATGGCTGGACTGGTGACCAACGACAGTCTGGCGGTGCTGCGGCGGCTGGTTGAGTTCGGTGCGCCCAAGCCTGCAACGCCGCGCCCGCTCAGTTCGCTGGAGGCGGAGTTGGCGGCGCGCCTCGGTTCGCGGCAGGAGCGCATGGGCGGCGTGCGTCGCCCCAGCCGCAGCGAACTGCAGGCCGCGAAACGCCGCGTCCGCCAGCGCATCGAGGCAGAGACGCCGGCGCCACTTATGCCGACGGGACGGTGGGCGTTGGTGCATCGTTTTGGCGTGCTCGGCAAGACGCCGCCGCCCCAGGAGCGCGTCACGGCGCAGGCGCGGCAACTGCTGGCGCGGCACGGCGTCGTCACCTACGCCAGCCTCGACGATGAGTTCGGCGCGTGGGATTGGGGCGCGCTCTATCCCGAACTGCAGCGGCTGGAGATGCGCGGGGAGGTGCGCCGCGGTTACTTTGTGCAGGGACTGGCGGGCGTGCAGTTTGCGCTGCCGGAGGTGGTGGAGCAGTTGCGCAGCCTGGCCGGCAACAACGAGCCAGACGCCGCGCTGGTGGTGATGAACGCCTGCGACCCCGCCAATCGCTACGGGGCGGCGGGTGAATCTGCACCGCAGACTGCGACCGGCGCACCGCTCACCTTTGCGCGCATCCCGTCGTCGTGGCTCGTATTGGAGCGCGGGCTGCCGGCGCTGCTGGTCGAGGATGGCGGCGCACGCCTGACGACGATGGCGCACGCCAATGACGAACTCACGCAGCGCGCACTGCAAGCCTGGCTGACGCACGCTGGCCGCTTCGAGCCGCGCATTCAGGTGCTGGAATGGAACGCTGCGCCCGTGCTGCACAGCCCGGGTCAGACAATCCTGGAGGCAGTTGGCTTCCGGCGCGAGTATCCGGGGATGCGACTGGAAGATTGAGAATTGGGAATTCATCGAGTATACTTCCGTGCTTGACGAGCAATAGAATAGTCGTGGAGACCACTCTTTGCGCGCCATCATCACAGTGGGACCATATTTTTATCACACCATGAGGCAACCATCTATGCGCACTACTTTTTTGTTTTCCATGATTTTTGCCGTTGCCCTGACCCTGTTCCCATCAAGAACCCCGGTGTATGCCACTTCACATGTGGACAGCGACGACGAGCGCGAATGGCTGGTCATGCTGTACCAGAACGCCGACGACGAGGTGCTCGAGCAAGACATCTTCACCGACCTCAACGAAGCGGAGCTTGTCGGTTCGAGCGATTCTGTAACCATTGTGGCGCAGATTGATCGTTACGAGGGCGGCTTCGACGGCGACGGCGACTGGACGACGGTCAAGCGTTTCTTCGTCACACAAGATGACGATCTGACGGCGCTCGGCTCCGAAGAGATTGAAGATTTGGGCGAGCTGGACAGCGGCGACCCGCAGACGCTGGTTGATTTCGCAGTGTGGGCGATGACCACCTATCCTGCCAAAAAGTACGCGCTGATCCTCTCCGATCATGGAGCGGGCTGGGTTGGCGGCTGGAACGACGACGCGCCTTACGAAGGCAGCAGCCTGACGATCAATCACATCGATCAGGCGCTGGCGGCGATTCTGGCTGAGACCGGCGTCAAGCAGTTCGAGCTCCTCGGCTTCGACGCCTGTCTGATGAGTCAGGTCGAAGCGATCGCCGGCATTGCACCTTATGCGCGCTACGCCGTCGCCTCGCAGGAAACCGAACCTGCGATTGGCTGGGCTTACGCCGCCGTCCTCGACGCGCTTGTCGCAAAGCCAAAGCAAACGGGCAGAGACCTGGCGCGCACGATCGTCAAGAGCTATATTGTCGACGACGCACGCATCCAAGACGAGGACGCACGCCGCGCCTATGTATTGGAAAATTACGGGGTCGAAGAGGAAGTCGATCCGGACGAGTTGGCGGAACTGGAGCGCGAGAGTGTGACGCTGACCGCCATCGATCTGGCGAAGTTTCCTGCGTTGGTCGACGCACTCAATGAGTTTGCCTTTGCACTCACCGAAGTCGATCCGGCGGCGATTGCGCGCGCCCGCACCTATGCGCAGTCATTCGAGACAGTCTTTGGCGAGGATGCACCGTCGCCTTATATCGACCTGGGGCATTTTGCAAGTCTGGTCAACGAGTTTGCCGCATCGAAGACGCTCGACGCAACGCTGCGCAAATTCTCCAGAGCCTACAAAGCCGCCATCCTCGCCGAGATGCATGGCGCCTCTCGGCCCGGCGCAACCGGTTTCTCGATCTTCTTCCCCACGCCAGACCTGCTGCTCGCGGTTGGCACGGAACTGAGCGAGCGGTCGTACACCGGCTATGCCAGCCGCTTTGCCGGCGTCTCGCTGTGGGATGACTTCCTGGTCTTCCACTACACCAATCAGGACATCGATCCAGAAGCCGTCGAGCCGGGTTTGCTCGACACGAAGATCGCTGCATTGTTTGACCTGGAAGAATTTGCTGCGCCGCTGCTGTTGGCGGAGGACGCTGATCTCGGTGCGCCCGGGATCGACACGGAGTTGAGCATGGCGCCGCTTGAGGTGAGCAGCGACGAGATTGCGGCCAATGAGACCGTGTTGCTTGCGACGCAGATTACCGGCGACAACATCGGCTATATCTATATTGAAGTCTCGCGCTACGACGAGGAGAGCGACGCCTACATCCTCGAGGATATGGATTTTGTCGCCGCCGAAGAGACAGTCGAAGTCGGCGGCGTCTACTATCCGGCGTGGAGCGAGGCGGATCTGGACGAGTTCATCTTCGAGTGGGAGCCGACGATCTACAGCCTGAGCGACGGCGAGACAGAGGCGTTTGCACTCTTTGAGCCGGTGATCTACGGAGCAGGCGACAAAGACGGCGAATACGAAGTGAGCGGCATCTACACTTTTGCCGACAGCGGCCAGGAACGCTACGCCGTGATGAAGTTCAACGGCTCCCTGGAGTACAAAAACCTGCTGCTATTTGCTGGCTTGGGACGAACCGGCGCACCGCGCGCAGTTGCTCCGCGCGCGGGCGATACGTTCACGATCCTTCAGCAATGGTATCAACTCGATGAGGATGGCGAGTGGACGGTCAACGAATATCCCGGTGAGACGCTGACTTTCAGCGGTAAACCCTTCACGGTGACTGCGTATGAGAGCTACCCTGGCGAATATTCGTTGGGGATTATCGTCACTGATCTGCTCAACAACAGTGTGGCGGAGTACGCAACCGTTTATGTGAGGGAGTAGAATCGCCAATCTGAGCACGCAGCATCCACCAGAAAATAGCGTCTTTTCTGGTGGACGCTATGTGACGGACGGCAATGTGTGTGGCCTGATAAAGTTCCACGAGAGATTCTCGGTCACCTTTGCACCACAGGTAGATAGACTCGTCGCTCGTTGATGATAAGTTCAAGGCTCACTTCCGCTGACTCAATCCCCGCGTCATTCACTGCCTTGACCGTGATCTGATGCCGGCCCGTCGGGAGTTGAGCAACCGGTATTTGCATTGATCGGTCGGCGCCCAGGACGCCGAAGCGATCAGATTTCCACTCATATTGGACGATTGCCGACCCATCATTCGCCTCGGCCTGGGCATGGAAACCAACCATTGTCTGTCCCGGTTTTGGTGAGGCGGCAAGCGCCCACAAGATGGCAACCTGTACATCTCCGGGATTGGGCGGTGGAGTCTGCGCATCTTGCAGGTGTATATCAACCTGTTGTTCGTTGTAACCGTCGGGCTGATTCCGGACGTATCTGATCGCACGCGCCGTTTGCACACCAGAGTAGGAGACCGTCAGGCTCAGCCAACCGGAGTTCTGTACATCTAGACCGTCCAATGACAATTGATAGAGCGGCGCAAGTTCGTTGTTTGGAAGAATCGCAGTCGTTGCACTGCGGTCCCCATCTGGATGATGCAGGGTGACTGTAGCGTTTTCGATTGGCGTCCCCATGAGATAGACGACGCCCCAGATGCAGTCTGTCATGCCTGGGCAATGTGTAATCTGCAACGATGGCTTGAGCACGGGTGGGATGCGAGGATCGTATGCCTCCACAGGCTGCGTCTGGGAAGCAGCATAGTATGATCCCAAGAATGGAACCCATTGTGTGGCTGCTGTGAATGACGGGAACAGTTTGCCATGTATATATTGCTCGTATCCAAAGACCCCCGGCGCCAATGGGAAGAAGATCGATACGCCGTTGCTGTGATCCAGATTCCATTCCTGACCGCTAACCAGCATGTCACGGCCCGACTGATAGAGTGAAAGCACCACAAATTGATTGTCGCCTTGCGTCAGGATGTTGTATAGCGCACCAGCAGCGTCTCGTACACTGTCAGCGACGTTGGCGTCGCGCAGCAGTTCGGCAAGATGACGCACATCAACATATTCATCTTCCTTGGTCAGCGTGAAGTAAAGGGCGTTATCTGGCCCATTGGTGAAATCTGGCGAAGCGTCGAAAACCTGCACCTGATTGCGAGCCACAGCAATAGCGGGCGCAACGCTGTGGATGTTTGAGACTGCATTCGACGCCAGTTGCGTCAGTGCATTGGCAACACCATCGATCTTGCTGAGATCCAGAAGCGAAATCGTGCGCGGTTGCTTGTAAATCGTCATGTATCGATTGTTGAAGTAGAGGTTCGCAATGCGCTTTGCCAGCTCGGCTGGAGCAATCGTCGGTTCGTTGACAACTACGCTGGCATACTCATCATACGGATACAGCGCTGCCGTCAGGTTCTGTGACGCAATCATGTAGTTGGCGTACCCCTTGATCTCATAAGCCATTTCAAAGAGCGCCATCAGGCAGGCGTCGAAGTGGATCACGTCGATCTTCCAGGCGCCCTGCTGGGTGGCGGCGGCAATCGCCGACTTTAGCTCCAACGGATCGAGAACATCGGGTCGAGTGCTGACCATACCGTTCTGCCCGTCCCAAGCAATGCCCGACGTGGCGCGTCCATGATTGGCGATCGAGAGATAATAATGCTGCGCCGGGAAGTTCTTATGCGCCCATTCGATGAAGCTTGTCAGCGTGTTGGGGTTCCCTGTGGACTGCTCGGCTTCGGTCAATCGACGCCGGTGCAGTTCGTTCTCGCCCGCGCTCCAGATGTACATGTCGTCAGCGCGCTCTCCGTCACTGTTGCTCCCGCCGTCGTAGAAGATGACGACATTGAGCGCTGGGCTGGGATTGCTCTTTAGCAGGTTATCCACAGCGCGCGAGATATTGTCCATGAAAAAGGACAGATCGTTGTCGCCAGCCAGGTAGAGCATGTACGTCCACTGCGCCGGCTGCAGCCCTTGCACCTCGACCGGCGTCGGGCTGAGCAGGCTGACTTCATTGCCTACCTGTGCAAAGGTGTTGGAGCCCCAACAGCGCAGCGAAGCATCCTGCAGCCGGGCGCACACGTGCAAGTTCTCCATCGAAAGCTGTGTGATCCCCGACAAGGGCAGCAACTGGGGCAGCCACTGCGTGGCAGCTGTCCCTCGGCCCAACTGCCCGCTCCAGTCGCTGCCCCAGCAGTATGTCTCGCCGTTGTCAAGCCGTGCGCAGGCCGTGGCCCCGCCCGCTTCCAGTTCGAGCACCGTGCTGGGCAGCCCAACCACATCGACCGGAACAGTCTTTGTGTAGGGGCGTGAGCCGCCTGAGAAATCTTCGCCGTCGGCAAGCTGACCGGAATGCCCGTCGCCCCAACACTTTGCGCTACCGTTGACGATAGCGCAGGTAAAGACGCGGCCTGCCGTCATCGCCGTCACGCCGCTGGTCAAGCCGCTCACTATGACCGGTGTGTTGCTGTTGTTGTTAGTGCCATTGCCAAGCTGTCCGTAAGCATTATATCCCCAACACTGTGCCGCACCGCCTTCGATCACGGCGCACATATGGTCGTCGCCGGCCGCCAGGGAGACGGCGCGCCCGGCAAGCCCGACCACCGGGGCCGGGGTTGTGTGATCGCCAGGGACGTTGCCTCTGCCCAGCTGTCCGGCGCCGTTCTGCCCCCAACAGCGCACGCTGCCATCGGCCAGCAGTGCACAGGTCTGAAATTCGCCAGATGCGATGGCTTGCACCTGCGCCTGTACACCGTCCAGACCGCTCACCAGCGCCGGAACGCTGCTGTGCGCAACTGTGCCGTTGCCAAGCTGGCCGACTTGGTTGCGTCCCCAGCAGTAGACAGCGCCGTCTGCGGTCAGCGCGCAGGTGTGCTGCCGTCCAGCGCTCACGGCAGTGAAAGTGACATTAGACAGCGATGCCGAAGCGTTTATGGCCTGTGTGATGACGTGACTGACGAAACCGGCGCCAGCCTGACCGTAGCCATTGGCGCCCCAGCAGAAGACCCGGCCGCCGGGGGTGAGGGGGCAGGTGTGATACCCACCGGCGGTGACCGCGCCAACGGCACCTGTATACGCGGTCACCTGCATTGGCGAGTGCCAGGGGTAGACAAACGGCGGTGCGCCGCCGTTGCCGAGCTGCCCGGCGTAGTTGGATCCCCAGCAGGTGATCTGGCCATCGACCAGTCGCGCACAGATGTGCTCCTCGCCAGCGGCAATGTCGACGGCGCCGTTCACCCCCTCGACAAGTGTCGGCAGTTCGACTGGCGCAAACACATTTGCCCCATACTGACCGGCAATCTGCTGATAATCATGGAGAGCACCACCCCAACAATAGACACTGCCGCTGCTATGCAAGGCGCATACCCCGCCGCGATTCATCGCCAGATCGATGATTCTTCCGGCAGGCAGCCCGGATATCTTGACCGGCGTTTCGCTTTCGGGATAGAGACCATTGCCCCAACAATAGACGTCACCCGCGACATCGGCAGCGCAGCTTGCATGATAGCCGGTGGCGATCGATCGGATCTCCACGCCTGTGGGCAACTCAATGTCGACGGGCGTCGCAGATCTACCAGGTGTGTTGCTCTCCTGGGGTGGATGCATTTTACCCCAGCATTTGACGCCGCCCGCAACGACGGCGCAGACGTGCCACCCTTCTGCATCGAGCGCAGTGACGCCGGTCAACGGCTGCCCGGGGCTTAACATGACCTCGGTGGGCATTGGGTTTGAGGATGGGCTGAAGACCCCTCTGCCAAGCTGCCCACTGTCGTTGTTGCCCCAGCACATGACGCGCCCATTGTCGCGCAACAGGGCACATGTGATGAAGAAACCAGCCACAATATCCACCGCATCGGTGATGACTGGCATATCTTGCGGGATATGCGTCACCGGCGGTGCGTTCGGGCCGGTTGCGCCAGAGCTATTATTTCCCCAGCATTTCACGGCGCCGCCCTTCATCACCACACATGTGTGGTCTGCTCCCGTTGCCACTGATAAAACATCTGCCAGTGCTGGCACTTGCACTGGCAGGCCGACAGTCCAATTTGCCGCAATATTTGGATCGCCAGATCCCGTTGAACCGTTTTTGTTCCATCCCCAACACCGTAGCCCGCCGCCAACAACTGCGCAGGTGTGATAATCTCCCGCATCGAACAGATGGCGCGAGACCATGTCGGAGATTGGTATGGTGGGCAGCACTGTGCGCGGCGCCGGGCGCGGAAAGTAGATTGGCTGTTCACCAAACATGAACTCCACCTGAATCTGATCCTTGATGCCGGACGCAGGGTAATTGGCGATCATCGTGACTTCTTTGGTTTGTTCCGGGTAGCCAGGCGCTTTCGCCGATAGGAGCACCGTGGCGCCCCACTTGACGCCCAATTCATTGCAGGGACGGCCATGAAACATGTAGAGCGGTCCCTGACCGTCAACCTTGAACTGCGTCCAGTTTTCGGTGGTGGTGGTGAGAGTGTGCGTCAGATAGCGCAGTGTCACTTCGGCGTCGCTGACCGCTACGCCATCCACATTGACGCGCCCGAACAAATACGGTGCACAGTTCCCATGCGCTGCCAATGGATTGGGTGTGCCATCGGGGCCGTTGCCGCCATAATGCCGTCCGGCCAGCGCTACGCCCACACCGAGCATGAGTGTGGCAATCAGCGGAACGGCGAGGATCAAGGCAACGCGTCTCACGATGGCGCTGCGGCGTGTGGTCAGCAAGTTCAACGTCGACGGCATGGGTGGCTCCTTTATAGCAGATACGGTTGTTGCATCGATGAAAAGCAGATCAAGAGTCGTGTTCTGGTGGTAGAGACTCGATCAAGCGCAGCCGGATTACAAGCTGCGTCCCCAAGCTGTCACTTGTCAACAGTTATTGGCGTCCGGCGCCGGTAATCACAACGGCGCCCCAAAAAAAGGGGTGAGTGGTGGGGTGCTGGCTGCGTCGAATGAAGCGCTGCTGCACACGCTGCACCGCGCACGCCAGCAACGGCTCCGCCTGCATCTCGCGCATAATCTGCGTCATCAGGTCGGCGGCTGCCACGTCTTCGACCTGCCACTGCGTCGCGATGACCGCTGACGCGCCGGCATAAAAGAAACTGCGCACCAACCCCATCATTTCGTTGCCGAGCAGATAACCGCGGTGAGTGTCGCACGCGTTGAGGACCACGACAGGTCGATCCAACCGCAGCTCAAGAATATCACGCACGCGCAGCGGGCCGTCCGCCAGCTCGATAAAACTGGCCGATGGGTCGGCAAGATGGTGCTCGCCGTGCGCAGCGATGTAGATCAAATGTGCCTGCGGCGCAGTGTGGAGGAAGTTTGCCACCGTCGCCGCCTGTTCGGTCAGCAGCGTCGACGCGGCAAACAGCCCGGCCACAATCTGCGCCTCGGTTACCGTAGCCGGCAGCGCGCCTTGCACCCCTGCCCTGAAGGATGCACCGACCACCAGTGCGGTTCTGTCCGCAGCGCTCGCATCGGAGCGCATCGTGTGCGCATAGACGGGCCAGAGCGCCAGGCTTGGCGTCATGGTGATCGCATGGGTTTCACAGAGATAGCGCCGGCTGGCTGCATCATACAGGCAGGCAAAAGGCAGCGCATTCATCCACCCGTCAGGCGAAATCAGGAGACGTGCATAACGTTCCAGCCAGGGCTGCAAGGGGGCAAGATAGGCGACATACCAGGCGCTGAGCGCTTCTTGCGCCAATGCTGTCTGTTGCTCGACGACGGCTGGCGCCAGTTCCGGCGCATGGGCAATGCGCTGGATTTTGCGCAAGCCATTCTCCAAGTCGGCGCGGTTCAGACGCACGCCGAGCTCGATCGGCTCGGCAACCATCCCCGCAGCATCGACCAGAAATGTCCAGACGCGGTCATGCATCTCGACAAAGCTAACCGCCAGCATATCGTCGGGTAGACGCCTGCCGATCTCTGCAGCAGCAGACGATTCGGCCTTCCAGGAATCGGCGTTTGCCATCTTGTCGACGTCACCGACAAATGCAGGCACGGCGCCGCTGATCGTCTCGGCCAGGGTGCGTGCTTTGCTGTGTTCAGCGAGCGCAAGCGCCCGGTCGAATCTGCGCTGTACAAGATATAGATCGATCAGGTCGTGGTAGGCGACCAACTTATCTTCCAGATAGCCGGCGCGATAATCGTCCACCGTCAGATGACGGCGCGTCTCCTCGATCAGGCGAACAGCAGCGTGCAGCGATTGTTCCGTCCCCACCAGATCGCCGCGGGCGCGCAACGCACGCGCCTGCCAGAGACGGGACAAATAGGCAAGCGTCGGCGCCTTTTCCATCGCGTCTGCGGCAACCTCCTCGAAACGAGCGAGCGCCGCCTCCGGTTGCCCGGCGTGAAAATCGATCTGTCCAAGCAGAAGGGCAGCATAGGCTGCCTCAAACTCGGCGCGTTGCTCGACAAGTTGCGCCCAGAGTTGAGCCAGCTCTGTGCGATTCACCTCCTGCCAGCGTCCGCTGCGCAGCAGGTAGTTGGCTTCGTCAAGGTCGATGAATGCAAAGTAAAGGTGGGATTCTGGATCAGCCAGGAGATCGCGGCTGGAGCGCGCCTGTTGGAAGGCACGTCGCACGCTCCCCGGCGGGCTGTGGCGCAGCACTTTCAACCAGGCGACATTCATCAATAGCAGCGTGCGATCGGCATCGGCATAGGGGGTCTCCGCTGCCGCTGTCAAGTGGCTCAACGCCTGCTGAAAGATGCGTTCAGCGGTGTTGTACTGGCCGAGTAAGGCATCGATGACGCCGACATCGTTGAGCGCCAGCGCCTCGTCCATCAGCACTTCAGACGAGCGGTTGGGGAGACTCTGGAAAAACGCCACCTTGCGTTCGTAGTCCGCCAGCGCCGCCACCAGATGTCCCATGTGTTCATGCACAATGCCGCGATTGCCGTAGAGATGGGCGAGGCGAGGTGCGTCAGTTTGATCACCGAGCGATAACAGCGTCGCTTCGGCGCGCTGGGCGCACGTCAGGGCTGCCTCGCCATCGCCCAACTCGCCAAGCACATGCACCCAGCCGACGCTCATGCGCGCTGCGCTCAATGGGTCGTCAAGCTGGGTGTAGAGTGAGTCGGCGCGTTGGTAGGCAGCATGCGCCTGTTTCATGAGACCGAGATTGTGATAGACGTTGCCGCTAATCCAGCACGCCAGCGCCAGGGACGCAAGATCGGCTGTGCGTTCGGCCAGTTCGACCAACAACTCAGCAATTTCGGATGCCGCTGGACTACGGGCACGCGCAAGTTGTTCAGCGCGCGGCTTCAACGCTTGCAGCACGGGCGCCGACAGCGCGACCGGCGCAATGGTGTCATCAGCGAAACCGAGCAGCCGGTGAAGATGGACAACCGCGTCGGGTGGTGCTGTCATGGAGATCGGTGTAATCGCCTTATGGGATCTCGATCGACTCGATCACATAGTTCTGGTCGTCAATTGTTAGAAGCAGGCGGTAGAGAGCCGGCTCGATATCCAGAAAAGTGACGCCTGTTGCCAGGTTGCCGGTCAGCGCCTGCTCCTCTTCACCGGTCTCCTCCCACTCAAGCAATGCTTCCACGATACTGTTTTCTATGTGTTCAGCACGCTCGGTCCAGGAGAATGAACAGTGCAGAGAGCGCAGGTCATCGCTGATGCTGCTGGACTGCACCTGGATTTCGACCACAATCCCTAAGTCGTCGAGTGCAATGCTTACCGGTGACAGACCCATGCTGCCGCGCAGCGCCATGGCGGGCGTCGCCGCAGGAAATCCTGGAAACAAGAGACGGACCAGGCGTTCCATCCATCCACCTTTTGCTTGATGCAATTCAGCAGGCAAAGCGGGGATCGACGAAGGGTTTGGCAATGCGCCATCAGCCTCAAGGCGTGCATATTCGGTGACCATGTGATAGCGGTCTGCACAGTCGGTGCAGGCGTCAAGATGACGGAAGAGGTCGGGATATTGGAGCTTCGCTGTGTCGTCGTCAAACTGATTGTCGACGACAAGTCCAACCAAACGGTGCGCCACCTGGCAAGATAGAGGATCGGGGTCGGCGGCGTAGATGTCGGCAATTAGTTGATACAGCCCATTTCTAGGCTGGTCGCTTCTTTCGGTCATTTTTGCCTTCTTTGCTCTGAATCGTTTGCTCTATCACTAGAGACCACATCAGCGCGTCTACAATTACAGCAACTTAGGGAAACTCCATCAAAGAAGCAGGATGTCATCTGCGCTCCCATAGCCAGATGATTTCAGGCATCTCTGCAGGGCAACACGAGCGTGAAAAGCAGCAACCGTCACAGCGCCGACGGTTATCCCAAGCTGCGCTGCCACCGCCTCTCGTGATTGCTCGACGAACTCACCGGTGTTATCCCTCGACAGGTAGAGCAGTTCGATGACCTGGCGTTGGCGCCTGGGCAGTGCGTTCAGGCATGGACGCAGGCGTGCGAGGATCGTGTCTGCGTCTGCTCGCAATGCAGAGGCGCCGTCGGGGGCGGCTGGCTCCTCCGCTTCTAGCTCCGGAAACGGCTCCTCGCGACTCCTACGCCTGCCCTCTTTTCCGCCGATTGTGTTGGCGCAATTTGCGGCGATGATTCGACACCAGGATCGAAACGAACACTCGAAGCGAAACGAGCCGATGTTACGCACAATGCGCCGATATGCATCGACGGCGCAGTCGGTTGCCAACTGTTCGTCAAGATCGCGGCGACGCATCTGACGCCAACAGAACCGGTACAGTTCCTCCCACAGACAGCGCTCCACCTCGGCGCTGAGTGGCTCCTCTTTCAGCAAACTCACCCACTCTGCATCGGTGTATGTGCACATGGTCTCTGCCTGGTTGTCGGGTCGTGCGGACAAATGTTGTCGCCATTGTGTCGGTGAACAATGTCTGCGGCTTACGCAGATGGGCATATTATAGCGGCTTTTGCTGGAAAGCAAAATGCGGATTTTTTGTAATCGTAGAGGAATTGAGAGGGTCTTAATGAACAAGTCGAGGCTGGTGACGTTTGGATTGACCGACTTCTACCAGCCCCATCTAGCTATTTACGATTCATGCGTAGCACAAGAAGGGGAAACGCCATGGTAGTCTCAAATTCGCATCTTAAGTATGTGTTCTCGCTGACGATAGTTTTGTCGATCGCTGTGGCGGTGCTTTGGTATCAGCGTGTTTATGCGCAGCCACTCGCACCAGACTCTTTCGACCCTTCAATTATCGGGGGGAATGAAGTGACCATCACTGAACAAGAAAGGCGTGGCCTTGTCCAAGTTGGCGGGGGGTGTTCTGGTGTACTGCTCTCTAATGATTCGGTGTTAACGGCCGGGCACTGTATTTCCAATCATCACAATCCAACGTCTGTAGTTGTCACCGCAAACTGGGGCACATCAGCAAATCGAACGCGTGCTGCTCGATCTATTTATAAGTTTGCTGATTTCAATGAGGTTCGCGGGGCAGATCTCGCTCTAGTATATCTTGAATCGCCATTTCAGGTGTTTGGAGCTATTTCTGGGTACAACGTTCAGCTTAACCTTGCAGAGCCGAACTCACTCTTGAACACCACAGTGGCGGCATTTGGGTTAGGCCTCAACCAATTACCCGATGTCGGCTTTGGCACATGGCGGACCGCAAACTTGACTATATCAGGTACTGATGGCCGCATTTTCCACTATCCGACTAACTCAAATGGTCAGATGATTGCCCCTGGTGATAGTGGAGGCCCCGACTTTATAGGCTCAAAGCTGACAGGTATCCATAGTGGGGTGTATAGCGAGTGCGCTGACAACTCAACTCCTGCAGCCTGCAAAGCTACAATCACCAGGATACACGGTGGATTTTCAGTCTCAATCCCGGCAATGAAGTCTGCAATACAGGCTGTGCGAGTTACGAACTGGGATTCGAATCGTAATACCTACTGGCTAGATGTCTTCTCCGATGAGATCAACGCCACCAGATACGGCTGGAGCAATCAAAACGATGTCAACGAGGTTGAATGGGGATTGGCATTTCGAGCGGCAAATGAGATGTGTTTCAATCGAGGTTTCATTGGCGGTCACTTCTCTGGACATGTTGTCCTTGAACATGACTTACACGGACTCGTCTGCGGCGGACCGGGAGCAGTTTGGTATGACGCCACGCAGGCAGAAATCCAAGCTACCGGATACGGTTTTTTGGATACAAATCTCACACATTGGGCGCATGCAAACCGTGCGGCTACTGCGCTCTGTGAAGGCTTCGAGCGAGGATTTGTCGGGGGGCATTTCAATGGGCATCAGTTCAATGGGCGTTATGGTTTGATTTGTTACAGTGACGGTGCTCAGTGGTTTGATGTAACAAGATCCGAGTATTCCGACCTTGGCTACGACATACTAGACGTGAATCTAACACATTGGGCCTATGCCATGCGAGCTGCTAACGACTTCTGTGTATCGAAGGGATTTGTTGGTGGTTACATGAACGGACACCAATTGGACGGTCGCTTTGAAACCGTTTGCCAGGGCAACTCGTCTAGCTCTGACTCCGGTCTCGCTGCAACGCTTGCCGTAGATTACACCACGGGGGCGCCGGGCAGCTACTTCCAAGTCACTGGTAGAGGGTTCACACCGAATTCCCAAGAGACGCTTCTTGCTAACGGGGTCTCGCTTGGCAGTGTCCAAACAGACGTAGACGGCAGCTTTACCGTCGTGCTATCTACATACTTTGCAGATATCGGCTCATATTGGCTGTCTACAGAGACCCCAAGTGCACCACTAGAGATTCATCTCCATATGAGTTCTGAGGTGCGACCAAGAAGCAACCATTCTCAGATGGAACTCCTACTGAGCGCAGATAGAGCTATTCACAGACTATACATGCCCGTCGTCCAACGATGATCGATAACTTTGCACTTTCACTAATGAACACTCTTTGAGCAGGCGTTCAGTGAATAGGAACAAGCGGCTCTTGCTCAGAAAATCCCATCCTGAAACCAAGCATGGTCGGAGGGAAAGGAGGCGAAACATAAGTAACAGCCGCCGCAGACAGAATGCACAGCAGTCCATGCAGATCGACTTGTGACAGTAGATTCATTCGAATGTGCGGTTGGTGACCTCACCAACCGCACGTTCCACCACCTTCGGGAGCAAGGTGCATCCATGAACACAAAGAAATCTCTCATTGCAGCACTCCTTGCGGTGGCGCTTTGCGGCGCCTTTTTTGAGACGGCATCGGCAGGATGTGGACTAAATCCGCTTTGTCATGCAGCCAAGATATTCGTCGGCGATCCTTTGACCGCCGCACTTCCAGATATCGAAGCAAAGGTGAAAATCAGCCACAAGCTTGAAAATGTCGACGAACTACGTGATCTGGTCAGGGCAACCTCACGGAATATCGAGAGCGTTGTCCAGGTAACAGGAGGCGAAACTAGGCACACAATTGAAAAAGCCAGTGACGAATTGACGGCCTATACAGCATTCCTGGATAGTCTCGCTGGCCGGCGAATTGCAGACCTGGACACACGTGTTCAGGCCAAACTACTCTGGATACAGCAGTACACCGAGGAGCTAAATCGCCATGTACTTGAGATCATTCAGGTTACGAGTCAGGAAGTGCAGACGATCACCCGAATTGCAAGTGGTGAAATACAGTCCATCGTCCAAACGACAGGCGATGAAACACAACGTGTTGTAGAAATAAGCGGTCAGGTTGCCCAGGAGACGATCGGCGTCACCGGTCGGGAGCTTCAGTCCGTGATAGGGGCAGGCGGGCGCGTCATGGAGAACACTGTCCGTTTGGCAGGCGAAGAATTGCGATTCAGCGTACTCACCGCGGGAGGGGAGATAAAGGAAATTGTCGCTACGATCTCTGCCGAGGCGCAGACCACAATCCAAACTGCGGTTGCAGAGATTGACGCAATCATTGAAAGTACACTGCTTGGGATCGAAGGGGTTGCCTCGACAGCGGAAAGCAGCTCGCTGCGTGTGCTTGAAGGCTCGTTGGTAATTGTTGAACGCGGCGCTGACCTCGGTTTGGCTGTCGGTGCAGGCGCAGGCGGAATGCTTTTTATGTTTATTGCAGCATACGGCTGGGGCAAGGCCGTAATCCAACATAAGATGCCTGAGTCAGGCGCAACCAGAGTTTTCGTAATTGTCCTAATGGTGCTCACCTTTCTTGCTGCACTGCTCCCGTTTGGTTTCTTATCCAGCGAGGTGCGCGCCTATGCACTGTTGCCTATGGATCGGACTACGGCCTACGCTGGGATCGTTGGGGAATATGGCGAACGACTGCCTGCCAAACCACAGGTAGAGAGATTTCATCCTGATGTCATCCTGATCAATCCTGGGGATACGCCAACAGCCGCCATACTCCAAGTGGTTGGCTTCAACCTTCTGAGTCAGGGGTATCCACGAGTAACATATGGCGAGCACGAATTGCCTGTGTTTGGAACAAATAAATTGTTGACAGTTGACCTGACTACCGTCATTCAGAACCCTGAAGCAGCCAACACGATTGAATTCCAGTTCGGCAAGTCTGAGTTCGACAACCGGCGTGTTGAAGTGGTCATTAATCATCAAGCCACCGCAACGCCCCTGCCAACTGCTACGCTTGAGCCGACGGCTACACTGGCGGTGGCAAGATTCCTCGTTGAGCAGAATGCCAATCTGCGCGCTGGGCCTGGCACAATGCATCGAGTGATTGGCACGGCTTCGGCTGGACAGGTATTTGACATCATCGCGGCAAGCCCAGAGCGGCAATGGTGGTTAGTCTGTTGCATCAACGGTCAACATGCATGGGTGTTCGGTCAACTTGGACAAAGCAGCAATGCCAACGAAGCACCTACCGCACAAAACATCCCGACGCCACCTGCCGCACCAACTGCGGAGCCCACAGCAACAGCGATCGCCACGCCAACTGCGTGTGTTGAACCTGTGACTGCTTGCTTCGGCGCTTCATCATCAGAAATTCGGATTGGAGAAGAGGTCGTACTTAGCTGGTGTCCTGTGCTCAATGCAGATGGAGTTGCCATAGTGGAGAATAATGCACCAGTTGGAGTCGACTTTGGCGGTGAATTGAAACGCTCTCCTCAAGAATCAACAACCTATGAGCTAATCGCGGGCTTTTGCAGTGGTCAAACCAAGTCTTTGGGTCAGATTCATGTTCACGTAGTCACGCCGGCGGGTTTGGCATCCCCTACCATCAGCACTTCAGCCCTTATGCCTGCACCCACAGAAATCCACTTTGCGCCTTTATCGCTGTTTGCCCGCTGGAATTCCGCTGAACTGCTTGCCGACGGGCATAACGGAGTCAACGTTACCGAGTTGTATTGGGCAGACGACCAAAACGAAGTCTTGGGTTATGTTGGAACAAGAATGGCGATACTAGAAGACGGAAGCATAGAGAATGTCCTGGCAATGTTCCCTAGACAGGCTCCCAAGGGAACAATCAAGGGGTGGTTTCAGAACGAGCGCATCCGCGTGCCTTCCACCGCCTTCTTTGAGGCGCAGATTGGCTTCATCTATGATGCAGACCGTACAGATGGGGTCACATTCTGGGTTTGGGAGCACCACACAGAGAATGGCAGAGAAGTCTGGAATCCTCTTGTGCGTGTAGCCAAGTCCTATGATGGTTACCTTCAGACTGTACGCGCCGACTTGTCCCATTTGGCAGGCCAAGAAATCTATATTGAGTTGCGCGTTGATGCAGGGGAATCCCCGACGCATGATTGGGCAATCTGGGTCGATCCAAGGGTCATATTATTTGATCGTTCAAGTTGACCGCGCCAGCTATTCGCATATTCGGTATGCAATCGGTATGCAAGAGGAAAGTACAATCGCTTTTTCCTCATCGAATAGGCTATGCGGACTCACGTTGATGATGAAGTATAAGGCTGCAACACGAAATAGAGCAGAACAAGAAGTAAGAGTTGTAACACGATAAGGAGCATCCTATGAACAAGTCTATGTTTTCAATCGCTGGTTCTCTCACTCTGACTCTCGCCCTGGCATTGAGTTGCATGTTTCCGTTTCAGGCCGTGCGTGCACAATCCGGCTCCACATATGTTTGCGTCGAAATTGAGTCCGTGATAGCGCTGCATCCATTCGACGGTAAATCGGCGGCGGACTTCTATGCAAAACTTGATATCGGTACTTACTCACTAGAGCGAACCGAGATCATTCCGAATCGGGATCATATTTCACCTGGATGGCGTAAGTGCGGTTATTTAGCAGTCGGCCAACCGATTAGAGTGTATGTGTATGATTCCGATGGCCGAAGTAGTCGGGACGACCAGGCGGACCTCTCCAGCTCAAAGCACTATCGGGCGCTCTTCCTGTATTTGCAACCTTTTGGCAGCACCTGTCAGGTAAGACAAGACGTAGACGGAGGAACAAATTGGTGGGGTTCAGTTTCAGACAGATGCGATGTAAGACAATGGTCAGCAGGAACTGAGCGCCCTGCGGCATCTGTGCTCTGGCATGTTTGGATACCGTAGTCAGGCTACTCAAAAAGTACAGAGGTGTAGGCATGTCACACCGAAAGCAATGCTCTCTGTCTGGCGGCCCGATACGCCGCCTCGATCACGCGCATGACGGCAATCCCGTCGGCGCCGCTGACTTTGGGGCGCTGCTGGTGGCGCACGCAGCTCAGGAAATGCGCCGCCTGCAGCACGAAGCGATCCGGCGCCTGCGCAGGCAGCGTCGTCCATTCCGCGTCGCCGGCCAGCCGGTAACGGGCGCCGCCGCTCGCCGCATAATCGATGATCGCCTCGCCCTCCGTGCCCCAAACGCGAAACTCGGCTTCGGAGACCGGCGTGACCCAGCTACAGTTGAGCGAGCCGATCACGCCGCTGGCGCTGACGACCTGTAGCGAGGCGCTGTCCTCGACCTGCACGGGCAGCGTGGTCGAGACCGCCGCATCGACATGCACCACTTCGCCCGCCAGTGCGCGAAAGATGTCGATGCTGTGCACCAGCGTGTCGATCAAAATGCCGCCGCCCGCCATGTCCGGATCGGTGAACCACGACGTGGCCGCACGGTCGAAGCGAAAGCCAAAGCGGTTGTAAATCTGCACGACTCTGCCGAGCTTGCCCTGCCCGATCAACTCCTGCACCTGGCGCACCGGCTCGTGGAAGCGATGGCAGAAGGCAAACTGCAGAATGGCGCCCGCCTCTTCGAACGCAGCGACGATGGCCTCGGTCTCGGCGACGGTGCGCGCCGGCGGCTTCTCACACAGACACGCGATCTTGCGCTGCGCCACGTCGAGCGCAATCGGCAGATGCAGCTTGGGCGGCGTGCAGATGCTGACTGCGTCAGGTTGCACTGCGTTGAGCATCACCTGGTAATCGGCAAAGGCGGTGGTGTTGTACTCGGTCGCCCTTGCCTGCGCCGCCGCCAGATCGACATCGGCGACGCCGACGATCTCACACAGGTCGGGCCAGGCGGCGTAGGCGCGCAGATGCGTCCCGCCGATGCCGCCCGCGCCGATCACCGCTACGCGTAACTTAGTCATAAATTGAGTTTCCTTAGCCTTTGATCCCCGTCAACGCAATGCCTTCGATAAAGGTGCGCTGCGTGAGGAAAAACAGAATCATCGTTGGAATCATGGTCAACGTCGCCGCCGCCATCATCAACTGCCACTGCGCGCCGTACATGTTTTGGAACATCTTGAGACCCAGCGAGATCGTCCACTGATTCTGTTCGGTAAGATAGATCAGCGGCCCCAGAAAGTCGCGATAGGTCGCCACAAAGGTGAAGAGCGCCACCGTCGCCAGCGCCGGTTTGAGCAGCGGCAGCATGATGCGCCAAAAGATGCCCAGTTCGTTGGCGCCGTCGATGCGCGCAGCGTCGGTCAGCTCGTTGGGGATGGTCATGAAGAACTGGCGCAGTAAAAACACGTAGAGCGCGTTGCCGAAGAACGCCGGCACCACCAGCGGCCACATCGTGCCAACCCAACCCATCTGGCGGAAGACGATGTAGAGCGGGATCATCGTCACCTGCGCCGGCAGCATGATTGTGCTCAGATACACGATGAAAACGGCGTTGCGACCGGGCCAGCGCACGCGCGCAAAGCCGTAAGCGATCAGCGAGCAAGAGATCACCGTGCCGATGATCGTCAGCGCGCAGATCACCAGCGTGTTGAACATGTACTGCCAGAAGGGGATGTACTGTGTAGATGCCGGATAGTTCTGCCACTGCGGATCGAGCGGAAAGAGCGTCGGCGGCACCTTGAATATCTCGACATCGGTCTTGAGCGACGTCGTGACCATCCAGTACAGCGGAAAGACGAACGCCAACGCCACGAAGGAGGCGATCAGATACGCCAGCGCCTTCATCAAACGATCCTGGTTGCGCCGGCTGCTCAGCCCGCGCGGCTGCATGGCGTTGGCGGTTGTCCGTGACAATGATTCACTCGCACTCATGACCTTATTCCTCGGAACGGTAGTAGACCCAGCCGGAGAAGCGGAAGAGCAGCCCGGTCGCAATCAACACAATCGCAAACAACACCCACGCCTGCGCGCTGGCGTAACCCATTTTGAACAACTGGAAGGCAGACTGGTAGAGATACATCGCATAGAAAAGCATCGAGTTAAGCGGGCCACCGGCAGAACCATCGCGCGTCGCCGTCAACACCCACGCCTCGGTGAAATATTGAAAGTAGCCGATGACGTTGATGATCAGCGTGTAAAAGATCACCGGGCTAATCATCGGCAGCGTGACGTGCCAGGTCTTGCGCAGGGCGTTGGCGCCGTCGAGTTCAGCCGCTTCCAGCAGCGAGACCGGCACGTCGCGCAGTCCAGCCAGATAGATCAAAATCGTGTTGCCGCCAAACCACATGCCCATGAAGATCAGCGAAGGCTTGGTGAAGCGCGGATCGGTTAGCCAGCCGATCGGTTGGATGCCAAACCAGCCGATGATTTCATTGAGAATGCCGTATTGTCCGTTGAAGAGCCACAGCCACACAATCGTCGACGCCACCACTGGCGTGATCGACGGCAGGTAGAAGATCGTGCGATAGATCGACAGCCCGCGAATCTGCGTCGCCAACAGCAGCGCCATGAAGAAGTTGAAGACCAGGTGGATCGGCAGACCGATGAAAACCATGTAGAAGGTGTTGACCAGCGCAATGCGATAGACGCGGTCGTTGATCAGGTCTTGATAGTTCTCCAGCCCAATGAAGTAGGGCGGCTGAAAGATGTTGTAGTCGGTGAAGCTGTAGTAGAGCGATTG
Organism: Chloroflexota bacterium; assembly: GCA_016861025.1. GTDB lineage: Bacteria > Chloroflexota > Anaerolineae > Caldilineales > Caldilineaceae > Caldilinea. The sequence goes on from BOKO01000004.1 coordinate 256,472, forward strand.
CACGATCGGCCACGCCGCAAAGGCGATGAAGCCGATGATCGCCGGTGAAATGAAAGCCAGACCGGTCAGCAGCGACCGCGTCTTGCTGGCGCTCCAGCGTCCTGATGATGGTTTGGTTGCAACTGCCATGCTGTTGGGTCTCCCGAAGAACGCTGTTCATTCAGCGCCTTCCGGGAAGCGCGAAGCTTCCCGGAAGGTGATTTGTCTGGCGGCGCATCATCCGCGCTGCAGCACCTTGTCCAATTCCGCCTGCACTTCCGTCGTGACCTGATCGAGCGCAGCCTGGGCAGTCATCTGTCCGTTGAAGACGGCGCTCTCCGCCTCCGCCAGGCGCGAGTAGAGCAGGCTGTTGACCGGCATCTTGTCTGGCCCGAAGGCGTGCGGGCCGTTGAGCAGGTTCACCGCCAACTGGAAGCGCGGGTCGCTGACGAAACGCTCTTCCGAAGCAGGCGCCAGCTTGGGCGGCACGTTCTGGATGTTGAAGCAGAAGTCGCCCATGTTCTGCGGCTCGCTCAGCCAGCGGATGAATTCCCACGACGCGTCGGGCGCCTTGACGCCGGTCGGGATCGTGAAGACGCTGCCGTCGAAGGTGGTGGTGTTGTCGTTGCCGCCATCGGGATAGGGCGCTGGCATGAACTCCATCACCAGGTCGGGTGCAAATTTCTTCTGGAACTGGATGAACCATTCGCCGACCTGCGTCATCGCCTCCTTGCCCACGAAGAAGGAGTTCTGTGTGCTCATGTAGTCGCCAAAGCCGCTCTGGAAGGCGGCGACCTTCTCCGGGTTCAGGCGCTGTCGATAGGAGGCTTCCCACTCCAACGCCGCCACCACTTTCGGGTCATTGGCGGTGATCGTCTGATTCTCAGCGTTGTAGAAGCTGCCGCCAAAGACGCGTCCCCACCAGGTCAGACCGGCAGGCAGCAGACCGACGCGCTCGATGTTGCCGTTGGCATCGACCTTTTCCAGGCTCTGCGCCACCAGGTCGAGATCGGTCGTCGACTTGGGTGGATTGGCCGGATCGGCGCCGACTTCCTCGAAGAGCGCCGGCTGGTAGGCGATGACCTGCGAGTTGGAGGTGATCATCAGCCCCCACAAATCGCCGTTGTACCACCAGGCATCCCAGAATTGCGGGAAGTACTCTGAACCGTCGATCCCGGCAGCCTCGGCGTAGCCCGTGATCGGCTGCAAACCGCCGCGCGCCGCCATCGACACCAGCTCACGCAGCCACACCGCCGACACGACATCGGGCGGGTTGCCGCCGGCGATCGCGGTCAACACCTTCTCGTATTGCCCAAAGACCGTCGTCATGTTGACAAAAATCTTGTCTTTGTGCTCCTCATTAAACTTGTCCACCAGCTTTTGCAGCTCGTCGAACTCAAAGCCGCTCCAGCCAGTCCAATAGTTGAGGAACGCCTGCCCACTCGCCGCTGGCGCACCCGCCTGGCCCGCTGGCGCCCCGGCCGGCGCCACCGGCACGGTGCACGCCGCCAGCGCCATCGCTGCGCCGCCAACGCCTACCATCTGCAAAAAGCTGCGGCGGCTCAATTGACGTGTTGGTTGATCCGACATAGGTCTTGCTCTCCTTTTGTTAAAACATATAAGCCAAACAGCAAAACGAATCTACGACTCACAGCGGCGAGGGCGCCGGGATGGTGGCTACGGATTCTCACTTGCCACCAACCCGGCCCCAATTAAGCCGCTGTCAGCGCCCAATTGGGTGAACAACAACGGAATTTCGCGATGCGACGGCAGCGTGTGCCTGGCAAAGCTCGCCCCCACTGCGTCCAGGTAACGCTGCCCCAATAGCACGGCGCTGCCGCCGATCAGGATCGCTTCCGGCGCCAGCACGTGGGCGATGCTCGCCAGCCCGCGCCCCAGCCACAGCGCCGCCTCCGCGACCGCCGGGATGTCTGCACCGTCAGTGTACGCGCTTACCATTGCCTGCACCGAGGCGTAACCGCTGCGCTGCACCATCACGCTGGTCGCAGTGTAGACCTCCAGACAGCCGGTCAGCCGGTCGCTGCACGGACGCCCGCCCTCCGGTTCGAGCAGCACCTGCCCGATCTCGCCGGCGCCGCCCAGCCGCCCCCGGTAGAGCTTGCCGTCAATCACCACGCCGCCGCCCACACCGGTGCCGACCGCCGCCAACAGAAAGTGCCGATAGGGGCGTCCGGCGCCAAGCGTCGCCTCCGCCAGCGCATGGCAGTTCACGTCGTTGTCGATGGCGACCGGCAGCGCCAGCCCGCTACTCAGCTGTTCGCCGAGCGGAAAACCGATCCAGCCGGGCAGGTGGAAGGTGGCGTAACTCACCACGCCGGTCGTGCGGTCGATCTGCCCGGCGCTGGCGACCCCGACGCGGCGCACCTGCACACCGCTTTCGGCGGTGAATGCCGTCAGCACTTCCCGTCCCAACGCCACGATGCGCGCCGCCACGCGCTCAGGGCCATCCGCCGCCTGGGTGGCGATCTCGCGGCGCTGGCTGACGGCGAAATCGGGCGCCAGCACGCCCGCCGCCACTTTGGTGCCGCCGATGTCAAAGACCAGGATCGGCTCCGGCAGCGCAGATTCACCCGATGACATAGCGCGCATCTACGTTCATGGTCAGGTCAAAGAGCCGGCCCCACGGCAGCTCGACGTCGGTCAGCGTCAGCGCCTCCAGCAGGATCGCTGCGTCGCCCGCCTGCACCTGTTGCCCGATAAAGCGCTTCTGCGCCAATTGCGCCGCCGCCTCGCTCAGCTTGTGCTCGACCAGCGCCCGCACGGTTTCGGCGTGTTCACCCACGTTGCCAAGCGTGATCGGCAGCCCCAGCGTTGGCAGATCCTCGACGGCGATCTGCGTGCGCAACCGCGCCATGAAGAGGTCATCCTCGACCAGGCGCAGGAAAAGGAAACGCACATGCGCGGCGATTGCCTCCGGCGTGGCGCCGTGCAGCGTCTGCAAGTGGCGGATCACGGCGTGCGCCAACACACAGCCGAGCGTGTTGCCGGCAGTGTTCCAGCCACCGTAGGCGGCAAGCTGGCTGAGCGCGGGCATGCGTTCCAGCAACTCGCCCAAGGCCAGGTCGCCAGCGTTGACAAAAGCGACATCGACAACGGCGCATGTTCGCCCCGCTTCGACTTCAGCCGCCAGACTGCGCACGAACTCCGGCAGGTCGCGACGCACGGTGAACATCTCGCGCAGCGTCGCCGCGCCGTTGCTGTGCTGGCGATAGCCTGCCAACGCCGCTTGTGAGGCAGCGGGTAATGCCGCAATCTGAGCATCGCTCAGCGCCAGCGCCCACTGCTCAGGGCCGTTGCCCTGCACTTCCGCCGGCGCGTTGATGTAGAGCACGATGTCGGCGTCGGGCGCGTCGCTCACTACGCCAGCGAGCGGCCCCAGGTGCGCCTTGACCATTTCGGTCATCGGGCGATCCTCGTAGGCGGTGATTACCTGGTCGCTGGTCGAACCGCTGTAGCGCAGCCGCACGCGTGGGGTGAAACCGGCGCGCTGCGTGGCGTAACGCGCCAGCAGCAGCATCGCTGTCTCATCCGTGCCCGGGTAGATCGACACCCGATCCGCCGCACCGATCGTGCTGACGTAGCGGCGCAGACGGCGGCTTTCAGCGATGTTCCAGCCGTAATCGACGGTGTCATCCTGCGGGATGATCAGGTAGTCGAAGACGCCCGCCGCCGCCCAGTCGATCATCGTGCGGTTGACAGTGTGGTTGCGGGCGCGACCTGCCAGAAAATCCTCGACCAGTTCGCGCGGAATCTCCCGACGCAGCGCGGCGATCTCCTCGGCTTCGGCAGCGGTTCCCACCGCCATCGCCGCGCGGTCTTCCAGATAGGAGAGGCGGAAGATGCGCGCGCCGTAGTCCGCCCAGTACGCTTTCTCCTCCTCCGCGTCGTTGCCGCGCGTGATGCGCATCAGCACGTTGAAGGCGAGCAGCGCGGTCTGCGGCTGCGCCTGCTTGATCGCGCGCAGGCAAGCCAGCCGCGCCAGCACCGTCTCCAGGCTGTCGGTCGAGCGGCGCGAGTTGACCAGCCCACCATAGCCCAGTGTGTCGATGGCGACGACCAGCGCGTCGGCGTGCAGCGCCTGCTCCAGCAGCCAGTCGTGCAGCCTGGGCATGTCGCCGACGCGCCACGGCGTGCCCAGCCAGGTTTTGGGCGGCAGCAACACTCGAAAGCCAGCCGCCTCGCCTAGCATCTGTAAGCACTCATAATTGACCGACCGGTCGTCGAGGGGAAGAATGGGAATGACTGGTTTGGACAAGGTTTGCTCCTTCGTTGAGATTGGAGATTAGAGATTGGAGATTAGGAGATTGGGCGATTTGGGGATTAGGTGATTGGACGAGAATGTGGCGACAGTCTCCAATCTCCAATCTCCAATCTCCAATCTCCAATCTCTTAATCTCTTAATCTCTCAATCGCCTGCACAAATCTTTTTGTGATCTCCTGCGGGCGCGTAATGGCGCCGCCGACGACGACGCTGACCGCGCCGGCTTTGAGCGCGGCCTGCACCTGCGCTGGCGTGTGATAGCGCCCCTCCGCCAGCAGCGGGACGGTGAGCGCCTTGCTCAACGCCGCGACCAGGTCGATATCGGGGCCGTCGAGCAGCGCGCTGTAGGGGGTGTATCCCGACATCGTCGTCGAGACGAGATCGGCGCCGGCGGCTTCGGCGGCAATGCCTTCGTCGTAGGTTGAAATGTCCGCCAGCACAGGCAGCCCGGTGGCGGCGTGAATGGAGGCGATGTACGCCGCCAGGCTGTCGAACTCCGGGCGCGGGCGCGCGGTGGCATCGATGGCGATGAGGTCGGCGCCCGCTGCGGCGACGGCGCAGGCATCCTCCAACCGCGGCGTGATGTAGACATCGTAGTCGGGTAGATCGACCTTGTAGAGACCGATGATCGGCAGGTGCACAGCGGCGCGGATGGCGCGAATGTCGGCGGGCGTGTTGGCGCGGATCGCAGCGGCGCCACCTTGCTCGGCGGCAATCGCCATGCGCGCCATGATCTCGGCGCCGAAGAGCGGTTCGTGCGGCAGCGCCTGACACGAGACGATCAGCCGCCCACGCACCTGATTGACAAACGCCTCGACGCGTTGATGACGATCCACGTCAGCTCCTTTGTTTGGTTTATCTTCGCCGCACCAATGCCATCCGATAGCGGTCGCCGCGGTAGAGACTGGTGGCGGCTTCGACAACGGCGCCTTCGTCGTCACGGGTGATGCGTCGGGTCAGAAGTGCAGGCGCGCCCGCCGCGACGCCGAAAATCTCCGCCTCCTCGGTCGAGAGCAGCACCGCCTCCACACTCTCCTCTGCAACCGACGGACGCACGCCCAGTTCCTGCTCCATCACTGCATAGAGCGATTGGCTGGCAAGGTCGCGGGTCAGCAGGCTGGCGAAGCGAGCGTAAGGCAAATAGACCCGCTCCAATGCCAGTGGTTCGTCATCGGCGAAACGCAACCGCTCCAGGTAAATGACCTTGGCGCCGACCTCCAGGTTGAGCTGCGCCGCCACCGAGACATCGGCGACGGTCGCCGTCATTTGCCGGATCACGGAATGCGGACGCCAGCCGCGCGTGCGCATCTCCTCACTGAAGGACATGAAGCTGGCGCTGCGACTGATCTTGTCGCCCGCCACCAGCGTGCGGCGATTCGGGCGGCGCACCACCAGCCCCTCCTCCGCAAGCTGGTCAATCGCCACGCGCAATGTCATACGACTGACGCCGAGCGACTCCGCCAGCACGCGCTCCGGCGGCAACGCCGTATCGGCTTTGAGATCGCCCGTTTCGATGCGCCTGCGCAATTGATCGGCAACCTGATCACGCGTGTACATAAGTCACTTCGCTGTAAATTTGGTTTGTGAACAACAGTATCATAGCAGTTTGGTATACAAATTGTCAATAGAAAATGCAAAATTTAGACCAAATATCAACAAAGGTATATGCAATTCATTGCTGGATACTTTTGATACCGTGTGCATAGGTCGAGTCGCAAGCGGTTCGGAACCGTCAAACACTCGCACAAGAAGCATCCCGACAAGTCGGTGTGAAGTTGAAAGAGGTTGAGAGCGCAGCCGTGTTCAGCGAATGAGGTGTGGCTGATTATGCTGCTGTCGGTGCAAGAACAGTGCGCTGCCAGGGACGTCGGGCGACATAGTCCAGCTCGCCCGCAGCGCCGACGCCGCACTCCACACCTGGAGTTCCACAGATTACCTTTGTCCTTTTGGTGGTTGGGGCCACCCTTCATTCACATCGACCTCATGAATCGGGTCGAGCAGAAGCAGGTCGGCCATGTCGGTGAATTTTTCGAGCAGCGGCGGTGTGAAGGGCGGCGCGCCTGAACTAGGGCTGCCCATATCGAGGACAGGCGCGTTCGGCTGTGCACCTTCCGCTGGCACGAGCAGAGACTCCGCCAGCAACTCCACCAGCAACGCGTCAACGCCGGACTGGATGTCGTCGGCGTCGCCAACATAGTGCGTCTGGATAGTTGCTACTGTCTCCACCGGCGTGCATTGTTGCGTCAGCAAAGTCCAGATGGCGCAACCGCTGTCGCGCAGGCTGTAATAGGCGCCGCTATCGAGGTTGACGATGATGGCTTCGCCGTCGAGCACTTCGGCAATAACGGCGGGGTGGTTGATACGGTAGCGTTGATTGGCGTTCACGGTCGTTCTTTCTTCAACTTTAGAGGTGGGAAGCATGTCATTTTGCGCTCTTGATTCTACTGTCAATTAGTGGTGATCGGCAAGCTCGACAGCAAAAGTCAGCTGGAAAATCAACTCCCGGCGGGAAAGCTCAAGTCCACTCATGTTTATTCAATAGCGATTTGAATCGATTGCTATGTTTTCTGCAGCGGCGCAGGCGTATGCTCACCCGTCGCAGCATGCCGCGCAGGTTGCGCCATGCCAGGCGGCGCGCGTCATCGGCGGGGATAAATCCCAGTTCTACGGCTGTCGGGCGCATATCAAACCGACGACTGTGCGGATGTGAAACGGCGTGATAGATGCCAAAACGGAGTTGGTCAGGCGCCTCGATGCAGGCCGTCAGGACGCTGATCAGGTCGCGCGGGGTCAGCGCCAGGTCGAGGGCAGGATGTTTGGGCGTGATGACCGCAGCGTCAGGCTCGACAAGATAGCCGATCCGCACGCATAGGATCGAAGTGTTGGAAGCAGCGGCATATTCGCGCGCCAACGCTTCGCCCCACGCCTTGGACGCTCCATAGAGGTTGGGCGGGCGGGGCGGCATGTGGCTTTCGATCAAGATATGCGGCGGATAGCCAAGCACAGCATAGGCGCTGCTGGCAAAGACAACGCGCCGACAGCCAGCCGCACAGGCCGCCTGCATCACATTGTAGGTCCCCACCACGTTGTTGGGGAAGATGCTAGTCCATGGCGCCGTCGGTCGCAGCTCGGCGGCCAGGTGGAGCACGGTGTCGATGCCTTGAACATGTGGCGCCAGCGCGTCAGCATTGCTGATGTCGGCATGGACAAAGGGCAGAGTCGGGTCCGCCGGCGGACGGCGATCCAGCAGAATGAGGCTATAGCGAGTGCGTAGATTGGCGGAAATCAGCGTCCCGATGCGACCGCTGCCGCCAGTAATCAAGATGCGGGGTTGCACGGTAATGGCTGGTTGTTGCTCTGGCATGATCATCATGGTTCAATAGCCATGTGGTAGGGGCGGTGACGCAGTCATCCTGCGCAGGCCGCGCTTGAGAGTTTCGGCGAGTGAGTTTGTCCCCATTTGGGTGCGCAGGTAATCATAAAAGGCGCCGGGATAAGGAGCGACGCCCTGCGCCGCAGCTCGTTGCCGAAACAGAGCATAGCTCAACCGGAAGCGCTGCCAGGCAGTGCGCTCCCAGGGGTTGAGCTGATCAAGACGCCACGCCTCGTCTGCATAGTCAGGCGAAATGGCATGATTGAGTTCAGTCAGCACACGGTCAGGTAGTTGGCTTGCACTCATCGTCTGCATGAGCGCAAGCCGCTCTCTCAACATAAGGGTCAGGCGGCTATCTTTCGCCAACCGCACAAAGCGCGTCCAGTCGATTGGATGCCGGTTGATTAGTTGCTGACCATCCACCAGGGGAATCAGTTCCAGAGCAGGCGCAGCGGCGAGGGACTGAAACAGTTGATCGGTGGGGTCGAGCGTGCGCGCCTGGAGCGACTCGCCCGTCAGCGGCGCACTGCGGTTAAACCATTGTGCACCCCAGGCAGGGATGGGGCCAGACGGCGCAGCGTGCCAGCAAAGGCGCACCTGAAGCGCTTCGTTTTCGGAGAGTCGTTTGGTGAAGAGATGGCCGGCCTGCCAGCGTTCGTAGCAGGGCGCGGTCAGTACGTTGGTTGGTGGTGATGGTTGCCACCCCCCAGCAGTCAATGTCTGGATCGCCGCCAGCCGGTCGCTTGTGCGCGTTAGCACTTGAGGGGCGCCAATGGGGCGAGTGGTTGGGTCAGCGTAGACCGTGAGCGCAAGCGCAACAGCGCCGATCAACAGGGCGGGGATGTCGGCTGCCGCCAGCAAGTCCAACGTTTCCCGCGCGGCTCTGACGGCAAGCTGGTTGGAAACCCAGGTGCGCCGGTGGATGCCCTTAAGTCTGGGCAGCCACGGGTGATTCACCGCCGTCTGCTCCATCTGTCGATAGACCAGGGGAAGCAGATGAAACTGACCAGGCTCTAACCGTTCGAGGTTCGTCGTCGCCAGCCAGCGTTCCAACGCTTGCCGGTCGATTTCCGATGGTAAAACCGCTTGTAGCAGCGCCTGCGTGGAGGGTGGAAGCGGCTTCATGGAATGTCGTTGTGTGAAGACGCTGAGGATTGGCCGCGTTTGCGCAGTAAAGACTGGCGCATTACGACAAACCACTCCTGGCGGTATCGTTCACGCTGGATCGAGTTGTTGTGAGCATGAAGACGCTTATGGAGCAGAACAGTCTCGATAACGGCGGAGGGGATGCCCGCATCCTGCGCCCGCGCAAACCAGTCCACCTCAGACGCCAGTGCAAAGGCAGGATTAAATAGCCCCACCTGCTCAAACACAACGCGTCGCGCCAGCATCGTCCCCGGAAAGCGCCCCTCGATGCCTTGTGCGAAACTTTCCGGTCGATAGCCTGGGCGAGGTAAGCATCCTGGATCGTAGAAGTGATTGAGCCAGGTGGTCGTGTACATGAATGTGGGATGCTCCAGCATATAGGTCATCTGGACGGCGAGTTTGTCGGCTGTCCAAAAGTCGTCTGCGTCCAGGAAGGCGAGGAACTCGCCGGTTGCGGCCGCAATTGCCAGGTTGCGAGCATTGGCAATCCCCAGGTCTGGCTGGAGTAGATAGCGGACGCCGGGAAATGATTGCGCAATCTGCGCCGTGCGATCGGTTGACTGACCGTCGATCACAAGGAGTTCGTCTGGCGGGCGCGTTTGCTGGGCAATGCTCTGCAAGGCGTCAGACAGGAAGCGTTCGCCATTGCGCACTACGATGATGGCAGTGATGCGTTGCGAAGTGGTGTCGTCAGACATGGTGGTTGTGCTCGATGTTTCAAAATACTTGTTTGTGGCTGACAAAGTTCTCTACGCCGCCCAAAACCGCCTCGCATGCCGGAGCAGTCTGCAATGCTTGCGTCCGGCAGGCCAGCCTGTTGGGCAGCCACAGATAACACGCGTCCCAGAATCGACATCTCAGTTGCTTGGTTCGTGAGAGCATTTGCATTGTCTACAATCAGGCATCACCTGTGCGCGGTAGAATGCGTAATGATACTGGGCGTTGCTGTCCGTCGTCTCGATTGGCGCGACGCCGATGAAGTGAACGTTGCAGAATGAGATGTAACGCACGGCGGCTGGCATTGTCGTCATGTGTCAAGTTTGTGGCATGGCGGCGGTAGTAGACAACCGGATCGGGATGGATGACCGTCAGCACCTCTTGCTCAAGCGCGCGTAACAGCCAATCTACATCCTCCCCCAGACGCAACGTTGGGTCAAATAGTCCGACGAGGTCGAGAACAGATCTGCGGAACAACATACTTTGCAGAAGGTACAAGGGACGCGCTGGCTCAATCGCACCCTGTTCGATTGCATCTTGGGGTGTCGATCCCCAAAAACGTCTGCTTTCACCCCAAACGATACCGGCGGATTCAATCATGGCAAACACATTCAGCTGACATGAGGTCTTCTGCGGCATCCAGACATCGTCTGCATCTAGAAAGGCGATCCATTCGCCAGTTACAAACTGAAGACCGGTGTTGCGCGCCGCCCCCGGGCCTTGATTGGGTTGATAGTGATATTGCCAGGTTAGCTCTGAACTTGCAGAGCGGCTGTTGACAATGCTTGGAGTGGCGTCGGTGGACCCGTCATCAACGATAATGATTTCCAGAGGCCGATAGTCTTGGGCTACTACACTATCCAGTGCAGACGCCAAATAGAGTTCGCCGTTGAAGACTGGAATCACAACACTGACAAGAGGTGAATTATGCTTCATAGCGCCGCCTATGCAATGAATCGCGGACAATATGCAACAACTGTATCGGCGTGGCCGCTGCAGCTGAGTGGGATAGATTGGCGGAATGGAACCGCCGACGCAGCAACACTGCAGGCGTGATGTCAAAGACCAGGCCTAAGTCGCGAGCGCGTGCAAACCACTCAGTGTCTTCGCCAGCGCGCAGTTGCACATCCAAGTATCCAGCGCGATTTAACGCATCTCTTCGGATCAGCAGGGTGGAGAAAATGTACATGGGAGGATTCTGCTCGAAGAGGGTGCGATTTCGTCCTGGGGGCCATCTGCCTCCCAGCTCAACGAAGCTCTCAACGCGGCAGATGACGCCATCGGCAGCACTGTTTCGGGCAAGATGTGCGACCTGCTGCTCCAGCTTGTCTGGAAGCCATATATCATCTGCATCTAAAAAGGCAAGTAACTCCCCAGACGCCAGGGCGACACCCCGGTTGCGTGCTGCCGCTGGCCCCAGGTTAGGTTGGCGCACCAGAATCAACTCTGTCATGGACGGCAGAGGCATCTCAGCTACAAGCGCAGCACTGTTGTCGGTGGAGCCATCATCGACCACGATGATTTCATCCGGCGGCAGCGTCTGAACCAGCACGCTCTGGATCGCCTCCGCCAGGAAGCGCTCGCTGTTGTAAACGGGGATGATCACCGAGATGCGCTCACGCACGCGGCGCCTCCCGGCCAGCGACGAAGCGCGACATCAGATCGAAGAGATAGCCGTCTTCGATCAGCTTGCGAAAATTCTGAATGCCGATGGGCAGTGGTTTGAGCATAAATGTATCTCCTCACCTGGAACACATCATCGCCGGTTGGCTTTCCAACAGTGCGTGAATTGCCTGGCTGTTGTGCGCCGGCTCCAGCGCCAGGTCGAGCTGATAACAGGGTAGCATTCGCACCAGGTTGGCGGTGAAGCGATAGTTGTCCGCCTCGGCGCCGGGCAGCCAGATTACGGTGCTCGGTCCAAGCACGCGGAACACCTCTGGGCTGCGCGCCGACGTCAGCCGCGGCTGCTGCAAATGCGCAATACGTGGAGTGATCAGTGCACGCACGGGAAAGCGCTGGATCATGCGCGGCGCATAGGTGGGATGGAGAAACGCCAGGCTCTTGCCCGCCTTGTAATTGTCGTCCCATCCCCGGATCAGCGCATGAAAGGCAGGGAAGCGCTCCAGCATGTCGGCTTTCAACTTTGCCGAATTGAAGAGCGCAAACGCTTCGACTTGAGGAGACAGGCGCACCAGACACTTGTCGTCGCTGAGATAGCGCAGCGCGGAAGTGTGGCCATTGTTCTGTTCCAGCAGCGCCAGCGCCGTGGTGGATTTGCCCACGCCGCTATTGCCCACCAACAGCACGCCGCCCTGCTCTGTGCCAACTGCTGCAGCGTGAACCATCTGCCAGCCGAACTCGCGCAACGCCCAGTGAAAGAGTGTTTGCACCGGCGCTGCGCGCTCGTAGATGGAAAGTTCCAACGCGTCCCGGCACCAGAAATAGCCCTGGCGCGTGGCATTCTCATAGCCATAGAGCAGCCCGTCGAAAGGCGCGTACACCAGCGAACAGCCATCGCCATGCGCCACCGCCCGTTGTCCATAGCGATGATAGTCGGCCGAGGTGAAGGGCGGCGGCGGTGGCCGCACGCCCGTCTCGGCGCCGTCCCACAAATAAAAGGTGACGTGCGATGAGTTCACGTCCCCGGCGCACATCAGATGAGTCAGAGCAGGCAGGAACATTTGGGCAAGCACATTGCCTGCAATGCGCAGTTCGATGACAGTTTCACCGATCTGCAAGCGGTAGGCGCGCGCCCTGTCTGTCACATCTTGCCAGGCGCTTGCCAGAGCCTGCTCATAAGTGGAGAGAGTCATCATGGATACCGTCTGACGCATGATTAGGCCGCCGATCATATATTTCCGGTCGCTGAGTTGGCGGCGTGACGCAGCCGCATCGTCCAGTCGCTGCGCCCGTAGCGCGCCGCCAGCCAGGCGGCGTCGGGCCAGATCGTATGTTTGACCAGGCGCAAGCTATCGCGCTTGCGATCGGTTGCGCAGAGCAGATAGAAGAAGCGGCGTCGGTTGGCGGACAATTGCTGTCCCTCGACGATTGCCTGGGGCGACACGAATTTTTCCAGGGCGCACCGCTGCCAACCCTGCGGCGCCAGCCGCTGGATCACCTCAGGCAGGGGCGGCAGGTCAAAGATGCGCTGCGTCAGCTCCAGGGTGAGGCCGACAGCAGTCGCCACGCGCCAGGCTGTTGCGCGTTGGCTGACGAGCGCCCAATCCAGCGGCTGCTGGCTGAAAAGCGCAACATCGACCAGGCAGCGTAACACATTCTTCGTCATCTGGTGGTTGATGCTGGCATGAACGGCGAGTTGGAGCAGCGCGTCTTCGGGCGCCAACAGATAGACCGGGCGATCCACCAACCGTCCCTTCACCAGCCGGCTGCGTACGCCAGCCCGGTCGACCACAGTCGTATGCGCCAGCCATTCGCCGGGGAAGACGCCCCAATGCAGCTCCACCAGCCCTTGTCCAGGGCGACCAGCCAGCATCTGCACCTCGCCGTCGGTTTGCTGCGTCAGCGCGTGGGGGCGGCGCTCCTGCTCGTGCATCTGATAGCCGAGATCAGTCAGCGTCGCAATTGCTGCGGGCATTTCAGCGTGCGTCACCCACAGGTCGATGTCACCCATCATGCGACAGGCTGGCGAGGGATAGAGCGTGTGCGCCAGCGCCGCGCCCTTGAAAACGACCGGACAAATGCCGACGACAGCCAGGGCGTCGAGGAGTTGACGCAGTTCGGCAATGCGTTGCATCGACAGCAGTACAGCCTGGCGATAGATCGCGCGCAGCAGCTCGACAACATCTGCTGGCAGGTCGGCTGCAAATGGCTGCACAGCGACATACAGCAGCGAAGCTACGCTATGCTGCTGCGCTTTGCCGATCAATCGACGCCATTTCGTTTCTGTCAGAGTCGCCAGCTGCGCCTTGTACGCGGCGGCTATGTTCGGCAGCACAATAGCAGGCCACAGGTTTTCCGCAGTCATCACCCGATGCACGACATGTTTTCCCTTACTACTGCGTAAGTTTACCATTTGGAGGCAACTGCATTATATCACATCACTCATGGTAGAATCGTGCTATGCAAAGAATTGGAACTACGGCTAGTTCACTGCCGGTCGATCCATCCCACGAGAAGGTAGTGCAATGAATGTATACGGCGGGCGGCGGCGCACGTATGCAGCGCAGGTGACATCACGCGAACGGCTGGCGCAGGTGCGCTATATCCCGCGCACGCTCAAACTGGTCTGGGACGCCGCGCCGCTGTGGACAGCAATCTCGCTGTTGATTCTGGTGGTGCAGGGGCTGTTGCCGGTCGCCACCGTCTACCTGACGCGCAACGTCGTCAACGCGTTGGTCGATGTGATCGAAAGCCAGGGCGACCCGGCAGTGTGGGCGCCAGCGGTGACCACGATTGTGCTGATGGGCCTGGTGATGTTGACCAACGGCGTGCTGGGCAGCGTCAACAGCTACATTCGCGCCGCGCTGAGCGAGCAGGTGCGCGACCAACTGCATGGGCTGATCCACGCCAAGGCGTTGTCGCTCGACCTGCAGTTCTTCGAGTCGCCCACCTACTACGACCAACTGCAGCGCGCCAGCATCGACGCCATCGACCGCCCGATCGGGCTGCTCGACAGCGTGAGCAAACTGTTGCAGAACACCATCACGCTGGCGGCCATGGCGGGTGTTCTGCTGACCTTTGCCTGGTGGCTGCCGCTTGTGCTGCTGGTGGGGACGCTCCCTGCGCTCTGGGTGACGGTGAAGGCAACGGTCGATTTTCATCGCTGGCGACGGCGCAATACGCTCAATGAGCGACGTCTGGCATATTACAATCGCATCTTAATCAATGACGAGGCCGCGCCGGAGGTGCGTCTTTTCAACCTGGGCGACCACTTTGCCGGCGCGTACACAACGCTGCGCGGCCGCCTACGCACGGAACGGCTGCGGTTGCAACGTAACCAGACCATCGGACAGATTGGCGCCGTGCTGACCGGGCTGCTCACGATGGCGGTGGCGCTGATCTGGATCGCATGGCAGGCGCTGCAAGGTCTCTATAACCTGGGCGATATGGCGATGCTCTTTCAGGCGATGTCGCAAGGACAGCAGTTGATGCAGAATCTGCTCAACGGCGTGGGCGAAATCTATCGCAACCTGGTTTTCTTGGAAGACCTCTTCACCTTTTTAGAACTGGAGCCGCTCACCACCGACCCAGTCGCACCAGCCGCCGTCCCCGCCGGGCTGCAGCAGAGCATCGAACTGCGTGATCTCACCTTCCAATATCCGTACAGCGACCGCGTCGCGCTCAACAACTTCAGCCTCTCGATCCCGGCCGGCCAGATCGTCGCCATCGTTGGTGAGAACGGCGCCGGCAAGAGCACGCTGCTCAAGCTGCTCTGCCGCTTCTATGACCCGCAGGCGGGTGTCATCACGTGGGATGGCGTCGATCTGCGCGCCTTCCGCCAACAGGATTTGCGGCGGCGCATCAGCGTGCTCTTTCAGCAGCCGTTGCCCTATCACGAGACTGTGACCGCCAACATTGCCTTTGGCGACATCACCCGCGCCCCCAATCACCCTCAGATCGAAGCGGCGGCCGCCGCCGCTGGCGCAGTGGAGATCATCGGCAAGCTGCCGGAAGGCTACGACACGGTGCTCGGCAAGTGGTTCGGCTATACGCAGTTGAGCACCGGCGAATGGCAACGGCTGGCGCTGGCGCGCGCCTTCGTGCGTGACGCCGACCTGGTGATCCTCGACGAGCCAACCAGCGCCATGGATTCGTGGGCGGAGAACGAGTGGATGAGCCGTTTCCGCGATCTGATCGCCGGACGCACGGCAGTGATCATCACCCACCGTTTCACCACCGCCATGCAAGCCGACATCATCCATGTCATGCACGAAGGGCGCATTGTCGAGTCGGGCACACATGCCGAGCTGGTGGCGCGCGGCGGGCGCTATGCTTTTTCGTGGCGGCAGCAGATGCCGTTTCCTGCATGATGTGGCGCCGCTCGAAAGTACAGCCGATCCGGTGGTGGCGCTGCGCGCGTATCTGGCAAAGCGTCCGGGGGAAGAAGTATGAGCTATCGGGCGCGCCCGCTCCGCCATGTCAGATTGGGATTGACGAAGGGGTCATAGCTCGCCAACGCACCCCATTTAGCCCTTAAATAGTCTGCCTCCTGCGCCAGGCGAGCCTTCTGTTCTGGCGTTGCTTCCGGGCCGCGACTGGCGGAGTGGTGATGAATCAACTCGGCGAAGGGCGTGCAGACCAGCCAGTAGCCCGCCGCCCGCAGCTTCAGACAGAAGTCAATGTCGTTATAGGAGACAGCCAGCGCTTCGTCGAACCCACCGACCTGGACAAAGCACGTCCTGCGCGTAACCAGGCAGGCGCCCGTCAGAGCAGCAACGTTGCGAATTTGGGTATGCAAAGGGATACCGAAACCATCCAGTTCGCTCTTCGGTTCAATAGGCAGATTCCGGATTCGCCCAGACTGCAACGTTACACCGAGGTGTTGCACCCGTCCGTCAGGATAGCGCAGCAGCGGCCCCGCCGCGCCGATCTCCGGCCGCAGGCAATGGCTGACCAGCTCGGCGAGCCATTCCGCCTGGGTGATGACGATGTCGTTATTGAGAAAGCAAAGCACGTCGCCTGTGGCTTGGGCGACCGCAGCGTTGTTAAGCGCGGCGTAGTTGAACGCCCCTGGCTGGCGCAGCACACGTACATCCTCCTCTCTCGTCAACTCATGCAGATAGTCCAGCGTGGCCGGGTCGCAGCTGTCGTTGTCCACAATGAGCAGTTCGATGGCTGGGTACGCAGTGGCTTCCCGCACACCAGCTACGGCCACCCGCAGCAGATCTAGCCGGTCGCGGGTGGGGATGATCACGCTGACCTGGGGCGGCGGGTCGGACAGGCGGTAGCACACCCGGTGCAGGAAGGGCATGGCAGTGGTGGGTAGGACGTCCGCGGCGATGCCCTGGCGGGCGATGGCGTTGGCCACAGCCTGCCGAGAAGCCGCTGTCGCCACAGAGCGGGTTGCCTGGTCTTTGCCCAGGGCGGCCCCATGCTTGCGCCAGTGGTAAAGCGCATGGGGAATGTGATGGATGCGCGACGGAAGGGTGCGCTCGCTGACCCGCAGCAGCAGGTCGTAATCCTGCGCGCCCTCTAGCCCTTCCCGCAGGCCGCCGACTGCGCGCACGAGTTCGGCGCGCACCACAACCAGATGGTTGACGTAATTGTGGGCGCGCAGGAGGTCGGGACTCCACTCCGGTTTGAAGACCGGGTAAAGCGGGCGGCCCCGGGCATCTATGCGATCCTCGTCGCTATATATCAGGTCGGCGTCGGGTTGGGCAGCAAGCAGCGCCGCGACCTTGTAGAGCGCGCCCTCGGCCAATGCGTCGTCGTGATCGAGGAAAGCCACGAAATCGCCCGTCGCCAGCGCCAGCGCGCTGTTGGTTGCGGCGGAGACATGGCCGTTGGTCCTACGATAGATGACCCGGATGCGGGCATCGCGGCCTACGTATTTCTGCAGGATGCTGCGCATTTCGGCGTTGGTGGAGGCGTCGTCGGCGATGCACAACTCCCAGTGCGGATAGATCTGACCGAGCACCGAATCCAGGCAGGCGCGCAGCCAGCCGGGTTTGCTGTTGTAGACTGGCAGCAGCACGGAGATCAGCGGGGGATGGGACATCTGTGCTATATGTTGTCGGATTGCATGGCGGTCGTCGTCGGTGAGGCGTCGCGTGGCCAGCCAGTGCGAGTAGGAAAGTGGTGCAATCCTGTCCCGCAAACGCACAAGCAGACCGGTAATGCCTTCTTGTTGCCAGACCCGCCAGGCCCGCTGCCAGATCCGCTTGCGTTTCATTCCGGCAAGCCAACGCGTCGAGGAACGCCACAACCTGTTCATGCAGCGCTTTCTCCGCGATCGTCCTTTTCCCACAAAACGCGCTGGCTGACGAAGTGACGAAGCAGACGAGGAATCTCCTCTGTGGCAAACTGCGCCTGCCGGCGAATGAGGGGATGTTCCTCCGCCGGCAGGGGAGGTGGTTGTCTGCCATTCATTTCAGCTTCTAACAGATCGGCGAAGTAGGGGCCATAGCGGCGCCGGCGGCGCAGAAAGGGTAGACGGGCTGACCGGAACACCGGATCGTTCCTCATGCGTCGGCGTAGACTGATATAAAGCTCGCGCGCCCGGTAATACAAGCCGCCCAGCAACAAGGCGCGACTCTTCTGCATGTCAAAGTAGCGTCGCTTGGCGATGAAGCTGATGCCGCCCAAATGGAAGAGATTGGGCGAATCGAGCACGACGAGATTGCACCCATGAGCTTGCAGTCCCAGGTTCAGCGCCTTGCCGGTGTCGAACCAATAACCTGCCATCCCGCGCTCTGCGCACCATATCTGCAACCATGGCGGTAAATTCACCCAGTCGCAGATTTGGAAGCCAAGCCCTGTACTCCGAATAAAGTCAGTGAGCAGGCGGTTATCGTAGACAGCAAAGAAACTTGTGCCTAACGGAAGCCCGACATGTGTGTAGCTATGTTCGCCCGTAGCGATATTAACGTGGGTCGGCACAACCTGATCTTCTGGCAACAGCCAAAATGGCGCGCCGGCGAAAACTCCGGCATATTCCAGGCGCAGAGACTCCAGGTTTTCCAAAAACGGTCCGCAGGCGAAGATGTCCGAATCTATGAAACAGAAGGCGTCTTCCCGGCAGATGGCCTGCAGGTAGTTCAGAACGTGGGTGTGGTAGAGCGGCTCAACTGTCGGCAGCGCCAGATACTCAAGCCTGGAGTCGCTGCGACAGTAGCCTCGCATCAAGCGCTGTTCTGCCGGAGAGCAGCCGTTGCTCACCAATCGAAATGCGTAAGGGGACCAATGCAGGAGGCTATCCACAAAAGGAAGCAGATAGTCAACCGATCCCGGCACATAAACGATGTGGAAGGTCAGCGGCATGACAATCAAACCTGTTTGCGGATATTGGCGTAAAGCTGCACCAGCAGAGGCATCTGTTTCACGATTTGTTTCGCTATCTCCGTGGCCGGATGCATGTGATAACGCATATGCGCGGCGATGCTGTACGTCCGCCGCGGCTTTGCCTGATAGCGCGCCCACTGCTGCTCGAACAACTCCTGGGCGTGGGCGTAGAGTTTCAGGTCATAGCGGTTCAGATCCTCCAGCCGCTCCACCACCTCTGGCGCAAGCTGATCCTGGTAGCGCATGGCCGGATCGGTGCGCTGGGGGTTGACATTGGCCTGGGGCGGCAGCGCTGGGACCGGGATGCCCAACAAGTCGCCGATCAGCAGCAGCGATTCGGCGTAGCGCGCGGTGAGGCCGACGACCGCCATCTCGTCCAGCCAGGCACGGGCGTTCATCGCCAGCAAGGGCAAATCGTCCTTATCTACCAGGAGAGGCACATTGTACGGGCGTAACAATGCATGTGTCCGCATCTCCGGTGTGGTTTGCATAACCTGATCAAAAAAAGTCGTGTAATCTTTGCGGATGCCGAGAACGCGGGACTGTCCATTGCTGAAAACCTGGGAGAGGAGTCCGTCATCCAGGCATTTCTGCAGATCAATCCCTGCCAGGCTGCTAATCCGGTCACGATGCTCCGCCTTGAACCATTCTGGGCGCATTGCATGCACGTGCTGACGATAACCGAATAGTGATACTGCTCGTTCAACCGGATCACGCAACATCGTGATGACAAGCAGATGCGGACGCTGCAGCCATTCTAACAGGCTGCGGCCATGATGCCAGGCATGATAGCAGCGGAAGTCCCGAATGCTCCGGCTTGTTAGCTTCATGATCTGGGGCAGGTCCAGATCGAAATAGCCGCGGCCGTAGGCGCGGCGCAGCCAGTGCCCCAGCGCAACGCCGCCGGTTTTGGGCACGTGCATGAAGTAGAGCGTCGGCGGTTCAAAGCGCAGATGCATGGGTTTGTCCAAGTATGTTGCGATAGATGGTTGCATAGGCGTCTGCTTCTGTCTCCGGTGTCGGGATGGTCAGTCCGGCGATTTTGTTCTTCAGTTTGTTGATCTGTTCTGGCGCATCCACCAGCCGTTGGAGCACCGCCCGCAGCGCGGCCACATCGCCCGGCGGGGTGACGAAGCCGGTCACGCCATCTTCGACTGCGTCAGCCATGCCGCCGACCGCGCTGACGATGACCGGCACGCCAGAAGCCAGCGCCTCATGCACAATGAACGGACGATTCTCGGGCCACTGTGACGGTGCAACCAACACGTCCATTGCACCAAAGATCTGGCCGGCAACCTGCTCAGTGTATACGCCGCCGAACCGAATGCGCAGATCACTCGCCGCCAGAGCGTGCAAGGCCGCTTCGTCTGGGCCGGCGCCATAGATCACCAGTTGGGCGGCGATAGACTGTACGCCGCGGAACGCCTCGATCAACGTATGCACACCCTTGTGCCGGGTCAGACTGCCGGCGTAGGCGAAAACCAGCGCATCGCCGCGCGCGTACTGGCGCCTGTGGCTTGTCCAGGGTCGAACACCATACGACACGACCTGGGGCGTCAGCCACGACCACTCCCGTTGAAAGATTCGCGCCAGATAGGCGGATGGAGCCACCACCGCGTCCGCACTTCGCATGATCTGTTCTGCCAGCGCCAGCCGGCGTTGAATAAAAGTTGTCTCCAGTTCCGGGCAGTTCCGTTGGCAGGCGGCGCCCTGGGCAGGCCCCTGGCAGATTTCATTCCTGCTGTTGATCAAGTTGAACTTGGGACAAAGCAACCAATAGTCGGTCAGGGTCAACACGGTCGGGATGCCCAGATCGTGGGCAGCCCAGACGAAACCACTCACCCGCATGGCGTGACCCACATGCACCAGGTCGGGCCGCCATGTTTTCAGAAAGCGGCGAGCAAAGGCGCGCTCTGCTTCGTCCGTCACCTGTTGATGATAAACAGGCGGACGGCGCAAGTGGTGCAGAGCCAGCACCGGCACACCAGCATAAGTATAGCGCTGCAGCCAAAAGTCCATGCCAAGCCATCGACGCCACCGCTGCCAGCGTCGCAATCCGCTCACCCGATAGGCGACGACTTGCACCTGATGTCCTTGGCTCTGCATGGACTGCGCCAGTTGCAACACGAACTTCTCCGTACCGGTGCGGTATTCTGGGTAGAACTGGTGCGCCAGGTAGAGCAACCGTAATGGTCGCTCGACCGATCGCATCGGCGATGTCGCGCCTGGTGATGAGATCATGACTCTGTCCATTCCGCTCGCATGCACAGGCTGCGATAGAGTTGCTGCGTCTGATCTGGGACAACACCTTCAGGCTGGGAACGGCGCATTGCAGGGTTGATGAGGCTGAGGTCGAGATCGGCATCGAGAAACGCCGCCAGGCGCTCCACCCCGTCGCCAGCCAGGATCTGCTCATAGTGGACGAACAACCATTCTCCTGCCTGACAGTGTCGTTCCAGGATATGGCGATACATCAGCGTCCAGACTCGCAGCGCTCGATTGAAGTCCATCGCCAGAGAACGCAGTCCCGGCTCCTCCTGACATTCGCGCAGGATGCTCTGCGCGGTGGCGGCTGGATGACGAAAGAGGCAGACGAAGCGTGTCTCTGCCAAGACCGGTCGCCACGCTGACAGGGTGTAGGAGAAGCGGGGGTCTTTGAAGCAGTAGGGCTGCTGCGCGGTCAGGCGGGCCATACGCTCTGTCAGCGCTGCCGTGCTCTTGATTTTCCTGCCCACAGGCACGGCCGCCAGCCAGCGCTGCCTGGGCCGTGGCACGTGGCGCAGCAGCAGGTTGCCGAGCCAACCCCTGGGGCGGGGGAGCGTGACCTGAGCCAAGAGCGCCTCGTTGATGGCGTTCACCTCGAAACTCTCGAAGCGACCCAACGGGTTGCCCGCATTGGGCGGCTGCAGTGGATCGCCCAGGAAATAGCCGGATCGCTGCGCAATCGCCGCAACTAGGCTCGTGCCGCTGCGTCCGCAGCCCAGGATGATGCAGTTTTTCATGGCGTCTTCAACCAGTGGTTCAGGTTGCGCCCGATGAGATCTTGCAGGCGCAGGATTTCGTCTCTGTAACTTTCGGTCAACTCCCGGCGCAGGGCCGCATCCAGCGGCGGCGGCTTCACCTGCCCGGCGTTCCACTGTTTCAGGCGGCGCAGCAGCGATCTGCGCATCCTACCCGGCAGATGCTGGACGATCCGTGGCGGCGCGTCCAGCCACGCCTGCAACATCCAACTGCGCGGCCAGCGGGTGATGTTTTCTCGCTCCAATCGGGTTGGCCCCTGCGCGCTGTCAACACCGATGAACCCATAGATTTCAGCCAGACAGCGGGCAGGATGCTGCACCAGATCGTCGAAGATCACGATATGGAGCTGCTCCCGTGGGAAAAGTGCATAGTAAGGTAAGAGATTAGTGGCATAAGCGCCGTTTTCACGGTAATAAAAGCCTGGGTTCCACCCTGCCGCCTTGCGTTCTGGCTCCTGCGCCAGTGCATGGCGAAAGTCTGCCAGCGGCTCCCGACCCTTTCCGCGCAGATAAGTGAAATTGGAGTAGGCGCGCTCAGCCGGTTGGCGCAGCACCGCAATCAACCGGACTTCGGGCAGACGGCGGCGGATATTGGCAGCGGTGCGTTCGGGGAAATAACTGGTGAGATAGACGGGCGAAACCTCACCGATGGCTGGTGGATTTGTCCCCTCGCCGCGAAACATACCCAGATATGTCCCCCAATCTGGGATCACGCGCCGGTTCCATTCTGCGCCGCCTGGCCCACAGAAAGCCGGTGGATGCCCCTCGAAGGCGAAGTAACGCGTCTCTTTGAGGCGGCTCATGCGCACCTGAGGATGGCGCTTCAACGTTGCGTAGAGCGCCGTAGTTGCGCACTTCGGCGCGCCGATTACAATGAAGGTTGGCGTCAGCTCAGACACTTTGCGCCTCGGCTTCGTGTTGGTTCAGCCAGTGGGAAAGGTCGCAACTGATCAGCGCTTGCAGATGGCCGATCTCGTCCCGATAGCTTGTGGTCAACTCGCGACGCAGGATCGGATCGAGCGGCGGCGGTTTGACCTGGTTCCAGGCGCGCAGGCGGCGCCCGATCTGCTGGCGTAGCGCCGCCGGCGCCCAGGCGCTGAGCCGCCGCGAATGGCGCAGCAGCCAGTCTATCAGGCGACTGCGCGTCCAGGTCGTCACATTGATCCTCTCCATCTGCACCGGCAACAAAGACGGTTCAATCCCCAGAAATGCACACAGGTCGGCCAGGAGCGCTTGCGGCTCGCTGACCAGGTCGTCGTACAAATAGACCCTGATCTGCTCACGCGGAAACAGGGCGAAGTAAGGCGTCAGATGGGTGAAGTAGAGGCTGTTGCGCCAGTAGCGACAGGCCGGAGGCCAGTTGGCGGCGATGCGCCGCTCCTCAGCGGCCAGTGCCTGACGAAAATCCGCCAGCGGCTCGAAACCCTGCTGCCGCCGATAGGTGAACTGAGAGTAGGCGCGCTCAGCCGGCTGGCGCAGAATGGCGATCAGTCGGGCGTCCGGCAGGCGGCGGTGGATGTTGGCGGCTGTGCGTTCCGGCTGATAGCTGGTCAGGTAGAGTGGCGACGCCTCGCCGCGGACTAGATGCTCCCCGCGGTCGGCGAAGAGCGCCTGATAAGCGTCCCACGATGTGATGGCAGTGCGCCGATAATGTTCGGCGCCCGGTCCGACAAAGGCCGGCGGCTGGCCGTCAAAGGCGAAAAAGTACGGCTCCTTGATCCGGCTCATGGAGACCTGAGGATGCTGCGCCAGGACCGCATAGAGCGCGGTTGTGCCACACTTAGGCGGGCCGATGATCAGGAAGTCAGGCGCGGGCATGGCGATTACTACCTGAATAAACGCCGCAGACGCGCTGCCAGTGGGAGCAGCGCCCTGGGTAGATGGTCACGGCGGGAGAAGCGCGGCAGCCGGTCGGCTGTCTGTGAACGCGGCGTCGGCAGCGGGTACGCCCCCTGACCGATATTGGTCACCAGTTCCTCATACTGGCGGCCCATCTCCGCAAATGAGAAGAGGCGATGGGCGCGTTCGATGCCAGCGCGGCTGTAGCGTTGCCAACGCTCCTCAACTGTGAGCGCGGCGATCTGCGCGGCGAAGGCGTCGGTGTTCCCCACGGTCGCCAGCAAGCCGGTGTCGCCGTCGGCGATGGCGTAATCGGTTATGCCTGTAAAGCGAGACGCTATCGGCACGCAGCCATTGGCCTGGGCTTCCAGCAACACCTGGCCCAACCCCTCGCCGTAGGTCGAGGTGAAGATCAGCGCATGATGGGATTGCATGGCGCGATAGACGGCTGCATGGGGCTGCATCCCGCAGAATGTCACCAAGTGCGCAACGCCTGCGGCGCGGCAAGCCTGCTCCAGGGGCGCGCGATCCTGACCGTCGCCAATGATGGTCAGCGTGACGGGCAGTTCCCGGCTCAGGCAGGCGCTGAGAATGGCGGGCAGCAACAGCACGCTCTTTTTCCCCTCGAGGCGCCCGACATAGAGCAGACGCAGCGGCAGCGACCAACCCGCCCGCCCTGCCAGTTCATCCGCAGTCGGTAGTGGGATGCCGGTGGTCAGACACAGGATCGGTTTGTGCGGCAGCCGCGACGCCAAGGTGTGCCGGAGCAGGGGGCTAATGGTCACCGCGACATTCCACCAGTCTGCGGCCTGTGTCACGGGGCCGTAAACGCCCTCGTGGTCGCCGCACACGATCGGGACGTACGCTGTTTGATCAGGCAGGCAAGCCACGCCGCGCTGCGCACTGGCAAAGTGTTGACCGGTGACCAAAAAGACAATGTCGAACAATTGGGTGCGGAAGAACGTGATCGTGCGATAGATCAGGCCTATCCCGCTCTCCCACGGGCGCTGGGATAGAGTAACCACGGTGTAGCCCTGAGCCTCCTCCGTCAGGGGCAATGTGGAGGGCTGTTCGACGACCAACGCGACGTCGTGACCGGCCTCGCCAAACAGCCGTCCGAGATGGACGGCACGACGGCTGGCGCCCCCTACTTGAATGGCGCGCACGCAGACAGCGATTTTCATGGTCGCCTCGTAGCCCAGGCATCCGGGCAACGGATGTTGTTACGTAAAAGCGTAGCCAAAAATCCTTATGTCCTCAGCAAACAGTTGCTCGACCAGAGACCGGGCCGCAGGTGAATAATGATCCTGGTAGGCGCCTGGCACACGAAGTCCAGACTTCTTTCGCGGTAGTTCCATTTCCCCAAAGCCGAGTGTGTTGCAAACATGCCGGAAATCCTCGCTCAACCGCTCAAATCTGCCCACGTAGTCCAGCCGACAAACACCGCTAATGTGGGTGTAACGGTGCAGGAGGTCTTTTTCCCAGTGTCCGCGTCGAGTATACTCTTCTTCCAACCAGCGCTGAAAGTCACTGTAACCGTGTCGGTTCAACGATTTGTCCCAAAAGTAGCGGGAGACAACCAGATCGAACGGGTTGCGCACGATGGCAAACTTGAAGTAGGTCTCTGTATGTTCGCCGAGCACTTCGGTTACCGTTTTGATGGTTGCATGGCGTGAATGGAACCGTGAAATTGGCCAGAAAAGACGCCCTTGCAATAAGGTCTTTGCTCTCAGTACGGCGTATTCACGCCAATTGTCCCAACAATTCCGGCTGATTTCGTCTCGTCCGCCAGCAATGATGTCGTACGGGCCGCACCTTTCAGCCAGGGTAGCTTGGATGCTGCTGCTGGCTGTCTTGCGAGTCTTGATAAAAATAAAGCGATATGCGTCGGAGATTATCATAAGCGTAGCTGCGCTGTCCTGGAGATTTTGCTCTGACCCGATGGAGGCCGCTGCCCTACTTTCAGTCCGATGAAGGCTCGATTACTTGTCTGCAGGCAAGGTGTCGCTTGATTGTGCTGTCCAGGAGCGCACCAGGCGCTTGCCGCCATAACTCTGTCTGGCAAGCTGCGTATGCCTGGACGATCTGCTCGATCTGCTCGTCCCGCGCCTGCCGGCGATCCCATGTCAACGGCGCCAGGAATCGAATTCTGACGCGCCCGTCCATCAATAACTGCGTGTACATTGGCAGAATACAGGCGCCGGTGGCGACTGCCAGTTCGACAAAGCCATGGACCAGATGATGCAACCGGTCGCCGATGATCACCGGCAGGCCCGCCTGCACGTCTTCCTGATCCCCGGCGATGCCGACCACGCCGCCCTGGGACAGGGTGCGCGCCGCCTCCATCGCCACAGAAGTTCGGGCCGCCGCCTTCCCTTCAGCGAACGAGATGCCCTGACCCGCCAGCAAATCCTGCCAGGCGCTGCGATAGGCCGGATGGTTTACTGCCAGAAGTCGTTCCACATGACGCTTCATATATTGACGCGCTGCAAAACGAGTGGGCGTGTGCGGCCCTACACAGATCACCCCATGATCGTGCTGAATCACATCTTCAAGAAATGCTGCTCCTTCCAAATCGAAATACCTGCCCCAGGCCTCCTCATTGACGGCGTACAAACTGGCTGCCTCAACAGGTTCGTGGATCAATGGAATATATGCGCCAGGCATCAGGCCGGATTTCTTTTTGGCACGAATGATGTGGCTGGCCAGACTGAGCGCTACTTCCTGATTCACCTGTGCTGCCGGCGTCCCCATGCTCGCGGCAAAACGGCGCACCAGTTGGCTCTCCTGCGGATAGAGCAGCCCCTGCACCCAGGGTCGGCCGCACCAATCGAGCAGCCAGCGGATCCCCTCAAAGTAGGATATGCTCAGAGCCTTCGCCTCAAAACGCGAACGCACCAGCAACCGCACCCGCTGGGGCGCAGCGGCTACGCGTCGCGCCCAGCGCTGCACCGGGGGGACAACGGGCCGACGGGGTGCGGTTGGCGCAGCCGGCGTCGTTGTCACCGGGACAGTGACGGCGAGCGCAGCTGGGGGCGGGTTTTCGCCCGCCAGCAACTGCACCAGATGGCCTATCGTCGGCATTCGGAAAAAGTCGGTGGAGACACGCACATCCAGCCGCTCCTCCACTTGCAACCCCATGCGCAGCATGGTCAGCGAATCCGCGCCGGCGTCGAAGAGGTTGTCTTGGGAGCTGAGATCGGTCGCTCCGAGCATCTGGCAGGCCAGGGCCAGCAGCGCCGCCTCTAGTGCCGCCGGGTCGGCCAGCAGCGCCGGGGAGAGGGTGGAGGCAGCCGGTTGGGGCCGGTAGCCAGCCGCCAGGTATGCCTCACGGGTGGCGCTGCGGGCCACCTTGCCGCTGGTGGTGCGTTCCACAATGCCGCGGACGAAGCGCACGTCGGCCAGGGTTACCCCCAACTCCATCCAGACGCGTTCCCGCAATTGCTCCGCCAGTTGTGCATGGTTCGCGTCGTTTGGGCTGCCGCGCAGCTCGCAGACCAGCACCGGTTGTTCCGTGCCCATTTCCTCGTCCGGCACGCCGAAGGCGGCGACCTTGCGCGCCTCATCGCCCAGGATTTCCTGGGCCAGCGCCTCGATGCTCTCTGGGTGGATGTTTTGGCCGCCGACGATGATCAGATCTTTCAATCGACCACAGATGTAGAGTTCGCCATCGGCCATGTAACCCAGGTCACCTGTGTGGAACCAGCCGTCCCGGAGCGATTGGGCCGTGCGCTCGGCGTCGCCAAAGTAGCCGGAAAAGAGGGAGTGACCGGCGATGAGGACTTCACCCACCTGGCGTTCAGGCAAGGGCTGCCCGGCGTCATCCACGATCTGCACCGCCACGCCGGGCGCGGGCAGGCCACAACTGGCGATGGCTGTGACGCCGGGTTGTTCCGGCGCTGCTGGTCTGGCGTGCTGCGCCGTCTGCAGGTCGGACTGCGCCACAAAATCTGCTTTCGGCGTCTGGGCGAGAGGCGTCATCGAGATGACCACCACGTCCTCGGCCATGCCGTAGCCGACGGTCAGGGCGGCCGGATCGAGGCCCCACGGGGCAAAGCGCTCAGCGAAGCGCTGCAACATCGCCGACTGCACTGGCTCGCTGCCATTGCCCAAAATGCGCCAGCTACTCAGGTCGAGTCCCGCCAGATGTTCATCGCGCACGGTGCGCAGGCAGTGGTTGAAGGCAAAGTTGGGCATCCAGGTCATGGTGCCTCGGTAGCGATCAATGGCGTTGAAAAGTAGCTGCGGCCGTCGGATCCAGGTAGCAGGCGCCATCGAGACCGACAACGCTCCAGTCAGAATTGGCAAAAACACCGTGCCAAGCAAGCCCATATCGTGATAGAACGGCAGCCAATGCACACATACATCGCGGTCGTTGAAGCTCAACATGGCCGTCTGAGCGTTCACATTGGCAAGCACCGCCCGGTGCGACAACATCACCCCTTTGGGCGCGCCGGTGGCGCCGCTGCTGAACTGGATGTAGGCGATCTCCTCGCCGCCGCGCGGGGAAAGCAACGCCTCGGCCAGTGGCTCGGCTTCCTCGGCCAGGGAAAGCGCCCTGGTCGCCAGCCCGGCCAGCCAGCCCGTGACTTCGGCTTGTGCCTCCGTCGGGCAGAGCAACGCTTGGGCAGCGGTGAACGTGGCCAGGCCAGTCATGCGACGCTGGCGCGCCTCACCGCTGCCGGTGGCGTCGCGGTACGGGAAAATGGTGGGCACCGCGCCGCAGTAGAGCGTGCCCCAGAACGCCGCCGCCAACTCGTAGCCATGCTCGCAGGCGATGATCACCAGGTCGCCCTGCGGCACGCCATTGGCCCGGAGTAGGCCGGCGTAGCGACGCGCGTCCCGGTCAAGCTGGCCGTAGGTGAAGTGGGCGGCGGCGCCATCGCCAGAGAGGAAGACCAGGGCGTTGCGGTCGGGGTGCTGGCTGACCCGCGCCCGCAGCGCGTCGACCAGGGAGGTCATCATGCGTAGCTCCTCAAACAGGTCTGTCCAGCAAGTTGGCTTGCTGAAGCATATAGCGAATTTGAGCGTAGCGAAAGAGCGCGTTCATGACTGCCGCACTGGCAAGCGGTTTCTTGGCCGCCATGCGGGTCACCGTGGAGACCATGGCAGCCTCGGCCCGCCCCAACTGTTGGAGGCGCAGCAGAAGGGTGAGACTATCGGCTTCAACCGGTCGCAGTGTCCGTTGCCTGGGAGCGGATGGCAAAGAGTCGGGCTGGCCCAGGCTTTCGATCATGGCCAGCACCCGTTTGCCAAAGGCTTCTGGCCGATAGATCTCGTTGACCAGCCAGCGGGTGCCTTCCAACAACTCGGCCTGGGTCATTCTGGCAGGAATGATGTTGGTCTGCCAAACATTCATATCGGCGCCCTGCGCGCCGCTGGTCAAACGCCCCGCCTGCTCCAACCGGCTGTAGAGCGGCGTCGCATTGGGCGCCACCAGCACACTCGTCGTGAAGATGGGGATTGGGGTGGACATGGCGAAGTCGCGTTGACGCTCGAAGATATCCGGGCCGTCGGCGTCGAAACCGACCATCATGCCGCCGGTGACGCTGATACCGTGGTGGAGAAAACGCTGGATTTGCGCCTGCAAGTTGACGCCGACATTTTGGCGTTTGTGCACCTCGCGCAGGCTCTTTTCGTTTGGCGTTTCGATGCCGATGAAAACCTCACGCAGACCAGCGGCGGCCGCCAGATTGAGGATGTCGTCTTCGCGACCGGTGTCAATGGAGACCTGGCTGACGAAGTGAACTCGGCCATCGCTGCGGCGTGTGTTCCAGTCCGCCAACGCAGTCAACAGTTCTTTGGCCCGGCGGCGGTGGACGGTCAGATTGTCGTCGGCCAGAAAGATGTTGCGGTAGCCCAGGTCTGCGAGTATCTCCAGCTCAGCCAACACCTGGTCAATTGGCTTGTGTCGCTGTCTGCGCCCGACGTACTGGATCACATCACAGAATTCGCATTCAAAGGGGCAGCCGCGGGAAGTCTGGATCGTGGCGAGCAGCGCGCGGTCATTCGGGTAGAGATCCCAACGGGGAATGGGGGAACGGCTCAGGTCCGGCTGCCCGCCTACGTATTCCGCCTGCCAGCGCCCACGCTGTAAGTCGGCAAACAGATCCGATGCAATCAGTTCGATCTCGCCCCGCACCAGGATGTCACAGTCGGCGCGCACAGCCTCTGGCGACAGGGTGGCAAAGGGACCGCCGATGATCACGGTTTTGCCCTGTTGCCGGAAATGGCGGGCCAGGCGCAGCATGCCTGTGACCTGGGTGCTCTTGCCGGTGATGCCGATAAAATCCGCCTGGCTCGCCAGATCCACCGCAGTCACGCTTTCATCGCAAAGCTGCACCCGGAAACTGTCCGGCGTCAGCGCGGCCACGGTCGGCAGGGTCAGGTCAGCGAAGTTGATAGCTGGTGGCAACCCCTGCGCCGCAACCATTTCCGCGCTGTAGTAATTGGGTACGTCGGGTTTGGGGTTGATCAGATAGAGAGATTTGTTCATGCAACGTTACCTTTCAAGATCAGATGCGCTCCTCCTACGTCCGGCCTGGCCGGCGGTCGAAGATGATCAGATGCGCTTCATCCGCGTCACAGCGGTCGGCATACTCCGTCGGCATACTCCCTCGTGTGCTCCTGGAGCAGGGTTCCGGTTTCGTCATGATTGAAATCCCCGAGCCGCAGCGACCTGGATTTGATGCTGAACGCACTCTCGCCGGTTATTACGGCTTTCTCGCTGCTCAACTGAACGCGATTGTCTTGTTTCCTTTATCAACGACGGCTTGGCTGCAACGATTATAGCATACCAACGTTGTCTGATTTGTACGCGCACGCGGACAGGTGTACTTCATGTTCGGGGCAAAAGCGTGCGTTGCAAGGCTATATCTTTGTACTATCGAACATCGTTGTCTTGCGGAAGCTGGTCGGGCGGATCAACGTCATTGACTCCCTGGGGCGTAATCCCCCAAACCCACAATCTCCCAATCTCCAATTTCCACTCTCCAATCCCCATCTACTATACTATGCGTCATGATCAACCTGCTGCGCTTGAGGAGGATGTCCGCCGGGTGCGGACGAGTATCTGCGCATTGAGGCGACCGCCATTGGGCGGCGCCGGCAATGTCGCCTGAGCGCAGACCGTGTCACCGCATCCGCACGCCACACCGGAACCCCGGGTGGCGTTTTTTGTTTGGAACTTCATTTCATCACCACGAAAGGGTCTGTCGAGATGTCCACGAAAACCACCAAACCGCCGGTCAAAAAGTGTGTGCTCGCCTATTCGGGCGGGCTGGATACGAGCATCATCGTGCCGTGGCTGCGCAACAATTACAAGTGCGAGGTCATCGCCTTCTGCGCCAACCTGGGGCAGGCCGATGAACTGGTCGGCCTCGAAGAGAAGGCGCTGGCGTCCGGCGCCAGCAAGGTCTATATCGAGGACTTGCGGCTGGAATTCCTCACCGATTACGTCTTTCCGACGATGCAGGCTGGCGCTATCTATGAGCGCGAGTACCTGCTTGGCACTTCCTTTGCGCGCCCGCTGATCGCCAAGAAGCTGGTCGAGATCGCCGAATTGGAAGGCGCCGACGCCGTCGCGCATGGCGCCACCGGCAAGGGCAACGATCAAGTGCGTTTCGAGCTGACGGTGATGGCGCTCAACCCGAAGCTGCGCATCATCGCACCCTGGCGCGAGTGGACGATCCGCGGGCGCCGCGACGCGCTCGATTACGCCGCTGAACACAATGTGCCGGTCAAGGCGACGATGGAGCGCATCTACAGCCAGGACAAGAACCTGTGGCATCTCAGCAACGAAGGCGGGCCCCTCGAAGACCCGTGGAACGAACCGCCCAAGGATATGTTTGAGTGGACGACAGACCCCACCGACGCGCCCGATGAACCGGAGTATGTCGAAATCTACTTCCGCAAGGGCATCCCGGAGCGCGTCAATGGCGTGGCGCACGGGCCAGTCGGCATTGTGCAGGCGCTCAACGAGATCGGCGCGCGCCACGGCATCGGGCGCGTCGATATTGTGGAAAATCGATTGGTGGGCATGAAGAGCCACGGCGTCTATGAAACACCCGGCGGCACGCTGCTCTACAAGGGGCACGCCGCGCTGGAGCAGCTCTGCCTGGACAAGGAAACGCTGCACTTCAAGCAGATGGTCGGGCTGAAGTTCGCCGAGCTGGTCTACAACGGGCAATGGTTCACGCCGCTGCGCGAGGCGCTGACCCAGTTCGTCAACTACACCGAGCAGAATATCACGGGCACGGTGCGCTTCAAGCTCTACAAGGGCAACGTCATCCTGGCTGGGCGCAAGAGTCCGTTCAGCCTCTACCGCGAGGATTACGTCACCTTCGACCAGGACGATGTCTACAACCAGGCCGACGCTGAGGGCTTCATCAAACTCTTTGGCTTGCCGATGAAGGTTGCCGCTATGCTGCGTCTGCAAGGTCGCGGCGCCTCGGAGTTCGACGAGGTCGATTACGAAGATTTCAAGCGGGACTAGAGAGTAAGAGATTGGAGAGTAAGAGATTGGAGATTAGGAGATTGGAGATTTCGTCTCGACGCGCGCAATCTCCAATCTCCAATCTCTAATCTCTAATCTCTAATCTCTAATCTCTAATCTCTAATCTCTAATCTCTAATCTCTAATCTCTAATCTCCTATTCTCTTATTCACCCTCAAGGAGAAACCGATGACCTACATCGTCAAGGGCTTCGACGCCGGTGCGGTGGCGGCTGGGATCAAGAAAAACGGTGCGCCCGATCTGGCGTTGGTGGCGAGCCGCGTGCCGTGCCGGGCGGCGGGCGTCTTTACGCGCAACCTCTTTCCCGCCGCGCCCGTGATCTACGACCGGCAGTTGCTCGAGTTCAACCCGGAGGCGATCCATGCTGTGCTTGTCAACGCCGGTTGCGCCAATGCCTGCACGGGCCCGGAAGGCAACGCCAACGCTCGCCTTTCCGCCGAGCAGACCGCGCTGCACCTCGGCGCACACGAGCACTCCGTCTTTGTGATGAGCACCGGCGTGATCGGCGTGCAGTTGCCGATGGATAAGCTGCTGGCGGGCATCCCCAAAGTGGTCGAGACGCTGGCGCCGGATGGCTGGCCCGCCGCCGCCGCCGCTATCATGACCACTGACACGCGCCCCAAGCTGGCGACGCGGCAGGTCACGCTGGGCGACGTGATGGCGACGATCACCGGCATTGCCAAAGGCGCGGGCATGATCCACCCGAACATGGCGACGATGCTCGCCGTCATCGCCACCGACGCGTTCATCGCACAGCCGCTGCTCCAACAGGCGTTGAGCGCAGCCACCGCAGTGAGCTTCAACTGCATCAGCATCGACGGCGACACCAGCACCAACGACACGGTGCTCTTGCTCGCCAACGGGCTGGCTGACAACGAAGAAATCGTCGAAGCCAGCAGCCCAGAGTTTGCAACGTTCAGCGCCGCCTTGACCAGCCTTTGCACCGAACTGGCGCAAGCGATCGTGCGCGACGGCGAGGGCGCGACGCGCTTTGTCACCGTGCAGGTGTGCGGCGCGGCAAACGATGCTGAGGCGCACCAGGCGGCAAATACGATTGCCACCAGCCCGCTCGTCAAGACTGCTTTCTTTGGCGGCGACGCCAACTGGGGACGCATCCTGGCTGCAGTCGGGCGTGCGGGCATCCAGGTCGATCCGGCGCGCTGCGACCTCTTCATCGACGGCGGCCCCGATGCGACCACGCGCACCGGTGAGCTGCAACTTGTAGCAGGCGGCGTGCCGTTGCCCTACAGCGAAGCGGCGGCCACCGCCATCTTTGCGCAACCGGAGATCGACGTGCGCGTGGAGTTGGGGCTTGGTGGCGGCGCAGCCACGGTGTGGACGTCGGACCTGAGCTACGACTACGTGCGCATCAATGGGGACTACCGCACCTAGCAGGTAGGATGCTGTCTATGCGCGCACCAGACGCACCATCGCGCCAACCGATACTTGCGTCCACAAGCGGTCGGCGGTCAGGACAGGTGCGCCGTGCTGTATGCCAAGCGCAAGACAGGCGCGATCCGCTAACGACAGGCTGCTGCCGGCTGACCAAAGCCGGGCAGCCTGTTCTGCGGCGTCACGATCAAATGGCAGAATGACCAGACCCAGCGCCTCCATATCCTGCCGCAGCCCGGTGATCTCTACGCCGTGCGCCAGCGACTTCTGCAGCACCTCCGACCAGTTTAGGCTGGAGATGGCGCTTTCTGGCAACAGCTCCTCGACAATCGCTGCGCCCGGTTCATTCTGCAGCCACGCCAGCAGCGCCGACGCATCCAAAACGGCTTTCATGCGGCATTTTCCTGGGCAGCTTCACCCCGTCGTTCGGCAATCAGCTCGTCCGCCAGGCTGGCTTGTCCATGCAGCGCTGCATAGCGCTGCTTGATCCGCTGCATCACCTGTGCAGGTTTCTCCAACACCAAGCGATCATCCTCCAGATGCGCCAGCAGCGTGTCGCCGCTGCGGATCTGCCAGAGCTGACGCAGCGCCGCCGGAATCACAACCCTGCCCTGCCGACCAACCTGCAATTCAATGGTTTCAACTTTGCTCACCTGACGCCTCCTTTATGGCACGCACTATAAATTGTGCCACAAAGAGGGTGTATGTGCCAATCAAATCTCGGATTGTCACGGAATATCCATCACATAGTGCGAAAAAAATCGACGCCAGCACAATGACTTAACCCGCGCTTAACACATCCATCAACCCCACATCACCCGCGCAAGCTGAGATTTCGCTACACTGGCGATTGTGATCGCTGGCTGACGAGTGCAGGCGGCAATTCACGAAAACGACAGTCTACGAGGGAGAGATACAAAGATGAAAGCACATACAATCAAATTGTGGTTGCTAGCCACATTGCTGGCAGTGAGCAGCATCGGCGCGATACAACCAGTGCTGGCGCAGGAACTGCCGCCGGCTGTGGCCGCCTTGCAATCCGCCTTTGCTGAACGCGAGGCAGCCTATCAAGCACAGCTGGCGCAGTTGCAGCAGGCGTTCACGGAACATCAAGCCATCTATCAACAGCAACTCGCCGAGATGAAACAGCGTCAGACACAGAGTCAGGCGCAGGCGCGGCAACTGGCGAATCAGGCGCAGACGCTGCAGGCGCAGATCGCCCAGTTGCAGGCGGTGCGCGCACAGCGCCAGGCGCAATATCAGAGCCAGCTCGAAGCCGCACGCGCGCAATATGCTGAACGCGCCGCCATCATCAACCGTCAACTCGCCGAGGTGCAGGCGCGGCTGGCAGAAGCCAACGCCCTGCTTGGCCGGTAATCTACAGGAGAATCCGACGATGAATCGCAAACAATCGCTCTTATTGGCAGGCTTTACCGCCGCATTGATCACAATCGGCGTTGTCACGATCGGCAACTTTGTCGCCAACGCCGCCAGCCGCAGCACACAGTCGAACCCCCAGACAGCGGTTGTCACTGACGCCGTCGAGAGCAACGATCTCCTGGCGCAGACCGACGCTGCCTATATTGCGAAAGTCCAGAACGCCCTTGCCGCACGCGAGGAGGCGCTGGCGGCGCAACTGCAGGCGCGTAAACAGGCGCTGGCTGACCTCGACGCCCAGGCGCGGGAGCAGATCGCCGCCATCCAGACCGAGGTGGACGCAGCCGTGGCGACAGCGCAGGCGCGCAGTGCAGACATTGACGTGCAACAGCAACAGTTGGCGGCGTTGCAACAAGCCATTGAGCAGGATGCCCTGGCGTTTCAGGCAGCAATGGCGGCGCTGCAGGCGAATGACGCCCAGTTGACCGAACAGCTCAACGCCGCGACTACACAACTGCAAGCCGCCTACAGGGAGATCGCCGCCCGCCAACAGGCGCAGGTCGACGCAGCCGCTAACAATAGCCGGTTTCCCACTCAGGGCGGCGGTTGGAACGATGACGACCATGAAAAACATGAAGACGACTATCGGGAGGATCATGACAAGCAAAAAGAGCACGAGGACGATCATGAGGAACACGACGATGACTGAACAGTCATTCAGCGCTGGACTCGGAACAGGACTGGGCGCCGCCTTGACGCCGTCCGCCGGACACTGGCAGCAGCGCTGCTTCCGCGCCATGAACACCGCGGTCGAAGTGGTCGCGTATCACGACGGCGAGGATGTGACCGCCGCCATCGAGGCGCTCTTTCACCAGGCTGAGCAGAGGATGAGCCGGTTTCTGCCCGACAGCGAGCTGTCGCGGCTCAACGCTGCCGATGCACCGCAGACAGTCTCGCCTGACCTCTTCGCTGTGATCGAGACCACGCTGTGGGCGGCGCAGCAGACCGGTGGGCTGTACGACCCCCACCATCCTCGCCGACCTGGAAGCCGCCGGCTACGACCGCTCGTTCGAGTATGTCGTGACGCGCAATGGCTTTTCGTGGAGTGCATCAGCCGATGCACCTGGCGCGGTGGGGCGACGCCGGACAAGCTACGCCGACATCGTGCTTGACCGCGCCGCCAGTGTCGTTGTCAAGCCTGCGGGTGTGCGCCTCGACCTGGGCGGCATCGGCAAGGGGTGGACGGTGGATCGAGCGGCGGAGCGCCTGTTGGGCGCGGCTGCGTTTCTCGTTAACGCCGGCGGCGACCTCTACGCATACGGGCGACCGGGTCACCCGCGCGGCTGGCGCATCACGATCGAACATCCACTGCGCCGCACCCACTGGATCGCCCGCCTGTATATCGACCATGCCGGGCTGGCGACCTCGACGACGATGAAGCGGCGCTGGACCGTTGATGGACAGCACCGCCATCACCTGATCGACCCGCGCACCGGACAGCCTGCGATCACCGACGCACTGTCAGTGACGGTGGTGGCGCCACGCACAGTGACAGCCGAATTGCTGGCGAAAGTGGCGCTGTTGCTGGGCGCCGACGCCGGGCTGGCATATCTGACCGCAACCGATGGCGTCGAAGGGCTGATCTACACCACTGACGGGCGCGTGCTGACGACACCAGGGCTGGCAAGTGTGCTGGATGCCGTCGAGCCAGCTGGAATTGCTGATTGAAGAAAGGAAACGACCATGAAAACGACACCGACCCCATCTACTAAACGCAAGCCACAACGTTTTGGCGGCGCGGCCAAGATTGCTGTGTCTGCATTGGCAGTGACGACGCTGCTTGGCGGCTGGAATCTGATTGCGCATCTGGACAGGGCCCAGGCGGATGCACAGGCGAAGAGCGCCGCCCCTGTCGCGCCGACGTTCTCTCTCACGGCGACAAAGCAATCGTCAGCGCCGACAATGCTTGCGTTTCCGACGCTGCCGCCGCTGACGATTGCGCCGGCGCCAACCTTGCGGCCCGCGCCCAATCTGTCGCTGCCCGGCGTGACGACCGCCGCCAATGCGGCTGCATTCACAACGCAGGGCTTGCCTGCGCTGGCGCCGCTGCCTAAACTGGCGCCGCTGCCGTCCATGCCCAACTTGCCGCTGCCACCGCCTTCCCGCGGCGGATCACGCAATGGCGGCGGCGCGATCAGCGGCGGTTCGTGAGCGGAATTGCCGATCAACTCGGAAACTGGACAGGATGTGAAACGATGACAACGCAAATCTCGATATTAAAACAAGAGTATCTTTTCTTTGCCGGGCTGGGACTCGGCGCCGGCGTGGCGGTGGTGTTGGGCGCACAGGCGTTGTGGGGCGTCACCGCCGGCATGGCGCCGCAGACGGGCGCTCTCGATGTTTTGAGCAGCGAGGCGCAGACGATGGGGCTGCCGCTGACAGAAGGCACGAAGGCGTTCTGGTATGTGGCGCGCGCCGGCGGGATTCTCGCCTACCTGCTGCTGTGGCTGGCGACGCTGTGGGGCGTCTTCATCAGCAGCAAGATGGTCAAGGGCTGGATCGACGCCACGATGCTCTACAACATGCACGAATTCCTGCCCATGCTGGCGATGGTCTTTGCCGTGGTGCACGCCGCCGTCTTGATGGGCGACGCCTACATCCGCTTCAGCCTGCTCGATCTGCTGATTCCCTTCCGCGCACCTTATCGTCCGCTGTGGACCGGGCTTGGTTCGTTGGCGCTCTACCTGAGCATTGCGTTGATCGCCTCTTTCTATCTGCGCAGCCTCATCAGCCGGCGCGTTTGGCGGGCGCTGCATTATCTGACCTATCTGGCGTTTGTACTGGCGCTTGTGCACGGGTTGATGGCGGGCACCGACACGACGCAGCCGGCAGTCTACTGGATGTACGTCGCCACCGGCGGCACGTTGCTCTTCGCCACGCTTTACCGCATCTTGACCGCAGGCGCCCGTCGCCAGCCAGCGCTGCCTGCGGGCGCTGCGCCATCCGCCGCGCGCCTGCGACCAACTGCGCGCCGTGCAAATATTGTCGAGTCCGCTTCGCCACTAGCGACCGCCACCCCAACCGCCGATTGAGTCGCTGCGTGGTACACTATGCAGGTATGCGTCAGACCACGATTCTGCTGGCGGATGATGACGAAATGATCGTCGATGTCCTGCGCCATCAACTAGAACGCGAAGGGTTTGGGGTCATCGCCACCGGCAACGGCGCCGAGGCGTTGACCCTGGCGCGTACGCAGCACCCCGATCTGGTGCTCCTCGATGTGATGATGCCGGGGATGCAGGGCTGGGAGGTCTGCCGCGAGCTGCGTCGGGAAAGCAATGTGCCGATCCTGATGCTCACCGCGCGCGGCGAAGAGCTGGATCGCGTGCTTGGTCTGGAGCTGGGCGCTGACGACTACATCGTCAAGCCGTTCAGCTTCCGCGAATTGCTGGCGCGCATTCGCGCCAACCTACGCCGCATGGCGTTGCTGTCGCAAGCAGAGACAGCAACGCCCAACGACGAACGCGACCACATCGGCGCTATCACGATCGACCGCCGGCGTCATCGCGTCTGGCGCGGCGAAGCGCTGGTCAACCTGACGCAGCGCGAGTATGACCTGCTCATAGCGCTGCGCACGGCGAACGGTGCAGTCGTGCCGCGCAGCGACCTGCTCGACCAGGTGTGGGGCGAAGGCTGGATCGGCGACCCGCGCACGCTGGACGTCCACATCCGTTGGCTGCGCGAAAAGCTGGAAGCCGACCCCAGCGCGCCGCAGTTGATCCTCACGGTGCGCGGCGTCGGCTATC
Organism: Chloroflexota bacterium; assembly: GCA_016861025.1. Taxonomy (GTDB): domain Bacteria; phylum Chloroflexota; class Anaerolineae; order Caldilineales; family Caldilineaceae; genus Caldilinea. Next base: position 294,878 of record BOKO01000004.1, read on the forward strand.
GGCTGGTGACGCCGGATGAATTGCGGTGAGTGCGGGGGAGGGCAAGTTGTGAGAGCCGAGAAGCTTGCTGCCTGAGTTTCGCTGCACCCCATACAATATGGAACACCGACCTGTAATCCAACTGGAAACGCGACATGGACACACCACCCTCGCGTGAGGCAACCGCCACTGCATTGCCGAAGCGCTGGCTCTGGCAGCGTAGCCTGCAAGCGCGGATGGCGATTGCTTTTAGCGGCGCATTTCTAATCATCCTGACGCTGCTCACCATCTGGCTGGGACGCGCCGTCTACAACACCTACCTCGATGCCGCCGAACATGATTTGGAAGTGGCGGCTTTTCTGGCTTCCAACGCGCTGGAGGACCCACTCAGCGGCTACGCCGAGGAGTTCGCCCAATATCAACGCTGGGAAGCCGAACGCCAACGCCGCGCCGCCACGCCGGAAGATGATTACGACGACAAACAGAACTACGACAAAGAAAAAGAGGAAGACGAACATCGCCCAACCCCAATGCCGCTTCCGCCTCCGCCGCCTGAAATCATCCTACCGCGCTTGCAGGGTGTGGCGGCGACGTATGCTCGCGACGCCAAAGCCCGCGTCACCATTCTCGACAAGAACGGTCACCCGGTCGCCGACAGCCACTATGCGATTGAGCTGATTGGCTCGCAGGGAAACCAACCGGAAGTCATTGCGGCGCTGCGCAGCGACGAGCTGTCGAACATTCGCGTCGACGAATTCACCGGCGCGTTGACGCTCTTTGCCGCCGCGCCGATCCAGCAGGGCAGCGAGATTCTCGGCGTGGTGCAGTTGAGCCAGCCGATGCAGGATGTGACGGCGCGCGCGCGTGAACTGGTGCTGACGATCGCGCTAGCAGGCGTGGCGGCGGTGCTGGCATCCACCGCGCTGGCTGTGTGGATCAGCCGTCAACTGGTGCGCCCGGTGCGGCGGCTCGAACAGGCTGCGCTGGCAACGGCGCAAGGTGATCTGACGCAACAGGCGCCGGTGCAGACCAGCGATGAACTGGGCGCGCTGGCGCAGGCCTTCAACACGATGGTCGGCGCGGTGCGCACCATGCTTGAACAGCAGCGCGCCTTTGTTGCCCATGCCAGCCACGAGCTGCGCACCCCTCTCACCAACATCAAGCTGCGCATCGAAGCCGTGCGCACACTGGGTGACGAAGCGCCCGATATTTCGCAGCGCTATCTCGCCGAAATTGAATCGGAGGCGGATCGGCTGACGCGGCTGGCGAATGCGCTGCTCGATCTGGCCCATCTGGAGGGCAATCCGTCATCACCGCCAGAACGCGCCGTCGATCTGGCGCCGATGCTCGACAATGCGGCGGCGATCATGCAGTTGCGTGCTCAGTCCGCCGCTATCACGCTGGAAACGGCGATTCCTGATGCGCTGCCGCCGGTGAAGGTGCATCCCGAACAGATCGAGGAGGCGGTGCTCAATTTGCTCGACAACGCCATCAAATATACACCAGCAGGTGGACGAGTCACCCTGACAGCCAACGCAACGGTGGATCGGTTGACGGTGATTGTGAGCGACACCGGCGCCGGCATCCCGTCCGAGGACCTGCCACACATCTTTGACCGTTTTTATCGCGTCGACAAGGCGCGCAGTCGCGCTCGCGGCATCCAGGACAATATGGGCAGCGGTGCAGGCTTGGGATTGGCAATCGTCAAGCAATTGGTCGAGCAGAATCGCGGATGGATCACTGTCGAAAGTACACCGGGGCAGGGCGCAAACTTTGCGATTTCGTTTCCGCTGGTGGCATAATCGGTGACATGGCTGAAATTCTACGCATCTTTGTTGGCGCCACGCGCGATCTGGAAGCCATGCGCGGCGTAATTGGCAAGGCAATTGCCGAATTGCCCGTGCAGCTTGCCATCGAGATCCGTCGCACGCCGCCGCTCTTGCCTACATACGAGGAAGTTTTCGAACGCATCGCCAACTGTGACCGCGTCTACTTTTTGCTCGGCAACGACATCACCGCGCCGGCGGGGCTGGAATGGGCGACGGCGTGGCGGTTGGAGCGATCCATCCTGCCGTTGCGTTGTAGTCCCAAACCGACCCCTGCCGCGCAAGAATTTCAGAGACTCTCGCCGCTGCCGTGGATCGACTTCCACAACGCCACCGAGCTGGCGCGCATCGTGTCGCTCGACGTGGCGCGTCTGCTCAAACATCCCGCCAACCGCTATGGTCTGCTCGTCGCCGAATTGGAGCGATTGGAAGCCTACATCCGGCGACTTGATCGGCTTCAGGCTACGCTCGATAAGGAGCCGGGTGGCGCCGAAGGCGGTGGTGTGTTGATTGACAGTCGCACGCGCGGCGACGTCGATGAGCAGTGAGGAATGGTGAACGGTGGGGCTGAAAGAGGCGGTCATGGGGGCGGTTGCCAGTTTGTTTGTCGAGCGACCGGGGCGCGCCAAGAACTACGACGAATGGAAAGAGGCGTTGGCAGCAAACGGCGCCGCCATCGATGCACGCGCAGCCACAGCAAAAGACCCGGTGCAGGCGAGTAAGGTGCTGCGCCACATCTCCGGCATCGAACGCTGGGGACAGCGGCGGTTGCGCGTCCTGCTGGGCGAGCCGCCGATTGCGGACGAATACGATGAATACCGGCCCGGAACCGACCTTTCGCTCGACGAACAGCGCGCTTTCTTTGGCGAAACGCGCGGCGCCACGCTGACGCTGATCGATCAACTGAAAGCCGCCCGCATCGGCGACGATGTGACGGCGCCGCACAATGACTTTGGGCCGCTGACCGCGCGCGGCTGGCTCCGTTATCTCGATATCCACGCCAGCATGGAGAGCAAGAAGATTCGCCGCCGCTGACTTACACTTTTCATTCACTGCTTTCAGCCCTTCTTGAGCCTCCATGCTATAATCCGCCCCATGAATCGGGAAGCATCCATGCCGACGCGGGTCGGCTTCTGGGCTGTGCTGTTGCTGGGTCTCTTTGCCTGGGCGCCCGCTCTCTATCCCGGTTACTGGCAGGGCTGGGAAGGTTTCGCCCCAGTCTATCAGAGTGTGACGCCGACGGCGCTGGCGACGGTCGCCGCCGCCCCCGATCTCTGGCGCGGAACGGGCAGCGGCGCATTCCTGATCGCACAGCCGTTTCTACGCCTCGGCGTCGAACCCACCCTTGCGATTCGCATCACCTTTATCCTGGCATTCATTCTTGGCGGCAGCGGCGTCTATGCCTGGCTGGCTGACCGCGTCGGCGACCGTGGCGCAGGGCTGGCCGGGCTGGCGTACATGCTGCTGCCGATCTTTCTGGGAACGGTCTATGTGCGCGGCAGCGTCAGCGACGCCATGATGTTGGGGTTGACGCCGCTGGCGTTGGCTGGGCTGGTAAGCTACGCCGAGCGTCGCTCGCTTGTCGGTGCGGCGATCGCCATCCTGAGCGTGTTGTGGATGTGGCGGATTCAGGCCGGGCTGGCATTGGCGATCACCATCATGCTGGTTCTCTATGCGTTGATTGTAGAGCGAAATGTATTGGCGGCGCTGATCGCAGCCATCAGCGCCGCAGCCGGGCTGGCCGCTTTGATCCCACTGTGGGGAACTTCGTCGCCGTCGCCTACGCCGTTCGCCGCCAATTTTGTGCAACTCTATACGCTCGTTGATCTGGGCGCCGGCGCGTTGTGGAGCAACGGCGGCGTGCTCGAACGCTATCCATTTCAGATCGGATTGGCGGCGTTGATTGCAGGCGTCTTCGCCGTGTGGGGCGTAACAACGCGCACAGCGGACATCCCGCCATTGCTGCGCCGGCTGCTCTGGCTCAGCGTCGGCGGTGCGGCGGTTGCCGCCCTGCTCTCGCTGAGTGCAAGCGAGCCGCTGTGGCGATTGACGCGCGGCGATTCGCTGCTCACCTATCCATGGCAGATGCTGTTGGCGATTGCGCCGTTGTTGGTGACCCCGCTGGCTTTGCTGCCTGCGCTCTTTGAAGAGATGGCGGAGGCGGGATATTGGATCGCGCTGATGGCGCTTATTGTACTTGCCAGCCTCGGCGCAACAATGCCAGACTACACCCAGGTGCGTCCCGCCGTGCGCCCGGTTGCGCTCTTTGGCGACAACCAGATTCTGATTGTCAGTGCACATTTGACTGAGGATGCGGCGTCCTCGTCGGCGCGGTTGGAGGTGACATGGCAGCCGCTGCGTCCTCTGGATGTGGACTACAATGTCTTCTTCCAGGCGTTGGTGATCAACGATGAGGCTGAGCAGGTCGTCGCACAGTTGGATGCGCAGCCGTTGGGTGAAGCGCAACCGGCGACAAGCTGGCGACCAGGTCAGGTGTTGACCGCTGCTTATACGCTCGATTTGTCCGCCGCGCCGCAAGGTCGCCAACCGTTGCTCTACTACTTTGGCTACTACGACTGGCGCGACGGCGCGCGTCTGCCGCTTGCCGACAACGATGACAAACTGGTGTTCTATGGCAAATGAGCTGTTGTTGGCTGGTGAGATGGAGAGCGAAGCGTCGAGCCGCCTCGAAACGCAGCGCAGCCAGATGCTTGAAGCGCACCCACCGCTGTGGCGCGATGGTTTTTTCTGGCTTGCGCTTGGTCTCACCATTTTTGCTGTGGCGCCCTTCCTGTTGCCCGGCTATTTTTGGGGCGCCAACGATGCTCGCCATCATGTCTATTTTCTCTTCGAGTACGATCGACTGGTGCAGGATGGCGTCTGGTGGCCGCGCTGGAGTCCCGACTTTGCCTTTGGCTACGGCTATCCCTTCTTCAACATCTATGGTCCGTTCAGCCATTTTCTGGGCGAGCTATTTCACCATTTTCTAGGATTCAGCTTCACGGATGCGGTCGAGGCGGTTTTTGTGATCAGCATTGGCGCCAGTGCTGGCGCAATGTATGCGTTCGTGCGTTCGTGGCTGGGGCGACCGGCGGCGCTGTTGGCGGCGCTGGCGTACACCTATACGCCCTATCACCTGCTCAATCTCTATGTGCGCGCCAACCTGGCGGAAAGTATGGCGTTTGTCTGGTTGCCGCTGGTGTTGTGGACAGCGCGGCAGTCAGTCGTGCGCCCGGCGTATCGATGGGTGGCTGGGCTGGCAATCAGCTACGCCGGGTTGATGCTAACGAGCAATCTGGTGATCGTGCTCTTTACTCCGCTGCTGGCTGGCTATGTTCTGCTGCTGACGATAGTGTATACAGGGGCGAGGGGCGAAGAGCGTGGGGCGTGGGTGCGTGCGTGGATCAGGAAGTGCATCCCACCTTTGTTGGGCGGATTGACAGGATTGGGGTTAAGCGCGGTCTTCTGGCTGCCGGCGTTCACCGAGCGTCAGTATGTGCGCGTCGACCAGTGGTTTGATGGGCGTTACGCCTACCGCGGCCATTTTGTCGAGTGGCATCAGTTTTTCAGTCCGGTGTGGGGCTTTGGCGCCAGCGTCGCCGGCCCGGACGACACGATCAGCTTTCAGATCGGCGCGGCGATCGCCGCGCTGGCGTTGCTCGGCGTGTTGTTCACCTGGCGGCTGCTTGGGCAGGAACGTTGGGAGATCGGCTTCTTTGGCGTGGGCGCGCTGGCTGCGATCTTTATCGCCAGCGTGTCGGCGGCGGCGCTGTGGGAGGCGCCGCTGCTTGGCGGCCTTTTACAGAGCGCACAGTTCCCGTGGCGTTGGCTGGTGATTGCAACGTTGTGCACCAGTGTGCTTGCTGCGCTGGCGGGACATCCCTCGATCGTGGCGGAGACGCAACGGCTGTCGCTGCCGTTGCTGGCGCTGACGACAACGCTGATCCTTGGCAGCTATCCGTATCTGCGCGTCGAAATCCGCGAACCTGCCGAAGGGCCGGTGAGCCTGGCTGGCCTGATGCGCTTCCAGCAATCGGCTGACGAGATGACCGGCAGCACGGCATGGGTCAAGGAGATTCCGACATGGAGCCCGATGGCGGACTATTACATTAGCCAGGATCAGGCAGGCGGGCCGGTCGAGCCGGTGGACACCAAACTCGATTATTCGATCTTTGACTATGAAACATTTGGCGCCAGTTCGGTCGCGCACAGTACAATCAGCGAGGAGATATTTTATTACAATGGTCGTCAGACGCCAGCGACGATCGTTTTCAACCATTTCTACTATCCAGGCTGGAACGCCTATCTGCTCGACGGTGAGCACGGCCAACGGATACAACAGATTCCGATCATCCCTGAGGAGGAGGGGACGCTAGGACGGATGACGGTCGATGTTCCGCCGGGCAGCGGCTACCTTCTGCTCGTCTACGAAGACACGCCGCCGCGCACCATTGGTGGAATCATCTCGTTGTTGACGGTCGCGTTGTTGGTTGCTGGCGGCGGCGCTGCAATTGTAAAGCGCAGACAGCGCTGAGCTTTGGAAAGTTTCTTGCTGTGCAACGATGTTGCGTGATAAGTGATTTGTGTGCTGCCAGACGCCAAATCACGCAACACTTGTCACGCAACATGCCGGTATAAATACTTCACATAGCGATCGATGCATTTCCAGGAGCAGATTCACATGAGCATGATTCAAAATCTCTTTGAACGAAACCGCGAGTGGGTGGCGCAGGTTACAGCGCAGGACCCAGATTTCTTTACGCGGCTCAAGCAGCAGCAGACGCCAGAGTACCTCTGGATCGGCTGTTCGGACAGCCGTGTGCCCGCCACGCAGATCACCGGCATGATGCCCGGCGAGATTTTCGTGCACCGCAACGTGGCGAATGTCGTTGTCTACACCGACCTGAATTGTCTGTCGGTCATGCAGTTCGCGGTTGATGCGCTGCGCGTCAAACACATCATCGTCTGTGGGCACTATGGATGCGGGGGTGTCAACGCGGCATTGCACAATAGCAAGCTTGGGCTGATCGACAACTGGCTGCGACATATTCAAGACGTCGCAAAAAAACATGCCGCTTTGCTCACAAACCTGGATGACGACCACGCTCGTCTTGATCGGCTGTGCGAACTAAATGTCATCGAGCAGGTGCGCAACGTCTGTCAGACCACGGTCGTCCAGGACGCATGGGCGCGAGGACAGGCATTGGCGGTGCATGGCGTGATCTACGGCATTGGCGATGGTCTGTTGCAAGACCTGCGCATGATGATCGCAAAACCCGAAGATATTCAGCCCGCCTATGTAGAGGCGGTCGAACATATCGCCGCACGCAGGTAGCTGTTCAATCGCAGACTGCCGCCCAGCAACAGGAGCATGATGCAAACAATGGTTTCTTCGTCCGCTCCGAACATTCGTGTTCGCCGTCCGATGATTTCGGAAGAAGAGATTCGAGAGCTTGCCGCCCGCTATGGAGAGCCAGCGCGGCGCAGCCACATCGTCCACGCCGACGAATACATTCGCCACTATCGCTGGCGCACCGACAGCGACCGCCGCGCTGAGGTCGTCTTTGCGATCTCCGATCCTGCCGGGCGCATTCTGCTTCACGCGAAAGCGCATTATCCAACACATATCTACCGTATTCTTTCCGGCGGCGTCGGATGGGAGGAGTCGGTCGAGGAGGCGATGCTGCGCGAGGTGGCGGAAGAGACGAATCTGCCGGTGACTATCGAACGTTTCCTGGGCGTAATTGCCTATGAATTTCATTACTATGAAGAACGCGCCCACTTCGTTAGCTACGTCTTTCACCTCCGCACCGATTTTACAGAGCCAAAGTGCGTGCGCGACGACGAGATTTCCGCCTTTCGCACTGTGCTGCCCGGCCAGTTGCTCGACGTAAGCGCCGAGCTGCGCAATCTGATCGGCGACCGCCGCGGCTGGGGACAATGGCGTGCGTTGGCGGTCGATCTGGTGTACGAAGAATTAGTTGCAAAAAACAAATTGTGAATTGTGAACAATGAACTGTGAATTGTGAAAGAGGCGCACGCCATGCGCTGGTTGCTTCATCATTCACAATCCACCATTCACCATTCACATTTTAAAAAATAAGCATTGAGGAGTTTTCCACTCATGTTGGCGCCGTTGTCTTGGCTGAAGGAATACGTCGATCTCACATTGCCGGTCGATGCGCTGGCTGAACGGCTGACGCTGGCCGGGCTGGCGGTCGACGCCATCCATCAGGTCGGTGACTGGTGGGATCCGGAGACGATCACGGTCGGGCAGGTGGTTGCTGTGTTGCCGCATCCCGACGCCGATCGCCTGGTGCTGGTCGATGTCGATTTTGGCGGCGATGCGCCGCAGCGCGTCGTGACCGGCGCGCCCAACCTCTATCAATACCGCGGCGCGGAGTCGTTGCCCATTCTCAAGGTTGCGTTTGCGCGCGCCGGCGCGGTGCTCGTCGATGCTTACAGCGAGCAACGCCCGCGCCCTAAGAAGAAGCTCAAGCCCTCTAAAATTCGCGGCGTCGAGTCGTCGGGCATGGTCTGCTCCGAACGCGAGCTGGGACTGAGTGAGGAGCACGAAGGCATCATTATCTTGCCTGAAGATGCACCGGTCGGTATGCCGCTGCGCGATTATCTGGGCGACCAGATTTTCGAGTTCGACCTGACGCCAGACATGGCGCGCACATTGAGCATGATTGGCATTGCGCGCGAGGTCAGCGCGCTCACCGGCGCGAGGCTGCACCTGCCCGTCGACGTGATGTCCGCCGAAGGAGACGATAGAGTCGCCGATTATGTAGCTGTGCGCATCGACGAGCCGGAACTGTGCAATCGCTACACCGGCATCGTGATCCGTGATGTGACTATCGGGCCGTCGCCGGCGTGGATGCAAGAGCGGCTGACCAAAGCCGGAATGCGCCCGATCAACAACGTGGTGGACATCACCAACTACGTGATGCTCGAATATGGACAGCCGCTGCATGCATTTGACTATGACACGCTTGTGCGCCGCGCACAGCAAGCTGGCGACGCCACGCCGACGATCATCGTGCGCCGCGCCGCCGATGGCGAGAAGTTCACCACCCTCGACGACGTCGAACGCACGCTCGACAACGAGATGCTCATGATCGCCGATACGCTCGGTTCGGTCGCCATCGCCGGCGTAATGGGCGGGCAAGAGAGCGAAGTCAGCGCCGCCACGCGCAACATCCTGCTCGAATCCGCCACCTTCGAGGGCATCAACAATCGGCGCACCAGCCAGAAGCTCAAGCTGTTTAGTGCGGCCAGCTTTCGATTTGCGCGTGGTGTGCCCGCCACTCTCAACGACATTGCCGCACGCCGCGCCGCCGACCTGATGCGGCAGTACGCGGGTGGACGCATCGTCTCCGGCATCGCCGACGCCTACCCAGTTCCGCAGCGCGCTGTCACCGTCTACGCCACCGCCAGCGACATGCGCCGCATCCTCGGTATGCCGGTGTCCTTCGACGAGATGGCGGGCGCCCTGCGCCGTCTCGACTTTACGGTGCGCCTGGTCGCCGAGCCTGCCGCCGATGCGCCCGCCGCCGCCACCTTTGCCCTGCACCGCCAGGCAGACGAACCGCTGCTTGAATGCGTCGTCCCCTGGCATCGACTCGACGTGTCGATGCCAGCCGACCTGATCGAGGAGGTTGCGCGCATTATCGGCTATGAAGACGCGCCGATCACGTTGATGGAAGACACGCTGCCGACGCAACATCGCAACGAGGTCGTCGAAACCGAAGAGAAAATCCGCGATATCTTGATCGGCTGTGGCTTGCAGGACACAATCAACTATGCATTAACCTCGCCCGAAAACCATGCGCGGTTGAGGCTGGAGTATGCGCTGTTGGGCGGCGCCGATGGCGCCGGTTTTATCGAGCTGGCGAATCCGATCGCAGTCGAGCGCCGCGCTATGCGCCGCACCTTACTCGTCAGTGCGCTGGAAAACCTGCAATACAACCTGCGCTACACCGACCGCCTGGCGATGTTTGAGATCGGTCGCGCCTATCTACCCGAACTCGGCGAAGGACCGCTGCCATACGAAGACCGACGTCTCAGTTTGGTGATGGTCGGGCCGCGCCAACCGCAGGGATTCTACAGCGCTGACGCGACCGAGATGGATTTCTACGACCTCAAAGGTGTGGTGGAGACGCTGTTGGCTCGCCTCGGCTTCAAGGCGGAAGACATCGAATATCGCGGCGCTCCCAATACCGGTGCGTTCGGGCCACGCTGCGCCGAAGTGCTGATCGAGGGTGAAGTCGCCGGGCTGCTCGGTGAGATCCATCCACATGTGCGCGCTGCGTTTGATCTGCCCACCGTGCGCATCAACGCCGCTGAGCTGCGCATTGAGCGGTTGCTGCGCCCCCACTGGCGTCACGAGCCGATGCCTCCGATCAGCGCGTATCCGCCGGTTGTGGAGGACATGGCTTTCATCGTGGACGAGTCGGTGACGGTGCGTATGGTTGAGAATGCGATCAAGGCGGCGGGCGGCGCGTTGCTCACAGAGATCGAGCTGTTCGATCTCTACCGCGGCGATCCGTTGCCGGCGGGGAGCAAGTCACTGGCGTTCCGCCTCACCTACCAGAGCCAGGAAGCGGTTCTGCGCGACGCCGACGTCGCCAAAGTGCGCGAACGCATCGTGCGTCGCGTCGAGCGCGACGTCAACGGCAAATTGCGCGGCTGAACAGGAATTTATCCTTTCGACCTGGATTTGAATCTTACCATCGTAGACTAAGCCGGAAGTCGGCGCCGGAATTGGCAACCGTCAGCTCAGCCAACCGCTCCACCAGCGCAGCGACGCCTTGTTCGAGCAGTTCGGCGCGCGTGTGGGTCGAACTGACGCCCAGCACCCGTATGCCTGCCGCCCGTCCGGCTTGAATGCCGGCGGGTGCATCCTCCACAACAAGACAACGATCCGGCGAGACGCCCAGGCGTTTGGCGCCGAGCAAGTAGGGTTCGGGCGCCGGCTTGCCTTGCGTCACATCGTCTGCCGTGACCATTGTCGTCGGGATCGGCAACCCGACCGCACGCAGCCGCGCCTTTGCCAGATCCGCGCCGCCCGACGTCACGATCGTCCAGGCGTCGGCGGGCAGTGCAGCGAGCAATGCGTGCGCGTCCGGCATGGCGATGACGTCGTCGGCGTTCATCAGCTCCAGCGCAGTCAGCCGCGCCGCCTCCGCCTCGGCGTCGAGATGTGGCGCCACCTGACGGATCGCCTCGACCGAGCGGACGCCATGCGCCACCTTCATGATCTCGGCCACGTCGATGCCATGCGGCTCCGCCCAAGCGCGCCAGTTGCGCACGATGCACGCCGAAGAGTCGATCAAGACGCCGTCGAGATCGAACAGCAACGCATCACACGCCAGTTCGTTGACCATCAACTCACCGCTCCTTCTTTCTTTTCGGCGATCATGGCGGCCACCTTGCGCCCTAACTCGACGGCGTAATTCGTGCCGCGATCCCACGGGTAGACCTGACTCATGGAAGCAAAAAACAAACCGGGCAGCGGCGTTTGCAACGCCGGGATCATTTCCAGGTAGCCGACCGGTGGCACGGGCTGAGCGTATTTCGCCTTGTGCACCCATGCGCCCGTGACCCATGCACGGCGAAACGCCGGGTTGAACTTGGTGAGGTGGGGCGCAAATTCGTCGAGCAATTCCTCCGCCGATAAATCGAAATAGCGATGCTCCGGCGGCAGATAGTCGCCGAGATAGAGCAGATGGTCGCCGGCGTAGTGGCTGGGGTCGATCATATTCGTATGTTCGACCAATGCCAGGAAGGGGATTCCCTCGCGTTTGGGCAGACTAATCCAGTACATGTCTTCGGTCAGCTTGCGGTCGAGCGCCACCGTCAACACAACGGCGCCCATGCTCTTGAGGCGCGCCAGTTGACCAAGATAGGCGGCAGGCAGCTCCGGTGTGAGTCGCTGCATCAGAGCAGGGCTGACCGTACTGAGCACCACGTCGAAGCGTTCGGTTCGTCCGTCGACGACCACGTCGTAGCCGCCGTCGCTGCGTGGGCGGATCGCTTGCACGGTGCATCTCGTGCGAATCGCAGCGCCCTGCTGACAAACCTTCTGCGCCAGATGGTCGACAAATGATTGAAAGCCGCCGTCGAAATAGGCAAGCCTGGGTGTGCGCGCAACCACGCGCGCCCAGAACCACGCCAGATTCACCTCCTGGTAATAATCGCCGAATTTGCCCTGCAGTTGGAACTCCCACGCCGCCTCATACGCCGTGCGCCCCATCGCACGACGCAGCCAGGCATCCGCTTTGATCTTGTCGAATTTGCGCCATGGACGCGCCGGGTGATAGCGCAGATAACCGATCACCATGCCCATACGAATACGATCGATCAGGGGGATCAGTGGGAAGCCAAGCACGCGACCGACACTGTCGAGCGGGTAGTTCCTGCCCTGCGTGTGGATGGCAGTGTTGGGCCGATAGGTCTTGAGTGCGTGGCTGAAACTGATCTCGTTGAGCAACGCAAGCATTGCGCGGTCGGAGAGAAAGAGGTGATGATAGAAGTGCTCGAGGGGCCATTCCCACTCGGGCCGCCCTTTGAAGCCGGCAGCCAGGCCGCCGAGATAGGGTGCGCCTTCCAATACAGTGACAGCGAATCCACCCGCGGCGGCTGGCGCGGTCAGGTCATACGCCGCAGAGAGACCGGTTACGCCGCCGCCAACGATGGCGACGCGCTTTGCACTTTGCAGATGATCGAATTGCATCACGCCGCCAGCGAAAGCACGCCGGGACGAACGCCATGTTGAAGGTGCGTGCCCAGTTCCTGGCGCGCCTTCTCGTAGAGCGCCAGCAGGTCTTGATCGGTGCCCTTGAACGACTGCACCGTCTGCGTGGCGCACAGATAGCAGCCGCGCAGAAATTTGTAGTTATTGCTATTGCACTTCAGGCAGCCATCCAGCTCGATCATCATTAGCACAAAAGCCAGGCTGTCGGGATGGGTTTCAGGCAAGGCAGCGACGCGGTCGATCAGCGCTTTCCACTCTTCGCCGCGCAATTCACGCAGGGTTGGGATCAGGTGCGCCGGGAAGAGCAGCTCGGCTTTGGTATGGACGCCAAATTCGCTGATATCCGACATAGATTGGGTTTCCTCCAACAAAAACAGCTTTTATAGCTCCAGGTCGAGATGAACATTGGGAACCTTCACCAGCTGCGGCTGACTGTCGCCATTTGTTCCATCGCGAAGAAGCTGGTTGAGATTCGCCAACAGCACGCTCTCGTTCACCCCGCGCGAGGCGCAAAGCTCGGCGAGCGTCTCGTCTGGTTCAACGGCGCAGCTGCTGCATCCGCCGAGGTGGAAGCCGGCCAAAATCTGCTGCGCCTGTGGGTGCAGCAGCGTCGCCTCGCGCACGGTCATCTGCGGCGAGAACTGCGCATCGCCGGAGCGGCGCAACATCTCGACATGTAGTCGGGTTGTGGCGTCTTCCATCTCTGCGCGCAGCGTGCGAATCGACTCCTCGACTTTGAAGAGAGAGCGGTTGTAGCGGTCCAGCCGTTCGCGCGCGCTGTCGAGTTCGCGATGTAGTTTCCATGCATAGCCAAGCGCAACCAGCGCAATGAGCAGCGCCGCCAGGCTCACAAATGTCGTCATGCTTGCAGCCCCTCTTTCCTTTATAGAGACACCGACTCGCCGACGCCCAAGATCGTGCAGTCAATGCCAGCCTCGCGCATCAACTGTTTGGCGAAGGCGGACGCATCGACTTCAATCGGCGGAAAGGTGTTGTAATGGCAAGGGATGACATGTTTGGCTTTCACCCATTGCGCTGCAATCAAGGCGTCGTTCGGTCCCATTGTGTAAAAGTCGCCGATCGGCAGAATCGCCAGATCGACGCCGCCGACATCGCCGATCAGCTTCATGTCGTAGGTCAGCGCGGTGTCGCCGGCAATATAGACATCGTGACCGTCGTTGAAGTTGATCAAGAAACCGTAGGGGTTGCCGGCGTAGGTTCCGTCGGGCAATGAGCTGCTGTGATGGGCGATAGTTAGCTTGACGCGACCAAAAGGAAAGACGCCTGAACCGCCGGTGTTCAGTCCGGCTGTCTTTTCGACGCCATGTGCGCCAAGCCAGTTGCTGATCTCAAAATTGCAGATCACCAGCGCGCCGGTGCGTTTGGCAAGCGCAACTAGATCGGCGACATGGTCGCCATGTCCGTGTGTGACCAGAATAAAGTCGGCGTCGAGCTGAGCGGCGGTGACCGGCGCCACCGGATTGTTGGGCTTTAGAAAGGGATCGACGACCAGTTTTACACCATCCACCTCGATGCCAAATGTTGAGTGTCCGTACCAGGTGATATTCATTGTTTCTCTCTCCTTGAACTGCGCCGCAAACCTCTTTGGCCGTAGATGCATCACACCCGATGCAGATTTGTGCTCAAAATAGAAGCCAGATTTGCCGCTGCGGCAAATCTGGCTAAGTCTACCATAAGTTGGCTGGCGAATGAAGCCTGCGCACCGACAATTTTCTACAAAATCAGCCGCCGCTTTCCTTTTTGCGTTGCGCAGCTTTTTCAGCAGCTTTGCGCTTCATTTCTTCGAGGCGCGCCTTCTTGGCGGCGGCTTCAGCATCATCGGCGGCAGGCGCTTCAGCAGCTCCTCCGTCACCTGCTTTGGCCGCAGCGGCTTTTGCCGCGGCCTGCGCCTTCAGCGCGTCCAGCTCTTCCTTCGTTCGCCTGGGTTTGGCTGCGTCGCCATCGCCGGCTTCCTTGGCCTTTGCTTTGGCTTCGGCTGCCTTCTTCTTTTCTTCCTCACGGCGTCGCGCCTCCTCCTTCTCTCGGGCGCGCACTTCTTCTTCCGCAGCGTACTGCGTGGGCCAAAGCGCCGCATAATATTCGACCGGGACGGTCAACTCTTCCTTATCATAGACGAGGTGAGGGTACCGGTCATAGACGGCCAGCTCGTAGTCGTGATTCATCTTGATCGCGTCGAAGGGGCAGAATTCGGTGCAAAAGCTGCAGCTCATGCACACCGCCACGTCGATATAGAATTCGGCGGGGCGCGTGATCGGCTTGCCGTTTTCGTCCATATCGCGCACGATCCAGATGCATTGCGGCGGGCACACTTTGGCGCAGATGCCACACGCGGTGCAACGATCTTCGCCTGCTTCGGTGTCCCAGATCAGCATCGGGATGTAGCGGAAACGCTCCGGCAGCAGGCGACGCTCTTCCGGGTATTGAATGGTCAGCAACCCTTCCTGCGTGATCGGCTGGTCGATGATGCGCCGCTTGTCGTCAATCTGGATGCTGCCCTCATAGCGGCTCGGCTCCTTGCGGCGGTCATCTGTGAACGTATCGGTAAAGTGTTTGAGCGTAACGCCGAGTCCTTTGAGCAATCCGGTTCCAAACATGCAAATTCCTCCAGAAGTTCCTTACCGGTCCACTTCGCCGAGCACGATGTCGATCGCACCCAGAATGACGATGGCGTCGGCGATTTTGTAACCGACCGACATTGGCCCCAAAGCATTGAGGTTGATGAAGCTGGGGCTGCGCACGTGATAGCGATACGGGTTTGCCTTGTTGTCGCTGACGACGAAATATCCCAGCTCGCCCTTAGGCGCTTCGATGCGCGCGTACGCCTCGCCTTCGACTGGGCGAAAGGTGTAGCCGCCCTTGCCGCCCATGATCGTGCCAAATCCTTGGTTCAAGGTGGCGGATGCATAGGCGTTGATCTCTCCTCGCGGGATATCGCGCAGCGCCTGTTGCAAGATCTTGATGCTCTCGCGCGCTTCGAGCAGACGAATGTAATAGCGGGCGTAGATGTCGCTTTCGGGCAGCGTTGGAATGTCGAAGTCGAAGCGGTCGTAGATGCAATACGGCTCGGCCTTGCGGATGTCGTAGGGCACGCCCGCCGCGCGGATCATCGGGCCGCTCACGCTCAGCGCAATCAGGTCTTGCGGCGAGAGATAACCGACGCCGCGCCCGCGCGCCTTGACGATCTCGTTGCCGCTCAACAGTTCGTCGAGCTGGTCGAGCGCGCGCGGCAGGCGGTCATACACCAGGTATTTGGCGCGCTCTTCCCAACCAGGCGTCAGGTCACGCACAACGCCGCCAAAGCGCATGTAGTTGCACATCAGCCGTGCGCCGCTGACTTCCTCAAAGAGGTCGAGGATCATCTCGCGCTCTTCGATGGCGTAGAGCGCCGGCGTCTGCAGCGCACCCAGGTCGTTGAGGATGAAGCCGATCGACCAGGTGTGGTTGATGATGCGCGTCAGTTCCGCCATGATCACGCGGATATATTGTGCGCGCTCCGGCACCTCGATGTCGAGCAATTTTTCGACAGCCAGAGCGTAGCCCAGATTGTTGCTCATCGAGTTGATGTAGTCGAGACGATCGGTGAATGGCATGTTCATCAGCCACGTGTTGCGCTCACCGATCTTCTCGTGGTTGCGGTGCAGATACCCCATCTCCGGTTCGAGCGCCAGGATCGTTTCGCCTTCCACGCGCGTCAACATGCGGAAGACGCCGTGCGTGCTCGGATGATGTGGGCCGAGATTGATCACGATCGATTCGGTGTCGAGTTCGCCGTAGCCGTGATAGGGCGCCTGGCTCACCGGCACATAAGTCACCGGCTCCTGCCATGAATCGGGATCCCATCCGGCGGGATAGGTGTTGTTGTCGCCCCATGGCAGCTTGTCTTCGTGCCACTGATAGCCGCCGGTTGGGTGGCGACTCTTGAAGGGCTTGGCGTCTTCCTCGTAATAGGCTTCTTTCCAATCTTTGCGCAGCGGATGGCCGTTGAAGCCCTCCCACGTCAGAATGCGGCGCAGATTAGGATGCCCCTCGAATTTGACGCCGAAGAGATCGTAGACCTCGCGCTCCTGCAAATTGGCGCCGGGATAGACGCCCGTCGCTGACGGCACGGTGTCGTTGTCCGGCACGCGCACATGAAGCCGCACGGGGCCGCCGCCCTTTTTTGTGCTGTAAAGATGGTAAACCACATCGAAGCGCTCGGAGATGCCAGCGCGCGCCTTGCCTTTGTAAGCCGAGTAATCGACGCAGGTGACGCTGGAAAGCAGGTCATACTGCTCTTTATCGCGCAAATGGGTGAGCAGCGCCGTCAACTTGTCGGGCGCAACAAAAAGCGCCTTGTCGGTGTCGTCAGCCCACGTGCCGATCACCGCGCCTGGAATGGCGTCGTTGTACGGAAGCGAAGAATCTACAGCCGGGGCTGTGGCGACCATCGTTGCTTCACTCATGAAAGACCCCCTATTTTATGCTGGCTGCTTTTGCGCCCGATATTTCGCCTGTGCGGCGCGGATGCGCGCTTTGACGTCTTCGGGCATTGGCTGCGGCTGGAGACGCGCCTTGCCCGCCGCGCTGCTGGTGGCGGCGCCAGCCGAACCCAACGTGTGCTCCTTGATGATCTGCACTTTGCGAGGGTCGAAGATATCCGGGCCGAGCACCGGAACCGGGATCGACTCGCTGGCGCCTTTGCGATACCACGGCACGGTGGTGATGCTTTGACGTTCGACCTTTTCGTGCAGCTTGAGCAGTCCATAGATCAGCGCTTCGGGCGTGGGCGGGCAACCAGGTACATAAACATCGACAGGGATGTACTTGTCGATGCCGCTGACCACGCTATAGCCTTCTTTGAAGGGGCCGCCGCCCGTGGCGCACGCACCCATGCTCAACACATAGCGCGGCTCAGCCATCTGGTTGTAGATGCGCACAATCGCCGGCACCATTTTCTTTGTGACCGTGCCGGAGACGATCATCAGGTCGCTCTGGCGCGGGCTTGGGCGCATAACCTCCATGCCAAAGCGCGCCAGGTCATAGCGGCTGGCGGCGGTGGCGATCATCTCGATCGCACAGCAGGCGAGGCCAAAGAGCAGCGGCCACATGCTAGATTTGCGGCTCCAGTTGTAGACTTTGTCCAACGTCGTCACCATGACGTTGGCTTGCAAGTCTTCCGGGACCTGAATGTGGTCATGTAGAAGCTCGTTGACCTGTTCTTGCTTCAGATCGCTAAATCGCGCTACCGGGGTCGTCGTCATAACTGTTCCCTTTTTGTAGCTTGCAGCGCACCGTTCAGGTCGCTGCCCTTGACTGATATGTTGAGAGGAAAGCTGTCAGTTCCTCGACATAGCCAACCATGCCACGGTCAGCCTTGCGTGGATTGTGCAAAATTGTACATGATCCGATTTCTTCTGGCAACTTTCCGTCAATTTGGCAGATAGAATTGAATTAGAATTGAACGCCTCAATTTTCTATCATGACCATTATAGAAATAGGCGCATAGGCGGCTATCGCCTGAGCAGGACAGTCGAGGCGCCGGTAATCGCTGCCCCAATAGTTGGCAATCGAGGGGCCAGCCGCCCCTCGATTGTGTTCGACCAGAATATGTTCGATCGGAGCAGGCGTGATCAAAGCCCCAACAACTCTTCGACCGCCGTCTTTTCTTCCAGCAGCTCGTCACCGGTGACTTTGATCATTTGCTTGTCAAAGTCGCTCAACTCCAGCCCCTCAACGATGCTGTACTTGCCGTCCTTAACTGTGACCGGATAGCTGAAGATGACGCCTTCCGGCGAACCGTAGGCGCCGGTGCTAGGGATCGCCATGCTCACCCAGTCGCCGGCGGGCGTACCGTGGTGCCAGGTCTGCACGTGGTTGATGGCGGCATTGGCGGCGCTGGCGGCGCTGCTTTGGCCGCGCGCCTCGATGATCGCGGCCCCGCGCTTCTGCACGGTGGGAATAAAGGTCTCTTTGATCCAGGCGTCGTCGCCGATGACCGCAGCGGCGGGTTTGCCGTCGATCTCGGCGTGGAAGGCGTCGGGGTATTGCGTGGCGCTGTGATTGCCCCAGATCGTAACCTTTTTGATTGCGCTCACCGGTCTGCCGCTTTTGCCGGCGAGCTGACTGATGGCGCGGTTATGGTCGAGACGCGTCATGGCGGTGAAGCGCTCCGCGGGCACGTCGGGCGCGCTGCGCATGGCAATGAGTGCGTTGGTGTTGGCAGGATTGCCAACCACAAGCACGCGCACGTCGGATGCAGCGTGGTCGTTGATTGCCTTGCCCTGCACGGTGAAAATGGCGCCATTGGCGCTAAGCAAATCCTTGCGCTCCATGCCCTTGGTGCGCGGGCGGGCGCCCACGAGCAATGCCCAGTTGGCGCCGGCGAAGGCGACGTTCGGGTCGTCGGTCAGCACCATGCTCGACAGCAGCGGAAACGCACAGTCGTCCAGTTCCATGGCGACGCCTTCCAGCGCCTTCATGGCCGGCGCAATCTCCAGCAGCTGGAGCACGACCGGTTGATCTGGCCCGAATAGGTCGCCGTTGGCGATGCGGAAAAGCAGGGCGTAGCCGATATTGCCGGCGGCGCCGGTGACGCTGACTCGAATTGGATTTTTCATTGTTTTGCCTCCATTTTTTTGGGTTTGATTATTTGCGTTAGGAACGTTTTTATTGGGTCGTTCGTTGCTTACGTGTACAATACACCGGTTAAGGATACCGCTTTTTGCGCGTTTTAGCAACGTGTAATATGCACGTCACGGCTTGAGTCAATCTCTATGTGGAGAACCACATAGGTGAATCAGTGGTTTCCCGCCAGTTTCGTAAAGGGGTGATGGAACACCGTCACCAACTGAAAAAAAGGAGAAAAAAGATGCTTTCAGTTGCCAGACATCGGCGACTCCGACTTGCGGCTTTGTTTGTCTTACTGCTCTCTCTGTTGCCGATGAATCCGGTTACGCCGCAGCCGGTGTTTGCAGAAGGGCGAGTTTACAATACGTCACAGACGCCAAGCGCCGATCCAGGACAGGAAATTGTCTACATCGATCCTGATGGTTTCATCCGCGTGGTCGACATCTATCACGGAGAGAGGCAGGTGCAGTGGGTCAGCCCGACCAGTGGCTGGCGCAGCATTGCATTGGGTGATTTTGACAACGATGGAGATATGGAAATCGTCGCAGTGCGCGGCACGCCAGGAACAAACATTCCTCCAGAACTGGCGATCTTTGATCCGGTTGTCGCCACCGGCGAGCCGATCCCAGGACAAGAGATCAACGGCATCCCGTGGAAGCAACTGTTTAGTATGCCGCTGCCGGGGCGACCGGATCTGGTGTTTGCAGGCAACTTCGACCCAAATGTTCCCGGTGATGAGTTTGGCATCTCGCGCCAGATCGTCGCCTCAGATGGCGCCGCCAGCGGGGCCAAGACGCGCGTCGTCATCTACAAGCAGACCAGTTTGAACCCCACCGGTGCGGATTGGACGATCCATGCCCAACGCGATTTCGATCAGGAATGGGATCGCGTTGCGGTCGGCAACCTGGACTTCAGCGGCGCGGATGAGGTGGGATTTGTCGATGAAGATAAAGGTGAGTTTAACATCTATCGGCCGGATGCCGGCTTGAGCAAGATCAGCGGTCCCGGCGGCAGCCAATCGCGACCTTATCGCGACATCGCATTTGGTCAATATCTCCGTGGCGGCAATCTTGAGGTCATGGCTGTGCGCAAGGAGGATAATAGACCCGGCAATCCGACATTCGAGGTATGGCGATATGACAACGTTAACTTCCGTCTCGATTTTGCCTTAGGCGAGCGTTTTGCACCAGGGCCGCGCGTGATCGCCGCTGGGGACATCAATGGTGCAAATGAAGACGCCGAAGCGATCATGTTGCGTCGTTGCACGGGTGAGTGTATTCGCCTGATCGTGCGCAACGACGGCGGCGACGGTGTGATTCAAGAGTTCCTGAATGGGTTGCCTCTGGATTCAGATGACGGCTTCCGCGTGGTGGCAACGGGCGACCTAGACGGCGACGGGCGCGACGAGATTATCCTCATGCGCGACAACAAAATTCGTTGGTATCCCGATGCGCACAATTCTGCTCGCTTCGAAGAGATCAACGTGCGCACCAACAACCGCAACCTCGTCGTCGGAGACCTGGATCGCAACGGATTCATCACGGGTCCCGTGATCGGCGCAACGCCGGCGCAGGTGCAAGAGATCGCCTATTTTGGTTTTACCAAGAGCGGTGTGATCCGCCTGCAGAACGTCGCAACCAATGATCCGATCAATTTTGAGGCGAGAAGCAACACCACCTGGCTGACGGTGACGCCCGTTGCCGGCGCAATGCCCGGCAAGAACGGCGGCGTCTTGAATCTGAACTACACGATCGACGCCAGGATGTTGCCCGCGGGCAATCAATTCACGGCAAACATCACGATCATTTCTTCCACACCCAATGTGGTCAATAGCCCCTTCGTCATTCCAGTGACCGTCGATGTGCAATTCCCACCCTTTGGGACCTCGCCGGAAAGTGCGACGGCGTTTTACTATCCGTGCGAGGAGCCGTTTACTGAACAGAGGCTGACGCTGAACGTCGTCGGTGTTCCGGGCACGACGTTCACCGCCGTGGTGCAACCTCCTGCGGCGGCGGCGGAGGTCTCTGAATCGTTGCAAGGAAATTTCTTTGTCATCGAGCTTGCAGAGAATGAGATGCTGCTGACCGACGCTACAGGCGCGCAGGTCGCGCTGCATAATGACGAGGTGCTGGCTTCAGCCGTGATGAGCAACACCTGGCCCTCCAACACGCCTTGGGTGACCTCGGTTTCGTCGCCCAACAACATCGTGCCCACGACGATTTCGCTGACGATCAGCCCGACGCTGCGCACAACGGATTTTGCGCAGACCGTGTTGCTGTTGGTTGGGAATGACCCGCGCAACCCGGCGAGCCCGGTTGCCAGCCTGTCACCGATCCGGCTGGCTTGTGCGTCGCAGGCGTTGTGGATGCCAGTGATCGCTCGATAACAGCGTCACACTCTGAGTGAATGGCGAGAGATGGCGGCTCATTTGGGGCTGCCATCTCTTTTTTTGACCCCAGCCCAATTCTGGCGCATCCTGTTTGACGCAAACCGGTCGCGCGAGTAACATGACTTTACCATTCGTTTTATGTTGGTGCGCTTTCCAAAAGCAGGAACTATGATCTCAAAATATGGACGTGATTGGATCGCCGGCCCTTTAGCTCATATTGCGCGCGGGTTGGCATTGACCGGCGTCAGCCCCAATGCCCTGACTGTGATTGGTTTTCTGTTGACACTTGTGGTTGCTTTTGTCCTGGCGACGGGCAATTTCTTGTTGGGAGGGGTTCTGCTGATCTTTGCTGCGCTCTTTGATACGCTGGACGGCGCACTGGCGCGGCACAGCGATCAGACGACTGTCTTTGGGGCGTTCCTCGACAGCACCATGGATCGCTACTCCGAAGCTGTGACGTTGATCGCTTTGATCTACTATTACGCCGGCCAGCCAGATGGTGCAACCGCTGTCCTATTGCTGGCGTGCACAATGGCCGGTTCTTTGCTCGTCAGCTACACGCGTGCACGCGCCGAAGCAGTCGGCATCGAGTGCAAAGAGGGTTTCTTTCAGCGCACAGAGCGAATCATCGTTCTGATTGTCGGTTTGCTCACCGGGTGGATGACGCCGGTTTTGTGGGTTCTGGCGATATTCACCAATGTCACTGCCGTGCAACGAATTGTCGATGTCTATCACAAAACAAAGGCGACGTCATAATCATTGACCCGATCACTCTCATTGTGCAAACCCCTCATCGACCCGCCATGCCGATTGCATCGTCGTATCCTATCCAAATACAACGCTCAAGTGTGAAAGAAGCACTAAAAGATCCGCTCGGCGGAATTGGCCGTTATTTTTTCTAGCGATCATCGTCATCATGTTCAAAGGGCGTTTGCAAACATCTCAACCGGAGTCACCTGCGTCGTTCGCAGACGCAAGTGAAGAGGTGTTGTTGACGGCTGCAATGCAATATGATGAAGCGGCTTTGAGTGAACTGTATGATCGATACGAAGCCAAAATCTACAATTACATCTTCCGGCGAACTGGAGATGAGGCGCTTGCGGAAGATTTCACTTCGCAAGTGTTTCTTAAAATGCTGGAGTCGATACGCGATCAAAAAGCCTGGCACAGTTCATTTTCTGGGTGGTTGTACCGGATCGCACACAACCTGGTGATCGATCACTATCGGCGAAAAGGAAAGCACGACGCTGTGGAATTGGAAGAAGCATCACCGTTGACCTCTGGCGAAGAACCGCTTGAGGTCAAGGTCGCACACACATTGGACGCAGAACGGCTGCGTTCGGCGATTCGACGGCTGACGGAGGAGCAGGCGGAGGTCGTGAGCCTGCGCTTTCTGGAGGGCTACAGCATCAGCGAAGTGGCTGTCATGATGAATCGCACCGAAGGCGCAATCAAAGCGCTGCAATACCGCGCCGTGGCGACGCTGCGCTCAATGTTGTATGGAGTGCTCTAGCAAGTTGATGACGCCTATGTCTGTTGAAGAGTATTTTGCCGAAGCGGCTGATAGACTGCAAAGCGGGGAGGCAGTCGAGCGGATCATAGCGGATTATCCGCTCGACGTGCGCGCCGAGTTGCAGGCGTTGTTGGCTGTCGTCGAGCTGGCGGAGCAAGTCGCAGCGATTACCCCACCACAGCCTTTGCCGCTCAACCGAATCGCAGCGCGCATCAGTTTTGCGCAACGCGCCGCCGAGCTACGCGCCGAATTCGAGGCAAGTCAGAGTGCGCCCGGCGCCGCCAACATAGCCGCATCACCGCAGCCAGCCATCGCAGCGCGCGCAACAGGACGCCAGAAGCAACCGCGAACATGGTGGCGTCAATTTGCAGGACTTTGGACGGCGCCGACCCCAGTGATGCGGTTTGCGCCGCTGGCTTTGCTGCTTGCCATGGTCTATGTCTTGACTTCCACTGTAGTCGTCGCAGCCAAAGAATCGCTGCCAGGCAATCCGGTCTATCCCGTCAGGGTGTGGATGTTGGAGCAGGGAGTCGCAACGGCGCCGGTTCAGCAAAAAGCCGAAGCGCGTTGGCTGGTGGATCGCGCGTTGGCTGGCGACGTGGCGCGGCTGGCGGAGCAGCTTCAAGCAACGCCGGATGCCACGCCGGTTTCCGTTGAATCGATCCAGCAGTTTCGGGGTTTTGATGAAGACCAATTGTTGATCGGCGATCTACGCGTCATCCCTTGGCACCAGCCAGCCGGTGCAGGGCCAGATGATTGGTTCCCGATCGCGATCGATGGAACGCTCGAACCCGGCGCCACTGTTTTGCTTCGTTATCAGGTCGTCCCTGGCGCCGCCAACGTCGTGCAAGGCATTGAGCTGACCGTCCTGCAAAGCCCGGCAATGCCGACGCCGCAACCGACGCCGACGCCGACATCAGCGCCTGTTACAGGCGTTCATTGCCAGCGCATCCAGGCGCCCAACTGGGTCGCATATATTGTCAAACCCGGCGAGAGCCTCAGCGAGATCGCAACGCGATCTCAGACCTCGGTGACGGAATTGCGGCGCGTCAACTGTCTGACCGATGGCAGTGTGCGTGCAGGCACGACGATCTTTGCACCGATGACGATCCTGGGGCGGGTGCCGTCTGCGCCGCCGCCTGCATTAGCGACAGCCATCCCCACGCTAGTCATTCCACCGACGCCCACATCTGCGCCTGTCACGCCGACCAACACGCCGTCGCCGCCAACCAGCGCGCCGACGCTTGCGCCCACAGCGGAGTCCGCCTCACCGGAGCCAACTGCGCTTCCGCCGGCTGAAACCGAGACGCCAGCGCAGTCAGTTACGCCGGTTGCACCCTCGACGCCGACGCAAATTGCAGCGCCAACCGAACCCGGCGTCACCGCCACTCCTTCGGCAACCGAGCTGCCAGCGCCGGCGACAGCAACGCCAATTCAGACCGAGCAGACAGAGCCGCCCCCGACGCCATCGCCGACAGCCGAGAGTGGATCATCGCCCGCAGAAGCGCCGTCGCCAACCGCCACCGCTTCCAGCGCCGAGCCGCCGACAGCAACACCGATGCAGAGTGCAGCAACGCCAACGCCGCTTAACACAACGGCGCCAACTGCACCGCCAACGATGGAGCCATCCCCCACCCTGGCGGAATCTGCCAGCGGCGCCAGCGTCACCTCAACACCGCCGCCAACAGCGACCTCTCCACCGCCCACGGCAACGCCCCCACCGCCCACGGCAACGCCCCCACCGCCCACGGCAACGCCCCCACCGCCCACGGCAACGCCGGTCGCACCGTCTCCGACCCACACCCCAGTTGCGGAGGGTGAATGAAAGCGGCGTCTATGAATGGCGTCTGCCCGAAGCTATTTCTGGTTTTTTAAATTGTGGACGTGAAACGGGCGTAATTCAAATTGGCGTTCGTCGCAGGTTACTGACCATGTGAAGTGTAGACCTTGCCGGCGCCCGTTGCGGTCACCTGGCAGGCGATTTCTGCGGGTGCGTCGTCGTCGCCAGCCGTAAAATCACCCAGGCGCCGACGCCGCACAGCGCAATCACGCCGGTCATTGGCAACGCAGTATCGTTGGCTAACAGACCCACGAGTGCGCCTGCCAGAGCGCCCGCCGCGAATTGTGTGGCGCCAAGCAGGGCTGATGCGCTGCCTGCCCTGCGGCCGTAGGGCGCCATCGCCATCGCCATTGCGTTTGGACCGACCATGCCTGTGCTCGCAATGGTGATGAAGAGCAGCGCAAGCAACAGGGGGAAGCCGCCGATCTCGAACAGGGCCGTGCTGAAGAGCAACAGCGACGCGCTGGCGGTGACGCTCAACGCAGTAAACAACAGGCGAAAACTGGTGTATTTCGTCAACAACCAGCGATTGAGTTGTGAAGCAGCGATTAAGCCAAACGCGTTGGCGCCAAAAAGAAAGCCAAATTGCTCCGGCGGCACGCCATTCAGCTCAATGAAGACAAAGGGCGATCCAGAGATATAAGCGAACATCGCCGCCGACGCCAAACCACCTGCCAGGGCAAACCCCATATAGCGGCGATCGGTCAGCAGCTTGGCGTAGGCGACCAGCGCATGTCCCAATCCTTCGCGCGTGCGCCGCTCTTGTGGCAGAGATTCATTCAAGCCAAACCAGACCAGCGCAAAACAGAGCAATCCAAATGCAGCCAGCACGAAGAAAATCGAGCGCCAGCCAAAAGCAACGAGCAGTTGCCCCCCGATGAGGGGCGCTGTGATCGGCGCGACGCCCATCACCAACACCAGCAGAGAATACATGCGCGCCGATTCACGCTCATCGAAGCAATCGCGTACGATCGAGCGCCCGATCACCATGCCCGCCGAGCTGCCAAGCGCCTGCAAGAAGCGCAACCCCATCATGCCGGCGACAGAGGGTGCAAATGCGCAGCCAATGCTGACAACTGTATACATGGCGCAGCCGAACAGCAGCGGAGCGCGCCGTCCCAGCCGATCAGAAATCGGGCCGTAGAACAGTTGCCCCAATGCCAGACCAATGAAGAACGCCGAGAGCGTCTGCTGGATGGCAGCCGTCGTCACGCCAAACTCGACAGCGATGGTTGGCAGCGCCGGCAAATACATGTCGATGGAAAGTGGGCCAAATGCCGCCAGCGTGCCTAGAATCAGCGCAAGACGAGCATAGGAAGGGCGTACATGGTCTGCTGTGGCAAGCGTTGTGTCAGACAAGATCGATTCTCGGTTCAATGATTGTTGGCGAGTTGCGCTGCCGTTATTCAACCACGTCTATTCAACCAAGTCTGTTGACGGCGGGTCGGTTTCGCTTGCACCTGGATCGCTTTCGCCTGACTGAGCGTGCTGCTGAATCCATGCGAATAGCGCTTCGGCGGCGGCGCGCGGATTCCCGGCATCCACTGCGATCAAGGTGTGCAGGATCGTTGGATCATTGGCGGCATTGTCAGTAGTTTGATCGGAGGGTTGTTTTTCTTGTGAATCTTCCATTGCGATTCCTATAGGGATGGCGCTATTGCGTATCTCCCCGAGCGCGTTGGCTATTCTGGCATACGCACCGGGCGATAAGCAGCTTCGTCGGGCTCATCATTGAAAGGCGTGACTGTTGGCGGTGGGGGTGGCGCAGCTTCACGGCGGAAAGGGTTGCGCAAAGCGGCGGCTGGCGCTGCTTGCGCAGATGATGCGACCGGCTGCAACTGTGGCGCCGCAGGCGCACTGTGCAGTTGGGGACGAGCGGCGCGCGGCTGCGGCGCTCCGCAAAATACGCAGATCTCCCACTCGTTGCGCGCCAGTTTACCGCAACTCGGACAGGAATGCTGAAGCTGACTGTGGCAGTTCGGGCAGTAGACCCATGCTTCATTGACAGGGACGCCGCAATGATGACAGGTCATCGTCTCTTCCAATTCACGCAGCAACGCTTCTTCCTCCAACGCGCGATCATAGACTTCGGCGAGCGTCGCCTTGGGACGAATCATCAAATACAGAATAAATCCAATCAGCGGGAAAATCAGCACCAACGCCACTGCCAGCGTGATCACAAGCCAGTCGCGCGTGCGCGAGCGAATATCGTTGAAAGTCCAGATGCCCATCGCAATCCAGAAAGCAAAGAGAAAAGCGCCCAACGCAGCAACCAGCACGCCCACAATGGTGCCGATAGTATTAATCAATTCTGGTGACATCATCTACTCCAAACCTGCGGACTGTGCCGTAACAAATTGACAGAGATTATAGCGCACGCAACGACGAAGACCAAACGTCAGGGGACGCCGCCGGTGTTCCTTATTCTTCTGTCGGACGCCGCATCTTGCTGTCTCACACGTGAAGTGGACCATTGACGAAAAATTGATTTGACAGAAGATTTGCAGCGTGCTATAGTCGCATCGCCAAAAATTGACAGTTGTGACACTCACAAATGACAGCAGGCGACGCATACATGCCCTTCTCGCGATGATGCAATTTGTGTTACATCACGATCGACGAGGCGATCAACGCAACAATGCGCCGATTTCGATGAAGCGTTCGTATATAAAACATTCATCGGCGTCTGGTTATTGTCCCTGATACACTCTGTCATTTGGCGTCCACTGCAGGTGAATTTCAGTTGCAGGTCTGCTCCCAGTGTAGATAGAGTTGAGGTCGTTGCCATGAACGGTCACAGCAGTGCACCCTTAATCATGGTGTTGTTTGATTTTTCCAGCACGAAATATTTGAGTAAAGGAGAATTGCTATGAACAAACGCCTGACGATGGTTGGCATTTCGTTGCTAATTATTGCCGTCATCTACTCAGCGTGCGCCGCGCCGGCGCCTGCACCCGCAGCGACGCCTGCACCCGCAGCCGAAAGCGCTCCGGCGGCGCCCGCGGTGGAACAACCGGCGGCGCCTGCGGCGCAGGCAGGCAGTCTGCTCGACATTGTCAAGTCACGCGGCAGAGTTGTATGCGGCGTCAACAATCAGGTGGCGGGCTTTGGCAACGTCGATGCAAACGGCAATTACAGCGGTTTTGATGTGGACTTCTGCAGGGCGGTGGCGGCTGCTGTATTGGGTGACGCCGACGCCGTCGAATATCGCTACGCCAGCGGCAACGATCGCTTCACACTGGTGCGCTCCGGCGAGGTCGATGTGCTCTTCCGCAACACGACATGGACGCTCACACGTGACAGCGCCGAGGTGGGTATGGAGTTCATGCCGGTCAACTTCTACGACGGCCAGGGCATGATGGTGCGCAAAAATAGCGGCATCACCAGCCTGGATGACATGGATGGCGCCACTGTCTGTGTACAGAGTGGCACGACGACCGAGCTGAATCTGGCGGACGTTTTCCGCTCCAAAGGGCTTGACTTCACGCCTGTGGTCTTTGAAGACAATGACAAGACTGCCGGCGCCTACGATGAAGGTCGTTGCGACGGCTACACGACCGACAAATCGGGGCTGGTCTCGACGCTCACCAAGCTGACCAATCCCGACGAGCACATGATTCTTGAAGACACGATGTCCAAAGAGCCGTTGGCCGGCGCTGTCTTCCAGGGCGACCCGGTGTGGGCGGATGCAGTGCGCTGGGTGGTCTTTGGCCTGATTGAGGCAGAAGAGAGCGGCGTCACCAGCCAGAATGTCAACGAAATGTTGGGCAGCAGCGATCCGACGATCAAGCGTCTGCTTGGCGTCGAGGGCGACATGGGCGCCAAGCTTGGGTTGCCCAATGACTTTATGGTTCAGGTGATCTCACAGGTTGGCAATTATGGCGAGATCTATAACCGCAACCTCGGCCCCGATACGCCGTTCAACCTGCCGCGTGGTCTGAACTCGCTGTGGACCGAAGGTGGTCTTCTGTACGCGCCGCCTTTCCGGTAAAACCAGGTTCTGAGGAGCAGAGCGCTGGCGCTCAGCGACCGGAGATTGGAGATGCAGAGGGGTGGCTATCCTTTGCATCTCCAATCTCTACACGCTCGAGCTATAGCGTTTCTACATCAACTCGAAGCGCACTGCCTATGACGACTTCATCTCTTCCTCATGCTCGCCCCCCGTTTTATCGAGACACTCGCGTAATTGCCATCATTTTACAAATTATCTTTCTTGTTGCAGTGATTCTGGCCGGCTGGTTCCTGTACAACAATATGACTACTCGTCTTGCCGCCGCCAATACAGCAACCGGCGGTGCGCTGACGTGGACCTTCCTCAACCAGACTGCGGGTTTCGGAATCTCAGAAGGCCCGGCATTCCGACCGGATGAAAGCTATGGCCGCGCCTTTCTGGTTGGCATCGCCAACACACTGCGCGTAGGCGTCGTCGGCGTGATTCTGGCGACCATTCTTGGGCTGTTCGCCGGGATCGCGCGCGTCTCGAACAACTGGTTGTTGAGCCGTCTGGCGATGGTTTACGTCGAAATCTTTCGCAGCACCCCGCTGCTCGTACAGTTGCTCTTTTGGTATGTCGGCGTGATCGCCACGTTGCCCAACATCCAGGATGCGGCTGAACTGGGCAATTTCGGGTATCTGACCAATCGCGGCATGTATCTGACCTGGATCTATCCCACCGAAACCGGGCGCGTTTGGAACTGGTGGTTGCTGGCAGGCGTCGTCATCGGCGTCTTACTGAGTTGGCTGCGGCGCAAACAACTGGAGCGCGATGGCGCGCCCGGCAGCGGCGTATTTGTTGGTGTGGTTGCCTTTCTATTGGTCGCCGTCATCGGCTATTTTGTGACAGCTTCGTCAGCCGCCATGCCTTCCGCCACAGCGTATGAGTTGCGGCGCGGCGACCGCGGCACGCTATTTGAAGACATCAACGGCAACGGCGCGTTCGAGCCTGGCGTCGATCGCACTCTGGCGTATGTGCCGATCACGCTTTTCGATGGCGATGGCCAAGTGCTCGTCACAGGCATGACCGATGGAGACGGAACTTTTCGATTCATCGACTTGCCTGCCGAGGCCGTGCGTCTGGAGTGGGACACACCCACGCCGCTGGCAGTCAGTGAGCCGCAACGTCAGGGCTTTAATTTTCGCGGCGGGCTGAGCATGACGCCTGAATTTGCGGCGCTGTTGCTGGCGCTCGTCGTCTATACAGGCGCGTTTATTGCCGAAATTGTGCGCGCCGGCATCAACGCAGTCAACAAAGGGCAATGGGAAGCCAGCCGGGCGCTTGGGCTAAGCACCGGCGACACGCTGCGCATGGTTGTGCTTCCGCAGGCGCTGCGCGTCATTATCCCTCCACTGACCAGCCAATACCTGAATCTGGTGAAAAACTCCAGCCTGGCGATTGCAGTGGGATACCCAGATATGTTCAATGTATCGCGCACGATCGTCAACCAGACTGGCGCCGAGGTGCAAGGCATCATCCTGGTGATGGCGGTTTATCTTTCCTTCAGTTTATTCACATCGCTATTTATGAACTGGTACAACAAGCGCGTGGCGTTGGTTGAGCGATAACGGGTGATTAAGAAACGACGGTTGCAGGACAAAGGAACGACCCGATGGCGACAGATATTCGTCCAACGAATTGGGTGAACACAAATCACCCTGCCCCGGCGCAGAAACCCCCAGCTTCGGAGGTTGGCGTCGTCGGCTGGTTGCGCACCAATCTTTTCAGCGGCGTCGGCAACACCATTTTGACGCTCGCAACACTTGTGGCGCTCTATTTTGTTGTCAATGGATTGGTGCAATGGACGTTGAACGCGTTCTGGCAACCTATCTGGGACAACCGTAAACTCTTTGCCGTCGGGCCTTTTCCTGCGGCGCAGATGTGGCAGCCCGCTGTGGTGCTGCTGATGGTCAGCGTGCTCTTCGGGTTGAGCGCTGGGCGTTGGGGCAGCATTATGCGCAACCTGGGCATCGGCCTGGCTGCGCTGCTGCTGTTCCTGGCGATCATCCCGATTGGAATGCAGGCGCAACAGGTGATGGCGGCAAGCCTGGGGTTGCTGTTGCTCGGCTATGTTGTTGGATTGCGTTTTGCGTTTGCAAGCAAATGGCTGTCGCTCGCCTGGTTTCTCAGTCTGCCACTCACTTTTGTGCTGTTAATGGGCGGCGTCAACCTGCCTGGGCTAGGCATCCGCTGGCAGTTCGCCCCAATGGTCGACACAAACCTGTGGGGCGGATTAATGGTGACAATGCTGCTTGCTGTAGTCGGCATTGCGCTCAGCTTTCCAATTGGTGTGTTGCTGGCGCTTGGTCGCCGCAGCAAACTACCTGTGGTCAAATACTTCTGCATTGGCTATATTGAGCTGATCCGCGGCGTGCCGTTGATAACGCTGCTTTTTATGGGCATGACGATGTTGCCGCTGTTTTTGCCGAGCAACTGGGGCAATCCATCGCAATTGGTGCGCGCAATGACCGCAATTACGATGTTTAGCGCCGCCTATCTGGCTGAGAACGTGCGCGGTGGTTTGCAGGCGATTCCCAAAGGGCAATATGAAGCCGCCGACGCGCTGGGCTTGAGCGGCTTCAACAGCCTGCGCTTCATCATCCTTCCACAGGCGTTGACCAAAGTGATCCCGGCGATCGTCGGTCAATTCATCGGCCTGTTCAAGGATACATCGCTTGTGTCGCTGGTAGGGCTGCTCGAGCTGGTCGCCGTAGGCAAGGCGGTGATTCAACAGCCAGAGTGGTTGGGCGTGCCGGGCGGCGTCGCCAAAGAAGTTTATGTTTTCGTGGCAATTGTCTTTTTTATTTTTAGCTATGGAATGAGTTTTGCCAGCAGAAGGCTGGAGAGCAAATTAGGATTTGGCAAGCGATAATCGAGAGGAATGGAGAATCGGCGCCCGCTGCACGAAGAGGCTCCAGTCTTCATTCTTGAATCTGATTTCCAATCATTCTCTCAATCACCTATTCACCCAGGAACGAGCTTATGGCAGGTCACGCAGAGGACACCGACATCATCGTCGCCAGGAATGTAAACAAGTGGTATGGCGAGTTTCACGCGCTGAAAAATGTCAGCCTTACTGTGAAACGGCGAGAAGTGGTCGTGATCATCGGGCCGTCGGGGTCGGGCAAATCGACCTTTATCCGCACGATCAATCGGCTCGAAGAACATCAAAGCGGCGAAATCATCGTCGATGGTATTCCGCTGACGCACGATGTGCGCAACATCGAGGCGATCCGCATGGAGACCGGCATGGTCTTTCAGCAGTTCAATCTCTTTCCTCACCTGACCGTGATGCAGAATATCACGCTGGCGCCGATTCATGTGCGCAAGATGAAAAAGAAGGATGCAGAGGAGCGCGCCATGCAGCTGCTCGAACGCGTCGGCATCCCGGAACAGGCGCACAAATATCCGGGGCAGCTCTCCGGCGGGCAACAGCAGCGCGTCGCCATCGCCCGCGCGTTGGCGATGCAACCCAAGATCATGCTCTTTGATGAGCCTACCTCGGCGCTCGACCCGGAGATGATCCGCGAGGTGCTCGAAGTGATGGAAGAGCTGGCGGAATCGGGCATGACAATGGTCGTGGTCACGCACGAAATGGGCTTCGCAAAAGGCGTCGCCGATCGCATCGTCTTTATGGACGGGGGAGAGATTGTTGAGATCGGTGCACCGGATCATTTCTTCACCAACCCCCAGCATGACCGTACAAAGCTGTTTTTGCAGCAAATTCTGAAATAGCACAAACGATCGAGCGGTTATGGCGGTTCAAAATACGCGCTTTGCCCGACGTTCGTTGCTCTTTATGCCGGGCGACAGCATGAAGAAGATTCAGAAGGCGTCGAATTGGGAGGTCGATACAGTGATCCTCGACCTGGAAGATGGCGTGGCGCAAAATCGCAAGGTGGAAGCGCGTACGACGGTCGCCGAGGCGCTGCGGACGCTGGACTTTGGCGCACGCGAGCGGTTGGTGCGCCTCAATCATGTCAACACTGGCCTGCCGCCCGACGAGATCGAGACGACAGCGGGTTGGCGCCCCGACGGCTACATTACACCCAAAGCTGAAGACGAGGCCGATCTGCGCGCCGTCGACCGGCTGCTCGAAATGGCGGAGCAGCGGCTTGGAGTGGAGGTCGGCGCTTTTCGCCTGTTCGCTATGATCGAAACAGCGCGCGGTGTGATGAATCTCAAGGAAATTGCACGTGCAACGCCGCGGCTGGAAGGGCTGATCTTTGGCGCCGAAGACCTGGCTGGCGACATCGGCGCCGTACGCACGTCGGCGGCGTGGGAGGTTTTCTATGCGCGCAGCGCCGTCGTGACCGCCGCCGCCGCCTATGGTTTGCAGGCGTTCGACATGGTCTTCACCGATTTTCATGACGCAGTCGGCCTGGAGACCGAGAGCCGGTTCGCCCGTCAGCTTGGTTACACCGGCAAAACCTGCATCCACCCCAATCAAACAGCTATCGTCAACCGGGCGTTCTCACCTACGCCGGAGGAGATCGACCGCGCACAGCGGCTGGTGAATGCGTTCGAGGAACAGCAAGTGGCTGGCGCCGGCGCTTTCACCTTTGAGGGCAAGATGGTCGATATGCCGATGGTGGTTGCGGCGCGCAAAGTGCTGGCGCGCGCAGTCTTATAGTCTACTCAATTTCTACAAGCTTTTGTCCGCGTTCGACCACCTGCCCTGCGCGAACCAATACTTTGTTGACGACGCCGTCGCTGCTTGCCTGAATGCGCAGCTCCATTTTCATCGCTTCGAGCAACACGAGTGCATCGCCGCGTCTGACTGCATCGCCTTCTTTCACCAGTACGTCGAGCACTCGCCCAGGCATGGCGGCTTCGAGCGCACTGCCCCGGCCTGGCGCTTGTGTGCGGCGCTGGCGCGAATCCGGCTTGATCAGCGTATGCACATCGCCATCGATCCAGACGTAGGTTTGGTCACCCTGGTGCGCAACATAGACGCGCTGTCGTCGCCCGTCCACGCACAAGTCAAGCCGGCCCAATTCGCCGGCTTGCACGGCAATCTCAAAGCGCTGATTATCGACCAACACGTGAAACTGGCCGTCGACAGGCGTCACCTGCACGCTGCGCTCCTGGTCGCCGCACCTGAACTGGAAAATCCTGGACACCCATCCCTCCGAATTCGTTCAAATCGATCAGCTTCTGCAGAGCATACATCTCACAAATCAACGCCGAACCACACCATCCTGTCATTGTGGAATAACTGGAGCCAGAGCACGATCAGACAGCGTCTGGCAACCATTGTACTCTTTGTGTGGACGCAGCGGCAATCTATAGTAAAACCGTTCACAACATGACAACATGTTCCGGCAGACAGGGGATGCAGCCAATGAAACGCTTCGGGGTGAGTGAGTTGCTTGTGATTAAATAAACTTGTCGGAGCGACAATACAGTTGAGGAGACGGTTATGGAGATCAATCTGCACCCGCGCCATATCAAGATTGTCGGTGCGCCGATGGATTTGGGACAGCAACGCCGTGGAGTGGATATGGGGCCGAGCGCCGTGCGTTACGCCGGACTGTACGATCGGCTTGCGCAGCTTGGTCACACGGTGCACGATATTGGCAATATTCCTGTGGCCGGACGCGATGAAGACGATGTGCGCAGGGAGCGCTGGGTTGAGACCGAGGGCGGCGGTCTGCGTCATCTGCGCGCGGTGACCGCGGCCTGCCGTGCGATCTACGATGTGGCGAGCGCGTGCGCAGTGGACGAGTTTCCCATTTTTCTAGGCGGCGACCACTCGATCGCAATCGGTACGATCAGCGGCATGGCAGCCAGGGGGCCGTTAGGTGTAATCTGGATCGATGCGCACGGTGATTACAACACGCCGGAAACGACGCCCTCCGGCAATATCCACGGTATGCCGATGGCGGCGCTCAGTGGCCTGGGCCATCCCGACCTGGTCAACCTCGGTGCATTGGGCGCCAAGCTGCGTGCACAGGACATCGTGATGATTGCCATCCGCGACCTTGATCTGCAGGAGCGGATTGCGTTGGCGCACAGCGGCGTCATCGTCTACACCATGCGCGATATCGATGAGTTAGGCATGGCGACGGTGGCGCGGCGCGCGCTGGCGCGCCTCAACCGCATGGCGCGCATCCACGTTAGCCTCGACATGGATGCGCTCGATCCGAGCATAGCTCCTGGCGTCGGCACACCGGTGGCGGGTGGTCTGACCTTTCGCGAGGCGCACCTGTTGATGGAAATCCTTGCCGAGTCGGAGAAAGTTTGCTCGCTCGACATCGTCGAGGTCAACCCGATTCTGGATGAGGGCAACCGCACCGCCGAAGTCGCGGTGGCCCTGACGGCCTCGTTGTTAGGACAACAGATTTTATAGCGCAGGCGCTATGCACCCACTTCCCAGCGTTCGATCGTCACATCATCCAGATAATCTTCATCCACGACGGCGCCATGGCCGACGCCGGTCGGTACGGTCAGGGTGCTGTCTGAATTGAGCGTGAAGGGATTCTTGACGATGTCGCGCTCAAAATAGCGGTCGTTGGCGCTGATGTCGCCAGGCAGGGTGAAGTTAGGTAGACTTGCCAGCGCAACGTTAACCGCACGCCCAATGCCCGTCTCCAACATGCCGCCGTGCCAGACCGGCATCCCAGCCGCCTGCGCCATATCATGGATGCGCTTGGCGTCGCCCAGCCCGCCGATGCGACTTGGCTTGATGTTGATGATGTCGCAGGCGTTCATTTCGATCGCCCAGCGTGCATGGTCTGGCGAGACGATGCTTTCGTCGAGGCAAAGCGGCGATTTGAGCAACGGTTTGAGTTTGGCATGGTCGAAGATGTCGTCGTGCGCCAGTGGCTGCTCGATCAACAGCAAGTCGAAGGCATCAAGTTCAGCCAGGTGTGCGGCGTCCTCCAGTCGGTAGATGCTGTTGGCGTCAACCTGAAGCCGCAGATCGGGCCACGTCTCGCGCACGGCGCGCGTCGGCTCGACATCCCACCCCGGCTTGATTTTAAGCTTGATGCGCGCGTAGCCTTCATCCAGATAGCCGCCGACGACCTTGAGCAGCGTCGGGATGTCCTTCTGGATGCCAACGCTGACGCCGACCTCAACGCGGTCGCGCACGCCACCGAGCAGATCAGCCAGGCTGCGCCCTGCGCGCCGGGCGAACAAATCCCACACAGTGAACTCCAACCCGGCTTTCGCCATGCGATTGCCGCGCACCCGGCTGAACGCGGGCGTCACATCCCACGGGCTGGCAAGGTCCGCCGCCATCAACATTGGCGCCAGATAATCTTGCATGATCACCCACGCCGTTTTTTGATTTTCCTCGTTATAAAACGGGCTTTCGCCGGTCGGCGCTTCGCCCCAGGCAACGATGCCCTCGGCCTCCATGCGCACGATAATGGCATGGCTGCCCGTTTCTCGCCACCCGCTAGTTTCAAACATGGCGACATAAGGAAGATGGATTTTGCGAAGCTCGATTCGTTCGATGCGCATGATGTTTTGCCTGAATGCTTGGGGCAGATCTCTACCTGGAAGGAGAATGTCTGCTCGATGTTATATATGTTCTCGCAAGCGTCAAAGAAACGACGACGCCCGGACAAAGCTCAGTCCTGATCATACCAGACAAAAGGTGCAATTCTGCAATCCCACCGCTATGCTGACGCACCGTGCCACACTTTAGCGTTTGAGCTGCGGCAACACCTGCTCGCCGAGCAGTTGCAGCCCCTTTGTCGGCGTCAGCCCGTGCGGCGTGCCGAACTCGACGCGTGATGCACCGGCGGCAATGAGCGCTTCGACATGCGCCGCCACATCATCCGGCGCGCCGGCAATCGCAAAACGGTCGAGCAATTCATCGGAAATCAAGTTTGCCGCACTGTCGAAGTCGTAGTGTTCAGCGGCTTCCTTGAGCCGCGCCAGCAGCTCCGGTTCGATCTGTACGGTTGGGTCGAGTTCGGCGACGACGGGCAGGTAGAGCGCCACTTCGCGCCGCGCCAACTGTCGCGCTGCCGCCCGATCCGCATCCACCACCGACACTGCGCCGATTACGATCCCGACATTGCGATGCTCCGCCTGCTTAACGTCCTTTTTTTCTCTGCGCAGCCGCTGCGCCCTCTGCGGCTCTGCGTCAAGATCATCCAGGATGCGCCGAAAATGCGGAATCACATCCGGGTTGGCGCTCCCGCCAATTTTGATTTCGGCAATCTCATCGATGCAGGCGCGGATCGTCTGCGCGCCCCACGTGCCGAGCAGAAACGGTATGTCGGCGCGCAAAATCCGCCAGCGCAGCGAATCGCCGCCCGCCAGCGGAAAGAACTCGCCAGGCAACGGGGCGGGATCGCGGCGCAGCAGGTGACGCACGCACGCCATAGCCTCGCGCAGGGCAGCGACAGGGCGCGATGGCTTCACGCCGACGAACTCCAGCCAACTACCTCGCGCCATGCCGAGATAGGCGCGCCCGTGGCTGGCTTCGTCGATCAACGCAATGTTGCCGGCGATATTGATCGGATGACAGGTGAAGGGATTCACCGCCGCCACGCCAAGCCGGACGCGCGAGGTTGCCCGCGCCATTTCCAGCAGCGGCAGCCAGGCCGGCTGGTAGAGCATGTCGTTGTAGACGGTGACGGCGTCGAAGCC
Source organism: Chloroflexota bacterium (assembly GCA_016861025.1). GTDB lineage: Bacteria > Chloroflexota > Anaerolineae > Caldilineales > Caldilineaceae > Caldilinea. The sequence goes on from BOKO01000004.1 coordinate 332,415, forward strand.
ATACGCTTCGGCGGCGGCCGCCAGCGCAGCGTAGGCAGTCAGCGGCTTATCGGTCTGGAAGGCAATCGAAAGTTCGCTCATGATGGGCGGCGATCGTTGAAAAATGCGGTGAGAAACAGGGTGCGGCTTTGCCAGGGCACGGATTGCCCGCTCAATTGGCGCTCAAACAGATTTTTGATTTCGGCGATTTCTGTGTTGGTCAGCCGCGCCGCCAGCCGGTCGATGTAGGCGGGACGTCCGCCGCTGGCAGGCGTGAACCAGCGTTCGATCATGGCGGCGGTGATCGGCGTTGCGGTTTCTTCGGTTTCGCTCTGCACGGCGACGGTCAATCCGGCGGCGTTGAAGGCAGCGCGCAGGTCGTGCTCATCCCAGTTGACCAGCGGATCGGCGGCGTCGGCGTAGATCGCTTCCTCCGCCTGTTGCCAGCGTTCCACCACGTCGGCGGCAAGGTGGCGGCGGTCGATCAACGCATAGAGCCGCTGCGTGTGGCGCGGGACGCGCTCCGCCAGGCTGATCACGCCGCCGGGCGCCAGCAGTTCCGTCAACAGCCGACACACCGCTCCCTTGTCCGCCTCGTCAATCAGGGCGTTGTGCCCTACGATGGCGTCGAAGCGAAGGAGTTGCGAGTTGCGAGGAGCGAGGGGTGGCGCGCCGCCAGTTTGCAGGGCTAGAAAGAGCGGCAATTCCTCGATTTTGCCTTCCATGATCACCGGACGTTCGACCTGTGGCAAGCGTTCGGCGAGCTGGCGCAGAGCGTCGGCGTCGCGGCGGTTGCGCGCCAGGGCGTAGACGCCGCCTTCGGGCGCGCGCCGCACTGCCTCCCACGTCAGCAGACCGGCGCCAGCTTTGAGGTCGAGCACGGTGCTGTGGTTGAGGATGCGCGCAGCGTCGAGGACGCGGTCGCGTACGCGCGCCAGCCGCTCGCCTGCGCCGGAAATTGTGCGCTGCAGCCAGCGTTCACGCGCCGGATCGTTGGGCGAATGGGTCAGGATTTCGCCGCGCTCCTCTTCAGCGTCGAGCATGGCGGCAAGCTGCGCCTCGCGGCGTCGCGCCACGTCAACGCGAATCGCCGCCTCATAGCCCTGATCCGACGGCTGATAGAAGACTTTGCCCTGCAGCGAAGTCGGCAGATATTGCTGCGCCACCCAATGGTCGCGATAGGCGTGCGGGTAAAGATAGCCCTCGCCGTGGCCGAAGCCTTCCTTGTCGCGGTTGGCGTCCTTGAGATGGTTGGGCACGCCGCTGTCCGCCTCTTTGCCGACCTGCTCCAGCGCGTCAAAGAACGCAAACGCCGTATTCGACTTCTTCGCCGTCGCCAGATAGAGCGCTGCCGTCGCCAGGTGAAAGCGCCCTTCCGGCATCCCCACCTGCTCGAACGCCTGCGCGCAGGCATTGACAACCTGAATCGCGTTTGGGTCGGCCATGCCCACATCTTCGCTGGCGAAGATCAACATGCGCCGGAAGATGAAGCGCGGCGATTCGCCTGCGTAGACCATCTTCGCCATCCAATAGAGCGCTGCGTCGGGGTCGCTACCGCGCAAACTCTTGATGAAGGCGCTGATTGTATCAAAATGATAGTCGCCCTCCTTGTCATAGAGCACGGCGCGGCGTTGGATCGACTCTTCGGCGATGGCGAGGGTGATGTGGAGAGTGGGAAAGTGGAGATTAGGAGACTGAAGATTGGCGATTGGAGATTGGCTGCGCTGCGCATCTCCAGTCTCCAGTCCCCAATCTCCAATCTCCGACTTTCCAGTTCCCGTCGTCTCCACCGCCAATTCCAGCGCGTTGAGCACGGCGCGGGCGTCGCCGTTGGCGACCTCGATCAGGTGCTCCAGCGCGTCGTCGTCGATGGTGATGTTCAGCCCGCCGTAGCCGCGCTCCGGGTCGGTGAGCGTCTGCTGCACGATGGCGCGCAGGTCGTCTTTGGTAAGCGGTGCGAGCTGAAAGATGCGGCTGCGGCTGACGAGCGCCTTGTTGACCTCGAAATAGGGGTTTTCGGTCGTGGCGCCGATGAAAATCACCGTACCGTTTTCGACCCACGGCAGCAGCGCGTCCTGCTGCGCCTTGTTGAAGCGATGCACTTCGTCGACGAAGAGGATCGTGCGCTGGCCGTACTGCTTGGCGCGGCTCTGCGCCTCCTCGATCGCCTCGCGGATGTCCTTGACGCCGGCAAGCACAGCGTTAATGGCGATGAAATGGGCGCGCGTGGTGTTTGCGATGACGCGCGCCAGCGTCGTTTTTCCTGTGCCCGGCGGCCCGTAGAAGATCACGCTCGAAAGCTGGTCGGCTTCGATGGCGCGACGCAGCAGCCGTCCTGGCCCCACGATGTGCTGTTGTCCGACATATTCATCGAGCGTGCGCGGGCGCATCCTTGCCGCCAGCGGCGCGCTGCGCGCCATGCGATCCTGGTTGGCTTGCTCGAAGAGATCCATGCTATGCCATTACAAACTTGGGGCGATAGGCGCCATCTGTCAGCTCGACGACGCGCTGCCACAGCGTTTCCAGCGCCGCCGTTGATTGCGTCAGCGTCTGCACATCGTGTCCGGGCGTGGCGAGGATGTCGCTCAACGCAGCGGTGTAGCCAGCAGGAACAGCTGCGAAGCCGTCGATCTCACGCATGGCGCGTTTGTCGCTCATGTAATAGCGACGATTCAACGCAAAGAGCGCCTGCGTCAGGTTTGTTGCGGCGCGGGTCAGGCAGCCCACAGTGTTGTAGACATCTCCTTGTGCTGCAAAGGAGCGTGCGTGCAGCAGTGTGAACTCGGCGCTCCACAGGCTGTCGTCGACAACGCGGCGGTGCAGCAGATCAGGATAGCGTTCGACGCGCGCCTTCAACGCGGCAATCACACCGGTCGGGTCAAAGAGCGGCACGCAAATCCGCGTCTCCGCCAGGTAGGTGACGCTGTAGAAGCCATAGGGCGGCTGCTGCGGATAGTCGTGGTGAACGATGCCCTGTTCCGCGTCGTCGATGGTGCGGGCGACCTGTTCGAGGTTGCGGTAGAGAAAATCGACCTTGCCCGACGCCGTGTGAATCCACGCGCCGCCGTTGACCCACGCGCCCCACTCATAAAAATCGGTGACGATCGGCGGTTGGATGGCGACCTGTCGGGCAATCTGGACAATGTCGTCGATGCGAAAAGGCGAATCGGGCCGATAATAGAGGCCAAGATCGACATCGGAGTCGGGGCGCGCGGCGCCGTTTGCATACGAACCGCCTAACACCACAGCGACGACGCTGGATGTCTGCGCCAGTGCGTTGACCAGTTGGTGAATTGTACGGCGCTTGTCAGGGGGCAGCGGTTCAGGCAGGTCGGCGAGCATCATTTTCCGACTCCAACGTCAGCTCTGCCAGCACAGGGCGATGATCGGAGACGCCGTCGCTCTCTGTCCAAATCGTGCAGTTTGCAACCATCGGCGCCAGCGATTGGCTGGCAAAGAAATAGTCGATGCGCATCGGCCAGTCCTGCGCCGGGAAGGTAATGCCGCCGGGTTTGCCAAAGCGCCGGTAGAGATCGACATAGCCCGTCTTTTCCATTGCCTCGACCACCTGTGGCCCCTTGCCGTCGTCGCCAGCCGCCCCACCGCTCTGACTCGTCGGCTGCTCCCGCAGTGCAGCCAGTCGCTCCTCCGGCCAATCCCAACGGCTGACGGCGTTGAAGTCGCCCATCACCAGGTGTGGACGGTTGCGGTCGCGCACGAGCCATGTTCGCGCTACGCGCAGTTGCACCATGCGCGCAGTTTCGCTCTTGTGATCGAGGTGGGTGACATAGACGGTGAAGGTGCGCCCCTCCGGCAGCAGGATGCGCCCTTCAAGCAGCCCGCGTTGTTCGCGCCCGGCGAGCACGCCCTCCTTGTCCTCCTCCTTCGCTGTCAGGTGATGGGCGGAGCTGGCGATGATGGGCCAGCGACTGAGCAGCGCGTTGCCGTAGGCGTCGGCGGGCATGTCCTTCTCGGCGGGCCAGCGCAGACATGGCCCAAAGACAAAGTGCATCCCCAGCCGCGCCGCCAACGCTTCGAGCGCCGGTCGTGCGTCGCCTTGCACCACGCGCGGATAGTAAACTTCATTCAGCCCGATGATGTCGGCGCCGATGGCGCGCAGCACGTCGGTCACGCCGTCGAGGTTCGGCTTGCCGTCGGCGGTGCGCCAGCCGTGGATGTTGTAGGTGACGATCTTGATCGGAACGCTGGGCATGAAAGTGTAGCCTGACTGGCTTAGGTGACGGCCAGTGACTGCACAGGCAGAGCAGTCACTTCCAGCCGTGAAAGATTGACGACTTTGCTGACGTGGTCGATATCGATACCGACAAGCCGATGGTGTTCGTCGAAGTCAAGCACCATGCCCGGCGCGACAACATTCGATTCGGTGCTGTCACCTTCTGAGAGTTCAATGTACAGGGAGTCGGTTTCAGGATAATAGTGAAATGTCATGAAAACCTGTCACGGTGTTTGTGAAATCGAAAACGTTGGCAGTTACCACTTTGGAGTATAATCAGGTGCTATTGTTTGTCAACGTTATCGATCCAGCTATTCTTTCGGAGAAAGGCTACCTCATGTCACTTCCAACCCGCGACGAAGCCTATGCCCTGCTCTGCGAGTGGGTGCAGTCGGAAAGTCTGCGCCGGCACATGCTGGCGGTGGAGGCTGCGCTGCGCGCCTATGCCCGTCACTTTGGCGAGGATGAGGAGTTGTGGGGCATCACCGGGCTGCTCCACGATCTTGACTACGAACGCTTTCCCAACATGGACGATCAGGTCAACGGCCACCCGCGCACCGAGCTGCGTCTCTTCCGCGAACGCGGCTACCCGCCGGAGCTGATTCACGCTGTCGAAGCGCATGCCACGTTCCTGGGCGTCCCGCGCGAGTCGCTGCTCGACAAGACGCTGCTGGCATGCGACGAGCTGACCGGGCTGATCCAGGCGGCGGCGTATGTGCGCCCGGATCGCGACCTGCGCAACGTCGAGGTGAAGTCGATCAAGAAGAAGTGGAAGGACAAAGCCTTCACCGCCGCCATCGACCGCCACGAAAACATGCAGTTCATCGAGGAGTTGGGCGTCCCCTTCGACGAGCATGTCGAGCGCGTGCTCACGGCAATGCAAGGCATCGCGGCGGAGTTGGGGGTGGCGGGGGAATGAGAGATTGGAGATTGAGAGATTGGAGATTAAGAGATGTTGAAACGATCTCCCTGCCTCGAACAAATCTCCTAATCTCCAATCTCCAATCTCCAATCTCCTAATCTTCGCAACTGCACCGTACACTGCGCCGTGTAGTCGCTCCACCAGTCTTTGCAGGCGCGTGGGTCGAGGAACTGACCTGTGTCGCGTGTGGCAATTTTGACCGAGCCGCGGTCGGCGACGCCGATGATTTCGCCGTTGCGCAGCGCCGGGAGTTGTCCACGCCCGGCGGCGTTGGTCGCCTGATAGAGTGCGAGCAAACCGGGGTTGACGGCGAAATTTTCAAGATGGATCATATAGCCGACGGCAGCCGTGTCGCGGCGCGTGTAGGTGATAGTCAGGCGACGCTCCTCAGCGTAGAGCACCAGCGCTTTGAAGTCGCCTGTGTAGATATTTGGCGTGCGACGTGGGAGGCTGAGCGGTTCGTTGGGCGCGGTCTCCATTTCGATCAACGTCACCGGATAATCGGTGATCGGCGCGCCGCGACAGCCATCGGCGCCGCAGTTCCAATCCCAGTCGTACACTTGATGCACTGAGCGAAAGACCGGCAATCGCGGCGGTGCAAACATGCCGTCGATCTGCGGCGCCAGCGGGTCAGTGTCACCGCCATAGTTGACCAGACCCAAATGACCTGTGGTTGTGATGTAACTGCGCAGCGCTAGATTCAGATCGCCGTGCAGCGCAGCCGGGCGGTCGGAAGGCGGCGGTTCGACCGGGATAGCGTTGTAGACCAGCGGGGTTTGCGTGGGAGCGGGCGTCGGTTCCGGCGTGGGCGCCTGTTCGTAGGCAATGATCGGCATGAAGACGGACACCGGCGGTATCGTCTCGCCCGGCGGCTCCTGTGCCTGGGTGGGAAGCGCATCCTGGGTCGCAAACCATGCAAACGCAATAATTGCTGCAAACACAACTGCAAATACAGATGGTTTGGCGCTCATGAATCGTCTCCTTTTGCTTGTGCATCCTTCGACGAAACCGGGACAGCCGTCAGCGCAGTTTATTCAGCCACGGGCGGCTGGTGCAGCATCGATCCGCCGAGCCGCAGCAGCGCCGCCCCGATCTGGCGCAGACAGCCGGGAAGGTCGCTCGAAATGGCGGCCGGTGCAAGGTGCAAAAACTCCCAGCGCTCAGTGAGCAACGTCGGGCGCGACTCTTGGGCGGTGGATTCGTCATCACAATTGATGCCAAGATAACCGCCGCGCGCCCGCAGTGTGATGTCAATTGGGCGTTCGCCGATGATGCGATTTTTAAGAGGGCGCAGGTTGTGCTCGCGCAGCGCCGACCATAGCCGGTCAAAAGGATCATCTATTCGGAACAACTCCTTGACATCGCCCGCCGCCAATAGCTGCGCCATCGTCGTGTGGATAAAGGTCAGGCGGCGAAAGGTGGTGGCCGGCACAGGCCGTGCCAGCCGCTCAAGCGGCCCGATGTCGATGCGATAGTAATAATCATTGGCGCGCGGATGGTCAGGTTCGTCGGGCAGCAGGTCGCGACGCAGCATCAGCCGGTAGCGGCGGGTAGGTGCAATGTACGAGATCGTTTGTGCTTCCGGCTGATTGCGAAAGGCGCCAGTTTGATAAAATGCAAGGAAGTCGGCGCCGATGCGTCGCGGCGCCTTGCGTTGAGGGATGCGATACCATCCGTAGCAGGCGGCGCGCTCGAAGTCGGCGCTGTTATTCAAAACGACGACAAGCACTGTGCGGCGCCGCGCTTCGGCGTCCAGGTACGTTGCGGACATTGCCATACCTTTCTGTAAGAAATCTGGCGATAAATTGTATCATAAACGCAATGCACGCTCAATCAGTGTGGGGACCTAAAAAGCCGACGCACCATGGTGCTCAATCGAGTTGGCAAATTGCACAAACGCACCATTCACGATTTCAGGAGAGGCAGGCCATGATCGTCTACCCTGTTCGCCGTTCGATAACGCCCTATGTGCGTTTTGTTGCCGTGCTGCTGGCGCTTTATGTGGCAACGCTGCTGATCTTCTGGCTGGCGGCGCGCCCGACAACGATTGATCTAGGGATCATGGCGACAGTAGCTGCGGTCGGAATTGCGGCTGTAGGCGTGGTTGGATTCATCGCCTACCGTATGCGGCTAATCTATCGACTTCCCCGCGTCGGCGGCGTGGTGATCGTCGCTTTTTTGCTGGCGGCCCTGCTGAGCTTACTCACAGTCTGGATCGGTGCGCAGTTGTTGTTTATTGAGCTTTACGATGTCACGGTTGCAATCGTGCTAATGGTTTTGGCAGCGGGCATTGTCATGGCGATTGGCTATTTGCAGTCATCGGTGCTGTCGGAAAAGATCGACGCATTGCATAGCGCCGCTGAACAACTGGCGTTGGGACGTTATCACGTGCGCGTTGAACTGGAAGATGGGGACGAGCTGGCGCAATTGGCGAGCGTGTTCAACGCAGTGGCAGCCAAACTCGATGCCGCCGCCCGCAAGGAACACCAGCTCGAACGCCTGCGCCGCGATCTGACCGCCTGGATCGCCTACGATCTGCGCGTGCCGTTGCTTTCGGCGCGCACCATGGTCGAAAGCATCGCCGAAGGGCTGGTCACTGATCCGGAGATGTTCGACCGTTATCTGCGCATCGCCCGCCGCGATATCAACGTGCTCTCCGACCTGATCGACGACCTCTGCGATATGGCGCAGGTGGATGCAACCGGCATTCGGCTGGAGCGTACACCGGCGCACATCGGCGAGCTAATCCAGACTACGGTCGAGGAATTGGCGCAGACCGCTGCACAAAAAGATGTTCAGTTGACTGCGCGCTGCGCACCGAACATTCCACCGGTCTCGATCGATGTGCGTCAGATCAGCCGCGTACTTAACAATCTGGTGGGCGACGCCATCCAACGCGTGCCCAAAGGCGGGGCTGTCAAACTCAACGCCTATCCTGAGCGCAACGGCGCTTTGGTCGAAATCACCGATATCTATGAAGGGGAGCGATCCGAAGACGCCATGACCACCTTCAAGCTCTTCTTTGGCGAAGATGATGTGCGCAGTCAGACACAGGAAACGCCACGGTTGCGGTTGGCGCTGGCTGATGTCGTTGTGCGTGCACATGGCAGCCGGATTCGCCCCCAGCGGTTAGGCGACCAGGGGCTGCGTCTGGTCTTCGCTCTGACCAAAGAAGGCGTCGGCGTCAATCCGCTCAAGCGCGGCATGTGACGCACAGCCACATCGCTGCGATTTCAGCATTTTGTCTGCGTCATCTGTCGGATTTGTTCTGAATCGATCTTTAGTATGATCCCCACATCACCGTATTGCTGAACACCCTCTGCCGTCGGTGAATATACACAAAGCACTGATTTTTTTGCTGCCAAATTGAACTCATAAGAGACCCTTTATTTACTCTCGAGAGGAGGGGCGGCTGGATGCCTTCCTGGAATGGGTCTGTGTCCGTAAGCGCGCACCTGGTTGAAAGACTATTGGCTGGTTGTGCGCGCCTGTTTGCGATGGCAATCTGTGTGGCGCTGATGAGCGCAGGGATTTGGATGGTTCGTCACGCGGACGTGTTGGCGCAGGATCGATGCACCGTGTGCATCAGCCAGGTCTATGGCGGCGGCGGCAATAGCGGCGCACCCTACAACGCCGACTTTATCGAACTGTTCAATGCAACCAACAGCACCATCGGGTTAAGTGGCTGGACGGTGGAATATGCGTCAGCGGCGTCAGGCTCGTGGCAGAGCGTTTCACTCGATGGGCGCAGCATCGCGCCATACACCTATCTGCTTGTGCAGTTAAACACCGGCAGCAACGGTGTAGCACTGCCGTCGCCCGATCTGATCGCCTCGATCAACATGGCGGCAGACAGCGGCAAAGTGCGGATAAGAGCCGCCGGCGTCGTTGAGGATCTGCTTGGTTATGGCAACGCCAACGAATTTGAGGGCCAGGCTGCCCAGACAGCGTCCAACACGCGGTCGCTGGTTCGCAGCAACGGCGGCTGCGACGACACGAACAACAACAGCATCGACTTTGCCAGATCTGAACCAATGCCGCGCAACAGCGCCATCTCCCACCAATGTGCAGCGATTGCGACAGATACACCGACCTTAACGGCGACGCCCACAGACACACCGGCGCCTACGCCAACAGACACTCCAACACCGACAGAAACGCCCACACTCGAGCCAACTGAAACGTCAACTGAGTCACCAACGTTCACGCCGACCGCAACGCCAACTGAAACACCAACTGAAACGTCCACGCCTCTGCCAACCGAGACGCCAACCGAAATCCCTACACCACCACCAACAGAAACGCCAACGGAAACGCCGACCGAAATTCCCACAATCACGCCGACAGAGACGCCCACATCTCCACCGACAGAAACTCTCACGGCCACGTCGACGGAAATTATCACAATTACGCCGACCGAGACGCCCACTTCTACGCCCACACCGACTGAAACGCTGACCGCTCCGCCAATCGAGACGCCCATACCGACCGCTACAGAGACATCTACGCCAGAATCGACGCCAACGCTTACAGCCACTACTCAACCACCGCTGATTCGGTTAAGCGAGGTGATGGTCGATCCGCGGGCTGTGGACGATGCCGTCGGCGAGTTCATTGAGCTTGTCAACGGCGAAGATGTCGCTGTCAATCTTTCTGGCTGGCGGCTGGTGGATGGCGCAAACCGCAGCCACACCATCGCTGAGGATGTCGTGATCCCGGCGAACAGCTATTTTGTCCTGACGCGCGGCAGCGCTGCAGCATTGAGCAGCTATCTTCACTCGGACTATCAGTACACTTCGCTCCAGCTTGCCAACACATCGGGCGTGGTGATGCTCTATGCGCCGGGCGGTGCATCGCCGATCGACGTGTTTGCCTGGGGCGAGGCGGTTGGACGACGCGTCGTTGCTGGCGCCAGCTTCGAGCGGTCTGATCCGGTGGGCAATCAGTGGGTCGTTGCCACAACGCCGTGGGGCGCCACTCACAGCGATAAAGGTAGCCCAGGAACCGCCGCCGGCACACAGCCAACGCCAACGCCGACTGTTATAGAAACCCCGATGCCTGAACCAACGCCAACGCCAATCATCTCGGAGACGGCATCGCCCGAACCGACATCAACGCCGAGCGAAACGCCTACGCCAGTCGAAACGCCTACACCGGGCATCTTTCCGACGCCCACGCCCACACCCACTGGCGAACCGCCGCCGCGCATCCGGCTCAGCGAAGTGATGGTCGATCCGCGGGCGGTGGGCGATGAGGTCGGCGAGTACATCGAGGTGACTAACGGCGACGTTGTCGCCGTCAATCTGACTGGCTGGCGGCTGGTCGATGGAGGAGGGCGCAGCCACACTATTGTTGGTGAATTATGGATTGAGCCGGGTGGTTATCTTGTGCTGACGCGTGGCAGCGCGGCGGCGCTGAGCGGTTATCTGCATTCGGACTACCAATATGCTTCGCTTCAGCTCGCCAACTCGTCGGGCATGGTGATGCTCTATGCACCGGGCGGTGCATCGCCGCTCGATGCGTTTGCCTGGGGCGAGGCGGTTGGGCGACGCGTTGTTGCTGGCGCCAGCTTTGAGCGGGTGGATTTGATGAACAGCGAATGGATCGTCGCCGTAACAAACTGGAGCGATGCTCATTCCGACAAAGGCAGCCCTGGGATAGCTTTCACCCATCGGCCACCTACGCCCGAAGCGACAATCGCGGAGACGCCCACACCGACCTTCACAGCGACGCCCACACCGACCTTCACAGCGACGCCTACACTCGAACCGACAACGACGCCAGCCGAAACGCCCACCACCGGTGTATTTCCAACGCCAACACCTACACCAACCGTTGACCCGGCGTTCATTCGGCTCAGCGAAGTGATGGTTGATCCGCGGGCGGTGGGCGATGAGATCGGCGAGTACATCGAAATCGCCAATATCGATACAGCCGCTGTCAACCTTAGCGGCTGGCGGCTGGTGGATGGCGCAGGTCGCAGCCACATTATTGCGGGTGAACTGTGGATCGAGCCGGGTGGTTATCTTGTGCTGACGCGCGGCAGCCCGACAACGTTGAGCGGCTACTTGCGTTCGGACCACCAGTACACTTCGCTCCAGCTTGCCAACACGTCGGGCATGGTGATGCTCTATGCGCTGGGCGGCGAATCGCCAACCGACATGTTTGCCTGGGGCGAGGCGATTGGGCGACGCGTCGTTGCTGGCGCCAGCTTTGAACGCGTCGATCTGACCGACAACCGGTGGGTTCTCGCCGCAACAACATGGAACAGTGCGCACAGCGACAAGGGCAGCCCGGGAATCGCCTACAGCCAGCCGGCGACGCCGCCTTTACCGCCAACCGTCATCGAAACCCCGATAGCCGAAACTACAGCGACGCCGGTCGAGACGCCCACGCCGGGCATTTTCCCGACGCCAACACCTACGCCAACCGTTGGTCCGCCGCCGCTCATCCGGCTTAGCGAAGTGATGGTCGATCCGCAGGCTGTGGGCGACGAGATCGGCGAGTATATTGAAATTGCTAATGTCGATACAGTCGCTGTCAATCTTGCCGGTTGGCGCCTGGTTGATGGGGCTGGCCGCAGCCATACGATCTCCGGCGAAGTGTGGATTGAACCGCGAGAGTATCTTGTGCTGACGCGAGGCAGCGTCGCTGCACTTGGCAATTATCTGCGATCCAACTACCAATACACCGCGCTCCAGCTCGCTAACTCTTCGGGGACGCTGATGCTCTATGCGCCGGGCGGCGAGTCGCCCATCGATTCGTTTGCCTGGGGGCAATCCATCGGACGGCGCGTCGTGGCGGGCAGCAGCTTCGAGCGAGTTGCGCTGATGACAGACAGTTGGGTCGTTGCTGCGTCGATGTGGAGCGACGCCCATTCTGACAAAGGCAGCCCGGGCGCCCCTTTCTCCGACGTTGCGCCGATCCCGACTACACCGACTGCGACGCCGGACGGATCACTCACACCAACGCCTGGCATCTTCCCAACGCCAACGCCCACGCCTACTGTCGGCCCGCCGCCGTTGATTCGGCTCAGCGAGGTCATGGTCGATCCATTGGCTGTGGATGACGCGATCGGCGAGTTCATCGAGATTGTCAACGTTGACAGCGCTGCCGTCAACCTGGCTGGCTGGCGGTTGGTGGATGGCGCAGGTCGCAGCCACACCATCGGCGCCGAACTTTGGATTGAGTCGGGTGATTATCTTGTCCTCACGCGTGGCAGCGCTGCCGCACTAAGCGACTATGTGCGCTCCGACTACCAGTACACTGCGCTCCAACTCGCCAACTCTTCAGGAGCGCTGGCGCTTTATGCCCCGGGCAGCGAATCACCCATCGATTCGTTTGGTTGGGGGCAATCCATCGAACGGCGCACGGTTGCAGGCAGTAGTTTCGAGCGGGTGTCGCTGTTGGAGAACGATTGGGTCGTTGCTACGACCACATGGAGCATTGCTCACACTGATAAAGGCAGCCCTGGCAGGGCGACCGCCAATCTTACGCCAACCCCAACGCCCACACCGATTGCTGGCCCGCCGCCGCTCATCCGGTTGAGTGAGGTGATGGTCGATCCGCGCGCGGTGGATGACGCTATCGGTGAGTTTATCGAACTTGCCAATGCCAGCGCCACGCGTGCCAATCTGCGCGGCTGGCAGTTGACCAGCGGCAGCCGCACACACGTCATCGATGCCGATCTATGGGTGGAGCCTGGCGCTTATGTCGTGCTGACGCGCGGGGCCGCCGACGCGTTGGGCGGCTATGTCCGCTCCAATTATCGCTACACGTCACTGCAGCTCGCCAACAGCAGCGGATTCGTATTGCTCCACCCGCCTGGTGCAGCGTCGTCTGAGCCGCCGATCGATGCGTTGACGTGGGGAGGCGCAGCCGCTCTGCGCGTTGTTGAGGGCGCCAGCTTCGAGCGGATTGTGCTCACTGAAACCGCGTGGACGGTCGCCGCATCGACATGGAGCGATACTCACACCGACAAAGGCAGCCCTGGCCGGCCCTTCTCTGGAACTGCGCCCACACCCACGCCTTCAGTGTCGCCGACGCCGCTGCCGGAGATGTGGCCGGTCAGCAGCCAGGCGAGTGTCTTGCAGATCGACGAGGTGCACTTTCAGGGCAGCGACACTGAGTTCATTACGCTGATTAACCTCGGCGCCGAACCGCTGTCGCTGGCTGGCTGGATGATCGGCGACGCCGAAACGCCCGGCGGCAACGAGGGTGTCTATCGCCTGCCCGATGAAGCCGTCCTTTCAGCAGGCGCCCTTTTCGTCATTGCTCGCAACGCTGTTGTGTTCCGTGAAGTCTTTGGGCGCTCGCCCGATGCAGAATGGGAAGCGCATGACGATTTGACGCCTGACCTGGTGCGCGAACGGGCGCTCGGTCGCGGCGCACTGGCGTTGAATGACGCCGGCGACGAAGTTGTGCTGCTCGATCCATCGGGGCTGCTGGCCGACGTCGTTGCATACAAGAACGGAGCGTATGCAAAGCTCTCATTGGCAGGTGTACTGTCGGCGCCGGGTGGTTTGTCCTTACAGCGCGTGCCCGCCGCCGATTTTGCAAACAGCCGTGACGTGCGCCATCGTTTCATGGCTGCGCCGCCGCAACCTTTTGAGTCGCTCAACCTGCCGCAAAGTGCAACGCGCGAAATAATCAGGCTCGACGATGTGTATCAGGCAGCGTGGGGATCGTTGGGTGCAGCCAGCAACTTTTCGACGGGCTTCACGGCGCCGCCGCATTATTTGTTGGCAAGCGCAGCGGCGCAAGGTCTCGATTTTGTGGCAATCGCCGATGAGTCGCCCACTCAACCCGCACATATCCCCAACGGCGTCACGTCGATCTCCGCCTGGCGTTGGCGTGAGGACAAAGAGGAGGTCATCATCTATAGCGGTGCGCCGCCCGCCGACCGCTCGCGCACTGCCATTGCCGCCTACCTTGCCGGCGCCGACGCGCCGTGGCAGGCAGTCGCCGGCGTGGGAAACTTCGGCGCAGCGGCGCTGACCGCCTCGGCTTCGAGCTCGCCGCCTTCGAATATGAAGGACTGGTTCACGGCCTGGCAACGCAATGGCGCGCCGTCGCTGCCCGCTGGCAACAGCAACCCCCACTTGCAGGGCGCTCCGCAATTGCAGCCACGTTACACAGGTCTCGCCGTCATTGGCGCCGACGCCATGGGTGTGCGCGATGCGCTTGTGGCGCGCCGTGGCTGGGTGACGACTGCGCCCGGTCTATGGCTGACCATGGTTGCCGAGGTCGAAGGTGGTCAGCGCATCTGGATGGGGCAACGACTGACGCCCGCCAACCGTGTGACAATCCACATTACTTATGGGGATCGCAGCGGCCAACCGGCCGGTTTGGCGCTCTGGCAAGATGGCCGCCCGATTCATCAGCTCGACCGGCCCAACGCCGATGGGCGCTGGACGTTGACGATCCCCGCCATGCCCGGCGCCATCCTGACTGCGGTCGCTACGCAGTTCGACGGTGACTTTGCCGTGACCGCGCCCTTCTTTGTCGAGCCGGGCGATCCGGGCGTGCTGTTGATCAACGAGGTGCTGCCTGCGCCGCGCAACGACTACAACGGCGATGGCGTGGTCGATAGTGAGGACGAGTATATCGAACTCTACAACCCCGGTCGGCTGCCGTTGCCGCTCTTTGGTTGGATGTTGATGGACGGCGACGACGAGAGCACAGCGCGGCGTATGACCTTTGGACAGGGACGCTATCTCGGCGGCGGCGAACGACTGTTGTTGCTGCGCAGGGCGAACCGCCTGACCTTGCGCAACGATGGCGGCGTCGTGCGACTGCTTGACCCCACCGGCGTCGAACGCGACCGCGTCGCCTGGGACGCCGGCCTGCCGCGCGGACGGAGCGTGGCGCGCATCCCCGATGGCGGCGATTGGGTGTGGGGCGCCGACGCCACGCCTGGCGAAGCCAATGCCAACACCGGCGCCAACAACTTTGCGCCCTGGCCCAGTTCTCCACCCGCGCCTGCTGCACCGTCGAAACCCAAGCCACAGACCAACCCGGCTGCCGAGGCGACGGCCGGTCAGGCTGGCGGCCCGCCCGGCTCGATTGCGCAATCCAAGCTGGCGGGTCTTGGCGCGTTCGTGGAGTTTCGCGCCGTGGTCGTGGCGCCGCCCGGTCTGTTCAACAGCAACATCTACGTAGCCGACATCGCCAGCGACGGCGTCACTGCAGGCATCGGCATCAACGTCTACCTGCGTCGCGGCGACTATCCACCGCTCGAAGCGGGTGATTTGGTGCTGTTGCGCGGCAAGCTCGACTCCTTCCGCGGCGAAACCGAATTGCTCCTCGACACCCCGGAGCAAATCTGGCGCATCCAAAGCGGCGCTCCCTTGCAGCCGTTGCGCGTGCGCGTTGGCGACATCGGCGAATCGCTCGAAGGCCGGCTGGTCACCTTGCGCGGCGTCGTCACCGGCTGGCAAGGCGACAGCATCTTTTTGGGCGACCCTGATGATCCGACGGTGGAGCCGGTGCGCGTCACCGTGCGCAGCACACTCTCGTGGAAGCGCCCCTACGTCAAGAAGGGCGAGTTTTGGCAGGCGACCGGGGTGGTCAGCCAGTTTGCACGCGAGGCGCCCTGGAACGGCGGCTACCGGATTCTGGTGCGCTGGCAGAGCGATCTGGTGAAGGGGAGATAGAGAGGAGGGGCATGAGAAAATGAGTGACGCGCCATCGCAGCCGGCAAATTGTAAGCTTTGTAAGCTAACAGCCATTTGATAAGGGATTGACACTGGTCACCTGATTTGCTATAGTTGCCTCCACTACGGCCTATAGGTCATTCTCCTGTTTGTTTTGCTATCCGTAAAATCTCTTTCGGGTCTCCTCCGATCACATTCGCGCACCACCACCTTCGTGTCTTTGCGCGCCTGTACAGTATGGGAATCGTTGAACTAGCGATTCGCGACATTTTTATTTTTATTTGCTTGGATATCGCTGGATAAAGGAGCGCGAAGTGCCAAGCGCTGTGCGTGACCAGTCTTTACACCGATTCCCCATTGTTGCTGCGGTCTATGCCGCCCGACTGCAAAGCATCTGTGGACTCGGCGCAATCTCGATAGCTGCCGTGTTATTTCTAGCATTGGCTTTGCACATAAGCTTGTTTTCTGCGCCTGCACAAGGTATGAGCGCACCGGATGCAGCCGAGCAGACGGCGCCGGCTTTGGTGCGCGCCGCCAACGGCGTCTTGCCGTTGGGCGGGATCAGCGTGACGCTGGCAGTGAGCGTCAGTAACGTTGTCAATCTCGGCGCTGTGACTGCGGAGCTCGGGTATAACAACACCGTTCTTGCGCCCGTGCATTGTCGGCTCAATCGAGCTGCCTTTTCAGTAGGATTATGCAATCTCACGTATGACAGCAATGGTGACGGCATTGCCGACGCCGTGCGTTTCAACCTGGCGACGTTGTCGGGCGTATCGGCGTCAGCTAATGCGCCGCTTATGCTGGTTGAGGTTTCCTGGATTGCCACCGGCACGGCTGCCGTCGGTATGACAACGCCGTTGAGCACAACAGTTTCCAACTTCGCCAATTCGGACGGCGCAGCGTCGCCATTTACAACCCAAGACAGCCAGATCGCATTCGAAGCAGCGCCGCAACCCACCGCAACACCGCTGCCAACCAATTCACCGATCCCCACCCCGCTCACCACACCCGAAACGACCCCGACGGCCGGTTCACCTACGCCACCTACCCCTGGCGGCGCTGCTGCGATTTTTCTTCCGGTGGTGGCGTCTCCGTAACTACGTTCGGATGACCGTAGCCATGCACCGTTTTTGCATTCGGAATGCCAGTTGCTATGGCAGCTGGCGCTATTGACGAGAGAGATACAAGATATGGGCAAGCGAACCATTGCTGGGCTAACCTTTACGTTGCTTGCATCACTCTTTGCCGCTGTTTTGCTGAATATTGTTTGGCTGAATAGCCGTCAAGCCAACGCGATGGCGGCTGGCAGCCCCGTGGCGGTGCAGCAGGCGCAGCCGGCGAGCGCGACCGTTGTCGCCAGCGGCGACATGCTCACGCAGACCTTTACGCTGCAAGCCGGCTGGAACACGATCTATCTGGAGGTCGATCCGATCAACACCTCGCCGCTGGTTGATCCGGACGGCGCCGGCCCGCTGCCGCCCGCGCCCGAACTCAGCACGCTGGAGGCGGTCTTTGCCACTCTCACCTGTACCGACTGTCTGGAGAGCGTGTGGACGTGGAACGTGCCGGTCTCGCGCGTCGACTTCATCGTCAACCCCGCCGAAGGGCTATGGGATCAGCCGGGCTGGAAGCGCTACTTTGCCCCCGGCGCTTTGGGTCCCGACGGCGAATCGCAGGCGTTCCTGACCGACCTGCTGACGCTTTACGCCAACACCGGCTATCTGGTCAAGCTGCGCGACGATTTCACCGGCGGCGCCACGCTAACCGTAGTGGGCAAACCGGTTGTGGCGGGGCGGCGTTGGGTCAAGGATTCGTACAACCTGAGCGGCTTTCCACTGCTGCCCGGCGCTGAGCCGACCGTGCAGCGCTATTTGGGCGCATCGCCTTTGACCGAGGTCTATCGCTTGAGCAAGGGTGGCGAGTGGGAGGCGCTTATGCCCACCGATACACTTCGTTACGGTGAAGCGTATCTTGTTTATTTTGATGCGACATCGAGCGCGCCGGAAAATTTCGTGGCGCCGGTCAATCTTGCCGGGCTGTTGAGCGACGGCATGACCTTCGCCTCCGGGTTAGGGAGACGCAGCGGCAACTTCCAGGTGCAGAATCTGACGACGCAGCCGGTCACGCTCACCGTGGCGCTGCTCGACGGCGCGGGCGTGGCGCTGCGCATGACCGCGCCGATTACTGCCGAGCTACGCGCACAGCCAGCCCAGGTGACGGCGCCGGCCAATAACGCCGTGCGGCTCGATTTCGCCCTGCTCTCCGCCGAGCAGCCGCGTGATGGCGTGGCGTTGCTCTCAATTGCCGCGCCGGCCTTGGGCGTGCGCTGGCTGGTTCCGGTCTCTGCCAGCGGGCTATCGTTGGCGGGGCTGTGGGTGGGTGAGGTGGTTGTTAACGACGTGAGCGAAAGCCGGCTCGGCGCCACCAACATCGAAGCGGGTGCATTGACCATTGCGCTGCGCCAGCGCAATCTCTCCGGTGTGCGCGGCGCGGCGGAGCTACAAGAGATTGTGACCGGTGGCAGCGTGGCGACCGCCGTGACGGTGACGCTGGCGCTGCCCACGCCCGACCAGGTGACGGCGCCGACGCCCATCTCCGCCACCGTGCCCTATGTGGCGGGCTACGTCTTTGTCGACGCCAACCAGAACGGCCAGCGCGACGCCGATGAGACCGGCATTGCCGGTGTTTCCGTCACACTGGTCGGCATCGGTGTGCAGCAGACAAATGCCGAGGGTCTCTATCTTTTTGAAAATGTCGGCGCCGGGACATACTCCTTGAATTTCAGCTCACCGGCCGGCTACACGAGCGCTTTCAACGTGTTAATTCCAGGCGCAAGCACAACAACCGCCAACGCCGTTCCGGTCCAGGTGACCGTCACGGCTGATGGCGTTTCCGCCGTGACGCCCGCAACTTATCTTCAGCAGGTGTTGCCGCCGCCGTACACGCTGCCCTTCGAGGACGCCACCGGCGCACGCATCGAGCCGCTGCTGAATCTGGGGTTGGTGACGGTGCACGACGCCGCGCTGTGGACAGTCGGTCCGGGCGGCTGCAGCGACCGTCTCCAACAGCGTAGGGTGATCGGGCAGGCCATCAACGGCTATCTGACCGCCTCCTTGAGCCGTGCGGCGATCAACCCAGGGCTGGCAGTGGATGATCTGCTGCTGGGCGGCGGCAGCGATTACGCGATTGTCGTGCAGCGCGCCGGACAAGAAGTGGCGTGCGGCGAGGTCGTGATCGGCGCGCCGACGCGGCTGGCGGACGGCAGCGGCAGTGAGTTCCGCTACCGCGTGATCCTGCGCGTCGGCGCCGACGGCCGCGTCGAGCTGTTGCCCTACTATCGCTTTGACGAACGCCAACGCATCAGCAGCGCCGCCTTCAGCCTCACCGACTCGTTGGCGGCGAACGGGCGCGTCACCGACCCAGGCAGGCTGCTCAACTTTGCCATCGCCATTGCCGCCAACGACCCACTCAACCCCTACAAGCACAAATATCATCCTGACCACGACAATCTGGACGCGCGTTTCATTGCCATCGACCTCAACACCGTGCCGCCGCATCTGTGGGAATCGTACGCGGTGCAGCGTCGCATCGGGCTGACGTTGACCGACGATCCGCCCGGTTTCAGCGGCGCCGAGGCGGCGGAAATGGCGCTCGAAATGGATTGGGGCGGCATGACCTGGGGCGGCCTCTACAAGGAAGTGGTGCAGGGCATTCACAAGAACGCCATCACTGCACGCGGCTACTTTGTGATCCAGCATGTGCTGATGGCTGAAGACCTGCAAGCACAGGAGTACGACTAGAGGAGAGTGCGCCATGCCTGGCAGCCGCACGAATCGCACAACCGGAACGCCGACAACTTGTCTCACTGTTCGCCAGATTGGGGACAACGCCATGAAGCAATTCGCATTGTTCTGCACGGATCGCCTGATTCGCCGCGTCGCGCGCCTGCTGCTCGCCCTGGCCGTGAGCGCGGCGGCGCTGATGGCTGGCAATGCCGTCGTACGCGCTCAGAGCACGCCGATCGAGGAGTTCAACGATCAGCGCGTTGCCTTCAGTGAAGCCAACTATCCGTGTACAACGCCGCTGGTCTACACCCTGAACTTCTTCGACGATTTCACGATCAGCAGGGTGGAATTCGAGTTTGTGGCGACGCACACCTATCGCGGCGACGTGCGCGTCACGATCATCTCGCCGGCCGGCACCTCGGTGCTTGCGATTGCCAGCGCTGGCGATCCCTTTGACAACTTCAATGTGCGTCTGGCGGACGACGCCGTAAATCCGATCAACAATGGCGCCAACGACAACGTTGATTTGCCAACACGCCGCTTTGTGCGTCCAACCAACCCGCTCAGCCCCTTCGTCGGCCAGAACGCGCAGGGCGCCTGGCGTGTACAAATCTGCGATGCGCTCCTCGGCGATGCTGGCGAGACGCGACTGAGCCTGCTGCGCCTCTTTGGGACGACCAACGAAACCATGCGTCCTGTCGGCTATTGGCCTCTCAACGAGGGCAGCGGCGCGACGACGGCGGACCTCTCGGCGTTTGGGCGCACCGGCGTGCTGCGCAATGGTCCTACCTGGACGGCAGCCACGCCACCCGCCATCCAGTTCGACAACCCGAGCGCCATGCGCTTCGACGGCGTTGACGACTTTGTCGAGGTGACGATGCCCACCGGTTCGATTCGCTCGTTTACGGTCGCATTCTGGGCGCGGCGCGAGGCGCTAAATCGCGCCGATTGGATCATCGGGCGCGGCATTGCCTCGACCAATTTGGGGCTGCATATCGGCTTTCGCGACACCAATGTCTTCTCGTGCGGCTTCTGGAACAACGATCTGGTGACGCCTGCCTACACCGACACAGATTG
The DNA here is from genome assembly GCA_016861025.1 of Chloroflexota bacterium. Taxonomy (GTDB): domain Bacteria; phylum Chloroflexota; class Anaerolineae; order Caldilineales; family Caldilineaceae; genus Caldilinea. Next base: position 353,067 of record BOKO01000004.1, read on the forward strand.
GCATCACTGGGCCTGCACCTACAACCATGAGACCAACTTGCGCCAGATTTATCGAGATGGCGTGCTGGTTGCGCAGGACACGCCGACGACGGATTACCTTGGGCGCAGCGGCAATCTGGTCATTGGACGCCTGATCGCCAACATTTCCAGTTTCTTTCGTGGCTCACTTGACGATGTGCGGCTCTACTCGCGTCCGTTGGTGAGCGGCGAGGTGCGCAACCTTGCCATCGGTGTGGTGGGCGTCTGTCATGCACGGCTGCCCAACGGCGTCGTCTATTCAAGCTCGCCGCAGGCGCCCTTTGCCTTGCAGGACGCCGTCGACGCCGCCACGCCCGGCGCGACCATCAGAGTGGCGGGAACGTGTACCGGCGCTCAGTTACGCAGTGGCTCGGTGCAATTGCTCAACCTCAACAAGAACATCACCATCGAGGGCGGTTATTCGACCAGCAACTGGGACACGCCCGATCCACGCGCCAACCCGACCACACTCGATGCGCTCGGCGTGGGGCGCGTCGTCTTCGTGCGCCCATCCACCACCGTCGTGTTAAATAATCTGATCATCACCGGCGGGCGCGCCCCTGACGGCGCTGCAGGTGCAGATGCTACAACAGCAGGCGCCAACGGCGAGAACGGCAGAGCGGGCGACGACGGGGGCGGCATCTATAATGCGGGCAATCTCACCATTCGCAATAGTACGCTTCATAACAACGTGGCTGGCAATGGCGGTGTGGGTGGCCGTGGTGCGATCGGTGTAACCGGCTCCGATGGCGCTGGTGAGGGCTTTTTGGTTAGTGCACAAAGTGGCGGAACCGGTGGAACCGGCGGAAGCGGCGGCGCTGGCGGCGCCGGTGGTCGTGGTGGCGCGATCATGACGATTTCTCCGCTGACAGTCGAGGGCTGCACCTTCACTAATAACCGGTCAGGGAACGGTGGAACTGGTGGCATCGGCGGTACAGGCGGCACAGGCGGTCGCGGCGGAAATGGCGGATTTCTCTTCTCTGCCGGAAACGGTGGGACTGGTGGACTGGGCGGTGCAGGTGGAGTTGGTGGGCTTGCTGGCGATGGCGCCGCGATCTACGCTGCCGGCAGCACAGTGACGGTGCGCAACAGCACGCTCACCGCTAACTTTGCGGGAGCTGGTGGCAGCGGTGGTAGAGGCGGCGTTGGCGGTGTTGGCGGCAGGGGTGGCGATACAGTGGCTGCACTGCCCGCAGGCAACGGCGGAACCGGCGGGCAAGGTGGCAATGGCGGCAGCGGCAATCGTTCTGGCATCGGTGGACTCTTCAATAATGCTGGCGCCGTCAACGTGAGCCATGCGACTATCGTTGGCAACAACGCCAGTGTGGCTGGCAACGGTGGTTTGGGCGGCAATGGCGGCGCCGGTGGAAGCGGCGGTGGTCGCAGCGGTGGCGGAACCGGAGCGCTTGGTTCCGCAGGCGCTTCTGGCGGCGGCGGCAACGGTGGCAGCAACGGCCCGTCCGGCCTCGGTCGCGGGCTGGCGCAAACGCTGTCGGGAAGTATGCTGGTTGCCAACACAATCGTCGGCAACAACGCCGGCGGCAACTGCGTTGGGCCGGTCAATGTCAACCAATACAATCTGTCTACAGATGCGACGTGCGGGATGGCGGAGGTTGTGACCGATCTGCGTCTCGGCGCGCTGGCTGATAACGGCGGCCCCACCCTGACCATGTGGCCGCAGCCCGACAGCCCAGCGCTCGACCGCGGCGACCCGGCGTTCAACCAATCGGGCGCTGTCGATCAGCGCGGTCGACCGCGTGTCGCCAACGGGCGCACCGACGTCGGCGCGGTGGAACTCAACCCGGTCTGTTTTGCCAACAACGGGACGACCGTTTTCCGCAGCGAGAACAGTCTGGCTGTGCAGACGGCGGTCGATTCCCTGGGTGTGGCTGGCGGCACAGTGCGCATCGCCGGTGTTTGCACAGGCGCTGAACTGCGCTCCAACCGATGGCAGCTTGCGTTCATTACATCGAACCTGGCGTTGCAAGGCGGCTGGAACAGCGCTTTCACCATCTTCAACCCAGAAAGCCAGCCCACCGTGCTCAACGCAGCCGGAGCCGGTCGCGTCCTCTATCTGGGCGGGACAGCGCGCGTACAGGTGAGCGACCTGACGCTTACCAATGGCAACGCAACTGCGCTGCAAGGGCAAATTACAGATGGCAACGGTTGGTTCTCCGGCGGCGCCGTCTATGTCGAGTCCGGCGTGGTTGCAGGTCTGCTTCGCACGCAGGTGACAGGCAGTACGGCGCCAACTCACGGCGGCGGCATCTACAATGCGGGCGTGCTCTCGGTGACGCAATCGTCGGTGCTCTCCAACACCTCTGGCGCCAATGGCGGCGGCATCCGCTCTTCTGGTGTGCTGACGCTCACCGAATCGACAGTGGCGAATAACAGTGCACCCTTCACCTTTGCAGGCATGGGCGGCGGTCTCAACATGGCGGGTGGCGCCGCTGCGCTGCAGCGCTCGTCAATCTACAACAATCAAGCTGGCTTTGGCGCTGGCGTCTTCATCGGTGCAGGCGCATTGACTGCCTTGAATACGACGCTCTCCTCGAACGTAGGCGGCACCGGTGGTGGCTTGTTTGTCCAGGCGGCGGGAAGCGCTGATCTCCGATTCGTCACGATTGCCAATAATAGCGCAGCGGCGGGCGGCAGCGTAGCGAACTACAGTACAAACACGCAGGTGCTGGCGTCGATTGTGACGGTGTCGGCGGGGCAGACCAACTGTTTTGGCTCGCAGCCGCTCCGCTCTAACGGCGGCTACAACCGCATCAGCGATCTGACCTGCAACCTGCTGGGAGCGACTGCCGACGATAGCCAGAATGTGGCGAACATTCAACTCGAGCCGCTCAGCGATAACGGCGGCCCGACGCTGTCGCACAAGCCGGCGGCTGACCCTAACATCGTCGACATCATGCCGAATTTTGTCTGCCAGACGAACTTCACCGGACTCGATCTGGTTGACCAACGCAACCGTATCCGCCCCAGCCTGGGCATCCGCCAGGAAGGCGTCGTCGTGCCGCCGGCGGATTGGCGCTGCGATGCGGGTGCGGTGGAGCTTGGTTCGGAGCAGCAACGCGTCTGTGGCGCACCACTGCTGCTTGGCTTTGTGGGTGGCGCACCGCAGTTCAGCGACCCGCTGCGCTGCGACGTGACGACCATCGCCGAGGCGCTCGACCGCGCGCAGACTGGCGATACGATCATCATCAACGGCGTCGTCACCGAAAGTGTCGTCGTCAATAAGAGCGTCACCATCCGCGGCCCCTTCTTCGAGGAGATCACGCCGGGCACGCATATGGGCTACGTGCAAGGCAGCCTGCTGCCGCCGACGAGCGACGGCGCAGGCAATGGCGGCGTCTTCCAGATTCAAGCCGGGCGCGAGGTGACGATCGAGCAGCTCAACATCCGTCACGGCGCGGCGGCGCGCGGCGGCGCCATCGACAATGCCGGCGACCTGACGCTTGACGGGGTGACAATCTACGCCAGCCGCGCAGCGAACGGCGGCGCGATCTACAACGCCGGTTCGTTGCAGATCGTCAACAGTACAATCGTGTCGAACACCGCCAGCAGCGGCGGCGTGATCCAGAATGGGGCTGGGGGGACGCTTGGCATCCGCTATGCAACGATTGCAGGCAACAGCGGCGTGATTATCCAGAATGAGAGTGCAAATGCGGCGACAGTCGCGGCCTCGATCCTCAGCGCTCCGACATCAGGTCAGTGCACTGGGGCGATCGCGGCGGGCGGCGGCAACATTGCGCACAACAACACCTGTCTGCCCGGTGCGGTCAGCGCCGATCCGTTGCTCGGTCCGCTGCGCGACAACGGCGGACCCACACTGACGCGCGCCATCGGCGCCGACAGCCCGGCAGTGAACATTGCAAGCTGCACGGTTGGCGTCGATCAGCGCGGGCGCGAACGGTCGGGCGACGCAACCTGCGACGCTGGCGCGGTCGAGTACGCACCGGCAACGCTTACGGTCTGCGCCAGTTGTGTGGCTGACGCCGGCGCGCTGCGTTTCACCAACCTGCAAGAGGCGCTGAACATGGCGATGTCCGGCGACGAGATTGCAATCGAGGCGGGCGCGTACACCGGCAACTTCATTGTCTACAAGGATGTCACGCTGCGCCACGCCACCATCGATGTCAGCTTGTTGACCCGCGAGCAGTCGATCGATGTACGTGCGATCTTGCAGGGTTCGACGCGCTCGCTGCGCGAGCAGCAGCGCTTGCAAGCGCCCTCCGGCTCGGTGTTGAGCGTCTTCAGCTACGCGGCCACACCGGCGAGTGGCACGATTGCGCCCGCCAATGATGTCAACGTCGTGCTGCGCGGGCTGACCGTGCGCCGCGGCATGAACCGCGTCGGCGGCGGCATCTACAACCGCGGCAACCTGACAATCTACGATTCCACCATCGAAGGGAACGCCGCCATCAACGGCTGGGCAAACATCGACCAGGGCGTCGTCGTCGGCGGGCAGGAAGGGCGCGGCGGCGCCATCTTTAGCAGCGGCGCGCTGGCGCTCTATCGCTCCACGGTGTCGGGCAACCAGTCTGAATTCTATGGCGGCAGCATTTACATTGCCGGGACCGCAGCGCAGCGGGCCACTGCGCTGATCGAATCGAGCACGCTTGCCGACAACCGGTCGGAGCGTCTGAGTCGCCAACATGTCATGGTGATCGACAACGACATCCTCAACTCTGGCGAGGTGCGCTTCATCCGCCCGATCACCGAGACGCTTTCGGGTGATGAGATCATCTTCCAAAACAAGCTGCCCTTCCAGATTCTGCTGATCATCAACGACAGCGGCTGCAACCGCGCCAACCTGACGCTCAGCCCGGCCACGTTGAGCACCGAACCGCTGATCTGCAGCACTTCCGGCAGCGATCGCACCGTAACGATTCGCGCCGATGGGCTGGATCAGGTGCAGGCGTCGATTACTGTGCGCGCGCTCAGCTTTGTCCCTCGAGGCCAGGCGCTCTACGTCGATGATTACAGCGACGTGGTCGTGCGCTCCTCGATCCTCGACAACCTGGCTGGCTCCGGCGCCAACTGCGCCGGCTCAACCAACGGCACGCTTTGGACGTTGCGCTCGGGCAACTATAACCTGGTCAGCGACCGCTCGTGTGGCTTTATCGAGGCGCAAGACCTGCGCCCGGCGCCTGGTCAGACACTGCCTGCGCAGCTTGGGCCGTTGCAGGACAACAACATCATTGACTTCCAGGCGCGCACCATCTCCGGCTATGCGCACACGCATGCGCTCCTGCCCAATAGTCCGGCCATCGATCAGATTCCGCCCGAGGTCTGCCAGGCTGCCACGCAGCAAACAATCAGCCTGATCAGCGGCAATCTCAACCGCACGATCGAGGTGGGCGACATCCTGCAATGGAGCAGCAACGTCGCCAGCGTGGTGATGCTCAACGACGGCTACGCCGACGCCCGCCAGATCGAGCTGACCGGCAGCGGCAGCCAGTTCGTCTCAGCGGCGGTGCAGTTCAACACGTCTGGCGTCTTCAGCTATCGCGTCTACACCACGGCGGATCGTCGGGGCGGCGCCACCGGCGTGATCACTGTCAACAATCGCACGCGCAGCGCCGACCAACGTGGCATGGCGCTGCCGCAAGCCGGCGTGAAGAACCGTTACTTCTGTGACATCGGCGCCTACGAATTCCAGACCTGGGTCGTCGGTCAGCCGCTGCCGCGCCCGCCGATTGCAGTGGGCACGCAGGCGCCGCGTTGGGCGTTGGGCGCCAGCCAGCTCGACACCGAGGACCCGCCCTATCACACCTGGAGCGCAGCGACCTCGCAGAACTTCCCGTTGCGACCATCGCCCAACGACGGCGACGCCGATATCGAGCCAAACGAGATTCTGGCGGTGAGCTGGAAGACCAGCAGCGAACCGACCTCGCAGGAGAGCATCAAGTTGTCGGGCATCGTGGTCTGGCCCGACAACCCGCAGCTTCACATCTCCGGCACGCCCGTCAACCTGGTGCACAACCAGGTGAACGATGGCTTCCTGGTCTCGGCGGTGCGCGCGTTTGAGGGGTTGTCGCCCGCTGATGACGCCGCCGGCACGATCTATAACAGTAACGTCTTCATACGCACCGAGCTGCTCGCCGAGCAGGGCGATTCCTATTCGGTGGTGGTGCTCGGGCGCGGCAACCAGGCGAACGCCACGCTGAAGGTCAAGGTTGTCAAGACCATCAGCTGGAACAGCACCGGCGTGCGCGACGTGCGCAACGAAGCCACGGTCTGCACCATCGGTGCGCCGCTCGCCTACAGTTTTGTCGATGCGGCGGGCGTCACGGTCACGCACAGCGACCCCGAAGGGCGCAGCGGCTATATCCTCAGCGGCATCGCCTTCGACGGCGTGATGACTGCCGCCGCGCTGCCGGTGACGCAGAACACCGTCGACAACCTGCTGCCGCCGGCGCATGTACGCGAGACGCGCGAAGGCTACATCACGCCGGTGCTCAATGTAGCGCCGACCTTCAACGACGCCGACACGCTCAACGGTGGCCATGACATGCGCATCGCCTGGTATCGCCCAGATGAGCGCAATGTGGCGTGGCCCGTCAAGAGCGTAGGCTATCGCTGTCTGTGGCCCGCCAACCCGCCGCAGATCGTGATCGCCAGTGAACTTGGCTCCGAGATCGATGGTCAGACTGTGCTCGATCCTGACCTCTTCGGCAGCCCGACTGTTTACCATCAGCCCAGCGTCAATGTGCCGGGTTACAATCCTAACGACGAGCACGCGCTGCTGGCTGCTTCCAACCTGGGCAACAAGGAGCCGGCGCTCTATGCGCTGCGCACCGACCTGGCGACGCAGCCCTACGTATTGCTCAAATACCGCGACCCGCGCGAGGACAACCGCCTCAAGATCGCTGTCTACCAGGTGCGGTTGACGCGGGCGCCGCAGCCGATCACGAACACCAGCCTGCTCTCCGGCACGATCACAGTGCTGGCGGGCCAGAGCGGTGGCGCCAGTGTTGCCGCCGCAACAGTCGGCGCTGCGGCCGCGCCGCCGGTGACACTGCGCATTGGCAGCGGCGACCTGCCTGCGGGCGGCGTGGTGCGCGTGCCGGTGGAGGCGCTCGGCGCGCAGAACCTGTATTCGATGACAGTGCGCGTGCGCTACGACCCGTCGCTGCTGCAGCCGACGGCGTGCGTCACCAATCGCCAGGACTTTGTCGAAGCGCCCTTCGGGCTGGAACTCCAGACCGACGCGCCGGCGCGCCCGCTACGTGTGATCCGGATGCAAGCTGTGCTGAGCTCGGGCGCCGACGTGCAATATCTGTGGAATTTTGGCGACGGCTCGACGCGCATCGCCGGGCCGAGCGTCAGCCATGTCTACGGCGCGGTGGGCACCTACACCGTGACGGTGACGGCCTCGACGGGCGGCTTTGCGCCGCTGAGCGCCTCGACGACGGTCGTGGTCGCCAACAACGCGCTGCCCGGACGCCTCTCGCCGCCCACTGCGACCGGCTGTCGCATCGAACCGGATGGCAGCGCCAACGCGTTGGTGCTGACGCTGCGGGCGCGCAATAAGCACGGCGTGAGCGGCGCGCTCACGCTTAGCGACATCACCTTCCGCGGCGTCGGCGCCGCGCCGGCGGGCGACACGCCCACTACGCTTGCGCTCTCGGCGCCGAGCCTGTTGGGGCCGGATTACCGGTCGCTGCGCTACGACGTGACAGCAGGCAACCCGATCTTTGCGCCGACGCCGTTGCGCAACCTGCTCGACATCCAGCCGTGTGCGCAGACCAAAGCCGCCGACCTGACGGCGCGGCCCTTCTGGAAGGACTTCAAGGGCGGGCTGTGGGCGCGCGCCGCCGGGCAGATGGATGTGCTCTACTATTACCCGGTGCAGCCTGGCTTCCACTTCAGCGACGCACAGGCAGCCACCGTCGGATTGGGCGGCTTGACGCCGACGCAGCGTATCGGGCGCTGCGTGCCGTGGCTGCACGCTGAAAACCCGGCCACCACGATTGCCGACGGCAGCGTGCGCGTCTATCCGGTCAACTACCAGGTCGCCTGGCCCCCGCTGCCCGCCCTGCTCACCGTCGGCGAGACCGTCTACGAACGCTCGAAGGGCGGCATCTCCGGCGTGGCGACGCAGCTGGCGGTTGCCAAGATCTACGACGACGAAGCGCCGGGCGTGTGGAACGACGTGCAGCAGAAGATCGTCATCTCCGGTTCGCAGACGGTGCGTTCGGTGGCGGAGCTGATCGACCCGATCAGCGAGGTGCGCGTGCCGCTTGGCATCATCTTCGACGGCAACCCCAGCCTGCCGGTGACGATCAAGAGCCAGCGACTGCTCTTCGGCGGCGGGCAATCGATCCTGGGCACGACCGACTACGAAGTGACGCTGCCCTTTGCGCTGCGCAGCCGCATCCTCTTCGACGACCTGCGCGGGGAGCTGATCTTCCGCGGCTACTACGACGGCGCGTCGCCCGCCTACATCAAGGGTGACCCGCTGCTGCTGCTCAACGTGATGTCGGCGGCGGATCGCACGCGGCTGCGCCTGCTCTGCGAGAACGAGCAAGGGCAGCTGCGCCCGAACAGCGAACCGGCGCGCAGTCAGTGCAGCACCTATCTCTCCGCGATTGACGCGCTCTATCACAAGACGCGCAACCCGCGCGAACTCGACCTCTGCCGCGCACCCGACGGCGCACTCTTCACCGGCGACCCGAAACCGGCGACGAATCAGGGCGCGCGCGTCGCCGCCATCTCCGCCGCCTGCCCGACCGGCACGCACCGCGATGGTCGCCCTGACCAGGCGTTCCTGATCGACGTGCAGGACACGAACAACGACGGCTTGCCCGAACCGTATGAGGGGCTGGGCAAGGGCAAGGCGCTGACTGCGGGCAACGCTGACGGCACCGGTTACATCACGCTGGCGTATAACAACGACCCAAGCCTGGGCGGGCTGCCGGTCTCGCTGCAGGTGATCCAGGTCGGCTGCACGGTCGACAGTGAGGGCATCGACAGCACCTACCGCGGCAACTTGCTCGTGATCGAGTCGGATAATCTCTTCGACGAGAAGCTGACGCTGCGCCACACCGGCGACTTTGGCGGCCAGCCGGAGAACTTCGACTTCGAGTGGTGGATCGCCGAGGTCGATGAAACCGCAGTGTCGCCGAGCGTGCTGCCGCCGGCTTACCCGTGGCGACCATGGACGAAGGTCGAGCCGGGCGCCACGCGCGTCGAGTCGGAGATCACCATCGAGGGCGCCAACCCGACGACGCTCGCCGACAACTGGCTGATCATGCGCTACAAGGGCTACGCTGCCTGTGGCAACCGGTATCGCTACAGCGCCTTTGCCGGCGACCCGTCGGCGAAGCCTTCCGAGCTGCGCGCACAGTTTGCGCCGGGCTGGATCAAGCGCGTCACCAGCGGGCTGAACCCCTTCGACGCACGCGTTAACAACTTCGTGAGCGCGCCGGTCAACACCACGATCGACATGATCCGGCAGGCGGGCAAGCGCTACGAAGGCCCCGTCGCCATGAGCAACGATCCGGAGGTGCTCAACAGCATCGGCTTGATTGAAGGCTACCAGACCGTGCTCGAACGCGGGCGCAGCCTCTCGATCGACTCGAACATCAACAGCCAGGGCGCTAACGCTGCGCTGCTCAACGTAACGAGCCGCATCGCCAACCTCTATATGCTGCTCGCCAGCGACGCCTACGTCGATGCGCTCGACCCGACGGTGGCGCTAGGCACGAACAGCGTGGTGGGTAGACGGGCGACCTCGCTCTTCGCCTTCATGAACCAGTTCCGCCCAGACCTCTTCGGACCGATCGACGAGGAGCTGGCGCTGCTGCGTGGGCGCGACGAGACGCTCGGCGGTGTGGCTGCTGCGCCGACCTACAATCGCCTGACCTGGAACTTCACCAACGGCGATGGCGAGGTGGCGTATGTGCAGAACTACAACGTCAAGGATTACAACCAGGACGGCTTCGTCGATGAGGCGGACGCCGCGCTGATGTATCCGCAGGGGCATGGCGACGCGTGGGGGCATTACCTGACTGCACTCAAAGGCTACTACCGCCTGCTGCGCCATCCCTCCTTCACGTGGATTCCACGCGCCGAGCCGATCGGCGTGGCGGGCGCGCCGGTCGTGGTCGATTACTACGATGAGCAGCGCTTTGCCATCGCTGCGGCTGCCAAAGCCAAAGTCGGCGCCGAGATTGTGAATCTGACGTACCGCAAATACTACGCTGACCCGCAGAGCCAGGAACTGGTCGACAGCAAGATCGATCCTTCCGACAACACGCGGCGGGCGTGGGGCGTGGTCGACTGGGCGCAGCGCGCTGGTCAGGGCGCCTACTTCGACTGGCTGGTGGCGAACGCCATGGTGCCCGCCGAGGACGACCGCTACACCGACGTGCGCAAGATCGACCGCTCGACCGTCGAGGCGCTGGCAGAGATTCCCGAACACTACGCCGCGATCCAACAGCAGCTCGACAACGCCGACAGCGGCTTCAACCCGCTGGGGCTGGTGGGCAATGCCATGCTTTTCGACATCGACCCGGTGTTGAGCGCCGACGGCGTGACCCACTTTGAACAGATTTTCAACCGCGCGGTGGCGAGTCTCAACAACGCGCTAATCGTCTACGACTACGCCAACGAGATGAAGATCGCTCAGCGCGAGGCGCAGAACGAACAGTGGGACTTCGTGCAGAGCATCATCGAGCAGGATCGGGCGCTGATCAGTGAGCTGATCGAGCTGTTCGGCTATCCCTACGACGCGGACATCGGCGTCAACGGCACCTATCCGGCCGGCTACAATGGGCCCGACATCTATAACTACGATCTGTGGGATCGCATCGACCTGACCGATTACCAGAAACGCTGCAGCGAAGCGGTGGCGAACGATCCGTCGCGCTGCCCGCCGCAGACGGTGACAAAGCTGGTCGAGTATGGCCCGCTGCCGTGCATTGGCTTCACGGTCGATGGCGTCGATCCGACCAATATCTGCAAGGACTTCGGCGTAGGCACCCTGGTGCTGACCAAGACCATCGAGTATCGCATCGGCATCGGGCTGGACGCTGGCCGTGGCCGCTTCAAGCCCTCGGCGTGGCCTGAATCGAGTTCACGCCGGGCGCCAGGTGACATCCAGAACGCGATCCAGGCGCTCAACCAGGCGCGCAACGAGTATGAGCAGGCGATCCTCGCCTATCAGGACGGCATAAAGCAGCTCGAAGAGTTCAAGCAGGCTTACGATGCGCGGGCTGAATACATTAAGTCCAAGCGCGAGTTGCTGGTGGGTGAGAAAGCGACCTCGATTTCGCTGGGCGCTCTTATCCTGACTGCCAAGATCGTCGCGCGGTCAATGGAGACCTACGGCACGACTGTCACCGATTTCGCCGACGACGCCAGCGACTGCGTCCCAGATGTGCTCGGCTTCTCGAACAGCCTGGGGGCGCCGCCCAAGTGCGCGATGCGCATCGCCGGCTCGACGCTCGGCGCCGTGGCGAAGGGCGTCAAGTTCGCCGCTGAGCTCTCTATCGACGTGCTCGAATACGCCAACGAGACGGTGCAAAGCTCAATTGCGATTGCAGACTTCGACAAGGACACCGACTTTGAGCTGAAGCAGATGGCGCGCGAGATTTACGGGCTGATGCGGCAGGAGCAGCAACTGCGGCTGGCGCTCTTCCTGGCAAAGGACAAGGTCAACAGCGCGCAGGGCGACTACGACCAGGTGCTGCAGCGCGGCTTCCGTAAACTGGAGGAGCTGATCCGGCTGCGCAAGCGCTGGGCCGGTCAGATCACCGAGCAGCGCTACGGCGACATGGCGTACCGCGTCTTCCTCAGTGACACGCTGCAGAAGTATCGCCGTCAATTCGACCTGGCGCAGCAATATGCCTATCTCGCCGCCGCCGCCTACGACTACGAGACGAATCTGGCGATGGGTGACCCGGCCACTGGCAACCAGTTCATGCGCAAGATTGTCGGCATCCGCAGCCTGGGCGAGCTGCGTCAGCGTCTCGACTTCACCGTCGTACCCGTGATCGGCGCCGGTCTGGCGGATCCGCTGGCGCGCATGTTGGACAACTTCGTCGTGCTCAAGGGGCAATTGGGCATCAACAACCCACAGGTCGAGAACAACCGCTTCTCGCTCCGTCATGAGCTCTTCCGCCTCGGCGACGAATCGGATGCTGCGTGGCGGCAAACGCTGCTGCGTTACTATACGCCGAACATCTACGCCAACGACGCGGTGGCGCGGCTTGCCAAACGTCCCTTTGGCGAACAGGGCGCCCAGCCGGGGCTGGTCATTCCCTTCAGCACCAACATCATCGAAGGACTGAACTTCTTCGGGCAGCCGTTGGGTCCAATGGACAGCGCCTACGACGCCAGCCAGTTCTCGACCAAGATCGCCGGCGTTGGCGTCTGGTTCGAGAACTATGACATCAGTCGGCTGGCGCAGACGCCGCGAGTCTACCTGTTGCCGGCGGGCCGCGATGTGATTCGCCCGCGCAGCACCACGGGGCGCCTGCGCTATTGGGACATCGTCGAACAGTTGCTGCCGCTGCCGCATGCGTTGGGGCCTGCTGATGTGAGCAGTGCACAGTGGATTCCACGCATCAACGGTTTGGCGGGGCAGATGTATGAGGTGCGCGGTCACGCTCGCTTCCGAGCCTACCCGTACACCGCCGACTTCGACCCCAGCGAGATGGTGAAGGATACGCGGCTGATTGGGCGGTCGGTCTGGAACACCGAATGGCTGCTGGTGATTCCAGGCAGCGCGTTGCTCGCCGATCCAAAGCTGGGGTTGGAGCGCTTCATCGAAGATGTGACGGACATTTACATCAACTTCGACACGTATGCTTATGCAGGGACGCGCTGAGATGCGCACCGGGTTGGCAGCCTGTGGAGTGATGGTGGATGCGGTTCGCAACCGCACTTCCCGATTCATACAGGGGAGTGCGGTTGCGAACCGCACCTACAGAATAGGGTTTGAAGGATTTCACACCGTGAACGTGCTGGTGGGGAGTAGCCGATGAAAAATCAACACAGCATCGCTCGTTCGTTTCAACTGATGGCAGTCGGCGTGTTGTTGCTTTTGTTCGGCTGGCTGACGACCGGGCGCGCGACGGCGCAGTCTGCCGGCCCCCTGCCGCTTCCCGACATGCTCATCTACGGCACCGTGACCAACACCACTGGCGATCCGGTTGAGAGCGGGACGATCAAGGCGCTGCTCAACGGGCAGACCATTGCCACCGCCGAGATCGGTGCGATCAACGGCACGGATTACAGCTACGTGCTGGCGGCGCCGATCGGCATGTTGAAGCCGGGCAGCACGGCGCGCGGGACGGGCATCGCGCTGACGGGCGATGCATTGACCTTCCTGGTCAACGATCTCCCTGCCTATTATCAAGACCCGGTGACCAGCCTCACGGTCAACGAACTGCGCATCCCGTCGGGGGCGGCCGGGCGCGGCTTTGTGCTCAACCTCTCCCTGCCCGACGCCATGCGCTATCTGATCGGCGATGTCAACGCCAATGGTGCGCGCAACGCCGCCGACGCCATGCTCACGCTCAAATACGACATCGGCCTGATTATCGGCGTGACGAGCTTCCCGCCTGGCCCCAATACCGTCTACCTGCCGCTGTGCGACATCGTCGAGAACGGGCGCTGCGATTCGAGCGACGCGCTGCGCGTCCTGCAATGCGACGTCGGCTTGACCACGGTCACCTGCCCGATGACGACGATCCCGGCGGTGCGCGGCGCCAATGCCATGACGCAGCTTGCTGCAACGCCGGCGCCGGATGCAACGCTGCGCGCGGCGGACGCCGCAAGCATCGGGCTGCGAGTGGAGGTCGCTGAGGCTGCGGACGCGGCAGGCGTCGAGGTGCGCGTGCTGCTCAACCGCGGCGCTGACCGCTTTGGCGCCGCAATGTTTGAGCTTCAATACGACTCTGCGCTGCTGACGCCGACGACGTGCGAAGCCAATCCGGGCGAGGCGTTTAGCATGGCAGCCTGCAACCCCGCCTACGCGCCAGGCGTGGTGCGCTTTAACGCCATCGCCGCCACGGGCGCAGCCGATGGCGCCACGCTTGTCACATTGCATTTCCAGCGGATCGGCGAGATTGCAGGTCAGACGCCGAACTTCACGCTCACCGCCAACGACCTCATCGGCGTGGATAGCGCCGGGCTAGACTGGAGTGTTGAAACCACAGATACGTCGGAAGCACCGGACATGCAGATGCAGCATTGGCTGTTCCTGCCTTCTGTTGTCAACCAGTTTGGACAGGCGGCGCTTGAATCCGGCCCTGAGGTTAATGCGGCGCCGACATCTGAACCGACGGCGACGCCTACCGAGGAACCTTCGCCAACGGTGGAGACGACGCCAACGCCTGAACCAACTATGACGCCAACCGAGGCGCCTTCACCGACGGCGGAGGCGACGCCAACGCCTGAACCGACGGTGGCGCCCACTGAGGAGCTTTCACCAACGGTGGAAACGACGCCGACGCTCGAACCAACGGTGACGCCCACCGAAGAGCTTTCACCAACGGTGGAAACGACGCCGACGCTCGAACCGACGGTGACGCCAACCGAGGAGCTTTCGCCGACAGTGGAGACGACGCCGACGCCTGAACCGACGATGACGCCAACCGAGGCGCCTTCACCGACGGCGACGGCGGAAGAAACAATGGCGCCGATAGAGGCGCCAACTGCCGAACCGACTGCGCCGCCAGCCGAGGAATCGACGCCAACGACGCCGCCTGAATCAGCCGCTTTGTCGCCGCCGCAGAGCCAATTCTCGCTCTACCTGCCGGCGGTCAGCAGCGGCGTAATCACAACCACCGTCAGCGCCGGCGATGCGCCAGCAATCGATGACGTCGCCCCTGCGCCAGAAGCTGAAGCATCGCGGGGGATCGAGGCGCCCATTGCTGCGCTGCCGTCGAACGGGCAATCGCGCAGTTGGCTCGGCTTTGCAGCGCGCCGTCTGCACAGGCGGCGCACATAGAAACCGGGTGCTTGTAGGTGCGGTCTCAGACCGCAAGATGTTGCCTCAAAAGAGACGTGTGCGGTCTAGAGATCGCGCCTACGAATGGGATTCGCTATGAGAACGGGTGGCGGTTGGCCGGCCCTGATCGGGATAGTGGTGCTTGTCGGCGTCGCCCTGCTGGGTTGGCGAGCTGACGCGCTGCCTGCCGCTCGCGCCGTCGTTGCTGACACCGCTTTGGTGCGCATCGGGTCGGGCGAAACGCCAAGCTACACGATAGCGCCTGGCGGCGAACGCACGCTTACGATCGAGGTCGTGGGCGCCGCCGATCTGGGCGCCGCCACCCTGCTCCTGGCGTATGATCCCGCATTGGTGCAGGTGGTCGGCTGTACGGCGTTGCCGCCCGCTGCCGCCGACTTTGCACTCTGCAACTCAGCCTACGCCCCAGGGGTTGTGCGTTTTTCGTTGTTGGCTGCTGAAGGCGTCAACGGCGCCTTCCCGCTCTTCACGTTGACGCTGCGCGCGCTTGGCCCCTCCGGCAGCACTGCACAGCTTGCTCTGTCGGCGCCACAGTTCGCCGATGTGCGCGGCGTTGAGCTTCCTGTGCAGCTTGCTGGCGGAGCATTGGTGATCAGCGGCCCCGATCGGCCTGCTGAGGCGCTGCTCCGTCTCGACCCGGTAAATAGCAATATCACGCCCGGACAGAACACTACAGTCGCCATTCGCCTTGATGTGACCCCGGAGCGCCCCGTGGCGGCGGCGACGATGCTCCTGCAGTACGATCCGCAGGTTGTGCGACCGGTGCAATGCACGGCGCCTGCGGGTTCCACACTGCAGGGCGCATGCAACGTCAACTTTAACCGCACACAAGGGCTGGTTAAGTTCAATCTGTTGGCTACCGATGGTGTCAGCGGGCAGATGCATTTGTATGATCTCGTCTTCGAGGTGGTGGGGACGGCGGCGCCTGGCGCCGTCAGTTCATTGACGCTTTCGGTGGAGGCAATGGTCGATGTGCAGTCGATACCGTTGCGCTGGCGCGCAGAGCACGGCAGACTGACGGTCATAGCCGGGCCATCGAACGCAGCGCAACTGCTCGTGGGCGGTGTGGAGGGCGGCGGGCAGTACACGCTCGAACATGGCGCGCAGATTACCGTGCCGGTGTGGGTTGCGGATGTCGTTGATCTGGGGGCAGCCACGGTTGCGCTCACCTTCAATCCGACGCTGCTGGAGCCGCTTCGATGTGTGGTCAACGACAGCACGCCGGGCATCGATGGCGGTCATTGTTTGATCGAGCAGGGGCGCGTGCTGGCAAACTTCATTTCCGGTCAAGGGTTCAGCGGCAGCACGCCGTTGTTCGAGGTGATCTTCACGCCGCGTGCGGGTGCACCGGCCGGCGAGAGCGCTGTGTTGCTGCTCGATGCGTCCAACTTCGCCGATGTCACCGCTGCGCCGCTGCCCTGGCGTGTGCGCAACGGCGCTGTTGGCGTGCTGCCAGGCGCCCCATCGAATCTACCGTTGATCGGTCTGGATCTGAGCGACTCCGTCCCCTTGTCTCTGGCGCAAGATGGTTTGGTCACGGTTACGGTCAGCATCAGCGGGGCGATCGATGTTGGTGTAGCCACGATCGTTGTCACGTTTGATCCAACGGTTGTGAAAGTGGTTTCTTGTACGCCAACAAATTTGCTTGACGGCGTCATGTGCGTGATTGGTGAGGGTGAGGTGCGCATCACATTTCTGTCCGGGGGCGGATTCACAGGTTCGGCGCCGATTGCCAGCCTGGTGTTCCGGGCGGCTGATGAGGCGGAGGTCGGCGACCAGACCAATCTGGTGTTGACGGTGCTCACCTTCACCGATGTTGGCGGCGAATCGCTGCGCTATCAGGTGTCGACCGGAACCATCCAGATCACCGAGGCCAAAAATCTCGCGTCGGATGTACTGTTGCGCCTCACTCCTGCCTTTTTCGATGTCATTCCGGGGAGGCAATTTCAGGTGCGAGTGGAGGCGCTGATCGACGCACTCAAGCTGCCTCAAGGGCTTGATGTGGTGACGCTGCGCCTGCTCTACGATCCGGCGGTGGTGCGGCCGATCGAATGCATTCTTAACACCGACGCTTTTCTAGGCGGAGGTTGCAACCTTGCTTTTGCGCGCAATCAGATCCGGCTGTCGCTTGTGGGCGGAGCCGGCGCTTCCAGCTTGTTCGGTCTGGCGCGAATTCGCTTTGAGACAGTCGGGAAACCTGGCGATAGCACTACGCTGCGGTTGGGGGTGGATGCACTGTTGGGCAGGGAGGCGGCTGTCGCCAATTATCGCACGCAGTCAGCACGGGTGGTGGTCACACTTGACGGCGATGGCGTGCCGGACGAGATTGAAAACGGTGCGCCCAACAACGGCGACGGCAACAATGATGGCATTCCCGACGCCGAGCAACTTCACGTCACATCACTGCTGTCGCCGATCACGGGCAACTATGTGACGTTGGTGGGGCCGGTTGGCAGTTGTATGAACGATGTGCGAATCCTGTCCAATCCTTCACCCGAAGACACACCCATCGGCTGGAGCGCTGTTCTAGGCTTCCTGAGTTTTACGCTCGGCTGCCTGCCGCCGGGAAGCAACGCTACGGTGGAAGTGTTGCTGCACGGGGAAACGGTGCTTGAGCTGAATCAGTTCTTTATCTATGCGCCGCCCGGTGCACCGGGTGGGAGCGGATGGCAGCCTTTTTTGTTGGAAGATAATCTCGGCGCTTCGTTCACCGCCACGGGAGTTGTGCTGCATCTGGCGGATGGACGGAAGGGCGACAATGACGCCGCGGAGAATGGTCAGATCGAGTTCTTGGGCGCGCCGGGGAAACTCGGCGTTGCAATCGGCGTTGTTCCCAAGCGGCTTGTAATTTCACCGACGCGTGCTGGTTCGTATGGCGTCGTATTGCTGGCGCGCCCACTGGCGCCGGTGTTGGTCAGCCTGACGACCGGTGGTCGCGTGGCGACCACGCCAACGCAGTTGCTCTTTACGCTCGATAACTGGTCGGTCATGCAGACAGTGACAGTGCGTGTTGCCAGCGGCGTTCCTGTTCCTAATTCCGATTTGATTCGGCACAGCGCAACTAGCGCCGATGCCGCCTATGATGCGTTAGCGATTGCCGACGTGGTGGTGGTGATCGAGGATGATGATGGCGTCCCCGACCCAACCCCCACGCCGGGCGCCGGTACGCCTACAGCCACGCCCGGTGCAGGCACACCGACTGCAACGCCCCCTGGAGGCGGAACTGTATCTGTACATTTGCCCGTGATTTTGGCGAATACAACGCCTGCCCTCAATCGAATCCACCTGCCGATCGTAATGAGGGCTGGATTGCCCGATCTGGTTGTGGAGCAGATCAGACAGATCGATGGCGCCTTGCAGGTTGTCATTCGCAACATTGGCAGTGCACCGGTCACAAACGAGTTCTGGATCGACGCATATATTGGGCCGCGCACACCGCCGACAGCCGTCAATCAGACCTGGGATACAGTCGGGAATGAAGGGCTTGTTTGGGGCGTGACCGATCAGGCGCTGCCGATGGCGCCAGGAGCGATGCTGACATTGACGATCGGCGACAGCTATTTCTTGCCAGAGTATTCGTCGGTGAATCTACCGCTGACAGCAGATCGCTCGATCTACGTACAGGTCGATTCGTATGGTGAGGCTGGATATGGCTCCGTGTTGGAGTCACACGAACGCGAGGGCGGAGCATATAATAATATTTTGGGGCCAGTGTTTATCGCGACGGAAGGAGAGTGGGGAGCGGGCGTTGTCCCGCCTTCGGCAATTTTCAACGACCCGCTGTTGTGGCGACGCCGTTTCCGCTATAGCGACGCGCCAGATAGTGAGGAGGAGTAGTATATAGTGTCTAAGCATACAGCGGCCAGGCATTTTGCGGACCGGCGTCGGCGACGGCTGACTGTGAGCATCGGTGCATTGATTATGGTGGCTCTGGCGTTAAGCTACGTATTCGCGCCGACAGATGTCGGCGCCTTGCCCCCGCGCCCGACGCCAGCGATTACGCCAACACACACACCGACGCCTACCCATACACTGCCCAGGACGCCAAAACCGACGCCGCCCCTTTTGCGTCTCAGCCATATTCGTCTGTTGGTGACGCCTGCGCAGGAAGGGCTGTGGTCAGTCGTCGAGTGGCAAGGCGCCGATGGGGCGTGGCACGTCGTCGAGGGTTGGCAAGGAACCGTCGACGCAGGCGCCAAACGCTGGGCGGTGTATGAACGCAATTTCGGCGAGGGGCCTTTTCGGTGGGTGATCTACGACTCACCCACCGGCAGGGTGAAGGGTGTCAGCGCACCCTTCACCCTGCCGGGCAACGAAGGCGAGGAATTGATTGTTCGCATCGAATTAAGCCGGGATTGAGGATTCACTTGCTGATGATCTCGATGAAATCGCTGCCCCCTGCCACCGGCAGACGTTGAATCCTCTCGTCATACAGCCCAAGAATAACGCGGTTCCAACTGGTCGGCAGATTCTCAAAGCGGTAGGCGTCTATAATACAATCGCCCGGTCGCCATGTCGATGTGGGATAGGCGCCATCCTGGGGCCAACGGTCAATTTGTGCAACAATCTGGTCTGCGGAATCGAGCGCCTGGAGAAAAACAGTGTAGTTGGTGTGAATCACACGAGATGCGCCCCAACGTAGCATCAAGATGAGCGAATCGCCCCCCACCGCAATATCGCTCTCCAGCTCGAGCAACTGAATGCCATTTTCCCATTGCGCCGCGGATGGCGTATCGGGACACGGGGGCGTCTCTCGATTCAAACGCACTTGCGCCAGCGTGACGACATCAGCCACTGCCGCACCTTCGTTATCGACCAGCGCCACGCGTTCGGTCGGTTGATCGTGGCGATAAAAGCCGACCGTGAGCGTTGCCAGATCGTCGGCGACTGATGAAGTAGGGTGCAGCACATACGAATCGGCGAAGCGTGCGCCGGGAATCCATTGTGGCGTCGGATGCCGCCCCTGCACCGGCGCGCCGTCGAACTGATAGACCATCCCCCCGTGGCTGTCGGTCAGATGGATGAACAGGGTGTAGAACTCGTCAATTGGGCGCTGCGCCGTCCAGTAAAGCGTCAGTGGCAGCGCTTCTTTGCCGTCGATCGCAGCGCCGTTGGGAAAATCGGCGCCGATCAGCACAGCGCCGTTCTCAAAAACAGCATGAACGTTGCGGTCAGGTTGGAGCGAACCAACAATGGCTGGCGGGATGCGATATGCTTCTGCCAGAACGTTGAGCTGTGAGAGGGCAAGCAGGCAGAAGATGGGCGGAACCGCCATCTGCAGGAAGCGTTGGCTGCGTCTCGGCAAAAATGCCTGCCAGCCGAGAACCAGCAGCAGGGCGATGGGTGTGATGGCTGAGTAGAGCAGCCGTCCTTGGGCGGTGAAGTTGACAAGGCGCATCCAATTTAGCAAGCTCACGAACACTGCGCCGCTCCAAACAACTGCAAGCGCAAGAGCATAGAGCGTCTGACCGGCCATTGGAAGGTCAACGCTGCGCCGTCGCAGCGCACGCGCCATGCAGATCGCTGCTCCCAGCGCGGCAAGCAGCGCTGCATAGCGCATCGCATCGAAGAACCACGGCGGCGCCAACACACCGTATCCAAACTCACCCCAAAAGGAGTTTTGCAACACCGGCATCAATGCGAACAGGCCAGACAAATCGAGTGGCTCGTCGCGCGCCAGATCGGGCAGCACAGCCAGCATTGGCGTCAACGGTGCGATCTCTCCCCACAACAACCAGTTGCGCACATACCAGAATCCGGCGACAGCAAACGCACCGATCGCCAGCGTGACGGTTGCGCGCAGAAGCTGACGCCAGCCAACGCGCCGCCACACCGCCAGCACAATGAGCGCCGCCAGCGCGCCGATTGCCAGATTGCCGTACTTGGCGAGGGCTGCCATGCCAAGCGCGCCTCCCGCCCACAGCCAGCCCCACAGATGATCCGGTTCACGCGCTGCGCGCAGCATCAGCCAGATTGCAAGCGCCGCTGTTCCCGCTGCCCAGGCGTCATTTGTGATCGTAGCTGCGCTGAAGAGGAAGCGAGGGTTGAAGGCGACGACGCTGGCGACGGCAAGCGCCAGCCATGCCTCGCCAGGGAAAAGCAGGCGCACCAGCAAGAAGGACGCATTGAGCGCTAACAACCCGCCAAGCATCGACACGCCGCGCGCGATCCACACTGCCAGATGCGCCTCCCGGCTCGCCTGGTTCACGGTCGCCGTGGCGCGATGGGTTTGACCAAGCAGATAGTGGGGATTGGGATTGAGCAGCTCCAGCCCGCGCTCCGCCGGCAGCCATGCCATCGCCGCAGCGGCAAGCGCATAATAGAGCGGCGGTTGCTGCACCAGTTGGTGCGAGATGGCGGCGTGACGTTCATCGAGCGTGGGCAGCACGCCGTTCTGCTGTACGTACACGATGTAGGCGTAGTGCGCGCCAGCGTCAGGCGCCTCGAAAGGCGGCGTGGCGCGTGCATAGAGCGCCGTCAACACGACGAAGACAACGTTGATGACCAATAACCCGCCTATTTGCAGCCGGTGCGTCGAGGATTCGATGTAAAGCCTCACAGTCAGTTGAAGTTGTACAATCCAGGCCACGGCAGACGCCAGATCAATAGCCACAGTGCAAGGCAGGCCAGAAGCGCCAGCCAGTCGATCTGTTGCATGCGCAGCTCGACGAACTTCGAGCGCCCTTTGCGACCCCAATAGCCGCGCGCTTCCATCGCAGTCACCAACTCCTCGGCGCGGCGCAGCGTGTTGACAAAAAGCGGCACAAGCAGCGGCAACCGGGAGCGGGCAATGCGGTCGGGACGATACCACTTCTCGCCGCCAAAGTCGCCGCCACGACTGGCTTGCGCCTTGGCGATTCGCTCCATCTCCTCGGCGATGGTCGGGATGAAGCGCAACGCAATGATGTTGGCGAGGGCGAATTCGTGCACAGGCAGGCCGCTGCGCTGCAACGGCGCCAACAGACTCTCAATGCCGTGCATGATGTGTGAGGCCGTAGTCGTCAGCGTGAGCAGGCTGACGAGGAAAAGAAAGGCGACCAACCGCAGCGCACCCAGGATCACCAGCTCGACCAGACACGGCGTAATGCGAACAAACCACCATTCGAAAAGGACGACGGCGCAGGTCGAGTAACGCCCCTGAAAGAGCAACTGCATGAGCATCAAAGCGACAATGAAAGGAAGCGCAGGCAGCAGCCCGCGCAATACATAGCGCACCTCGATGCGCGCCAGCTTCGTCACAGCCATGAGCAGTCCGATCACGACGAGCGTCGCCAGGACGCTGCGCGTAGTCGTAACGGCAAGGACAAAGAAGAGCGCAGCCAGCAGTTTGGTGCGTGGGTCGAGCCGGTGCACAAGTGAATTGGTCGGGATGTACTGCCCGACGGTGACGTTGCGCAGATACTCGAACTCGCTCATGATCTATCGCTCCCGGCGTCGTTGCTTGCGGCGAAGGCAGCGCGCTGCGCCAGCAGAGCGGCAATCGCCTCCTCAGCCTGTTGCAATGTGTAGACCACAACGTCGGCGGGCAGCAGATTTTGCGCCTTCAACGCTTCGGCGACCTGCGTCATGTCGGGTGTATCGAGGCCAATCGCGCGCAGATCGTCCGCCGCGCCGAAGATGGCCGCAGGCGTCCCCGCCATCACCGTGCGCCCGTCGGCGATCACGTAGAGGCGGTCGCAGATTTCGGCAAGCTCTTCCATGTTGTGTGAGATAATCACCAGCGTCACCCCTCGGCTGCGCAGGTCGAGGATGTGGCGCATCAGCTGGCGTCGCGCCTGTGGGTCGAGACCGGCGCTTGGTTCGTCGAGCACGAGCACCTGCGGCTCCAGCGCCAACACGCCCGCAATCGCCACGCGCCTCATCTGCCCCCCGCTCAAGCCAAAGGTGATGCGATCCTTGAATTCCGCAAAAGGAAGACCGACTGCTTCCATTGCCCGTTGGACGCGCGCCCGCACCTCCTCGCGGCTCAACCCCTGTTTGCGCGGCCCATAGGCGATGTCGTCGCCGACATATTGCTCAAAGAGCTGCGCCTCGGGCATTTGAAAGATCAGTCCAACCGTGCGCCGCACTGTGCGCAGATCGACTGCCGGGTCGTTGAGGTCTTGTCCCAGCACCGTCACCTTGCCTTCGTGCGCGCGCAACAGTCCGTTGAAATGCTGGATCGCGGTCGATTTGCCCGATCCTGTGTGGCCGATCAGACCGACGATCTCGCCGGGGAAGACCTCAATCGTGATGTCCTCCAGCGCCTTGACCTGCAACGGCGTCCCGCGCATGTAGTAGTGCGCAACGTGGTGGAGGGAAAGAAGAGGAGAGAGGGGAAGAGAAGGAGAAGAGGAGATTGAAGATTGAAGATTGGAGATTGGCGTCTCCTTCTCTTCCTCATTTCCCCCTCTTCTTGCCTCTCCCCATCCTTGTCTCTCCCTTTCTTCCTCTCTTCTTTCGCAACAGCCAATCACCGCGTCGGCGATCTCTTGCGGGGTGAGCAGGTTGGCGGGAAAGGCGGGAAAGCGACGATGCAGCGCCTGCGCAAGTTCGCTGACATGCGGCGCGTCGAGGTGCAGCGCACGCAGGCGATCGATCTGTTGGAACAACTCGCGCGGCGGCCCTTGCAGGGCGATGCGTCCTTCATCAAGGATGATCAGCCGGTCGGCGTGGATCGCCTCGCGCATAAAGTGTGTTGCGGCGACGATGGTCACACCCTGCTCTTTGTTGAGCCGCCATGCAATGTCGAGCGCCTCTTTGCGTCCTTGTGGGTCGAGCATCGCCGTGGCTTCGTCGAGCACCAGCACCTCCGGCTGCATCGCCAGCACGCCTGCGATGCAAATGCGCTGCTTCTGCCCGCCCGACAGCAGATGCGGCGCGCGGTGGCGGAAGGGCTGCATGGCGACCTGCTCCAGCGACCAATCGACGCGGCGGCGAATTTCAGCGCGCGGCAGGCCGAGATTTTCAGGGCCAAAGGCAACATCTTCCTCGACAATGGTCGCCACGATCTGATTGTCGGGCTGTTGGAAAACCATGCCGACCGTGCTGCGAATCTCGCGCAGATGCGCGCGTTCGCGCGTGTTCCACCCCTTGACCCATACTTCTCCCTGCGTCGGCAGCAACAATGCGTTGAGATGTTTCGCCAGCGTCGACTTGCCCGACCCGTTGTGACCGACCAGCACCACATACTCGCCCGGCTCGATGCTCAGATCGATCCCGCGCAGCGCCTGCACTGCGCCGCTCTCGCGTTGATAGGTGTGGTGAAGGTTTTCGATGCGGATTACTGGCGGCATGGCGCTCTGTCCGTCAGAGGCGAACGTGAATATGCCGTGGCTGCATCATGCAGCAGGCGGCGTGAAACGGCTTGCGCCGGGCGATGGCTGCACCGGATAGATGCGCGGCTCGATTCCGGCGCCGCTTGTGTAGGTGTTGGCGACGAAGTCGACGAACGGCTCGATTCTCTCCTTAATGACAAAGGCGGCCATGCAGCCGCCAAAACCGGCGCCAGCCTGTCGTGCGGCGATGCAGCCCGGCGCCGCCAGCATTGTCTTGAGCATGATTTCCATTTCAGGGATGGTGATTTCATAGAGATCGCGCGCGCCAGCGAAGGAAGCCGCCGTCAGTTGATGAATGGCGATGTGGTCGCCCGCCGTCAACGCTGCAGCAAGCGCAGGCACGCGAGCATTTTCTTCCAGGATGTAGCGACATCGCCTGGCGACCGCATCGGGCAGTTCAGCGGCGTGAGCCTCGAATCGTTCAAACGAAACGTCGCGCAGATGGGTGACGTCGGGATAACGTCTGGCAAAATAGGCAGCGCCCTGCTCGCATTGAGCGCGACGAACACCATATTCGGAGCCGGCCAGCTCGCGTTTCGTGCGCGTGTCGCAGATGACGACGGTGATTCCGTCGGCGATCGGCGCGTCGCTGCTGGTGATCGTGCGCGCGTCGAGCAGCAGCGCACAGCCAGCCTTGCCCACCGCCGACGTATACTGGTCGAGAATGCCGCACGCCACCCCGACGAAGTGATTTTCGGCGCGCTGTCCTAATACGGCAAGCTCGACGGCGTCGATCGTGAAACCGCCCACCGCCTCGAACATTCGCCCAACCGCCATCTCCAACGCTGCAGAGGAACTCAATCCGGCGCTCACCGGCACCGTCGTGTGAATCAGCGCGTCGAAGCCGCGTAACGGATAGCCTGCGTCGCACAACACGCTCGCCATGCCGCGCACATAGTTCGCCCAGTGCTGTTCAGGATCAGGTGCAATGGCGTCGAGCGAGAAGTTCGTCTCTGCGCCGAGATCGAGCGACAAGGCGCTCACTGTTCGATCCTGGCGCGGGCGTGCGGCCACCCAGGTGTCACGGTCGATCGTCATCGATAGAATGAAACCGTGGTTGTAGTCGGTGTGGCTGCCCATCAAGTCGACGCGACCGGGTGCGCGCGTCCAAAGTTGCGGCGCATTACCGTAGCGGGCGCTGAAGGCGGCGGACATCTCGGCTGCACGGCGAGCAGGCTCATTCATGATCCCTCATAAAGCGCTTTCAGTGAGCGCCGCACAATGCTGCGAACGCATCGAGCAAGGCGCGAACATTTTCGATCGGAGTGTCGGACATCATGCGGTGAGATGGCGCAATCAGCAAACCTGTACGCTCGGGCGCCAGCTCGTTCACCGCCTTTGCAACAGCGGCGCGCACATCGTCGGGCGCGCCAAACGGCATGGTGGACTGCGTCGAAATGCCGCCATAATACGCGAGTCGATTCCCAAAGACGCTGCGCAGCCAGCCAAAATCTGTCACCTCAGGCTGAACCGGGTTGTAGACTGTCAGCCCGATTTCAACCAGGTCGGGCAGGATCGGCTCGACGCGGCCATCCGTGTGCATCAAAATGGGCAGCCCCGCCTCCCGAAACGGCGCAAACATGCGGTCAAGGCGCGGCTTGATCAGCTTGCGCCACATTTGGGGCGACATCAACATATTGACCTGACCGCCGTAATCGTCGCCGAAGTAGCCGCCGTCCACGCCAAGCTCGATAAAGCGCCGCGCCAGCACAACCTGAATCTCGGTGATGCGATCGAGCAGTTCTGCCGCATAGCCGGGATTGCCAGCCATATCCATGAAGAATTCCACCATGCCGCGCAACGACCAGGCGCGCTCGAACAGCGCCCAACCAAAATTGGGCGCCACAAAGCGATGACCGGCGTTCGCCTTCACCAACTGGCGCGCGTCGTCCAACAATCCGGGCGCGTATGGGTCGGGCCAGGCAAAGGCATCGAGATCAGGATTCTGTTGCAGCGGGCTGACGCAGACAAAATAGCCCTCCTCGCGCGTGTCAAAGCCGGCGCCCCACCAGTCGAAACGCGCAACGCCATCATCGGACTCGCGCGTCGGATAGGTCAGGTCCAGACGCAACAGGTGATTGTCGAGCCGATCCGGAAGTTGAGCAATGGAGACGCCCAACGCCGCCGCCAGCTTCTCACCCATCTTGCCGGTGTAGTTGATCTGGGTTGGTAGGCGGTCGACTGGTTCGTGGCGGATGGCGCGCAGCACGCGCACGCGCGGCGTCAGTTCAGTGTTCATGGCGTCATTGTAGCACGGGAACGTCGCTTCATCCATTTGCTTGCTTCGCTTCTATTCAGGCAAACTAATCGACATGAAGACCTTGACTGATCTGAATTGGCTGTGGTCAATAGGGCGTCGCAGCCGGCAGGCTTTTCCGTGTTGGCGGCTTACGGTGTGCATTCTGACGGCGATGATTGCGCTTGCCGGATGCGGGCAGAGCACAACACCAGAGCGCACGGCGTTTGTATTTCCCACACCGACGCCAACGCCGCTTGGCTATTTCGCCGGCACACCGCAGCCGGGCGGCGTCTGGACGCGCGCGTTGAGCGCCAATCCGACTAATTTCAACCCGCTGCTGGCCGCCGACCATGCCAGCAGCGCCGTTCACGCCATGCTCTATCCAGCGCTGGTGCGACAGGACCCGGTGACCGGGCAATATGGCAGTGTTGGCGCCATGGCGGAACGTTGGGATCTCTCGCCCGATGGGCGGACATGGACCTTTTACTTGCGTCCTGGCGTTGTCTGGAGCGATGGCGAGGCAGTCGACGCCTATGATTTCAAGTTCACCTATGACGCCATTCGATTTGGCAACATCGATTCTCCGCATCAACGTCTGGTGGCGCCGATCGAGTCGATCGAGATTGTCAATCCGCTGACCGTGCGCGTCACTTTCAACGAAGAACGCTGCGATGCTCTCTCGTTGTTGCGGGTCGGGTGGCTGCCGGGCCATCGTTTTGCCGAAGATTTTAGCGATGTGGGCAGCGCCTTCTTCAACCAGTCGCCCGATGTGAGCGCCGGACCCTTTATTTTTCAAAGCTATATCCCCAATGATAGCGTCGTGCTGCGGCGCAACAGCCGCTATTGGCAAGGTGCACCATTGATGGAGCGGATGGTCTTTCGGATCGTCCCCAACGCCGAAGATCGATTGAGCTTGCTGCTGAGCGGCGCACTTGACGAGACGCCGTTGACGCCAGACCAGTTGATTCCATTGCTGGACGCTCCACAGATCAAGGTGGCAAGCGGGGCCATCGACGCCTATGACTTCATCGCTGTCAATCTTGCCAACCCCGCCTCCCCGCAACGCGGGCTTTCCGACGAGGGCGCGTTTCTGTTTCAGGACCCGCATCCGCTGCTGAGCGAACGAGCTGTGCGCGAGGCGATGGCGCACGCCATCGATTATCGAGGCATTGTCGGCGCCATCTATCTCGACCAGGCTTACCCACTGGCTGCCAATGTCCTGCCGATTGCACCGTGGGCTTTTGATGCTTCGTTGGAACAGCGCACGTATAACCCGGACCTGGCGCGTTCCATCCTCGAAAACAGCGGCTGGATCGACATCAATCGCGATGGCATCCGCGAGAAAGATATTCGTGCGCTGCGCATGTCCTTGATCGTGCCGGAGAACAATCCCTATTACATGCGAATTGCCGAGATTGTGCGCGACCAACTCAACTCGGTCGGCTTCGACATCCGAATGCAAGCGCTGGCGCCCTCCGCCTTCACGCGCCAATTGCTCAGCCAACGCTTCGACCTTGCGCTGAGCGGCTGGACGGATTTTGGCGTCGACCCCGACGATCATGAGTTGTGGCAGGCGGCAACCGATCGACCGGGCAGCGGCTTCAATTTTGTGAGTTACCAGAACCAACGCATCGAAAACCTGTTGGAACAAGGCTTGACCATGCGCGGCTGCCAACCACAAGATCGAGCGCCAATTTATCGAGAAATTCAGCAAATTTTGTATAATGATCTGCCTTACATCTTTCTGGCGGGCATCGTGCAGAATATTGGATATACAAGTCAGTGGGGTGGAATCACCCCTGGCCCGTGGGATTTCTACCACAATGTACAGACGTGGTATCGGTTGCCCTGATCAGGTTTTTGATGATTCAGCCGGACGATTTTCCGCAAGAGAGAAACCAAACGGCCTCAGTGGGTGATGACAACCGGACAGCGCGCAGGCAACATGTGAGCGATTCAACCGCCAAACTGCGTCCCACAGAGCAATTTGATCGCGACTGGCTGGGTTCGATTGTACGGCCGGTGCTGATCGTCTTGATGGTGAGCAGCGTCAGCATTACGGTGCTTGCATTTTTGCGTCAGTATGCACCCGACATGCCGGTTGGCGTGCGCTGGAGTGTTGCGGGTATGGGCGTGCTGGCGGCGATCATCGGCGTTGCCACCACCACCTGGCTGGCGATGCCGGCGCAGCGACTGAGACGTTCCGTGGGCTATCGACTGGCGGAAATCGTGCTTTTAATTGCAACGGCGCGCATGGTTCTCTGGCTGGCGAGCGGGGCCTTGCCCAGCCCGTTGTTGTTGCTCAATGATCCGCTTTCAGCCTTTGCTGACGGCGTCTTTCTTTTTGCGTTGGTCACAATCCTTTTCACCTGGTATGCTGCGATTGACTTCACCGATGACCTGACGCGTATGGCGTTGCAGCCGGATGAATTGTGGATCAACCAGCGCGCCAATGTTCGTTTCGCAGACTCTGCGCGCCCAGCTCCGACCAATCGCTCCGCGATCCTGCGTGGCTTCGTTGCACGCTGGGTCAGTTGGGGCATTGTGCTGATCCTGCTGGCTTCGACGCTGCGCATGGGCATCACGCGACCGGGCTTCTGGGGGTTGACGCGGATGGATGTCGATCCGCTGGTTGTCGGCGCTATCCTGCTCTACTTTCTGCTCGGCCTGTTGTTGATCAGTCAGGGACAACTGGCGGTGTTGCGCGCGCGCTGGACAATTGACCGTCTTCCAACAGCACCGGCGATCGTTCGCAACTGGCCGATCTACACGTTTCTAATCATCCTGGTGTTTGGCGTCATTGCCGCCTTCCTGCCGCTGGGCGACACCTATCTCCTCTCCGTGATCCTGGGTTCGATCCTGAACATTCTTTTTGGGCTAATCTTCCTACTGTTTCGGCTGATTACCCTGGCGTTCTTGATGTTGCTTTCGCTATTGCCGTTTTCTAATCAGGATCCACAGGAGGAGCCGCCACCCCCGCCAACGCAGAATGTCTTCGAACAACCGCCGACCCTGCTGGAAATCCCGGCTTGGGTGAGCGGCGCGTTTTTCTGGCTGTCGGTCGTTGCGTTGCTTGGCTACGCCGCCTATTTCTATTTTAGCGACAAAGATGCATCGATGGCCTGGTTGCGGCGTATTTGGATGCGCATTGTTGAACAGTGGCGAGCCATATTTGGAGCAGCGCAACAGTGGTATCGGCAACGACAGCAGCTTGCCAACGATGAGAGTGTTTCGTCGGCCCGGTCACCTGCAATGCAATTGTTGCGTCGCCTGTTGCCTTGGCGGTTTTTGAACCCTGAGCAGCGAGTGCGCTTTCTTTATTTTCAATTGTTGGAGCATGGTGAAAAAGCCGAGGTGGGCCGGTTGCCTGCTGAAACGCCGGCTCGCTACGCACCGCGACTGGAATCGACAATCGATGCGACAAACGAAGACGTTCAAGCGATCGACGAGTTGACCGAGGCTTTCATCGATGTTCGATATGCTGGTCGGCAGGTCGAAAGTCAGTACACTGAACATTTGCGCGTTCTATGGACAAAGTTACGCAGCAAACTTGTTTCAAAAGACGCTGAAGATCAGACTTCGTAAAGTTGCCTTGACGCATCCAGGCGGCGCTGATATAATTTAGTCCTAGAATTCATTTTATTGGGTGATCGCCTGGAGCGATAGCGACGGATACGATTTACGATCCAGTCTGGCGCATTGAGCGGAGCGCATCGCACAACAAAAGAACACCAAAGGCGAGGTTGAGGTAGATGTCCGAAGCAGAACGCATGGAGACCACGTCGGTTGGCGACGAGCAAAAGTCGTCCGACCTGCAGTTATTTGAGCAGTATTTGAGCGAAGGACTTGATCTGGACATGCCCGGTCGCGGCGACCTGCGCGAGGGGGTGATTGTTGAGATTCGTCCGTCGGAACTGCTGGTCAACGTTGGCAGCAAGCGCGATGGCGTCGTGCCTCAGTCTGACCTGGCAAAGTTGGACCCTGAATTTGTCAAGAGCCTGCGCGAAGGGCAGACGGTTGATGTTGTGGTCGCCAAGCAACCTGAGGATGATAGCGTCTTTCTCCTGAGCATTGCCGACGCCCAGCAGAAGCGCGATTGGCTTATCGCCGAGCAGTTGCTGGAAAGCGGCGCAATCACAACGCGCAAGGTTGTTGGCTTCAATAAAGGTGGTCTGACTGTCGAATTCAATCATTTGCGCGGCTTTGTGCCGGCCTCGCACGTGGTGGATATGCCGCGTAATCTGAACGAAGATCAGCGTCGCAACGAGTTTGAGGGACATATCGGCGAGGAGATGCGGCTAAAAGTGATCGAGGTCGATCCCAAGCGCCGACGCCTGGTCATGTCGCAAATGCTGGCGGAACGCGAATATCGCACCGCGCAACGTGAGGAGTTGTTCAAGTCGCTTGCAGTGGGCGATGTCGTGGAAGGCGTTGTGCGCAGCATGAGACCTTTCGGTGCGTTTGTGGACATCGGCGGGGTCGATGGCCTGCTGCACGTCAGCGAGATCGGTTATGGCAATATTAATCATCCGCGCGACGTGTTGTCGGTTGGGCAGACCATCCAGGTGCAGGTGATCCGCATCGACGCTGACGGACAGCGAGTGGCGTTGAGCCGGCGTCGGCTGCTCGCCAACCCGTGGGAAGGCATTGAACAGCGATATGCCGTCGGGTCAATTGTTCCCGCAACGATCACGCGGTTAGCCGAGTTTGGCGCATTTGCCGAGTTAGAGCCAGGCGTGGAGGGGTTGATCCACATCAGCGAACTGGCCGACATCGCCGTGGCGGAGCCGCTCAAAACTGTGCGTCCCGGCGACGAGGTGAAAGTGAAAGTGTTGCGCGTTGATCCCAAGCGGCAGCGCATCGGCTTGAGTATTCGCCAGGCTGAGGATGTTTCCGCCCCTGCCCAAAGCTGAGTTTACCGCAGCATCGTCGTGCACAGTCGGCGTTGCAAGAAGTGCAAGAAGAGAAGGAGAGGAACGGGTTTCAACGCGAAACCCGTTCCTTTTTGTCATAATGCCTGGCGAGGTTTGGCGCCTCGCCAGACATTCAACTATAATCAAGAGCGCGATTGGTTGCAACGCCGATGATTGACGACTGACGAGGGGAGGTGATAGTCATGAGTGTTGAGCTTCGCCCGGGTGAATCCCAGGATGGTCTGCTAAAGCGATTCCGCAAGGCAGTTGCTGAGGCGCGGATTCTGCCCATCGTCAGACAAAAACGCTGGTTTACATCCAAGAGTGAAATTCGCCGTATCAAGCGGCAGAAGGCAATTCGCAAGTCACAGCGGTTTAGCCGTCCATAAACAAAAACTGCCTTCGGTGCAGAGATTAGGAAGACATGTCAGAAGAAACGATTACCCTTGACGGCAAGATCGTAGACGCATTGCCCAATGCCATGTTCAGGGTCGAACTTGAAAATGGTCACACGGTGCTTGCCTATTTGTCGGGCAAAATGCGCAAATATTACATCCGTGTGTTGCTGGGTGATCGTGTCAAAGTGGAGATGAGTCCGTATGATCTGACACGCGGGCGCATCACATATCGGTATCGCAACTGATCGTAGAGTTGACATAAAAAAGGGCTGGAGCTCCAGCCCTTTTTTATTGCGAGAGTAGGCAATCCGGTTGGGGCGGGGTGGGGTTTGCTCCTCTCTAGCTTGCCTGTGTAGTTGGTGACTGACCAAGCCGCTGATACGCGTCGATAGCGCGCTGCGCAAACTGGCGTTCAGCCTCAAAGGTGAGACGGTGCACTGCGTCTTCGAGCGGCGCCCAAACTGGCAGGAATTGCGCTTCGTCTTTACGGTTGCGGCGGACAGTGCGATGGCTTGTCAATCGCATCAGATAATAATGTTCGGTCCGAATGAAGTCGTCACCCTGAAATTTGAACTTTACCACCTGGCTGCCAAGATCGCTGACAACCTCCAGGTCCGCGTAGCCGCTCTCTTCTGCCGTCTCGCGCAGCGCCGTCTGCAACGGCGACTCGCCTGGATCGACGTGACCTTTGGGCAGCCGCACTTCGCGTCGAGTAGGACGATCGAGCAGCAACATACGCCCTTGATCGATGACGACGCCGCCCGCGGCCTCATACTGTTTGAGCGCCAAACTCCACCACCTTTTGTGCATGGTTGTCAGCAGCGTTGTCCACCATCACGAAGAGCTTTGCCGCCAACTCGCTGCCCAATACCTGAGTCTGCACCCCATCCTCTTGGAAACGCTCCGCCGCCTCCTGCGTGCGCAACGCCAGGGTGACCGGCCCGTTGAACGGCGCAACATCGAGCAGTGTCACGGTGCAACCCGGAACCAGCTTCAACTGCGACAGATAACGCAACACACGCGCATCGCTGCTGTCCACACGGCGCAACAGACCACTTTCACCCTGCTCCAGCTCTGTGACCGGCTTCAGCCATTCCGTCGGCATGGTCCCATCCTTGCGCGGGATCGGGTCGCCATGTGGACAGTGCGTTGGATAGCCGCATAGCCGATCCATACGATCTTCGAAGGCGGAGCTGATGGCGTGCTGCATCCGGTGGGCTTCGGCATCCACCTGATCCCATGTGTAGCCCATCACTTTGATCAGGAAAACTTCGAGCAGGCGATGCCGGCGGATCAGTTGCAGCGCCGCCAACTCGCCTTGTTCGGTGAGCATGATGCCATCGGCAGTCGAGCGGTCGATGAAGCCTGACTCCTCGAGGCGTTTGAGCATGCTGGAGACAGCGGCTGGTGAGACATGCATCTTTTCCGCCAATGCCGACGTCGTCACCTTATCCGACGCTCGCTCGCGGCGCCCACCCAGCTTGTAGATCGTCGCCAGGTAGTCCAACATGCCATCAGTTGTAATACCACAGAATGTCTGCATCGAATTTTTCTCATTTTGCTTAGAAATATTACTCCTCTGATTATACGGTTGGCGTTATCGCTTTGTCAATCCAACGCGCTTTCATATACAATTTGCGGCTATGGAAAATCCAGCGTCTCACCCTATCGCCGATCCGGGCATTCACGATTCTAACGAAGGCGATCTCAATTCGGCTGGCCGCGCATCGCTGTTGGTCGAAGGATGTCAACAGCTCGGCATCGAATTGACCGAGGCCGCAATCACCCAATTTGAACGTTATTATCGCGAGCTGGTGGATTGGAACGCCCGGCTCAACCTGACCACGATCACAGGCTACACCGATGTACAGACGAAACACTTTCTCGACTCGCTTGTCAGCCTGCCGTTGATTGCCGAGGAGCTTGCCAGCCCGTTGCCCTTGCCAGCTTTACGCATACTCGATGTAGGGACAGGCGCCGGTTTTCCGGGAATTCCGCTCAAACTGGCGTCGCCGGCGTTGCGTCTGACGTTGATGGACGGCACGCAGAAAAAGATCGCCTTTTTGGAGCATCTCCTCACCGTGTTGGGGGTTGCCAATGCGACGCTGGTGCACGGTCGCGCGGAAGAGATGGGGCGTTCTCCTACACATCGCGAGCATTACGACATCGTGGTTGCGCGCGCTGTCGCGCCGCTCAGCACACTGGCTGAGTATCTGCTGCCGTTGGTGGCCGTCGGCGGGCTGGCTGTAGTCTACAAGGGACCATCGGCGCCGGAAGAGTTCATGGAGGCGCGCCGTGCGATCAAACTACTCGGCGGTGAAGCAGTGCGTCTGGCGCCGGTCGTAGTTCCATTCCTCGATGAGCGTCGTTTTATCTTGCTGGTGAAGAAGATTGCACCCACTCCGTCACAATATCCACGCGGCCAGGGGCTTCCTCGTAAGCGGCCGATCGTCTGAAACTCGTCATCCAACGCAGTTGGCGTTTATTCGTCGATGCAGCCCTTGGTGAGGTAAAAGGTCATGTGCTGAAAATAGATAACCGGGTCGATGTATTCCACGCGCACATGCGCCGGCACAGTCAGCGTAATCGGCGCATAGCAGAGAATGCTCTTGATCCCGGTTGCGATCAACAGGTCCGCCACTTGCTGCGCAGCAGTCGCAGGGACGGCGATAATTGCAATCTGGCAGCGATAGCGTTGAATTGTTGCGGCGATGGCGTCGATGGATTGGATGACGGTGGCGCCGATCGTTGTGCCGATCTTGTTCTCGTCGGAGTCAAAGACGCCCACGATGCGAAAGCCGCGATGCTCGAAACCATTGTAGCTGGCGAGTGCGTGCCCCAAGTAGCCAGCGCCGATCAAAATCACGGGCCACACGCAGTCCACTTTAAGAATCTTTTCGAGCTGGTTGCAAAGATAGGCGACATTATAGCCGGTGCCTTGTTTGCCGAACTCGCCAAAATGGCTCAAGTCTTTGCGAATTTGCGCCGAACTGAGACCGAGCAGCTGTCCCAATTCTTGACTTGATGTCACCTCGGCGCCCTGCGCGTCGAGCAGGCGCAGCGTACGCAGATAAATGGGCAGACGGCTGATTACAATATCTGGAATCTCTTCCAAAGCGTTCGTTAATAGGCTCATGCTGGGTTGCACCGTACCGATCAGGCGGTATCTATTTTGACGCTTTGATAATTTTATCACTAATCAAAAAGAGTGAGAACTGGCGCCAGCGCAGATCGACTTTACCTTCACGGCAAATCGCGTTGCGGTTTGAGTTGAACCTCAACAGGAACGCAGAACGCGGATACATTGCGCCGCTGGATGACTTGCGGTATACTACGACTGACTTCAACGGCGCTCCTACCCGGAATGCAGCGAACCGGCGGAAATGGTACGTTCATGAGAATAGACGAAGAGATACATGTGCTTTACATTGCACATGGGCGGTTGGCATTGTCGGAACATAAAGCGTTGCAGAATGCGCTGCTCGGCATACAGCAGGAGTACGCGCAGCCGGAGATGCCTGCGTTGATTTTGACGCTCGTCACCAGCCAGAAAGCTGCGTTGCTGGCTGGTCGCTCGCTCGTGCCGGCTATCGCCGTAATGGAATTCAGAGAGTGGCCGAAACGCGTCGAGTTCTGCAGTCAGCTTGTGCAACGGTGGCCCGCAGTTCGCATGGTTGCTGTCACCAACCATGCACTGGTTGGCGCGCCGGTGGATTTTGAGCAGTCGATTCCGTATCCGATGTCCCCAGATCGACTGGGCGCCACGCTCAGGGAGATGTTGCATCAGAACGTGAATGGAAGGATCGTGGAGGCTGGCGAGGTGATGCTCGACCTTCAGAATCGCACGGTGTTTACACCCAACGGACAGTATCACATGACGCCAAAGCAATCCGCTTTGTTGCACATGTTGATGGAGCGAGCCGACGAGGTCGTTTCACGCAGCGAGATCATGCAAGAGATATGGCAGACGAACTTCCTCGGCGACACGCGCACGTTGGACGTTCATATTCGCTGGCTGCGCGAACGAATCGAAACCGATCCGTCAAACCCGCAATATCTCCTCACAGTGCGCGGCAAAGGCTACCGTTTCTGCTCTCGACGCTGATCGCACCCTCGTCGATCAACTGACCTTGCGGAAAACCTCTTTGATATTGGGCAGTCGCTCGATCTTGGTCATGATGCGAGTAAGTTGCACCACATCTTGAATTTCGAGGGTGGCAGTGATGACGGCGAGGTTGTCTTTCTGCCCGGTGACTGCCTCGATGTTGCGCATGTTGACATGCTCGTCGGCGACCAGCGCCGCCACATCGCGCACCAGGCCAGAGCGATCATAGGCGCTGATATGAATCTTGACCGGATAGGTCTTCTCCTGTTGCGTCGTCCACGCCACTTCAATGATGCGCCCGCTGTCGATGCCGATCAATCGGTTGATGTTGGGGCATTTTTGTGTGTGGATCGTCACCCCGCGGCCCTTGGTCACATATCCGACAATTGGGTCACCCGGCACCGGATTGCAGCACCTGCCCAGATTGGTGAGCAACCCCTCAACCCCCTGCACGCGCAGCCCATCGTAGTCGGCGTCGCGGTCGGCGGCGTTCTGGCCGGTGTGAAACGAGAAGATGTCGAACGAAGCCAGCCGCTCCTGTTCGCGGCGTTCATAGTCGATGATCTTGGTTGCGATGTGTTGCGAGTTGATGTCGCCGTAGCCGATGGCCGCCAGAAAATCGTCCAGATCCTCATAGCGGAAGAGCTTACTGACCGTCTCGAAACTCAGGTCGGCTGAAAGGCGTCGCAGCTCCTTGTCGAGCGCCTGGCGTCCACGCAGGATATTCTCTTCGCGGTTCTGGCGACGCAGCC
The DNA here is from genome assembly GCA_016861025.1 of Chloroflexota bacterium. Taxonomy (GTDB): domain Bacteria; phylum Chloroflexota; class Anaerolineae; order Caldilineales; family Caldilineaceae; genus Caldilinea. The sequence continues at coordinate 389,798 of BOKO01000004.1, forward strand.
AGGCGCGAATTTTGCTGCGCGCGCGTTGCGTTGCCACAAACTCCAGGTCGGGATTGAGCCAATCGCGACTTGGCCCGCCGCGCGAAGCCGTGATGATCGAGACCTGGTCGCCGTTCTGCAGCTTGTAGTCAAGCGGAACGAGCTTGCCGTTGACATTGGCGCCGCGGCAGCGATGTCCAAGCTCGGTGTGAATGTGATAGGCGAAGTCGATCGGCGTCGAACCGGCGGGCAGGTCGATGATGTCGGCGTTGGGTGTGAAGACGAGCACGCGGTCGCTGAACACGTCGGTCTTCATGCCGTCGACAAACTCGTCGGAATCGCTCATTGAAAGCGGCTCCGACATCAGCTTGCGCAGGTAGCTGATCTTCTTCTGTACATCTTCGCTGTGGCGCGCCTGTTCTTTGTATTGCCAGTGTGCGGCGACGCCCAACTCCGCCATTTCGTGCATCTCGACGGTGCGAATCTGAATCTCGACGGGCCGGCCATCCTTTTTGATGCGCACTGCAGTGTGCAGGCTGCGGTACATGTTGTCTTTGGGGTTGGCAATGTAATCGTCGAATTCGCCAGGGATTGGGTGCCACATCGTATGGACGACGCCTAACGCGGCGTAGCATTGCGCTATGGTGTCGACAATGATGCGGAAGCCGTGCACATCGTAAATTTGCTCGAAACCGACGCCTTTGCGCTCCATTTTGCGGAAGATCGAGTAAATGTGTTTGGGACGCCCGTAAACCTGCGCCTGCAGCCCCGCTTCAGCCAGCGCGCGCTCCAGGTCAGATTTGATCCGGATCACCAGCTTTTCGCGGTCGCCTTCTTTCTGCTGGATGGCGTTTTTGATCTCTTTGTAGCTGGCCGGGTTAAGGTAGCGGAAGCTGAGATCCTCCAGTTCTGACTTGATCCGCCAGATGCCCAGCCGATTGGCGATCGGCGCGTAGTAATCGAGCGTCTCGCGCGCAATGCGGCGCCGTTTGTGTTCTTTCTGCCCGCTTAGTGTGCGCATGTTGTGCAGTCGGTCAGCCAGTTTGATGATCAGCACGCGCAAATCTTCGATGCTCGCCAGCATCATCTTGCGCAACGACTCGGCTTTCTGATTGCTGACCGGAGCGTCGCTCTTGCTTTTCTTTTCCTGAATTTTCTTGAGCTTGGTGACGCCATCGACCAGCTTGGCGATGGTCTGACCAAAGTGTGCGCGGATGTACTCGATGCCGAAGTCGGTGTCTTCAGCCACATCGTGTAGCAGACCGGCAGCCAACGCCTCCGGATCCATGCGCAGTTCGGTCAGAATTTCGGCGACGGCGATCGGGTGTGTAATGTAGGGTTCGCCGCTGTCGCGACGCATGGCGCGATGCGCGTAGCTTGCCAGCACGTAGGCGCGCAGGATCAGATCGCGGTTCTCGTTGCGGAAAGTGTCGGGCAGGCGCTGCCACAACGATTCGATGGCGCGTCGCTCTTCTGGCGAAGGCTCGATGCGGATGTAATCCTGTCCGTCAGCGGTGGGCAACGGTTTCAGCCGTTCGATGGTCTGCCAGAGCATCAGGGAGCCGGCGTCGGTGGTCGTAGCGCCATTGACTACGGCTGTGACGCTGTTGCTGTAAACTGCGTCTTCGCCCGTTGGAGCCGCACCGTTGACAGGCGCGTGTTCAAGCAGCGACGGGACCTTGCCATCCTGCACTACATCAGGTTGACGCCGCCGATGCCTGTCTTCTTCGCTTTGCACCGCCGCTCGCCTGTTCTGCTTGCGCTGCGGCGCCGCCTTTTGATCGACCGAGGCGCTGGGAAGCACGTTCATCTCTCCTCCCAGCGAGTTGCGTCCAAACTGCGCAGCCCGCTGAAACCACCCAATCCGCACACCTTGCCTTTTATTATACTCGCGCCTGGCGCTGCTGCACAATGCACCCGAAATAGTTCGACAACCGACATAGACGCTTTCAGGAAGGCAGCCAATGGTTGCAAACCATCGGCTGATAGGAAAACCCGGCTGATGAGGATTAACAAAATAACCCGGTAATCAAAGGCGCGGCTCTTAGCCGCACGTTCTCGCCAGACAGGAAAATGCGGTTCGCAACCGCATCTACGATTACCGAATCTGTTTGTTAATATGCATCATTCGGTGCTTGTTTTATGTTCCAGCCACCCAACCACGAAGTCAACAATCTGCTCGTTCGCCGTCGTCTCCAAATCGAACCAGTGGATGGCGCGCAGTTTGCGGAACCAGGTGGTCTGGTGGCGCACGTAGCGGTGGGTTTCGGTCTTAATGCGTTCGGCGGCGGCCGCCAGGTCGCAGCGCCCCGCCAGGTAGTCGATGCACTCGCGATAGCCGAGGCTGGTCATCGCCGGCAGCCGGGGATCGTAGCCGGCGTCGAGCAGCCGCTGCGTTTCCTTCACCAACCCGGCGGCAAGCATAGCGTCGACGCGGCGGTCGATGCGCTGGTAGAGCGCAGCGCGGGGCCGCGTCAGCCCGATCATCAGGATGCGGTAGGGCGGCGGGTCGGCGCCTTCCAGCTCGATTTTGGGCTTGCCGGTCAGCAGGAAAATTTCCAGCGCGCGCAGCACGCGCCGCGGGTTGCGCGCATCGATCTGCGCCGCAGTCGCCGGGTCGAGCGCCGCCAGCTGCCGAAAGAGCGCCTCGACGCCTGCTGTCGCCAGCCGTTCCTCCAGTTCAGCGCGCAGGATTGGATCGGGCGGCGCCGTCGGGATGCGCAGCCCCTCGACCACGGCGCGGATGTACAGCGCCGTCCCACCCACCAGCAGCGGGATGGCGCCGCGGCGATGGATGGCGTCGATCGTGGCGTAGGCGAGCTGCTGATACTCGGCGACGGTGAGCACTTCGTCGGGATCGCGGATGTCGAGCAGATGGTGCGGCGCGGCGGCTTGCTCGGCGGGCGTCGCCTTGGCGGTGCCGATGTCCATGCCGCGGTAAATCTGGCGGCTGTCGGCGCTGATCACCTCGCCGTTGAGCATCTTACACAATTCGATGCTCAACTCGGTCTTGCCGACGCCGGTCGGCCCCAAGATCACAATCAGCGGCGGTCGCGTGTGTTCATCGCCAACGGGCCGGCTTTGCGCTGCGGAATCGTTATGCATCGCCCACCGCATGTCGAATATGTTCGATGTTCAACAGCCGTCCCTGCCCATCCATCTGGACGCCGACCACGTCGATGCGCCAGGCGCCCGTCCAGGCGCGCGCTTGCACATAGCGATGCGCCACCTGCCGCATCTTGGCGGCTTTGCGCGGCGTGATCGACTCAAGCGCAGTGCCGAAAGCCAGCCCGCGCCGCGTGCGCACCTCGACCAGCACCAGCCATGGACTCAGCTCACCGCCGCGCACAAAGTCCGGCGCCATCTCCTGGGCGACAATGTCGATCTCGCCCTCCTTGCAGCGCCAGTTGCGCTCGATGATGGTCAGTCCGGCCGCCTGCAGCGTGCGCGCCGCCAACTCTTCACCGGCGTGGCCGAGTTGTTTGCGCGGATCGATGGTCGTCATGATGGGTTGAAAAGCGTCGCCTGCCGGGTGATCGGTGCAAAGCTGTGGCGATGCAGCGCGCATGGCCCAAGCCGAGCAATTGCAGCGAGATGCGCCGCAACGCCGTAGCCTTTGTGCGCCGCAAAGCCATATCCCGGATATTGAAGGTCATAGTCTGTCATTAGCCGGTCGCGGTGGACTTTTGCCAGGATCGAGGCCGCCGCCACCACCGCCATTGTGCGGTCGGCTTTAGGCTGCGAAATTTGGCGGATTGCTATGTGCGGCAGGCGCACCCAGTCGATCAGCAAGTGGTCGGGGACGCAAGCCAGCGCCGCCACCGCCTGCTGCATTGCCAACCGCGTCGCCGCCGCAATGCCAATGGCGTCGATTTGGGCGGCGTCCACCGCGCCGACTGCCCAGGACGCAGCGCATTTTTGAATCTCCACCGCCAGCGTCTCGCGCTGCGCCGGGCTGAGCAGCTTGCTGTCGCGCACCAGCGTCCAGACCGGCGCAGCGGCGCATGCGGGCGTCACGACCACGGCCGCGGTCACCACAGGCCCGGCCAACGCGCCGCGCCCGGCTTCATCGATGCCAGCGACATGCACAAATCCCTGCGCCCACAGCGACTGCTCGATCTGCAGCGTTGGCGCTGCTACACGCTCTGCTCCCATGCCCGCATTTTACCAGCGATCTGGCGCATTGGCATGGCGACAACGCCACAGAAAAGCGGGTTCTCTCTGATTTGATGTGGTTGCGCCGAGCAAAGCTACAACGGATGCAGACAGGAAGGGATTCGCTACGCTGACAGGAAAGCTAATCCGTTGCCATCCGAATCCGCTGTACTCGCCGACCACATCAAGTCCGGTTGAGCAAAAAACGCTGACCCTTTCGGATCAGCGTTTGATAGACACTGCCAATATGCGGTGGTGCGTGTCCGTTCAGGACACAATCAGCGATGCAAGGCGCTGGCGGCGTTTTCGCCCTTCGCCCCTCGCAACTCCGTCAGCCTAAGCCTTGAGGAAGCGCTTCTCGCGCAGACGCGCCGACTTGCCCTGGCGGTCGCGCAGATAGTACAACTGTGCACGACGCACGCGCGCCTTGCGCAGCACTTCGACCTTTTCCACAGTCTTGCTATAAACCGGGAAGGTGCGCTCGACGCCCACCCCGTGTGCGCCGGTGCGGCGTACAGTGTAGGTCGCACCCGCCGAGGAGCCGCCGCGCATCGCAATCACAACGCCCTGAAAGACCTGGATGCGCTCGTTGCGTCCTTCGACAATCTTCTGGTGAACGCGCACCGTGTCGCCCGGCGCAATATCGGGAAAGTCAGAGTTTTGTTCTGGCTGAAGCGAAGCCATCAATGCGTTCGTCATAACCTATATCCTTCATCAATCACACAGTGCAGCCAAAGCAGTTGCCAGACGCACATCGCCACGTGAACAAGTCTTGAGTGCAACTTGAACACTATATCACATCTCTGGATCGACGCCAAACCGACGCCCCCCGAAATCACAATGAGTGTGATGACAACCTCAAAGACGCCCCTCTGCAAAGCTGCAACGATTTGGCGTCAATTCGCTGTCAATCTATAATGGCAACGTTGTGAGCCTGTCAGCTCAGGCCGATGATGTCTGTCCGTCGGAAGGGCTCCAGCCATTTTTGCGCAGAAAAGCCAGGTCGCTGGCTGTCAATGGCGCATGATGCAGCAGGTCCGGTCGGCGGTGAAGCGTGCGCAGAAGCGCCTGCTCACGTCGCCAACGGTCGACATTGGCGTGATGTCCGCTGAGCAGGATCGAGGGAACACTTTGATCGCGAAATGTGGGCGGGCGTGTATATTGGGGGCCTTCGAGCAAGCCGTCCAACCCGGGTGAGTGACTGTCCTGGTGTGCGCCGAGGTCAAAACCAAGTGCGCCGGGCAACAGTCGCGTAACGGCGTCGATGAGGATCATGGCTGCCAGCTCGCCGCCGCTGATCACATAGTCGCCGATGCTGATCTCGTCGGTGACCACTTGCAGGCGCACGCGTTCGTCGACGCCCTCATAGCGTCCGCAAATGAGCGCCAGCCGTCGATGTTGTGCAAGGTCGGCGACGATGCGCTGGTTGAGCAGCCGGCCCTGCGGCGTCAGCAAGATGATCGGTGTATCTGGCGGCAACGGTGCAGGCGCGTCGGCGCTCCATGTTGGCAGATTGACGTAAGCGTCTTCAGGGGGAAGCGACCAGCCGGCAGGATGCGTCAACACCGTTTCGACGGCGCGCACAATCGGCTCTGGCTTCATGATCATGCCGCCGCCGCCGCCGTAGGGCGTGTCGTCGCAAATGTGATGGCGGTCAGTGGTGAAGTCGCGGATATTATGGAGACAAATCGAGATCAGCGCCCGATCGATGGCGCGTTTGATGATGCTCTCGTTCAAGGGGCCGCTGAACATCGCCGGAAACAGGGTGAAGATGTCGAAGTGGATTCGATGAAGGGTGTCAAGTTGAGTTTCAGCAAGGTTCTCGCCAATCTCAGGCGTACATTCGCTGTGTTCGTTCTCGGTCAACAATCCGATCCCTCCGCTCAAACGGGCGCTTCGCATTCACCCAATCCGAATCGCTCCAGTGAAAAACCTGCGACCATTCTAACACATGACCGCGGCACGGCGCAGGTGATTACGCCGGTGGCTCTCAGTCCAAAACCCATATTGCCGATAAACGCTGTCCGTATTATTGCAGCCATGATCGTGGTGGCGGTCGGTGCATGGGTAGTATGGACGCGCAGCGTCGCCAATGACAGCCGGCCAGCCCGTGAAATCATTGCCGACGAACAGGCGCCGATCTCCGAGCCAGGCACGATTCTTGGCTTGCGTCCTACCTTTACACCGACGCCTGCATCTCCGGCAACGCCGCTGCCTGTGATCGACGCCGGTGAATTGGCGCAAATTGTGATTGTTACACCGACGCCCGACCCGCGTCGGGCGCTGACAGTCGGCGGCGCAATTGTGGACCGTCCGTTTGCTGTCGCCAACACCGAACGCAGCTCGGCGGGGTTGATGAGTCTGTTTTCGATCGGCGCCAACTTGCCGCCGGCGCCACAGATGGTCGTCGATCTCTCTGATCTAAGAATCCCGCCGATGGTCGAAGAGATCATCGAAGCGCCACCGCCACAAGTGAAGATCGTCACGATTGATGGCGTTGAACTTGCACCGCCCGAACCAGCGACGCCCACACCTGCGCCGGATGTTGCGCCAGAGCCAACAGCTGTGCGCTCGATTATCCCACCGCTGGTCAACAACGGGCCGACGCGCGTCTGGTCGTCGTTCCAGCCCAAGCCGCCAGAGGAGAACGACCATTTCTGGGTCGAGTCGCCATTTGTGAACACTGAGTACAACCGGGTTGCAGCGCCCTCCTATCAATTCGGCTCCACGGCTGGCGGTCAATATCGCCCACATCATGGTCTTGACATTGCCAACCGCTGGGGCACACCGGTGCAGGCGGGGGCAACCGGCACGGTTGTCTTTGCCGGGCTGGACGATCCGATCCCGATGGGGCCATATCCAAATTTCTACGGCAACACAGTGGTGATCCAGCTCGACCGCAAGCTGCCGGTGGCCGGCGGCGAAATCGACGCTTTTGTGCTATACGGCCATCTCAGCCGCGTTACGGTGGCGCAAGGGCAGCGCGTCGAGCCAAACGACATTGTCGGCGAAGTCGGTATGACCGGCATTGCCATCGGTCCCCACCTGCACGTCGAAATGCGCGTCGGCGAAAACACTTATCAAAATAGCGTCAACCCCTATCTGTGGCTCAAGCCAGCGCCGGGTGAAGGCGTTGTCGCCGTGCGCCTGGTGACAGCGGATGGTCGCTCCTGGCCCGGCGCGCGACTGACGCTGGCGCGCTTCGAGAATGGCCGCGCGGTCTGGGGCCGTCTGATCGAGACCTACCTCGACAACGAGAACATCATCCCCAACCCGTCGTGGGGCGAAAATGGCGCAATGGGCGACGTGCCGGCTGGCTATTACGTGTTGATCGGCAACGTCAACGGCGAAGCAGTGCGCGCCGAGTTCTTCGTGCGCGAGGGACAGACCACCTTTGTGGAAATTCGTACAAAGCAATAATGCGCCCGATCCTTTCCGTCGCCGACCCGGCGTTGCTCGACCGCATCATCGACGAAGCGCGCTGCATCCTGGCGACGACCGGCATGGAGATCCGCGGCGCGGCTATGCACCGGCTTCTGCTCGAAGCCGGTCTGCCTGCCGCCGCCGATGGACGCATTCTCTTTCCCGATGACGTGGTCGATCGCGCGTTAAAAAGTGCTCCGGCGTCCTTCACGCTTTTTGACCGCGACGGCAATCCCCACGCCGAAATCGGCGGCGACCACGTTCACTTTACGCCGGGATCGAGTGGTCTCAAGGTGCAGGATCATCGCACCGGACACACGCGCCAGGCGACCACTGCCGATTTTGTCGAGTATGTGCGCGTCTGCGACGGGCTGGAGCACGTGCGCTATCTCGCCACCGCCTTCTCGACCGGCGACGACATCGAAGCGAACGTCTCCGACGCGTGGCGGCTGCTGCTCTGCTTGACCAACTCCAAACGCCCGGTCGTCTCCGGCGCCTTCACCGAACATGGCGTCCCACGCATGGCGGAGATGATGCAACTCTTCCGCCGCGACCGCGCCGACCTGATCGCTCGACCGATGTCGATCTTCACGATCACGGCGACCGGCAACTTCCGCTATAGCGAAGACTCATGCCAGAACCTGATCGACTGCGTAAAGGCCGGCATTCCGGTCGAGATCGTGCCGGTGACGCTGATGGGGCTGACTGCGCCGGTGACGCTTGTCGGCGCGGCGGTCTTTCATGCCGTCGATACCCTGGCCGGCGTGGTGATGAGCCAACTCGTGCGCCCTGGTGCGCCGGTGCTCTACGGTGGTGCACCGGCTGAGTTTCACATGCGCGAAACGACCTCGCCGATGTTGGGTGTACAGGCGCTCTATCTCGATGTGATCAACGCGCAGATTGGCAAACGGCTCGGTCTACCTGTGCAGGCCTACATGGGCTTGAGCGACGCCAAGGAACTCGACGCGCAGGCCGGCGCCGAAACTTTTGGCAGCGCGCTGTTGGCGGCGCTGGCAGGCGTCAACTCGGTGTCGGGGCCGGGGATGCTCGACTTCGTGCTCGTCTTCAGCCTGCCCAAGCTCGTCTTCGACAACGAGGTGTGCGGCCAGGCGCTGCGATTGGTGCGCCCACTGCAGATTGTCGACGATCTGCCCACCGGCCATCTGGTCGAAGCGCAGCTTGCCGACATGCATTTGATCACCGCCGCACACACATTGACGCACTGGGAGCAACATCTTTACCTGCCCGGCGCCGTCTACGACCGCAAGAACCGCGAGGCATGGCAGCGTATGGGGGGCGGCAAGACGCTTTGGCAGCGCGCCGTCGATGAGGTCGAGCAGCGCCTGACTGCCTACACCCCGATCGACGTCGATCCGCGCGCCGTTGCAGAAATGGAACGCCTCATCCGCAGCGGTATGAGCAGCGATGCCCCGCTCCCCGCCATCCCCGGTCCGCGTCACGAATCTCCTGGCGGCAGCGAGGGCCGACGCCAGCGACGCTTCCGCAGATGACCAGGAGTCACCACTCGCCTGCGTAATCACACCTGCGCGGCGTCAGCGATGCCGTCGTCCAGGCATAGTGCAGCTCGACCAGCTGACGCAAATGCAGCAGATCATGCGCCACCCACGCCGCCAACAGATTGCCCGCCGCAAACGGTTCTCCCCACGGCGCAATGGCGGTTGCATCCCAATCGGGCGCGACTAAGCTGCGCAGCCACGCCAGCGACCGTTCGCGTTCGGCTAAGAACGCAGCCAGCGACTCTTCCAGATTACGTTCATTGTACCGACGCTCCGTCACCCATCCGACGGGATTGATCGGCGGCCAGGCGTCGCCAGGGCGATGCAGTGTATAGTCGATGCGCTGGCGGAAATCCTCGCGTTCCTCGTCCAGCAGATGATTGATGACTTCGAGAACTGACCAGCTTGCGGCGTCGGGTTTCCAGCGCGCCTGCGCGTCGTCGACGCAAGCAACCAACGCAGTGATGCGCTGCGCGTTACGTCCCAGCATTGCGACGATCTGCTCAAGCTCCATTGGCTCTTCCCTTTCATTGTTGCGCCCTCCATAGCAGTTGGGTGATTCAGTCTATCATCGGGAAATTTCCGACACAAACTGTCCAATTCTTCCCGACAGACAGGGTGCGTTCGTTCTGCTACCCTTCTTGTGAAGAATTTCACGTGTTTGTTGAGGAGCGAATGGTGGAGTCAGTCATGGAAATCCGATTGTTGTTCGCCACGCCAGACGAGGAGTCGCAAGCGTTGTTGGACTCGTTGTTATCTTCTGCGCTCGAACTGACGCCACTCACAGTGCGGGCTGAACACGCGACAACCCAAGAGCAATTGTTGGAACGTGTTGATGCGGATATTGATGATGTAGTCGTGCTCGATTGGCTGATGGCGCAGGCTGAGACGCCGGCGCTCGTCGCTACGCTCCTGCAACGCAACCCGAAGCTGCGCATTGTCGCTCTGCTGCCGGAAAGTCACCGGCAATACCGCAAGCAGGTGTGGCAGGCGGGTGCGTGCAGCAGCATCGCCAAAGAGAACATGGAGCAGGAGTGGTTCTCCAGCGTCCTTTGCATTATGCACCGGGCAATGCAACGAGAAGCCAGATTGCACGCGTACTATCAAAATTTGACGACGACAGTCAGTTTGCGCGAACCGGCGACCTGTTGCGCCGCTGCCGATTAAGTGTTTGGACGCATTTCTGCTGCCATGCACTGCGTCAGCCGAAATCAGCACGTGACACGCAACACGCAACAAAAGGATCAATTATGGGAAAAGTACAGTTACAGATCTCAAGACGCACCTTTCTAAAAAGTGCGTTGGCTGGCGGCGCCGGGCTGACGCTGGCAGCCGGACAATTGCAATCAGCCAGCGCCGCCCCGAGCGCGGAAACGACCACGCCCTGGTATTACCGCGGTCAGATCAAGAGCACCTACAGCGTGTGCGACATGTGCCCGTGGCGCTGCGGCATCATTGCCCAGAGCGTCGATGGCCGCGTCTTCAAGATCGATGGCAACCCGGCGGATCCCAAGAGCCGCGGGATGCTCTGTGCGCGTGGGCAGGGCGGCGTCTCCTTCATGTATGACCCCGACCGCCTGCGCTCGCCTATGCTGCGCACCGGCGAACGTGGAGAGGGCAAGTTCCAGGAAGTGACCTGGGAGGAGGCGCTCGACCACACCGCCGAAAAGCTGCTGGCAATTGCCGAACAATATGGGCCAGAGTCGGTGGCGGTCTTCGGGCACACTTCCGGCGAGTTCTGGTTCGCCGATTACTTTGCGCAGGCATGGGGCACCCCCAACGCCGCCAAGCCGTCATCCTCGTTGTGCACCAGCCCGCGCGAGGAAGCCTCGACCCTGACCTTCGGCTTCACCGTCGGCGGTCACGAGCCGGTGGACTGGGCGGGGCTGCGCTGCCTGACGCTGATCGGCAGCCACATCGGCGAGGACTCGCGCAACACCGTGATGCAGGATTTCGCCAACGCCTGGGTGCGTGGCGCAAAAGTGATTGTCGTTGACCCGCGCTTCTCCAGCGTGGCCGCCAAAGCGGACTACTGGCTGCCGATCAAGCCGGGCACGGATACGGCGCTGCTGCTGGCGTGGATTAACGTGCTGATCACCGAACATCGTTACGACGCCGACTATATCGCACAGTGGGCGCAAGGCTTCGATGCGCTGGCGGCGCATGTCGCCGAGATGACGCCGGAGTGGGCCGCCGCCATCACCGAGCTGGACGCCGAGCTGATTCGCACGACCGCACGCGTCATGGCGGACAACCTGCCGCAGTCGGTCATCATGCCTGGTCGTCACGTCACCTGGTATGGCAACGACACACAGCGGATGCGCGCGGTCTACATCATCAACGCGCTGCTGGGCGCCTACGGGCGCGAGGGCGGCATCTACTTCAACAAGTCGCCCTACATCGAGGCGTATCCGCACCCGCCCTTTGCGGTGGCTGGCAGTTCAGGCGGCTGCTCCGCCGAGCCAGGCGCCGAAAGCGCCGAGCTGCCGGTGGGACCGTCGGGCAAGGCGCGCGCCGATGGCGCTCGCTCCAAATTCCTGCGCGGCGCGACGGCAATGCAGGAACTGATCGAACCGATGATCACCGGCGAACCGTATCCGATCAAGGCGCTGATCGTTTACGGAACGAACCTGCTTAACACCATTCCCAACCCCGAACGCACGCTCGAGGCGCTGAAGAAGCTCGACCTGGTCGTTGTGATCGACGTGCTGCCGATGGAGCATGTGGCGTGGGCGGACGTAGTGCTGCCCGAAGCGACCATTTTAGAACGCGCCGACGATCTATGGACGGTTGCGCACAAGACGCCCTACATTGCACTGCGCGAACAGGCGGTCGAACCCTACGCCGACACCAAGCCAGGCTGGTGGATCGCGCGTGAGTTGGGTCTGCGCGTCGGGCTGGAGAAATTCTTCAAATGGGAGACGGTGGAGGAGTTTGTCGAAACCCGTCTGAAGACCATCGGCTCCTCGATTGAAAAAGTGCGCGCCGAGGGCGGTGTGCTGGTGCAGAAGGGCAAACCCTATCTCGCCGACTTCAAGAGCGGTTCGCCGTTCACCACCGCTTCGGGCAAGATCGAGCTGTATTCGGAGCAGTTGGCGTTAGCCGGACAAGACCCGCTGCCGGTCTACACGCCGACCGAGGAGCCGCCGCAAGGCTATTTCCGCCTGCTCTATGGGCGGCATCCGGTGCACACCTTCGCCAAGACGCAGAACACGCCGCTGCTGCATCAGTTGAACCCGGAGAACGATCTCTGGCTCAACGCCACGGTGGCCGCGTCGATGGGCATCAAGAACGGCGACCGCGTCTATGTCGAAAACCAGGACGGCGTGCGCACGGGCCCGATCAAGGTGAAGGTGACGCAGCGCATCCGCCCCGATGCGGTCTTCATGTCCCACGGTTTTGGTCGCAACGCGCCGCAGTTGTCGCTTGCCAACGGGCGCGGCGCCAGCGACGCGGCGCTCATCACCCGCTACGCGCTCGATCCCATCAGCGGCGGCGCCGGGATGCGCATCAACTTTGTCCGCATTGTGAAGGAGGCATAAGATGGCGATCCATGCCTTTTTGCTCGATATTTCGCGCTGCATCGGCTGTGAAGCGTGCGCAGCGGCGTGCATGACCGGCAACGAGCTGCCCGCCGGCATGCAGTACATTCACCTGATCGAACAGACGCGCGGCGAGTTCCCCAATCTCGCCGGCGGCTTCAAGAACCACCGCTGCTATCACTGCGCCGACGCTGCGTGCGTCAAGGTCTGCCCGACCGGCGCGCTCTTCAAGGAAGATGGCATGACGCGGCTCAACCGTGAGGTCTGCATCGGCTGCGCATACTGCACTGACGCCTGTCCCTTCGACGTGCCGCACATCGTCGATGGCCGCTCCAGCAAGTGCGACGCCTGCGCCAGCACAACCGCCGCCGGGGGCAAACCGTGGTGTGTACAAACCTGCCCCAGCGATGCGCTGCGCTACGGCGAGCGTCAGGAAATCCTGGCGGAGGCGCACCGCCGCGTCGAGGCGATCAAGGCGCGCTATCCCAAGGCGCGCGTCTACGGCGAGACCGAAGCGGGCGGCTTGGGCGTGATCATGGTGCTGCCCGACGACCCGGAAGTGCTCGACCTGCCCGCCAACCCGGATGTGCCGCTGCTGGTCAAGACCTGGCAGCAGGTTGTGCAGCCGGCCGCACTGGGGCTGACTGCGCTGAGCGTGGCGGTGACAGGGGTGGCAGCCGTGATTGCACGGCGCAACCACATGCAGGAACTCAAGCAGTTGCATGCGCAGCAAGCCAACGCCGCGCACGAGGAAAGTCAAGAGTGAGGTGACCCAATGACGACAGCAAATCCTGTGATGAAACAACCGGCGGGCCATGAACGCACGGAGGAAGAAAAGCTGCTGCGCTACCGCGTGGGACAGCGCATTGTCCACGCTGTGCTGGCGACCTCGTTTCTAATGCTGCTCTTCACCGGGCTGATGATTCTCTGGCAGCCGCTGACGCAGTGGGCGCGCGACGGCTTGTCGGGCACGATTCACCGCATCGGCGCCGTGCTCTTCATGCTTGTGCCGATCCTGTATCTGGTTGTGGATCGCCGCGGCGCCAAAGAACTGCTGGTCGAGTCCTTCACCTATGACAAGGACGACATCGAGTGGTTCAAGCACGCCGGGCGCTATTTCCTCGGTCGCGCCGTAGGCATGCCGCCGCAGGGAAGGCTCAACGCCGGGCAGAAGCTGCATCACGCCGGCGTGGTCATTGCCTCCGCTACCGTGGTCTTTTCGGGTCTGTTCCTGTGGTTTGGCAAGGGCAACCTGGGACCCAACGGACTGGCGCTGGCGGCTTCGATTCACGGCATTTCGATGCTGGCGCTGACGGTGCTGCTGGTCGGGCATCTCTACTTCACCTTCGTCTACAAGGCGCTGTCGGCGATGACGACCGGCTACGTCTCCAAAGAGGACGCCGCGATCGAACATCCCAAGTGGGTGGAGAAGATCGAGCATCAGCAGGTGGGAAGCGACTGAGCGAGACTTGGGAATTTCCGCAGGATGAGATAGTGATGGAGAAATGCGAATTGTGAATTGTGGATGGTGGATTGCGAATTGTGAATGCAGTCCGCAACGCCAGCAACAATCTCCAATCTCCTAATCTCCAATCTCTATTTCACACCTGCGGCTTCAATATTCGACTTCTTTTTGAGGTAGGAGCAAAGTGTATGTCCAAACGAACGATGTCTGTTTTCACGATTATGCTGGTCATGGCGCTGGTATTGGGCGCGTGCGGCGGCGGTAGCCCGGCGCCGACGGCGACGCCCGCCCCGGCTGTGCTGGCGCAGGATACGCCGACGCCAGTTCCACCCACCGCAACGCCAGTTCCCACCGAAGCCCCGGTCGTCGAAGCGGCGGCAACCGAAGCGCCCGCTGAGGAAGCGGCCACTGACCTCGCCGCAGTGATTGGGGAATTCGCCGCCAACATTCCGGAAGGGTGGATGGCGATCGGCAAGATCGACGATGTCAAAGCCGCCATCGAAAACGGCGCCTACGTGGTTGACGTGCGTGAGGCGAGCGAGTACGAAGCCGGTCATATCCCCGGCGCCGTCAACATCCCGATCCGCACACTGGCGCAAAGCCTGGATCAGATTCCGACGGATCAACCGGTGCTGATCTACTGCGCATCGGGGCATCGCGCCGGCATGGCGACCGCGGCGCTGCGCATGCTTGGTTACGACAACGTCAAATCATTCCCGGGCGGCTGGAAAGCCTGGACAACCGCGGAAGGCGAAGTCTCGACCGAGGCGACCGCCCCCGGCAGCTTCCCGGCAAAAGAGGTCGATCCGGCCATGCTGGCGGCAGTCGACGCCTTCCTCTCCGCCATCCCGGAGGGATTCTACGCAGTCGGCACGGTTGAGAAACTTCAAGAGGCAATCGACAACGGCGCAGTGCTCATCGATGTGCGTGAAGACAGCGAGGTTGCGCAGGGCATGATTGCTGGCGCCATCCACATCCCGCTGCGCTCGCTGATCGACAACCTCGACCAGGTTCCGCAGGATAAGCCGGTGATCACCTACTGCGCTTCGGGGCATCGCTCGGCGCTGGCAAACGCCATGCTGCATACGCTGGGCTACGACAACGTGCGCTCCTTCCCGCCGGGCTACGGTGCATGGGAGGCGGCGCAGGGTGAATCGGGCGACGTGCCTGTCGAAGTGGCGGCAGCCGTCACTTCCGATTTCGAGATCGTGAGCGCAGTCGATGCGTGGCTGAGCGCCATTCCCGAAGGCTTCCTGGCCGTCGGCAAGATCGACGCGTTCAAGGATGCGGTCGAGAACACCAACCCGCTGCTGATCGACGTGCGCGAGGCGAACGAATACGCCGAGGGCCACATCCCCGGCGCGATCAACATTCCGATTCGCACATTGACGCAGAATCTGGACAAGATTCCCGCCGACCGCCCGGTCTTCGTCTACTGTGCGTCCGGTCACCGCGCAGGCACGGCGCTGGCGGCGCTGGGTTTGCTTGGCTACGACAACATCAAGTCCTTCCCGCCCGGCTGGAAAGGCTGGAGCGCGGCGGGCGAGGAAGTCTCGACCGAAGCGGTTGAAGCCGAGACGGTGACGCCGAAGGAGGTCAACCCGGAGATGTTGGCGGCGGTCGAAGAGTTCCTGGTCAACATCCCAGAAGGCTACTTTGCCGTGGGCACGGTGGAGAAGATGGCGGAAGCAGTCGAAGCTGGCGCCCTGCCGCTCGACGTGCGTGAGGTCAGCGAGTTCGATCAGGGCCACATTGCGGGCGCGCCCAACATCCCGCTACGCACGCTGGCGCAGAACCTGGAAAGCATCCCGACCGACCAGCCAGTGATCGTCTACTGTGCGTCGGGGCATCGGGCTGCGATCGCCAATGCGGCGCTGCACATCATGGGGCTGGACAACGTACGCTCCTTCCCGCCCGGCTACGGCGCCTGGGAATCCGCCGGCGAACCGACCGAATAGCCCGCTGTTGAATTCTGACAACGCCTCATAGTCGCTCTTCTGTCACCCTGCCGGCTACGCCAGACGGCAGGGTGACGCATTTTTTGGTGCATCTGTTGCGCAACAAGTCGCGCTGGCGGTGCAAGAAGATGATCTGCAACGATGCCACTTTGCGTTTTCCTATGACGACCTGGCGACCAGATATCTATCGACGCGTCACGTCAACGAAGCGGGTTATGTCGCTCATATCTGGAAGGATTCTGGGGAATTATTGTGCAATTTGACGGATAAGCGGCTAACTGGGAACAATATTTGCCCAAAAGCGTGATAAGATGTTGATGGCATACAATCATCGTCGATTCGCTCGATAATAACAAGTTAGCCCGCCTGATGTGTTCATCCGCGACCCAAAGTGGGGTAGAATTGAAAGACATCGCAAATCTAAAGTGACAGGACATGAATATGAGTGAATTACCCCTGTTTCGTTCTGTGAAATCTATTGAGACGAGTTTCAAAACAGATGCCGAGATCGTCCTCTTTTCTGGCGATGTGAGCGAATTTGTTGCACAGGTTCCTGATAATTCGGTTGCTCTGGTTGTGACTTCTCCGCCTTACAACCTGGGCAAAGAGTACGAAGATCGTGTTTCGATTGAACAGTACTTGAAGACACAGGCGCAAGTTATTGCTCAACTCTATCGTGTTCTACGAGAAGATGGCAGTATTTGCTGGCAGGTAGGCAACTTTGTAGAGAATGGAGAAGTCTATCCACTTGATATTCTCTATTACCCGATCTTCAAAGAATTGGGGATGAGATTGCGCAATCGGATTATTTGGAAATTTGGGCACGGATTGCACGCGTCTAGACGTTTTTCGGGTCGTTATGAAACTATCTTGTGGTTCACCAAATCAGATCGTTATGTGTTTAACCTTGATGCGGTTCGTGTACCAGCCAAGTATCCTGGTAAGCGTCACTTCAAAGGGCCAAACAAGGGAAAACCATCAGGCAATCCTCTTGGAAAGAATCCATCTGATGTATGGGAAATTCTGGTTCAGGATTGGGAAGAATTGGTATGGGACATTCCTAATGTAAAATCCAATCACCCCGAAAAAACTATCCACCCCTGCCAGTTTCCTATTGAGCTTGTTGAGCGTTGTGTCCTTGCGCTTACGAATGAAGGCGATTGGGTTTTTGACCCCTATATGGGTGTGGGTTCTGCTCTCATTGCGGCTTTGATGCATGATAGACGCGCAATAGGCTGTGAGAAAGAAGTGACATATGTGGAGATAGCCCGCCAACGCATTTTAGATTACTTCAATGGCACCCTTCGTTACCGTCCGATAGGGAAACCCGTTTACCAACCGACAGGCAAAGAGAAGGTAGCCCAGATTCCTGAAGAATGGAAAGAGCCTTCCCAGGTGCGGCTTTTGGAAGAACAGGGTGAGTACGAATGATCATTGCAGGAATTTACTCCTTCAACCGTGGCGAAGAGATTCTTCGTTCCCAATACTTAGCGGAACTCGGGGAAGTAGAACAAGTTATTGCTGCCGTTGACAGCGCACAATGCAAAACGAAAACCAGCCGAGAAAAGACAATGCCTGGTAGAACTCTCTATAATCCCCGAGCCTTGAACAGAGCTTTCACAATAGAGTTTGGATTACGCGGCTGGGAGAAACACAAGGTGCAATGTGACTACCCCACTAATTACTATGTGCCTGGCTTTTTTCCAAACAGTCCACCAAAGGGGGCTTTTCGCGAGATGGATTTTGTCAAGAATCGGGTAGGTGTTGAAGTTCAATTCGGCAAGTATGCTTTCATGGTCTATAACGTTTGCGCAAAAATGACCATTTTCCATAAGTTGGGGGTAATAGATGTTGGGATTGAGATTGTGCCGATTAAGCTCTTCGCTGAAGAGATGTCTACAGGTGTTTCATACTTTGAGCAGTTTGTTTGGGATTTGGAGCATCGGGGAATTGCAGATATTGATATTCCAGTACTTGTTCTAGGAATAACGACATGAAGGGTAACGGCTGGCTAACACGCGCATCCACCTGACGGCTTCGCCTTGCTGCGCTCGGCTCGCCGCAGGTGATGCGCAGGCCGTTAGCCCGCCCGCCGATGTCACGTCGCTACAAGCAACTTCGGAGGTGATCTGATGTCCGTTAGAACAATACTGGCTCTGACAGACGATGCCCTAATCGGAGAAACATCTTCGTCGGAGTATTCAGTCGAAGGAGGTACTCCTACCTTTGACCGAATTCCATTTCGTGTCAGAGCAGGTCAACGTCCCAATCTCAATACTTTCGTGATAGCCCTGCGTCAAGATGATGAGAATAGGGCACATTACGGCAGGATAATTGCCGGCAGTGAGCTGAACCTGCGGGCCAGACCTGGAGGAATGCAAAAGGATGATGCCTATGGTATGCGACGTACCGACATTCGTTCATCAGAGCTGTCACCCGATCTCGTAAGAGTAATGGAGATTGAGCTTCTTGGAGAAATTAGCGTACTGGGTAACGGCTCTTTGGAAATCACCGAACCGACCCAGCTTCCTCATACCGGGCAACCTGTGTATGAATTGCCCGCTACAATTATCCCGAAACTTCTCAACATTCCCGAAGATGAGAAGGTACAAGATAAACCGACCAGCGCTTCAGGACTTTATCTAGGAAGAATCGAATCAGGCGGGCACAGCATACCGTTCTTTTTACCGAATAGTGCGATTGCCCGTCATATTGCCGTACTAGGAAAAACCGGTGTTGGAAAGAGTTACGCTGTCGGTGTATTGATGGAGGAACTCTACGAAAAACATATCCCGATGCTCTCGTTTGATGTCTTGGGAGATGCCGAACAAACCGCGAGCGAACTCAGGGGCAAACATATCGTTGCCGGGACAGATGATTTCAAGATTCCCTACTCCATAGTAGGTCTTGAGGAGTTTCTGGCGTTCATTCCGAACCTGACAAGCGATCAGCGCGATCTGATCGCCTCTGCGTACGGCATTGTCTTTGATCAAGCCTTGGATAGACTCGAAAGAGGACAGGAATTGAACATCCCTTTTAACACCCTCATTTCTGAGGTGAAAAGGATTGGTCAGGAAATCAATTCCAGAGCAACGCCGAATGCCGTTAATCGTGTCCAGGCTGCTCTAAATCGCAGTATGCTTTTGACGGATCAACCGGTTACATGGACAAACCTTTTGGAAACCTCATCACTTATTAACATCTATGTAGGTCATTTAGGACAATGGCAACGCAATCTCGTTGTAGGCGCAGCAGCCCGTATTCTCCAGCGATTAAGGCGTCGCAATCATATACCACCGTTCGTTTTGGTCATTGATGAGGCGCATCTGTTCCTGCCAGGTGGGAGCGATCTTCCGCCTTCGACACTGGTTCTTCGCGAGATGATCCGCACGGCGCGGCATGACTCGGTGGGGGTTGTATTGTTGAGCCAAAGTCCTTCTTCAATGGATCGCCAGATCCTGCTCACCTGCAATACACGTATGCTCTTTGCTTTGGATCCTGAAGACTTACGGGTAGTTGCCGGGCAAATCGGCGATCTGCCGGAAGAGACGATAAAGCGTATTCCGAGAATGGCCCGCGGCACGGCCGTATTCACATCGGGTATGGACATCATGCGTCACGCCGTCATCGTCAAAATACGAGAGAGAACCTTCACCACCCATGTTGCCGAAACCCCCGATTTACGTGAGGCTGTTGAGAAATGGCGCAAAGAACAACCGACCAACCAGAACAGCAAAAGATAGCCGAAGCCATTTTGGATGTGTTGCAGAAGGTAGCCTGCGATGTGGTAGGTCTATCCGTTCGTGATCTGCAACTTCAACTGCGCGCGCGGGATCTAATCGTTGCGGATCATCGGCTACGAGGCGCCTTGAACCAATTGCTGGACGAAGGCAAGATAGAGAAGCGACCTTGGCCGGAGCGCAGAGGAAACGTTTGCTTCAATCTGCCCGGTCAGGGCATCCTCCAAACATCCCTGTTTGATCTCCAAATTAGTCGTGACGAAATCGAGCGGGAAGAACGCAGTGGTCTAGACCTTTGGCAGAGAGATGAGGCCGAACGTGAACGTGCAACCGCTTCGGTCATGGAAGAGATCGCCCGCAGCCACGCCCTTGAGGAAAACTACGCCAAGTTGGTTCATGATATTGCTTCCGTCCTTGCCGATGAGAACCCGGTTGACCTTATTCTGGAGATCGCCGATTGGGTGATCAAAGACTTGAACGATTTGGCGGAAAAGATAGGAGCGGCAGGTTCGGGCGCGCAGAGCGAAATTCAGCGGTTAACCAGAGAACTCGGGTTTCGGCGGTCAAAAGCAGAGAGTTTTTTCCAGAGGCTTTGGAGGCTGGACCGCTCGATAAGAAGTGCAAAAGGAATTCTTGATATTCCAACCGTGCCACAAATGCTCAGGGGTAGCAAGATAAGATTTGATAAAGAGGCTGCTAAACGCCGTCTCCAAGAGAGAATAGTCGGAAACAAGGTCATAGAAATCATAACGGCGCCTGAAAACATTCACAAAGCAGTGGTCGGGACGGATGCTTCGGTAGGGGACGTGATGGTAGCACACGCACGTGGGAGTTTTATCCCGCCAACCCCGGCTACGCTGTTTGTCGCTGCCGGGGCAATGAGAGTACTTGATCGGTCAAGTGCCCTCAGCTATTGGGACTACGACTTGGATCCGCGCGAGCTCCGACAATACAAAGATTTGGATGCAGCCGTAGAGGGACTGTTGATCTCGCCACACTTGCGTCGAGAAGTTATCACGGACTTTCGCCATTTGCGTTCTGCCGCCATGGAATTGCGTCAATACGCCGAGGAACTACGAATCGTTCTACAACAATCCAAATGGCATCCTATCAGTGGAGTACCCGAAATACAACACCCACCGACAGTCACATTACTGATCCGCGATGGCCGCATTTTTCCATTGGTGCATCGTTTGGATGACTATGACGGAGCCAGCGCCCCGGATGACATTTTATACGGCGAAGTCGTCCGGCGGGAAATCCGGACTTTCCAAAGGGTTTTTCATAACACGGCAGGTAACGGACGCCTGGGTGCAATTTACGGGGGCGCGGTAAAATCCCCCGAATATTCTTGGCTGGCAATGATTACTTTCTGGTACTTACATATCAAGCAAGGCCATCCGGATCTGGTTGATGCTTTCTACCGCCCGCCGTTGAATGACCAAGCGGTGACCCATCTTTTGTTCTGGGGACTGGCCGAGTCGAAACCGGATCAGGCTTTTGGCGACCCACGGAACTCGTTCGTAACGTTCCGGGCTCTCAGACGCTTTTCCGACATAGCTTTTTTCCCTCATCCCAGGCCGCTTACCGATGATTCGGGTAAGGTTGTCCGGACGGTTCAAGAAGACAACATAGACGATTGGCTTGCTTACATTCAGCAACATATCAACGAGGCGAACCAGAGATATGACCAGCATAAGCGGGGAATTCCCGCGTTGACCACGATTGATGACTATAAGCCTTTCCTTGACCTCTGCCATCGCGCCGGGGTCGCGATGTTTTATGCCGCTCCTGCCAGAATGTATAGGGCTACGTTGAGCGATCGGGCGCACTTCTTCACACCACGCTGGGAAATAGCAGTTGATCTAACAAACAAGGATATAGGCGAGGAGATCAAACGCCGTCTTGAAGGGCTTATGGCGTGGCTGGTTGAGCAAGACGGACTGGTAGCCGATGAGTCTCATGCCGTGGGAGGATTTGAAGAAGTGGCCGAAGGCCTTCCGCTTTTTATTCCCAACGTTGTGATGGAAGCCCACCGAGCAGTTGGATACGGCCGCGAACGACATGCGATGGACGTGCAAGACGATCTACAGAAGCTGGTTACCGATATTCGCGCCGGGCGATTGGGTTCTGTAAATCCATGAGCGCAGAAGACTTCCCGTACCTATTGAAGGCCGGCACCGAGTTATCAAGGCATAGAATTGCGGAAACGGAGTTGCCGTGGCGGAAATATCGAACGCCCTATCGGATATTTCTGGCCGAAATGTTACTCGTCCGTACCCGCACCGATGTTGTGGCCGATCACTTTGAAAAGATTGCCTCAAAGTACCCGACAATTGAAGCACTCGCCCTTGCAGACGAAAACGAATTGAGAGAATTGTTGCGACCTCTGGGGTTATCCAAGCGGGTTCCTTATCTGATAAAAGCCGCACGTTATATTTGTGATAATCACAATGGGGAGGTACCGGCCGACTTTGAGAGCTTGCTTAAAGTCCCGGGAATAGGGAAATACACTGCTACTGCCATCCTGATATTTGCTTATGGTCAGAAATTGGTTCCGGCCGATGTAAACGTTCTACGTTTTGTTTCTCGGTTTACCGGTCTTGAAATGGGACATGTGACCAAAGGTTCTCGAGAACTGTGGAACCTCTTACCGCTTTTGTCAGAGGCAAACGTCGGCTTGTCCGCCGAAAACCTTTTGGATTTCACAAGGTTGATTTGTAGAGCCCGCAAGCCCCGATGCAATGCATGTCCCTTGTCTGATCACTGCTCGTATTTCAGAAATTTGCTTTCGGGGCAGGGAACCACATGAAGCCGGATTCTATGCCGACAATGATAGATTTGTTTTCCGGGTGTGGAGGGGTGACGACCGGATTTAAAGCCGAAGGGTTTAAAGTATTAGCGGCAGTAGAATTCGATCCTGTCATTGCCCAGACGTACCGCTTAAATCACCCGGAAGTTATCCTGTACGTGGAGGACATCCGGAATATATCGCCCGAAGAGATGATGGCGCGGTGCGAATTAAGGAGCGGTCAACTTACCGTTTTAAGTGTGTGTGCTCCATGCCAGCCTTTTAGTAGACAGAACCGTTATAGAAATACAGACGAGAGGGCTTCGTTGGTACTGGAGGCCCTGCGTTTCGTTGAAGCACTGCATCCCCTGTTTCTGTTCTTCGAGAATGTGCCGGGACTAAAGCAAAACCCGGGCATTTTAGACAAATTGGTCGGCGATTTGGAGAAACTAGACTATAAGGTATCTGACCCTGCCGTTGTAGATGCCGTAGATTACGGTGTGCCACAATTCCGTAGACGTTTGATTTTACTGGGTGCATGCCTTGGCATAGAGCTAAGGATACCGGAGGCTACGCACGCTTCACCTCAAGAGGCTGCTCGGTTTGGGAAAAAAGAATGGCTTACGGTAAAAGATGCTTTTGCCGGCCTCCAAACCTTGAGCTCGGGCGAGGAGAGCAAGACCGATCCCCTACACAAAGCAAGGAGGCACACGCCTTTAAGCCTAGAGCGTTTGAGACATATACCGCACAACGGAGGCAGTAGAGATAGCCTGCCGATCGAGCTGCAACCGGCTTGTCATAGAAATGGCGGAAACGTCGGGTATCACGATGTTTACGGCAGGCTGGATTTTAACAGACCTTCTAATACCCTGACTACCGGCTGTACTAATTTTACCAAAGGAAGATTCGCTCATCCCACATCCGACCGCGCAATAACGCCAAGAGAGGCAGCTCGTTTGCAGACATTTCCGGATTCTTATCGGTTCTATGGCAGCTACGAACAGATCTCTACTCAGATAGGTAACGCCGTGCCGGTCAAACTGGCGGAGGTGTTTGCGCATTATTTCTACGAGTTGTGGGAGAAGTGAAAAAAGAGAGGCGGGCTAACATCTCGCTCCAGCCGACTGCTCCCTCGCTCGCTTTGCTCGCTCGGTCGCAGCGGCTGAGCTCGGTGCCGTTGGGCGGCTTAATCCGTTCCACCACACCATACACTTACTTTGTCATTCACAATTTCAGCACGGGAGACTTTTTATGAGCATTCTTACTGAACAACCGTTGCACGTTACTATACAAGATTTGACACCTGTCTTTATCGCCTACGTGTCTTGCCAACTACAACAAAGGACTGGTAGTTATAACGAACAAATTCGGGACGGTTTTCAACACATAAAAGACTGGGCTCGACAATGCGGCTATGACCTCTCAGAGCTAAGAGTAATTGGCATCCCACGCACTAACGGCACTCAATTAGTCGGTTATGATTGTGCATTGGAACTTCCCGAAGCCATTTCCCAAGACACAGAAGATATCCAAACCAAGCAATTACCAGGTGGACGTTATGCAATCTTATCACTTGAGAAGAACTCAAACATGATAGGAGAGACTATTGGTCGTTTCTTGGCGGAGTATGTACCGCAACACCAACTGATCATAGATCCGCAACGTCCCAGTTATGAAGTCTACTACGAGCACACTATGAACTTTTGCGTTCCCCTTCAATAATGAAGAAATCAAGGTTGAATTGCAACAAGGTCCTAGATAACTTTGCATTACAAATGGCCGCTCAATGCCTCGCTCTCGCAAAATTTTTGAGGCTTGAAATAGCATGACTTCCGTGCTATCGTGTAGCTATGATTCAGTCCTTCAAAAATGCAGGCACGGAAGATATTTTCAACGGCGAAAATACTAAAGCGGCAAGAAGCATTTGCCCGAACAACATCTGGAAAATCGCTGCCAGAAAACTTGACCAACTCGATTCCGTTTCTGCATTAGCTGAGTTGAAAGTCCCGCCCAATAATCGGTTTGAGGCGTTGTCAGGCGATAGACAAGGTCAATACAGCATCCGTATCAATGACCAGTACCGTATTTGTTTTATCTGGACAGAAAAGGGACCTGGCCAGGTTGAAATTGTGGATTATCACTAACGAACGCAGGAGATAAAAATGATTCGAGTTCCTACCCACCGCCCGCCTACTCACCCTGGCGAAATGCTTTTGGAAGAGTTCCTCCATCCGATGGGAATTACCCAAAAGGAATTAGCCGATCATATTCATGTACCTTACCAGCGTATCAATGAAATCGTCAATGGACGCAGGGGCATTACACCTAGCACGGCTTTGCGTTTAGCAAAGTTCTTTAATATGTCCGCTGATTTTTGGATGAATTTACAGTTACGCTGGGATTTGTATTTTGCTCAACAAGACGAGAGCAACGTTTTAGAGTCGATTCAGCCTTATTCGACGGCTGCGTAAAAAGGGCAAGCGAATCTTGCAAGTCAAAAGCGTGCCAATAAAGCGTGCAGTTGACTGGCGGGATTCTGCGGCATTTTCGGGCTTTTTCCTACGCCCAAGCAGAATCCTGCTCTCTGAGTTTTATCTACACCCGCCCACCCCCAAGTAACGCAAACCGTTGGGCGGCTAACGTAAAGGGATAATATTAACCTAAGTTGCCACCTATAGGTGGAAGATAGAAAAGATGGAGGAAGCCAAGACAAAGAGAATGGTCTTGAGTTCGAAGCCATCGGCAGTGACAGCATGAATATGTTTCGGCAGCAGGCGCTCTA
>BOKO01000005.1 GCA_016861025.1 Chloroflexota bacterium
CCCACAGTTTCGCCGATCCGGGCCTGAATATCGACCCTTTTCCCCCGTTTCGCAGGGTCGAACCCGCAAAAAAACAGGCCGCCGCTCGGCGACCTGCCTCCATCCCTGATTTATGAAATGCTCTCCTTCCGAGGATTCAGTGTCTTCCGACCAGACGGGGCAGGCTACTACGACCTGCCAGCCTTGAGCTACCAGTCTTAGTCCCCTTCCGAGGATTCAGTGTCTTCCGACCACGGCGGTACAGCTATGACTTGGTGCGCCTGCTTGACGACAAGTCTTAGTCCCCTTCCGAGGATTCAGTGTCTTCCGACGCGCAGCCGTCGGGCGGAAGCTGATTGTGGAAGAGTACAGTGCGTCTTAGTCCCCTTCCGAGGATTCAGTGTCTTCCGACGCTGTGGCGGCGTGGTGATTGCCGGCATTTGTAGTCGGTCTTAGTCCCCTTCCGAGGATTCAGTGTCTTCCGACCTGGCGCGCGCGGCGGTCTCGGCGGAGAGCCAGCGGCGGGTGTTGTCTTAGTCCCCTTCCGAGGATTCAGTGTCTTCCGACGGTGTGCCAGCTACCGCCGATATCGTGCTGAATCATGCCGTCTTAGTCCCCTTCCGAGGATTCAGTGTCTTCCGACGGAAATTTCAGAACGTGAATAGGAGGATCAGTATGGCTACGTCTTAGTCCCCTTCCGAGGATTCAGTGTCTTCCGACGCTGGCAGGCCGAAATCCGGCGCAATCACGAGCACGTTCATGTGGCGTCTTAGTCCCCTTCCGAGGATTCAGTGTCTTCCGACTGATGCCAGCGATTGTGCTGGCCGACGCTGCCAGCACCTGGTCTTAGTCCCCTTCCGAGGATTCAGTGTCTTCCGACCTGCGCCACCACCTCGCCCTCAATGCCCCGGCGCCGCAGCCATTGTCTTAGTCCCCTTCCGAGGATTCAGTGTCTTCCGACTGGAGCGACGGAATTGAGCGTATCCGTCGGCAACGTGACGGGTCTTAGTCCCCTTCCGAGGATTCAGTGTCTTCCGACCAATATAGTCATGAAGCGGCGAAACGAAGTAGCCGAACGAAGTCTTAGTCCCCTTCCGAGGATTCAGTGTCTTCCGACAAGAAATCGTGTTGGCCGTGTACGAATGCGCCGCATTGTTCTGTCTTAGTCCCCTTCCGAGGATTCAGTGTCTTCCGACTTTGTGTGGTGTTGGGATCATCCACATACGTGCGCACGAACGTCTTAGTCCCCTTCCGAGGATTCAGTGTCTTCCGACTCAGATGAGGATAGCGGCTGATCCGGCCAAAATCAAAGTCGTCTTAGTCCCCTTCCGAGGATTCAGTGTCTTCCGACAGCGGTCATGCACTCAGGGCAGATATTGATTGACATCTTATCACGCTCATCTTTGATCCACCAAAAAGGCGCTTCTGTCCCTATACTTCCTTTATTTTGAATCATCCTTTCTCCCACTTGCTTTCATCTCCCGAAGACCCCCCGAAAAAGTATGTTTTTTCCACCCATCATCGATGCGGTCTTCGGAATGCATGTACTATTTATTAGAAATTGTGACGTTGTTCATCCGGCTGGCGCAAGTTTGATTTCAGATGATCAGCAAGCCCGGTTCGTCGATCGGCTCCGCCTGTCCCATTCGCTCGATAACACTCTGACACTCATCGCACAGCAGGTAGAAGCGCACGCTGTCCTCGCTCTCTTCGATCAGTCGTTGCAGGCGCTGCCGCAGCTTCTCCAGGTTGGCGGGCGTAATGTAACATTCAAAAACCGACCGCTGCACGCGCCGCCCGCCAAAATCCAGCAGCGCCTTCGCCGTCTTCAAGCGCCGCCGGTCGTCCACAATATCATAGCTGATGACGACAAAGCGTCTGCCTCTCATTTTGCCAGGAACGGACGATACGGCGCCGCGCCGCCGCTCGGATCGAGTGTACGCGCCAGTGCATACGCTTGCAGCAAAAACAGACGACGATACGTTATCTGTTCGCCGCTCTCAGGATGCTTGAACTGCTGTGTGAAGCGCGTCTCCAGTTCACGCACAAACAGCCGCACTCCTTCCGGCGCCAACACGATCGGACGATCCTCCTCCTCGCCCGGTTGGAAATGCTCCTGCTTGATGATGCCATTGTTCAGGCAGCGCAGCACCACCGAATCGACAATCAACGGGCGAAATTCTTCCATCAGGTCAAGCGCCAGGCTGGGACGATTGTACTCCAAACGGTGCAGAAATCCCACATACGGATCAAGGCCGGCGGTCAATACGGCGCCCAATATATTTTGCAAGAGCACTGTGTAGCCGAAGCTGAGCAGGACGTTGACCGGATCGGTTGGCGGGCGGCGCACACGCCCATCGAAACGCCAGGGAGGTTGGAGCAGCGCCTTCCACACACCAAAATAGATCGCCGTGCCCTGACCTTCTACGCCCATCAAGCTGTTATGTGCAATCGTGCGCGTCGTGCGCTGCAATTGCTGGTCGACGCCGATCGCCGCCAGATGGATCGTCTCTGAATCTAGCCGCCGGGCGTAGCGTTGTAGAAAGACTTTAATGTTGTGCAGCTTGCCATAGACCATCTGCTGCGCTATCTTCAGCGAGATCGCCAGGTCCTGACTGCACAACACCTGATTGACGCGCAAGGCGCCGTGACCGCCGGGCGCGCCCACCAGCCGACCATAAAAGCGTCCTGCCTCGCTCAACAACACGACTTCGACGCCCTCATCCAACAACAGACGCAGCGCTGGCGTCGTCACCTGGATGTTGCCAAAGAGCACAACCTGACTCACCTGGATCACCGCCACCTGCGCCAACGTCTCGCCATCTTTGCTGACAATGATCCGCCGCCCTTCGCGGTTCAGCTTCGCCCCTTGCTCAAGCACATACAGTGGATTTTTCATGGCGCCTAATCTCTCATCCTCCTCCTCACCTGCCCCATTCCTGTCGCTGTCTGCACACCGACGCCGCTATAGAGCGCAAACTCCGCCAGCATATTCATCACCCCCAGCCAGTAGCGGTCGCCCGCCAGCGCGCGATAGGTGACTGTGCCCACGCCGCCGATGCGCAGCCCGTCTCCTTTCTGCCCCACCGCCCGGCTCTCCAGGCGATAGCGGCTGATCGCCATCACCTCCTCGCCATAGCGCCGCATCTCCGGGCTGAGCACCACCGGGCTGAACGCATTCCAGCGCTCGACCAGACTGCCAAAGACCAATCCTGGCAGTGGCACGGGGAGCGTCATCTCTTTGGATTTGAAGGCTGTCGGCGCGGCAAACTCCAACGTCACCTGACGGTCGAGCGTATCGGCGCGCGCCAGTTGCGCCGCCGCCAGCGCCTCATAGGTCGTCTGTCCGCTCCAGCCGTGGCGCGTCGGGTCGCAGATCGCCTCCTGCACTGCAAAGGTTTCACCGCCCAGCTCCCAGGTTGCTGGCGGCGCACTGAGCAGTGCATCCCCTAGCCGGGCGCTCACCTCCGGCGTCAACCCGGTCATGCGCACATAGACCGGCGTGTCGGCGCGCACCGTCACGCCGCTGGCGCCGGCGTGCACCCCCATCAGGCTCGAACAGGTCAGCGGCTTGGGGCCGTCGTTCTGATGGATACGCTCGGCTAATGCTGCATCGATGCGCCCAAGCTGCGCCAGCGTCGCCGCATAATTGGCGCGCCCCACAAACGCTGGCAGCGTCACATCCTTTGCCGAGACCAGGGTCAACACAATTGAGATCAACATTGTTTATTTCTCCCGCTTATCTTGCGTCAGATTGAAGTACACCCTGCACGTCCGCGCAGTACTCATAATTCACCCAGCCATGCTATACTTCTTAGGACAGTGGGTGCAACGCATGGACGGGCGCGAAGCCGCAAGGAGTTTCTTTCATGAGTACTTCACTTTCACTAGACTCTCTCCAGGTAAAAGCGCTTCTCAAAGAGGCAATGCTTGAACTAATGGTAGAGCGCCGCCAGGAATTCGCCGAATTTCTGGTCGAAGCCCTGGAAGACGCGGGTCTTTCCCACGCCATTGATGTCGGGCGGGCCGAGGAGTATGTCGACCGCGACGAAATCATGGCAATCCTCGATCCCAAACCATGAATGTACGGTTTGAACGTTACTACCGAATTCGTGTGGGCGACTATCGGCTTGGCCTTGCCCTCGAAGGCGATACAGTAATTCTGGTGCGCTTTCTCCATCGCAAAGAAATCTACCGCTACTTTCCTTGACATCGACCGTAATCATTGCTTCCTAGACTCAGTCGTTCAGGATGTTGTCTCACGCGCAGTCGCGGAGTTGAAGATGGTTTCCTTGCTCTCTGCGTTTCTTTGCAACACCGCGCCTCTGCGTCAAATCAGGTCATGTTACATACAGTCTCCTCAGCGCTGCCGCCGCGCCGCCTCGCGCAGCCCCTGCAAATCGAGAATCTCCGCCACCTCATAGCGCCGCGGCACACTCCCCGCCACCGGGCGCGTGCGCACCACCGGCGGGAAATAGCCCATACGCCCGTGCAGTTCCGCCAGCAGCGCCGCCGCAATAAAGTTGAGCGACGGCAGCATCACCAGGATCGGCGCGGACTGCCACGCTTCCGGCGTCAGATCAAGCGTCGCCATTAGCGCAGCAAGCTGCGGCGCAAACGGCTCCTGCTCGTCGAACTGGGTGGTGATCTGGCGCATCTCCGCAATCGGCTGACCCGTCAATGTCTCGATCTGACCGCGCTGCGCCTCGGTCAGCGGGTGCGAAAAGTTGAGTAAAATCATCGCAATTGCTTCTTTCCACCAACCTGCATATACTATAATTTGAATCTTTCTGCGTCAGTTGAACCGGATACGATGTATCGACGTCCCTGCGCTGACATTTGCCTCACTTGCGCCGACGAGAACCGGTCAACGCACGTGTCCACGACAAGGAGCCGCCATGCCATCACCCTTCCCTGGAATGGATCCCTATCTTGAAGGAGCGCTCTGGCTCGACGTGCATAGCGCCCTGGCTGCCAAGGTGCGCCAACTGTTGGCGCCCCAGGTGCGCCCGCGCTATGTCGTGCGCCTGGCGGTCTATCTGGTCGAAGACACTGCGCCGGAAGGCGAGATCGGCATTCTTTATCCTGATGTCGAAGTGCTACGCCCATCTGCGTTGTCGGAAGCCGCCGCCACGTACGCCGTTGCCGCCTCTCCCTTCACACCGGCAGTCCTGGTTCCGGCGGTGGCGCCGTTCACCGTGCGCGTACCGGAAGTTGAGATTCGCGATGCCGGCGATAACCGGTTGGTGACTGCGATCGAGATTCTGTCGCCAGTCAACAAGCGTGAGCCTGGGTTGTCGCTCTACCGGCGCAAACGCCAACAGTTGCAGCGCGCAGGCGTTCACCTGATCGAGATCGACCTGATCCGCCGTGGTCAGCGCCCATGCGATTACCCCACGCTGCCCAGCACGCCATACTTGATCACGCTGCTGCGCAGTCGGGCGGCGCACGTCGAAGCCTGGCCCCTGACGCTCGACCAGCCGCTGCCCACCATCCCCGTCCCCCTGCGCCCGCCCGACGCCGACGCGGTGCTCGATCTGCAGGCGGCGCTCACCGCCATCTACGTCGAGGCTGGCTACGACCTCTCCATCGACTACAACCGCGTCCCGCCGCCCCCGCCGATTGACACTGAGCCTCACCGCACGTTCCATCAGGAATCGACCGCGGATATTGCGGATCAGGCGGATCGACGCGGATGACGCCCCTCGCCCCTCCTACACATCCTCCGACGCCATCGCCGCAAAATCGCCCAGATCCACGCGCACGCCGACGTCGGTCTTGAGATAGAGGCGCCCCGTGTCGTCGGGCAAATCAACCGCAAACGCCATGCGCACAAACTGACCTGGGTTGACGTTGGTAAAGATGCTGTCCAGCCCGCCCAACTGCCACTGTGCATAGCCGCTGGCGACGCCCTTGATGTCGAACACCTTGCCGGCTGCATCCACAACCCACGGGTCGATAGTACGGTCAAAATAGTCGGTGCCGCTCTGTAGATTGGTGGCGTCCACCACCACGATCAGATAATGCCCCATAGCGACGTAGGAGTTTCTATAAAAATAGACCGCCTTGCGTTTGCGCACCTCAGAGACCTTGAAGCGCCAACCGCCCGCCTCGACCTCTGTTCCGATCGCGGTGACGTTGGAAGCTGCGCTCGCTGTTGGCGCAGCCGCGCCTGTGCTGCCTGTCGTCGGTGCAGGCGCCGGCGTCGGCAGCGGCGGCGTCTCCGTCGCCAGCGGCAAGTCAGCCGTAGCCGGTGCATTATCCACCAAAAACGCGGCAATCCAGGCGCCGCCTGCCAACTGCAGCCAGTCGCCAGCCTGATTGCGCGCCGTCACTTCGAGCGCGTCGCCTTCTTTCACACCGCCGATAATCGGATAGCCGGTGCCCGGCCCTCCGCGCAAATTGGCGTTGCTGTTGGCGACAACCGCGCCTGGCGTACGCGGATTGCTGATTTCACCAAGCTGGATATCGAGCGCTTTGAGTTTAGGAATCGTCACCTGATTGCCGAGTACGGCTGTGTACTTCTGTAAGCCTTCGACCACGCCCCACACGGTGACGATGTCGTCCTCCAGGAAGCGCTGTGTCCCACTGGTATCGACCCAGATCGGGTCATCCCAAAAGCCGTAGCTGCCTTTGGTCACCGCCACGCGCAGGACATAGCCCTTATCATCCTCGTCGCAGAGGATCAAACACTCCTTTTCCTGCACTTGCAACACCTTACCCACATAGCGCACGGTCTTGCCGATATGCTGCTCGTTGTAGCGGAAGAGATCATCGTAAGGGATCGCCACCGCCTGCGTCTTGGCGGCGTCCAGAGCAGAGAGAGCAGGCGTCGGCGGCAGCGTCGCAGTTGGCGTCGAGGCGGCAGCGGCGGGCGTGAGCGTCGGCAAACTGGCGCCGCTGCGTTGCACCTTGGTCAGCGCGCCGATCCGCACCGCCGGATCGCTGACGCGCACACTCACGCCTGCCTCTCCGACCGAAATGGTGAGCGTAAAGGTCTTGCTGCCAACCGTGATCGGCACGAGATAGTCATCGTTGGCGTGCGCCGGCGCGCTGATGACGACGACCAGCATCAGCGCAACCATCCAGGCAATCAACATTCGAGACATCGTGGGGTTCCTTTCTACTATGATTTTTCCGGAAGCTGATCCGACTACAACGGATGCAGTTCATTGACCGAGAACCTGCGGCTGCGAGCCGCGGCTACGAAAACCCGCCGCCTCCGCCGTAGACGCCGCTCGCAGCGGCGTGGTCTCGCCGTCCCATCCACCTTACTCATGGACGGAGAACCTGCGGCTGCGAGCCGCAGCGACGAAACCCGCCGCCCCGCCGTAGACGCTGCTCGCAGCGGCGTGGCCTCGCCGTCCCATCCACCCTACTCATGGACCGAGAACCTGCGGCTGCGAGCCGCGGCTACGAAAACCCGCCGCCCCGCCGTAGACGCCGCTCGCAGCGGCGTGGCCTCGCCGTCCCATCCACCCTACTCATGGACCGAGAACCTGCGGCTGCGAGCCGCGGCTACGAAAACCCGCCGCCTCCGCCGTAGACGCCGCTCGCAGCGGCGTGGCCTCGCCGTCCAATCCACCTTGTTTATTGACCGAGAATCTGCTACGAAAATCCTTCACAACGCCGATTTACAACCCGGTTGATGTTTCGCCGCCTGGAATCAGTACACGGAGTTGGCTCCAGAGCGTTTGCACCTTGTTCTCCACTGTTTCTGCTGTAAGCGCACCTTTGCGTTTTCCTGCGTGCATCAGATCGTTGCGCAATTCGCCTAGCTGGTTGAAAAGCTGCGCCACCTCGTCGACATTAGGAATGGCAGAGACATCCAGGACATAGTCCTCTTCTTGCCGCTCTTCGGACGCTTTTGCCTTCAATCGTTGCACTCGCTGTCCAATCGAGCGTTCAGCCCTCAAGCGAGCGTCCTTATCCATCAGTTGTTCAGCCATGCCCACCTGCACCATCATCCAGGAAATCAGCCACTCACGCGCCAGCGCCACAGCTTGAAAGGTCTGATTGCGTTCCAGATACCAGGCGATCAGCTCTCGTTCAACCACCAAAGTCCGACGTGGATCGCGTTTCTGCTCCGCTTCGCTGAGCGCAATTGGCGCAAAACTGTCCAGTAGATGCTGGCTGAGCAGCGCGAACGGGCGCGCCAACTCCTGGCTAGACTGCACTGCTTCTGGCAGTTGCGTACGAATCCTTTTGCTGGCATCCATCGCCTCGGCGGGCCGCACCACGCGCAGCGCCCGTGAGGCCCGCGTCAGATTGTTCGCCGTGTGCTTCAGCGGTGAATTTCCCCAGGCCGACATCGCTCTCTTGTCAGTTGCATGTGGGTCAGGTTTGATGCGCTCATGTTGTGCATTGAGAAGCTGCGCCAGGTCGCGCGCATCACCAAAACGCACAAAACGGTCGGCGCCCACCATCCAGTCGAAGAGTTCGACGAAGCGCGTCAGGTCGATCACGGGAGCGCGATGCGGCGTCACTGATTGGTCGCGCGCCTCAAAATTGCCGTAGAGCACCGCCTCCAAGCGGATTTTCTTGACCACGCGCAGATAGGCTGCCGCGAGGAAGGATAAGAAGGGCAGCGAACGAAAGCCGTGAGTGATGTCGAAGACCACCGCCTCCTCCGGCTCCACGGCGTCGACGACCGCCTGGAAAATCCTCCACAAATCTGCGTCATTGCCTCCATCGGGAATGTCGACCGGCTGTACATCGGCGACATAGTCCTCAACCAGGCTCAGGAAGCGATCCAGATGCATTTCCTTGGCTTTTTCTGTTACAAAAACGCGCATCGTCAGATCAGGGATAAAGCGCGCCAGCGCCGCGCCGAAGAAGGGCGCCGTATGCTCGCGCTCGTTGGCAAGCACATAGGTGGTTTCATAGGCAGTGGCGGCGCCGAGAAAGGTGATAGCTTTCATGATAGTTTTGTAAACCTCACGGGTTGTCGTTGACTCGATCATGGGCGCCAAAATAGCGCAGTCGCAGCCTCCCGCCTTCGGCGACGCAACTGGCGCGGCGGCCTTGCGTCAGGCGAAAATGGCCGATGGGGCGGCCGTCGGCGGACCTGCGATTTTGATAATCTTCGTACTGAAGGCCGCCATCCTGTTTGAGCTTTGCAACGCCGCCTTCATTGAGCAGCACGCTCACCCTGGCCAGCGTCCTTTGCAGATCGATGCGTTCCTCCGGAGTTGCTCTGTCGAAATCACGCCGAAACGACTCCTCATACACAAGATTCGGGAAAGGGAGCAGGTCTCTCTGAAGCAGATCGTGGCGCACGCGGTTCCAGATCAGGCGTCCCCACTCCGAAAGGGTGACGTCGCCATGTTGATCGATGTCGAGTAGTCCCTCCGGCAGGTTGGCGACTTCGCTGTGCGGAAGAATCGCCCCGGCGTCCAGCAGCGCCAGCTGGGTGCAATGGGTTTGCAGCGTCGCTACGTCGATCTGGATCGGCAGGCGGGGGATGCGCAGCAGTTGTTTGCTGCTCTCGAAGATATAGACGATTTCATCCGCATAGAACATGCCGGCGATATTGAGATAACTTTGCAGGCTCTTGAAGGCGCCGGTGAGATTGAAGACGATGTGATAGCCATCGGCTCGATATCCGGGAACGGTCTCCTCGCACAAACGCAGCAACTCTTTGATTCCGTGGGAAAAGCGCCGGTTATCGCCGCCGCTCAACTGTTCAGGGACCCACATCTGCACATTCGCAATCCCCTGGCCGCGCAAGAAGGCTTCCAGCGTCTGCGCGGCCCTGCGTCCTAGCGCCGTATCCGTGGCGACAAGCACATGCACATCGTTGCGGGCGCGCTGAAGTTGGTCTTCATACAGGCCGTAGAGTCCGTTCAATTCAGCGCTTAACAGGCGCTTCGCCGCAACCGTCCCTTCGGTCAGGGTTTGCTCCGCACGCGCGACCAGTTCGGCAAGAAAAGCCTCCAGGTCAGGCGGCAACTCCGTTGCGTTTGCATGGCGATTCAGCCTTTCCGCTCCCCCTTCTTCCCGTTCTTCAGGTGACAGGGATTTCAGAAACAGGCTGATGCCCACCGTCGTCAGCACCAATTGTCGTTGTCTTGCCATGGCTCATCGCTCCTTCCTCGCCTCAAGACGCGCACATCCCCCGTAGACGCCGCTCGCAGCGGCGTGATCGTGTTACCCAATCACACCCATCCAGCCCAATCCATTCGCCAATCGAGACCGTGCAGCTCTCAGCCGCACCTACCGCCGTAGACGCCGCTCGCAGCGGCGTGATCCTGTCTGCCCAATCACGTCCATCCAACTCAATCCATTCGTCAACCGAGACCGTGCGGCTGAGAGCCGCACCTACCGCACCCCCGTAGACGCCGCTCGCAGCGGCGTGAGCGTGTTCGCCCAATCACGTCCATCCAGCCCATTGCATTCGTCAATCGAGACCGTGCGGCTGAGAGCCGCACCTACCACACCCCCCGTAGACGCCGCTCGCAGCGGCGTGATCGTGTTACCCAATCACACCCATCCAGCCCAATCCATTCGTCAATCGAGACCGTGCGGCTGAGAGCCGCACCTACAGCCCCTCCGTAGACGCCGCTCGCAGCGGCGTGATCTTGCCCGTCCAATCACGTCCATCCAACCCAATCCATTCGTCAACCGAGACCGTGCGGCTCTCAGCCGCACCTACCACACCCCCCGTAGACGCCGCTCGCAGCGGCGTGATCTTGTCCGCCCAATCACGCTCTACATCTCATCGCGCCCTCATCTCAACCAGACACCACCCCGGCGCAGCCTGTGGGACTTCTCTGCGCTGGCCCCGTTCATCCTGCACCAGCCCGACAAAGACGCGGCGACTGGATGGGAAACGGATCTCAACGTCACGCTCTGGTTGGTTGCGTGACCGGGATCGGCTGAGTCGATATTCGGTGAGAATGTGTTGCATAAACGGTTTGCTGGCAAGTAGACGCGTGCCAAAGGTCTTATCCTCCCAGCCAGTTCCCCAGCCGAGCGCGATCAAAAACCGGCGGTTGCCAGTCTTGGCCTGCGCCAGTTGCTGATAGAACTGGGCAATTCGCACGCCGCCTTCTGCTTTGGCAAACCAGACCGCCTCGCGGGCGACACGTTCCTGGGTGTGTCGGCTAACCACTTGGGGAAGTTGCTCAAGCAGCTTGTCTCCCCGCAGGGTCAAACCGCCTGCCTTCGCCCAATCCGAGAAGAGTTGGCGGTCGATCTTGACAGTCAGATGAAAGACGCTTTCCGATGCGATTGCCTCCATCTCGATCGGCGCCTTGAGTTCTCCACGCCGGTTGATGACCCGTGCATTTGCCACCATCAGCCGATCGACGCCTAGGGGCTCGCTGTCGCTCACTTGCAGAGCGCGCAGCAGATCGTGATTGGGGTCTTTGCCAAACAGTGCCTGCTCATACTGTCGGGCAGCAAACTCTCGCTTCCGATTCAAGTTTCTG
Source organism: Chloroflexota bacterium (assembly GCA_016861025.1). Taxonomy (GTDB): domain Bacteria; phylum Chloroflexota; class Anaerolineae; order Caldilineales; family Caldilineaceae; genus Caldilinea. The sequence goes on from BOKO01000005.1 coordinate 11,412, forward strand.
CCTTCAGGTTGCAGCTGGCGCGCTTCCCACATATACCAGCCGAGCGCTGTGCGCAAAGCCCCTTTCAGCGTGGTGCCAGGCAGGTAGGGACGATCATAGGCGTCCTTTAGTTGCTCGCGCAGTTGGGCGCCTTCGCCGGTGCTGCGCGGCGCGCCGCGTAAACTGTAGCGGAAGAATGGGCTGCCTTCCTGATAGTCCAGTGGCTTCAGCAACTGAACCGGTCTGGAGCGCGCCAATTGCTCCGCCACTCTTGGATCATCAGCGTCCTGTGCATCGAGCAAGGCGTCCTCGTTGATCCGCCAGGTGCGCCCCTTCTGAATGGCGTAATCGTACTCATTGAGCAGTTCACGTCCGCTGCCGATATGCAGCGGTGTGATCGTGGTCACAGTAACATCGTAGATTGCGTAATCAGCCATGATTCGCCTCCTTTGCCAGACCCGCCGCCACTGCAAAGCCAGCCCGATATACGGGATGAGGTAGACGATCTGGCGACGATCCCTCATTCCTGCCATAGTCAGGCGCAACATCGACCAGATCACCAGCAACGTTCTTGCTCATCGGTATCAGACTACCCTCTTCCAGCAGATGAATGCGCTTTCGCCGCTGTGCAGGCCCGTCTGGGGACCGCAGCCAGCCGGCAACACTGGCGATGCGGTAAGCCGCATTCGTTGCAGCGGTCATGGCGCGCACTGCGTCAGCGTCCGCAGGGTGATAGCGGCTGAGCAGCCAGGCCAATTCATGGGGACGGTGATCGGGCAGCGTCAGCGGCGCGGCGACCGGCTCATGCGTAAAAGCGCCATAGCCAACGCTGCGATCGCCGCCGATCCCTTCTTCACTCAGCAGGGCAAGAATCTGCTCTATGCTCTCCTGATAACTTTGTGCGCTGCCTGCAATGGTGCGGTTCGGTGCGCGCCATTGGATGCCAAACCAAAGACCGCATTCTGGCCCGAAGCGCACCTGACCGATGTGAAAGATGGTCGAGGCTGAATTGGTGCGATCCACCGTCACACGGGGGGTGCGCCCTTCCTGCCAGACCTCAAGATTCGGGAAAACATGCAGCGAGCGTTTCTGTCGCGTCTTTGGATCGACGCGCACCCAATCAGGCAGACGCTTCAACTCTGGCTCGCGCATCAGCCAGAGGCGTCCCCCTTGCAAGAGCAAGCCTTCTGGTTCGCGCTTGTCTGCCGGCTGCGTGTTGGGTTTTTCCTGTTCGGGCGGCGCCCATCGATCCAGCTTTTCACCCTTCAGCGCGCGCATGAAAAGCTCCTCAGAGAGCCAGCGAATGCGCTTGACGCGTTTCCCACCCTGCGGCGCTGCAAACAGCCGCGCAGGATCGACCGGCATCGGGTAGAAGCGTACGTCGCCCACAAACGGGAACGCAGATGTCAGCAAAAACGGCGGCTCCGACTGCGCCGCCAGAAAGGGCGTCAGCCAGGCGTCCACGTCACCCCCTAGCCGTCGCCAGCCATCGACCAGCGCCGAGAACAATGTATCTGAAGGCAGCGAGACGCCGCTTTCCTCCAGATTGACTCCACGCACGCCCAGGTGTAGACCGGCGCGAAAGTGAAGTCGATGCACCGATAAGGTCGGCATGAGCGCCTCCTTAGTTGATGTTGAGATGTTGGCGAATCCGTCCCTGCAGTTCCGGCAATTCAGCGACCAGTTGGCTCAATGAATCGTACTCGCCCAGCGGCTTTGCCTTCGACAACATGTCGTCTCTGCCGCGTAGCCTCACCTGCAGCCCGCTGAGGCGCACCTTGCCAGACCCACGCGAGCCAAGCCCGCCCAGGTAATCATCTTCGAGCAGCACCAGCCCCTTGATCAGTTCAGCCAGATTCGCGACGTCGCGCGCAGGGTCGCAACCGTCACCTGCATAAATCGAGTAGACGATCTCCGCCGGTTCAAACCTGACGCCAGCCGGCACGCGTTCCATCTGGCGTGGGTTTGCCGCCGATGTGACGCGGTCAATGGAGACCTCGGTCTTGATCTCCGTGTAGGGAAGGTCAAGACGGGCAAGTTTCTCCAGGTCTTCCGCGCTCTTTTCGCCCATCTGCACATCTCGCACCACCAGCCGCGTCGGCGTGGCGATGCCAAACTCGCGTTCGCCCGGAACGCCAAAGACCTGACAGACCGCGCACGCTTCGTACTCTGTGCGTCCCTGGTTCTTCTGAACATCGCGTGACTGGTTGGCGCCACACGAGTGAATGGCGCCCTGTCCAATGCGTTGATTCTGGGGCAGACCCTCGTACTTCTCCAGCAGGCTGCGCACCTTGCCCTTGAGCGAGGAGCCGGGAATGTACGGGCGATTGGAGAGCGGATCGCGAATCACCGTCTTGTCCACGCCGCCGATCTCAACACCGACATCGGAGCCGCCAATGTGGAGTCCCGACACCGCCTCAATGGTGAAGGTCAGGAAGACGCGACCTTGCAGTTCGATTTGCTTATTCATGAGTGTTCTCCTGTTAGTAATGAGCCTAGTTGCCACCGGCTGCTTTGTGATAGGCAAGGATCGCCTCGAAGAACTCAACGAAATGGCTAAAATAGACGTATCGTCTAGTTTCATCTGTCTCTCGAATCACTGGTTCCAAAGCTGAATCGAGAATTTCGACGAGGTCTTGCACTCCCTGTTTTCGCTCTTTCTTGGCGCGGTATGCCATCTTGGGCTTCAGCAGAACCATTCTTCGATATGCCTTTTTGCGATTATCTCCCCCCATGCTCCACTGCGCCTCAATCTGCCTCACTTCGCCAAAAAGTGAACGTATCTGACTTGTAGATAGGCGGTCTTCCTTTTTGGGATAGTCAACAAGTTGTCTTCCAATCTTGTTTGCGTGTTGCACAAGAAGATCAACCCTATTCGCGTCTGTTATGATAAGCGATAGCGCGTCTCTTAATTCGTTATTCATCTGTTGGCTCCTTTCATGACTCAAGAATTACGCTCGTTTGTCAGGTCTCGTTTTTCCCAACAACCTCCGCCAAACCACATTCACTCCTTGACCGAGACCGGGCGGCTACGAGCCGCCCCTACGCCACACCGCTGCCCTGCCGTAGACGCCGCTCGCAGCGGCGTGGTCTCGTTTACCCCAACAACCTCCGCCAAACCACATCCCTTCTTCGACCGAGACCGGGCGGCTACGAGCCGCCCCTACGCCACACCGCCGCCTCCACCGTAGACGCCGCTCGCAGCGGCGTGGTCTCGTTTACCCCAACAACCTCCACCAAACCATATTCATTCCTCGACCGAGACCGGGCGGCTAAGGGCCGCCCCTACGCCACACCGCCGTCTCCACCGTAGACGCCGCTCGCAGCGGCGTGGTCTCGTCTGTCCAATAACACCCGCCAAACCACACCCCTTCCTCGACCGAGATCGGGCGGCTACGAGCCGCCCCTACGCCACACCGTCGCTTCTATCGTAGACGCCGCTCGCAGCGGCGTGGTCTTGTTTCTCCTCACAACACTGTGTTCGCTCAAAACGTCAATCCCGATCCGCCTCTGACTCGTCCCAGTTGTAATCACGAATCGATAGCGGAAGCTCCCATCCCCATTTGTCTGGATAGACGCCCCGCGCCTGCCATGCCGCATAACTGGAATAGGGCCAATCCTCAGGTCGAAGCACGAGACCATGCTTTACCGGGTTGTAGTGGATGTAATCCAGATGGCGCTGGAAATCTTCTTCATCTCGAATCACGTGATCCCAGAAACCCTTTTGCCAAAACCTCATCTTTCCGGTGATGCCAAGCATGGTCTTGTAGTCTTTGGTGAAGTTCGGTTTGAGTGAATGCATGATGGCGCTGAAACTGCTTGCTCCGGTCGGACGAATCATGATGTGGAAGTGCTCCGGCAAGAAGCAGTAGGCGGTCATCAAAAAAGGATGAAGGCGCTTCGTCGCCTGCAAGTTTTGCCGCAGCAGATCAACAAACTGTGGCTGCTCAAAAACCGGTGTACGGTGATACACGACCTGCGTCATGAAGATTGTGGCGTCCGGCGCGTAGTAGCGGTGAATCCGGCTCATTTCTTCCCCATCCTTGCGGCATCGATGCAAATGCTCACGCCTTAATCTCCGCGCAGCAGAAGCTCTGCCCAGCGCGCAGCCACGCCTAGCGGTTCGATCATCCGATAGTTGTCGCGCTTCAACTGTTCGCCTAACTCGGCCAGCCCCGCCTTCACCGTTTTGTTCTGTTCATAGCGTCCTTCCATCCGTTTGAGCGTGTAGGTAATGCGCCACATCCAGCGCCCCCACACCGTTTGCGGGCCGTTTGTCCAATCGCTGTCGGCTTGAACAAGACGGCGAGCGTTGCGAGCTTTTCGATACTCGCCGTAAAATTCGGTCAATTGCCGCGCCAATGCTTTGGGGGCGCCATGCTCCGACAACCTGATCATCTCATGCATCAGCCCATGCACCGTTGCATGATTCGGCGTCCCCTCTTCTGGCTCCATGCCAAACTGCGCCCAGGGCAGCGGTTCATCGAGGAAGCAGAGCGCATCCTTGCGTTGCCATTTGACGCCATCCCACCAGCGCAGCGACTTTGCCTGCTCCTCAGCGGCGCCTGCATCGCCTGCTGCCTGGTAGAGCGGATATTTGCCGCCCACCAGCGCGACGCCTCCGCTGGCGTGAATGCCTGGATGTTCAGCTGCGTAGCGCGTCAGATCGCGGCGCACGGCGATCGCCAGCTCCACCACCGCATCCCAACTCCCCACGAAGAAGAGGTCATCACCGCCGGCGTAGATGGCGTAGAGCCGTCCTCCTTGCTCTGGCGAGCGACGCGTGGACTGGTTCACCGCCTCGGCCAGCTTCGCCACCCAGCCCTCGAAGTAGAGGCTGACGGCGAAACTCAACATCGCCACGCGCGAGAGCGTCGCCTGCTTGCCCAGGCCGCTTTGAAAGAGCTTGCCGAGATTGTCCACATCCATGCGCAGCACCCCCAGCCGCCGAATGCCGCGCGACCAGTGCTCCAGCACGCTGAAGGGCTTGACCCGGTCGGCGGGCGGAAGCTGACGTCGTTCGTCTTCTGGGAAACTGCGATCCGCCTGCAGCGCCTGGCGCTCGTCGAAGGTGAGGATCGGCGTCGTGTTGACAAGCAGCCGTCGCCCCACCGCCGTCTGCGCTGTCGGTTTGAGCATCGTCAACGCATCGTCGTCGAGCGCCAACAGCACGCTGCGCGCAGCCGCTGGTTGTGCGTTGGGAGCCTCGTCGAAGAGCGACGCCGTCCATCCCAATGCCGCCAACGCCTCGCGCCAGCCTCCGGGCGGCGTGGTCAGATCGAGCGTCATCGTTGGAGCCGTCGCCTCGCATTCGCTCCACTGTAGCCAGCGCGCCCTTCGCAGCGCATCGCCCAAGTCCTCGAAGGCACGGCAGGCGGGACACTTGCGCACCGGCTCGGCGTCGGCGCCTGCGCGCTCTGCTTTGGTGTCAGGATGCTCCAGCCCGCAGACCTGGCACTGTTGATCTTCATGCCCACCGTGGTCGAGCGGATTGAAGAGCTGCGCCAGTTCCTCAGCCTGCAGTTCGCTGAAGCGGCGAATCTTGGCTTGCTGAAGACGTTCATGCAGGCGCCCCCACGCCTGGCTGATCGCGCCGCTGAAGAAATCCTTTCCGTGCAACGGCAGCCCCACCACCGCCGCGTAAAGCGCGCCGCGATGATGTTGAAGGAGCACGCGGCTGATCTCGCGCTGAATTGTTGACAAGACAGCGAGGTCGCCCGGTCGCGCCAGCAAATAGAAGTTGCCGCCGCCGACGTAGATCAGGTTGGTGATGGGCAGGTCGAGCCGACGCAGCACATAGCGGGCGACGGCTTCGGTGAGCAGTTGTAGATAGAAAGAACGCCCGCGCAGGGCAGATGTCGCTCCACGCGACGTGATCGTGTAGATGAAGTCCTGCACACCGCTGAGGTCGCCGCCGATCAGGGATGCCACTTCAAGCTGGCTGTTCTCACCCTCTTTGTCCAATTGCTTCAACCACGCTTCGTCAACGTCGGGCCGGTCGAGGGCAACCGCCAACGCAGCGGTCATGCGACTGTGGTCGTAGAGGCTGATGTCGGGCAGGCTCCCGTAATACGCCGAGGGAATGCACCATGTGTAGCGCTGCAGCAGGAGCAACATGCTTTCGAGGTAAGTGGGCGGGTCGCCCGCTTCTGCGTGGGCGTCGCGCAGCGCCTCCGCCTCCTGACGAAAGTCTCGCCACAGCGTCTCGTAGCTGCGCCAGACTTCATCCGACGGCAGATCATCCGCCGGGAAAAGCGCCTTTTCTTCCAGCCGCAGCGGTTGTAGGGGCAGATAGCGGCGCCGGTCTGCCGGCAGCGTCTGATCGTCGGCTTCGAGCTGGCAAAAGATCGAGAGCAACTGCCGGGGATGTTCGACACGCGGCTGGTCGTCCTGCAGGCCGTCGTTGCGCTCGGCGGCGGAGAGATGGTCGGCCAGCTGCACGATGCGGTCGCGGCGGCCCTGCGGCCTGTGGTGATAGCCGACCGGCCCCAACACCTCCCTACGCCACGGCGCGGGCAGCAGCTCCTCGACAAACGTGGCGCTGAGCATGGCGTGCTTATAGCCAAAGTCGCCTTGCGCCGTGCGCTCCCAGGAGTAACGGCCGGCGACCGACGCGCGCAGCATCAGCTTGCCGATGTCGTGTAACAGACCGGCCAAAGTAATGGTTTCATGGCTCATCGAGTGTTCCCTCCATCAAGGCTTGCCTGCACCGTTCCCGCAAAGGGGAAGCGAGGCAGGGGGATGTTGGATGGTTGAAAAAATGTTTCCATCCGATGCAGACGGGTTGCAGCTATGGCGTCGCTCTTCCGGTGAACACTCAGTGCGACAGCCGGCCTTGCACCGCCTGCGCCAGCCGCTGTCAGCTGGATGGCGTTAACGCAGCGTGATCGAAATTTTTCTGTTTGAGTTTCTTTTCTGGCAAGTTTATACTGTCAGGCATGGACGATAGAGAAGAACTGAAACAAACCATCAGAGATATCCTGATCGAGATCGTACAGAGCGATTCCGAACTTCGCAGCGAGCTGATACGGATGGGTGACATCGCTCCTCCTTCTGTTGTTGCAGAGTCGGGCGCCGCCTACCTTGTCGCCTCCTCGCAAGAACTCACCGAGTATCTTGATTTCAGCGATCCGGATGCGATTCGGCTGCGCGGCCACCGCATCTGGATCGAAGACATTCTGTATGAACATGTTTATGGCGGCCTGAATGCTGAACAACTTGCCACGCGCTTTCCGACCCTGACGCAGGCCGACATCTACGCTGTGTTGCTCTACTATTATCGCCATCAGGCCAGCCTGGATCGACGCCTCGAGGACTGGCTCCTTCACAGCCAACGAGCCTGGGTTGCACAACAACGCTCCTCTACACCTGTGATAGAAAAATTGCGGCGGCTCCATGCCGAGCGCAATCCAACGACGCCATCAATGAGTCTCCCAACGGCATGAGACGAGTTCAGTACTTGCTTGATGAGCATGTGGACCGTCGTCTGCGCCAGATTCTGCAGCGCATGGCGCCGACGCTGACCGTGCGCTGTATTGGCGACCCCGATGCCCCGCCGTTGAGCGCGTCGGATCCGGACATTCTGATTTGGTGCGAACGCTATGACTTTCTTCTGGTCACCAACAACCGCCGTTCCATGCCCAGTCATCTGGAAGTCCATCTCGCCCGTGGCCACCATGCGCCGGGAATCTTCATCATGAACGTTCATCATGCCCTCATCACCACAGCCAATGAATTAATTTTGATCTGGGAGACTTGCACAGTGGATGAATTTGAAGACTGCATCTGGTTTTTGCCCATCAGTGGACGATGGTGAGAAACGCTTTTTCGGCACATCATTAGCAAACCTCCCGTCCCGATTGTGGCAATCCTTTTCTCTGGCGGCGATGGTGGAGATCGGCCGCCGTGCAAATGTCGGTAGAAGAGCAAGATGACCTGACATCTGTCTTGCACTGCGCAAACATAGACGGCCACCTTGTGGCGGCAGCCGTGTCAACCGTTGCGCCACCAGTCGCGTGCGGGCCGTGCAGATTAACAGCGACCGCTCCGGCCGCAGGAACCGGTCCGGCAACAGCACGGGCATGGGCTGCTCGCCGATGAGGTGGAGGAGGGTGGGACGGATCGGTATCATAGATATGTTGATCACCTAGACGAGTCTGGTCTGATGCTGCCAACTAACCTGCACAGTAGACCTCTTTGAAATTCTGGTCTCCTAAGCTCCAATCAGGTTTCTTGTTCCAATCGGTTAGCATCTTCACGCAGACGAGATGAATTTTTACCCCTAACTCGTTTGCAAGGACTTGAGCTTGGATGCAAATCTCTTCACCAAAGTCTTCGTTGCAGAAGACATAACACTCAAAATCGACTGTTTCACCAGAATTACGAGCCGAATTCACCCTGTCCCTCAGTTGTCTCAGGGCATTCTCCTGACGCTCCCCTGCTTTATTAGCTCCGCCACGAACGAGCTTACACTCTCCCAGGCAATAGTAAGTGTCTGTGACCTCGCACAGGATGTCTATCTCGTATCCCCACTTATTCAACTTTGTATAGCAACCGTGGTTCAACTTGCGTCCAAGCCAGAGTGCGCATTGGTCCTCAAAGCGCGCATCGTGTTGCTGCTCATTGGTTAAGTTTCCGGGGTCTACGACGTGTTGACTAATTGGGTTCTTGCCCTCTGCACAATGCACTCTTAGCCCGGTGACAGCTCGGCACAGCTTATCGCGAAACAGCTCCTGATGCAGACAGCGATCCCCAGAGCCGTTACAGGAAATCAAGAGAACAAGGGCTGGGCCAACCTCGGTAGTGGTGGTTGCATTGCATTTTTCAATCGCAACCTGAAGCAGGTGTTGATCAGTCTCGTCAAACTTACATGTCGAAACAGGCTCTGCAAGAGCTGAAGGCAGAGGATGGTTTGACTGAAGTTCAAGGACCAAACGGTTGAAGGCGGTACCGTTTACCAGATGAAACGCAATCGACCGCGCCAACTGCGCCACAGAACGTAAGGATACTGATTCGCTACACTCGATATAGCGTTGCTTCAAGAAACCGGTGACAATAAAACAATAAGAAGCCTTGCTTTGCTCAAGTGGCACCAACGAATGAGCGTAATTTTCATTACATAGAACTCGGGGATCGATCACCACATGCATTGGTAACAACCTCAGGCTTGTGCGCGAACAAGAGCTGCTAACTCAGTCAAATCATCAGTAAAAAACTCATCGAACTGGGGAGGTGCCTGGCTGGCATCGAATTCGCCTTTTTCATCTAACCCGATTTGCACAAACCTGCTAGCCTGACCCTCTCGATAAACAAATTGCATGCACATATCATCGGACGTAAGAAGCTGTTCGGGCAGAGAGTAATTCTCTGGTAAAGGCTGGCAACGTTGAACCTCATAGGCCTGTGTTTCAGCAAGACGCCGGCGCAATCGTAACAGAAGATGTTCACTGTGTGTTTCGATCAAGAAATATGGTCCTGGAGGTGATTTACGAGAGAAGATCGGAGCTGGGGGCAGTTCTTTGTCTTCTTCTAGGTCTTTCTGCGCGTCTTCACGCCAAGATGCGAGCGCAGCTTGAAGCGAAGATTGAATAAACAGATCGCCTAGCTCCGCTTGTGCTCGTGGATGCAGATGCAGCTCCGGTTGTTCCACAATCACCAGGCTCCCTGGCTGCGCAGTGACACACTGCACGATCACCGGCAACACTTGCGATAGACCGTATCCCATGGCGCTCAGCGGCAGTGAACCGGCCTCTTCACTTTCGCGAATGGTAATCTCATACTCCGTGAACAGCGAGCCGATTTCCGAAGCGACGCGTGGCTCGCTTCCCCCCTTTGCCAGATCGAGCCTTTCCAACCAGTGATTGATCTCCTGAGTTTGAGCCTCACCAAGCCTGCCCCCGATGAAATCTCGAAACGCCGTCCAATCGCGTGCCTGCCACTCATCGGCGCTGGCCCGGCTGAACGAGTAGCGGCGCTGCGGTTCGGGTCGAATAGGGCCGAGATGGACGATTTGTTTCAGAAACCCGCTGATCTCATCTCGTAGCTTTCCAAAAATGTGTGTCAGGAGCCGGTAGCCGTTGGGGGCTCCAAATTGTGGCTCGACGAAGTTGATATTCAGGAAGCCGCGTCGCGCCTCGCAGCCAAACCCTTTCCAGGCACCTGTCTTGTCGCTGCCGGGCAAGACGCCGTCAACAAACCATCGCTCCCCGAACAGCACTGCATCCTCTGGGTTTAGCAAAACGGCTCGGAACAGCAGATCACTTTCTGCGCCTTCTGCTCTCACAGCACAGATTTCCATATCCGCCAGCTCAATTCGATCCGGGTTTGGAGTTTCTCCGTCCCGTGCAGCAGCATATCCTAACGCCAGCTGCAACGTTGCAGTAGCCATTTTTCTCACGTCAGGGAACGGACTTTGCGCCAACAGGTTCTCGAACTCAGCATCGGAACAGCGGAAATGAAAACGGACGATGCTCTCATCCTTTCCGCAATGCACCATTTCCCGAAATCCGCCGAGGTCGACACCAAAAGGGGTTGAGTAGACAAACACACGCTCGTCCGGCGGTAGCAGGCTCTGTCTGAGCAGCAGCAGAGCACGGATCAGCGCGCTTTTACCGCTGGAGTTGCGACCAAACAGCAGGGTGATCGGTCGCAACTCCACCCAACCTGTGTCCTCGAAGGCTGTAAAGTTTTGTAACAGAATAGCGCTAACGCTCACCGGCGGTCTCCTTTTACTTACTACCCCTGCATTAGGAGGGGCGCACCTTGCGCGCCTGAGGTCCCTTGGGGCCTTGCACAACTTGGAAACGCACCCGTTGTCCCTCCTGTAGACTTGTAGCGCCTTGGACATCCGAGCTATGCACGAACAGGTCCTGTCCGCCACCGTCGGGCTTAATGAAGCCGTAACCTTTGCCTTCCACCCAGCGCGTCACGGCGCCCGTCTTTTCTGTGCTCCCGCCGCCGCTCGAGCCGCTACCTGCTCCTGAAGACTGCGGTCGTGCAGCTGTCGTCAGGCTTTCTTTCGTCTGACGGCCGGGAATTACCCTGGCCACGGTAGGCGCGCTGGACACGACACCTGCGGGATCGGGCAGTACAGGCCGCTCTTTGTACTCGTTGACCTTGTCCGGCCCTGCCTCCACTTCCATGTAGCTGGTGACGCTCGACCACTCCTCTGTGCCCTCGCGCCATTCCAACATCGTCAGCAACATGCGGATGCGCTCGGACTGGGTCAGCCGGGTGGCGCCCGGTAGGCCGATGCCATTGAGCACATAGCGCTCAAACTGCTGGGCGTAGGGAGCTCCATCCCCCGGCTGCTCGGCCACATGCCAGCCGTTCTCGGTGAACAGTTTCCCGTATCGGCCCTGCTGGTCTCGACGCTCGCTCAAGAAAAGGCGAGGGGTGATCTTCACGGCGCCCATGCCGAGGGGCTTGCCCATGCCCAGTTTGTGGCGGTACTCCTTGCCAGCCTCACTCGGCAGGGCCAGCGCCCACCAGAGCGCGCCCAGTTCTTCTGGTCGCAGGTTCTCAAAGTGCACTGTGAATTTGAAACGCACGCCCGGCTTCACCGGGATGATCCGCGTCAACTGCTTTTCATGCTCGCGCTCCTTCGGCGTTGCCTCGATGTCCGGTGAGGCTCCCCGGTGCCAGTAGAGCTTGTGGCCTCGGATCTGGGTGGTGTTCGGCGGCGAGCCGTAGTGGGCCAACGTCTCCTTGCGATCGGGATCGTGTCCGACGTTGCGGTCCTGCACGAGATAGTGTTGAAAGGTGGTCACTTTCGGGCCGGAAAGGACACGAGGCGTGATCGGATCAGATTTCAGCCATACACCGTCTTTGGCGCCGACACAGCGTGCATCCTCAAAGAACACGCGTCCAGCCCGCTGGCCCTTTAGAAAGTCTTGTTCCTCCACCCAGCCGAACAGAGCGTCAGCCAGGTCGGGCTCCGGGTGGTTGCGCAGCGCATCGGGCACAAAGTCGAACGGTGTCGCCGCACGGTTGGAACCCTGCAGGCGCGCCGGGATGCGGAAGTTGGGTGAGTGGCCGAAGTGGACAACTTCATTGCCTTCGGCAACGTAGAACACAGGCTTGAGATCGTACAGGCAACCGTTCGGACTACCTTTATCGTCGCCGCTCCACGCCGTCAGTTGCTCTTTCTGATAGGGTGTCAGGCCGGCCATGTAGTCATCAATAGCCTGCCGTTGGATTTTTAGCGCACGTGCTCTCTCGTCGGGCATAAGCACCAAGGCATGGCTTTTGCGCGGTGAGCGTTGCGCTCGATCCTTGGCCGACTCCTTCATGTTGCCCGAACAAACCAGATAGCCCTCATAGCGCGGCATTGATCCCTTGGCTGCCGCCAACTGGCTGACTGCAACGTAAGTTCCGCGCTGGCTGCGCCGAATGTCTACGTCGAAGCGGACATGATGGATCTGCGGACGGTAGTTGGGGTCGTCCAGGCGTACGTACTTCGGCAGATCTCGGCCACTTATGCTTCGCTCCTTGACCTTCAGGAATGCGTCATCACTAGGCCAACCCATGTCGCGGGGCGTCAACGCCGGCTGCACGAACCAGTTCTCGCCGCGTTGGACCAGATAACCGGCACGCACGTTGCGCCCAAACGCGCCGACCACCTGACGGTATGGCTCGCGCAACGGATCGTCGCGTGAAGCCGCAACGGCGCGAAAAGTGAAAGTCGGCTCCTTGCCCACCCAGCGCATGCGTCCAAATCCGATGATCTCCACCAGCGTACGCACCATGCCGCGCAGGCTGCTGCCGGGGATGGCAGGTTCAGGATGGCCTTCAATTTGGCTGGCCTGCGTTGAGTAAGACGGCGCGCGCCTCTCTTTCTCATCGGTTGTGAGCTCGTCGGCTTTTTTCTCTCCAAACGCCTGGTAATCGGCCGGCGTCATCATGCCGCGCACGTACAAAGGAGAGCATGTTTCGAGCTCGCACTCGATGCGGCCGGTCAAGAGGCCGTTGCCGTAGCTGTCCAGATCGGGCAACGCCTGCGCCGACACCATACGTTCTGGCAGCGGCACGAAGTTATAAGGCGCATGCGCCCAAAAGGTGCGGCCCTCGCGGTCGCGGCGCGGTTGGGTGGGGTTGGTGTGCTTGAGCAGCATGGCTAACTCTCCTTTTGAGGTTGATACAATCCCAGATCAACCAGACGACTCATAACGACAACGGCCTGACCGTGCTCATCCTGCTCGACGTAATGCCGCACAGTGAGAGCGGCGCGACGGTTACGAGGTACAGCGATGGATATAGCGTGTTGGGGACCTTGCTGGCCCTCTTCGAACAATGAGAACCCTTGTTGTTCTTCAACAACCCGAGTCCCCCACAACAAGTGCTGCTCGTCCCATGAGTCCACCTTTGCGGCGTTGTCGTTCCGCACCGCACGACCGCAAAACTGCGAGCCTTCGCGCCAGATCAAGAGCTCACCGCCCTTTCCGAAGATGCGGCACTGCTGGAGTGTCAACGCGCGCAGTTCTACAGCAATCGCTGGATACCGCTTCTTTTGAGCGAAGACGTCGCTCGACAACAGCAGGCTGCCATTCGGCTCACGGCGTCCCCAAATCACACCATCGTCGGCGTGAACCAACAGCCACGGCATATCGGCCGACATGTGAGTCGCCAGCCAATGCCGCGCATCCTGCTCGAAGCCGTTCAGGTCTTTGATGGGCGTCCAGAGTTGTGTGCTCATGCTTTTTCCTCCTCGACCGTACGGCCGTAATTCCACAGGGCGGCTACATAGGCCTCCAGTGCCGTAGCACCGTTAGCCGGTTCACAGCGCAGGCCATCATCGGTTTGTTTGAGATCCCAGCGCTGTTCCTGGCCGTTCTGACGCAGCGTGAGCTTTGCACCTCGGCCCTGCAAGCGGCCTCGCCCTACGCTGCTCTCGCCGCCGAGAGGCAGGTCGCCTGTCCAGAGGTCCTTGAGCACCAAGAGCAATAGACCCACTTCCCATGCCTCGGGGTTGCGTAGGGAAACCGTCAACTTGACCTCAGCCTGGCCATTGCCGAAGAGCGGCTGTTCACTGAAGAGCGCCGTTGGAAAGGCTCCGCCGGTGAAACGGTCTATTTTGACACGGCTTTGCACCAGATCGCGGCCTTCTTCGATGACGCTCTCCTCAACGTTCACACGGCTGCTGCCGGGCAATGGCCTTCCGGCTGCGCTCCGAGCGCGCTCAGGAGCGTTGCTATCTTCGTCCATCGGAGGGCCAAATATAGCATCCACAAATTCGCACCCCTTCTGCTCGCCCAGCACAGTGTTGGCGATACGCAGTGCCCGACCACGCAGCGCGCCGGCCAGGCTGGTGCCGGAGACGATCGGCAGGATGCCACCCTTTCGCAGCGACTTGAGGTGCACCATGTCAGGGCTGCCGGGCTGACCCGTACTGGAGCGGATGAGCAGCGACCCGGGCAGCCGGAAAGTGGCGTCCATTTGGAACCATCGGCGACGATCCTGTGTCAGGCGAAGCACACCCAATAAGGCGAAGATGTCCGTCCCACGCTCTTCGCTGCGGGAGTCGTCTTCCAACCAGGCCACCAACCCTGCGGGCTGTGTTAGATCGTATTTCCGCATACGCCACTCATTCACACGGCAACGCCCAAAGCCGCGACGCTTGCGCATACCCAGGCCGATCTCGCCCTTCGCCAGACCGTTGAGCGCCGTGGCCAGAGCAGGCAACAGGTCTCGACTTTCCTCGGATTCCAAGAACTCCAAGCGAAGGTCAAAAGTGGTGCCGGCTGCCAGGAGCTCGATGTCGTACTTCTTCCGGTCCTCGGCCGTGCGCGTTTTGGCATCAATGGCGACGCCGTCGCGCAACTCAATACCTGTAGCAGTGCCTAGCGCGTCGTCCACCAGCAGCCAGCTTTGCACGGAACGACGCTTGTCGAGGCTACCAAAGAGGCGTCCTGCCAGGTCGCCTGCCTTACCTTCCTCACCATAGCCGCGCTCCACCTCGCGTAGATAGGCGCGCAGCGCTCCAGCGATGGACGCACCAGTGAGCAGTGGGGTCATGCCGTCACTAGGGTCGCGTAGCAGAGGCATATCGGTAACGCCCACCACGTCGCCGTTGCCGAAGTGTGCGGGTGTTTCTAGCTCCAGCCGGCCGCTGATCAGAATACGGCCGGTAATCTTGCGTGCAGCGCGTCCGCTCATCGGTTCTTCTCCTTGTTCTGTCGTGCTAGCGTCTGCATCAGGCCGTCAATCAGCCGCGCCGTGTACTCAATGCGCAGATCATTCGTGTCACCCGTGAGCACGGCGGTTTCTCCGACCACCCTGGGCAGCGTTTGGCTTCGCAACAACTGAGTTTCGACATCGAGCTTATCCGCGCGATCCCTTAACCAATCCCACAATCTTGTACCACTGCCGAGCCGACATCGCTGCAGCTGTGACTTACCGGCCTCTTTCAGGTTGCTCAAGTAATCTTTCAACGGTTGCATCGTTCTCGGTTGTCGGGTCAATCCGGCCAAGGTCGCTTGGCGAATAGCCGAAAGCTGAGCGTTCGTTGGCGGATTTTGAACCTTGCTGGCCTCCTGATTGACCTGTTCCACCAGCGCCCGATCAAGCTCAGCCCGGAGCCGTCGCTGGGCCATCTTACGGGCCAGTTCCCGGCTGGCCTCGGACAACACGATCTCTTCGGTCTCCTCGTATCTCTCCCGCGGCTGTCGAGAGATCGTTGCTGCCGTCTGCCAATTGACGGCGATGCGGCCGAAGCCCTCGGCGCGGCGCTCGCCGATACCGCAATCAAGAGGACGACGCAATGCCTGTTGGTCAACTTGAGCGGCTTTGAACACGAAAACGCTGCCTGCCGTCAAGGCCCACGTCTGCGGCAAGGGCAAGCTCCACTTGCGGTTATATCCTCCCATCAACGACGCCTTGCCAAAGGCAGCGATCAGCTCTGCATTCGCCGGCAGCCCAAGCGCGCTGGCCAGCGCCCGTCCGCCATCCCAGCCCACTTGGCCGTTGTCGCCGCGCAGGATAGCAGGACTGAGCAGGGTGACCACGAGACTGCCATCGGTCATGGGGTAAGATGAGCACTCCTGCCATCCACCCGGTATTTCCTCGAGCACCTCCACGATGACGCGACCATAGCCTGCTAGATGGGCCGTGCCTAACAGCAGACTGCCCTCAGTGAGCAGGGTTTTGATCTCGCTCAGATCGTGCTTCTCAGGCGCCACAATCACCCCGATGAAGTCTTGACCCGGCGCTAGCGCCTCGTAGCGAAAAACTTGGTTGCCTTCGCCGCGGCGATTAACGTCTTCCAGCAGGATGTGCACCTGATCGAAGCGCTCGACACCTACCAGTGTTGTCTTGTTCGTTGCGGCCTCCCCAAATTCTTTTGGCTCCTCTCGCTCGACCACGCAGAACGAGCCGCCCTTGGGCGGCTTGACCTGGAGCTTGTCGGGCGGCGACGCAATTGCCAGGTCATAAATTGTGGCTCTCTGGTCATCCGCCAAGTCTTTCGCCACGAACCAGGAGGCGGGAATGGGCAGACAGCGTTGCTCATCCAGCGCCGGATACGCGTTCAGGTAGCATACGGTGCCGTTCAGAAACCAGGCTTGGCCTGAGGGATTGGCGGCCAGGTCAACGCCGGGATGTTTCGCCAGCCACTTCGAAGCCAGGGCGCCGCGCAGGGCGCTGCCGGGAAGGTAGGCGAAGCCGACGGCGCTGTTTTCCTCACCGGCTCCGGCCTGCGATACCAGCACCGGCTCCTCCAGGTGTATACGATAAAGCAGCGCTTTCATGGCATCACCGCCTTTCGAAGATGGGCAAAGAGCACATTGGTCACCGGTTGTCCAGAGCTATCGAACAGTTCGGCCTTTAAGCGACCGCGGCCCCGATTTCGCCCTGTGCCGGCGCGGTGCAACGCCTTGACGCAGGCTGCTAACAGCCCCAAGTCATCGGCGGTTGGTTCAGCCGTAAACTCCAGAGGCGCATGGAACACGGTATCGCGCAAAATAACGCGCATGGTGCGCAAAGTATTTTCCATCGGTGCGCCCCAGGCGTCCATGGCAGTCTGGCGACGCAACGCCGTGACCGTTTCTAGCACGTCATTCGGGGTAAGCAGTCCCCTATTGATGTCTTGGCGTAAAGCCCGACGCAAGTCCTCCGGTAGTCGCGCGGCGCCGACGTGCAAAATAGACTGGCCTTCCAGCGCCGCGCCGCTGCGCCCGAAGAGGCGTTTTTCTGTTGTCCGCCAGCGCTCCGCCTGGTCAGACCGGCCGCGCTCCAAGCCATAGACGATGTCGGCGCACTCGGCCCCTAGCAGGCCCTTGAGCGTCCGGCCGGCGAGAAACGGTAAGCCGACGTCGTCGTGCTGCACCTCGACATCCACCAATCCAGCGACGCCGTCCCCGCGGCCGAAGGTGGCATCGCTGAGCAAAGTCAAGCGCAGTTGATAGCTCGGCATAGGTTACACTCCCTCCAGTGGAATGTAGAAGTCCAACGCTTCCACGGCGTCAAAGTAAACACAGCGATCTCCGTGCCATCCTCTGGTTCGGGCCTGAGGGACGCTGGCCAGCCCAGGAGAGTCGGGCAGCTCGGGCGCATCGGCCAGGTTGCGCAGGAAAAGGGCTGTCGCCTCTGGTCCATTGCGCAGTGCATTGCGCAGCGCCTTGACCTTGTTGCGGCGTCCTCGCCAGTCACGATGGGTGGTAAATGCTTCCAGTAGATCGCTGAACACATCCCAGGAACGCCATTCGTTGACGTCTATGGGAGTCAGGCGCACCGGGCGCATATGCAGCCAACCGTCTTGCGTCTTGTACTCCCTCTCCCGAAGCTGTTTCAACGGTCGCACCAGGCCGGTTACGCCAAAGTGCCAGTCCAGGGCGGCCACTCGACGCCTCTCCTTGTCACCTTCCTGGACGAACTCCTTAGCTGAGTCGCACAGGCTGTCGGCCAGCTCGTAGGCCCGAGCGAAAGGATAGTGCGTCTTGACGATAGCCACTCCGGCCCGCGCATAGAGCGGATCGCCGTCCGGCAACTCTTCTACTGCCAGCCGGGACAGGTAGTGCGCGGCCAGGGGTAATCCCAGCCGCCCCTCGCAGACGAAAGTCACATCATCACCGCCGAAAACGATGGGACGGAAGGGAAGGCGATCGAGCCCTTCTTGCTCTCTTACAGGAACTCTCTGCCCTATTTTGTAGCATCTGTCTTGTTCGTCCCACCCCAGATTGTTGGGGTTCACCAGAATCCCGACCGTCGAGGTTAGGGCAGCATGAGCAGCTGCTTGAACTGCCACCGAAAAAGCCCGCTGTGCCTTGACGTAGGCCTCGTCGTCGCTGGCAAACTGGTCTACATACTGCTGGATGCGTTCTCCCATGCGGTTGCCGTCGGTGTGAACAACCGCCAGGTAAGAGAACTCGTCTCGTTCGCCTAGCTGGTTGAAGTCGTACACAAAACCGAACTGTTGGGTCGCAAAATCCCCTAAGTACTCCAGTAAGCGCTCGTTGCCCGGACCATCGGATGCGCCCGCGCGCTGCTTGGCTTGAACCTCGGCCGAGATGTAACGGCCTTCCTTGTCACGTGCGACGGCCGGTGCACCGGTAAAGGTGCAGGCCGCCGTCACACCCAGACCTAGCAGCGGCGCTGACCTTCGCGGCGCTCGCTTCTGCTCCGCAACCCGGTCTCTGAGCTGATTGACCGTGGCAGCAAGTTTACCTGTTTGATAAGCCTGCCAAGCCAGTTCCAGCCGCAGGCCAGGTGCGTCCTGCAGCACCTGGCGCGTTAGCTCATAGGCCAGCTTGCGTGCGTCTTCTTCATTCTTGAACAGGATCAGCGCATTGCCGCCGCCAGCGTAGACCACCTCAGCCTCCAGGCCATCCGTCAAGCTGCGGTCGTCGAGGCGCCAACGAGAGGGCTTGCCGCGCTCACTGACGCGCTGTGCGTTGTGGGGACGGGGAAGTAGCCCGTTCGTATCATCGAACAGCCAGTCGGTGGTGGCCTGGGTCACCAGCTCCGATGCGCCGATGTTTTGGATCAGTTCGTTGCTGCCGAAGATGTACTCTTGAATGCCACTGGCCTCGATCAACATGGCAAAATGTTGGGTCATGGCGCCTCCTGGTTTGCTTCGCGGAACCACCGCAGCAGATAAGTGGAAAGGTCACGGATGTGGGAACGGCCGAAGACTTTGATCTTGCCTCGTGCGTCCCAGGCTTCCGTCACTTCGCGTTGGAGATCTCTCACGTTGTCGTCGTCACAAAGCGTGACGGTAGCAAAACGAGCTTCGTCGCCTCCCATTTGAGAAGCGCGTATAAAGACCTCCATGAGGTGTTCTTTGGCCAGTCCCTTTTTGTCGGTCGCCCGACAAGAAACTGCGAAAAGCTGGTAGCCGATAGTTGCAGCTATGTCCAGGTCAAAATCTGGGCGTCTAGGTGCTCTTAACAATAACTCTGCTGCGTAATCATCCAGTTGGGTTATTTGGCGCACCTGATGGAGTGCTTCCAATGTATAGTCCTCCAGCCATCCCCCGACGAAAAACTTGCCGCATTGTTCTAGGCGTTCATAGCCAAGCACTTGAGCAACACCGTTCTCAGTGGCAGTCCCGCCGCAGGCTTGATCAAAACCTTGCATTGCCGGAGCTAATGCCGGAAACCGAGACAGATCTGGCAGCTTGGCACCGTTATTCCAGGTTTCCAGCCATTTTCGCCACTGTTCCATGCCGTCCTTGACCAGATGCACTTCGGCGATGGCAGCGGCAATCGCGACGTGCCGAGAGGACTGTCGAAAGCTTTTAATTTCGTAGCCGTGGAGGGCAGCGATCTGTGCCAGGGTCATCCTAACTTGTCGTTCGACTGGAATGTACTGGACCGGTCCACCACCCGGATCAACCACCATGCTCAAGGTGCGTGCGTCCAGGTAGCTGAACACAGCACCGGGAAACATCTGCGAAAGAACGCGGTGAGTGTAGGCAGCCATTGGCTTCGTGCCGCCAGTGTAATTAAGTCCCACCGTCTTCCGCGGATAGGACCGCTCGAAGGCTCGAGCAGCGTTCTCGACCTGAATGGCGGTGGCCGGACCGTCGGCCTCTGGGACTGTGTAATATTGGATTACTAGATCAGGCTGTTCCTTTTGCAGCTGGCTTGCGAGACGTTTGGCTACATTGGTGGTGCTTTTCGAGTGCAGCAACACCATCGTGCCCTGTTCTTTGATCAACAGACGTGCTGCCACATAGTTAGGCAACGGGTTAGAGCCGACCAGGAGAAACAACACGTCGGTTTGATAATTTGAAAACGGATTACTCATGCTTGCTCATCATCCTTTTTATCTACGAGAATTGATCCGCAGATATCTTTCCCCCTCCCCACCGGCGTCGCGGGAGGCGCCGGTGGAAGGGAGGCGCCTCTACGATAGCACGTTGGAAGGAACTTTGACATCGTTACTCCTGTTGATTCAAATCAGCACCTCCTCTGATCCCACCGCGCCGAGGAGCGGTTATACTTGTTGCACAAAGCGGGCGAAGCGCTCGCGCAGAAAGCGGTAGTCGAGCGATGCGTCGTCGGCCATCCCCCAGGCGATGCGACATTCAGCCAGGATGGCGGTCTTGTGCGTGTTGACGGTGCTCAGAGTGATGTGCAGGGCGGCTGCCACTTCGTCGGGGCGTTTGCCGGCGGCGAAGGCGTGTAGCACTTCACGCTGGCGCGCGCTGAGCCGCTCGTACACCTGGCGACAGACGGGGTCTTCGCTGGCGGCAAACTGGCGCAACTGTGCACTCGCCGCCTGCATCGAGGTCTGCGCCAGCGTGCGCAGCGCCGGAAAGTAGGCGCCCCACGGCACGACCGGCGTCTGGATCAACCGCACGCCCTCCGCTGCGGTGACATGCATGATGGCGCCGCCGGTTGCACGCTGGCGCACCTCGGTGGGCGTGTACATGTGCCAGATGCGGTCTTGATGGTCGCAGAGCAGCGCCGCGGCTGACATCGCCAACAGCGCCATCATGCGCCGGCCGCCGCTCAGACAAAGGTGCAACCGACGCCCTTCGGCTTTGAGATCGGCGATCAGGTTGCGCACCGTCTGCCAGGTTGCTTCCGCACCGGCTTCGTCACGGATGTCCGCCAACGGCGCGCCGCCGAGCAGGATCGGAACGCGACGCAGCCGGCAGCGTCGACCAGCATAGCCGGTTTTTGTCATGAGGTCATCCAGAAAATGTTGTATTTGTAACTGTCAGGTTTGGAAAGGAAACGCTTGTGACCAACTCCTTCCCCGCTATTATCATCGGCGGGCCGCCGCACAGCGGCAAGTCGGTGCTCGCCTATCTCCTGACGCAACAGTTGCGTGACTGGAAAGTTCAGCACTATGTGCTGCGCGCCTGTCCCGACGGTGAAGGAGATTGGAGCCAGGAAGCGCTGCCGGAGACGGTGCGCCTGCTACGCCAAAAAGGACAGTTCAGCGCCGATTTTGTCGACCTCGTCTGCCGCGATCTGAAGCAACGTCATCTTCCCCTGCTGGTCGACGTCGGCGGCAGTCCGACGCCCGATCAAGAGCGAATTTTAGATTTTTGCACACACGCCATCTTGCTTGCGCCTGATGACGAAGGGCTTGCGCTATGGCGCGCACGCGCCGAACGGCACGGGCTGGCAATCATAGCCGAGCTGCAATCCACACTGCGCGGGCAGGACGCCATCTTTGCGACAGATGCGGTGCTGCGTGGGCGGATCGCCGCCCTGGAGCGTTACACCGCCGCTGCCGGTGACATGTTGGTCGCGCTTGCCGAACGGCTGCGCGACCTGTTTACGTATGAAGTCGACGACCTGCGCCGTCGCCATTTAGACGCCGCCCCGACAGAGTTAGCTGTCGATATTGAACAGGTCACCGTCTGGCTCAATGCCGACAGTGCACAGCGACGTTTAGAGCCTGCGCAGTTGCCGGCTGCACTCGACTATACACCGAAGGAAGCGCTCTCCCTTTATGGCCGCGGCCCTAACTGGTTCTATGCTGCGTTGGCGCTCCACGTTGCACCACATCCGTTCTTCCTGTTCGATGTCCGTCTGGGATGGACGGCGCCTGCATCGCTTGCGCTTTCTCCTGCGGCGCAAGTCGCTCATATCGCCTGGAAAATCACACACTATCATTCTTATACGCATATCGAGCTGTCGCCAGTGGAGCCATATCTAGACTACGATGAAATCTGCGGCGCCGAGTTGCCTCAGCTCGATGCGGAGCTTGGTGTTGTGCTTAGTGGCAAATTGCCTCATTGGCTGTCAGTCGGTGCGGCGCTTGCCTACCGCTCGCATCCATGGGTGGCGGTGATGCAGGCGCAAATGAACGATGTTGCCGTCGTTGTTTTCAGCCGGACAAACGCCCGCCTGGTGGGTGACACTGTTGCTGTGGACGGTGATTCATAGAGTATACGAGATGTTCAGGAACCTGGCAAACGAATGACGGGATGATTCTTGCCAGCATCCCTTCACGCCGGAGGCGATGATCTACAACACGCTCTCCGAGGCTTCAAGGTCGAACAGGTGAAATGATGACAGCCTTCCGGGAGGTTTCAGACATCCCGGAAGGCGTCGTGTATTCGCCCTTGCGCGTCTTTACGGCGCGCCGGTTGGCGTTTCGGTGGGCGTCTCGGTCGGTGTTGACGTTTCGGTCGGCGTTGGCGTTTCAGTGGGCGTTTCGGTTGGCGTTGCAGTTGGCTCCAGCGTCGGCGTCTCTGTGGCGGTTGCTGTGGCGGTCGGTTCTGGCGTTGGCGTGTCGGTCGCCGTCGGTGCAAGGGTTGGTGTGGCCGTCGGTGCAAGAGTGGGCGTCGCCGTTGGCAAAGGCGTCGGCGTGTTTGTGGGCGGCGCGACGGTTGGCGTCGGTGTGGATGTCGCGGTCGGCGGTGCAATGGTGGGCGTCGCGGTCGGCGGCGCTGGTGGGATCGTCAGGTTCAACGTAAACGAGGTGTTGACCGGCGCCAGGATCGTAATCACGTAATCCTGGCTGGAGGGGATTACGAACGACCAATCGCGCGCAGGGTTGCTCATCGACTTGTATTCCACACCGTCGCTTGCCCCACGCACCGAGAAGGATGCAGCCGGGCTGGGCGAGGTGATGCGGATATAGGCGGTCTGGCCTGCGGCTGCACCGAAGATGAAGGCGCGCGGCGTGTTTGCCCATAGCGGGCCGCTGCGCGATGCGCTGGAGCCGCCCGGCGGGAAGCTGATGCGCTCCGGCGTCACCGGCGGAAGCGTCGGCGTCGCCGTCGGCGCAACAGGAGTGATCGTCAGCTCGAGCAGATAGTTGATGCCCGCCGGCCCATTGATCGAGAGCAGATAATCCTGTGTGCGCGGCAAGATGAGGCTGAATTCACGTGCCGGGTTGGAGAAAGGCTTGTAGGTGACGCCGTCGGAGACGCCTTGCAACGCAAAGTTGGCTTGACCGCCCGGCGAGTCGAGCAGGATGCGCGCCGGCTGATTCGCCAGCGCCCGGAACACGTACTGTTTGATCTGGCTGGCAGGCAACGAACCGCTGCGCACAGCGCTCGTTGCACCCGGCGCAAAGTTGATGCGCTCCGGCGGAACCGGGGCGGGCGTCGGCGTGTGCGGCAGCGGCGGAATCGTGATCTCCAGCGCAAAGGTGGTGTTCACCGCCGCCGAAAGAGTGATCAGATAATCCTGGCTGCGCGGCAACAACATCGACCACTCGCGCACCGGCTCCTGTGCGGTCTTGTAGATGACGCCATCGGAAACGCCGCGCACCGAGAAATTGGTCGTTGGGCTGGGCGATGTCAGCAAGAGATGCAGCGTCTGGTTTGTCTGGATAAAGAGAACGTATTGCGGCGTTTGCAGCGGCCCGACCGCGCCGCGTACGAGCGTTGAACTCTGTCCGGGCGCAAAATTGATGCGGATCGGGTAGGTCGGCGGTTGGGGCGTTGCAGTTGGCTGCGGGATGCTGGTTGGCGCCGGCGGTTGGCTCACAGGTCGCACAAAGGTTGGATTGGCGCTGATCCAGCAGGGCGCCTCGCTCAACGTACACTCAACCGCCCACCACTGCCCATCGACGCTGACGCCGCTGACGCGATAGGTTTCCCCGCGCGTCGTCACGCCAATTTGCTGGAACGAGGCGCCTGGCCCATCAAAAATGCCGACTGCGCCGAGCGCCAACACCCTGGTCACGTTGCTGGGAAGGATGGTCTGCGGCGGCTGCACCGGTGCGATGACGATCGGCTGGCCGTCGCCTTCATAGCTGGCGAAACCACCCGGCGCCAACAGGATCGCATACCAGTAGAAATCGCCAGCCATATCTTCGGCGATCACAAGGATCGCCTCGTTCACGCCGTCGGGGCCGAGAACGCTCACGCCGATCGAATCGACGACATTCACTTCCGGGGGCCATGGGGTCAACGGATCGACGCCGCCAAGCCACTCGCGCGCCATCTCCTGAGAAACAAAGGTGATTGCCTGTTTCTGGTCGAGCAATTCATCGTGTAATTGAGTGATGGCGTCGGCGGGCGTCAGCTCGCCAGCCTCGCTCTGCCACAAGGCGAGCACGAAGGGATCGCCCATCAGCGAACGCAGCGCATCGCCGTCTTTGGTCACCAGCGCCGCGATCAGGTCAGCGTTGAACTGCGCCAGCGTCTGTGACGAAGCCGTCGGCGCCCCCGATGCAGGCGTTGATAATGGTCGAAACGTAGGGTTGATTGTGATGCAACCGCTCAGTGCGAATGACAGCAGCAATGCAAGCGCGATGATCCAGGTGCGCTTGGACACAGGCATGGCTTGCCTCCTTTAAAGCAAACAGGTGATTCGTTTCTTGTCCACAAACAGACAGTTGCGCGCATGTCTACTTTATGGAGACGGATCAAGGGGCAATTACGTTGCGGTGAGTTTTTCAGCGGATGTTGCATTTTTGTCGCCGGGCGTATCGGACGCGACGATTGCACTGCGGCCAGAGAGAGTCGGCGCCGCCAGCGACTCGGCGGCGTTGGTTTGCTCCATTTCGGAGAGCACGCGCGCCAGTTGGCCGATCGCCACGCGTTGTTTGCGATAGAGGTCGCTTTCGCTGATCGCCAGCCGGTCGGCGATCTCGCGCACCTTGCGCCCCTGCACAAAACGCATTTCCAGGATGTTGTAGAGCAGCCATTCGGGTGCAGTGAAGTTCTGCTTGCCTTCGGGACGCAGCCGCTCCAACGCCTGACCGAGCACGAGCCGCAGGGCGCGCGTCGGGTCGTCCTCGGCATGGTTGAGCGTTTCGCCGACAATGCGCAGGCGCATCAACGGGCTGTGGGTGAGCTTGGGGCCGCCCCAGTAATGGCTCAGTGCGTCTTTGACCCAGGCCTCGAATTCAGGGTTGTGGATCGGGCTGGGGTCGAGCAAGGCGGTGAGTGGTTCGCGTGCGCTGTCGGCGGCGGCGTAAGGAACCGCGCCGCGCAGTTGTTGTATACGTTCGATGTCTGGGATGATGTAGCGCAGGTTGGCAAGCATACTCTGTTGCAGTTTGCGGTCAGCCAATGCGCGCGTGGTGCGGTCGAGAATCGCCTCGATGGCGCGCATCTCGTCGGCGGTGAAGATCGGCGACACGGTGCGCGCCTGCACGCCAAGCGCGCCGAGCACGCGCACGCCTTCCTCTTCCTGCGTGCGATCCACCAGGGGCCACAGCCAGTAGCCGCAATGAAAATGGGGCGACTGTGTGCGGCCAGCTCTGGCGGCGCCCTGTTCACGCAGCGCCTTGCCCAATGCATCCGACCAATCGGCGACGGCGAGAATGCGGTTGCGTTTGTCCTCGGCGCCGACCAACGCCTCCAGCATCAGGTCTGTACCAACGACGGCCGCAACAAAAGCGGAAGGGGTGCGCAACAGTTCACAGAGTGCAACCAGGTTGTTTTCTAGCAACTGACGCAGATCGCTGGTCGCCAGCATACGCCGATCTAATTCGCGTAGCCATGCGATCTCCTCACGATCCTCGCGGTAGATCAGCCGATCCACTCCCGATTTGGTGATGCTGAGCAGCAACTGGCTGAATACGACGACGCCGGTGATGACGCTGAAGAGAATCACGTTGCGCGGCAACCCCAGGGTGCGTTCGATCGGTGGAGTGATCTGAATCGCCAGGATCACCAGAATAGCGACGACGGGGCCGCGCATGAAGAAGCGCAGCAGCCGGTAGCGCACAACGCGGTCGGGCGTCACCACGCCGAAATAGGCGACAGTGTAGCTCATCAAGAGCAACAAAAAGCCGACAGCGATGTTGCCGAGGATCGACGCCAGGAGCACCAACCAGCTCGACTCGCGCGGCCCAAAGAGCAGGGCGAACGCGATCAAATAAGGAAAGACTGCGACGCCCGGCGCGATGAAGCCGATCAGAAGATAGGTCATGCGCGAGCGCGTGCTCTCTGTCAGACAGCGTTGGCGCGCCTTCCAGATATTGACGTACGCCAGCCCAATGACAACGGCGTAGAAGATGGCGAAGGGCCAGAAGAGCGGGCCGCCTTCCAGATAGCTAAGCGGCGGTCGAAAGAGCACCTGTCCCACGATAGCGTCGCCAAAGACTGCATCGAACGCGCTGACAATCGAGATGAAGAGCGCGCTGAAACCGATCCAACGTCGGCGGCGGATGCGGTAGTTGGTTGTCGCCAAGACCGACAACGAAAAAAGATAGGCGGCGGCCGGCGTCATAGCGATGCCCAGCCACTGCAGGCGCAGCCAGCGGTTGGCTGACGCCGCGGTCGTGACGCTGTCTAACGCAACATCGGCGGCAAAAACGACCATTAGAAACGCCAACAGCAGGGCAAAACGCCGCGCCACCGGGTTGCGAAAGTTATAGGTCAGCGTGTAGGCAAGCAGCGAGAAGGTCAGAATCACCAGTACGCTGGAAGCCAATACATTAACAAAGTTGAGGATCGCGGTCATGTCGTCAACTTACCCACTCGATCTGCTCGTCCACCACCACCCACAATCCGTGGCGTTTATGCAGAGTCAACCGAAACCCACCGCCCACCGTCGGCGAACGGCGAATGTTGATGCGCACGTCGGCGTCTTGCAGGGTGCGGAAATCGATCATCTCCATTTCAACTAACGGTCCCCTCACCGGCGGCGCCGGCTCGTCGGCAAGCAGCCACATCGTCTCCCCCTCGAAGCCCAGATCGCCCTGCACCTCGGCAGGGTGGGCGCGGATGCGCAACTCGGCGGGGACGCCCGCTGCGTCCGGCTCCAGGTGGCGCAACTGGCCGAGCTTGTGGATCAACGTCGTGCGGCGAATGCGCAACGTGTCGGGTTCCTGTTTGTCGGCGGAACGGTAGTAGCGCGCCAGTGCATAGGTGGGGCCGAACGCATTTTGCTGGCTGAGTAGACGGATCAGCTCTTCACGCACGCTGCTCCAGTTGTAGCGCCATTCGTTCGTGCGAATCTGGTCGCCATATTCGAGCAGCTCGAGCGTCGCTTCCGCACCCAGCCGGCTGACGATGGCAATCGGAGCGAGTCGCGTCGGGTCCTGTTTGAGACGCGCCAACAACATTTGGGGCGTCGCCTCGATTTCGTCGGCGGCTAAAAAGGAGCGCCGCGTCGTCAGGCTGAAAAAGACGCCCGCGATCACCGCACCGGCAAGCAAGATGACCAGCGTCCACGCCACCGCATCCATCGACGCCAAAATACGCTCACCGGACGGCAGCGTTCCCATCCCCTCAAAAAACGCGCGAATCGCCTCTGCAATTTGCCCCATACCTTCGATCTATCCTCTCACTATCTGGATTGTATCACCATGATGAAAGAATCGTGAGAATGGAATAGCAATCACCTCACAATGCATTTGTCATTGTTATAGTTTGCACATAGTTTGAACGGTAAATGCATAAGTAATGTACAACTCAGAAACGTTCAACTGAACTGGGCAGACAAAGTTTCCGATCAATTCACACACACCTGAAGGAGATGAACAATGAAGATGGTAAAGATGCTGGCATTGTTGGTGGTTGCTGCGCTGCTTGTGGCGGCGTGTGCACCGGTGGCGCCCGCCCCTGCTGTTCCGGCGGCCCCGATGGCGACAGAGGCGCCAACGGAAGCTGCAGCGGATGAAGGTCCAGGCACGATCGTGGACATTGCTGTCGGCGCCGGCAATTTCACGACATTGGTGGCGGCTGTATCTGCAGCCGGTCTGGTTGAAACGCTGCAAGGCGAGGGCCCGTTCACTGTTTTTGCGCCGACTGATGAAGCCTTCGCTGCCCTGCCTGAGGGTGCGATCGAGGCGCTGCTGGCTGATCCGGAAGGCGCATTGACGCAGATTCTGCTCTATCACGTCGTAGCTGGCAAGGTGATGTCCACTGACTTGAGTGATGGCATGATGGTTGACACAGTGCAGGGCAGCCCGATCACAATTTCGATTGCCGACGGTGTTGTGAAGGTCAACGATGCGCAGGTTATCGTCGCCGACATCGAAGCGAGCAATGGCGTCATTCACGTGATCGATGCAGTAATTTTACCGCCGAGCGATGAAGAAGAAGCGGCT
Source organism: Chloroflexota bacterium (assembly GCA_016861025.1). Taxonomy (GTDB): domain Bacteria; phylum Chloroflexota; class Anaerolineae; order Caldilineales; family Caldilineaceae; genus Caldilinea. The sequence goes on from BOKO01000005.1 coordinate 39,807, forward strand.
GGGGCGGAATCTCCAGGCTCCATTGCTGAAGTTGCGGCTGCTGCAGGCGGCTTCAGCACACTTTTGACCGCCGTCAGTGAGGCTGGTCTGGTCGAGGCGCTCTCCGGTGAAGGGCCATTCACCGTCTTTGCGCCGACCGATGAGGCGTTTGCAGCGCTGCCCGAAGGCACAATCGAGAGCCTACTGGCCGATCCACAGGGCGCATTGACCGACATCTTGCTCTACCATGTCGTCTCCGGCAAGGTGATGTCGAGCGATCTAAGCGACGGCATGACGGCTGCAACCTTGCAGGGCGCGCCGATCACAATCACGATTGCCGACGGTGTTGTGAAGGTGAATGACGCCACCGTCATCGCCCCTGACATTGAGGCGAGCAACGGCGTCATTCATGTGATCGATGCTGTGATTCTGCCGCCGAGCGAGTAATACGTCGGCGGAAATCGCCGCCTTCATACGCTTGCACCGATGCAAATTTCCAGCGTGGGTCGGCGTTTAGATAGATGCAGAGGCGGGTGAACTCACCCGCCTCTGTCATTTTCTGTGCAACTCTCTTACCGAGATCGAATTACTTGCCATCGTGTGGGGAGTTCCAAAACTCAGCGGAGGATGAGGGTTCAACCAATTTGATCTGCGGAAAGCGGCTCTGATCGAAGGTTTGCAAACCCTTCGGCCCTGATCGGGTCAATTCCCAATGAATCTGTTCGGCGGCGGCTCGGAAGCTGGTGATGTCCACACCCTGGCAGACGGGCGGCAATGTGCGCAGCCGCGGCAGCCCACGGCGAAACATCTTGATTGCACCCGTCCAATTGTTGCGTTGAATTTGCAAAAAGGCGACCCCAACCTGCAAAATGCCCTGATACATCTCGCGAATCGGGCGCGTCTCCGCCATCCATGCCTGCTCCAGCAATTCATGTTGCTCGAAGTATTCACCGGCGTTAAGCTCCTCGACGCCGCGGCGCGCCAGATCGCTCAGCGGTGCGTCCCACCCCTCAGGGTAAGTAACCGGCGGATGGAGGTGGCGCTCCACAACCTGCGGCAACTCCTCCATCAGCTTGCTGCGCGCCCAGGCATGGTCGGCGCCGGCGCGCCGCGCTGCACGCAGCGTCTCGACATCGACATGGCTGCCGAATGCGATGATCGGCGTCTGGCTGGTGTGCGGGCGAATTTTGCAACGTGTGATGGCGTGCGCCCAATCGCCTTCTGTCGCCAGATCGACCAGCGCCAGCACGGGAAAACACCGATCGACGGCGTCGACAAAGGCGTCGGGCGTTTCCACAATCACCGGCGTCCCGCCCTGGCGTCGAATGACATCTTCCAGCCGGGGGATAAAGAAAAGATCGGCCTCCAGGCAGACAATCGTGTTCGGTTGCACCGTATCCTCAGACATTGGCGCCTCGCATTCAGAATTCGCGAATCTTTTCAGGAAGCCGTTGCTACATTTTTCAATAAGGTCGCCGTCGATTGCCGAGTGCAACGGCGTCGTCTTCCTGGGTGATTGTCTGTGCATTTGATATACTGCATCGCTGTTATATACACAGACGAAAGATATTGTACCCGATTGAGAGAATGTATGAGTGTGGAGATCGATCCCAATTTGAGTTATGATGCAGCGCTGGCGCAACTGGAGCGCATTCTCGAACAACTGGAGAGCGGGGAGCTTCCGTTGGAACAGACGCTTGCACTCTATGAAGAGGGCGCCGCGCTGGCAAAACTGTGCAGTGCACGGTTGGATGAGGCGGAACTGCGGGTGAGAGAATGGCAGGCAGGCGACCAGCCCGCCCCTTTCAACGGCTGGCAGGAATCCTAGCCATCGATGCGTACGCTGTTGAGCAATTCAGCGCTGTGGCTTCCGGTCTCAGTGGCGCTAGGCATTCAGGTCTACAAGATGTTTGCTTTTTGGGTGCAGACAGGTCGTCTGGATATGCGCGTGCTTGCACAGGCGGGCGGGATGCCCAGCAGCCATTCGGCGATGGTGTGCAGCCTGATGACCGCGATCGGCTATCAATATGGTCTGGACAGCGGTTTGTTTGCGATTGCCGTGACCATTGCGATCATCGTCATGTATGATGCACGCGGCGTCCGCCAGGAAAGTGGGCGTCAGGCGCGCGTCATCAACCAAATCCTTCAGACCTTCTTCAGCGGCCATCCGCTCACCGACGCTCAGCTCAAGGAGCTGATCGGCCACACCACTTTGCAAGTGATTGTCGGCGGTTTGATCGGCGTCTTCTACACGCTCATTTTTTTGTCGTTCCGCGATTGGATATGACGCCGTCAGAATTTTTCTGAAATTTTTCCAATTAATAGCTTGTTATCAACCATTGCTTGTGATATGATGGGCGGCATTGAATTGAAAGCTCTGGCTGCCATGATGATTGACAGTGCGCTCAAATGAAAATGAATACAAAGTTCGTGGAGGATTTATGCGACGTGTGGTTCTGATTCAGCCACGGCGCGACGGCCGAATCTTTGGAAAAGCTCCCGGCTCACCCTATACGCTGATGCGCCTTGCCTCGCTGGTTCCCGATGAGATTCCAGTCGAAATCTGGGATGAAAATCTGCGCGATCTGGATCTCGACACATTGCGCGAAGGCGATCTCGTCGGCGTCACCTCGATGACGGTGACGATCGAGCGCGCCGAGCAGATCGCACGCAAAGCCATGAAACAGGGCGCCGGCGTGGTGATGGGCGGCGTGCACGCAACGCTGATGCCGGAGCACACGGCCACCTTTGCGCACAGCGTCATGATCGGCGAAGGCTACTTCACCTGGCAGAAGCTGATCCAGGATTTTGCAGCCGAAGGCGTCAAGGGGATGCAGCCGCGCTACGAAGACCTGCGCTGGGCGGATCTCGAAGGGCTGGCGACGATCACCGACCGCGTGATTGCGATGGTCGATGAGAACAAGAATTATTGGACGCCTTATCTGGAGATCACGCGCGGCTGCCCGCGCAACTGTGATTTTTGCACTGCGATCCGCGTCAGTGGTCGGCGTATGCGCTTTCGCCCGGTCGACGAGGTGATAGACGAGATCAAGCGACGCAAGATCAAGCGCTTTTTCCTCACTGACGACAACTTTGGCCTCAACTTCACGCTTGATCCCGACTATTGCGCCAATCTCTTCGAGGAATTGTCCAAACTCGACCTGCACGGCTGGACCTGCCAGTCGGAGATGAGCATCGCCAAGCATCCCGAGCTGCTCGAAATGAGTGTAGCCGCGCATCTTGACAAGCACTTCATCGGCTTCGAGAGCGTCAACCCCGACAACCGTTCTTCGCTCGGCGGCAAATCGAAGGGCAACGCCGACCAGACCCGCGAGGCGATTCGCGCGATTCGCAAAACGGGCGTCGGCGTCGTCGGTCTCTTTGTGATGGGTTTCGACTCCGATACGCCGGAGACTTTCCAGGCGATGTGGGACTTCATCCGTACAAGTGAGCTGGACAGCGTCAGCACCACGATGCTTACGCCCTATCCGGGCACGCCTTTCCGTGAGGTTGTCGAACGCGAGGGGCGGCTGCTCGATTCGCCGTGGAGCCATTACGACACTGCGCACCTCACCTTCGTGCCCAAGAACTTCACGGTCGATGAGCTGCGCAGCGCCTACGACTGGCTTTGCCGCAAAATTTACAGCCCGGTGCAGATCGCACGTCGCGGTCTGCGTTCGCTCGGTCGCTATCCACTCTCGAAAGCAGGCAAAAAGGCTTTTGGCAGCTTCAGCACCGACTATGGCTACCGCCGCACCTACGCCTATCGCAATGCTCTGTAGCAGCGAGATCAGATTCCTTGCACCGTAACCAACGGATCGCCGGCCAGCTCCATGCGTCCGTTGGTTGAAGGTGCGTGGCCCTCAAGCTCATCGGCGGCGCCGGCCAACCTGAGAATTTCGCGGCGATCGGCGATCACGCGGCTGATCTTGCCGTCCATCATCTGAATCACACGATCGACATACTTGCACATGCGCAGGTCGTGTGTGACCATGATGCCGGCGCGGTTCTGCTCGTGGATCAGCTCGGCGAAGGTCTGCACGACCTGATGGGCGCGTTCGGTGTCGAGGCTGGCGGTTGGCTCGTCCGCCAGCACGACTTCGGGTTCGTGGATCAGCGCACGCGCAATGGCGACGCGCTGCTGCTGCCCGCCTGAGAGTTGCCCTGGCCGATTCTTAAGCCGCTCCTCCAGCCCAAGTCGCGTCAGCAGATTGCGCGCCTGCTGCCGTCCCTGTCTGTTGAGCTTGCCGTTGAGCCGCAGCAGCAGCTCGACATTCTCCTGCGCAGTGAGATACGGCACCAGGTTGTTGGCTTGAAACGCAAAGCCGATATATTGTCCGCGGAATTTTGTGCGCTTGCTCTCGCTCATGCGTCCGATGTCCTGGTTGGCGATGATGATCTGTCCGTTGCTTGGCTTCAACAGCCCGGCGAGCATGGCGAGCATCGTCGTCTTGCCCGAACCGCTTGGGCCGACGAGCGCCACAAACTCGCCGCTGCGCACACTCAACGACACGTCGTTGACCGCGGTGACCGCATTGACGCCCGTCCCATAGACTTTGGTTACGTGAACTGCTTCCAGTGCAATCATCTTTGTCCTGCTTTTCTGTCAAGTCGCAACTTGACGGCCTCTAACGGAATCATCGTTGCGTCAGGATGTCGCCCCTCGCAACTCGCTTTACTGCGCCATGCCCAACGCACGCAGCGGCTCGATGCGCAACAGCGCAATCACCGAAACGACGCCGCCTAACGGCCCGATCAGCAGCAGCGCAATCACCGAAGTCAACGCCGTGCTGCCCGCAATCGAGATCGGCACTGTGACCGGGAAACTGGCGATCAACGCCAATGTGCCCGCCGCGCCGATCGCTACGCCGATCGCATTGACGGTGACGATCTGCACCAGCGCCGTCAGCCCCACCGTCCAATTAGAGAGACCGATCGCCTTCAACATGCCGATCTGGGCAACTTTCTGCAGCGTCTGAATCTGAAAGAAGCCGCCGACCACCAGCACGCCGATGAAAAAAGTGAAGAACTGTTGCGTGCTCAGCGTGCTCTGCTGCGCGGCGTAACCGGGCAGCGCCTCCCACGTCGTTCGCCGATCCGCCACCTCGACATTGCTGACCTGCTGCTCGATGATCTGCTTCATGGCATCGGCGTTGGCGGGGTCGCGCAACCGCACCACCGCTACATTCGAGACCAACTCGCTGTTGGACTGGCCCGCGCCAGTGTCCGGGCGAATTCTGTCCCAAGTCACCAACGGCGCAAAGACTGCGGGCTGGAAGAAGTATTGACGGCGGTCGGTTAACCCAGTAACGGTCAGGTCAAAAAACTCCTCACTCGTGCCTTGCGTCACCTTGACGCGAATCGTGTCGCCAACCTTCGCACCCAGGCGAGCGATCACTCCCTCGTCGACAATGACATTGTTGGAACGTGCACGCTCCAGCTGCTGCCCTTCGAAGACCGGCGGCTCGCCTGGTTGGCCTGGCTCGACGCCGATCAGCGAGATGTTGATCTCCTCGCCGCCGTTGGGCGGCACAAGCTTGACCGACGTGAACCCGACCTGTCCGACCGCTTCAACGCCATCGACGCGGCGCAACTCAGCGATGCGTGAGCGGCCGATGCGGCTGGCGGTGGTGGAGAGCTGCGTCCCCGACTGGAAGACCAACAGCTCCCCGTTCAGCTTCTCGATATACTCACGGTTGGCCGCCGCCAGCCCTTCGGACAGGCCGGCGATAAAGAGCACCAGCACCGTGATCAGCGCCACCACTGCGGCAATTAACAGAAAGCGCCCTTTGTTGCGCCACACTTCCTTAAGCGCCAGATAGAATGCCATCGGTTATTTCACCCCGAAATCGACCACAGCGGTCATATTCCACAGCAGACGTGCGTCCTGGCGGTCTGGTTTGACCACGACCGTGTAGACCGTGTCGCCGCGGTTGTCCTGCCCGATCGGGCGGATGCGATCAACCGCGCCCCCCAGCTGCAAGTCGGGCAGCGCATCAAAGGTGAGCGTCACGCGCTTGCCCTGCGTTACGCCGACCACATCCAGCTCGGTGAGGTCGGAAGTGCGGATCTCCCAGGCGCTGTCATCCGCCAGTTGAATCACCGGCAGACCTGGCGCCACCTGCTCACCCACGTTGATGTTGAGCGACGCCACCACGCCCGCAAAAGGCGCGCGCAGCTCGGTGTTGCGCAGGGCGACCAGCGCCTGCTGCAATGCGGCTGTCGCGGAGGCTACGTCGGCTTCGGCGGCGGCGATCTCTTCGCTGCGCGCGCCAGCTTTGAGCGCATCTAGCTGCGCCTGCGCCTGAGCGACCTGCGCCGCCGCTGCGGTGACGTCGGAGGGCATGGCGTTCTTCATCATGTCGAGCTGCGCCTGCGCCTGGCGAATCGACGCCGAAGCTGCGGCAAGCTCCGCCTGCGTGGGGCCGTTGAGTAGATCATCCAACCGCGCCTGCGCCGCCTCAAAGTTGATCGTCGCCTGTTGCATGTTGAGCGATTCTGGGCGCATGCCGACATCCGCCATGTCGCGCACACGGTTGTAGGCGGAGCGCGCCTGGTTCAACTGCGCCTCGGCGGAAGCCAGATTGGCACGCGCCGCAATCAACACTTCCTCGGACGGCCCCTGCGTCAGACGATTGTATTCCGCCTGCGCGCGGGCAAGCGCCGCCTCCGCCGATTTGATGTTGCCCGGCGCAGCGGCGTTGACCAGACGTTCGTAATTTGCCTGGGCGGCTTGAAGCGCTGCCTCGGCGATGGCGATGTCCTCGCTGCGTGCGCCGGCAAGGATGCGATCCAGGTTTGCCTGCGCCCGCGCCAGATTCGCCTGCGCCTGCGCCACCGCCACGCGCTGCTGCGCGTCGTCGAGTTTGATCAGCAGATCGCCCGCCTCAACGCGGTCACCCTCGCGCACGGCAATCTCCATGGCAATGCCGCTCGCCGCCATGTTTAGATCGGAGCGCAGCACCGGCACGACCTTGGCGTCAGCCAGAATGCGCGGCTGCAAGGCCTCGACCGCAGGCGGCGCCGACTGTAGGTCACTGCCTGTGCTCTGCTCGGAGGGGGACGCCAGCACTTGCGTCAACTCTGCGGGCAAATAACCCAGTGCATACGCGCCATAGCTTGCGCCCGCCAGCACGACAACCACCAACAAGAAACCGAAGAAGCGTTTCATAGGATTCTCACTTTCCAGATTGATAGACAACCAAGACTCATTCGAGAGTTTATACGTTCCTCAATGTGCGGCTGCCGCACCGGGCGGCAGCGTCACACCCGATCCGCCGCCGCGCTGCTCCAGCGGCGGATCGGGGTTGATAAAAAGTCGTCGCCAGATAAACGACGCCACCCACACCATCATGATGCTTGTGAACAGCGCCGGCCCCCACGGTCGCGCCAGCGACAGCAGCAGCCCGCCCAACGCCGGCGCAATCACGCGGGTCAGGCTCTCCAGCGACGCCGAGATGCCCAACGTGCCGCCGATTTCCTCCGGGTGGACCGACTTGCTCAGCGCGCTGTTGATCACTGTATTGAGCACGCCGCCGCCAAACGCCAGCGGCGCCATAATGATCAGCAGCGTCCACACATTCGGCGCCAATCCCCACAACAGCAGCGAGACCGCCATGATGAGCGATGCAACGAACATCAACTGTTTGTCGCTGTAGCGTTTGGTCAACCGGCCAATGGCAAACCCCTGCACCAACACAGACAACACACCGACATAACCAAGCACCAGCCCCGTCTGTTCGACCGAGAGGTTGAGCGGATAGCCTGCGGCGTAGAGCGCAAAGATCGACTGAAACATCGAAAACGCCATGCCAAAGAAAAAGCGAATGTGAAAGAGCGGCCCCACACGCGGGCGTTGCAGCGCAGTGATCAGCGAATTCAAATTGAAGGCGGGCCGCGGGCGCGATGTCATCTCGGCGCGCGCTTCCGGCGTCAGCGATTCGGGCAAATAGAGATACACGGCAATCAAATTCACAGTTGCAATCGTCATGGCGACAAAGGCTGGCGCTGCGTAGCCGAAGCGTTCAGCCAGCAAGCCGCCGACCACCGGCCCGATGATAAAGCCCAGCCCAAACGCCGCGCCGATCAAGCCGAAGGCGCGCCCCCGATCCTCTGGCGGCGTCACGTCAGAGATGTACGCCTGCGCCACGCTGATATTGCCGCCGGTCAGTCCGTCCAAAATGCGGCTGGTAAAGAGCAAACCTAAAATCAACCCGTTGATGGCGACCAGATTGGCGCCAAAGAAGGCGACGCCGATTGAGCGTCCAAGCGCTTCCGCCACGCCGAGCAACAGAAAACCAAACGCCGTTCCGGCAATGCTCACCAACAAGATCGGCCGGCGACCATGTTGATCGGAGAGCCGCCCAAGCAGCGGCGCGCCGATCAACTGCGCCGCCGCGTACGATGCGGTCAGCAACCCAACCGTTAGCTCGTTGGCGCCATACGCCTCGGCGTAATAGGGCAGCAGCGGCAAAATCAGGCTGAAGCCAAGCAGATCGACAAAAACCACCAGAAAGATCGTCAGCAGTCGATGACGTTCTGTACGTTCACGCATTTTCTTCCCCATGGACAATAACAGGCAATGAAATTTTTGAATGAGACCAGAACTGAGATGTCGCAGAAGACGGCGACGACGGCGCTTCTGTCTCTCGCGGCGACAACCCATCGAGCATCATTGAAATAATATCGTCCGCCATCGCCTGGCGTGGGGGAGCGCCAACGCGCGTCTCACCGTAGCTCAGTCCATCCATCAGCCAGAGAAAGCAGCCCGCCAGCAGATCGGGGTGCATGGCGCGGATTTCACCGCGCGCCTGCGCCGCAACAAAGCATTCGCGCAGTGGGCGGAACATGGCGCTGTGGGCTTTTTGGGCAAGCTGCTCTTTGTGCTCCGGGCTGAGCGCTGACAAATCGGCGTGCAACATTCCCATAAACTTCATCGGGCGTTGCGAGCTGAACCATGCGGCGATATTGCGCAACTGATTGCGCAGGTCGCCTTCACTCGCCGCAATTGCGGCTGTGATGCCCTGACGATGTCGCTCGAACATACGCTCAGCCATCGCCTGAAAAAGTTGCTCCTTGCCGCCGGGAAAGTGATAATAAAGCGACGCCTGTTTGATGCCAAGCTCATCGGCAATGTCGCGCAATGTAATGGCGTTGTAGCCGCGATCCATAAATAAGGTCTCGGCTACGTCTAGCACACGCTGCGTTGAGTCGCGAACTTCCTGATCCATCGTTGCTCCGCAAAGAACCATCATTTCACCTGTTGCCTGGCAGGTGCAGATGAATCGTAGTTCAAGTCTACCTACTCTTCGGTAGGTGAACGTACAATCTACAAAACATTGACAAAAACCGGATAAAAATCGCTGTTCTGAATGGTTTTTCAGCGCTCTTCAGTTTGACCAAAACTGCAATTACAGCGTATACTACTCATTCGTGGGTTGAAAGCGCCCGCAGTGCATCTATTATCAATCAGGAGGCGCGCCCTCACCTTTCAGGGTGCGCCGCCGCTCCGAAGTTTCGGCAGTGTCGAGAAGTTGCTGTCGAACGCGGCACAGGAAGGGAGTTGAGCAATGTACGCAGTCATTCGCACAGGTGGCAAGCAATATCGAGTCGCTGCGGGCGACTCCGTCGAGGTCGAGAAACTCGACGGCGCCGTTGGAGACTCGATCACCTTGAGCGACGTGTTGCTGGTGGCGGCCGGCGACACGGTGAAGGTTGGCGCTCCGGTTGTGGAGGGCGCCACTGTCTCCGCCAAAATCACGGGGCAGTATCGTGGCAACAAGATTCTGGTCTTCAGGTATCGGCCCAAGAAACGCATTCGCGTGCGCAAGGGACATCGCCAATATCTGACCCGTCTGCAGATCGAGTCGATCAACGCCTGAGCATACGCTCGCCGAGTTTTTTCTGAAGGAGATTTTTCATGGCTCACAAAAAAGGCGGCGGTTCCAGCCGCAACGGTCGTGATTCAAATGCGCAGCGCCTGGGCGTCAAGCGCTATGGCGGCGAGCTGGTGACAGCGGGCAGCATCATCGTTCGCCAGCGCGGCACGCGCATCTATCCGGGCGTCAATGTCGGCATCGGCAAAGATGATACGCTGTTTGCAACCTCGAACGGTTACGTAACCTTCGAATGGGCGCGCAAAGGGCGCAGGCAGGTCAGCGTTTATCCTGAGAAGGTGAATTGAAATGAAGGCTGATATCCATCCCAAGTATTATCCCAACGCGCGCGTGATCTGTTCGTGCGGCGCGACGTGGATTACAGGCAGCACCGTCCCAGAGATTCGCACCGACGTGTGCAGCACCTGTCACCCTTTCTACACCGGCGAGCAGCGCATCGTCGACACCGCCGGGCAGGTCGAACGCTTCATGAAGCGTCTGGAGCGCCGACAATCCGAGAGCGCCCGTCGCGAGCTGGAGGCGCAGATTCGCCGCGAGGCGGAAGAGGCAGCGCGCAAGGCGCGCGCTCGCGGCGGCAATGCCGACGCGGCTGCCGCTGAGGTGTATGCGAAATACGCGCAGGCAACACAGAACTAGACGCAGCGCCACACCCGATGGATTTTGCTTCAATTTGGCGAATTCCAGGTTGACAAAGTCTTGTGAAAGGGCGGAGACATAGAACTCTCTGCCCTTTTTCTTTGACCAGTGCATCTGAGACAATGCATCATGCATCAACCAAAACAGGATGGCTCGCTGGAGCTGATCTGCGGCTCCATGTTCAGCGGCAAGACAGAAGAGTTATTGCGTCGCATTCGCCGCGCTGAAATTGCGCGCAAGAAGGTGCAGATTTTCAAACCAGCGATCGACAATCGCTACGGGCTGGAGCGCGTCGCATCACACAACGGCGTCGTGCGCGAGAATGCCATCGTGGTCTCCTGTGCGCAGGAGATTCTCGACCGCATCGAGCCTGACACCGAAGTCGTCGCCATCGACGAGGTGCAATTCTTCGACGACGCCGTCGCTCACGTCGCCGATCTGTTGGCGGGGCGCGGGCTGCGCGTAATCGCCGCCGGTCTCGACCAGGATTTTCGCGGCGAACCCTTTGGACCGATCTCGACGCTGATGGCGCTGGCGGAGTACGTCGACAAGCTGCAGGCGATCTGCGTCGTCTGTGGGGCGCCCGCCAGCCGCACGCAGCGGCTGATCGACGGTCGCCCTGCCCGCTTCGATGACCCAGTGATCCTGGTCGGCGGCAGCGAAAGCTACGAGGCGCGCTGTCGCAATTGCCACGAAGTGCCAGGCAAGCCATAGCAATCTCCAATCTCCAGTCTCCAATCTCCAGTTGAGATTAGAGATTGGAGATTATCTCACCGCTCCTCATGCCGCTGCCGATTGTCTACAGCCCTGATCACGTGGCGCCGTTGCCGGAGGGTCATCGCTTTCCGATGGCGAAATTTGGCAAGGTGTATGAGTGGTTGGTGCGCGACGGCGTTGCCACGCTCGACCAGTTCCAGCTTTCGCAACCTGCAACCGTTGAGCAGGTGACGCTTGCCCACGACCCGGCGTATGTGCGCGCCTATCTCGATGGCGCGCTCGATGCCCGCGCCATGCGTCGCATCGGTTTTCCGTGGAGCGAGCGGCTGGCGCGACGCACGATGTCGGCGCTTGGCAGCACGCTCGTGACGGTCGAACTGGCGCTGCAACACGGGCTGGCTTGCAGCACCGCCGGCGGCACGCATCATGCGTTTCGTGAGTTTGGCTCCGGCTTCTGCATCTTCAACGACCTGGCCGTGGCGGCGCGTTGGGCGCAGCAGCGAGGACTGGCGCACCGCGTGCTGATCGTTGACCTCGACGTGCATCAGGGCGACGGCACCGCCAGCATCCTGCACGACGACGCCGACCTGGTCACCTTTTCGATGCACTGCGACGCCAATTTCCCCTTTCACAAACAACAGAGCGACTACGATGTCTCGCTGCCGGTCGGCATGGACGACGACGCCTATCTGGCGGAACTGGCAAAGTGGCTGCCCGATCTGTTGACGCAAGTGCGACCCGACCTGGTGCTCTACGACGCCGGCGTCGATCCGCACATCGACGACGCGCTGGGCAAGCTGGCGCTGACCGACGCCGGGCTGCTGCACCGCGACCGCTACGTGCTCGAACAGTGCGTGCGCCGCGGCGTCCCCGTCGCCACGGTGATCGGCGGCGGCTACAGCAAAGACATCGACGCGCTGGCGCGACGGCATACGCTCGTGCATCGCGCCGCCAGTGAAGCATTCAAGTTGGCGTGATTGCAAAATGCCTCAATGATTGCATCCAACGCCAGTTTCCATTATGATGAGCTGCAATGGAAAACAGGCTACGCTTTCAATGGGATAAGAGCAAAGCTGCGGCGAATCTCCGTAAACATGGAATACCCTTTGACGAGGCGCCGAGCGTGTTCCTCGATCCGTTTTCATTGGTTGTGAGCGACGACGAACACTCCTCCGCTGAGGAGCGTTTTGTGATCATAGGGAGATCGATCAAACACAGACTGCTGGTGGTTGTTTTCACGGATCGAGACAGAGAAATCCGGCTGATCAGCGCACGCCGGGCTGCGAAGGGAGAACAGAAAACCTATGAACAAAACATCTCCGCCCAATAACTTTGAAGAAGATATGCGCGCCGAGTATGACTTCTCTGGCGGCGTGCGTGGGAAATACGCCAAAGACCTGGTGCAACAGGGATACACGATCCGGGTGTATGAAGCCGACGGAAATTACAGCGAGCGAACCGTACTTGGTGAGCAAATTGTGGTGCTGGAGCCGGACGTCTGGGAGTATTTCCCCGATTCAGAAACCGTCAATCGGGCGCTGCGCGCGATTATCTCCGTCATGCCAACGAATCGGGCAAACCACACAGCGGCAGGGTGAGCAGAAGATTGACAAATCGACAAACATCAATCAAACTGCACGCATGACCCAAGTCGATCCGGTGCTCTTTGCCAAAGCCCTGGCTGACGAAACCCGCCAGGAGATCATGAAACGACTCTGCTGCTGCTGGCTCAGCGTCAACGACCTGGTCGAGCAGATGGAGGGGCGCGTCAACCAGCCGACGGTCAGCCACCACCTCAAGAAATTGGAGGAAGCCGGTCTGGTCGATGTGCGGCAGGAGGGGCGCTACCGCTTCTACACGCTCAACCAGGAGCGGCTGACCGTCTGCTGCGGCGCGCTGGTGACGACCTTTGCGCCGGAGTATCAGGCGACGCTGGCGCCGGTGACGCTTGATGTAAACAGCAAAGGCGCCTGACTGTCACACACTCGACCAACGCCGATACATGGCAAGCCATTCCGCGCTGACCGGATCTGTGTCTGTAAAGACCAAATCGGCAAGAGCGACATCATAGGTGCGTCCGTTGCGTTCCACCCTGGCGACAATTCCGCGGTGAGGAGAACTGCGTTCTTCATTGAGTCCATGCACGACGACGGACTCATCCATCAACGTTGCGGATAGCGGAAACTGGAGATTGTCGCCTAACGTACAGAGCACACCGGCAAACTCTTCTTCTTCGTCATAACAGTCAACGATTGCTTCATCCAGCAATTCATAATAACGTTCATCACTCAGCATAGGCAGCACCCCCTTTTCAGATTGACTACTATCACCAGTTGAGATGATGACATTGTATACCATGCGGTATTAAGGAGACGGTATGCACTACGGCATCGAAGTCGTCCCTTTTGGCCTCTACAGCGATCCGCGCCGGGTTGTCGAACTGGCGCAGGCGGCCGAAGCCGCCGGCTGGGAAGCGATCACGCTCTGGGATCACGTGCTTTTTCCCTACGGCGCCGGCGATCCATGGATCACGCTGGCGGCTGTCGCCACGGCTACGCACACGCTCAAGCTCTGCACCGACGTGTCGCCGTTGCCGCGCTACAGCCCGCACGTGCTGGCGCGCACGTTGATCGCGCTTGACATCTTGAGCCAGGGGCGTGTGATCCTGGGCGCGGGCGTGGATTTCGACTTCACGCCGGTTGATCCCACCACCAGCCCCAAACGCCGCGCCGAAATCCTCGATGAAAGCCTGGCGATTCTGGCGCATTTGCTGGCAGGCAAACCGGTCACCTTTCATGGCGCCCACTTCACATTTGACAACGTACAGCTTGCACCCGGTCCGGTGCAGCGCCCGCGCATCCCCGTCTGGATCGGCGGTGACAGCCAACCGGCGTATCGCCGCGCCGCAAAGTGGGATGGCTGGGTGATCGGCACGATCGACGAACAGCAGAACATCACATTGACGCCGGCGCAGGTGGCGGAGCGCGTGACCACCATCCGCAGCCACCGCACCGACGACACCCCGTTTGCCATCGCCGTCAGCGGCGTCACTGCGCCGGGCAACGCCGCGCTGCCGCAAGCCTACGCCGCCGTGGGCGCGACCTGGTGGTTCGAGACGATCTTCGCCAGCCGAGGATCGCACGCTGAGATGCTGGCGCGGATCGAGGCGGGTCCACCGCGTTAGCTCCAGACCGTGATCGCCGCCGCCAGGGCATCGATCGCCCAGTGCGCCGCCATGAACGCCGGCAGGCGCCGCACGCGCAGGAAGATCGGAATCACAACGGCGAACGGGAGCGTGGCGAGAAAGCGATAGAGGATGAAACGTGCATCGGGCAGCAGCGGCAGCGCAGTGTGCTGCAACGCCCAGCCAAGCGCCACAACGCCAATCGCCAGCGACGCGCTGTCCAGAGCACCGCGCACACGCGGCAGCGCATAACCAAGATAGACCAGTTGCTCGGTGAACGCCCACAACAGGGGCCAGATCACCACGCTGTAGAGCGCCGCCCAGCGCGGCAGTCCACCCATCGGCGTAGGTGGTGGGCCGCCGTAGAGCAACGCCCCGGCCAACGCGCCGCCGCCAAAGCCAAGCACAAGAAAGAGCGCCAGCAGCGCCAACGCCAGCAGCAGATCGCGACCGATGCGGCGGCGCTGAAAATCGACGACGCTGCGCAGCGTCATCCCTTCGGCGCGCAACAACCATACCAGCGCAACAAGACAAACCCCATCAATCAGCGAGCCGTAGACCGTCCACCAGGGCGCCGCCGCCTGCCAGGGGTGCGTCGCACCTTGCAACCACAGCACCCCCGCCGTCAACGCCTGGAACAGCACGGCTAAGCCAAAACGAGCAAATACCATTGCAAATGGCGCAACTACAAGCACACCAGGATGCGGTGTGAAGGTTGACGACAGGCGCAGGCTACTCATGTGCGATCTCCTTCTGATTGAGGACAGCCCGGACAGCACTGGCCATGCCCCATGATCCGTGCTGTGCTGACCCACAAGATGTCCAGATTGAGGTTATGCACGCGCAGCAACACCCCCAGCAGCGCCGTTTGATCCGCCAGCTCGCCGGAGAGTTCCGCCGCCCCGTCCTCAAGCAGACGAATGTCAAGATCGGTGAACCAGCCTGCGCATTCGCGGTCCAACGCCCCGCGTAGACCAATGGAACAGGTGATAGGGTGGGTGGTCGTGCGTGTGTACGGTTGCATGGCGTCATCATGGCACGGCTGAGTGCGCACAGCATCCCTCGATCGGGGGATGTAGGCAGGGTGATTTCTCCCCCCGCCACAATCCCCCAGGCGGGTGACGTCAGCCGTCTCCGGCGCCGCTACACTCAATGCCAGACACGACAACAGCTTGCAGGTTGCGTGCCAAATGATGGGAGCATAGAAAGGAGCGAGGAGATGATTCCCTACAATGCATTTGCTTTACCACTGCACTTTCCGACCTATGAGAAGCCTGGCGCAGCGTTGAGGACAGGTGGGCTGGTGCAACTGGCGACGTTTCTCGTGATTGCCGCCCTGTTGGTCGGCTGTTCGGCGGCAGCGGCGACAACGTTGGTGCAGGCGCCCGCCGATCCGACGCCAGTGCTGACGGTCGAGCCAGATCACGGGCCTATACAGACGGTCACACTGATCGGGCGCAACTTTCCGGCGCATGCTGCGCTGCGGGTGCGGATGGGGGCGCCCAACACCGGTCTCAACGCGGCCGACCTGGCGTGGATGAACGCCGACAGCGACGGCGCCTTCATCGTCAGCGTGCCGTTGCCGGCCATCTGGCCCGGTGCAAACGCCGCCGTTGTCGAGGAGCAGCTCGTGCTGGCAGTGATTGACCCCAGCCTCAATCAGACGCTGGCGACAGTGATCTATCATCAACCCGCCGCCATGATCACGCCGACGCCCGACCTGCTGGCCGGTTGCGACGCGTCGATCCTGGCGGCGGTGGAGCCGATGGCGGTCGTGACGGCTGAGGCGTTGGACATTCTCGCCAGCGCAACAGCAGTAGCAACGCCCGTCACACGCGTTGACCGTTGCCAGCCGATGAGCGTGTCAGGGCGCGACGCCGGCGGCGTATGGGTAAAGGTGGAGTTGCCCGGCGGTTATCGCGGGTGGGCGGCGTCGGCGAGCCTGCGTTTCAACGTCGCCGTCAACGTGCTGCCGGTTGTGGAGTAGCGACGGCGCCGGGAACATCACGTATCCGTGTCGATCTACAACAGTGAACATTCAGACACATGCACACAAGGAGGCAATCATGAAATGGGTTTTGTTTTGGCTGACAGTGTTCGTGGTGGTGGCTATCGCCCTGGCGGCAGGGTGGGTGACCTTGCCCGGTGCGATCACCGGCTCTGGGCGTATTGTGACGGAGGAAGTGGCCGTGGCGCCCTTTGACCGCATCGTGCTGGCGACGCCGGGCGAGCTACGCCTGGTGCAGGGCGACGCCCCCCGTCTGCAAATTCGCGCCGATGATAACGTGCGCCAGGCATTGGAGATCACATCGCAGGATGGTGTGCTGATGTTGCGCACTAAAGCGGATGTCGCGTTGTTGCAGAAAATGACGCTTGTCTACGAGGTCACCGCGCCGATGCTACGCAGCCTGTCCCTGGCAGGGTCGGGGAACGTGTCGGCGGCGGCGTTGACAGCCGATGCGTTTGCGGTCTCGATCAGCGGTTCCGGCGATGTGAGGCTGGCGGCGCTGGATGCCCGGCGCGCCTCTCTGGAGATCAGCGGTTCGGGCGATCTGTACATCGACCGGCTGGCGGCGGACACAGTCGAGGCGATGGTCAGCGGTTCGGGTGCGATGCAGCTTGCCGGGCGTGCGCGTGAAGCCTCGCTTCGACTGGATGGCTCCGGCGACATCGACGCCAGCGCATTGGCGGTGAGCGACGCCAGCGTGGATGCCAGCGGCAGCAGCGACGCCGTGGTCTGGGCGCAACGTTCGCTCGATGTTGCGATCAACGGCAGCGCTGCGGTTCACTACTACGGCGAACCAGATGTGAGGCAGGCGCGCGGCCGCAGCGAAAAGTTGATTGCTCTGGGCTACCGCCGCAACTGAGGAAGTAGGCTATCGATTGCAGCAGGTCATCGCCTCTGGAGCGACACGCTCGTCACGCCAGAGGCGATGACCTACAATACAGCGCACGCGAATGCGTTCATCAGCATGTGTCAACGCTTGTCGCACGCGCCATTGCGCATCTCCAGGATCGGAACGCGATCCTGGAGATGCGCTTGTTCATGGATCGGTCACAAGCCCCAATGAACGCGCCTTGTGCGCGGCGCTGACGCGGTCGGCGACGCCCAGTTTGCCGTAGATATGTTTGATGTGCGTCTTGACAGTCTCCACCGTCACGATCAACGCCGCCGCAATTTGTGGGTTCGATTTGCCCGCAGCCAGCAAGCGTAGAATCTCGAGCTCACGCGGGGTGAGCGGTTCGATCAAGCCGCTTTGATCGGGCGTTGATGCACCGCCTGGCGCGGCCAGCACGGTGGCGCAGACGCGTTGTTGCAGCGGATCACTGAGTGTGCGCTGCAACGCCTGCCAGAGTGGACGCAGCACCTCATCCGCATCGATGAAGATGCGTAGATAACCGCTGGCGGCGCCGGCCGCCAGGCTGCGTTCCAGCGCCGCCAACGCCGGCGCCGTGCGCCCGACTGCCTGTTCAAGCAGCGCACGCGTCAGGTCAAGCTCCAGCAAGTGCTCGCCGAAACCGCCGGCCTGCGCCCGTTGCGTTTGTTCGTCAAGCAGACGCCGCGCCGCCTGCCAGTTTTGTTGCCGGATCAACCAGCGAATGTAGAGTAAAATTGCCAGTCGATAGGGGAAAAAGAGCGGCTGCTCCGGCGGATGATAGCGCTGCGCCCAGGCGTCGAACGCCGACCATTCGCCCAGCCGGTGACAGAGACGGGCGTACACCGCGTGCGCCCAGTCGAGCGCATTGGCAACGCCGCCGCGTTCCGCCAGCGCCAGCATCGCAGTCGCAGCCGCACGCGCCGCATCGACATCGCCCTGCGCCAACGCCAGGTCGACCGTCAGCGCGTGCAGACGCAACCCGACATCGGGCAGACCGCCGATGCGCTCCTCCAGCTCCGCCACCAGCGCAGCCTGGCGGGTTGCGTCAGCCAGATGGTTGAGTTCGTAGTCGAGGCTGGCCTGGTTGATGTATGCCCATCCACGCACCAGCGCCGTCACGCCGCCTTGCTGCACGGCATTGAGCACACGCTGATTTTCCGCCAGCGCCAACGTCAGGTTCCCCTGTTCACGCAGCAACTGCACACGTGCACTGGCGGCCATCCAGGCGGTGGCGCGATCATCGGCGGCGCGACAACGCTGCATGGTGGTGCGGTAAGCAGCTTCGGCTGCGGTCAGGTCGCCGAGCGCGTGGGCGGCAGTCGCCAGGTTGAGATGGGCAAAACCGCACCAGAGATGGTCATCATCCGCCAGTTGCGTCAACGCCTGCTGCGCCAGTTGCTGCGAGGCGACTGCGTCGGCGTGCGCCGCGCGCTGCACAATGCTGCGCACGATCGCCAGTCGTCCGGCCTGGGTTGCATCGGGATGGCTGCGCAGCGTCGCCTCGGCGCGATCGAGGAGGGGCAGGATGCGCCCGACATCATAGCCCAGCCAAAGCCATGTCCAGCCGAGCAAAGCGCTCAAGGTCGGCTGTGCGGCCAGCGCAGCGGGCGGCAGCGTCTCGACGTAGCGCATCAGACTGGCAAGCTCCGGCTGTCCCCATAGCCGCGGGAAGGCGCGCTCCAACAACGCGGCGATGCGACCTGGCTCCGCAGCGGCAAGCCAATGACGAACTGCCTCCAGCGGCAGATCATGCGCCTCAAACCAGGCCGCGGCGCGACGATGGAGATCGGCGACGGTGTGCGGCAGCTCGGCGGTCAGCCGTCGTCGCAGCAGGTCGGCGAACAGGTGATGATAGCGGAACCACGTCAGTGCATCGTCTAGCGGAATCAGGAAGAGGTTGGCGCGCGCCAGCGAATCGAGCATGGCGGCGCAATCGGTCACGGCCAGGTCAAGCACGTGGGCGCACAGGTCGGCGCAGAACCGATCAAGGATGGCGGTGGCAAGCAGGAAGTGACGCACCGAGGGCGGCTGATGCGCCAACACTTCGTCGGTCAGGTAATCGGCGATGTAGCGCTGAGTGCCGGCAAGCGCCGCCAACGCCGTCGCCGGGTCTGTCGCCTGTTGCAGCGATAGCCCCGCCAATTGCAAGCCCGCCACCCACCCTTCGGTGCGGTCAACCAGCGTTTGAACAGCCGCTGCGGGCAGCGTCAACCCCATCCGACGTTGCAGGAAAGCGGTCGCTTCCTCGGCGCCAAAGCGGAGATCGGCGGCGCGCAGCTCGGTCAACTGCCCCCGCACCCGCCAGCGCCCCAGCGGCAACGGTGGATCGGTGCGGCTGATGAAGACAAGCTGCAGCGACGGCGGCAGGTGGTCGATCAGAAAAGCCAGCGCCGCGTGGATCGGCTGCGCCGTGATGCAGTGATAGTCTTCCAACACCAGCACCGTCGGCTCAGCGGTGCGCGGCCAATCGGCGAGCATTGCCGCCACCAGCGCGCGCGGCTCCGTTGTCGGCGTGTCCAGCTCGGGCAAAAGGTCTTCCCACGCCGTCGGGTGATGCTGGCGCAAGGCTGCTATCAGATAGCTGAAAAAGCGCGCCGGCACATTGTCATCCGCGTCGATGGCAAACCAGGCGGACGGAGGCGCGTCGGGCTGCGCCAGCCAGGATGCAATCAACGTTGTCTTGCCAAAGCCGGGCGGCGCCGCCACGATCGTCACCGGCGTGCGCTGCCCGGCGCGCAACCGTTCCAGCAGATGGGCGCGCGGTAGCGTGGCCGGTAGGGTCGGCGGCGGGTGCAGTTTGGTGGATAAAAGGCGATCACGCATGGCGGAATCGGTTATCTTTGGCGCGGCTTCCAACTCGCCCGCGCCTGCTGTGACGCGGCGAGCATCTTGCGCAGCGCGGCTTCATCATTGCTTGCCAGCAGATCGTGCAGCGCGCCCAGGTGCGCCTGGAAGCGTTCGACCTGCGCCAGCACTGCGGCGCGGTTGGTCATCAGGATGTCGAGAAACATCTGTGTGTCGCTGGCGGCGACGCGGCTGGTGTCGCGGAACCCACCGGCGGCGACATCCCACACGGTCGGGTCGTCGGCGCCCACCTCGGCGACGGCGGCGGTGAGCGCGCTGGCGACCAGAAAGGGCAGGTGGCTGATGCTGGCGACCAGGCGGTCATGGCGTTCCGGCTCCAGCACGAGCGGGCGCGCGCCGACCGCCAGCGCCAGTTCGGTCGCCAACGCCAGCGCGTCGGGGCTGGTGCGCGGCAGCGGCGAGAGCACCCACGTGGCGTTGCGATAGAGGCCACACTCCGCCGCCTCGAAGCCCGCCGTCTCCTTGCCGCACATCGGGTGCCCGCCGACCGGCTGCACGCCAGCGGGCAGATGCGCCATCGCCGCGCAGATGTCGCCTTTGGTGCTGCCCATGTCCATCACCAGCGCGCCGGGCCACAGCCGCGGCCCGATCTCTTCCAGCGTGGCAATGATGGTGCGCACCGGCGTCGCCAGGATGACGATGTCGGCGCCGAGGATGCCGGTCTGCAGGTCGTTGGTCGCCAGATCGACGGCGTGGGCGAAAAAGGCGTCGAGCACCGTGCGCGTGCGCCGCGCCACCCCGCGCACCTCGCGGCACAAGTTGCCTTCCTTCAAGTCCATGCACAGGCTGGCGCCCATCAGCCCCAACCCGACGACGGCGACGGAACAGTCTTTGAGTGGTTTGGTCATAGCAAAAAATGAGAGAGATTAGGAGATTGGGCGATTGGGTAATTAAGTGATTGGGAGACTGGAGACTGGAGACTGGAGATTGGAGACTGGAGATTCGCAATGTGACGCGCTTGCGTCTCAATCTCCCAATCTCCAATCTCCTAATCTCTAATCACCAATCTCCTAATCTCCAATCTCTAATCTCCTAATCTCTATACCTCTCTCCCCACCGCCTGCGCCACCAGCCGCAGGTCTTGCATCAGCTTGCCGAAGCGCTCAAAGGTGAGACTTTGTGCGCCGTCGCTCCAGGCGCGGGCCGGGTCGGGATGGACTTCGAGCATCAAACCGTCGGCGCCAGCGGCAATCGCAGCTTTGGCAATCGCGCCCACATATTGCCACATGCCAGTGCCGTGCGCCGGGTCGGCGATGACCGGCAGATGGCAGGCGTCCTTGAGCACGGGAATGGCATTGATGTCGAAGGTGTTGCGCGTGGCGGTCTCGTAGGTGCGGATGCCGCGCTCGCAGACCATCACCTGCATGTTGCCGCCGGAAAGGATGTACTCGGCGCTCATCAGCAGTTCCTGAATCGTGCCGCTGATGCCGCGCTTGAGGAAGACCGGCTTCTGCTGCTTGCCCAGCGCCTTGAGCAGCGAATAGTTCTGCGTGTTGCGCGCGCCGACCTGGAAGATGTCGGTGTAATCGCCGACCAGGGCGATGTCCTCGGGGCTCATCACTTCGGTGATGATCGGCAGCCCGGTTTGTTCGCGCGCCTCCGCCAGGAACTTCAGTCCCTCTTCGCCCAGCCCCTGGAAGCTGTACGGGCTGGAGCGCGGCTTGAACGCGCCGCCGCGCAGCACGGTCGCGCCTGCAGCCTTAACCGCGTGCGCGGTTTCGAGGATCATCTCGCGGCTTTCGACGCTGCACGGGCCCGCCATGACCACGATCTTACGCCCGCCGATCTGCACGCCGTTGACGTTGATCACGGTGTCGGCGGCGCTGAAGTCGCGACTCGCCAGCTTGTAGGGCTGCATCACACGCATCGTGCGTTCGACGCCGTCCATCACCTCGAAGGTGCTGTTTTGGATCAAATACTCGTCGGCGCCGATCACACCGATAATCGTGCGCGCCTCGCCGCGGCTCAGATGAACCTTGTACCCCAATTCCTCCACGCGTTGCACCACCGCTTCAATGTCCTTCGGCTCGGCGTGGGATTTCATGACAATGATCATGGTTTATTTATGCCTTTCATCGTTGGGAGATTAGAGATTGGAGATTAGGAGATTGGCGATGGCAATCTCCAATCTCCTAATCTCCAATCTCCAATCTCCTAATCCCTAATCTCCTGACCGCTTACGCCAACTCCAACATCTCCACCGGCTCCAGTATGCGGCGGTCGATCGCTTCGGCGACGCGGCGCAGGCTCTTCATCAGCGCAGCGAAGTCATCCAGCGTCAGGCTCTGGCGACCGTCGCTGACTGCAGCGTCGGGGTCGGGGTGCACCTCCAGGATCAGTGCGTCGGCGCCGGCGGCAACGGCGGCGCGGCTCATCGCCGGAACCAGCTCGCGCAAACCCGTGCCGTGCGACGGATCGGCGACGACGGGCAGATGCGTCTGCTCCTTGAGCACCGGCACGGCGTTAAGGTCGAAGGTGTTGCGCGTGGCAGTCTCGTAGGTGCGAATGCCGCGTTCGCAGAGCATGACGTTGTAGTTGCCGTTGCTGACGATGTACTCGGCGCACATTAGCAATTCGCGGATCGTGCCGCTGATGCCGCGCTTGAGCATGACCGGCTTGGTCTGTTTGCCGACCGCCTGCAGCAAGCCGTAATTCTGCATGTTGCGCGCTCCGATCTGCAGGATGTCGGCGTATTCCGCCACCATCGGCACCTGCTCCTCGCGCATCACTTCGGTGATCACAGGCAGCCCGGTCGCCTCACGCGCCTCCGCCAGATACTCCAACCCCTTCAGCCCCAGCCCCTGGAAATCGTAGGGGCTGGTGCGCGGCTTGAAGGCGCCGCCGCGCAACACCGTAGCGCCGGCCGCCTTGACGGCGTGGGCAATTTCGATGATCTGACTGCGGCTTTCGACGCTGCACGGGCCTGCCATCACCACGACGGCGGGTCCGCCGATGCGCACCCGTCCTTCCGCCACTTCGATGACACTGTTTTCAGGGCGCGTCGTGCGGCTCAACAGTTTGTACGGCTCCTGAATGCGCACGGTCTGCATCACACCCTCCATTTGATCGAACACTTCACGGTTGACCCGCGTCATATCCCCAACCAGCGCCACGACGGTGCGATTCTCGCCGTAGATCGGGTGGGTCTTCACGCCGAACGATTCCGCTTTGCGAATGACGGCGCCGATCTCGGCGGCAGTGGCGCCTGGCTTCATCACGACAATCATCTGGTTTCCTCCCCTTAAGATTCCTCGATACAATACGAATCGTATAATGTTTGCATAAGTTATATCTGTCAGATTTGCAGCAATGCACTCTGGCTGCTTGTCTGTTCAGACTCCAACGGCTGTGCGGCTGGATAACTGCCCAACAGTTTGACAAACGCCGCCCGATTCAATAGCCCGACCACCGCCGCGCTAATGTGAGCGTCCTGCCAGTGTCCGTCGAGATCGACATAGAACACATACTGCCACGGTCGATTGCGCCGCGGTCGACTTTCCAGCTTGGTCAGGTTGACCTGCCGCGTGGCAAACTCGCCGAGGGCGTGATAGAGCGAGCCGGGTGTGTTGGGCACGGCGAAGACCAGCGAGGTCTTGCTGCGTTCGCTGCGCGGCGGATCACCCTTGCCGACTACAAAAAAGCGCGTGTAGTTGTTGGGCATGTCTTCGATGCCTTCGTCGATGATCTCCAACCCGTACACCTCGGCGGCGAGTTTGCTGGCGATCACGGCGACGCCCGGCGTTGGGTCGGCGGCAAGGTCTTTGGCGCTGCCGGCAGTGTCGTACCAGGGCACGGCGGCCAGTTTGCGCCGGTTGAGATAGCTTTCGCACTGCGCCAGCGCCTGCGGATGGCTGCGCACCTGCGTGATCGCGGCGCCATTGCCAGGGATCGTCAGCAGGTTGTGCCGCACGCGCAGCAGAATCTCACCGTGCACCTTGAGATCGTGGTCGAGCAGCAGGTCGTAGGATTTGTTGATGCTGCCCGCCGTGGAGTTTTCGACGGGCACGGCGCCAAAGTTAGCCTGACCAGCTTCGACCGCCGCGAAAATCTCCTCAAACGTGCGGCACGGCAATGTCGTCACGTTGTCGCCAAAATGGCGGCGACAGGCTTCTTCGGAATAGGCGCCATGCTCGCCTTGAAAGGCTACGGTTATCATCATCCCCTCCACGTTTTCAGATGTTCTTCGATCCAGCGATTCAGCTCCTCCATGTCCACATTGGAAAGCACGATGGTTTTGTCGGGACGCAGCGACTGCGCTTCTTTCAGATAGACATGTTGGATATCGCGTTGCAATTTGGACGTATTCCAGTGAATCAGCACGCGGATGCACATGCCGAGCGACCCAGGCACGTCAATCTCGTGGCTGCACATCAGCGGAACATCGAGCCAGCCCAACTGTCGCGCCGCCGTGGCCGGAAATGCAGCGTTCAAATCCGGTGTGGTCGTAAAGATGGCGCTCGCCACATCCCCTGGCTGAATGTCGTTCAGATGAATCATCAAAGCCAACAACTCGCGCGTTGCTTTCAGAATCTCCTCGCGTTCGTTGCACATCACGGTCGTTGCCCCGCGCACACCTCTACATACAACGCTCATCACCTCTGACTCCTGCATTGATTGCGTTATCCGCCCTGACAAAAAAATCATAACAACAAAAAAGCGAGGCTGCTTTCGCCAACCTCGCTTACCTGACATTCTGCGCTCGCTGCCTACTCAGGCATCATCGGCGCTCCGGCGCGGGTTGGCGTCTGGCGATAGCCAAAAAAACCAAAATAAAAATAAAAGGGAAAGTCAACAAAAAACCCGCGCCAATCGTGACGCGGGTCGGAAAGCAGGGTGCAAGCAGGCAACGCAACAACGCCCGTGTGAACGGTCGTCAATTGTGTTTGATTACGTTCCACTAAATGCACCGTCATAGCTGCGGTTTATTTCTAAAAAATCGATCCTTCAATAACTATACTGTGCGCTGGACGCCCAAATCGACGCAAGCGTAGCACGGCTTGATCGCATTGTCAATCAGTGATTGGGCTGAAAATCAGTATTGTCATACAATCCTGTCAGAAATCTACAAAAATATCCAGTAAAGCGCATCCTGTTCTATGCAGAAACCTATCCCCACATTTGATGTGACCACGTTTGGCGAGACAATGCTGCGTCTGAGTGTGCCGCCCGGAGAGCGACTGGAGGCGGCGCACCGACTCGATCTGCGACCTGGCGGCGCTGAATCCAACGTCGTGACGCTGCTGGCGAGATTGGGGCTGAAGAGCGCATGGTGCGGAGCACTGCCTGAGTCGGCGTTGGGCAGGCTGGCGGCTAATCATCTGCGCATGGCGGGCGTCAACCTGGAGGGCGTCGTCTGGTGCACACATGGGCGCATGGGATTATATTTTGTTGAGTTCGCCGTCCCACCGCGCGCAACGCAGGTTATCTACGATCGCGCCAACTCCTGCGCTGCGCGGATGACGCAGGAACAGATGCACTGGGTGCACCTGCTTGACACACGGCTGCTGCACCTGACCGGAATCACACCGGCGCTCTCCGGTGAATGTGCGCACCTTACAGCAGAAGCGATTCGACGGGCGCAGGCTGCTGGCGTAGCGGTTAGCTTTGATGTCAACTATCGCGCCAGGCTGTGGAGCGCGTCGGACGCCGCCCACGCTATCGGGCGCCTGATCGACGGCGTTGATCTGCTCTTTTGCAGCCGGACGGATGCAGAGCGCCTGTTCGCTATCGATGGTCCGCCAGAAGACGCCGTGCGCCATCTGGCCGATCGCGCTAATGCCGCAATCACCGTGATGTCGATCGGGGCTGAAGGCGTCGTCGCCTGGGATGGCGTTTCTTTGCGCCGGCAAGCCGCAGTCGAAACTTCCGTCATCGACCGCCCCGGCGCCGGAGACGCGCTGGCTGCGGGCGTGCTGTTTGGCTGGCTGCAGGGCGACCTCGATTTGGGATTGCGCTATGGGGTGACGCTGGCGGCGTTGGCGCTCAGCCAGATGGGTGACATTGTGATCACCAGTCGTGAGGAAGTGGAGAGTCTGCTTGCTATGGATGGAGGCATTCTGCGGTGATGCACCTCACAAATCGCCAATGGTTCAGGTTTTGACTGCAACCACGCCAAATGCTTGCGGTCGCTCTTGAATGCGGCGGAAGCCCGCCGCCTCCAGACGTTTGATTACTCCGCGCGTCACCGAGGCGCCCGATCGACTGTCGGGGTTGCCGATGTAATGAAACAGCCGCCCACCGCGACGCAGTACGCGCCACAACTGTCGGTGGAAGACAAGCGAATAAAGGTCGCCGGCCAGGCTGAACATCGGCGGGTCGTGCAAGATGCAGTCGAACACAGCATCGTCGAAGGTCTCGATCACCTCGCCGATATCGCCGATCAGCGGTGTGATGTTGGGGGCGCCGAACAATGACCACGACCAGGGATTCTGACGTATGATCGTGTGGACAGCCGGATCCAGCTCGACTGTCGTCACCTGTGCTGCGTGCGCCGCCAACGCCAGCGCAGTGTAGCCCAGCCCGGTGCAGGTGTCGAGCACCTGTCCTTGAATGCGACCGAGCGCGCGCAGCTTGCTTTGCGTATCCTTGTGTGGATCGACGCCTTTGATGCGGTGCATGGGGATGCCTGAAATCAGCATCGTCGGTGCGCCGCTTGTCGGATAAAGCGTGTAGATGCGTTGCATTTCCTCGGAAAAGACCTGAATCTTGTGGGCGCCTTCCTCGGTGCAGGCGTAGCAACCGGCTTCATCATCGGCAATCATGACAATGGTTGCCCACGGAATCGACCAGCCTTCGGGCGCCTGAACGCCTGGGTCGTCCAGTATGACTTCGGCCATTGATCGATTGAGGTCGAGCGATACATGCGCCCTGCTCAAGCCCTGTGCGCGCGCCGCCAACAGCGTGCGCGCCGCGTGATAGGCAAGCGTGATTTGAGGCGACCGATGGCTCGCAAAATTTAGTTGATCACTCATTTTTTCTTCATATTTTTCTAAGCTTGACGGCATAAATTTGTGCATGAATTCACAAAAATGCTTGCCATTCGTGGTGAGCATTTTTTTGTGGGAATGGTGCACCATCTATCAACAATCCAATATTGATGCCTTCAATTCAATCACAAGATCGAAATGGGGGAAAAGGTTATGCGAACTGGTCGTGTATTTGTTGTGTTTCTCATCATCGCTGCATTGCTTTTGACGCCGACGGCCATGCTTGCCCAAGACGAGCCTGCAGCCGCCGAAAACAGCGCGCCGCCGCAGCCGCTGACCATCTTTACAACATTTCCGGCTCAGGTCATCGGGCTGGATGCAACAGTCTCGATTCCGTTGAAGGTGCGCGCTGGGACGCCTCAGACCGTGCAACTCAGCGTTGAAGATGTCCCGGCGGATTGGCAGGTTTCGTTCCGTGGCGGCAACCGTACGGTCAGCGCCGTTTTTGTGGACGGTGCAACCGACGCCTCCGTCGATTTGCGCATCGATCCGCCTGCGACGACGACGGGCGGCGTCTATCGCATGACTGTCGTCGCCACAGGTGAGACGGAGAGCGCCCGTCTGCCTCTGACCCTGACGGTGGAGGAAAAAGCGCCGCCGAGCATCACGCTGGATACAGACCTTCCAACTGTGCGCGGCAAACCAAATACAACTTTCCGGTTCAATGTCACCCTCAAGAACGAGGGCGCCGACGATCTCAATGTCAACCTGACAGCCGATGCGCCGCCGGTGTTTCTGGTTAGCTTTACGCTGAACAGTCAGGAAGTCACCTCTGTGCCGCTGGCTGGCGGTGAATCAAAGCGCTTGACCGTGGAGGCGCGTGCGTTCAACACCATACCTGCCGGCGCCTATCCGATTACAATCGACGCACAGTCAAGCGACGCCGCTGCTTCATTGGCCTTGACGGCGGAGGTCGTCGGCCAGCCGGAGCTGACCTTCAGCACGCCGGACGGACGTCTCTCAGGCGAAGCAAACGCTGGGGCAAGCACCAGCTACACACTGGTTGTTGGCAATCGCGGCACAGCGCCAGCCCGCAATGTGGTTGTGAGCGCCAGCGCGCCGACGGGCTGGAACGTTACGCTGGAGCCGAGTGAAATTCCCGAAGTGGCGGCCGGACAGAGCGTGAATGTGACCGCAAACCTTCAGCCAAATGAGAAGGCGATCAACGGAGACTACGTCGTGAGTTTCACGGCGCGCGCCGACGACGCCAGCGCCAAGACCATCGACATGCGCATCACTGTGACTACATCGACGCTGTGGGGCATCGTTGGCGTTGGGTTGATCGCAGTGGCGGTGGGCGCTGTGGCATTGGCGGTCGGTCGTTTTGGGCGTCGATAAGAATTGCGCAAACCGAAAGGACAGCCAGCCATGGTTGATGTAAGCACAAAGTCAGCTTCAATTCAGCCCCAGGCTACGTCCGGCGCAGTGCTCGAGGCAGTGCATCTTAGCAAGCGCTATGGCTCGGCGGTCGCTGTGGATGATCTCAACCTGACTATCGAGCGCGGCGAAGTCTTTGGGCTGCTTGGCCCCAACGGCGCCGGGAAGACGACCACCATTCTTATGTTGCTTGGGTTGACCGAGCCAACGTCGGGGGCGGTGCGCGTGCTGGGGCTTGACCCGGCGCGCGACCCGCTGGCGGTCAAGGCGCGCGTCGGTTATCTGCCCGACTCGGTCGGCTTCTACGATGAACTGAGCGCGCGTGACAACCTCAGCTACATCGCGCGGCTCAACGGTCTGCCACGCCCGCTTGCGCAGCAGCGCATCGTCGCCGCAGTCGAGCGCATGGGTCTGGGCGAAGTGATCGACCGCCCGGTGAGCACGTTTTCGCGCGGTATGCGCCAACGTCTCGGCGTGGCTGAGCTTTTGATCAAAGAACCAGAGATCATCATCATGGACGAGCCGACATTGGGGCTTGACCCAGAGGCGGCGCAAAGTTTTCTGAAAATGATCCGGGTGCTCAAACACGATGGCATTACGGTTCTGCTCTCATCGCATCTGCTGCACCAGGTGCAGGCGGTCTGTGATCGCGTCGGCCTCTTCTCGCACGGGCGGATGGTGATCAGCGGCGCTGTGGCTGACCTGGCGCAACGCATTCTTGGCGGCGGTTATCGAATCGTCGTCGAAGCCAGCGGCAATCCTGATGCGATCAAGGCGGCTCTGAAGGCGCTGCCAGGCGTCAAGAAACTCGACGCTGCAGAACGCGACCGCTTCGTGATCGTCGGCGACCATGACTTGCGCGCCGATGCGGCGACCGCCGTGGTCGCAACCGGCGGTCGGCTGGTCGGGCTGGATATCGAAGCGCCAAGCCTGGACGAAATCTATTCTGCATATTTCAAGGAGGCGAGCAATGGCGCAAGCAATTGAGCTTTCCGCAGAGCAGGCGCACACCCCTCCACAGGCGCGTGGACGACATGGCTCCCCGTGGACAGGCCTGTGGGCGGTGGTCGGGAAAGAAATGGCGGATCATCTTTCCAGCGTCCGCATGCAGATTCTTGAGGCGCTGATCCTGCTGACCGCCATCGGCGTCGTGTACGCGGTGATGCAAAGCGTTCGACAGACAGTGAGCCAGGATCAGTTTGTTTTCCTGCGGCTATTCACCACGGCGCGCGATCCGTTTCCCGCGTTCGTTGGCTTCTTGAGTTTTCTGGCGCCGCTAATTGCAATTGCGATTTCCTTCGATGCAATCAACGGCGAATTCAGCCGGCGCACGATGTCGCGCGTGCTGGCGCAGCCCATCTATCGAGACGCCTTGCTGTTGGGAAAGTTTCTGGCTGGGCTGTTTACACTCAGCCTGGTGCTGACGGCGATCTGGCTGTTGATCATGGGCATGGGCATCTTGGGTCTTGGGCTGCCGCCCAGCGGTGAGGAGGTGGCGCGCAGCCTAATTTTCCTGGTCGCCACGATCTTCTACGGCGGCATCTGGCTGGCGCTGGGCATGGTCTTTTCGATCATCTTTCGCCAGCCAGCAACGGCTGCACTGGCGGGGCTTGCTGTCTGGCTCTTCTTCACCATCTTCTGGAGCATGATCACCAGCCTGGCAGCGCGCACAATTAGCCCGGTGACTTACGGCCTGCCCGAAGAAATCTTGCGCCAGTTGCAGGTGGAGCAGGCAATCTCGCGCATCTCACCCAATACACTCTATGTGGAGGCGACGTTGGGTATCCTCAACCCGGCAGTGCGTTCCTTCGGCATTTTGTTGCCCAGCCAGTTGGAGGGCGCAATTGTCGGCGCGCCGCTGCCATTCATGCAGAGTGTGCTGTTGATGTGGCCGCAGTTGACCGGCTTGATTGCGGCGACGATTCTGCTCTTCGCACTGGCGTATGTGCTCTTCCAACGCCAGGAAATCCGAGCCTGACGTATTGATATCTGTGTATGGAGGCCAGCGCGTTCGGGTCGCGCTGACTCCATGCACAGCCGCCCCAAATCGCTGCGCAGCGTGTATTGAGCACGCTCTTGCCCTCTCCCTACTTGCCCCGCGAAATTTGCAGGCGTGACCGAACATGTTATAAAGAAGTAGGATGGGTCACAAAATGACTGAAGCAGAGCCGACGCTGGCAAGGATGCACTGAATCTATGCGGATTCTATTTTGCGGACAATCGTATTATCGCAAAGACAACGGTCAGGCAGTTTTTATGATTCGCCTGGCGGACGGATTGGTTGCAGCCGGCCATGAGGTGATGGCGCTGGCGCCCTCTGAGAAGGGTCTCGCCAATCGCTGCAACGTGAACGGCGTCATTGTACAGACAGTGCCGGCGTTGCACATCGGCTACAACCTCAACATCACAGCGTTTAGCGACAGCGTCGTCGAAGCGGCGCTGGATGAATTCAAGCCGGACATCGTGCACATTCAGGATCATCTGTTTCTGAGTCGCACGGTGCTGCGATTGGCGCGTCAGCGCGGTATGCGCGTTGTGGGCACCAACCATTTTTTGCCAAACAACTGGTCGAACAATCTCTACATTCCACGCAGTGTACAGGGCGTCGTTCACAAGGCGATGTGGCACAACATGCTGGAAGTCTTCAATCAACTCGACGCCGCCACGACTCCTACAGAAACGGCGGTGGCGATTCTGCGCAAACAGGACATCCGCATTCCGGTCAAGGCAATTTCCTGTGGCGTCAATCAAGATGAGTTCTATCCGCGCCCCGATCTTGACCCGACGGTCATGCGACGGCGCTATCGATTGGCGTTAGATCGCACGGTGTTTCTTTATGTGGGACGAGTCGACCGTGAGAAGGGTCTGGACGACATTGTCGACGCCGCCGAAATGTTGATTGACGAGCCGATCCAATTTGCGATTGCGGGCAAGGGAATGTATCGCGATATCTTGGTGGAGCAGGTGAACAGCCGTGGACTCAGCCATGTCGTCGCCTTTCCTGGCTATGTGCCCGGCGAAGACCTGCCGTTGCTGATGAACAGCATCGATGCATTCATCATGCCTAGCGCGCAGGAATTGCAAAGCATCGCCACTTTGGAAGCAATGTCGTGCGCCAAGCCCGTGCTCGCCGCCAACGCACGCGCCTTGCCAGAACTGGTCGAGCATGGAGTCAACGGCTATTTGTTCAAGCCCTTTAATGCAGCAAGCATTGCCGGCACCGTACAGCTTTTTCTCAGCAAACGCCAACGCTGGGCGGAAATGGGATTGGCAGGCCTCGAGAGGGCGCGACCGCATCATCTGAGCAACACTGTTCAACGATATGTTGAATGGTATGAGAGTGTAATTGGTCGCTCCGTTTATGCGCATACACGGCAGCCCAATCAGCCGATTGGCGTAACCGCCGCCGGTTAGAGGTATATGTCCGTTTTTCAATCGGCCGAGCAATTTTATGCTGTCATGCAAGAAGTCTTCGACTACGTGATGGAGCATCCCGAACACGTAGATTCCTTTATGCACAGCAACCTGGTCGTGCGCATGACCACAACCGACCCCGACGCTGAAATTGTGCTCGATGGACGTCAACCGCCGCTGGGCGTCTTTTTTGGCTCACGACCGGGGCGCGCCAATCTTGAAGTCAACCTTGCCGCCGACCTCTTGCACGCGCTCTGGATGGGTGCAGAGAGCACACACCAGGCATTCTTCAATGGACGTATTCAGACGCGCGGCAATCTGCTCAAAGCCATGCAGTTGATCGAGGTTTTTCTGGCGGCTGAACGCATCTACCCGACGATTGCGCGACGTTACGGGCTGGCTGACGTTGCTGAGGAAAGCGGCTAGTGCAGGTGGGCGCAACGGTCTGCAATGTCCCGCCTTTTTCCATGCCTTCCACCGTCTTCCAGTGCATACGTTCAAAGTCTGCGTCACGCCCATGCCGCTAAATCGCTTTGACACCTACCTGATCAGCCGGTATAATGCACGCATCCACATGGGGTCTGGAACAGCCGATTCACCGTGGCGATGGAGCATGAAATAGTATGGTTGGCAGCGTCACGGACGAAGTCAAACAGCGGGTTGACATTGTCGAACTGATCTCCCGCTACACCCCGCTCAAGCGCGCGGGAAGCGTATACAAAGGACTTTGCCCATTCCACAGCGAACGAACACCGAGTTTCGTCGTCTTTCCTCACACTGGCACATGGCATTGCTTTGGCGCATGTGGAACCGGAGGCGATGTCTTCGGGTTTGTGATGCGCAAAGAGAACCTCACCTTTCGAGAGGCGCTCGAGCTGCTGGCAAACCAGGTTGGCGTCGAGTTGAAACCCGTTGGGGGCGATGCGCGCGGCGAACAGCGGAGTCGTCTCTACGAAGCCAACGAAGCGGCCGCCATTTTTTATCAACAGACCCTGGCGCATCATCCTGCCGCCGCCGATGCAAGAGCTTATCTTGAACGCCGCGGCATCGACTCTGCAACAACAGCCAGCTTCCGACTTGGGTTTGCGCCTCCAGGCTGGAGCAGTCTGCGCGATCACCTGCTCGAGCGCGGTTTTTCCCTTGATGTGCTGCTTGAAGCTGGTTTGATCAAACGCAGCGAGGAACGCCAGACAACCTTCGATGCGTTTCGGAATCGCGTGATCTTCCCTATTTGCGACCGGCAGGGACGCGTGATAGGGTTTGGCGGCCGCGTTCTCGACGATGGCGTTCCTAAGTACTTGAATACATCGGAGACGCCGCTCTTTATCAAAAGCCACATCGTCTACGGTCTCGACCTGGCGCATCGCTCGATTCGTGAGCGCGACCAGGTGGTGATCGTCGAGGGCTATATGGATGTGATCGCTGCGCATCAACACGGCTATACAAATGTGGTGGCGTGTATGGGCACGTCGCTCACAGCAGAACAACTGCAGCAGCTCCAACGCCAGACGAACAACTTTGTGTTGGCGCTCGACGCCGACGCCGCCGGCCAACAGGCCACGATCCGCGGCTTGAATCAGGCGCGTCAGGCGCTGGCGCGTGTGCGCAAACCGGTCGTGGCGCCGGGCGGCAAGG
The DNA here is from genome assembly GCA_016861025.1 of Chloroflexota bacterium. Taxonomy (GTDB): domain Bacteria; phylum Chloroflexota; class Anaerolineae; order Caldilineales; family Caldilineaceae; genus Caldilinea. Next base: position 73,375 of record BOKO01000005.1, read on the forward strand.
TTCAGTTCGAGGAGCGGTTGGGCGCCAATCTGTTCATCACCACATTGCCCGAAGGACGCGATCCGGACGACGTCATCCGACAGGATGCACAGCTGTGGGAACAGATTGTCGCTTCCGCCAAACCGCTGGTCGATTTCTATTGCGATGTCATCGCCCGACAAACGGATCTGACCAGCGCGCTGGGCAAAGGAAAAGCCGTCGCCGAGTTGACGCCGTTGATCGCCGAATTGAGCGACGAAATTGAACGACAGCATTACATCCAACTGCTGAGTCGGATGGTGCAGATCGATGAGATGACGATCGCCGGTCGGGTGCAGGCTTCGGCGCGCACGTTGCGCGCTGGGGTTGGGTTCCGCCGACGCGCCGATGTGGGGGCAACCAATGAATCGACGAACGCGCTTCGCCCACAAGCGCGGCCAGAAAATCGCTCCAATCAATACGATCATGAGGAGCATCTGCTGGCGCTGCTGCTGGCGAACGTCGATCTGGTGGTGTTTCTAGCCAATGATGTTATCGAACGCTATCATCTGGCGCCGCTGCTGCCGCCGGATTGGCAACATGTCGAGAATCAGGAAATTTTTCGGGCGCTCAAACAATTTCTGAACAGCGACGAACCTTGGGACATCGAACTATTTCAAGATATGCTAGATAAGCATTTGCATGGTCGGCTGGCGCGGCTGATGGCGTATGCGTCGATGCTGCCGCCGCGCGATTCGCTGGTGGTGCGCGAGGATGCAGTCAAAGGCCTGTTGCGTGTACGCATGGACCGTGTGCGATCCGAAATGACGAAGATCAAATATCTGCAAGATGAATTGCAGCGTACAGGCGATCTGGAGGCGGCGCGCAGTTTTGAGAAAATGACCAATGCCTATCTGCGCGAGCTGGCGCATCTGCAGCGCCAGAGTGTACGCATTCCGCAGGAGTTGTTTCGCAAGACGATCGGCAAGCAGGAAGGCCTGAAACTTTCGACGGTGTAGATAAGGGCGAATCAATAAATCAATGACGAAGCCTATCAATCACTCCCCAGAGCCGGACGAGCCCGAAGACGAGATCGAGTTCATTGCCCCGTTGCCGCGCCGCGGTGAAACTGGTGAAAGTGAACTGGATGAGTATATCCATTTGGGTGAAAGCGAATCGCAGGAAGACGATCTCTTCGAAGAGGTGGAAGACGCTGAAATCGAAGAGGAAGACAGCGCGCCCATTCCACGCATAGAGCGCGATATCAAACTCGAAGAAGAGATCGAACAAGAGAAGTATAAACCGATCGAGACGCTCATCGCCGATCTGCAAGAAGTGGGCCAAAGCCTCGACCCGGTGCGCATGTATTTGCGCGACATTGGTCGCCACCAGCTGCTTTCGGCGGAAGAGGAGATGGAGCTGGCCGAGAAAATCCGCATCGGCGTCGAGGCGGAGGAGAAGCTGGAGGCGCTTTTCGGCGGCCGCAGCGACGCCGACCTGAGCGACGAAGAGCTTGATCAAAAGGATGAACTGGAGCTGTTGGCGCGCCAGGGGCGCATCGCCCACAACAAGCTGGCGCAGAGCAACCTGCGTCTGGTTGTCAGCGTCGCCAAACGCTACATCGGCCGTGGGCTGAACTTTCTCGACCTGATCCAGGAGGGCAATCTCGGCTTGCTGCGCGCCGTGGATAAGTTCGACCACACCCTCGGCTTTAAGTTCAGCACCTACGCCACCTGGTGGATTCGACAGGCGATCAGCCGCGCCATCGCCGACCAGGCGCGCACCATCCGCATCCCTGTGCACATGGTCGAGACGATCAACCGCCAGGCGCGCACCCAGCGTCGTCTGCAACAGGAGCTTGGCCGCGAACCGACATTCGAGGAGATCGCCATCGAAATGGAGTTTTTGGAGCCGGATGAAATCCGGCGCTACCGGGAGGCACACGCCAAAGGGCGACGCATCGAGCCGGACTTGCAGCGCCAGCTCGAGCGCGCAGCAGCCAAGGTGCGGCGGATTCAGCGCCTTAGTCAGGAGCCGCTCAGCCTGGAGACGCCGGTTGGCTCGGAGGAGAACAGCTATCTCGGCGATTTCATCGAGGACGATAGCCTGCCCGGCCCGGTCGATTCAGCCAGTCGCCGCCTGCTCAAGGAACAGATGGAGGAGATTCTCGACGGGCTGAGTGACCGCGAACGCAAGGTGCTGATCATGCGCTTTGGGCTGGAGGACGGCGTCACGCGCACACTGGAAGATGTGGGCAGGGAGTTCAACGTCACCCGCGAGCGCGTGCGTCAGATCGAAGCCAAGGCGTTGCGCAAACTCCGTCATCCCCTGCGCAGCCGAAAGTTGAGAGATTATCTGGCATGACGACTGGAGATAAGAGATGATGGATGCTTCGGAATTCCCGGTCTCCAGTCTTCACTTCCCCTTTTTCCGCCGCCAAATTTGACAATCCTGCTCCGTTCCCCTATACTTTTATTCTGTTGGCAGTAATCCTCGGTAGCTCAATCGGCAGAGCATCCGGCTGTTAACCGGACGGTTGTTGGTTCGAGTCCAACCCGGGGAGCCAGATACGAAAGCCTCTTTCTCACTCAAGAAAGAGGCTTTTTGATTTAGAACGCGTCCCAACCAATATCTAAAAATCTCCATCTCTGACGTATGGAGCGCTCCACAGCGCCACCTGCATTACCACCGATTTGAACCAAGCCTGGTGCATCTTGTCCACCTCTTCGGGATCGTGCCCCTTCCTGGCTAGAAAAGGCTTAATAGTCGCCGTAATCGGGTAGATGAAAGCAACCAGGTAGCGATGGTCTATGTTTGGCACAGAATCAACGCCATCGGTCTTGTTCTTCTTGGTGCGGTGATGACGCAAGCCAATTTCGTAGGCATAGTCGAGCCACGCCTGGTCATAGGGGCGGTTGCAGGTGTCTAGAATCCACTGACCAAAGCGCTTGCGTACAGCGGCCAGATAATCGATGTTGGCGTTTCCCTTGCCATCGGTGAAGTAATACACCAGATGAGGATGGGAGCCTACAAAACCGTACCACAGGTCAAGGATGTCCTCGACTTGATCAGCCAGAACTTCACCGGCCAAATGCAGGTGTTTCTCGTCTTCGGCGTCGAAGAGCACAGCCTTTTTCAGGTTCTCCAACTCTTGCGCGCTAAGTGGAGATCGAGCAACTTGATCTCTCCCATAGGAGTAGCCGGAGATGTCAGTCGTCGTCATGTTATACCTCCTCAAAATAGATTATGGTGCAAGATTCAGTTATCACGGAATGCCGGGTTCGCGTAGACGGTTGTAGTTTCAGTCGATTCGGTGGCAATCTGTTGCACCACACAAAATGAGCAACAGAGACACAGCTCCACCCCCTTTCAAGTTTCCGCCGGAACAAAGTCGGGACACTCGAGATAGGTGTTTGGCTCAGCCAAGGGAGCATTTACGAATGTGCAGTGGTGAGGTCCGCGAGGATCGTTGGGATGCGCATTTTTCTGAAAGAACTGACAACCCCAACACATTTCGTAAACGCTCACATATCCGGCGCGCTGTAGCCGACGAACGATAGCCTGGGTTGCGCGCAGAAAGACAGTCTGCTCCACCTCTGGTAGAGCTGCCACAGCAAGTTCAATTTCGTCCAGCACATTGTTCAGCGCCTCTATGTCGCGCTCGCCATTGGGTGTCAACTCGAGCGTGACGACGCGCTGATCTTCTGGCAATGGTGTACGTTTGATCAATTGTTTGTCTTCAAGCGCATTCGCCACACCGCTCGATGTTGCATAGGTGACTCCCAACCGATTGGCTAAGCCGCCAATCGTGCGAACACCCGGACGAGCATATTTGAGAAACAACAACGATTGAATCTGGGTCGGAGAAAGACGCATGACCTTGCCTCGTTCTCGGAAGACATGCTCAATTGCCTGGGCAATACGATAAAGTGCAATCGTAATCTGGCCGGCGGGTGTATCTCTGTGATTTGGATTGAATGGCGACATTATTTAGGACTCCTAAATTATTATACAGAAAGGGATGCCATTTGTCAAGCATCGATTCTCTGGCTCAAAGGCGACGCCGCATGATTGGGCAAAGCAGGTGATTGCCTTCAGCGTGACAGGGCGTCCCGTCACGCTGAAGGCAATGACCACAGTTTTTCGGAGAGATGCAAGAGCAGCAACGTCGTTTATTTGAGCGCGTGCGCCAGAATTCGTTTCGATTCTGGCTGGAGCAGCTCCAACAGCCGCGCTTCTAGAAAGTTGTAGCCGGTTGCCCGGATTTCCAGCGGGAGACCAAGATAGGATGCGGCGGCCTTGGCTTCTTCGATCAACGCCGGATCGGGCTTCTGCACCAGATAGACCAGCCGCTTGTAGGCGCCGAAGTAATCGTCCTTGAGCTGCGGGAAACGATCCAGCCCCATTGACTTGAGGATCAACGTGCGAAACTGGCGCACCATGAAGTCGGTCATAAAATAACTGCCCGGCTCTTCATCCATCAACTGCTGAAACAGCTCGCCGCCGTACCATTCATAACAGTGCGGCCCAGCAATGCGTTCGACGCCCAGCCTGTCGAGCATTGCATCGAGCGCGCCGCCCGTGCCACAGTCGCCATAGACGACAATCAGCCGTTCGTAGCGGTCGCGCAGTTCGACAATGCGCTTTTCCACAGCTGGCGCAATGCGCGTCGGAATCATGTGGAAGGTGGCCGGGACAGCCACCACATCCACTTTCCAATGATGTCGTTGCTTAAGCGCCAACACTTCCCGTGCAAGCGCGCCGCAGATGATCAGACAGGTGGACATAGAGATTCAGGAGATTGGAGACTAGAGATTAGAGATTGGAGATTGGGTATCATCACGAGCCCAATCTCCAATCTCTAATCTCTTAATCTCTCTTTATCCCCTCCGCATCCTTCGCTCGCGTCGCGCACCGCCTGCCGCTTCGCCCTCCGACTTCGGCTCGCGGTTTGCCATGATCCAGTTCAGGCAGTTTTCGTCGTTGCCGGTCATCACGTCCGCCGCCATGATTGCGGTCTTGATGTGCTCCTCGATCGGGTTAGTGATCGCTGAGGTCAGGCCGGCCCCGATCGCCATCGCCAGGAATGCGCCGTTGAGGGGACCGCGATTGGGCAGTCCGAACGAGACGTTGCTGGCGCCGCAGCATGTGTTGACCTTGAGTTCATCGCGGCAGCGGCGCACGATCTCAAACACCTGCCGACCGGCATAGCGCATGGCGCCGATCGGCATCACCAGCGGGTCGATCAGCACATCCTCGCGCGGAATGCCGTGATCCATTGCCCGTTCGATGATCTTCTTTGCCACTGCCAGGCGCACTTCCGGATTTTCAGAGATGCCGGTTTCGTCGTTGGAGATGGCGATCACCGCCGCACCATATTTCTTGACCAGCGGCAGCACCGCTTCCAGCCGCTCCTCCTCGCCCGTCACCGAGTTGACCAGCGCCTTGCCCTGATAGACGGAAAGCCCGCTTTCCAACGCCTTGACAATCGACGAGTCAATCGAGAGCGGTGCGTCGGTGATCGACTGCACCAGCTTGACCGCCTCCGCCAGGATCGCCGGTTCGTCGGCAAGCGGGATGCCGGCGTTGACATCGAGCATGTGCGCGCCGGCGGCAACCTGGGCAAGGGCGTCGCTGATCACGCGCGAAAAATCGCCCGCCGCCATCTCCGCCGCCAGTTTCTTGCGTCCGGTCGGATTGATGCGCTCGCCGATGATCACAAATGGCAGATCAGGGCCGATGCGCACTTCTTTGGTTCGAGAACTGACAACCGTTTCCACAAAAGGCTCCTTATTTCAATCGTTTGTTTTTGCTGATTTCAAGGTTGCTATGGAACGTCCGCTGCACCTTTCAGGGAACTTCAGCGCTCCCTGAAAATGAAAGTTTATCGCGCCGGTTCTTCTGGTCGATGCCAGAGACGTTCGCGCACCGGATGCGGCGCTTCGGCGCGGAAGGGGCGCGGCAACAGTCCCGCTTCCTCCACGATTTCGGCGACCAACTCCTCCTGCCGATATGCCATGATGTGGATGCCCGCCACGCCTGCAATTTCGCGCACCTGTTGAATGATCTCGATGCAAATCTTTTTGCCCTCGGCGCGCTGTTTGTTCTTGGGTGCGCCCTTGAGCCGTTCGATCATGGCATCGGGGATGTAGACGCCCGGCACCTTCGTGCGCATAAACTCCGCCGCTCCGACCGAACGCAGTGGCCCCACGCCCGCCAGGATGAAGCACTTTTGGTGCAGCCCCAGGTCGCGCACGCGCTGCACGAAGGTGCGGAAGCGTGGGATGTCGAAGCAGTACTGCGTCTGGATGAACTCGGCGCCGGCGGCCACTTTCTTCGCCAGCCGCTGCGGTCGCCAGTCAAAGGGCGGGGCGAAGGGGTTCTCCGCCGCGCCCAGGAAAAGCGGCGGCGGCACGGTCAGCTTGCGCCCGCTCAGGTAGACGCCGTAATCGCGCATGATGCGCGCCGTGTGCAGCAGTTGGATGCTGTCCAGGTCGAAGACGCGCTTGGCTTCGGGCTGGTCGCCGGCGGTCACGTCGTCACCGGTGATGCAGAGCACGTTGCGCACGCCCATCGCCGCCGCGCCGAGCAGGTCGCCCTGGATGGCGATGCGGTTGCGGTCGCGGCACGAGACCTGGTAGACCGGTTCGTAGCCGGCGCGCGTGAGCAGCGCACAGATCGCCACGCTCGACATGTGGCAGTTGGCGCCCGACGCATCCACGGCGTTGATGCCGTCACAGATGCTAGAAAGCACCAGCGCGGCGTCGTAGACCTCCTGCGGGTCGGCGGAGTCGGGCGGGTTGAGTTCGGCGGTCACGGCAAAGCGGCCAGAACGCAGGACGCGTTCGAGGCGACTGCGCATTGGCGCTTTGTCATGATGATCCGCAAATGATATCGATGTGTTCATACCGGGTTTAGCTGGGGCAGTCGGCTCACGCGAGCCTGTACAGACTCCAAAAGAGTATCGCGTAGAAAGGCGCTCGCATTGAGAATCTCAACGCCGATTATCTCGTTGTCACTGCCAAGTTCGACGGTTATGTTCGGGCTGAGCTCGAAGCTAGCTTCCTCATCCCCATCTGCAATAACAATATGCAGGACGTCTTGCTGTTCGAAGTAGACCATCCGTGGCTTATTCATTGACAAATCTTCCTGTCTGAACCCTGAAGCGAACCTGTTGACGACTAATTGTGTGAACCGTGATCGGCGTTGCAATTGATCCTTCTACTTCATAGGCAATCATGATAAGGCTGGAACCATGTCGTCCAATGGCGATGAGACGACTTGTCTCTGCATCTCGGTAACGTTCGCCTGAGTATCGGAGAATCTGCTCGATCTGGTTCAGGTCAAAGCCGCGCGTTTGAGCACGATAATTGAAATACTCTGTCCAGACAATGGTCAGCACGCTCACGTCTCCAGAGCATATCCGTTACTAGGCCCGATGCGCCACGCCAACTTCTTCAATTGGAATCCAGCCGGCAGGCACGCGCTTATCCACGCCCGTCAGCATGTTGATCCACGCCGAGGTGTCCTCCAGGCGGCGGTTGACCGGCGGCTGAATCTCGATCAACTCGTGGCCGTAGATCGGCATCTGCTGTGAATTCTCGTAGGCGACGACCCACACGCAGCGCGTCTCCGGCTTGACCTCGCAGTGACCGTTGGGGCGCACGCCGCCGCATGGCCCGTTGCGCAGGTTTTTCGGGCACTCCATCGGGCAGGACATGCCGGTGGAGTGAAGGATGCACTGTCCGCAGTGGTGACAGCCAAAGATGCGCTCTTTAGCGAAGTCCTCGGCGGGCTTGATCAGCCGTTCGACGCGTGCGTAGCCAATCCTGGCGATCAGCGGGTTGAGCGCCCACGCCGCGCGTTCGGCGAGTTGATAGGTCTTTTCCAGCAAGGCGGGACGGCTGCGTAGAAATGCTGTCATTGCGTCGTCACCTCAGGCTTCCACCGGATGCGGCATTGTCTCGATCAGGGCGCGCAACACCCGATTCACGGCATCGGAGGTCTGAAACACCGCCGCCACATCAGGATCGAGCACAACAGTCAACGTTTCGCCGGTGAGATACTCTGCAAACCGATTCGGCTTAGCCTGTGAATAGTCAAACGTGTATTCGCCGCGCATTTCCTCAACGACTTCTGCTGTGTCTGTTTTCATGAGCTTGCACCTCTCTGCGCGTTGCCTGACTTACCCCCTGCGCACGCGCCGTTCCCGCGTGCGACCAGCCGCCTCCGGCGCGGCAGCTTGCGGCGTCAGCGGCGCAACCTCCGGCACAGGGATGACGCCGTCGAGCACCTGACGCATCATGCGGATATGGGCGGGGCCGCTGCCGCAGCAGCCGCCGATCAGCGAGATGCCGTGGCGGCGCACGCGGTCGGCGTAGGCGGCCATCACTTCGGGCGTGCCGTCGTAGATGAGCTTGTCGCCTTCGTAGCGCGGCATGCCGGCGTTGGCTTTGGCGATCAGGATCAGGTCGGGCGCGGCGGCGTGCATCTCGGCCAGCGCGGCTTCGGTGTCGATCAGGTTGTTGCCACAGTTGGCGCCGACCGCGGTCAACCCCAGCCCGGCAAGTTCTTGCACCATCTGCGCGCCGGTGACGCCCATCATCGTGCGACCGCGCGTGTCGTAGCTCATCGTGGCGCAAATTGGGATCTCTGGCGCCACAGAGCGAGCGCCCTCGACTGCGGCTTTGACCTCGTTGAGATCGCTCATGGTCTCAACCCACAAGATGTCGACGCCCCCTTCGACCAGCCCGCGCGCCTGCTCGGCAAAGGCGTCGCGGCATTCTTCATAGCTCATGCTGCCCATCGGGATCAGCAGCTCGCCGGTTGGGCCCATCGAACCGGCGACGAGCACCGTGCGCCCGGCGGCGTCGGCCACAGCGCGGGCATTCTGCGCGGCGGCGCGATTCAGTTCGACAACGCGATCCTGAAAATTGTGCAGCTTGAGCCGATAGCGTGTGCCGCCAAACGAGTTGGTCAGGATGATGTTGGAGCCAGCTTCGACGTAGGCGCGATGTATATCCTGCACGCGTTCGGGATGGGTGACGTTCCACTCCTCCGGGCTGCCGCCGGAGACCAGCCCGCGCGCAAAGAGTTCGGTGCCCATGGCGCCGTCGAGGAGCAGGACAGATTCTTTTTGAAGCAGATCGAGTAGTTTGTTCATTTTTGGATCAACGTTTCACTTTGGATGAGTGCCCGGACAGAATCAGCCACACGTCTGCACGCAACAACGCCCAATGTAGCTGATTGCATTGTAGCATAAGCCATCCAAAAGCTCGATCTGTGTGGAAGCGCCGGTCGTGTTAACGCAGAAACGCCACGACGCAAAGAAAAGCCTTGATCGATGGTCGCATTTCCCTGCGTTTCTCTCCGTCTTCGCGTCTTTGCGTCAACGTTGATCGCGCTCACGTTGCCGAATCAGGCTGCGATCGCCGGTTCAATGCCAAGCAAAGCTCTGGAAATGGTGACAGCTTGATTGGCGTTGCTGGCGTAGCCGTCGGCGCCGATTTCCAACGCAAACTCTTCGGTCACCGGCGCGCCGCCGACGATCACCTTCACGCGGTCGCGCACGCCAGCCGCCGTCAGTGCATCGATGGTCACCTTCATGTTGGGCATGGTGGTCGTCAACAATGCCGAGAGGCCGATGATCGACGCACCCTCGACGGCGCTGACGAAGCGGGCGGGCGGCACGTTGACGCCCAGATCGATCACCTCGAAACCGGCGCCCTTGAGCATCATCCCGACCAGATTCTTGCCGATGTCGTGGATGTCGCCCTGGACGGTGCCGAGGACGATACGCGCCAGCGGCTTGACATCGGAGAGTTCGAGCAGCGGTTGCAGCAACTCCATGCCCGCCTTCATGGCGTTGGCGCTCACCAGCATTTCGGGCACGAAGACCTCGCCTGTCTCGAAGAGGCGACCGACTTCATCCATGGCCGGGATCATGCCGTCGTAGAGGATGGTCTCAGCGGCGACATGCTGTTCGATCAACTGACCGACGATCTTCTTCGCCGCCGGCGCCTGACCGTCGAGCACGGCGTTGTAGAGATCGTCCAGCAGGCTTTCAACATCACTCATCATGCGCTCCCTGTGGTGGCTGGCGCAACGCCAGGTCATACATGGCAAAGATATTGTCGAGCGGTGTGTCGGACTGGATGTGGTGCGAACTGGCAAGGATGTAGCCACCGTTGCGCCCAAGCACGCGAATCCGTTCCGCCACCTCGGCGCGTACATCCGCCACCGTGCCGCGCGGCAGCGTCTTGATGATGTCGATGCCGCCGTGAAAGCACAGCCGATCGCCAAATTCGTCCTTCAGTCGCTGCGGCTCCATCCCGGCGGCGTCCGCCTGCACCGGGTTGAGCACATCCACACCCATGTCGATCAGCTCCGGGATGAGCGGATAGAGCGCGCCGTCGCAGTGATACATCACTGGTTTGTTGTACGCTTTGGCAACGTCGATGATGCGCTGATGCAGCGGTTTGATCAGCCGCCGCCACATGCGCGCCGAGATCATCAGGTTTTGCTGCGTCGCCACGTCGTCGTAGAAGTAGACCATGTCCAGCCGGTCGCCGGCCAGCTCGAGCACGCGGCGCGTGTTCTCCACATAGACCTCGGTCAGCCGCTCCATGATGTACTGCGGAATCTCCGGCTGGTTGACCAGATCCATCAGAAATTCCTGCATCCCGCGCAACTGCCAGGAAAGTTCGAAGACCGAGCCAATGCGGAAGCGCAGGTGATATTCTTCGTGAGCATCCAGTTGCGCCATCACTCCCCGGATCGGCGTGAAGTCCCACCAGTCCGGTTCGGGCCACGGATAGTGTTTGAGGTCTTCCACCGAGGTTGCACCAGCCAGCGGCCATACAGCGTATTCTTCGTAGGCGCCGGTGGGGTTGTGCACGATGCGGATCACGTGGCCCCAGATGTCCAGCGCCGTCCCGTCCGGCAGTTGCTGGCGCCACATGCGATTGGGCGTCGAGCGGCTGAGCGCATTCCACCAGTCGATTTCGGCGCCAGGACGCAGAATCCGGTCAGGCGGGCGGCAGAATTGATCGTAGGAGATGACCCGGCAGTCGACCTGGAAGTGGCGCTGCACCTGTTCCCACGCCGGGTCGAAGAAGTCGGCTTCGGTCAGCGGCTGGCTGGGAATGTCCAGATGCGCCTGCAACCGCCGCCAGATTTCGGGCGTCGCCAGGAAGTCAACCGGCTGGCGGTCGGGCTGTTGATGCGCCAACGCGGTCTTGACGCGGGCGCGCGGGGTAATGGCTGCCGGGTGTATTGCGTTGCCGCTCATGATGACGCTTATTTCCCGCCCTTCATCTGTTCGACGCGCTTCTGATAGACTTCCGGCACTTTGAGACCGGGTTTGGAGAACCACACCGGAGCATCGACGCCGGAGTAGAGCAGGATGTTGCCCCACGGATCAAATGCGCCGGTGCGCACGATCACTTTGGCTTTTGCCGCCATCTCGCTCAGAATCTGTGTGTGGGGGATCGGCTCGAAATTGCTATCGGCGAAGATGCGCTGTACTTTGGCGAGCAACGGCGCGTTGTTCTCCGCCATCTCCGCCGCATAGGAGACGCGCTCGGCAATAAAGTCACCGGCGATGGCCGTGAGCACGGTCTCCAAATCCGGCACATCGGGGATCAACGCCAGGTCGATGCGCCAGGCGTCGGCGGGGATCGGGAAGCCCGCATCACAAACAATCATCAGGTCGCCGTGCCCCATCGAGGCAATGGCGTGGCTCAATTCAGCATTGAGCAGGTTGCTGCGTTTCATGGATCACCTCATTGCAGATCAAGTAGCAGATGATGAAAAATTGTCACGGTAGAGTGCATCGACCGCGGCGCGGGTCGCCAGCGCCGGGACAACGCCCAGCCGGGTGCAGGCTAACGCACCGGCGCAGTTGGCGAAGCGAACTGCGTTCAGCAGATCGCGTCCTTCCGCCAGCGCAACCGCCAAGCCAGCATTGAAGGCGTCGCCCGCGCCGGTGGTGTCGACCACATCGACCGTCACCGCTGGCGCCAGGATCGGGTCGCCTTCGGCGCAGAGCAGCGCGCCCTTTTCACCCAGGGTGACAATCAACGTGCCTACCCCACGCGCCTTGAGTTGCCGCGCCAGTTCCTCGGTTGGGGTCGGGTCGTTCGGCGCCAGCCCCATCAAGATGCGCAGTTCGGTTTCATTGGGCGTCAGATAATCGACGTTGGCAAGCACGGCGTCGTCGAGGGGTGCAGCCGGCGCCGGGTTGAGAATAGTGCGCACGCCATGCCGACGCCCGATCGCCATGGCGCGGGCAGCGGCGGCGACGGGCAATTCCAGCACGCTCATCACGATGCTGCTGCGCCGAATCTGATCTTCCAACTGATCGACGAAGGCGGCGTCCATCAGTTTGTTGGCCCCCATGTCGAGGATGATGCCATTCTCACCGGCGGCATTGAGAATGATGAAGCCAACGCCCGTCGCCATGGCGTTGGTCTTGGTCAGGTAGGTGGTGTCGACGCCTTCGGCGGCGTAGAGATCAGTGGCGATCTCCCCCAGCTTGTCGTCGCCGATGATGCCCGCGAAGCAGGCGTGCGCGCCGAGCCGGGCTGCGCCCACCGCCTGGTTCGAGCCTTTGCCGCCTGGCCCCATATCGAAATCAGAGCCAAGCAGCGTCTCGCCAAAATGCGGCATCCGCGCAGTGCGGAGGGTCATGCCCACCGCAAAGCTCCCCACAACAGTGATGATTGGTTTTGTCATCTTTTTTCACCTTCAGATATGAAGTGCGTCATCTGACCCATGGCGCAGGCAAGGATCGGTTCTTCGGCGGCTTCGCTGCGCGTAAATTCGCCCGTGATCGTCCCGCGATGCATGACCAGAATGCGATCACATTGACCGATCAACTCTGGCAGTTCGGAGGATGCGATCAAAATCCCGACCCCCTGCTGCGCCAGTTCCTGCAAGATGCGGTAGATTTCCGCTTTGGCGCCGACGTCGATCCCGCGCGTCGGTTCGTGGAGGATCAAGACTTTGGGGTGCGTGGCGATGCTGCGTCCCAGGATCACCTTCTGTTGATTGCCGCCGCTCAAAGTCGCCATCTGCTGCTCCAGGCTAGAGATGCGCACGTCGAGCTGTGTCACGTAGTCATTTGCCAGCGTGCGGATGGCGCCCGGGCGCAGCAGACCGGCTGTGCTCACGGCGGGCAGGCTGGCGGCGGCGATGTTGTTCTGGACGCTCATCATCAGCAGCGCGCCGACGTGACGGCGGTCGGCAGGGACGAAGGCGACGCCGGCTTCAATGGCGCTGGTCGGCGAATGAAGCTGCACCACCGCGCCGCCGATGACGATCTCGCCATGATAGCGATGTAAGCCAAAACAGCACTCGACCAGCTCATCTTTGCCGGAATCTGGCAAGCCGGCAATACCGACGATCTCGCCCGCGTGCACCGATAAGGTGATGTCGCGCAACGTCGCGCCGCTGGACAGGTGGCGCACCGCCAGGGCAAGCGTCGCGCTTTGTGCCCCGTCACGTTCACGATGATAGAGCATATCCACCGCACGTCCCACCATGCGCGCGATCAGCCCATCCACGGTGGCGTCGGCGGCAGCCAGCGTCTCGATATACTGACCGTCGCGCAGCACGGTGATCCGATCCGCCAGGCTGATGACCTCCTCCAACCGGTGCGACACGTAGATGATGCCGATGCCCGCGGCGCGCAACTGACGGAGAATCGCAAAGAGCCTGGCGCTCTCTTCGTCGGTCAGGGCGGAATTCGGTTCATCGAGGACGAGCAATTTCACCTGCCCGGAGATCGCCTTGGCGATTTCGACCAGTTGCTGCTGCGCAATGCCCAGCCGACTGACCGGCGTCGACAGGTCGATGTCGGCAATGCCAAGTTGCTCCAGAACGTTGCGGGCGCGCGCGGCAAACTGGCGTCGCTTCACAAATGAGAGGCCACGATCTACGGCGGCTTGATGCAGCGAGATGTTTTCGGCGACGCTCAGATTCGGACACAGCGCCAGTTCCTGGTAGACGACGCTGATGCCGAGGCGCTGCGAGACGAACGCATTGGGGATCACCGTCTCGACGCCCTCGAAGAGGATCGAGCCGCTGTCCGGCTGCAACTCACCCGCCAGGATGTTGATGAGCGTGGACTTGCCCGCACCGTTTTCGCCCACCACCGCATGGATTTCACCGGGCAAAACTGACAGGTTCACCCGATCCAGCGCCTGTACGCCAGGAAAGCGTTTGCTGATATTGCGCAGTTGTACGAGTGGCGCACTGTCCTTGCTCATCCTGCCTGCTTTCTGAGTGAACTCTTTAATGTCTTACGATCTTCCCGGAAGCCCGACAGCTTCCGGGAAGATGACACTCATAAAAACCCTATGCTTGCAGGGCGTGGCTACTTCAGATACTCATCGACGTTGGAGGCGTCGATGACGCCAACACCGGTGTCCACGTCGGCAATCGGGTTGCCCTTCAGGAAATCGACCAGCATGCGCACGGCTTCATAGCCCTGACGTTCGGGCGCCTGGCTGATGCTGGCGGCAATGAAGCCATTCTTGATCAAGTCCAGCGTCGTCGGCAGCTCGTCGAAGCCAACCACCGTGACCTGACCCTGCAGACCGTTGCGCTTGACATACTCGCCCAGCGCAGGGGTCGAGCAGCATTCCAGCGAGAGCGCGCCGGTGACCGAGGGGTTCGCCAGCATGGCGTTTTCGACGGCGGCGTAGATTTCCTGCGGTTCGGTGCCGGTGTTGACCGTGGTCAGCACATTGATGCCGGGATACTCGGCGAAGGCGCGGCGTGCGCCTGTTTCACGGTCGATCGACCACTGCGCGGCGGCGTCCAGCGTCGTGATGATGACATCGCCCTGACCGGACAGCAATTCCGCCAGCACCTTGGCGGCCTCGTAGCCGGATTGCTCCAAATCCTGACCGGCGAACGCCAGCCGGTTGCTCTCCGGGTTGTCGGTGTTGTAGGTCACCACCGGGATGCCCGCCGCGATGAAGCGGTTGATGACAGGCGCCAGCGCGTCCGTGCTCACCGAGGAGATCGCCAGACCCTCGGCTCCGGCTTCGACCAGATTCTCCAGCTCGGCGATCTGCTGCTCGGCGTCGGCGCCCACAGGCCCGACAAAGCGCGCCTCGACGCCGAGGTCAGCCGCAGCCTTTTCCACACCGGCTTTCAGGAACGGGGCAAACTCATTCGAGACATCGTGATAGGAAACATAGATGCGCAGGGGCTGACCGCTTGCCACGCGTTCAGCGATTGCTGGCGCCAGGGTGAATTCACCGGCTGCCGCTTCTGCGGCTGCTTCTTCGGTTGGTGCAGTGGTAGCGGCTGCTTCCGGCGCAGCAGGAGCCGCAGCCGGCGCTGGCGCCACGGTGGTGCAGCCGGCGACCAGCAATGCCATCACGGCGACGGCGCAAAGTACGGCGATGGTTCGCATTCGCTGTTTCATAGGAATCTCCTTTTGTTCAGACTGCAATTGTTGAGGAAAAGACACTCTTGCTATGCATGAAACAGGTACATTTTTGGGATGCGCACCTCCTTTGCCGCCCAACGAAATCGGCAGCCGACGATTATGCTGCGCGACGGCGGCTACTCGTCCACTTATCCAACCCAACCGCCAGGATGATGACCAGCCCGATGATCGCCTCCTGCCAGAAGGGAGAAACGCCGGTCAACACCAGGCCATTGCGCAATACGCCGATGATCAAGACGCCGAGGATCGTGCCGAGGATCGTGCCCTCACCACCGGAGAGCGATGCGCCGCCGATCACTGCTGCTGCAATCACGTCGAGTTCCACGCCCACGCCGGTGCGCCCGGCCTGACCGCTGGGCAGAAACGCCAGGCTGAGGATGCCCGACAGCGCCGCCAGGAAGCCCATGATGACAAACGCCAGGATTTTGGTCTGGTAGACTTTGATGCCCGAGACGCGCGCGGCTTTGTCGCTGCCGCCAACGGCGTAGACGCGGAATCCGAAAACCGTTTTGGAGAGCAGAATCCAGCCGATCAGCGACACGGCAATGAAAAAGACCAACTGCATCGGGATCACATCAAGCAACCTGCCCTGACCGATGAAGAAGAACGCCGACAAGGTGTCTGGCGCCACACCGCTCGACTCATTGATCGTGACCGGTTGCCCGTTCGTCATCAACAGCGCAATGCCGCGCAGCACGCTCATCATACCGAGCGTGGCAATGAAGGAAGGGAGCAGACCGTAAGTGGAGAGCAAGCCGTTGGCAGCGCCAGCGCTGACGCCGATCAGCAGACCGATCAACAAAGCCAGCCACAGCGGTGCGCCTGCAATCAGCAACATGCCGGTCGCCAGCCCGCTCAACGCATAGATCGAGCCGACCGACAGATCGATCTCGCGGCTGATCAGCACAAAGGTCATGCCGATTGCCATGATGCCGATCAACGAAATCTGGCGACCGATGTTGAGCAGATTGCGGACGGTCAGGAATGCGGGCGACACCTGCCACAGAAAGATGCACATGAGCAGCAGCGCAATGAGCACGCCCGTCTCACGCGCACGCAGCACGCGCTTGATGCGTTCGCTCATGGTGACACCTGTGCTGCGCTGACCGGTCGCTGAGGTTGCTTGTTGCGCCATTTCACTCTGTCCTGTGGGTGATGCGTTCCGCTTTTGCAATCATGGCATTGGCGATCTGGGCGATCTCCTGGCAGTCCTGCTGCGTCGCAGCTTTGACCTCGTGCGCCACCAGTTCGTCGCAGCGCTGGCGGATGGCGTCGATGTCGGGCACGCGGTCGGGGTGCAGGGCGCGCAGCGCATCGAGCCAGCGATGTCCATAGGCGGCGTGGATCGTCTCGTCCGCCCAGTCAAAGTCCATGTCGTGCTGGCTGACCTTGTCGTGGTAGGAGGCAAATGCTTCGGCGCGCTTCGTCTTCTTGCCGATGTTTTTGGTCTCAAAATAGTGCAGCATCCCCAGCCGGATCACCGGGTCTTGTCCGCGCGCGCTGTCATAGATGTAGCTGCCCAGCGGGATTTCCTGTGGCTGATAGCCCCAACTCTTGAGACGCTCGTAGCCCATGCGCGCATGGCGGCTCTCGTCGTAAGTCCAGCGTGCGGCGTCGTAGATGAACTCCCAGCCCAGGTCATCGGCAAAGGCGTGCAGAATGGCGCCGCCGGTCTCCACCGCCCACACTTCGTTGAAATGGCTCACCGCGCTGCGAAGCTGTAGCCGAATGCCTTCGCCGTAAGGAAAGTGCGGATCGACGACATCGGGCCAGTAGTAGCGACACAAATGGAAGCGCTCATCGCGCGCCGCCTTGTCCGGCAGGACAAACGGGCGGCTGCCTGGGATTTCTCCGTTTACGCCGGCCACAGGCGGCGCCACTGAAACGCCACCCACTTCCACCAGCCGCTGTCCAAGCGCCGCCACCCATGCCTCTGCTTCCGCCTGACGTTCCGGCGCAGCCCGCAGCATCACCGTCGCCAGCGTGGTCAGCGCCGCCACCTGCTCCATCTTCTCCGTGATCGCAGTGCGCAGCGCGCGCAGGATGGGACCATCCGCCAGTTCGTCCGCCAGTTGCTCATATTCACGGTAGGCGGCTAACAGCGCTGGCTTGAACAAACGCGCCAGCGATAGGACAAACGCCTCGGCGCTGGGCGCGTTGCGCGCCTGGTCGAACACGGTGATCAGCGGTTCGTCCTCGCCAATCTCCATCAGACGACTTGGATACCGTAATTCAAAGACACGTTCGCGCAGGGCGTTTGCCGTCATCGTATCCTGCCAGAAGAAGGTGGGCAGGATCGTCTTGCCATCGAACGAGGGAATCGCTGCCAGCCAACCCGCCTGGCTGATGATCAGCGACCGTTCACAAAAGAAGTAGCGCTTGAGGATGCGGGCGGCGTCGAAACGCATCCATTGCCCGCGTGCATGATCTCCTGGTAAAAACACCTGTTGCATGGTTCCATCCCTGTTTCCTGTTCACGCACCGCCAGCTCAATCTGGCGGCGAAGAATCATTGGGCACAACCGCCACCGTCATGCCGAGACCGGCGCGTCCTGGACGGCTGACCGCAGCCACGAGTCGGAAGCGATCTCCGCTGAGCCAGATGTCCGAACACTCGATCACGGTGTGGTCTTCCAAAAATGCTTGCTGCTCCACGTGCATCACCGGGTCGCCCTGCGCCATCGCCAGGCGTTGCGCCACATCGTGGTTGGCGGCAATCGCCTGAAAGGTGCGGCGGCCATTTTCCAGGCGCAGGTGATAGTGATCCTCCAGCACCTGAAAGAGCCGCGCCATGGTGAAGTCGAACTGCTCGATGCCTGGGCAGCGCGCATAGACGACGTAGTTGTTAAGCAGAATCAGCGGCTCGCCCTCCACCAGCCGCACACGCCGCAGATAGAACACCTCTGTGCCCGGCGCAATGCGCAACAGTGCCGCAATTCTGCCCTGCGCGGGCACGACTGCCTGCTCGATCACCTGTGTCTCGAAGGGGACGCCTTTGCTGATCAAATCCTCCGAAAAAGTGACCAGGCGATCCGCCAGCGGTTGCTCCACGACGTGCGGCGAGACAAACGTGCCGCGCCCGTGCGTCTGGGTCAACAGTCCATCGGCGATAAGGTCGGCGATGGCTTTGCGAATCGTGCCGCGACTGACATTCAGCTCTTGCGCCAGATCGACCTCGGCTTTGAGCTTAAAGCGCGGCGGCCAGGCGCCTGAGGTGATCTGTCCCTCGATCCAGGTCTTGATCTGTGCATGAAGCGGTGTGGGTCCGGTGCGATCCAAAGCAGGTGTGTCCATGATTGGTCTCCTGATAGTGCAATCCTGTACATGTCACACCTTCTCTCAACTTTGTTTATCTGTGACGTTTACGCCAGGCACAGGCCGAAACCTATGTCCATATACGAGATACGAGCCTCGCCCGAATGTGTTTGCCGTCAGACCGTTGAGAGGATGGCTATACAAGACAGGAAACAATGGTGATGACATAACCGTCATCGCAGTAACGTTCCCCAGAGTATTGCATCACTCTTGCTGACGCCAAAAATCTCACATAGCGGCAAAGAACTAACCGATGTCGCACCGGCTAACAGCGACAGTTCCTCCTTGGTTGACCTTCAGGTTGCCTGCTCATCTAACGGAAATTCCAAAGCGTCCCGGTAGCTTGTGAACGATATAGCGTGACAATCTAGACATCCACCTGTAAACCCTGTCAGACATAAGCAACATTGTGCTGATAGTAATCATCGCTAACCTTCAATGCAATTACTATACGTCGTAAGAGGACTATATACGTCTATATACCTTTTGTGCGTTCTAATAATACCACTGTGACTGGTTACTTGTCAAGAGACCAAATTTCGCTTCAGCAGTTCTCAATTTGAAGAGATTGAGAACTGCTGCCTGCAGTCAAAAAGCCTTGACAGGTTGCCTTTTTTGATATATTATACCTTCATACACCTTTATGTATCTTAGTGTACCTCACTGTTTTTTTAATCAACATAGTGTTTTGTTTCAGACTTTAGAAGGAGGGGATATGTCTACTGCGCTAAGTCGTCGTTCATTTCTGCAAATGATCGCAGCGTCGGCTGCAACCGGAGCATTTCTCGTGGCCTGTCAACCTGCTTCGCCTGGAACTGTTAGCGAGTCCGGTGGCGTAGTACCAACAGCAGCAAAGACAGACTTGCGGATCGTCTCAGGACAGGACATCACCGAAATCGAGGTGCGCAAACAAATCGGCCAGATGTATGAACTCGTCAACCCCAACGTCAACATCGAGATCGACGTCATCTCAGGAGCGCGCTCCGATTCTCAATTAACGATGATTGCCGGGGGCAACCCTCCTGACATTCTCTATTTGAATGATTTTTTCCAGTATGCATTTGCGCATAAGGGGTTGCTACTGGAACTCGATGGCTACATCGAACGCGATTCGTTCGACTTCACCCCATACTTGCCGGAAGCTGTTGAAGCGAATCGATACAAGGGTAAGATGATTGCTATGCCGTTTGAGGTGTCGGTTGCAGGCGTAGTCTACAACAAGAACCTGTTTGATGAGGCGGGCGTCCCATATCCTACGGCGGATGTAACGGATACCAGCTGGAACTGGGACAGCATGGTCGAGGTCGCCAAAGCGCTGACCGATGAATCTAAGAATCAATATGGTTTCAGCATGGATTCTTGGATGATACCCAACTGGCTCCTCTGTTACGATCAACGCTACATTTCTAACAACAAGGAAATTACTGAAGAAACGCACGCTGTGATCAACGCAGAACCAACAGCAAAAGTCCTCCAGTATTGGCTGGACTTGCGCAACGTACACAAGGTTTCACCAACGGCGGCGATGTCTCAGGAAATCTCTGGATTTGATCGGTTTATGTCGGGCAAAGTTGCGATGTACACCTATGGAAGATGGCTAAACACCTTCCGCACCATTCAGGACTTCGAGTGGGACGTGGCCCCAATGCCTGCCCCAAAGGATGGACATTTCGCGTCCCAAATGTACATCTTGAATTACGGCATTTACGCTAACTCTCAGAAAGCCGATCTCGCATGGGACGTTCTCAAATTCCTGACAACGAAAGAGCCTCAAACCGCCAATGTATTGACCGGTATGGCGATCGCTGTACTGGAAGAGGTGAATCGCAGCCCAGAGTTTCTCAACAATGCGCCCCCAGCGAACAACAAAGTCTATGCCGATACACTCCCGTATGCCGCCCTATGGGATAACAACGAGAGTGGTTTCATGGTGTATGCGAATCAGGTGCTAGGGCAGCTCTATTCGGGCGAACGAACCGATATTGACGCCGTGTTGCAGGAAGCTTCTGATGGCATCGACCGTGCACTGGACGAATGGCGCGCAGATAACTTGTAGGCGTGGCTTTGTTCAAGTGGCGATTGCGTTGCTGATACCCAAATGATTGGTGCGGTCTTCCAGGAAGTTCTGATCTTCCTGGAAGACCGCTCAAAGGAGGATCAGTGAAGGAAATCGGTGTTAATGGTTTAGATGCGAACCAGCCTCATGCCTCCAGGCATAAAAAAACGCAATTCAGTCGCCGCAGACTGCAAGCAAACCTGGAGGGATACTTATTCGCAGCGCCGTGGCTGATCGGCTTTTTTGTTTTTGTCTTTGTACCCTTTTTTTCATCGTTTTGGTATAGCCTGAACCAATGGGACATGGTCACGCCCATGCGATTTGTAGGGGCGCAGAACTATATCCGACTTTTCCAAAACGACATTTTCTGGAAAAGCACGCAAGTTACTCTTGCTTATGCAGCGATGTCGCTGCCTGCAACGTTAGCTCTGGCCATGCTGTTGGCGTTGCTTGTCAATCGACAAAATCCCCTCACGCTATTCTTCCGTGGGGTCTTCTTCATACCCGCGGTCGCTTCAGGCGTAGCCATTGCGGTCTTGTGGCGGTGGCTTTTCAATCCAGAATTTGGTTTGATCAACTACGCCTTGAGTTTGATTGGGATTGAAGGCCCCATGTGGCTGGCTAGTGAGCGGTGGGCTCTTCCTGCGATGGCGATCATGGCGCTCTGGGGTGTTGGGGCGACGATGCTTATTTACCTTGCAGGGTTGCAATCGGTTCCACAACATCTGTACGAGGCGGCAGATCTCGACGGCGCTAACAAGATTCAGTCTTTATGGCATGTGACGTTGCCGATGATGAGCCCCACCATTTTCTACACTATAGTTCTCGGCGTGATCGGCGCATTGCAAGTGTTTACGCAGGCTTATGTCATGACACGCGGCGGCCCCAATTTTGCAACCTACTTTTATGTCTATAATTTATATGAAGAAGCCTTTGTGAAGTTTCGCATGGGGTATGCATCCGCTCTGGCATGGGTTCTCTTTATTGCGATTTTGGTCCTGACTCTGGTTCAATTTAGGCTTGCCGGTCGTTGGGTCTATTACGAAGCTGGAGATTAGACAGTGAACCTAAGCACTGGTGCCAACACACTTCGACGCATCAAACTGTCAGAAATACTCCACTACGGTGTTCTCATCGGATTGGGGATGTTGTTTATTGTGCCTTTTTACTGGATGGTTATTACATCGTTCAAGACACCTGGGCAGGCTTACCTTTTTCCGCCCTCATGGATTCCGAACCCTTTTTCGCTTGATGCTTACCTGATGCTTTGGGGGACGGCGATTCCGTTTGATCTCTTTATCCGTAACACACTCATTATCGTTGCCTTCAATGTGCTTGGAACATTACTCTCCTGCACGTTGGTTGCGTTTGCCTTTGCACGTTTGAACTGGTGGTTTCGAGACTTCTGGTTCATCGTCCTCTTAGCAACACTAATGCTCCCGTACCATGTAACTATCATACCTGTCTATGTGATCTTTCGGCAGTTGGGCTGGCTAGATACCTATTTACCTTTAATTGTGCCTGCATTTTTTGGCAACGCATTCTATATCTTCTTGATTCGTCAGTTCTTTCTAACCATCCCGAAAGATTTAGAAGATGCGGCGCGTGTTGATGGCGCCGGTTCCCTTCGCATACTGTGGCAGATTTTTATACCGAACTCAATGCCTGTGTTATTAACTGTCATGTTATTCGCCTTTGTGGCAAGTTGGAACGATTTTTTCGGACCGTTGCTCTATTTGCGAAGACTGGAACAAATGACTGTTTCGGTTGGCTTGTCCATGTTTGCAGGATACCGTTCTCCAAACTGGCCGGCTATTATGGCAGCATCTACATTGTCAGTAATGCCTATTGTTTTACTGTTCATCTTGTTCCAACGGTATTTTGTCAAGGGCATTGTCCTCACTGGGATGAAGGGCTAAATTCACAATCGATTGCTTTCCTTTACTGACCTCGAAACTGGCCTGTCATCTTCCCATCACCTATTTCGAGCTTCAGGGAAGATGGCGGGCGATATAACGCGACCACCCAGAACTCAACAACATCTGTTCGGCGGAGATCGTCATGGAACCGGATCGGAAACCATATTGGAGCGTTGAAATTAAACGTGAATCAGGGATGGGCGATACAGAGTATCTGGCTGTCTTGTCGCCATTTCTGAAGGCCACAGCAGCCTGGCTGTGTAAAATTCATGTTGATGGCGAAGATATTGCGCCTGTGCAACACATCGATCTTGGCAGCGGCGCCTACCAGATCTGCTTCCGAACCCGGTGCGGCGATTTTACCGTCACGATTCAGACGGAGAATGAGGGTGATCGCTTTGTTTGGTCTGTTTCATTGCAAGGTTCAGTGCAGCAGGTATGGATATGTTTCCCATTCCTCCAACAACTATCCGTAGGGAACAATACGCACTGGATCGACCTGTTTAGTCTTGAAAATCCACAGAAAATTCCCCTGCTACGGTATCGCAATGATCAGGCGCCGATGGTTGCCACCGATGGCGAGCGGGCGTTGGTGTTATTACAAGAGGGGAAGTTGCTGCAAGATCGCTACACTCCGCACTCCTTAATGCACTCGCCGGGGATAGAGTTCACTGTCACTCCAGACCCAACGACTGTTTACTGTGGTCAAGTCGTCCTGACAGAGGGTGGCTGGCGCAAAGCGTTTGCCACAGTGCGCAACTTTCTACGTTCACACCTTGATCTGACCGAGTATTCACGTGAAGATTTGAGGTGGTACAACGAGCAGCTCGTCATTCACTTCACCTTTTTGTATGGTCGAGAGATTCTCGACCTGGATCGCAACAGATTCAATGTGGATCGTTTCCTTGATGAAGGAGAACGTGATTTTGGTGGATATGATGGCTTTCTAATCTGGGGTGGATATCCGCGACTCGGCATTGATGAACGCACACAGTGGGAATTCTACGATGATGTGCCGGGCGGAAGACAGGCGTTGCGCGCAATGTCCGAACGCGCTCATGCACGCGGTGTACGCTTCTTCGTACCCTATCTGCCCTGGGATCACTCGCATGAAGTGCGCGGATGCGCCGGTCCACCAGACCATGAAGAACTGGCGCGCCTGATCGGCGATCTCGACGCCGACGGCGTGTTCCTCGACACGCTTGACATGATCACTCCCGAATTCCGACAGTCTATCGACAGGCTCAAAGCCGGCGTTGTATTTTGTAGCGAGTTGCGGGCACAGGGCAAAGCCGTTGAACTCGTCACCGGCAGTTGGGAACAGTCATACACGCGCGATGGAAGGCAAGGCAACTGGAGTGCAGCACCAGAATACATGCCGATGATCGATCTTTGGCGTTTTGTATTGCCAGAGCATCGTCTCTTCGTTATCAACCGCCATGCGATGGGCGACGATCGCATTCGCATTATTCAGCGCGCCTTTTTTAACGGCATGGGCTGGGTGATTTGGATGGATGTGTTCGGACTTACTTTACCCTACACTCCTGCGGAGGCAGCGCTCGTGAAGAAGTGCCGAACGATATTCCGTGACAATCTGGATGCGCTGAATGGCGACTCTCCGACGCCGCTGATTGAAACCCTCCAGCCGAGCCTCTTTACCAACGAGTTTGCCGGCGCTGCACAGCGCATGTGGACTTTTTACAACGCGGGGGAATGCCCGGTGGCGGGGCGCCTTCTACAGCTTACCCCTCAACCAGACCATCACATGGTTGATGTCTGGCATGGCTGTCATGCGCAGGTTGCGCCAGAGGGAATTTTAACCGGTAGAATTGAGCCGCATTCCGTTGGTTGCATTGTCGAATACCCGATTTGCATTGACGTTGATAGACGGCAGATGATGTTCCGGCTCCGGCATTTTGTTGGAGACGAAGTTGTGGAGATCGGCAACGAGCAGTGTGGATATGACACCCTGACGCCGTCTACGCAGTGGATGAAGCTGCCATGTTCACGATGGCCACAACATATCCGTCTGATGCGAGGACGGCGCGTCATCGACCAGGTTTACGTAAATTCGGAAGACTGACTTATGCGGCAGAACACACTTAGCGATGACAATATGGTTCTAGTTCCGGCTGGAGAATTTCACTACCAAGCCACTCATCGGTTTCGGGAAGGAGGGTTTATTCTCTACGATGAAGGCCCGCGCACGGTGCCCATGAAAGCGTTCCTGATGGATCGCTATGAGGTCACCAACCGTCAATTCCTGCAATTTCTCCAGGCAAGTCGTTACCAACCGTTCGATAATCACAATTTTCTTCGCCATTGGACAGACGGTTTTCCTGAAGCACTGGCCGATCACCCGGTGGTTTGGGTCAGTTTGGATGATGCCAGGGCGTATGCTAGTTGGGCGGGCAAGCGCCTGCCAACAGATATTGAGTGGCAATGGGCCGCGCAAGGATCGACAACTTACTCGTGGCCATGGGGGCATACCTTCAACCCTGCCTTTTGCAACGGAAATGGCGTTGGCACCACACCGGTTGCCCAATATCCACAGAACGTGAGTCCATTCGGTGTAGCCGACCTGGTTGGCAATGTGTGGGAATGGATCGACGTTGTTTGTAGCGACGGATGGCATCAATGGTGTTTTATTCGGGGTGGAAGTTATTACACAGCGCTCGGCTCGCACTGGTACGCTGAAGGGGGCCCCCAGCCGGTGAATTACCACCACAAGTTTCTGTTGATGGCGCCGTCCCTGGATCGCTGCGGCACAGTTGGCTTCCGCTGTGTAGCTGACGCGGCGCCTTGAGACGATGAAAGACTATTGTCTGACTTCGTTATCGTTGGTTGTGACCGAGATGGGCCACAAACGCTGCGTGCTCCTCGCTTTGCAGCCCTTGCTGCAGCGTCGCCAGCACAGTCGCCAGATCGCCCGCCAGCAACGCTTTGGTCGCCAGCCACAGGCCAGGGAAGACCTTGCTGCGGATCACACCGGCGTCGTCGGCTGGCAGGGCAACGTACTCGCCCTCTTCGAGTGAAAACCAGTCGATGGCGCCATCGTCCACGCGCCAGATCAGATACTCGCGCACGCCGTTGCGACGATAAACATGGCGCTTGACGTTATAGTCGTAGGAGACCGAACTGGCGGCGATCTCAGCAATCAGTTCTGGTGCGCCTTCGAGGTAATCATCGTCGGCAACATGGGAGTTGCCGCCAGCCGTTTCGACAATTCGCAGCAGCACATCGGGCTGAAATTCATTATCCTGGTCAATGCGTAAACTAACATTGTTGCTGACCTGGGTGCCCGGAACAGTGGCCGAATAGACGCCCAGCCAGGTGGCAACAGCGTTGTGCGGCACAGCATGACGTTGATGACGAGTCGGAGAAGGCATAATCACCATCCCTTCGAGGAGTTCGGCTTTTTTTACGTCCGGCATGGCGGCGTAGCGACGCTCGAATTCGGCGCGCGTCAGGTGGTCGCCGTTTTCCAGGCGCGGTGTTTTTTGCGCTCCGCCGGCTTGCGCAGCCATAGCAGCCTGCACCGTTGCTGCCACCATCTCATCCTCCTTTGCTGCGTCCCATCACGCAGCGACACGTCACGCAGCTACACCCCGTCGAATCGCTATAAACTTCTTCGCTGTATCGACGGCGACGGCGGCATCGCGGCAGTAGGCGTCCGCCTCGATCGCCTCGGCGAAAGCCTCGTTCAGCGGCGCGCCGCCGACCAATACGATGATGTCCTTGCGAATGCCCTTTTCCTTGAGCGCGTCGATTACGACCTTCATATACGGCATGGTTGTCGTCAGCAGCGCACTCATACCAAGAATGTCAGGGTTGTGCTTCTCGATGGCTTCCAGATAGCTTTCCACCGAGTTGTTGATGCCCAGATCGTACACTTCGAAGCCGGCGCCCTCCATCATCATCGTCACCAGGTTCTTGCCGATGTCATGAATGTCGCCTTTCACCGTGCCGATGACCATGCTGCCGATCTTCTCGGCGCCGGTCTCCGCCAACAGCGGACGCAAGATCGCCATGCCCGCCTTCATCGCCTTTGCCGCCATCAACACTTCAGGTACAAACAGGATGCCGTCGCGGAAGTCGTTGCCGACAATCTCCATGCCGGCGACCAACCCTTTGGTCAACACCTCATAGGGCGCCTGACCACGCCCTAGCGCTTCACGCACTTCTTCCTCGATCTCTTCAGCCAGTCCATCGTAGAGATCCTCTTTCATCAGTTCGTACAGGTCTTCCAACGACAGTTCGGACAAGATAATTTCTTCACTCATGAGCTGCTCTCCGCTGGATGTCTCACTCAGTTTTCGGTTCGATGTCACAGTTCAGCAGGATCGACGCCAAGCGCCCGCAGTCGCTCTGCCAGGCGTTCAGCGCGCTGGCGTTCGGCCTCAGCGCGCTGGCGTTCGGCCTCAGCGCGCTGGCGTTCGGCCTCAGCGCGCTCGTTTAGTTCAACAAAAGTCTCAAAGCGGCGGCCATCGGGGCGCGTCAGAACCAGTTCTGCACCTTCCAGGTTGAAACGCACGCCAAGACGTGGGCTGATCCAGCCTTCCATCGGTGTGACCTCCTCGAACTTGTCACCCACGCGCCGCCAGCCAGCCAGTTCACCGCGATCCGGATCGTAGACGTAATACTCTTCCACGCCGTACCGTTCGTAAAAATTCAGCTTGCGCGCCATCTCCAGTGGTGTATTGCCAGGCGATAGCACCTCGAAGACGACCTGCGGCGCGATGTTGCCCTCGCGCCACTGGAGATAGGCGCCACGATCCCCTTTAGGCCGACCAAATGCCACCATCACGTCCGGCGCCACGCGCACCTGGTTGTTGCCCTCGACCGGATACCAGAGCAGATCGCCCGCGACAAAGACATCAGGGTCATCCCTGAACAATGCGTCGAGACCTCCCTGAATCGTCACGATGTAGCGAAATTGTCGGGTGTTGTCCGCCATCGGTTTGCCATCGCTTTCTGGGTAGACGATTTCTGGCTTTGGATTGATATCCCCACCTGCTGCAGCCGTCTGCAGCGCAGGCGGTTCGAGTACTGTGTCGATTGTCATTCGCACTCCTCCCTGGCGTCAGGTGCGACGCCTTTCACTTCCTATCGAGCACGCATCCGTCGGCGCGAGGGTGTTGTCTCCGCTGCCGCCGGTTCGGGCAAGATGTCCACCAGATGCGGATATGGGTCGCTGGCGTGGGGGATGTGAATCGCCCCCACGAATTCATCCTGAAAATCTTGCGCCACAGCGGTTTCGACGTAGCGCACGCTGTGCGCCAATTCCATCGCCTCACGGCGTTTTGTTCGATTGAGCAACGCAATGCGGGCGCCATCGCCAGCAGCATTGCCGACCGCTGTGATCCGCTGCGGGTCGCAATCGGGGATCAACCCCAAGACCAAAGCGTACAACGGATCGATGTAACTGCCAAACGCCCCCGCCAGCACAATCCGGTCGACGCTCTCAACACCAGCGCGTTTCATCAAAATTTTCGCCCCAGCGTAGAGCGCAGCCTTCGCCAGTTGGATGTTGCGCACGTCATCCTGTGTCACGTAGAGCGGTTGACCATTGGCGGTCTGCTCTGGCGTCGCCAGGATGTAGGCGCCGCGGCGGCCTTCCCACACCAGCCGGTCGGTCGGGTGCGCAGCGTTGAAGCGGCCGTCGGCCTGGAGAATTCCGGCCAGGAACAACTCTGCCACGACCTCGATGATGCCCGAACCGCAGATGCCGGCAGCCAGATATTCCGGCTTGCCTGCGATCGCCGACGGGGCGTGTACATCCCAATCATCCGACCAGCGCTCGTCGCCGATGACGCGGAAGTTGGCGTAACCGGTCATGCGGTCGATGCGCACCCGTTCAATGGCGCCTGGCGCCGCACGCATCCCTGCGCTGATCTGCGCGCCTTCAAAAGCTGGCCCGGTTGGGCTGGACGCGCTCATCAGCCACGTCGAGTTTCCGAGCACAATCTCCGCGTTGGTGCCGACGTCGACAATCAGTTCGATTTCATCCTGGCGATGCGGCTCCTCGGCGATGAGCACGGCTACGTTGTCGGCGCCGACATGACCGGCTTCCGACGGCAGGACGTGGACATTCGCCGCCGGATGAAGCCGGAGACCCAGATCGCGCGCCTTGATGTCCATTGCATCGCGGTTGGCAAGCGCAAAAGGTGCGCCACCCAGTTCACGCGGGTCAACGCCGAGAAACAGGTGGATCATCGTCGTGTTGCCTGCCACGACCATCTCATGGATATCGCGCAGCTTCAGCCCCGCTGTGTGCGCCGCCTGTCCCGCCAGCTTGTTAAGCGCCTTGATGATGGCGTCGTGCATCTTCTCTGTGCCGTCGTCATGCATCATCACGTAGGAGACGCGGCTCATCAGGTCTTCGCCAAAGGTGATCTGTGGGTTCATCGCCGACTCGGTCGCCAACACTTCGCCTGTGCGCAGGTCGCACAGATACGCCGCCACCGTCGTGCTGCCGATGTCCACTGCCAGCCCGTAGATGCCTTCGGCGTAGCCGGCGCGCACCTCGATCACTTCGCGGTCGTTCCACACCAGCACGGTCAGCGCGCGCTTACCCTGGCGCAGCGCCGGCTGCAGTTGACGCAGCGCATGAAGGTCGATGGTCAGGGCGCTCAACCCGGCTTCCTTCTCCAGCGCATCTTGTAGACGCCGCCAATCGCCGCGGTGCTCGCCCAGTGCAGCATCCTCGACTTGCACATAATATTGGCGCACCGCCGGGTCGATGTCGATCACGCGCTCGGTTGCGGCCTTGCGGATGATCTGCTTGTGGGCGCGGCTTTCTTCGGGCACGTAGATCAGCACATCGCCCATCACCTGCGCCGTGCACGAAAGGCGACAATCTTCGGCGTGCATCGAACGCAGCAACTCGCGCTCCTCGTTGCCCATCGCCGTCAGATGATCCGCCGCCGAAGTGATGGCGTGCTTGGCAAAGCTCCCCTCTTCGACGCGCACTTTGCACTTACCACAGGTGAGCCGGCCGCTGCAAATGCTCTCGATGCCGACCCCCAGCTCGCGCGCCGCGTCCAACACTGTCACGCCCTCGGCGAAGTAGCCACGCCGTCCGGAAGGCATAAAGACAACCAACGATCCTTGTTCCGCCATGCCTCAACCTGATTTCACACATCTTCGCTGCTCCAATTTCACCGTTGCCTTGATTGCGCTCAGCACGCCACGGGCAATCGGCAACATGCTGTTCGCCCGGCAGCCATGGGCGAATTCCAGCTTACCGCAGTATAGTGTACGAAAGTGTCGGCAACAATCCGAGTCGAGCATGATTCGCACAAAGATCAATTGCCGCTGCATCTACCGTGAATGGTTGAGAACCGGCGGCTGATGGCGAGAATCGTGTCCGAGTCAATAGGTGGTGAGATCGATGGTGCTCAATGGCTGGAGGTTGCACTTCACAACAAACCAATCAAAGGCGTCAAGCCCGATTGTACGTCGCCTCCCTTACAAGATCAGCATCGCATCCCCAAACGAAAAGAAGCGATACCCTTCGCGCTTCGCTTCCTCATACGCCGATAGCAAGATGCAGCGGCCTGCGTCCGGTTCGTCGGGATGCGCCTGGGCGATGAAGGCGCTGACCAGCATTAGCAGGCTGGAGCGCGGCAGGTGGAAGTTGGTGATCAGCGCATCGATGGCGCGGAAGCGATAGCCTGGATAGATAAAGAGGTTGACATCGCCCCCGAACGCGGCCACGCGCTGCCATGGACACGCCTGCGCGTCGTAGGGATCGATGCCTTGCGCGCCGGTTGCGCCCCATTCCAGCGTGCGCACGGTGGTGGTGCCGACGGCGACGACGCGCCCACCCGCCAGCGTCACGTCGTTGATGCGGCGCGCCGTGGCGCTGCTCAACTCCGCCCATTCGCTGTGGATAATATGATCCTGTACGCGCTCGCTCTCGACCGGCTTGAAGGTGTCCAGCCCGACGTGCAATGTGACGGTGTCGAAGGCGACGCCTTGTTCGCGCAGTGCAATCAGCAGTTCGGGCGTGAAGTGCAGCCCGGCGGTTGGCGCCGCGACGCTGCCTTCGGGCCGGCTGTAAACAGTCTGATAGCGCTCACGGTCGCCACTGTACTGTGTGATGTAGGGCGGCAGCGGCACTTCGCCGAGTGCGTCGAGATAGGGGTGCACCGGCTCGCTGAACTCGACGATACGCGTGCCGGTCGGCGTCACCGCAACAATGACGGCTTCTAGCGCATCGCTCACGCCAACCGTCGTTCCCTCGCGCAGGTTGCGCCCGCGCACCAGGCACTCCCACTGCACGCCGTCCTCATCCTGTTGGCGCAGCAGGAAAATTTCCACCTCGCCGCCAGTCGGTTTGCGCCCGTGCAGCCGCGCCGGAATCACGCGGCTGTCGTTGGCGACGAGCAGATCGCCCGCACACAAATAGTCGCCGATCTCGCGGAAGATGCGATGTTCGATGCGCCCGTCGGCGCGATGCAGCACCAGTAGCCGGCTGCTGTCGCGCGGTTCCGCCGGCTGCTGGGCGATGAACGATTCGGGCAAGTCGTAGTCAAACAGTGCAGTTTCCATGGCTCCTCAGCGCGTCTGATTGACCGCAGATGACGCTGATTGAGCAGATTTGCGCGGATTCTGATCCGCTTTGATCCGCCCAACCCGCGTCATCCACGGTCTATTCTTCTCCCACAATCGCGGCAATCTCCTCGGCCCAGGCAAGCAGCAGTTCGTCATCGCTGAAGCGGGCGACAAGTTGCAAGCCCACCGGCAGCCCGTTTACCCGGCCCGCAGGCGCGGTCAGCGCCGGGAAGCCGACGGTCGTCCACGGCAGGTTCATGTTGGGATCGCCGGTCGATTGCAGACCAGCCGGCGCTGGCCCCAGCGCGGCTGGCGCCACCCACAGGTCGATGCCAGCTTGCTGCATCTGTTTTTCGAGCCGGTCGCGCAGCTCGATGCACGCGCCGCGCAGGTCATTCAACTCGGCGTCGCTGACCTGTTTCCCCAGTTCGATGATCTCGGCGGTGCGCGGTCGGTAGAGCTGGCGATAGCGGGCGTACATCTGCGCATGTTCGCGTGCAAACTCGCCAAAGACCAGCCGCCGATGCCAGCGGTTCACTTCCTCAATGTCGAGCAAGGTCGGCACATGCCACACGGTGAAGCCCTCCGCTTCAAGGCGCACCAGTTGTCGCTGAAACGCCGCCAGCGCATCCGGCGTCGCCTGGCGCAAGTACGGACCATCCGCCACGCCCAGCACGGGGATGTCGTCCTCGCTCAGGCTGACCTCCTCCCAATCGTCGCACAGCGTCGCCGCCGCCAACGCCATCCCCGCCACATCCTGCGTAAACAGGCCAATCTGGTCGAGCGTGCGCGAGAAGTAGACCAGCCCCGCCGACGGAATGCGATGCAGCGTCGGCTTGAAGCCAACCACGCCGCAGAACGCCGCCGGGCGGATCACCGAGCCGATCGTCTGCGTGCCAAACGCCAGCGGGCACAATCCCGCCGCCACCGCCGCCGCCGAGCCGCTGCTGGAGCCGCCGGGCGTGTGCGCCAGGTTATGTGGATTGCGCGTCGGGCCTGGCTCGAAGAACGCAAACTCGGTCGTCACCGTCTTGCCGGCGACCAGCCCACCCGCATCGCGCAAGCGGCGCACACTCACCGCCTCCTCGCCAGCAAACTCCTCCGGCGGCACGGCAGTTCCGGCATAGGTCACAAACTCCTTGACATGAAAAATATCCTTGACGCCCGCGGGTACACCAAACAAGAACGGGCGGTCGTCAGGATCGGGGAAGGTCGCCAGCAATTCATCCGCCGCCGCGTGCAAACGGGCGCGGCGCGCCGGCTCCGGCAGAAACGCCTGCACCTGCGGGTCGACCTGTTCGATGCGGTCGCAAAGTGTGTCGATATAAGTGTGAAGGTCAAGGTCGCCGCGGCGCAGACGGTCGGCAAGCTCAGCGAGTGAGGCGGGTTGGGTTAACATGGTACAGGAATCCTCATTCTTGTAAACAAAACCAGGACAAAAACCACCGTAGCGCCTATGCCTCTGCCACCGTGAGCGGGCGGGGCTGGCGACCGTCGATGTCTGTAAAGCCGTAGTCCAACGCCACCTGCGCCGTGATCAAGACTTCGCCGGATTTCTGCAGGATTGCCGGATCGGCCGCCAGCGCGGCGACGGCGCGTCCCTGAAACTGCGGCGATTCCGAGTTGCTCATGTCAAACCATTGGGCAGCGGCAAGCACCGACTCCGTGCGCACCAGGCCAGGATAGAGCGCCACGACGGCGACGTTGTGTGGACGCAGTTCGTGCGCCATGCAGCGCGCCATCTGGTCGTCGGCGGCTTTGGCGACGCTGTAGGCGACGCCTTTATCCACGCGTTGCGCGGCGAAAAACGAGATGTTGACAATCAGCCCCGACCGTTGTGCAATCATCAGCGGGGCAGCGAGCGCGCTGGCGGTGAAGTGGGCGCGCACCCCGCTCGTGAACATCTTGTCCCAGCGCGCAAAGGGCATGTCCCAGAAACCCTGTTCGCGCCAGAATTCGGTGACGCCGTCGTAGAAATGTTCGTAGCCGCCCCACACATTGTTGACCAGAATGTCGAGCCGCCCCTGTTCCTGGCGGATGCGGTCGAAAAGGGCGCGCGTTTGGGCGTCATCTGTGTGGTCGCAGAGAATGGGATGACAGACGCCGCCCACTTTCGTCACCTCCTCGGCGGCGGCAAACACGCTCCCGCCCAACTTGCCCGGGCTGGCGCCTTCGACGCCGGTGCGCCCGGTGATGTATACCGTTGCGCCCGCCTCGCCCAACCCAAGCGCAATGCCCTTGCCCACGCCGCGACTGGCGCCGGTCACCAACGCCACCTTACCTGTAAGATCGAACACGGTTGACTCCTCCTGCAAACTGCTGGTGCGGTGCGTGATGGATGATGTCGCCGATAACCCCCATGTTCGGTTGGACACAGTCGGCAGTAATCTGACGACCTTTTTGACGATTATAGCTGAAAGCGGAGATTCACCCGTATTCTGAACTGATTCAGGATGTACAGGATATAGCAGCCAACAGACGCGTATATGGTTTCGCGGCGACGGCGGTGAAATGGTGTAAACTTAAGAAGCGCCATATTCATTGACGATAGCTGGGAAAGCCATTCGCACATGCCAACGATTCAATATTACTTTGATTACTTTGAGAATATCGATCCAGGCGCTGTCTTTGATCTGGGCAGCCGTATGGTGAGTGAGGAGGAGATTCTCGCCTTTGCGCGCGAGTTCGACCCGCAGCCCTTTCACATCGACCCAGACGCCGCCGCACAGTCGATCTTCGGCGGCATCATTGCCAGCGGCTGGCATACGTGTAGCCTGACGATGCGGCTGATGGTGGACAACTTTCTGAGCCGCGCCGCCAGCCTGGGATCGCCCGGCGTCGAGCAGATTCGCTGGCTGCGACCGGTGCGACCGGGCGATACAATTTCAGCGCGCATCGTTGTGTTGGAGGCGCGCGCTTCGCAGAGCAAGCCTGATCGCGGCGCAGTGCGGATGCGCACCGAAGTGACCAACCAGCACGGCGAACTGGTGATGAGCATGGAGAGCACAGGATTGATCGGACGCAGACCGGCGCCGTAAGCACGCTGGCGCCGTAAAGGGTATCGTGATGCAGCCAATCACCGATTTCTTCCTCCGCAACATGATCGCCGTCTATTTTTTCTACGGCCTCGCCTTCTTTACGATGGGCGTTGCGCTGGCGTTGACGACGCGGCAGACCTCACGGCGGCGCTTTGCGCGGGCGTTGCCGTGCATGGCGGCGTTCGGCATTCTGCACGGCTTTCACGAATGGTTCGAGATGGGGCAGCGCATCGCCCTCGAAACAAGCGGACGTACACCAACGGTCGAAGAAGAGATATTGCGTTTGCTGTTGCTGGTCGTCTCGTTCGTGATGCTGCTCTGTTTTGGGCTGCAACTGCTCAGCCCGGCTGCGGCCCCGCGGAGGCGTGTCTATACCCCGGCGATTGGGTTGGTGCTGGTGTGGGCGGTTGTCAGCGCACTCTTCATCGCCAATGTACAGTCTGCGCCGCTGGAGGCAATCACCATCGCCGACGGGTTGTCACGCTATCTGCTGGCGATCCCGGCGGCGGCGCTCTCGGCGATTGCATTGATGCGCGAGCAGCGCGCGCTACGCATGATGAATATTTCAGCGTTCGGTCGCAACATGGTGATGGCGGCGGCGGCGCTGCTGCTCTACGGCGTCATCGGTCAGTTGTTCTTGCGCCCCAGTGCGCTGCCGTGGACAGAGGTGTTCAGCAGCAGCCATTTCATCGATTGGTTTGGCATCCCCGTTCAGCTTTTCCGCGCGGCCATGGCGGTCGCACTCACCTTTTTCTTGATCCGCGTCATGAATGCCTTTGCCATCGAACACCGCCGCCGGCTGGAACAGGCTGATCGTGAACGTCTTGCCGCTGAACAGGCTGCGCTAGAGGTGGAGCGGCGCAGCATTGCAGCGATGGAGAACATGAACGATGAACTGCGGCTGGCCGCGCACAAGCTCTCTCTGCTGCTGGATGTCTCCAATCTGCTCGATTTGCCGGGCAGCCTCGACAGCCGCTTGCAGCAGGCGATGGCGCGCATTATCGAGGCGTTGCCTTTCGCCAATGCTGGTCTGGTGATGATTGCACACCGGAATCATCACAGCGAGAGCGTGATGGGCGTCACCGGTTTTCGCGCCGTCGACGCGGACGGCGACAGCGCACTTTATGCGCAGGTAATTGAGTTGGGGCGCGTCTGCATCGACCGCGGTGTGGCAATGTGCCGCCATACCGATGGCGCCGTGATCGAGTTTGTCGCCGACGCAGAAACCGGCGACCCACAACAAAAATGCCGCTCGCATGGCGCCCCGACGACGATGATCGCCTATCCGGTCACCGCTCACCATCGCATCTATGGAAGTATTGTGTTGGTGCGGCTTTCGCCGATTCCTTACCGCCCGGCGCCTTCAGAAATGGCGTTGATGGCGGGCGTGGCGCAGCAGCTTGGCATCTCCATCGAAAACGCGCTGCTCACAGCCGAAGCTCAGCGCCACGGCCAACAACTTGCCGAGTTGCTGCGCCAGATCGTCGACGCACAGGAGTCAGAGCGACAACGCATCGCCCGCGAGCTGCACGACGCCACCGGTCAATCGCTCACCGCCATCGGGCTGGGGCTGCGCGGCGTCGAGACGCAGCTTGCGCAGTCGGTCTGTGATCCATCGATGACGCCGCTGGTCTTTCAGGTCAAAGAGATGCGCATCTTTGCGCAGAACGCGCTGGGTGAGTTGCGCAACATCATCAGCAATCTGCGCCCACCGCAGCTTGACGAGTTGGGGCTGGCGGCTGCGCTGCGCTGGTATGTGCAAAGTTACGCCCAGCGCCGCCATATCGCCGCGCACTTCACCTGCACCGGCGACGACAGTCGCCTGCCGCCCGACTATCGCACCGTGCTCTTTCGCATCGCCCAGGAAGCGCTGACCAACACTGCCAAACACGCCAACGCCAGCGAAGTCACTGTTGCGTTGGACATCACAGATGACTTCGTCAAACTGGAAGTTGGCGACAACGGCATTGGCTTTAATCCAGCGCTGCTCAATCGGCTGGCGAATCAACCGGCTGCGGGCTGGGGCGTCATTGGGATGCGCGAACGGGCGCTTCTGCTCGATGGGCGATGTGAGATCGAAACTGCGCCCGGCGCAGGGACGCGCGTGCGCGTCGAAGCGCCGCTCCGGCGCGCTGCCACCCTCCTGACAAACGAAGGAACTCCTTCCCATGCCTGACAAACTACTGCGTCTGCTGTTGGTCGACGACCACCCAATTGTGCGCACGGGGTTGCGTATGCTCTTTCAATCCGAGCCGGACATGCAGGTCGTCGGCGAGGCGGAAAGCGGTGGCGAGGCAATCGCAGCGGTGCAGGAGTTGCACCCTGACGTCGTGATCATGGATGTCGCCATGCCCGGCATGGGCGGCATCGAGGCGACGCAACAGATCAAGGCGATCAGTCCCGAAACTGCGGTGCTGGCGCTGACCATGCACGAGGATGAACAATACTTTTTCGCCATGTTGCGCGCCGGCGCAGCGGGCTATATTCCCAAGCGCGCCGCCCCCGACGATCTGGTTTCAGCGATTCGCGTCGTAGCCGAGGGCAACGTCTTTCTGCACTCGACGTTGGCGCGCTTTCTGGTAAAGGACATCGCCGAGCAAAAAAACGCCGCCTCCGAGGAGCAGGGCGACGGTCTCACCGCACGCGAGATCGAGGTGCTGACGCTCATCGCTGAAGGGCGCACCAGCCGCGAGATCGCTGAAGAGCTGGTGATCAGCGCCAAGACTGTGGATCGGCACCGCGAGAATATCATGAACAAGCTCGACATCCACAGCCGCGTCGAACTGGTCAAGTACGCGATCCGGCGCGGGCTGATTCAGCCCGAATAGACGACAAGGAGGTCGCCATGAACTTTGCAAGTTGTCGCTATTGCGCACCGATTGTTGTCGCTTTCTTTTTGATGTTGATGGGGCATGCCGCGTTCGCACAACAGGAACATAGCGCGGGCGAGACCGTGCCGCCAGCGACGCCCGAACGTCTCTTTGCCGGCGGCTTTGAGTGCAACACAACAGGTTATCGCGACGGTGCGGTTCCCGAGGACGAGCTGATCGACACACCTAACCGTATCCCCAACGGCTGGGAGTTGGTCTACAACGGTGCGATGCCCGTCGTTGACAGCGCACGCATTCATTTCACAAGACCGCAAAGTTGCGACGGTTCAGCGCACGTGGAACGCATCGAAGGCATCGACAGCATGTTGATGCAGGCGCTCGATTTGGAATGGTCGGCGGCGCCGGGCAAACCCTTCGACGCCAGCCTTTACCAGCAGGTGCATGTCTTCAGCGGCACAGCCTACAGTCTCAGCGGCTGGATGCTCACGCTCTGCGGCGGCAGCAACACCAAACCGCGCAACGACTGTCCCGAAGGCTACTACATGGCGAAGATGCTCGGCATCGACCCGACCGGCGGCGTCGATCCCAACGCCGACACAGTGCAGTGGGTGGAGAATCGGCGCAACTTTGTGCAGCCGGACGGCGTCACGCGCATCGGCTGGCAGAATCTGCGGCTTGGCGTCACTGCCCAGGCGCCGACGATCACCGTCTTTGCGCGCATCCGCAGCCCCTTTCAGTGGCACGGCAATCACGGTTTCATCGACGCGTTGAGCCTGGTGCAGGCGCCGACGGCGACGCTGACTGCCTCGACGCCGATCACCGGCGACAACGTCATCACGCTCACCTGGAGCGGTGAGCTTGGCCCAGACATTCCGCTGATTCCCAGCAGCTCGCACCGTCTGCTCTTCGATGTCCAGTACTGGCACGACGCCAACCAGCGCTGGCGCGACGTGATCGAGGATGTTGAGGCTGGCGCAACCACCTTTGCGGCCATTTGCACCGGCAGCTATCGTTTTCGTGTGCAGCCGCGCGCCGAGCAGAACGGGCCCGGCGCCTGGCCCAATCAGCGTTATCCTGGCGTGTGGAGCGAGCCGGTGGAGGTCATCCTCCCTTCAACGCCGATCGAGCCAGGCGAACCGTTCACGCCGACTGAGCGGATCTTCCTGCCCCTGGTCGGCGCCCAACGCACCTGTTGAAAATCCCCTAACAGGTGTAATTCAGACTTCGCTCTGCTTTGCCGCGCGTTCGTTTCGTTGGTAGAATTTTGAGATTATGATGCCCGATGTGACGCGGACAGAGGAGATCGCCGCCCGGTTGAACGAAGTGCGGATGCGGATGGCGGCGGCGGCGCAGCGCGTCGGTCGGCGGCCTTCCGATGTGCGATTGGTGGCGGTGAGCAAGACCTATCCGCTGGAAGACATCGAGGCGGCGCTGGCGGCCGGTCAGGTCGATTTTGGCGAGAATCGGCTGGAGGAACTGTGGCCGAAGGTCAAAGCGGCGCAGGAGCGAGGGCTGGGTGCGATTCGCTGGCACATGATCGGCGCGATCCAGAGCCGTAAATCGCGCGACGCAATCGGCCCCTTTGCACTGATTCACTCGGTTGACCGTGTCAAGATTGCGCAACGCCTGAGCCGCGACGCCGTGGCGGCAAACTGCGTACTGAATGTGCTGCTCGAAGTCAATGTCAGCGGCGAGGCAAGCAAACATGGCTTCACGCCCGGCGAACTGCTTGTCACAGCCGGCGACTTGCTGGCGTTGCCCGGTCTGCACATTTGTGGGCTGATGACGATGGCGCCATTTGAAGTCGAGCCGGAAAGGACAAGGCCGGTTTTTCAAGGGTTGCGCCGCCTGCGCGATGAGCTGACGGCGCGGCACCCAAAAGGAGAGTGGCGCGAACTGTCGATGGGGATGACCAATGATTTTGAGATCGCTATCGAGGAAGGCGCCACGATTGTGCGCATCGGCTCGGCGATCTTCGGACCAAGAAACGGATGAAACAGATGCTCAACGGAACCAAAATTGCGTTCATCGGCAGCGGCGTGATGGGCGAGGCAATGATCAAGGGGTTGCTGGCGCAGGGACTGACCACGCCAGAATGCCTGATCGCAAGCGACCCCTGGCTTGAGCGCCTCGACTACATTCACAAAACCTATCAAATTGAGGTGACGCCCGATAACACGACCGCCGTGCGCAACGCAGGCATCGTGGTGTTGAGCATCAAGCCGCAGTCGCTGCCCAAAGTCGGCAAAGACCTGCACAGCAAGATTCACCCCGACGCGCTGGTTTTGAGCATCATTGCCGGCGCGCGCATTGCCACGCTGCAGAACAAGCTTTTTCACGATCGCATCGTGCGCGCCATGCCCAACACGCCGGGTCAACTGGGCAAGGGCATGACGGTTTGGACGGCCACCGATCATGTCACTGCGCGGCAGATCAAACAGACTGAGGATATTCTTGGCGCAATGGGCGAGCAGCTTCAGGTCGATGAGGAGAGTTTCCTCGACATGGCGACTGGATTGAGCGGCTCGGGCCCTGGTTTTGTGCTGTTGCTGATCGAGGCGATGATCGACGCCGGGGTGCACATGGGCTTTTCGCGCCGCGACGCCGAAAAGATGGTGCTTCAAACCATCGACGGCACAGTGGCGCTGATGCGCGCCAGTGGACGCCACTCCGCCGAACTCAAAAATCAAGTCACCAGTCCGGGCGGCACCACCGCTGCTGGTCTCTACGAGCTAGAAAAAGCCAGCATCCGCGCCATCATCAACGACGCCATTTTTGCTGCGTACCGCCGCAGCCAGGAACTTGGTGCACTCAGTGAGAAAAAGGACGCTTCATGAACACACTTTTTGCAATTTTAGCTGCCGTGCTTGAGTTGTACAGTTGGGTGCTGCTGGCGCGTGCACTGATGAGCTGGATACCCAATCTCGATCCCTACAATCCGATTGTCCAATTTCTCTATCAGATCACCGAACCTGTGCTGGAGCCGGTGCGTCGAATCATCCCGCCGCTGGGTGGAATGATCGACATTTCGATCATCGTGGTTTTCTTTGCGATCTTCATCTTGCGCCAAATGCTGATGACGATGGCGATGTAAGACGAAAGGACGCCGTAATGCGTTTTCACAGCCGATTTTTGTCGCTGATGTTGGCAGTGATGGTCCTTGCGGCGTTATTTGCGCTGACCGCCTGTCAACCGGTGCGCTCTCCGACCGACTTGACGCCGGCGCCGGTCGATGCACCGCTTTTGTCAGTGGAGGAACAGGCTATTGCCGACGCCGCACTTCAATTTGTCGCCGGTCAGCTTGGGATTGAGGGCGAGGCGCTGCACATCCAATCGGTTGAAGCGGTGCAGTGGCCCGATGCGAGTCTCGGTTGCCCACAGCCGGATATGGTCTACGCCGCCGTCATTACGCCGGGCTATCTGGTGATAGTGGAGCGTGCAGGCGAACTATACGCCGTCCACACCGACAGCAGCATCGACGGCGTCAAGATCATCTGTACGCAGGAGTGAGCACATTGCACATGCTGGAGCCGGGGTTCTACATCTCACGCCGACGCTTTGAGGAGATCGTCGCCGAGGCGATGGAGGAAATCCCCGAAGCGTTGTGGGGCGTCATCGACAATCTGGTGGTGACAGTCGAGGAATGGCCCAGCCGCCGCCAGATCGAGAGCGTTGGGTTGCCGCCTGGCAATACATTGTTTGGATTATACGAAGGCGTGCCGCTGACAAAACGCACAACGCATTATGGCCTGACGCCGCCCGACAAAATCACCATCTTTCGTGGGCCGATCCTGCAGTTTTGTCCGCCAGACGAAGACGCAATTCGCACACAAATTCGTCGGACTGTACTGCACGAAATTGCGCACCATTTCGGCATCAGCGACGAACGATTGATCGAGCTTGGCGCCTATTAGAAGCGATATTGACTATGGATGACTACACCACACCTGCTGACAGCATAAATGGCGAAGAATCCTCGCCCAATGTGGAAGTTGTGCGACATCCATCCAATGCTCACTACTATGCAATCTATGACCACCAAAACGAACAACGCGCGACGCTGATTGTGGTCGTTAGTCCACAAATGCGCGTCTTGCACGCAGAATTATGGTATTACGAACCATATCGGGTGCAAGAGTCAACGCTGGCGGCAATCTATCAGCGCGCAGTGCAACTGCTTGAGTCCGACTACCTCGGCAATGGGCTTGGCGGTTCACAACTGCGCATCTATGAAGGCGAACGCCTCAAAGAAGAGCTTGTCAGCCATCACAACCCCGACCCGCGCTATCAGCCAGAGCGCCTCATCCCCCTTTTTCCATTTGCAGTGGGCTATGCTGTGATTGTGCTGAGTTTGTTCGTTGTGTTTCTGCTCAGCCGCACGCTATTGCGACCATCACCCGCCGATATCGCTGCCTTGAGAGACGTCTCAACGGCGGCGATGGAGCGAGCGGCGCCAACCGTCGATGCAGCGCCGCTTGAAGCGTTGGCTGCGTCGGATGGTTTGCTCGAACCGTTGCCGCAGGCTGAAACCAACGGGCTGGAACCCAGCGTCATGGCCGACAACCGGCTCATGGTCGGCATGGTTGCGCGCATCCGTCCCGGCTATCGCTCTTTTGTGCGTTCGGCGCCCGGCCCCGATGCTGGCGAATCGGTTGGGTTTATGGAAAACGGCGCCACTGCCAGATTGCTCGGCGGCCCGGTCTGGAAAGAAGGCAACACCGACACCATCGTCTGGTGGTATGTTGAGACGGAGACAGGCATCCGTGGCTGGACGCCCGCCAACACCAGTGAACTGACTTTGCTTGAACCGGCGCAGTGAGAGGAGCTTTGAGATTGGAGATTGGGTGCTTCGTCTATCTGTAAGTCTCTGAATCACTCAATCGCTGAATCTTCCACTCACAAACTCTTGCTCCCTTCTTCTATCCCTCTGTCACCAATAACATCTGAGCGCTGTCCAACCAGAGATCGATCAGCGCACCCGGTTCAAGGAGATGATCGCGACCGCGCGTGCGAAACTCGAAGCGCAGGCGCTGCTCGCCGTGCATTGAAGCTATTTCCAATCGAAAGAAACTGCCGCGGAAGGTTGTGGTTAACACACGACCTGCAAAGCGAATGTAGGTCGGGCCGGGCTGCTCGTCATCGAGCACGGCGGCGTCGGGTGGGATCAGCAGCCGACAGTCGTCTATCGGCCGATCTGGGCGCACTGGCAGCGGAAAGTCGCCAGCCGGTGTGCGAACAACACCCTCCGCCGGATTTGCGCGCTCGACAGGCAGCAAATTGTCAAAGCCCAAAAAGCTGGCGACGAATGTATTGATGGGGCGGCGATAGAGCTGCGCCGGCGGCGCGACCTGTTCGATGCGTCCGGCGCGCATTACGGCGATGCGGTCCGCCAGAGCGAAGGCTTCCTCCTGGTCGTGTGTCACAAAGATCGTTGTCATCTGCAACTGTTTCAGAATGCGCCGCAGTTCCCCCATCAACTCCTCGCGCAACAGCCGGTCGAGGTTGGCGACCGGTTCATCGAGCAACACCAGCGACGGATTCGGCGCCAGCGTGCGCGCCAGCGCCACCCGTTGCTGTTCGCCGCCGCTCAGATCGTCCACGGCGCGTCCGGCGTAACTCTGTAGGTTGACCAGCGCCAGCATCTCCTCAACGCGGCGTTGGCGTTGTGCGGCGGGCAGTTTTTTCATGCGCAACCCATAGG
Organism: Chloroflexota bacterium; assembly: GCA_016861025.1. Taxonomy (GTDB): domain Bacteria; phylum Chloroflexota; class Anaerolineae; order Caldilineales; family Caldilineaceae; genus Caldilinea. The sequence continues at coordinate 116,214 of BOKO01000005.1, forward strand.
CGACATTCTCAGCGACGCTCAGATGTGGAAAGAGTGCGTAATCCTGAAACATTAGCCCAACGCCGCGCGTGTAGGCAGGCAATTCGCCCACATCAGCGCCATTTAACAGCACCTGTCCGCGGTCTGCACGCTCCAACCCGGCGATAACGCGCAGCAGCGTACTCTTGCCGCAGCCGCTGGGCCCCAGCAGACAAACGATTTCCTGTGGCGCCACAGTCAGCGCAATCCCGCGCAACACTTCCTTGTCCGGCGCAAAGCGCTTATAAATATCGCGCAGCTCTAGCATCAAAACTCCTCTTCGCCGGGCAGACGAAATCGTTCGATCAGGATCAAGGAAAACGCAGTCACCGCCATTAAGATCGTGCTCATGGCAAGCGCCTGACCATAATTGATCAACCCGGGCCGGCTGAGCGCCTGATAGATGACCATCGGCATCGTCGGGCGATCGGGGCGCGCAATCAAGAGTGTGGCGCCGAACTCGCCAAGACTGATCGCAAACGCAAAGGCGGCGCTGATCAACAGCGCACGCACCAGCAACGGCGCATCGATCGTCCACCAGCGACGCAACGGCGTGGCGCCAAGCATGGAAGCCGCATCGCGCAGACGCTGGTCGAGCGCACGCAATGCAGGCAGAAAGGAGCGCACAACAAAAGGCAGCGCAATCAGCGAATGTGCAATTGGAACCAGCCACGGCGACGCACGCAACGGCCCCATCGCCACGATGTAGCCAAAGCCAAGCGTCACCGCCGATGTGCCCAGCGGCAGTAGCAATAACGGATCGAGCACGGCAGCCCAGCGCGAGCGCGGCTGCGCCAGCATGTATGCTGCAATCACGCCCAACGGCAGGCTGATCGCCAGCGTCGCCGCTGCATAGAGCAGCGAGTTGCCGATGGCGGCGACCGGCGGCGCAAAGAAAGCGCTCTGGCGCAGATTCTGTCCAAGCGCCTGATAGTAGATGAGCGTCAGTCCCGGATCGCCGAGCGTGAAGCTGCGCACAACCAGCGCCGCCAGCGGCGCCAACACGCCCAACGCCGTCACACAAAGCGCCCCGCCGACCAACAGCCACTGCCGGAGATCGGCGGGACGTCGCGGCTGCGAACGTCGCCGCCGACGCAGCGAACGGCTCAACCCGGCTTGCATCCGCGTATAGATGACCATGACCGTAAAGGTGACGCCCAACTGTACAATGCTGAGAAAAGCAGCCAGCGGCAGGTTGAAATAGCTGACTGCCTGCCGATAGATTTCCACCTCGATGGTGGCAAATCGCAGCCCGCCAAGAATTAACACCACGCCAAAACTGGTAAAGCAAAAGAGAAACACAAGCAGGCTGGCGGCCAGGATGCTTGGCGCCAGCAGCGGCAATGTCACGGTGTGGAAAATCTGCCATGGCCGTGCGCCCAGCGCGGCGGCGGCTTCGCCCAGACTCGGCGACAGATTGCTCCAGAAGCCGCCGACAGTGCGGATCACGATAGCGACATTGTAGAAGACATGAACCAGCAGAATCAGCCCGATCGTCTGTTCGAGCTGGAGCGGCGGTGCAGTCAGGCCGAAGCTCGCTTGCAGCCAGGTGTTGAGCACGCCGTTGCGCCCGATCAGCGCCAGAAACGCCGGCGCCACTACGACCGTCGGCATCACGAAGGGAATGGTCAGCAGCGCAGCCATAATCCCTTTGCCCGGGAAGTCAAAACGGGCGAAGATCGCTGCCAGCGGCAACCCGACCAGCACCGTCAGCACCGTTGAAAGCGTCGCTTGCCAGGTTGTGAACCAAAGCACGCGCCAGAAGGACGGCGACGCCGCCATCTCCAGCGTCTGGCTGACCACCTCGGGCGCAGGGACGCTGAAGCTGACGCGCAAGATCGCCAGCAGCGGATAGACGTAGAATACAAGCAAAAACAGAATCGGCAGCGCATAGAGCAGCGCCAGCAGCGTGCGTCGCAAAGCGTTCCTCGCAGCAATAATGGCAATAGAACGCGGATAGGTTGTGCGGATCAATGCGGATAAAGAGCTCTCTGCGCAATCTGCGAATTAGAAACAGCTTTTGACTCTGCGCATATTCGCACAATCCGCACAATCTGCGTTCAATTCTTTATTCCGTCATCAGTTCGACCCAAGCCTGCACCCAACGTTCGCGGTTGGCTTCGATGGCGGTCGGATCAAAGATCACCGGATCGGCCGGCGTCTGCGCAAACTGCACAAAGAGATCGGGCAGCGCGGCATTCGGGTTGGCTGGATAGACGAACATTTGCAGCGGAATGTCGGACTGGAACTGTACGTCGAGCATAAAGTCGATGAACCTGCGCGCCAGCTCCGGCTGTGCTGCGCCCTTGAGCACGCCTACGAACTCGATCTGGCGGAAGGCGCTGCCCGGCGGGAAGATGTTGACGCTGGCCGGTTCGGTGCGCCCATCGGTGGCGTAGACGACATCGGCGGGCGGGCTGGTGGAGTAGCTGACGACCAATGGACGGTCGCCTTCGCCGCCTGACCCGACCGTGAAATGGCTGAAGTAAGCGTCGCTCCAGCCATCGGTGACGAGCACATCGTTGGCTTTGAGGCTGCGCCAGAAGTCGAGATAGCCGTCCTCGCCGAAGTAGTCGATCGTCGCCAGCAAGAAAGCCAATCCCGGTGACGAGGTCGCCGGGTTCTGCACGACCAGCAATCCTCTATATGTCGGGTCAGCCAGTTCTTCCAACGTTTGTGGCAGTGGAATGCCTGCGGCCTCGAACCACTCGCTATCGGCGTTGAGGTTGACAAAACCATAGTCGACCGGCGACAGCCGATGCTCTGGGTCCATCTCCAGTTCGTCGGGAATCTGCTCCAGCAGCGGCGATGTGTACGGTTCGAAGATATCCGCCGCCAACGCACGGCTCAGGAAGGTGTTGTCCACGCCAAAGAAAAGATCAGCCAGCGGCGCATCCTTGCTGAGGATGATCTTGTTGAGCGCCTCGCCTGCGTCGCCGAGCGTCAGCACCTGCACTGTAGCGTTGTGCTCCGCCTCGAACGCCGTCAGCACCTCCTCGCTGATGCTGAACGAATTGTGCGACGCCAGCACCAGCGGCGTTGGCGTCGCGGCGCCGGGCGCAACCGGCTGGCACGCAGACAGCATCACCAAAATCAGCAAAAGAATCGACGCCCCAAACACGCCTTGCAGTGCGGGCGCAAATCCGCGCGCCCCTGCTCCCCTCGCAACTTGCAACTTGCAATCCCCACGCATGATTTGACCTCCTGAAAACAAAAATGGCCTTACCATGTTCGGTAAAGCCAGCGCAGTCAGGCGGAAACGCCTTTTCGATTTACTCCCTACGCTGGCATTACCCAGATCAGGTTTAGCGGGTCGATGGCAGGACGGCCACCCTCTCAGCCCGGCGCTCCGAGCTCCCCATTGTTTGTTGTTACACAATTATAGCAAAGGGCGCAAAATTCCTCGAAAATTCACCGCAGCAAAATCGTCCTCGTCTATTCCTCCGCCCAAGACTCCACAACCAGTCGAAAGATGTCGCTCTCGGTGATGATGCCGACCACTTTATTGTTGCGCACGACAGGCAGACCGCTGATCTGATACTCAAGCATACGCTCGGCGGCTTCCTGAATGGTGGCGCTGGGGTTGATCGTGATCGGCGAATAGGTCATCACCTCGCCCACGGTGCGCTGCGTGAGCAGGACGCGCGTGTGATCGTCGGTTTCATCGACCGAAGCGGGGATCTGTCGCAAGATGTCGCTGTTGGTGATGATGCCGACCAATTCGCCGTTGCGCACCACCGGCAGACGACGCACCTCCTGTTCGCTCATCAGTTCTTGCGCAGCGGCAAGGCTGGCGTCTGGTGAGATCGTGACCGGATTCTCGCGCATCCAATCCTGCACTTCGGTCAAGTGCCGTTTTTTCATGGGGAGCCTCCTCACGTAGCCTGTGCGGCGCTGTGCGCCTCAGGTTGAACGGATACGAACAAGCAACACCGATTGCTCGACATAGCGGACGATCGTGTTGGCAATGCTGCCTGGAAAATGGCCGGGGCTGGATTCGCTGCCCACTACAACCAAATCATACCCTGTTTCACGCGAACGCTGCAAGATCACTTCTTGCACAGAGCCGGGCTGTAAGATGATCGAGGATCGGTTGTAGCCGTGCGCCTCGAGTTTGCGCTCCCATTCGTGCAGCACGGCGGAGAGTCGCGTGCCTTGCGAGATCGCTGCTTCCACATCCATCGTGGCGGCGGAATCGGTGGAGAGGTAAGGCGCCGCCGACGGAGGCATGACATGGAGCAGATCGAGCCTGGCGTCGAGCGCCTGCGCGAACTGAGCGCCGACCGTGACGACTGCATCATCCTCAACGCCGGCACAGACCAACACACGACGGAAGGTGTGACGATGTCCTTTGGTCAGCAACACAGTCATCGGCGCTTCCTGCACGATGCGATGTGCGGTTGGTCCAACCGCGTTGACGCCGCCAGCCCCGCGATCCGAAAACGCGCCGATCACCAGCAGGTCAATCGGGTTGGCGTTGAGGTAGCTCAGCAGCACCTCGTCGGCGTAACCCACCAGCGGCACAATGGTGCGCGCAAACTTCTCGCCGTTCGCTTCGGGCGGCAGGAGCGCAAGCGTATCGGTCATCACCTGGTGCGCTTTATCCACCCCGTCTCGATCCGAGGCAATCACCAACACCGTCAGATCACCCACCAAGATTTTCTGCAGATGGGTGGCGAGCGTGACCGCGCGTTGTCCAAATGTGGAGCCATCGGTTGCCACAGCCATGCGCAACCGTGCAGCTTTGCTGAGCGCCAACGCCAGTTTCTCGCCAGCGGTCTTGACTACTGCGGCCGACTCCGGGCGCAGCAGCAACACCGGTGCAGTCGAACTGCGCAACACGCGCTCCGCTACGCTGCCCATGACCAGCCGCCCTAAACCAGAACGACCATGAGTCGCCATCGCAATCAGCCCAATGCCTTCTTCGTTGGCATATTGCACGATGCGTTGCGCCGGGTCGCCGAACTGCACTTCGACTTTGACCCCATATCCCATTTCACGCAGGCGGTCTGCTTCGGGACGAAGCTCGGCGAGCAGACCGTTGCGCAATGTCTGTAGCTCCGCCTCAACCTCGCTGTAGCCTTGCTCCACCGCCGTGCTGTAGGTTTCATAGGAGCCAGAGAGCGGGTAGCTGCCTGTCAACATGGTGCGCGTCGAAGAAATCTCCAGTGGTAGGCTTGGCGGCGCCGCCACACGCAGCAACACCAGCGACACATCACGCGGATCGAAGAAATCGAGCACGACGCGCACAATCTGCAAACTAAAGTCCGACCCATCAAGTGGGATCAGAATCTTACGCTTCATCGTGTTCACCTCCTGTAGGGAGTCATCAGAGTGGGCATGTGCGGCGGTTTGTGCGCCGTCGTCTCACATGCTCCTCTCCAGCCTTGTCCAGATGTTCAATCGCTATCGCATCAGGACGCCGGTCGGGTCGAATTTCCACGACTGCAAGACCTTCATGTAATTGGCGCGCTCGAATGCAGCCGGCTCCGCTACATTTTGCTGGCTCATACTGCCGCGCGCCTGCGCCAGCGAATCATATTCATGCTCCTCCAGCCAGCGCGCCACCTCCTGCACGATCAAGCCGATGCGTTGGATGCCGTTGCGCAGCAGCTCCGACGCCATCATCGTGACATTGGCGCCTGCCATCACGCCTTTCAACACATCCTCGTACGAGTGCACGCCGCGTGTAACGGCAAAATCCACCGGCACGCGGCCATAGAGGATCGACACCCAGCGGAGCGGCGTGCGCAGTTCCCACGCACTCGATAGCGTCAGGTTTGGCACCACTTCCAGCCTTTCGAGATCGAAATCGGGCTGGTAGAAGCGGTTGAAGATCACCAGGCCATCGGCGCCGGCCTTTGCCAGCTTCATCGCCATATTGGCAAACGAACTGAAGAACGGCCCAACTTTGACCGCCAGCGGAATCGAGATGTTCGCCTTTACGTCGTGCACGACATCGAGATACATCTGCTCGACTTCGGCGCCGGTCAGCGCCGGGTCAGTGGGGATGTAGTAGATGTTCAGCTCCAACGCGTTGGCGCCAGCCTCTTCGATCATGCGCGCATACTCCACCCAGCCGCCAGTCGAGACGCCGTTGAGGCTGCCAATGATCGGAATCTGCACGCTCTCTTTGGCGCGGCGGATCAGGTCGAGATAGGCGTGCGGACCAACATTGTAGCTATCCATCTCCGGGAAGTAATCCAGCGCTTCGGCGAAACTCTCGGCGCCGTAGGAAAGGTAGTGGTCGAGCAGATGGCTTTCGCCCACAATCTGCTCCTCAAAAAGCGAATACATCACGATTGCCGACGCGCCGGCGTCTTCCAGCCGTTTGATCTTGTCCAGGCTGTCAGAAAGCGGCGACGCCGAAGGGACGACTGGGTGTTTCAGCTTCATGCCCAGGTAATTCGTTGTCAGGTCGATCATAGGTCAATTCCTCCTATGGGTCTTTGGTTAGTTGCACAATGACAGCGCGTTCGCCGCCTCTGGCTTGCGAAATCCCTATTCACTGCTGTGGCGCAGAGTGCAGCGCATAACGGGTTCGGTGGGGAGCACCATTCCTCCAGGCGACCCGTCATCGTTGACGTTCGAGCGGCCATCCCCCCGCCACGCGCTGCACTCGTGCGCTCACACCGGCTCGGCCGCGAGATACTCCAGTTCTTTCCAGCGCCGGGCGATCACTTCATCGGCTTCTTGCATCAACTCTTCCGCTGTCTGCGGGTCGGATTGCATCAACATGCGATAGCGCGTCTCATTCATGGCATATTCGCGGAAGTGAATCTTCGGCGCTTTGGAGTCGAGTTGGAAAGGATTCTTTCCTTCGGCGCGCAGGCGTGGGTCATAGCGATACAGGGGCCAATGTCCAGACTCGACCGCCAGCTTTTGCTGATCCATACCTTTCGCCATGTTGATGCCATGCGCAATGCAATGGCTGTAAGCGATGATCAGCGAAGGCCCGTCGTAGGACGCCGCCTCCTGGATCGCACGCAGCGTCTGAGCATCGTTGGCGCCCATTGCCACGCGTGCAACATAGACATAACCGTAATCCATCGCCATCTTGGCGATGTCTTTCTTGGGCGTGCGTTTGCCGCTGGCGGCAAATTTCGCCACGGCGCCCAACGGCGTCGACTTCGAGGATTGCCCGCCCGTGTTGGAATAGACTTCGGTGTCGAGCACGATCACGTTGACGTTGCGCCCGCTTGCCAGCACGTGATCGAGACCGCCGTAGCCGATGTCATAAGCCCAGCCATCGCCGCCGACAATCCAGACATCTTTCCAGATCAATTTGTCCGCCAGGCTGAGCAGGTCGCGCGCTTCGGGCGTATCCACCCCGGCAAGCGCCTGCCGCAACTGCTCGACGCGCACGCGCTGTGCGGCGATGCCGGCGTCGTCCGATTGATCGGCGCTGAGCAATGCGTCCGCCAGATCATTGCCGATCACGTCGCGCAGGCGGTTCACCAGATCGCGGGCATATTCGTTCTGCTTGTCGAGCGTGATGCGCATTCCGAAACCGAATTCGGCGTTGTCCTCAAAGAGCGAGTTTGACCAAGCCGGGCCGCGACCTTCGGGATTGACTGACCACGGCGTCGTCGGCAGGTTGCCGCCGTAAATGCTCGAACAGCCGGTGGCGTTGGCGATCACCGAACGCTCACCGTAAAGCTGGCTGATCAGCTTCAGATATGGCGTCTCGCCACAGCCGGCGCACGCTCCCGAAAACTCGAAGAGCGGTTGCAAGAGCTGCACATTTTTGACGTTGTTCCATTTGAGCGTATCGACATGCGGCGTCTCCGGCAGTTTCGTGAAGAAATCCCAGTGACGGGCGCCCTGTTCGCGCAGTGGCAGTTGCGGCTCCATGTTGATTGCCTTGCGCCCGACCGCCTGCTTATTTTTCGCCGGGCAGACTTCGACGCAAAGCTGGCAGCCGGTGCAATCTTCGACCGCAACCTGCAGCGTATATTTGCGATCCGGAAATTCGCGCCATTTTGAGGGTGCAGTGAGGAAGCCCTCGGGCGCATCCGCCAACAGCTCCGGCTCGACCAGTTTGGAGCGAATCACGGCGTGCGGGCAGACATAGACGCACTTGCCACATTGGATGCACACATCCGGATCCCAGACCGGCACTTCGAGCGCGATGTTGCGCTTTTCCCATTGCGTCGTTGCAGTTGGGTAAGTGCCGTCAACCGGCAGTGCGCTCACGGGCAGCAGGTCGCCCTCGCCCTTGATCATCATTGCGGTGACCTCCTGCACAAACGCAGGCGCTTCGGCGGGCACAGGCGGCGGCAGCTCGAGCGTGCTAGTCACTTTGCTGGGAACCTTCATCTCAAACAAGTTGGCTAAGGTGGCGTCCACCGCCGCATAGTTGCGTCGCACAACCGCTTCGCCGCGCTTGCCGTAGGTTTTCTCGATGGCCTTCTTGATTTCGGCGATGGCTTCCTCGCGGGGCAACACGTTGCTGATGGCAAAGAAGCAGGTCTGCATCACAGTGTTAATGCGTCCGGCCATACCCTGCTCGGCGGCGACGGCATAGGCGTCGATCGTATAAACCTTGAGCTTGCGGTCGATGATCTGTTGCTGCACGATGCGCGGCAGATGATCCCATAATTCATCGACCGGATAGGGTGCGTTGAGCAGTAAAACAGCGCCTTCCTGCGCTGCGCTCAGCACATCATAGCGCTCGATAAAGCCAAATTGATGGATGCCGATGAAGTTCGCTTTTTGAATCAGATAGGTGCTCTGGATCGGCTTTGTGCCAAAGCGCAGATGCGAGACTGTGCGCGCACCCGACTTCTTCGAGTCGTAGACAAAGTAGCCCTGCGCGTAGTTGTCGGTCTCCTCGCCGATGATCTTGATCGAATTCTTGTTGGCGCCCACTGTGCCGTCGGAGCCAAGCCCCCAGAAGAGCGCCCGCACCACCTCGTCTGACTCGGTCGAAAACGTGGGGTCGTAGTCGAGACTCGTGTGCGTTACATCGTCGAAGATGCCGATCGTGAAGTGGTTCTTGGGTTGCGCTTTGCCAAGCTCGTCGAAGATGGCCTTGACCATCGCCGGCGTGAATTCCTTCGACGAGAGGCCGTAGCGCCCGCCGATCACCTTTGGCAACTGTGCAAAAGGCGACCAACCTGCCATCATGCCTTCCGCCAACGCCGTCAGCACATCCTGATAAAGCGGCTCACCCGCAGCGCCTGGCTCTTTGGTGCGGTCGAGAACGGCAATCGCCTTGACTGTCTCTGGCAGCGCCTTGACAAAGTGTTCGACCGAGAAGGGACGGAAGAGACGCACCTTAATCAAACCGACTTTCTCCCCGCGCGCATTGAGCCAGTCCACAGTTTCGTGCGCAGCTTCGGCGCCTGATCCCATGATCACAATGACGCGCTCGGCGTCCGGCGCGCCGAAATAGTCGAACAGGTGATAGTGACGCCCCACCAGCCGGGCGAACTTGTCCATCTGTTTTTGCACGATGCCGGGCGTCGCCAGATAGAAAGGATTGGCGCTCTCACGCGCCTGGAAATAGACATCGGGATTCTGCGCCGTGCCGCGCATAACCGGCTTTTCGGGATTGAGCGCACGCGCCCGATGAGCGCGCACCAGTTCGTCGTCAATCATGGCGCGGATGTCTTCATCGTCGAGTTGCTCGATCTTGGCGACTTCGTGCGAAGTGCGGAAGCCATCGAAGACGTGCAGGAAGGGCACGCGCGCCTCTAGCGTTGACGCCTGTGCGATCAACGCCATGTCCATCACCTCCTGCACCGAGCCGGCGAACAACTGCGCCCAACCAGTGCTGCGCGCCGCCATCACATCGCTGTGGTCGCCGAAGATCGACAGTCCCTGCGCCGCCAGCGAACGCGCCGCAATGTGAAAGACGGTGCTGGTCAATTCGCCCGCGATTTTGTACATATTGGGGATCATGAGCAGCAAGCCCTGGCTGGCGGTGAAGGTCGTGGTCAGCGAGCCGGTCTGTAGTGCACCGTGCACCGCGCCAGCCGCCCCACCCTCGGATTGCAACTCCACCACCGTCGGCACGCTCCCCCAGATGTTGCGCATACCGGCGGCGCTCCAGGCGTCAGCCAATTCGCCCATCGGAGAAGAAGGGGTGATCGGATAGATTGCGGCAACTTCGTTCGTCTTGTATGCGATGTACGCCGCTGCTTCGTTGCCGTCAATCGTGACTAGTGCTCTTGGCATTGTAGGTTCCTCTCGATCTTTGCCGCTATACCTCGCGCGCATCGACGACATGGTCGCCAAGCGCCTCAATGGCAGGAATTAACGTCTCTTTGGTGACGCCGGTCACCTTGATGATCAGCTCACGCTCGTTGTCGGTTTCGCGCGACATCGAGCCTACGCTCAGGATCAATCCACCCAGCTCGGTGATCTTGCCGGAGAGTCTGGCGAGCGTGCCCGCTCCAGGCGGCACCTGAACCGTCAGCCGCAACCCTGGCTGTCCCCCACCCAACATTTCGACAAAGGCTTTGAAAATGTCGGTCTCGGTGATTACACCGACAATGACGCCGGCGTCATCCACCACGGGCAGGCCGCCGATCTTGTGATTCACCATCAGGCTGGCTGCGTCCTCGATGGGCATGTTTTGGTTGATAGTCAGCACGTTGTGCGTCATGATGTCGCTGACTTTCAACTTCCACAGCAGATAGTTCACTTCCCACACACTCAGCGAAGTTGCCGGCGACGGCGACGCGTGCAGAAGGTCGCGCTCCGACACAATTCCCACAACCTTGCCCGCCTCATCCACGACTGGCAGCCGCCTGAACTTTTTGTCGCGCATCAACTTTAGCGCCTCTTGAAATGGCGTGCCAGGGGAGATGGTCACCGCTGGCGATGTCATACGCTCACGAACTAACATTGCAGAATCCTCCTTGCAAAGAATAAGGCCACAGGGCTAACCCACTATAAAGCAGAATCTCCCCACGCTGCGTCATGCACGTGGGGAGATTCCCAATAGTCAAATGTGCAGTCAAGAAACTGGTCAACTGACCAGGAGGAGACGATTAAAGAGGATGCAACGAACAGGACATCAATTCACATATCAGGCTTGCAATCCATCAAAAAAAATCATAGACAATTGCTCAATCAGCACGACGGTTGGCGCCTTTCCAGCGACGGGTGAAACATGAAAGTAAGGATACATCATCCCCAACAGCGCCCACGCGCCAATTTGCGGATCGACCGGCCTGAACTCGCCTTGTGCAATGCCTTCGGCAAGAATGGCTGTGATGCGGTCAATAAATTGAGAGTGATAGCGCTCGACAAATTGTTGGCGCGTGATTGCGTCAAGGTTGGCTAATTCCTGGCTGGCAAGGCGCAGACTGGCGCGCCGTTCCAGCGGCAGCAACATGACCTGTCGAATGATAGCCTCAATTTGTGCACGGTGAGAGCTGTTTTCTGCGCGACAGCGCTCGATCAGGGCGGCAAGTTCGTCAAGCACATTGTTCAACAGCGCGACAAACAGCTGCTCCTTATCGCGGAAATGGTAATAGAGGGCGGCTTTGGTCATGCCGACTTCGCTGGCGATCTCGCGCATGGAGATGCCACGGTAGCCGCGTTCGACAAAGAGCCGTTCGGCGGCCGCCAGAATTGCTTCGCGACTGTGGGTTAATGGTGGCTGCGACATGAACCGAAGTCTGAACAAACCTCCCTTCCAGGAAGCGAGCCGCTTTCTGGAAGGGGCAATCTCCAGAGTTCCAAATCAGCAATCGGCTATGCAAACCAGAGCATGAGTGACTCCGCCAGGCGGAAGAGCGGGCGTCCATACACTCCAGACCACGGCCATGGAATGGCGAAGAAGATGGCGATGGCGGCAAGGGTTGTAAAGATGGCGCCGCGTTTGAACTTGCTGGCGCTGCTTTGCGCCTTTCTCACAAAGCTGACGGCAAGATGCGCCAGAACCAACGCAATCAGCATTAAAAACCAATGCTCGATGACAAAGAAACGCAACGCCGGCTGGCTCATGGCATTGGACATATTTTGAAATTGGCTCCACCAGTTGTTCCCGATAAAGAGCACCAACCCAATCAGCAATTGGACGTCCATCGAGATTGCAAACCAGGAAAGCGATTTGCGATCTTGTTCGGTGAAGTCGCGCTTTTGGAAGACGCCCATGAACATGCGCACAAGCGCATAGATAACCAGTGCGATCACCGCCCAGCGCGTCAGGTTGTGCAGAATCAATACAAAACTCATTTGCTTTACTCCCTTTACACTTTGACTTGTCCTGTATGCTACAAATATCTCCAATGCGCCAGCAATTTCTAATGTGATTGACGCTTCGGAGGGGGTGTACAATTCAGCCGGCGGCGCCCATAGATTTTGGCGTAACCGCCATCGTCGCCATCTCTATAGCACGCGGTTTCAATCCAAACGCCAGCACGGTGAGCAGCAGTGCAACGACGCCAATGGTTAGATATGCGGCGCTGTAGCCAGAAACGCCGCCGCCCATGCTGGCAACCACCGCGCCGACGGACGCCGCCCCCACCAGTTGCCCAACGCTGGTGAAGACAGTCGCCACTGCCTGCGCCGCTGCGCGGTCGTCAACGCCGACCTCATTGAGCATAATATATCGGATCGGCGCGCCCAAGAGTGATGAAAGCCCCAAACCCACCAGCACGCCAGCCACGTAATATGCAACCAGGTTGACGCCGAGCAGCCACAACAACAACATGCCTGCTGTCAGCAGCGCCGTGCCGCCGATGATCACCATGCGCGAACCGATCTTGTCGAGCAGTCGGCCTGCCACTGGCGAGCCGATAAAGAGTGCAACAACGAGGGGCAAGAGCATGAAGCTTGCCTGGGATTCGCTGACGGCAAACGCAGCCACCGCCAACGATGGCAGGAATAAAACCGCCACCTCGCCAAGTCCTGCGCCAAAGGCGATACCCGAAGCTAACCGCAACTGACGCGTAGCGATCAGACCAGGACGCAAGATCGGATCGGCGGCGCGGTGTTCGACGTGCAAAAAGAGCGGCAGCAGAGCGGCAGCCAGCAACAGGAAGGGCCACACCAGCCACGAGCTGAGGCTGCCCGCCAGATCCGTCGCGTCGATCTGGTTCAGCCCAAACGCCAGCGCGCCGAGCAGAAGAGCCAAGGTTGCCATGCCGGCCCAATCAAACGCCGCCAACTCCGGACGTTCCACCGTTGGCAGGGATCGCCACGCCAAGACTCCAATCACAAGGGCAATCGGCAGGTTAATCGCAAAAATCCAGTGCCAGCCAGCCAACAGCAGCAACCCACCGATCAGCGGCCCGATGATGAACGCCAGACCGAAGACGGCGCCGATCAATCCGAGTGCACTGCCACGTTTCTCCGGTGGAAAGGTGTCGCCGATGACAGCCGCGGCGACGGGGAAGATGCCGCCGGCGCCCAGACCCTGCACGGCGCGGCCGGCAATGACAAAAGCAAATGAAGGCGCCAGCATCACCATCGCCGAGCCAATCGCAAACAGGCCGATGTCCAACACATAGATCGACCGTCGGCCGTATCGATCCGAAAGCTTCGCCATTAGTGGCGTCCCGACCAGATTCATCAACACATAGATGTTAAAAACCCAGGACAAGAGACGTTCATCGACCTGAAAGGCAGCTTTGATGGCGGGCAACGCCGGCCCAACGATCGCTATGTCAAGCGCCGCCATTAACACGCCGAAGAAAAGTATCCAAAGCACTCTGTTTTTCATCGATTTTACCCCTATAATTGCTTACCGACCGGTTAGTAAGTATGCTAAAGGAAGGGACTCTATGTGTCAAATCAGAGGATCGGTTTGTAACGGCAAGGGTGGGTTGTATGTCGCTGACTCAGCGGTCAATTTCGATGTCTTCCATCGAAACAGGGTCTTCCACCGGCTCCAGATGCGTCATAATTGTCGTTGAACCGGGCAGGGCGCCGCGAATGTCGCGTTCGATCTGTTCAAGCATGTTATGACCGCGCTGCACTGTCCACTTGCCTGGCACAAGCACGTGCACGGAGACAAAGCGCCGTTGTCCGGCCTGGCGCGTGCGCAACGAATGAAACTGAACACCCTGCGGCGCATAACGAGCAAAAACCTCAGCGATTGCGTTGCGTTCCTGCTGAGGGATCGCCGAGTCGAGCAGTCCGAGCGCAGAGCGTCGCATCAATTGCACACCGGACCAGACGATGTTCGCCGCCACCGCCAACGCAATCAGTGGGTCGAGGATCAGCCAGCCGCTCAAAGCCACCGCCACAACGCCAACGACAACGCCGGCCGACGTCCAGACATCGGTCATCAAGTGCTGCGCATCCGCTTCGAGCGTGATCGAGTTGTGGCGGCGACCCGCTTGCAGGAGGATGCGCGCCACGCCAAAATTGATCGCCGAAGCCAGAATTGAGATGAGAAGACCAACGCCGACATTCTCTAGCGGCTGTGGCTCGAAGATGCGCTGGATTGCAGTCACGCCGATGCTGTAAGCCGCCATCAGGATCAAGGCGCCCTCCGCTGCACTGGAGAAATACTCTGCCTTGGTGTGGCCGTAAGCGTGATCTTCGTCGGGAGGACGCTCGGCGATCGTCAGCAGAATCAACGCCAACAGCGCCGCCGCCAAATTGACCAACGACTCCAATGCGTCCGACAACAACCCGACCGAACCGGTCAGGTAGTAGGCAAGGCCTTTGAGCGCAATTGTGAACAGCGCCGCACCGATCGAAAGAAAGATGTATCGTCGCAGCGATGGCGGCGTTGACGAGGAAGAAGACGCAGCGCTCACGACGTCCTCCTGCGCATTGGCAAATAGAAGAAGAGGGCGAGCGCCGTGCCCGAAGCCGAAGCCAGCAGCGCAGCCGTGTACGCCTGCGGCGGATAGCTCACGCCGGCGGCAGGAAACAGCGAAATGATCAGCCCCATCCACCATTGCACCAACGCCGCGCCGCCGATGGCAAAGAGATTGACAGCCGTGGTCGCCTGTCCGGTCATATCTATGGGAAAGACATAGCGCGGCTGCGCCAGCAACAGGATGGTGAAGCCGCCGCTCATCCCAAACAACGCGCCCGTCGCCGCCACCCACGCCAACGGCGGCTGCAACGCCAGAATTGTCTGTGCTGCCACAAAAAGCGCACCGCCAAGCGTCACCAGGTTTGTCAATCCAATACGGCTGCCCAGCCAGCCAGAGAGCAGAAAACCCGCTGTGGCGCCGCCGCTCAAAAGCAACAGCACATTGCCGCGTGTAATTGCATCGACCCGATAGACATCGTTGAGATAGGGGCCGGCCCACAGCCCCTGAAACGCCAACAACGCGCCGTTGGTGAAAAAGACGAGCAGCGCCATGCGCCAGAATCTTACATCAACAAAAACAATACGGAGACTGCGTAGATCAACCTGCTTTCCTTGCCAGATGACCCCGGGCGGTGTGTTGCGCGTCCCAATAATGATTGCCGCAGCAGCCACAACCACCAATCCTGCACCGAGCGCAAACACCGTGCGCCACCCCACCGTGGCGTTGAGCCAGGCCAGCGGCGTCGCCGCCGCCAACGCGCCAGCCGACCCTACTCCCACCAGCAGCCCGGACAGCGTCGGGTAACGTTGCGGCGAGAACCATTGGCTGAAGGCTTTTAGGGCGCCCATCAGGATGCCTGCCATGCCTACGCCGATCAATGCGCGACCAACCGCCAGTGCGCTGAATCCCTGCGCGTTGGCGAAGATCAGGCTGCCGACTGCGCCTGCCGCCATCAGCGTCGAGGTCACAAAGCGTGGCCCAACTCGATCCAGCCCCAACCCCAATGGCAACTGCACCGCCGCAAATGCAGCAAAGAAGAAGCTGGTCATCATCCCCAACTGTGCGGCAGTAAGATTCAGTTCGCCGGCCAGATCAGGCGCAATGACAGCATTGGCGGATCGATAGAAGTAGGAGAGAAAGTAGGCGAATGTAAAAATGACAAAGACGCTCGCACGGTTCGGCATGAAAGTCTGCGCATTCTGAAAAGAGGTGAATCATAGATGAACATTTTGACCTGATTGGGCGCTGTGCACCACCAGATCAACACGCGCTGCGTCAGCCGGGAGAAAGCACCCGACTGACGCAGCGCCAAACAGTATACCAGATTTCGGAGGACGCGTCTTGTATTTATTCCACAGCCAGGATATGAATCTTTGGGTGAGGGATGGTTTCAAATGAGCCGAAGTGCGTCTTCAACGTAAATCCACGCTCCAGGTGGGGTTCGTCGACCATCAATTGCTTCGCCTGAGCGACCGACCACTCGAAAAGTTCGATAAAGCGGTGAGCGTTCTCTGCCTCATAGCTCTCAGTGCTGTCGGTGTGCTCGAAGGGAATCGCCAGCCAATGTACAACGCTTTCTGGATGAATGCTCTTGATAATGGCGAATTGTTTCGCATCATCGCGTGCAATGATTGTGCCCGGCTCCACGCCGTGCAGGATGCCGCAAAAAGGGCACGACGCCGTATCCTGTGCTTGCATGGTTCTCTCCTTGTTAACGTATAGTTTGATGGAGACATGAACGAGCGAAAATGTATTGTTGGTCAGCGCTATCGATTAAAGCGTAGTGCTGTTCTGGTGCGATTGAAGATGCGATCAATGAGCTTGCGCTCAGCCGATCGCCAACAGGCGCTCTCGGTGCGCCGATAGGAGCAGCCAGAACAACAGCAATGCATCACAAATCAAAACAGCCAGACCGAACCCGCTTAACAGCGGCGCAACTTGCTCGACGGTATAAAAAGGCTGCGCAACCCACCAGACCGCCAATCCGGAAGTCGCCAGGACGAATGAACCTACGAATGCAATCGTCATCAACAGCGCAAGTCGCGCACTAGGGATATAAAGAGCGATCAATGCCCCGACAATCACCGTCAACGGAATACAGGGCGCGCACGCTACGAGCAACCCAAAGGTGAGGCGCCCAAGATCGAAACCTTCGGATCCGGCGACGGGAGCAAATACGTTTTGGATCGTTCCGGGAAGCAACCCCACCAGCAACAGCGCCAGGCCAGCCAGCGTGACGGCAATGACTTTGCCGAGAAGGATCGCTTGATCGGGCAGGCGCGAGGCGAGCAATGTCTCCAACGTCTGTCGCTCGCGTTCGCCCGCAAACGAATCGATGATCATCACGCCGGACAGAGCCAACGGCAACGAAGCCGACAAGATCCCCACGATCAGCGGACCAGCTTCCAATTCTCCCAGCAGATGAGGCGCGGCCAGACTCCAGACAAAGATCAGCGCCGCCAGCGCACCCCAGCTCAGCCGGGCGCGCAGCGCCGACCACTCGCGCCATTCTTTGACGGCAATGATCCAGCTGTCAAACAACAGGCTCGGTTGCATGGTTCTTCTCCAAAATAGCGCGATAGGTTGTCTCCAACCCATCATTGCACTTGATCACCGAGGTGACATCAGCGCCCGATTCCACCAGCAGATTGATAATTGCTGCGCATGTTTTCTCTGTTGCAACCTCGACAACCAGCCGATTCTGTTCGATCTGTGCGCGCCTGACATCTTGCCTGCTGTTCACCAATCCCAACAGCTCTTGCGTGAACCCCCTGCCTGTGATCAAGACCCGATTGGGTGCGTTCTCGCCGCCCAATGATTGCGGCGCGCCGCGCATCACGATTCGGCCACGATGCATGATGGCGACTTCGTCGCACAGCGCTGCTTCTTTCGGGTCGCGCGTCGTCACCAGAACGGTCACACCCTCCTGGTGCGCCAGGATGGTCAAGTCATCGCTCAGAATCTCTTGATCGGCGGCGTCGAGGCTGGCGGTCGGTTCATCGAGGATCAACAACGCCGGGCGATGCACCAGCGCGCGCAAAATGGCGAGTTTGTGCTTCATGCCCGTGCTCCAGTCGCCGACGCGTTCGTTGCGTTTTTCCCATAGGTCGACATGTTGCAACAGTTCGCGAATGCGCGCCGCGCGTTCGGCGGCGGGCAGATGCCAGATGCGCGCGTACAAGTCCAGGTTCTCAACTGCGCTCAAATTCTCGTACAAACCCGGCGATTGCAGCACAACACCTGTACGTGCACGGATGGAATCGGCGTTGGTGCGTACGTTATAGCCCATCATCCATGCCGCCCCGCTCGTCGGCGGAACGAGACCGAGCAACAGGCGAACCAGTGTGCTCTTCCCCGCCCCCATCGGTCCCAAGACGCCGTAAACTGCACCTGTCGGCACGCAGAGATCGACATGATCGACCGCGGCATGGGCGCCAAAGATGCGGGTGAGTTGTTCGGTGACAATTGCCGGCGGCGGCACAACACTCCTTCAGCATTCACAGTTCTATCAATCTAGAACACACGCGCATCCTGAAGTATGTCAGCAGTCACCTCTGGGGAATAGGGGCAGGTGTCACATGATATTTGTGACAGATGTCGATTTGTTCAGCCTTCGCGTTTTTCGATGGGGGCGGTGACCGCCACGCGCGCGCCGGCGCCTGGTGCGGTCTGCAGTCGGAACTCGCCATGCATGCTGCGCGCGCGTGCACGCATGTTGCGCAAGCCATTGCCCTGACTTTGGCGAGCATCGGTCGCATCCATGCCGGCGCCGTCATCTTGCACACTGAGTTGCAGCAGCCCTTCTTCGAAGCCAAAATAAATTGCCACCTGTGAAGCGGCCGCATGTTTGCGCACGTTGGCAAGCGCCTCCTGCGCAATGTGCAGAAACTCATCCACCTGTCGTGGGGAGCAGATAGCCGCCGCCTGTTCGTCAATCGCCACGGAAACGGTGAGCATCGTATCATTGCGCAGTTCTTGCGCCAGCGCTTCCAGCCCTTGACGAATGCTGCGTCCCTGAAAACGACGTGGACGCAAATGCTGGATATAGTTGCGGATGTCGGCAATGACCTCGTTTAGCCCGGAGATCGCCGCCCCGATCACCTCGCGTGATTGCGCAGGCGCAGTGTCGATGCGGTGACGCGCATCGTCGAGCAACAGCCCGATCGCATAGATCGACTGGATAACGCCGTCATGCAAATCCATGCCGATGCGTTCGCGCTCGCGCAAGACTGCAATCTGCTGATTCTCACGATAGAGCTGGGCGTTCTCGATGGCGATGGCTGCCTGCAATGCAAACATTGCCAACAACTCCTCGTCTTCGGCGCTGAATTCGCCCTCAATGGCGCCGCCCGATGGCAAAGTGATGCGCTTATCTGTGAGATACAGATTTCCGTAAATCCTGCCTTTTGACTGAATCGGGACGCCGACCAGCGTGCGCATCTTCGGGTGCCCCTCTGGAAACCCTGCCGCACGCGGGTCGCCGGCAATATCTGCCAGACGGATGGGCTGCCCATCTCTGCTCATGACGCCCAGGACGCCCTCGCCAACGGGCGTATTCTGCAGACGGTTGTGCACATCAGGGCTGAGGCCGGATGTGTAGAATTGCTCGACTGTCCGGCCATCGGCGCCGACCACTGCCAACGCACCGTAACGGGCATCAACGAGCGCGCGACTTTGGTCGACCACCTGCTGCAGAACCTTGCCGATCTCTAGCTCGGTCGTCAGCGCCAACCCGGCGCGACGCAGCGCGTCCAGATGCTCACTGCGCCGACGAATTTCCGCCTCCCTGCGCTCCAGATTGACGGCAACCCAATTGGCAAACACTGTCGCCCCAATTGCGATGATCGCAAGCTCAATTGCTGTTGCTGCCAATGAGATCGGTTGGCGCAGGACAAGCGACCGGATCGCAACCCAAAGCGCCCACGACGTCAGCGGAACCAGGACGCCCAACCATCGCAATGAACGCGTGTCAATTTGGTTTATCATTCTCACACCGCAGAATTGCTGTACGCCATCATCTGTTTTGGCGAATGTGATATAATCTTTACGTCCCAGGCAAGGACGCTGGCAAGTATTTTTTCAGAAACAACATTGATAACAAGTTTCTATGCACATCCGAATTTTGCTTGTCGATGATCATGAAATCGTGCGTCTTGGTCTCAGGGCGCTCCTCTCTCGTTATCCACATTTCGAGGTCATCGCTGAAGCCAGCGACGCGCAGGAGGCGCTCGAGCAAACGATGCGCCTTGAGCCGGATGTGGTCGTGATGGACATTCGCCTCCCCGGCAAGAATGGCATCGAGGCGACGCGTGAAATCATTGAAAGGCGGCCCGACACCAAGATCATCATGTTGACCTCTCACGCCGATGACGACATGCTCTTCGACGCCATCAGCGCCGGCGCCAGCGGCTATGTGCTCAAGCAGATCGGCAGCGATGACCTGGTGCGTGCGCTGGAAACAGTTGGTCGCGGCGAATCGATGCTTGACCCGGCGATCACGCAAAAAGTGTTTCAACGCGTACGCGAGACTGCCCGCCGCGCCGAAGACGAGTACTTCGCAACCCTGACCGAACAAGAGCTAAACATCCTTTCTCTCATCACCGAAGGATTGACCAATCGCGAGATTGCCGAGCGGATCTTCTTGAGCGAAAAGACCGTTCGTAATTATGTCAGCTCCATTTTGTCAAAACTCGACCTCTCTACGCGAGCGGAGGCGGCAGCCTACGCCGTTCGCCATCATATCCACGAACATACGTCCGGCAAGCAGATCTGACCATCCATAGCGCCAGCGCAACCGACGCGCCGGTATATCACCCCCCATTACACAGGACTGGTCATGTGACCAGTAGCCAAACCATACGTTCGGTGAATCCACCGCGCACCAATTCAACATACTATGATAGTATAACGTTGGTGTGCACGAACGCGCATCTGAACGCGGTTGAAGTGCATCGACGCGTGCAATCAGGGGCGCTGAGAGCTGCGTTGAGCAGTCAATACACGCCTGCAAGGACGCTAAGTTCCTGGCGTGGCAACGTTCATCGAAGAGCAGACAGGTCTCAAAGGAGAGAAACAATGTATAAAACAATCTTGGTGCCATTGGATGGGTCGCCGCGTGCCGAGACAATCCTCCCGCACGCTGCGTCGTTGGCAGCCAAATATGAGGCGAAGCTGGTGCTCCTTCAGGTGGTCGAGCCGATTGTGGCAATGGTGACTCCGTACGACATGGTTCCTTATGTCGACAAGGACGCTGCAGAGCGCACAATGCAAGAGGTGAAATCCTATCTGGCGGCGAAGGAGGGCGAGCTGCGCGGTGTGGGCATCAACGTCAAATCGGTCGTAGAAAGCGGGCCAGTCGTCAGTGTGATTCTGGATGTGGCTGAACGCGAACAAGCCGATCTCATTGCGATGGCAAGTCATGGCCGCACAGGTTTGTCGCGCGTCTTCTACGGCAGCGTCGCAGCCGGTATTCTGCAAAAGGCGGATCGTCCGCTGCTGCTGATCCGTGCGCAGGATTAGGTCGGTTGTCGGAGGGCGCCCGCTGCCATGTATAAGAAAATTCTGGCGCCGCTCGACGGCACGAAACATTCCGAGGCGATCCTGCCACAGGTGAAATCGCTGGCGCGGCAGTGCGGTGCGGCAATTGTCCTGCTTGAGGTGTTGGAGCCGCTGCCCCCTCATGCGACCGTAGCAGCGCCCGAACTCATCCATGAAGGCGCCGCTCAGCGAGCATCTCAGGTCAGGCAATATGTGCACGGCATTGAAGAGCAATTGCGCAAAGAAGGATTTGACGTCCAGGCAATCGTGGCGCACGGCGCCGTCGTGGAAACAATTCTATCGGTGGCGCAAGAAACCGGCGCTGATCTGATTGCCATGGCAAGTCATGGCTACACCGGGATCAAACGGCTGCTTTACGGCAGCGTCGCCGGTGAAGTATTGCACCGCGCCAGAACGCCGCTGCTCGTGTTGCACGCTGAGGATGACAACGATTGAGACATCGACTTTTGACGCGACCCAGGCTGCCGTAATGTGAAGATTATGCAATACGTTTACGGTCCCATTCCATCACGGCGGCTGGGTCGTTCGCTGGGCGTTGACCCGATTCCCCTCAAAACCTGCAACTGGAACTGCATCTATTGCCAGCTGGGGCGCTCGACGCCGTTGACCAACGAGCGTCGTGAGTATATCCCGCGTGAAGCAATTCTGGCGGAGATTCAAGAAACGCTGGCGCATCATAGCAGCGAGATCGATTATATCTCTTTCGTTGGGTCGGGCGAACCAACGCTGCACAGTGGACTCGGCTGGCTGATCCGCGCTGTCAAGGCAATTACAACAATTCCGGTGGCGGTGATCACCAACGGCGTGCTGTTGCACCGCGCCGATGTCCGCCAGGAACTGCTCGCCGCCGATGTCGTTATGCCCACGGTCAGCGCCGGGACAGCCGAACTCTATCGGCGCATCCATCGTCCACACCCCGACGCCGGCTTTGAGCAGCTCATCGACGGACTCTGCGCGTTTCGCGCCGAGTACACGGGCCAGCTTTGGGTCGAGGTTATGCTGATCCGCAACGTCAACGACAGCGAGATCGCCTTGCGCGACCTCGAGCGTGTGTTACGGCGCATTCAGCCGGATCAGGTGCATATCGTCTTGCCCGACCGTCCACCTGCTGAACCCTGGGTGCAGCCAGCCGATTCGGAAGGGCTGCTGCGCGCCGAGGCGCTGCTGGGTCCAGTGGCGCACATCGTTCATCCTTTCTCCAATGGCGTTCACGCCAGCGATTACGCGTCGCCAGATGAAGCGATCGTGAGCATCGTGACCAGGCATCCCATGAGTCTTGCGCAACTGATAACAACCTTGAACGCATGGACGGATGATGAGGTTAGCGACGCGCTTGCCCGATTGGAACAGGCAGGCGCCATCCGTCCGGTCGAGCGTCTCGGCGTTCGTTTTTGGGCGGCGGCAACGTCAGTCTTTCCAACTTGAATCATCAACTGAGTGGGCGGTTAAGTCCGCCAGCCAATCATCATCTGGACGTCCATGCTTTATCAAAATGCATCCTGGAAGGTAATATCTAATGAACGCACTTTCGGCTGCCACGTTGCATCGTCTTGAAGAACTGCACAACAGCATGAAACAGGTGCTTGCTGTGCTCCCTGCGGACGCATTGGATTGGTCGCCAGCGCAAGAAGTGAACTCGGTCGCTGTGTTGGTCGCTCACGTGTGTGGCTCTGAACGATTCTGGATCGGCGAAAAAGTCGGTGGTCTGACGATCCAGCGTGATCGCGATGCTGAATTTGTAGTGCGCGGGATAGACGGCGCCGAGTTAGCCGCCATGCTCGATGATACGTTAGCTATGGCTCGATCTGTGCTCGGCATCCTATCGCTGGCTGATCTGACGCGACCGGCAGGAGCGTCAAAAAATGGCTTTGTCTACGATGTGGCATGGGCATTGCAACATGCGCTGGAACACGTCGCTCTCCACACCGGGCATATTGAATTGATGCGGCAGTGGTGGGAGAATCACTGAACACTTCCTGGTCAACTGACCAGTAAACACACCCTTCGTGTGTATAGGACAATTTCCCTTCCTGCGCCTGTAGCCAAATAGCGCGACGCGTGCTAGGGTAGAGGCGTCATATCGCTGGTTCGTATATAAAGCTCCCACGCTTTTCTATTAACAGCCAACAGGGCTGGCAAATCGACCCATTTTTTGATTCCGCAATCAGTGCGAGGGGATTGTATGTCTGTCAAAACCAGTCCACAGTCACGCGCAAGACCGAGGGCAGCAACTGAGCATCCGAGCGGCGATCCGCGCTTCAGCCTGATCGACCGCACCCTGAAGCGATTCAGTTTTCAGCAGGATGCGCTGATCGAGGTGTTGCACACTGCACAGGAGGCGTTCGGCTTTTTGAGCGATGATCTCCTGATCTATGTGGCGCACCAGCTGAAACTGCCACTCAGTTGGGTCTATGGCGTGGCGACGTTCTACCATTTTTTCACCCTCACCCCGCAGGGCCAACACAATTGCATTGTCTGCATGGGAACGGCTTGCTATGTAAAGCGCGCCGCCGAGATCGTGGCTGCGCTTCAGCAGGAGTACCAGATTACCGCTGGCGAAACAACCGCCGACGGGCGCCTGAGTGTGAGCACGGCGCGCTGTCTCGGTTCGTGTGGCCTGGCGCCGGTGCTCGTGCTTGACGGTGAGGTGCTGGCGCGCGAGACGCCGGAGAGCGCGCTCGAACGCGTTCGCCAGCACCTGGCGGAACACGCTGGCGGCGCCAAGCCAGAAACCAACGGCGCTGGCGTGCGTGAACGGAACGGCATAGAAAGCAATGGAGGCATCCATGAACCGATCTGATCTGGAAGCCATGGCGCAGCGCGAGCTGCAGCGTCAACAGGCATTCCGCTGTCGCATTCTCTGTTGCGCCAGCACACCCTGTCTGTCGTCGGGTGGATCGGCTGTCTACGATGCGATCAACGAGGCGATCAAAGAGGGCAGCCTCGACGCTGAAGTGCAGGCAGTCTCCACCGGCTGCATGGGGCCTTGCAGCCGCGGCCCCATGATCACCGTGCAGGTCAACGGCGCCGAAGAAGTCATCTACGAGCACGTGACGCCTGAAATCGGGCGGCAGATCGTGGCGCAGCACGCCGCTGCAGACGCACCCAACAGAGAAGCCACACCCGAGGTCGAATCGGCGCCGTCGTTGAGCAAGCATGTATTGCCCGGCGACATCCCGTTCTTCGTCAAACAGAAGAAGATCGTGCTTGCCAACAGCGGGCTGATCGACCCGGAGCGGTTGGAAGATTACGTTGCGCATAACGGTTACAAGGCGCTGGCGTATGCGCTGCGCGAAATGACGCCGGAAGAGGTCTGCCGCGAGATCATCAACAGCGGATTGCGCGGGCGCGGCGGCGCCGGCTATCCCACCGGCTTGAAGTGGGATATGGTGCGCAAGGCGCGCGGCGACAAGAAATACGTCGTCGCCAACGGCGATGAGGGCGACCCCGGCGCCTACATGGACCGCACGCTGATGGAGTCCGACCCGCACCGCGTGCTCGAGGGCATGGCGATTGCAGGCTACGCAGTCGGCGCTGAGCAGGGCTTTATCTACGTACGCGGCGAATATCCGATCGCCGCCAAACGGCTGGAGCGTGCAATCCGCTCGGCGGAGCGTCGTGGTCTGTTGGGCAGCCGTGTGCTCGAAAGCAACTTTAACTTCCGCATCGACGTGCGCATCGGCGCCGGCGCGTTTGTCTGCGGCGAAGAGACGGCGTTGATGGCATCGATCATGGGGATGCGCGGTCAGCCAATCCCACGCCCACCCTATCCGGCGCAGAGTGGTCTATGGGGCAAGCCGACGCTGATCAACAACGTCGAGACTTTCGGCAGCATCGCCCCGATCATCCAAAACGGCGCCGAATGGTTCGCATCGATCGGCACGGCAAAGAGCAAGGGCACAAAAATTTTTGCGCTCGCCGGCAAGGTCGACACCACCGGTCTGATCGAAGTGCCGATGGGCATCACCCTGCGCGAGATCGTCTACGACATCGGCGGCGGCATCCCTGATGGGTTGGCGTTCAAGGCGGCGCAAACCGGTGGCCCCTCTGGCGGCTGCATCCCGGCGGCGCATCTCGACACACCGGTGGATTACGAAAGCCTGCGTGCGTTGGGGTCGATCATGGGGTCGGGTGGTCTGATCATCATGGACGAGCACTCGTGCATGGTCGATGTCGCCAAATTCTTCATGGAATTCTGTATGGATGAAAGCTGCGGCAAGTGTGTGCCCTGTCGAGTTGGCACGGTGCAGATGCACCGGCTGCTCGAACGCATCACCGACGGCAGCGCCACCATGCAGGATTTGGAGACGCTCAAAGAGTTGTGCGTGATGGTCAAAGAGACCAGCCTGTGCGGCTTGGGCCAGTCGGCGCCTAATCCGGTGCAGAGCACGATTCATTACTTCCTGGAAGAATACGAAGCCCATATCCGAGACCACCACTGCGCAGCGGGCGTCTGCACGCTCGACAAGCGGCCGGTGACGGAGTGGGTGCACGCATAGGAATCTCTCGATCTCCTAATCGCCCAATCTCGTGACGAGATTAGGAGATTATGCGATTCAGGGATTTTCAAGGAGATAAGCTATGTCAGTTGTGACATTGACAATCAACGACGAACTGGTGAGCGCCCAGGAAGGGGAAACGCTGCTCTCCGTGTTGCACGAACGTGGGATCGATATGCCGACGCTCTGTCATCTGGACGGATTGAGCGAGCGCGGCGGCTGCCGGCTATGCATGGTCGAGCTGGAAGGCAGCGCCCGCCTGCAAGCCGCCTGCGTGACGCAAGTGCAGGAGGGCATGATCGTCCACACGCACAGTGAGCGGTTGGTGAAATATCGCAAGATGATCCTGGAGTTGCTCTTTTCAGAGCGCAACCATGTCTGCGCCGTCTGCGTGATGAACGGCAACTGCGAGTTGCAGTGGGAAGCCGCCAAGATCGGCATGGATCATGTACGCTACGATTATCTCAACCCTGACCTGTCGATGGACGCCAGTCACGACCGCTTTGTGCTCGACCACAATCGCTGCATTCTCTGTACACGCTGCGTGCGCGTTTGCGACGAAATCGAAGGCGCGCATGTGTGGGATGTGATGGGGCGTGGGGTCAACAGCCGCGTGATCATCGACCTTAACCAGCCGTGGGGAACCAGCCAGAGTTGCACAAGCTGCGGCAAATGCGTGCAGGTCTGCCCGACCGGTGCGCTCTCCGCCAAAGGCGCCACCGTGGCGGAGATGGAGAAACAGCACAACTTCCTACGCTGGATTTTGGATGGGCGCGAGAAGAATGTGTGGTCATACGGGAATGGGAAATAGAGTTATGAAGAAAATCAAATTTGCCACTGCCTGGCTCGGCGGCTGTTCCGGCTGTCACATGAGCTTTCTCGACCTCGACGAGAAACTTATCGACCTGGCGGATAAAATCGAGCTGGTCTACAGCCCCATCGCCGACGTGAAAGAGTTTCCCGCAGACGTCGATGTGACGCTGGTCGAAGGCGCAGTCGCCAACATGGACAACCTCGAGCTAGCGCAGCAGATTCGGGCGCGCAGCCGGCTGGTCGTAAGTTTTGGCGATTGCGCGGTGACCGGCAACGTACCGACGCTGCGCAATAAGCTCGGCGTTGACGATCTGCTGACCGCAGTCTATCACGAAGGACCGGGACGCCACCCCACCGGCGGCGACACGGTCATGCCCAAACTGTTGCCCAAAGTGCTGCCGCTGCACCAGGTGATCAAAGTCGACGCCTTCTTGCCCGGTTGCCCGCCCGACGCCGACCGCATTTGGGCGGCGGTCAGCGCGCTGCTGGCAGGTGAGCCGGTGGTGCTCGAACCAGAGATGCGAACCTTCGGATGATCGGAGCTATCCTATGACCAAAACGATTACCATCGATCCTGTGACCCGCATCGAAGGTCACGCCAAGATTACGATTCATCTCGACGACAACGGTCAGGTCGAAGACGCCCGTTTCCATGTCACCGAGTTTCGCGGCTTCGAGAAATTCTGCGAAGGACGCAGTTTTTGGGAAATGCCCGGCATCACGGCGCGCATCTGCGGCATCTGCCCGGTGAGCCATCTGATGGCTTCCTCCAAAGCCGGCGACGCGATCCTGGGCGTCAACATTCCGCCAACCGCCGCCAAATTGCGCCGGCTGATGAACTGGGCGCAGCTTGTGCAAAGCCATGCGCTGAGTTTCTTTCACCTGAGCGGGCCTGACCTGCTGCTCGGCATGGACAGCGACCCGACAAAGCGCAATGTGATGGGGCTGATCGACAAATTCCCCGACGTGGCGCGCAACGGCATTCGCCTGCGCCGCTTCGGGCAGAAAGTGATCGAGATGCTCGGCGGGCGCAGCGTGCATCCGGCGTGGACGGTGGCGGGCGGCGTGCGCGAGCCGTTGAGCGACGAAAATCGCAGCAAGATTCGCCGCATGTTGCCCGAAGCGCTCGACATCACCGGTCTGGCGCTCGACATGCTGCGCGATGCCACCGACAGCTTCCGCGACGAAGAAGCGATGTACGGCAACTTTCCCAGCCTTTACATGGGGTTGGTGACGCCGGAAGGTGGCCTGGAGCACTACGACGGCTTGCTGCGCGTGGTCGACAGCGACGGCAACGTGTTGGAAAAGGGGTTGGCGCCCGCACGCTACCGCGAAATTCTGGGCGAAGCGGTGGAGCCGTGGAGCTATCTCAAATTCCCCTACTATAGACCGGCGGCCGTGCGCGAGGCGCGTGGCGGGCGCGCCACCGAACATTACATTGCGGGCATGTATCGTGTAGGCCCGCTGGCGCGGCTCAACGTATGCGACTTCGCCGGCACCCCGCGCGCTGACGCCGAGCTGCGCGAGTTTCGCCGCCTGGCGCCGCGTGGCCGCCCGGTCGCCAACAGCTTCCACTATCACTACGCTCGGCTGATCGAGATTCTCTATGCGCTTGAACGCATCGCCGAAACTGTAGAAGATCCCTCGATCACCGAGAAACGGATTCGCGCCCACGCCGAAGTCAACAACATGGTCGGCGTCGGCGTGAGCGAAGCCCCACGCGGCACGCTTTTTCACGAATATCACGTCAACGGCGACGGCATTTTGCAGAAGGTGAACCTGATCATCGCCACCGGGCAGAACAACCTGGCGATGAACCGCACCGTCAAGCAGATCGCGCAATATCACATCAACGACGGCAAAGTGAGCGAAGGCATCCTCAACCGCATCGAGCATGGCATCCGCCTCTACGATCCGTGCCTGAGCTGCTCCACGCACGCCGTCGGACAGATGCCGATGGTGGTCGAAGTCTACAATGCCGCCGGCGCGTTGGTCGAGCGGGTTCAGCGTGATTAGAGACTCAGCGTGATTAGAAACACTGTGTCGGGCGATATTCTGATCATCGGCATCGGCAACACCCTGCGTCGCGACGACGGCGCAGGGTGGCTTTTTGCCGAAGCGCTGGCAGCGCATCTGCGCGACGCCGGGCTGTCGGTTCAGCTTGAACTGCACCACCAGCTCACCCCCGAAGCAGCGCTCGACGCTGCAGAATTGCAGCCTGCCGCCGTCGTCTTTGTCGACGCCAGCATCGCTGTTGATGAACCCACGCTTACCCCGCTCCTTCCTGACGAAAGCGCTGGCGCCGCCAGCCACGGCTTGACGCCCGCCAGCCTGATGACGCTGATGCGCCGCCTCTACGCCGTCGCCGCGCCGGGCTGGCTGGTGCAGACCCCCGCCGAAGATTTCGGGCACGGTGAAGGGCTGAGCGCGGCGGCGCAGCGCGCAATGAATTCGGCTGTCACGATTGCTTCTCTACTGATCTCTTCTTAACTTCTCACGCTCCTGATCCCATAGTTTTGTGAATCGTTCAAAGACGTCACAAATGATCGTCAGTTCACTTTCCGAGTAACTTGACATCAATTCGTCTTGTGCGTTTCTGGCCGATTCAAACCATGATGCGATTTTTTCAGCAGCCGATTTTGTGGGGGTGATCAGCACCCCGCGACGATCATTGGGATTGGAGCGCCGCTCAATTAAGCCCGCCTTTTCAAGCCGATCGAGCATGGCGGTCGTTGCACCAGAAGTGAGGCCAGTCTGCCTGGCAAGCTCAGAAGGTGTAGCCATGCCCTTCAAGAAGAGAAGCCGAAGACATTCTGTGTCGGTTGCGTTAAGGCCTGCCCATTCATCGACGGCCTTTTGAAACAACCTCAAATGAATGCCATACTCCCTCACCGCCGCCAGAGCTCGTTTCTTTAAGTCTGTCTTTGTGAATTCCGTCATAGAAACATCCTTGACATTATCTCAATTATCAAGTATCTTTATTATATAACAATTTTTGCCTGAATGCAAGGCGTCAGAACAAGCTCGTATCAGACAAGGAGATTTTCATGAGTTCCAAGACAGATGCACAAAAACCCGCCAAGAAGTCCAGGGAAGGATTCACAGCCGAAGAAAGAGCCGCGATGAAGGCTCGCTCCCAGGAATTGAAAGCAGAAGCGCGTGCACTCAAAAACAGGGAGGAAGGGGAAAAAGCTGTGTTTGCGGCGATCGAGGAGATGAAGGAAGAAGATCGTTTCATGGCAAAACGATTACATGAGATCATCATCGCCAGCGCCCCAGAGCTGACGCCGAAGACGTGGTATGGAATGCCTGCGTATGCCAATAAGGAGGGGAAGGTTATTTGTTTCTTCCAGGCGGCGAGTAAGTTCAATGTGCGGTATGCGACGTTTGGTTTCCAGCCTGATGCGAATCTTGACGATGGCAACATGTGGGCGACTTCTTTTGCATTGATACGGTTGACCCCTGTCGAAGAGGAAAAGATTGTTGCACTTGTAAAGAAAGCGGTGAGCTGAGAATTGATCAGAAGTGCAAGAGAGCAGTCAGGAACACGCCCAAGGGGTGTTCCTGACTGGCAAGATTTTGCCGTGCGCAATCCTTTCTCTCCCTGTTCTACCAGGGAGGTTGGGATTGTGCATCAGAAGTTTTTGTTTCTGTGTCTGCAATTTGCAAAATCCTTTGCGAATTTGGGGGAATCTCACTTGAAACAGCCGTGGCAGGAGAAAAGGCTCCTTGACTTGCAGAACATCATGCAAACGCAGCGATGGTTGAGGCAATGCCATCCGCTAACGGAGTCGAGAAAATCGTAGTTGCATGATCCCGAAGCGAACGGTCGTCACATCCCTCCGGAAATGGCAGCACTGAATCGGCGCACGTGATCTGCACGTCGGGTCGCGCCGCCATGATCAGCCGGGCGACTTCCGCCACGCTGACGATTGGCCCGCCCAGGTTGAAAGCCAGTGCGCCTTCCGACGGTTGCTCTGCAGCCAGAATGAACTGCTGCGCAACATCCGATGCAAAGTGAAACTGCATAGCGCCGCCAAAGTTGATGTGGAAATCTTCACCGCGCGCGGCGGCTGCCATGGCTTTGGTTGGTTCACTGGTCACGCCTTGATCGCGCCCTACTCCATAGACGGTGTAGGGCCGCAGCGCCGTACTGCTGATAGCGTAGTCATGCCAGTAGACCTGCGCCGTCAATTCGTTGGCGACCTTGTAGACGCCGTAAAGCGTGCGCGGCGCAACCGGTGCGTCAGCCGGCAGCAGCCCTGGTGCGTACATCTCCGGCGGCCCATAGACGGCGACCGAGGATGCGAACGCTACATGTGTCACGCCAGTGCACCGCGCCGCCTCGAAGACATTGATCGTTCCAGTGACATTGACCTGGGCGCCGACCGGTGGATTGGCGCGGCAGAAGGGCACCTGCAGCGCAGCAAGATGAATCACGTGTGTGATCGCATAATGCTCGAAGACGGTTCGCACTTGCTGTGTGTCGGTCAGATCGCCGCGCACAAACGTGATTGCAGTCTGCTCGTCCTGGCTCATCAGTAGATCGAGCCGGTGGCGGTCATCGCTTAGATCGAAACAGACGGCGCGCTTGCCTGTTCGTAGCAGATGATAAAGCGTCCAGGCGCCCAGGCAGCCCATGCCACCGGTCACGAGATAGGTGTCAGCCATTCGTCACCATCGCCTTCGCCAGTGTGACGGCCTGGCTGGCATCCGGCGCATAGCCGTCGGCATGGATATGTTCAGCATATTCGTCGTTGACCGGCGCGCCGCCCACGATGATCTTGACCTGGTCGCGCAGACCAGCAGCGGACAAGGCGTCGATGGTCGTCTGCATCGCAGGCATTGTCGTCGTCAACAACGCCGAGAGCGCCACGATGTCAGGTTTGTGCTCCAGCACAGCGTTGACAAAGCGCGACGGATGCACGTCTGGGCCGAGATCATGCACCTGGAAGCCGGCGCCCTCCAACATCATGGCGACTAGATTCTTGCCGATATCGTGCATGTCGCCTTTAACCGTGCCGATCACGACCGTGCCCGCAGCCTGCACCTTCGAATTTTGAAGATGTGGACGAAGGATCGACAGCCCTGCTTGCAGCGCTTTGGCGGAGGTGAACATCTCAGCCACATAGTAATCGCCCGCTTCGTACAACTCGCCAACACGGCTCATGGCCGCGATCATGCCCTCGTTCAGAATTGTTTCGGCGCTCAGCCCGGCGTCGAGCGCCGCCTGCACAGCCCCTGGCGCCGCCGGGATGTCACCGTCGAGAATCGCAGCAAAGATGCTGTCGAGCAGTTCTTCTTCCATGATTTCCTCGCAAGTATGTATCGAGTGCGCAAACTCAGCGGTACTCGTCGATAGCTTCAAACATCGCTATGATGTTGGCTGGCGGTACATCGGGCAAAATATTGTGCACGGTGTTGAAGACAAAGCCGCCGCCCGGCGCCAGCGCCTCGATGTTGGCGCGCACATTGTCCTTGACCTGCGCTGGCGTGCCGCGATTGAGTATAAATCGTGTGTCGACGCCACCGCCCCAGAACGTGAGATGCTTGCCGAACTCTTGCTTCAGCCGGGCTGGCTCCATGTCGCGCGCAATAGTCTGGACGGGATTGATGATCTCGAAGCCTGCCTCGATCAGGTCGGGCAGCAGCTTGTAGATCGAACCGCACGAATGCAGAAAGGTGTGCATCGAGCTGTGCTGCTTGACGTAATCGGTCATGATCTTGTGGCGCGGCTTGAACAACTGTCGATAGGTTTTGGGCGACATAAACGGCCCCTGATCGGCGCCCAGGTCGTCGCCAAAGCGGGCGATGTCAGCAATATCGCCGACAGCGGCGCAGACTTTCTCCAGCGTCTTCAGATGTTGTTCTACAAGCGCATCGAGCAGCCGTTCCACGTTGCCAGGATCGGTGACAATGTCGACGAGAAAGTTGTCAAGCCGACGCAGAAAGGCGCCCCACTCGAACAGATTGCACCCGATGACGATCATCAATGCGCGGTCGGTGCTGGCGCGCAGCGCCAGTGCTCGCGCCCGTAGTTGTTGCCAGAAGTCCGCATCGCCTGCATGATCCCAAGGACTGTGCGCCAGACCGGCCCAATGCACCAACGGCATCACCGTGGGCAGGTCGCTGAAATCGGCTGGATAACCATCAAGGTACGGAAAGCACGTCTGGTCGAAAAAAGTGGCGCCAAGCGGCATCGTGGCGATGCGCACGTTGTCCTGATTGAAGACCTCCCAATCGCCGTTGGGCTGTGGGCTGGGCTTAAACCAGGTCGGGAAGTGCACAGGCGTGCCATCTGGTAAGTTGATCGCATACCAGTCTTCCGGCCGGTCGTCGAATGCCCGACCGATGTCAACTACGTCGATCCGAAAGAGATCGAGCATCTCATCATTCGGTTGTGCGATCTGCTGTACGACGTCGTAGACCTGTGTGGGCCAGTGCGCTTTACCCAGTGCATGCTTAAGATGATAGTGGGCGATAGCGGAAATCCCCGAGCTGGGCGTCGATCCCAAATCGACGGGCACGCCATCTGGCTCCTGGTGACGGATGGCCGCAAGCACGCGTTCACGTGCATTCATAGCAACTCCTTTCTGGCAAGCCATTGGTTTGCCATCTCTATGTCCAGGCCAGATCAGGCAAGATACTGACCAATCTCTTGGCTAACCTCTTCGTAGCCGCGCACCGGCGCACCTTCTTCACCGTTGTTGCGCACCTCGCCTACAATCTTAAAATCTTTGAAGACGAGGATGCGCCGCGCCACATTGATAATCTCCGGCATGTCCGACGAGATCAGAATGATCGATTTGCCTTCGCGGCTGGCGAGATTCCAGATCAACTGATGAATGTACTCTTTGGCGCCGATATCGACGCCGATCGTGGGTTCGTCGATAATCAGAATATCGCACTGCGCGGCCAGCCACTTGGCAATACTCACCTTCTGCTGATTGCCGCCGCTGAGACTGCCGACCACTTGACTTGGGCCGGTGGCGCGAATTTCCAGCGCGTGCATAAGCTTGCGGGCAGCGGTGGTCTCGGCGGCTAACTGGATCGAGCCAAGCCGGTCACGCAGCCGGTTCCATATCGTGATGGCGACGTTGGTCTTGATGCTCGCGCTGAGGATCAGCCCTTTCTCCTTGCGATTCTCAGAGACGTACCCCATGCGATACTTGAAGAGGCTATCCGCCATGCTGTGAATGTGCGTAGGCTTATCGTTGATCAGCACTTCACCGCTATCTTTGCGCGCCTCGCCAATCAGGATTTGCGCCAGTTCGGTGCGTCCAGAGCCGACCAGTCCATAGAAGCCGAGAATCTCGCCGCGCTGCAAAACGAAGCTGACATCGTGAAACCGCCCCGCCTGGCAAATCGAGCGCGCCTCCAACGCCACATGCCCCGCATCGACCTTCAGTCTGCCCAGATCGAGGGTGCGAGCGTCGCGCCCGATCATCATCTGCACGATCTGCGCCTTGGTCAGTCCTGCGATCGGGCGTGTGCCAATCAGGCAGCCGTCGCGCAATACGGACACCTTGTCGGCAACCGCCAGAACCTCCTCGAGTTTGTGCGAGACGAAAAGCACCGTCACGCCTTCAGCTTTGAGCCGGCGCAACAAGGCGAGCAGATTCTCCGTCTCGTGGCGTGTCAGCGCCGAAGTTGGCTCGTCCATGACTAAGATGCGCGCGTCGGAGGAAAGCGCGCGGGCAATCATGATGAGTTGTTTCTGCGCCGCGCTCAGGGTGGCGACAATCTGTCTCACCGGCACGGCAAGATCGACCATTGTCGCGTAGCGGGCTGCATCCTGGTTGATGCGCTTCCAGTCGATGCGCCCGTGCGTCAGATAGCGGTCGAGCTTGTCGAGCATGATGTTCTCCGCCACCGTGCTCTTAGGAATGATCTGAATCTCCTGGCTGACCAGGTTGATCTTGCGGTCGAGCGCATCCTTGTAGGTGTGCAGCGTGATGCGTGCGCCGTTTAGCAGCACTTCGCCGTCGTCGGGCGTGTAGACACCGCAGATGATCTTGATCAGCGTGCTCTTGCCTGCGCCGTTTTCTCCGACGATGGCGTGAACTTCGCCTGGGGCGAATTCAACGGACACATCGTCGAGCGCGCGTACGCCCGGAAAGGACTTGGTCACGTGGCGAATTTGCAACATTGCGCGCACTCCTCGGCAACAGCGCCTACACAGCGAAACCACAAAGACACAGCGGACACGAAACTGCACGAAGAAGAGCGATTTTATCTTTGTGCGGCTTTGTGCTCTCTGTGTCTTCGCGGTTGAGCTTTAGTCAGAACCCATCCGTATCAACAACCTACTTCTCAAGATACTTGTCGAGCAATTCAGCCTTGATCTGCTCGGTGACAGCCAGGATGTCCTCAGAGTAGGTTTCCAGATTGTCCTTTGTGGCAAATGCAAAGCCCGCGTCGACAAAATAGGCGTCCGCCTTGGGTTTATACCCTTCCGCCATATATTGAAGTAGGAGCAGGCTCAGATAGCCATGTCCGTAGGGATTCTGGACGATGGTGCCGTCCATGACGCCGTTGGCGATTGCCTGCATAACCACCTCATCGGTGTCGATGCCGACGGCATGGATCACGCGCTCGCCACCCTTCTCCTTATATTCGCTCAGCACCTGGGCGATGGCGACGCTGGGCGTGTAGCCGGTGGCGATGATGCCATCCACTTTATCGATGTTGGCGGAGAGCGCGTCGCCGACCTTCTGGACGGCGGTTTCGACGCTGGTCATGCCTGCCACTTCCTGAATGATGGTTACGTCAGGATACTTGGCGACGACCTCTTCGATGCCCTGTTTGCGCAGCGCAGTGTTGGGGTCTTCCAGCACTTCAAGGACGTTGATGATGTTGCCCTTGCCACCCATCGCTGCGATCAACTCTTCGGCGGCGCGCATTGCTGCAACCTTAACGTCGGTGGCGACGGCAAAGGAGGCAGTGGTCGGCTGAGCGGTGGAGGTGCCGAAGTTGACAATGTTGGCGCCCGCCGCTGTCAGCTCCTCATAGAGGCCATTGGCGCCGCTGGCATCGGCCGGATAGACAGAAAAGGCATTGAAGCCCTGCGCAGCCAACGCCTCCATGCGCTGGTTCTGGCTATCCTGCGTCCAGTCCGGGCCGATCTGTTTCTCGACCGCAATGCCGGTGTCGGCTTCAAATGCCTCTACACCCTTGCGCACATCTTCATAGTACGGGTGCGGCGCCGGTGCGTACCACACCGGCTTGAAGTTGCTGGCGGGCGCCGCAGCTTCAGCGGGGGCCGCCGCTGTTGCGGCCGCATCTCCGGCGACAGGAGCGACTGGCGCTGCGTCGGGAACCGCACAGGCTGCCAGGATCATTGTCATCATTAGCGACACCAGCATCATCCATGAAAACAGTCGTGCATGTTGTTGCTTCATCTTGAGTCTCCCTGACTTGGTAAATGTTGAAACGCAAAACTATGAACCATAGACCAGAACGACGGTCGGTCCGGACGGCGGAAACCGGCCGCCCGACCGCTACGACGCATCGGTTTTTGTGCGTTTGGTGCGATTGCTCAGCGCCACGCGGATGCTCTCCACCGAAACTGCCAGCAATACGATGACGCCCAGGAATGTCTGCTCGAAATAGACGTTCACGTTGAGCATGATCAGGCCATTCTTGATCAGCGTGAGCATGATGGCGCTGGCGAGGATGCCCAACGCCGAGAACTCACCGCCGTTGAGTGCAGTCCCACCGATGATGGCGACGGCGAACGAGATGATCAGCCAATCCGTGCCGGTCGAAGGCTGCGCCGATCCCATGCGCGAGACCCACAATAAGCCCGCCGTCGCCGCAAAGACGCCGGAAAGCGTATGGCTGAGGAAGACGATATTGTCGGTGCGGATGCCGGAGAGTCGCGCCGCCTCCAGATTGCCACCCGTCGCCAGGATACGACGGCCCACGACGCGAAACTTGAAGACATAAGCAAGCGCGGTCAGCACAGCTACAGCAAAGAGGAATACATAAGGCACGCCGAGAAAGTCATTGCGTCCCAGAATTGTGAAGTCTCTTGGTATGTTGGAGTAAGGAAAGCCTTGCGAAATTCCTTGCACCAGCCCGGTGAAGATAAACAGGCTCGCCAACGTCACGATAAACGAGTTGAGTTTTGATTTGATGATAATGAAGCCGTTGAACATGCCGCAGAGCGTACCGGTCAGCATCGCCAACGGCACGCCGATCCATGGCGACCAACCCATGGTATCCATGCACCAGCCAGCCACCACCACAGTCAATCCGCCGATGGCGCCAAGCGACAGATTCATCCCACCGGTCACGATCACAATGGCCTGTCCCAACGCCACGAAGACATAGAGCGCCGCAGTGCGCGAGACGTTGAACAGGTTGAACGGCGTCAAAAAACTGGTGTTGCTGAATGAAAAAAGCACAAAGAGGATAACCGTGGCGATGACGACGCTCGTATCGCTGCGTCGAAATACGCTGCGCAGAGCGCTGCCGATGCCTCCAGCCTCCCTGTCTTGTCGAACACTGTGCTCTACTTTGCTTTGGGCCATGGCTGCACTCCAAACTCATTGTGCTTTTCCAGGTGACAGTCACTTCCGGCAGCGACTGTCACCGCAGGGCGATGCTCAATTCGCCCATTCTCTTGATTCTGTGTTCTTGTTGCCCTTCAATCCAGTAGATCCGAACTGCTCCCCGGTTCCTGTGGTGGGCGATAGACGCCGCCGTCCACGATTGCCGGGTGCCGGAAGTAATCGCGCAGGTGTGGGATGTATTCCAGAAAAACCGTCTCATGCCCCAACGCCACCCGATTAAAGAGCACCAGATGCTGATGAATTTGACCCATATCGCCCACGTGCGGCACAACGGGCAAGTTGAAGCGCCGCGCCAGCAGGCTGACCGTAATAAATTCGCTGATGCCGCCGACGCGCGTACAGTCCACCTGGATAAAGTGCGCCGCGCCCGCCTGCATGTAGTTCTTGAAGAGCACGCGATGCGGAATGTGCTCGCCCGCCGCAACCTTGACCGGCGCAATGGCGCGCGCCAGGGTTTGATGCGCCAGCACGTCGTCGGGGTGAGTCGGCTCCTCGATCCAGTAAGGTTGCATCGCCATCAGCTCGAGACAGGTGCGTAGCGCCACCGGCAGTGTCCATTGCTGATTGGCATCGAGCATGATCTGCACATCCGCCCCGGCTGCGTTGCGCACCAGCATGGCGCGCCGAATGTCGCGCGCCGTATCGGGCGCTCCGACCTTGAGCTTCATCGCCAGGAAGCCGGCATCCACAGCGCGACGTGCGTTCTCACGCACCTGGTCATCGCTGTAGTGAAACCAGCCGATGGAGGTGTCGTAGCCCGGATAGCCCTGCGTCAGGATCGGTTCGCGCTCGTGGCGATGGATGGCTTCGCGGCGCAGCAGGTGAATTACATCTTCAGGACGCAGCACATCTTCCAGGTAGCTCAGGTCGAGCAGCGCCAGGATCGCGTCCGGCGATAGGTCGACGAGCAGTTTCCAGAGTGGCACGCCGCGCGTCTTTGCCCACAGATCGAAGCAGGCGTTGGTCAGCGAAGCCAGCGCCAGATGCACGACGCCTTTGTGTGGCCCAAGCCAGCGCAGTTGGGGGTGGTCGGCGATCTGGCGGAATACCTGCCCAAAGTCGGCCATCAACTCCTCGATCTCACGACCCACCAATGGCTGCGCCAGCACTTGAATTGCATCGCAGACCATTTCCGTGCCAGCGCCAAGCGTCAACGCCAGGCCTACACCATTCAGCGTCGCATCGGTGTGCAACAGCGTGACCGCGTAGGCGTACTGTGGATTGGTGTGGATCGCATCGACGCCCTCGCCCGGCTTCAATTGGAAACGCGCATCTTGTGTATTCACTGCCGTAATCACAACCGATTTCACACAGCCTCCCAGATAGCCACCCCAATCTTCAATCTTCGGTCTCACAGGGAGACTGAAGATTAGAGATTTACTTTGTCCCCGACCGCCGATAGCCCAGTTCCGCCCCGCCGCTCACCGGCAGCGTCACGCCCGTAATGAAGCGCGCCCGGTCGGAGAGCAGGAAGACGGCCACATCGGCGACCACATCGCCTTCGGGACAAAAGCCGAGGACATGAATATGATTCAGGAAATCTTCCGTGGCAGCCGGGTCGGGTTGATCTTGCACCCACTGACGCAGCAACGGAGTCCACACTGCGGCAGGACTGAGTGCATTGACGCGAATGCCATACGGCGCATAATCGAGCGCCATCGCCTTGGTCAGCGCAATCACTGCTCCTTTGGTCGCCACGTAGGCGGCGTGATTCTCCTGTCCGAGCGCGCCGACCATGCTGGCTGTGCTCAAGATGCAGCCGCGGCTCGCTTTGAGAGCGTTGATGCCATGCAGCGTCGTGTGAAAGATGCTTTTCACATTGATGGCGAAAAGTTGATCCCACTGTGCGCCGGTTGTTTCGTGCAGCGGCTTCGACGGTCCGCTGATGGCGGCGTTATTGTGGATTGCGTCAAGCCGACCATAGCGCGCCAGCGTCTGCTGGATCGCCGCCTGCACCGACTCCGAAGACGCCACGTCACACTGAACCGCAAGACCGGCGCCGCCCAGGTCGTTTGTGAGCGTTGCCTGCGCCGCCTCCAGATTGATATCCGCAATCACGACGGCTGCCCCGGCGTGCGCATAAGCGATGGCGCACTCGCGACCGATCCCCTGGCCGCCGCCGGTCAAGAAGATTACCTTGTCAGCGAGTTCACCCTGCATAGTCACCTGCCACGATTTCAGCAATCTGAACGGTCATCCTGTGCAGTGCATCGTTGATTTCGAGGGAGCCTGTCATCGCTGCCTGCACCGTCTTCCAGAGCACCTCCTCCACTAGAGGATAGCTTGCAAATTTGGGTGGGATCACCACGCATTCGATGGCGGCGGCGAGGGTTTCCCAACGCTGCTTCTCGACCGATGTGGCCGTCTGCTGCACCTGCTGCATCACCGACCGGCGCACTGGCACGGAGCCTTGCTGTGCTTCCAACAATTGTTGTTCCGGCGCAGTCAGGAAACGCAGCAGCGCCAGGCCGTCATCGCTGTCGCCGCCGCGTCTGGTCAGCGCAAAGGTGTGGCTGCCGCCATAGACACGCGATATCCCCGCCGGGCCTGTCGGATACAGCGTCAGTGCAAAGCGGTTGCGCACCGGTGAATCGGCTGCGCAGTAATCGGCGTAGTAGCCGGGCCAATCGCCCACCATCCCTGCACTGCCGTTTCGGAAAGCATCATGCACCTTGTCATAGCGCCAGTTCACAATCTCTGGAGAAACCAGCCCTTCGGCGTAGCAGGTGCGTAGAAACTGCAGCGCCCAACGTCCACCCTCGTTCTCAATTTGCGGAGTAAGGTTGGGCGGAAAGAGTTCGGCGCCACCCATCTCCACCAGCTCGTAGAACGTGCCGAATAGCCCTG
Organism: Chloroflexota bacterium; assembly: GCA_016861025.1. Taxonomy (GTDB): domain Bacteria; phylum Chloroflexota; class Anaerolineae; order Caldilineales; family Caldilineaceae; genus Caldilinea. The sequence continues at coordinate 156,258 of BOKO01000005.1, forward strand.
ACTCCATACCCGGAAAAAGAAATCCGTACAATTCCGGTGGACGGTTGATTGCGCGCGCTATATCGAGCAGCTCATCCCACGTTGCAGGCGTGCGGTCGATCAGGTCGGTGCGATAGTGAAGCAGGCGCACATCGACATTGCGCGGCAATCCATAAAGGCTGCCATCGATGCGCGACAGCGCCAACAGCGCTGGTGTGAAATCACTTAGTTCGGTGGATGTAAGTAATCCATCGAGCGGCGCCAACAGCGATTTCTGCGACGGCGCATACTTGGTGTGCGTGGAAATAAGGTGGCAGTCAGCAGCCGCGTCCGTCGCCAGAAACTCATTGAGCGCGGGGTGGTCGCCGGCAAAGGCTATTTCGACGGCCACACCGCTCTGTTGGGTAAATTGATTCAAGCGGGCGTACAAAGCGTCATACATTGGGCCGCTGATCAGGGCAACCCGAAGCGTCATGCGTTGACCTCCTTATGGTATAGCGCCATTGGCTGCGTGTGGATGGGGATACTTTTCAATCAGGCGAAAGATACGCTCCTCCGTCGCATGGAGATGCTGCTCGACGGCAGCAGCCGCTTCATCGGGCTGGTGGGCGCGCAGCGCCTGAAAAATGACATTGTGCTCCACACACGTTTGTGTCTGATCCATTTCGCCAAAGACATGATAGAAGCGCCCTAATTCGAGGTGGATGTTGAGCGAACGATAGGCAGTCAACAAGAACTGATTGCCGGCGGCGTTGACGATCGTCTCGTGAAACCGTTTGTCAAGCTGGTTGAACTGACGGTAACCATGCGACCAGGAGCCAACCTCAACACAGGCGCTCTCATCGAGAATCTGCTGCAGCAGCCGCTCCACCGTAATCAGGTCGGGGATCAGAATGCGGCGGGCAGCCAGCCGGGCGGCATCTACTTCGATCAGCCGGCGGACATGCATCAAGTCCGCCACTTGCGCCGTCGTCAACAGCGGGCTGACGCGATAACCCTTGAATGGCTCGAAGGTCACCAATCGTTCCGCCGCCAGCCGCGCCAACGCCTCGCGGATCGGCGTCGGGCTGACACTGAGATCGATCGCCAGCGCGTCGATGTTCAACCGCTGGCGCGGCAGGTAGACCTGATCCATGATTCGGGCTTTGAGCCGCTCGTAGACAGCGTCAGCCAGCACCGTTTTTTGCTCACTCATGGCACTCAAAGATTCAGACATCTTTAATTTTCCGTGGAGAATCCTATAGGATAGGATAACATGCTATAGCATTTGTGTCAATATGCAAATTTTTGGCATTCTCCTCGCTGCTGTCGTTCCGATTGTTAGCTTGTGTGCTGCACCTGCGTCCTGGTAAAGTAAATGCAGTTTCTATCAACAACATTGGAAAAGGAGCGACGCCATGAAACGCATTCTTTGCTTTGGTGATTCCAACACCTGGGGCTACGATCCATCCACACAGGATCGTTTTGATCGCGATGTGCGCTGGGCAGGCGTGCTGCGCAATACGCTTGGCGCTGCCTATGAGGTGATCGAGGAGGGATTGAACGGCCGCACGACGGTCTGGGATGATCCGATCGAGGGTTACAAATGCGGGAAAGATTACCTGATCCCCTGTCTGGAAACGCATCGCCCACTTGACCTGGTGATTATCATGCTTGGCACCAATGACTTGAAGAAGCGCTTCAGCCTGTCAGCTTTCGATATTGCACAGGGGGCGGGTGTCCTGGTGCGGCTCGTGCAACAGAGTGCAGCCGGGCGCGCTGGCGCAGCGCCGGCGGTGCTGCTGTTAGCGCCACCGCCGGTGGCAAAGCTGACCTGGTTCGATCAGATGTTCGAGGGCGCCGAAGTAAAATCGCAGAAGCTGGGTTTCTACTATCGTCAGGTGGCGGAGGAGCTGGGCTGCGCTTTTCTGGATACAGCGACAGTCATCGTCTCAAGCGATCTGGACGGCATTCATTTTGAGGCGGCGGAGCATCGCAAGTTGGGCGAAGCAGTGGCGCAGCAAGTGCGGGAGCTTGTCTAGCGGCCGATTTGGCGTTCACCAATGGAGACTTTTCTCAGCCTCTCAATGTTACTTGGTTGCGTCACGCCAATACCGTGGTCAGGCTCAAGAGAAACGTGGTTCTGTAGCACTTTTTGTAGCGTTCATGTGCTGTTTCCGAAATTCTTTGTGTGGTTTGATGGACGGCGACAACAAATCGTCTGAGGATCACCACACAAAGATTCAGGGAGCGCGAACATGAGAAGTGCTAAAATCCGTCGATGGGCAAAGCTCGCATATCAACCGATGCTGGTTATTGGCGCCGTCATCACGCTATGGATCGCCACGCCTGCATATGCGGAGGAAAAGGTCAATACTGAAGTAGGAGACGAATGAATATGGGCAAGCTAGAAGGTTGGGCTTTTCTTTCTCTTATGGGATGTCTCGTTGTTCTTACGCTGTCATTGACACTGTTGTCTGGCGTCTGGGCAAGTGTGGGAAGTGTAGTCGCAGTTGTTCTAGGTATTCTATCTGGCGGATTATACGGAGCGTCAGCTAGGCGTGAGAAATGATTATAATGGCCGTCCGTGAGCGGATTTGTCGATCGCGCCCGGTTGGTGGAGCTTGAGGCGGACTGTGCGGTGTTAAGCGAATTAGCGGTTTATCTGGTTCGGCGGCGTAGTGCAAAGAGCAGCCGGCCATGCCATGGCTATGCTATGCCGCCAAACCAGTCCATCTAGCACACCAAACGGCCATTCGAGTCTGATCTGGTCAATCGGGGCCTGTTAGCGTGAACCTGTGAGGATCGAAACGAACAGCCAGACGATCAGTCCGACCGCCACGGCCAAGCCAATTGTCATCAGCATTTGCAGTGAGCTGCCTGCTGTTGCGGACGGCACAACCAGAGCCAGGCTGATGGTAAGTGCGGCCAGCAACAGGCTGAGCGCCAGCCGAGTTGTCAGACGGTCCGCCTGCTTCAAGATAAGCTCGGTGTCTTTCAGACCGATCTGAAGCAGGTTGCCGCGCTCGGCTTTTTCGAGCAGGCGGTTCCCGATGCGAGGCAGATTGGCAATCAGCTCGCCCCACTCCTGTCCTTGACGGAGCAGGCTCTGACCCAAGTCGCGTTGCGGCAGCATCAAGCGCCAGGTCGCTCGTCGCACATATTGCTCAGAAAATGCCCACACATCAAAACTGGGGTCCAGTGTCAGCGCAACGCCTTGACCTTGCCTTCTGTTTTCGTCATATCTGCATCCAGCCGATCTGCTGCAGCTTCGAGTTTGCGATCCATCTCGTCCAGGTCTTGCTGGAGTTTGGCGCGTTTTGCCTCAAAGTTGGCATGCATCTTGGCTTTTTCGGCTTGAAGTTTGGCTTTCGCTTCCGCCGGGGCGGCCTTGATCTTGGCTTCAAACTCCGCTGCCCTGGCGGCTTCTTCCGCCTCCATCTGATCCAGGATCTCCGCCAATTTGCGCAGTTCCGGTTCGAGCTCAGCTTCCATTTCGGTCCATGTTTTCATTGTTGTTACTCCTGTAATAAGTATGGCAATCGAGCGTAAGGGCTGCTTCGCACAAAGCTTGCAACCTCCTAATCAGTTCTTGCCGTCCAAAATTTCCTGCACGCTTTGTGCTTGCTCCGAGCTGAGCGTGGTCGACAGCACGACACCGCCGTAATTGCTGAATTCGGCGGCGACCACGGTTGGATCTGCCGATCGCAGCAGCGCAAAAATTGCTGAATCGCCGGGCTGCACCAGCGCGCCCACATCCTCCACAAAGTCCTCTGGGATGCCAAAGTCGTCTTTCCACCACTTTGCATCCAAAGCGCCAGTCGCAGCGCCGAGCGCTCCACCAGCGGCGCCTGCTGCAATGACTGCCGCAGCGGCGCTTGCTCCCGTCGTCACCGGCGCGGCAACTGCACCCAGGGTGAATCCGATCAACGAGCCGAAGAAGCCGCCGAGGGCCGCGCCTTCGCCTGTTGTCAACTGATAACTGGCATCAATCCGCAGTTTGCCGTTGTAGTCGCGATAAGCCGCTACGGCATCGTGCAGATCAATGGTCCAGTCATAGTTCATGTCCACGAGTTCGTTGAGCACTGCAGAGGCCCGGAACATGTCCTTCTTGAAACCGACGACGATAAGTGTTGACATAGCATTCTCCTTTGCTACATGAAAGATTTCGCAGTTCTCTGCGAAGCAATTGATTGTTGAGCGCCTTGTCCCAACGTGTCCTGTGTGCTATCATGAGCGTCAGCCGTTCATCAGCGCCTGTTCTTTCATCAAGCTTTCTGAACGACTGTGAACCCGCCTGGGTGCACTCTCTGCGAACGATCATAGGGCGGGCAAGCCTGAAAGTCACTCTGCAAGACTTGACACCTTACTTGTCATCGCTTGTCATCTCGGTGCGCTGAGGTTCTAAAGAGACGCAGGTTGCTATGCGCCACTCCGATTATTCCGATCGCGATTATGGTTTCGGTCAGCAGGTTCTGGCTCTACGCACCGCAAGCAATTTGACGCAATCGGGACTGGCTGGGCTTCTTGGCATCTCGCGCCAGGCCGTGGTTGGTTGGGAAGCCGGCGCCAGTTATCCCTCCCCGCAGCATCTCAAACACTTCATCGAACTCTGCTGTCAACGCAACGTCTTCCACAGCGGACAAGAAGCTGAAGAAATTCGCGCCTTGTGGCAGAACTCGCGCGTCCGCGTGCCGTTGGATGAGACCTGGCTGGTGCGCCTGCTGGAAGAGCAGCACGAGTCGCCGACCGCGCCAGCTTCTGGGCTGCGCTCATCATTAGCCGCGTCGGAGACCCCAACGCCGGGGCCTCTCACCGACTGGGGAGATGCGCCAGAAGTGGCGACTTTTTATGGGCGCACGCCCGAGCTGGCGCTCCCGAGCGACTGGATGCTGGACCAGCGTTGTCGGGTGGTGAGCATCTTGGGCACGGGCAAGTCCGCGCTGGCTGTCATACTCATCACAAGCCGCGAAAAGCCCCTGGAGAGCTTGCGCCGCTGGAGGGCAGCCGGTCTCCGGTTCGCTCGCTGGGCCTGCGACAGCTCGATGCCGGCGCATGCGAACTGTTGCTGCAAGAAATGGATGTGACGGGCAGTGCGGCGGAGCGCGCCCGCTTGATTGATCGTTATGGCGGCAACCCGCTGGCGTTGAAAATCGTGGCGTCGACGATATCGGGTTTGTTTGGCGATGAGATCGGCGCGTTCTTGGAATACGGTGAGGTGATCTTTGGCGGTGTGCACACTTTGCTGCAGGAGCAGTTTGCGCGCCTCTCACTCCTGGCGGTTTCACTCTCCAATCGGTCGTGCTGGAGTATACAACGACGCATCTCATTGGCGCAGCCACCAGCGAGATCGAACGCAGACAGTTGATTTGGGACACCCAGAGATGGATGCTGATGGGTGCGGTCGAGCATCTCAGCAGTGACGCTACAGTGATAAACATTCGTTGATTTGTTAGACGATCGGGCAACACTTGTTTGCGCACAAGATTATGGGAACTCGCAATCGCAAGCCACTATTCAGAGGAACCACTTTCGGCGCCCGTTGAGAACTGTCAATCATGATGGATAACGTAGGCTCAATGGGAGGCGCTGCACTTCCCAAACTTGTCTCAACTGTTCTGCTTGCACTGATTGCAGCTATTGCACTGCTGCACACAGTCAGCGCCCAGGCGCCTGTCATTACGCCCAGCGATATTTCGACGCCGACGCCGACGCCGCTGATGCTGCCGACGCCCACACAAACCCCTACAGCGCAGCCGCCGGTCGATCCGGCTTCGCCATCGTCGCACCTTGCGGCGCGCTCGATCCATGCACTCGATGCAGCGCCGATCACCTATACGGTGCAACCGGGCGACACGTTGTTCACCGTTGCGCTGGAGATGGGTCTCGACCTCGACGATGCGCCGTGTGCGGTGCGCGCCGATTTCACCGTCGATCAGCCCCTGGTGATCGGCGACGTGCTGTCAGCGCCACCCGCCAATGTGGTTTGCCACGAAGTGCAGCCAGGTGAGACGGTCGAATCAATTGCGGCGACATATTTTGTCGATGCTCGACAGATTCGTGCATTGGCCTGGAATCGACTAACCGGCGCCCCTGATCACCCCTTGACAGCATATACGCATCTGCGCGTGCCGCTGGCGGCGTTGACGCCCGGTCAATCTGCATCGAATTCAGATCTGAGCTTTTTATTGACGATGCTCAACATGCCTGTCAACACTTCGCCTTTTGTTGTCTTCGCTCAGAAAAGCGCGGCGCGTACGCCAGATAATGTCACGGTGGGTCCGGTTCCTGCCGATTGGCCCTATGGCAGCGGGCGCTTCACCTGGCCCGTCTACGGCTGGTTGAGCCAGAATTATCGCTTCGACCATCGCGCTGTTGACATCGCTGCGCCGCAAGGAACGCCGGTCACCGCCTCGGATCGCGGTGTGGTGTTGCGCGCCGGCTGGAACAACCAGGGCTATGGGCGCTTTGTGATCATCGATCACAAGATCGACTACGTCACATTGTATGCACACCTTGACCGGGTTCTGGTCAAAGAAGGCGAGATCGTGGGGCAGGGACAGGTGATCGGCACGGTCGGTTCGACGGGCAACAGCACGGGGCCGCATTTGCATTTCGAGATTCGCGACTTTGGCCGGTTGGCCAATCCACTGGAGCTGCTAACCGCGCCTTGATGCACAGGCGCATCGTCGAAGATGGCTTACAAATGCAGGCTGCCAACCATCTCGCGAAATGCCTGAAAGACCCGCCGATTAACCGCCATTTCGGTTTCGACTTCAAGCAGCGCAGCGCCGCCAGATTGAGCAAAGAATGCAGGCAGCGCGGCAAGCAGATCTTCTTCATGCGCAGCGTAATGGTAGCGCAGGCCATGATCGAGCGCAGTGCGTTGCGCCGAAAGTGGCTGCGGCGTCAGGAAATAGGTGGTGCGGGTGTCGGCGTCAAGACGGTTGGGGCCATCGATGATGTCGAAAATGCCGCCGCCGTGGTTGTTGAGCAATACAATGCGCAGGTTAGGCGGCAGTGCGCGCTGCCACAAGCCGTTGCGGTCATAAAAAAACGCAAGATCGCCAACAATTAGCGTTGTCAGCGCCGATGTGGTCGATGCCGCGCCGACTGCCGTGCTGACACAGCCGTCGATGCCGCTTGTCCCACGGTTGGCGTTCACCTGAAAAGGCGCGTGTTCGGGGTTAACGCCGACGAAATTCGCATAGCGAATCGGCATGCTGTTGCCAAGCTGGAGCAACCCACCCCCCGGCAGAGCATCGAGCACGAGCTGCACTGCGCGAAATTCGCCGAACGGTTCATTGTTCAAGAGTCGACAGAGTGACTGACGCGCGTGGGTGTGCAGTGTGCGCCAGTTCTGCGCGTAGTCAAAATGAGTGGGCATTGCTGTGGAGACCGCAACGCGCTCTGCCAGTTCATCGAGAAATGCGGCGGGCGCCATGTGAATCAGTTGCGTCGTGTGTTGATAGGTGTCGGGTGCAGCGCCGGCTGGTTGTATGCGCCACAAGTGCTGTGGCGGATGTGTGCGCAGCAGCACCTTTAGATATTTCGATGTCACCTGACCGCCGATGTAGACCACCAAATCGGGCGCCAGCGCGTCGAGGCTGGTCGGGTCGCGTGTGCCCAGCGCTACGTCGGCGTGGACGAGCGGGGCGGCGTGCGGCCAGCAGTTGGCGGTGATATCGGCAAAGACGACAACCGACGGATCAGCTTGCAACCGCAGCAACGCAGCGTGCAACATTGAGTCGGTCGGCGTCATGCCTACGACAATCAGCTTGCGTCGGGCATGTTTCCATTGCGCCGCCAGCGGCTGCCATGCCGACTCGGTCAACATTAAATGGGAAGAAACTTGCTCGATGATGGTGGCAGGGCGATTAAAGTCGTGTCGATAACCTGGCGGCGGGTAGAGCGGCTCACGCAGCGGAACGTTGATGTGAACCGGCCCTGGCTGCAATCCCTGCGCTGCGTCAATCGCCTCGCCCACGAGGCGCACCGCATGCCAGCGCGTGCTTTCGTGGCCGTCGTCGAGGGGCAGCGCTGCATTGTAACGGATGTGCGGTGCATACATGCCCACCTGGTGAATCGCCTGATTGTCCTGTTGGTCGATCCACTCCGGCGGGCGGTCGGCGGTGAAGACGAGCAGCGGAATCTGCTGATAGAACGCTTCGACCACGGCCGGGCCAAAATTCACCGCCGCCGTTCCCGATGTGCACACCAGCCCCACCGGGCGACGCAACTGCTGCGCCATGCCCAACGCCATATAGCCAGCCGATCGTTCGTCGTAGACGACGCGCACGCTCAGGTCAGGGTGTTGCGCCAGCGCCGTCGTGATCGGCGCCGAACGCGAGCCGGGCGCCACAACGAACTCGCGCATTCCTTTGGCGACGCAGACCTGGATCGCCAGCTCGACGAGTGGGAAGACGCCCTCTGTCATCGGTGGAAAGCGGCGCCCTCCGGCTCACCAAGCACGGCGAGCATTGTCTCCGCCTTGAGCGCCGTTTCGCGCCATTCGGCTTCCGGGTCCGAGTCGGCGGTGATGCCGGCGCCAACATACAGATGCGCCTGTTCGGCGCCGAGCTGCATACAGCGCAGGTTGACATACAGGCTGGATTGTCCCTGAATGTGCACAGGTCCGAGAAAGCCGCTGTAGAAGCTGCGATCATATCCTTCATGTGCAAGGATGAATTCGAGCGCCTGATGCTTGGGCATGCCACAGACCGCTGAGGTCGGGTGCAGTTCGTCGAGCACGCGATTTGCCAGTACGAGCCGCTCATCTTCGGGCAGATCGACGCGAAAAATTGTTTGCAAATGAACGACCGAACCCGCCGCCACAGTTTGGGGGCCGCATTCCTGAACATTGACGATGCCAGCCTCGGCGAAGAAGCTGCGCACATACGCGCCCACCATTTCCTGTTCGACCGTCTCTTTGCGTCCCCACCGCACTGCATCGAGCGGTTGATCAAGCGGGCGTCGTTGCGTGCCAGCCAGCGCCATGGTCGTGACGCCGCTGTCATCGAGCGTGAGCAAGACTTCTGGCGTGGCGCCCAGCCACGTCCCGACGCCAGGAATCGCCACCAGCGATACGAACGCATGAGGATAGCGGCGGCATAAGTTTAGAAATGTTGCCACCGGATCAAAATCAGTCGGCAGCGGCATGGAAGCGGTGCGGGAGACAACGACTTTGGCGATGCCGGTTTGGCGAATAAAGTCGATGGCGTCGCGCACAATCGCAGTGAACTCGCTTTCTGTGGCGGCATGGTTGCGGATAGTTTCGGCGGTGTACCACTGCCGCGGCGCGGGCGGGCGGTCGGTCAAGAGCGTCGCCCGAAAACGCTCCGCCTGCTCTGCGCGCGCAGGGGAGCCGTTGCTGTGTTGAAGATGCAGACGTCGACCGTCGAACCAGAGGTCAGCGTGCAACTGAAATGCAGCGCCAGCCGGGTCGGAGACAAACGGTGCAAATGCAAATACGGAGCGCCGATCTGCAAAATTGACCGGAGCTAGCGGCGGTGCTGCATTGAAATCCACCACTGCTTGAGGCTCCGACATGCCAGGAATCTGCCATAATGCTGCTGCGCTGCCCGACGCAATTGCAGCGTCATAGACTCGCTCCAGTTGTTTATCGATTGTAAGTTGTTCCGCTTGAACGCCGTCTATTGTCAACGACATAGAATCCAATCCTTAAAACTGTTCTTTTTTGTATGAATCTATCGATTCATCCCACAGTATTGTAACGAAATTATAGCCAATCGATGGTGTACGTAACGTGAAGTTGCGTACCTTCGTTGCATTTTTCACAATAGATCGCAATAGAGTAGGAATATCACAACGTACAGTTGCTGTCAAAAGGAAAGTCTCTGTTCGCGAAAAGGTTTTTGCGAGTAAAGATGTCGGCGCGGCGTATAAGTGGAGCGACTGCCCAGGAAGCGGGGGAAACTTCCTGGGTCCATTGCAGACGGGTTAATGCATCTCTTCCAATCCGTGCAGCAGGTCGTGCAACTTCGCAGCCAGAGGTTTGGCGGCGTCCAGGTCACCGCTTTCGATTGTAGAACGAAGCGTTTCAGCCGAGAGTTTGATTTCGGCAAGCGCTGTTTCCAATTCTGCGGGCCAGGCGAACGCATTCACCTGTTCGAGAAGCGCGTCGAGCGCAGCGATCGCTTCAGTTGGGGCAAGCTCTTTGCCATCGTTCAGCATCTCGTCGATGTTGTGCACGGCGCTGATCGGCAGAGCCTTGATCGCGTTGGCGAGCGCACTGTCCACGGCGTCGTGGCTGTGTTCCATGTTGCTCTCGCCCTGATCGTGGGAGTGCTCCTCCGTCTTGGCGTCTGAATCCTCTTCGTGATCATGTTGATCGTGATTCATGCCAGGCGTCTGCATATTGCCCGGCATGGTCATCTGCATGTCGAGCACCGGCACGGTCAGTTCCATTGACTCGCCGTTGTCGAAGTTTACAGTCAGGTTCACTGTATCGCCGGGCGCCAACGGCTCAACAAGATCGATGAGCATGATGTGCTTGCCACCGGGCTTAAGCGCCAACGCTTCGCCAGCAGGAACCGTGTACCCTTCAGGCAATGGAATCATTTTCATTACGCCGTTCTCGGCGACGGTTTCGTGCGTTTCGACGACGTGGGCGGCGGGGCTGCTGGCGGAGACGAGTTGCACGTCGCTGTCAAGGCCGTTGAGCACGGTGAAATAGACAGCGCCCGTACCGCCTGCCAATGGCGCTGGACGCGCGCGCACGTCAACGATGGTCAGCTTGCCTGGCTCTGGTTCGGGCAGCGGCGCTTCTGTCGCCATAGTGCTCGCACCGCCCATCGCGCCGGAAGGCTGCATGGGCGCAACAGTGCATCCTGCCAGCAGTGCAGCCAGCAGCAGAATGGTCAGGGTGAGAAGTTGTCGATTTATCATTCTCCGAGTCTCCATCAATCAGGCGGCTGTTCAGCTATCTTGAATCAACCGCGCCAGAGTGTTCCAATGCATGCGCAACCTGCGCATACACAAAAGCGGTGCTTGTCAGCGATATACTTTTGATCAAATTTGTTCAGACAGAGACCAGAAGGCGCGGGGGCGGTGTGGCAACTTCGCGCAGGAGCAGGCGAGGGAAGAACGAGCCAGGTCGCAGAAAGAAGCCGGCGTCATCGCGACGCGTTGGCGCAGCACCTATGCTGATAGCGGCAAGCATCAACAGCGTGATCGCCAGCATCAGCGGCGTCGACTGGCTGACTGGCGGCGTTGATCTGGATTGCGCAGCAGAGGGACGGGCGCAGAGATCGTGCACACCGATTGCAAGGTCATTTGCTGTGGCGCGCAACAGGTCGTGGGCATTTGTTGGATTGCTCTCCGCGTGTCGCACGTTGTGCACCGGCGCCAGAAATACAAAATGCGCCCGCATGTGCGGATGTCCTGGCGTCGCCTCGGCGCCCCAGCAGATAAAGGGCAGAATCAAACCAAAGATGACGGCCATAGCCAGATGCAGCCATTGCAGCCATCGATTTGGCGTCAGTTGCCGGCGCGTCGCATTTCGTTGCATAGCGCGCAAGGATAGCAAAGTCATCTACTTTGCGCAAACAAGCTCATCTCTGTTCGACTTTGGCTTTAGTTCGTAGATCGATACGCCGTTCTGGCGATAGCAGAGTTGCACAAACTCGCGTCCATCGATCCCTGCGCTTTGCAACGAACCGACGCCCTCACGTATGTAGAGATGAGTGACGCCCTGCGCTGTCAGCTCGGCGCGCAACGCAGGATCGTCGAGGTTGCGCGCCGAGGCCAGACGGGCGAGGAGCGCGTTCCTCTCCACGACCGCGTCGCGCGGCAGCGCGCTGGCATATAGCACCGGCGGCAGAAGCGATTCGCGATCTGTCAACACTGGAATCCAGTAGCCGCCGTCGCTCCCTGCGTAGATGCCTTCCATCCACTGTCGCGCGTTGACGACAAAACGCGCGCTAGATGGGATGTTGTCGCGTATCCATAACAGCGCGGCGCGGTCGGCGTGCGTTGCCAGAATTGTCGTCGGGTTGACGATTGTGGTCATTCCGCTTGCGCCCCAAAAGGCGAGACCGAGCACCGCGAAGCCGGTCGCAAAAGGCGTCAATCGCGGTCGCACCAGCAGGCCGAGCATCCAGGCAGACAGGCCGCCTGCCGCCAACGTGAGCGGTGCATAGAGCGTAATGATGCCGGCGTTGACGTGGATAAAGCGCATGGCGGGCAGCCCCAGCCGGTTCGCCTGCAACAGCAGCGTTGCGCCCGCCACCCACAACCCCATCAGGAGCCAGCCAGTCCACAGGCGGCGCGTTGACATGCGCAGCATTGGGCGCCGCCATGCCCACAATGTTGCGACAATCAGCAGCGCCAGCCATGCAGCGCCAGCAAGATAGGATGGTGAATCCACGCTTTGCCAGTTCATGAGCAGGCTGAGACCGCCACTGACCGTTGCGATCAACAGGTCATTGCGTGGCGCCCAGACCAATCCCCAGTCGGGCAAAGTGGCGGTCCACATCGCATCACTGTCGAGCTGCGGCGTCACCATGGCGCGCACATAGGCTGATTGCCAAAGCCATAGCCACCATGGCAATGTCAAAATCAGTGCAGCGCCTGCCGCGGCAAGCCACCACAGCAACACGCGCCAATGGCGCTGTACAAGGAGCAGCAGCGCCAACAACCCGATCAACAGCGCCAACAGCAGCGCCACGCGCACATGGATCAGCGTCAGCCCACCCAACAGCAGCGTCGCAGCCATCGCCTGTCGAGGATGGGCGCCGGCGCGCATCCGCCACAGCGCAATTGTCGCCGGCGCCATCAGGAGCACACCGGTCATGTGTGTATAGCGCCCCCACGACACAAAATAGGCGGGAAACCACGACACGACGCCGACGCTGACAGCGGCAAATAGTCCGGCGCGGCGGCTGGCGAACAGGATGCGTCCGGCGGCGTAGGCCATCACCACTGTCAGCGCGTTGAGCAATTGGCCGCTATGCAGCATCAGATCGGCGACGGCGAAGCTGTCGAGCATGCCCAGCCCCCATGCCATCCACGCCACGATTGCGTGACACCCCCAGTGATAGTTGAAGACGCCGTCGGCGATGAATGGATCGAAGGTTGACGGCACTGCGCCTTCCGTCAACAACAGCCGAACGATCATGACATGATGCAGCGGATCGACCCACACTGGCAGCGCCAGATCGCGGATATGCAGTGCGCGCGTCGCAATCGTGATCGCCAGCACGCAGCCAAAGAGCGCCAGCCAGACGCTCTGACGCCGAAGCTGTGCAACGCGTTGCCGCCATCTGCCCGGCGCCCACAACAGCGCACCGATGCCCGCAATCGCAAACGCCGCGATGGTGATTTGCGCCGCAAACGGCGTCCAACGCCAGCCGAACAGTGTGCTCCACAGCAGGAGGAGGGGCCAGAGCGCCAACCCCAGACCGATCTGCATCGCTAGTGCAACCAGCCAGTCGGGCGTGCTGCGCAGCCGCAACAGCCGATGCAGCAACACACCTGGCAGCCAGATGGCGGCAAACGCGCCGCACCATATCAGCCAGACGGACATCAAACTTCCACCGCAAAGAATTGAACAAGATGCAATCTCATCGTTTCATTCTACTTGTGGGGATGGCTCGTCGAGTAATCGATGGATGATGGAGAAACCGAGTTTCTTTAAGAAGCCCGATTTCTCATGTTTTCCCGATTTGTTGGATTGTGGAAAAATGCACAATGTGTGCGTAATGTTTGTGCTAGAATTTGCAGGCAGCAAGGCTGCATCGACGCCGGCTCGTGAAACGTGCAACAAACGTATGCGACATTCCAGTTTTTGCCGGTGATGTGGTATGATCGACGGCGTTATCATGTGTCAATAAGACATGTCCACATCTTCAAAAGCATATACCACGTACTTGAACAGATGCAGCAGAATAGGAGTTTCCAATGCAAGTAGCTGTGCTTCCACGCTCATCAATCGCCAAGAAAGCGTTGATGGCCGTCACCGGCGCCGTATGGATTGGGTATCTCATCTTGCACATGTGGGGCAACCTTCATATCTTCCAGGGGCAGGCTGAATTCAACCACTACGCCGAATTTCTGCGCGAGGTCGGCGAGCCGGTCTTTTCCTACGCGCAGGTGTTGTGGATCATCAGGATTGTGATCACCGTTTCGCTGGCGGCGCATATTTGGGCTGCTTACGACCTGTACATGCAGGCGCGGCGGGCGCGCTCGACCAGCTACGCTGTCAAGCGGGTTGTGCAGGCAAACTATGCTTCTCGCTTTATGCGCATCGGGGGCGTCGTGATCATTTTGTTCGTGATCTTCCACCTGGCGCACTACACATGGGGGTGGGTCACCCCATTTGACCGCTCCGATCCATACACGAATGTCATCATCGGCTTCTCCAATCCAGCGATTGTGTTTTTCTATTTGCTGGCGTTGGCGGCGTTGGGGTTGCACCTCTTCCACGGCGTGTGGAGTATGTTCCAAACGCTGGGGTTGAACAGCCAGCGATTCGATGGTTTTCTCCGCGGGCTGGCGGTTTTTGTGGCACTGGTTGTGCCGATTGGCTTTGCCACGGTTCCTCTGGCCGTTCTGTTTGGTGTCTTGAATTAGGAGAGCACAGATCATGAGTGTGACGACAACACAGATATTGACCGAGACGCCCACCTTCGTCGAAGCGACTCTGGATGGGCGCGTCCCCTCCGGTCCGATTCAGACGCTGTGGGAACGCACAAAATTTGAGATGAAGCTGGTCAACCCGACCAACCGGCGCAAGTTCAAAGTGATCATCGTCGGCTCCGGGCTGGCAGGCGGCGCAGCTGCGGCGACGTTGGGCGAGCAAGGCTACAACGTCGAGTGCTATTGCTATCAGGACAGCCCACGGCGCGCCCACAGCGTCTCTGCGCAAGGCGGCATCAACGCCGCCAAAAACTATCGCAACGACGGCGACAGCGTCTACCGCCTGTTCTACGACACGGTCAAGGGCGGCGATTTCCGCGCACGTGAAGCCAACGTCTACCGGCTGGCCGAGGTGAGCAACGCCATCATCGACCAGTGCGTGGCGCAGGGCGTCCCCTTTGCGCGTGAGTATGGTGGGATGCTCGACAATCGTTCCTTTGGCGGCGCCCAGGTGGCGCGCACTTTCTATGCGCGCGGGCAGACGGGACAGCAACTTCTGCTGGGCGCGTATCAGGCGCTGGCTCGACAGATTGCAGCGGGCACGGTCAAAATGTTCACGCGCACCGAGATGCTCGACCTGATCATCATCAACGGGCGCGCGCGCGGCATCGTCGTGCGCGATATGCGCACCGGCGAGATCACGCCGCGGCTGGCGGATGTGGTGGTGGTGGCGACAGGCGGCTACAGCAACGTTTTTTACCTTTCGACCAACGCCAAAGGCTGCAACGGCACGGCGATCTGGCGCGCCTACAAGCGCGGCGCCTACTTTGCCAACCCGTGCTACACACAGATTCACCCGACCTGCATCCCGCCGGTGGGCGAGCACCAGTCCAAGCTAACGCTGATGAGCGAGTCGCTGCGCAACGACGGGCGCATCTGGGTGCCCAAACAGCCCGGCGACACCCGCCCCGCCGACCAGATTCCTGAAGACGAGCGTTACTACTATCTCGAAGAGCTGTATCCGAGCTATGGCAACCTCTCCCCCCGCGATATCTCGTCGCGTGCGGCCAAGCGTATGGTCGACAGCGGGCGCGGCGTCGGGCCGCTGCGCAACGGCGTCTATCTGGACTTTGCCGACTCGATCAAGCGCCTGGGTGAGAAAGTGATCCGCGACCGCTACGGCAACCTCTTCGACATGTACGAGAACATCACCGGCGAGAACGCCTACAAGACGCCGATGCGCATCTATCCGGCGCCACACTATACGATGGGTGGGCTGTGGGTCGATTACTACCTGATGAGCAACATCCCTGGCTTGTTCGTGATCGGCGAGGCGAACTTCTCCGACCACGGCGCCAACCGCCTCGGCGCCAGCGCGCTGATGCAGGGGCTGGCGGACGGCTACTTCGTGCTGCCCTCAACGCTGCCGAATTATCTGGCTTCGACCAAACTGGAGAAGGTGAGCGAGAGCGCCGATGCAGTCAAAGAGGCGGTCGACAACGTGCAGAACATCACGCAGCGGTTGATGAACACCAAGGGCGCCAAGAGCGTCGATCACTATCACCGCGAATTGGGCAAGATCATCTGGGATTATTGCGGCATGTCGCGCACCGCCGAAGGGCTGGAGAAGGCGATCCAGTTGATCCCAGAGTTGGAAGCCGAGTTCTGGGAGAACGTGCGCGTCACCGGCACAGCCAACGAGCTTAACCAGGAGCTGGAAAAGGCTGGCCGCCTGGTGGACTATTTCGAGATGGGGCGACTGATGTGCATCGACGCGCTGCACCGCAATGAGTCGTGCGGCGGCCACTTCCGCGAGGAATATCAGACGGAGGAGGGCGAGGCGCTGCGCAACGACGAAGAATACACCTACGTGGCGGCGTGGCAATACACCGGCGACGGCGAGATGCCGCTGCTGCACAAGGAACCGCTGAAGTTCGAGACCGTCAAGCTGGCGACGCGCAGCTACAAGTAAAAGAAGGAACCCACCATGCGACTGAAATTACGAATCTGGCGCCAGAAGAACGCACAAGCCGAAGGTCGCTTCGTCGACTACAACCTTGACGGCGTCAGCGAAGATAGCTCGTTTCTGGAGATGCTCGACCTGCTCAACGAGCAACTGATCGACCGCAACGAAGAGCCGGTGCATTTCGACCACGACTGTCGCGAGGGCATCTGTGGCATGTGCGGCCTGGTCATCAACGGCATTGCGCACGGACCCAAGGCGGCGATCACGACCTGTCAGCTTCACATGCGCGAGTTCAAGGACGGCGACAGCATCACCATCGAGCCGTGGCGCGCCAAAGCTTTTCCGGTGCTGAAGGATTTGATCGTGGATCGCACTGCCTTTGACCGCATCGTGCAGGCGGGCGGCTATATCTCGGTCAACACGGGCCAGGCGCCCGACGCTAACGTCATCCCGGTGCCCAAGTCGCAGGCCGACCAGTCGATGGATGCTGCAGCGTGCATCGGCTGCGGTGCGTGCGTGGCGGCGTGCCCGAACGGCTCGGCGATGCTCTTCACCTCAGCCAAGCTGGCGCATCTCAACTCACTGCCACAGGGGCAGGCAGAACGGTTTGACCGCGCCGTGCTGATGGTCAATCAGATGGATGCCGAGGGCTTTGGCGGCTGCACCAACATCGGCGAGTGTGAAGCGGTCTGCCCGAAGGAGATCAGCCTGGACTTCATCGCCATGATGAACCGCGATCTGCTGCGCGCCAACCTCATGGGCAAGGGCAAGCGCTAACGACAACAAATTGCGAGTGGCTTTGGGTGTGTAAATAGAAAAGAGGGGACACAAGCGAACGGGTTGTGTCCCCTCTTTTTGTTGATGACAGAGTGCACTTGTGAGACTGGCATGGACGCCAACGTCAAGCTTTATTCTTAATCAACGCAGCGTCAAGTTTGCCGATCTGAACCAGCCAATCAAGAGTATCGCGCACTGTATCGCGTAAAGCAATAGGCTCCCACCCAAAATCGGCTTTGGTCGCTGATGCATCGACATATTGATATCGTCGTGCGTTTTCTTCAACGAGCGCACGCGTGATCGCAGGTTCTTTGCCTGTGATGTGGGCGCCAAATTCCATCAGTGCGCCCACAACGCGGGCGATTGCTGGACTTGCACCGAAGTGCTTGACTTTCTTGCCGGTGAATTCCGTGACAAGCTCTGCCAATTCGACAAACGTTATATTGGCGCCTGCAACCACATAGCGTTTGCCTGTGGTGGGAAGATCCACGGCCCGAGCATGGAGGTGCGCCGCATCACGCACATCGACGACAGCCAATCCTGAATCAAAGGTTTGGCCGCTGCCGTCCGCCATACCGAGAATGATCTCAGTGGAGGGGGTGATTCGATAGTCATTGGGGCCGAGGATGGCGCCGGGACATAGCGAGATCATAGGAATGCCATAGCTCTCAGCCAGCTCCCATGCTCGGCGTTCGCTGAGCGTCTTGGCGCGAGAGTACGTCGTATGTGCGTTGTCATGCCAGTCGGCTGCCGTCAACAGCTCATTGGGGCTGGATTTCGTCCCAATCGCCATTGTGGAGCTTGTGTAGATCAATCGTTTGACATTGGCTTGCCTGGCTGCTTCGAATACATTGACGGCGCCTTGCAATGCAGTTGTTGTGATTGCAGCGCTGTCTTTTGCCCACCACTTATAAATGGCCGCAGTGTGAACAATGGCGTCACAACCCTTTGCTGCGGCTACGACTGAATCTCGATCGGTGATGTCGCCGTGTGCATACTCGACATCGACCCCTTCCAGCCCGCGCAAGTCGGAGCCGGGCCGAACAAATGCCACGACTTCATGGTCATGATGTAGCAACGCTCTCGCCGTGGTTGCGCCAAGATGCCCATTGGCGCCGGTCAGCAGGACTCGCATTTTGTTACCTCCTTGAGTTTGAATTGCGTTATGCTCGATTGCGTAAGTGGGACATCAAATAATAATGCAGAGGCGGCCTTGCGCGCAAGCGCGTTTTTTGGCTTTCCCGCTGGTCATTTGATTGAATTCTTTCAGATGCATTGCGCCGGGGGACAATGCCTTGCATTGCTGTCTTTGCGCAATGCAGCTAATCGCGCCGGAAGCGTTTTTTGGCGTCGTAGGGGAAGAAGTCGAGCAGTTCGCCCGTGTTGACGCGCTGTTGGAGCGCCTGCCAAAACTCGACGGTGAAGATCTGGCTGTGATGCTCCTCCATCACCTTGCGCAGCGGCGCCGGGAACCACAGAAACTTGCGAAACTCCTCTGGGAAGATGTCATTCTCCGCCACAGGAAACCACGGTTGGTCGGACAGTTCATCGTCATAATCGCGCGAGGCGGGCATTTTGCGGAAGTTGCATTCGGTGAGCAGACAAAGCTCGTCATAGTCGTAAAAGACGACGCGGCCGTGGCGCGTCACCCCAAAATTCTTGATGAAGAGATCGCCCGGAAAGATGTTTGCCGCCGCCAGATCGGTGATAGCGCGCCCATAGTCGATCACCGCCTCTTTGGCGCGCTCAAAACTCATCTCCTTGATATATAGATCCAGCGGATAGAGACGGCGTTCGGTGTAAAGATGCTTAATGATGACTTCATCGTCGGTGATAGTGACGGTATTGGCGGCGGTCTCCTGCAATTCCGCCAACAATTCTGGTGAGAAGCGGTCGCGGTTGAAGGTCAGCCCCTCAAACTCCTGCGCATCGACCATGCGCCCGACGCGGTCGTGTTTGAAGACCAGTTTGTAGCGATCCATCACCTGTTCGCGCGTGGAGGTCTTGGGGTAGGCGAAGTGATCTTTGATGATCTTGAAGACCATGTCGTAGGAAGGCAGGGTGAACACTGTCATCACCATACCTTTGGCGCCGCGTGCGATCTCGAACTTGTCGTTGGAGTTGTTGAGATGGCGGTAGAGCGCGCGGTAGCGTTCGGTTTTGCCATGCTTGTTGTAGCCGATCGCAATGTAGAGCTCCGCCACCGGCTTGAGCGGCAGAATGCTTTTGAGAAAGCCGACCAGGTCGCCTGGAATCTCCGCCTCGACGTGAAAGTAGGAGCGTGTGAAGCTGAAGACGACGCTCGCCTCCTCCTCAGAGAAGAGCGCCGTGTCAACGATGATGCCCTCCTCGGTGTTGAGCAGCGGCAAGATGATCGGGATTACGCGGTTGCGTTTGCGCACGCGTCCGACCAGATACGCGCCCTTGTTGCGATAGAAGACTGACTTGACCATCTCCACTGCATCGAAGTCGGGCGTATCCCAGTAGCAGCGCAAGTAACCTTCCATCACCTGCGCCACGCGCTGCGCATCGCCTTCGATATCCTGATAGGGTGCAGCGAAGGCGTAATCGCGCAGAATGGTTGCGATCATGTCTTCAAGGGCGCCGATCTGACGATAGGTGCGCACAATCGGCGAATCTCCGGTGGGGATGGTGGTGGCGCCAAACCAGACAAACTCCAGCGTCGGCTCGACGCCGATTGTGGTCAAGATGCGCCGCGTCACCGAATTGTAGAAGGTTTCGGCGATTTCGACATCTTTGCGCTGGTTGATCAGGCGTGCATAGCTCTGCTTGATCGCTGCCCAAAGCTCGCGATTCTCCGCCTGCTCGCCGAGCATAATGCGCAGCCCGCCCACCAGCCGTTGGATAATCTGCTCGCGCAATTCCAACCGCTCAATGGCGTCTTCCTGCCATTTCGCCCATTCTCGTCGCTCGAAGCGCTGCTGAGCGCGCCGCGCAATCGCCTTGAAAGCATTGTGAAAGTCATCAAAGGCGCTGTGAATGGCGGAGGCGGCGTTGATCGCCAGGTTGCGCTTGAAGGGTTCGGGTGCCATAAACAGCCCTCCGTGATGACAGTTGCGTGGTGCGTGTTCCGTGTTACGTAATGCGTGGCGCTTCACACGAAACACGCATCACGCATCACGTCTCTACTACGGGAATCGGCGCCGCGCCTGTTCGAGTTCGATGGCGGTGGCGGTGAAGCGATAGAGGCGCGCCGGGCGATGGTCGCCGGCGCGCATGTTGCCGGTCGGCTCGATTACGCCAGCGGCCAGAATCTTGCGGCGGAAGTTACGCTTGTCCAACGGCTCGTTGAGGATTGTTTCGTAGACGCGTTGCAACTCAGAGAGCGTGAATTCGCTTGGCAATAGCAAAAAGCCAAGCGCCGTCCATTCCAGCTTCCAGCGCAGGCGTTGCAACGCATAGTCGAGAATTTGCTGGTGGTCGAATGCCAGTTCAGGCAGGTCGTAAATGTCCCACCAGCGCGTCTCGCCTGCATCGGAGGCGCCGTGCACTTCCTGTTGCGCCACCTCCTCGGCGCTTAACAAAGCGAAATAGGCGACGGTGATCACGCGGGTGCGCGGGTCGCGGTCGGGTTTGCCGACGGTGTAGAGTTGCTCCAGATAGACGTTGGAGACATTAGTCTCTTCCTTCAGCTCACGCAACGCCGCATCGTAAAGGTCTTCGTTTTCGCCGATAAAGCCGCCCGGCAACGCCCACTTGCCTTTGAACGGTTCGTTGGCGCGGCGGATCAGCAGTACACGCAGCTGTTCTTCCTGGAAAACGAAGAGAATGATATCGACGGTGACAGCGGGACGGGGATGCTCGTAGCAATATATTGCTTTGTCTTGAACGAGTTGTATTTCACCCACGGAACGAACTCACACTTCGTTGTGTTGCTCGAAAGCACAGCGCCGATGCAGACTGAACCTGAATCTGATCGACATCAGCAAAAAGTGTCATACTGACAACATGTTTATATTTTGCCATAGATTGCGGCCTCTTGCAAAATAAACCGTTGACAACATGAATCCACCCAGCCTTTATCTACGACGCCGGCGGTCCGCCCTCAGCCAGCCGTTTCAATTGTTCTTCGTCGATGATTGGCACGCCAAGCTGGAGCGCTTTTTGCAGCTTGCTCCCGGCATTCTCGCCGACGACAAGATAGGTGGTGTTCTTGCTGACGCTCCCTGTCACTTTGCCTCCGTGTTGCTTGATAAACGTTTCCGCCTGTTCTCTGGTCAGCGTAGGCAGAGTCCCGGTCACTACAAAGGTCATGCCGGTGAGCGTCAGGGCGTTCGCCGGCGACGGCGCCCGTTCGACCGTCATTCGCACGCCAGCCTCGGCAAGCTGGCTGATCAGCTCGCGATTTTCGGGCACTGCGAACCAGTCGTGAATGGATTGCGCGATTCTTGGGCCGATGCCGTCGATCGCGCTGAGTTCCTCCGTGGTTGCATCCATCAAGTCAAAGAGACTGTCATAGTGCTGCATCACAAGTTCGGCAACCACCTCGCCGACATAGCGAATTCCCAGTGCGGTCAGCAATCGGTGCACCGGCTGATCTTTGCTCTTTTCGATGCTGGCGCGAAGGTTCTCAAGCCGCTTCTGATTTTCGGATGACCTGGATTTGCCCGACTTAAACCCCTTCAGTTCGCCGATCTTCTCCCACGGCAGCCGGTAAATGTCCGCCAGGTTGTGGATGAAACCCTGCTCGACAAACAGTTCCGCCTGTTTGATGCCAAAACCGGCGATGTCCATTGCATTGCGCCCCACAAAATATTCGACGGCGCGCACAAGCTGCTCCGGGCAGGCGTTGTTGACGCAGTAGGTCGCCGCCTCGCCTGCCGGTCGCACCAGCGCTGCGCCGCACGCCGGACAGGTCGCCGGCATCGACCAGATACGCTCCTCGCCGGTGCGCAGTTCAGGCAACGGTCGCAGCACCTTTGGGATCACCTCGCCGGCGCGCTTGACCACAACCTTGTCGCCGATGCGGATGTCGAGGTCGCGGATATAATCTTCGTTGTGCAGCGTGGCGCTCTTGACGATCACGCCGCCGATCGAAACCGGTTCGAGCACAGCATTGGGCGTCACTGCGCCGGTGCGCCCAACATTGACGACGATGTCGAGCAGCGTCGTAACCGCCTCCTCGCCCGCATATTTGTAGGCAAGCGCCCAACGCGGATCCTTGCCGGTGAAGCCAAGCTCCTGCTGCATCGCCAGCGAATCGACCTTGATTACTATGCCGTCGACCTCGTAGGGCAGTTCGTGGCGGCGTGCGCCGAACTCCTCAATATAGGCGACGAGCTGGTCGAACTCGTCGTCGCCGAAGCGACGTATTGCCGGACAGACCGGCAGTCCCAGCGCGCGCAGATAGGCGAGCGCGTCCCAATGGCTGGCAAGCGCAGGGCCGCCCTCCACGATCAGCGCCTGATAGACCCACAGCTTGAGCGGGCGCGCGGCGGTGATGCTCGAATCAAGCTGGCGCAGGCTGCCGGCGGCGAAGTTGCGCGGATTGGCGAAGGTGCGTTCGCCCGCCTCGGCCTGACGCTGGTTGAAACGCTCGAAATCAACCTTGTCGACATATGCCTCGCCGCGCACCACCAGCCGCGATGGCGCTGTCATGCCCGACGAGCGGTCGGCGGGAATCTGCAAAGGCAGCCGACGCACGGTGCGCAGGTTGGCTGTGATCGTCTCGCCGAATATGCCATCTCCGCGCGTAGCGCCCAGCGTGAACATGCCATTTTCATAGTGTAAGACGACCGTCAACCCATCAAACTTCGGTTCGACCACGTAAGCCAGGCGCGTGCGTTCTTCCTCGCTGAGCAGACGATGCAGGCGGTCGCGCCAGGCGGCAAGTTCGCCGGGGCCAAAGGCGTTTGCCAGGCTGAGCATCGGCGCCGGATGCTGCGTCTTTTCGAATCGCTCGGCGATGTAACCGCCGACGCGTTGCGTCGGACTATCGGGCGTGCGCAGTTCGGGATGTTTGGCTTCAAGCGCGACCAGCTCATTGAAGAGCGCATCAAATGCTGCATCGCTGATCTCCGGGTCGTCGAGGATGTAATAGCGATATTGATGATAGCGAATTGCAGCAGCCAGTTGCGCCGCTCGCGCTGCCAGGTCGTCGATCTTTGCAGCCTCATCGGCGACTGGCTCGGTCAGCGATTCGGTTGGCGTCATCGGAGTCCCTCCATAAAAAATGATTGACGCAAATATCTTTATCCATGCTATAGTTAACTAGATTATTTGTGCAAGTCCGACTGCAAAGGAGCGAATGACAATGAGCAACTTTCCATCCATGGAGCAGTGGCAGCGTCTGTATGATCTGGCGGATCAGATTAAAGCGCTGAAACCCTGGATGATTCTAGCAGAGACCGACCTTTTTGGCGTGCGCGATCCGGAGAGCGGCGTCGATAGCTTCGTCAGCGTCATGGGGAGCGGCGGCGAGCATTTTGCTGTGGCGGTCTATATTGGCGTGGAGTCGCTCTTTCAATTTTGGATGCTGCAAGACCCAAATTCTGACGCCCCGCCGGAGATGGTGCTTACAATCCGCCAGTTGCAGCTTTCGTTTGAAAACCGCGATGATCTGGATGATGACGATATCGAACTGATCCGGACATTGCAGCGCAAATACCGCGGTAAACAGGCGTGGCCGGCTTTTCGCTCCTTCGTGCCCGGCTATCTGCCGTGGCGGATCGATGCCAGCGAAGCAAGCCTTCTCATTCACGTTTTGGAACAGACGCTCGATGTGGCCGCTCGAGCGATGAAAGACATCTCGCTGCTCGAGCCGCCCGATGACAACACCTATCTTTTCCGTGTGCCGAACGTCACTGACGGCGCGATCGCATGGGAAGATCAACTGATCGCAGTGCAACCGCCACAGCCTGTCGAGTATGCAGTGCCGATGCGCTCCGATTTGCTGGAGCAGATGAAAAAACTGCCAAAGCGCAAGAAATCCTCGTTTGAAATGGAATTCTTCCCCCTGCCACGGCCGGTGGCCGATGAATCGGGGCGACCCTATTTGCCCACGATGCTGCTCGCGGTCGATGACAGCAGCGGAATGATTGTGATCACCGAGATGATTCCGCCTGCGGTTGGTCTAATCGAAACGATTCTGCAGGTTCCTCAGGCGCTGGCCAAAGGTCTCATAGCGCTGGGCTACGTTCCTGGCGTCATTAAGGTGCAGAATCCGATGGCTGCGGAGATGGCGAAATTTCTGCAAAACGCTGCAGGCTGGAAGGTCAAGCAACAGAACGAACTGAAAATGTTGAATCCTGCGCTGGACTTCCTGATGTCAAGCATGGAAATGGGTTCGTTTGAGGGTGAGGACGATGAAGACCTCGACGCGCAGGCGCTGAAGATCTTTCAGGAAATGCTTGGTGAAGAGGACGAAGAAGCGTCGGTCCGTCATCGCGGCCCGGGGGTCGTCCAATCAGCAAAATCTGGCAAAGCCAAGACGCCTGACAAACCAAAAACAAGCAAACCCACCCAGGTCTATCAGCTCAAGATCACGTTGAAGGATGCCAGACCGCCGATATGGCGCCGCGTCCTGGCGCCAGACAATCTGACGCTCAACCAGCTCCATCAAGTGATCCAGGTTGCCATGGGTTGGTACGACGCGCACCTCCACGAATTTGAGATCGCGGGCGTCTCCTATGGCTCGCCCGACTTCGACTTCGGGATCGACATGAAGGACGACAACAGAGTCAGGCTCAGCCAGGTCATCGGTAAAAACACAAAGCGATTCCGCTACACCTATGATTTCGGCGACGACTGGGTGCATGTGATCGAAGTCGAAAAGGTGCTGCCGTATGAACAGGGACGCGTCTACCCGCTCTGTCTCGCCGGCAAGCGCGCCTGCCCACCAGAGGATATCGGCGGCGTTTGGGGCTACGAATCCTTTCTTGCGACCATCAACGACCCGTCCGATCCGGAGCACGAGGAAATGCTAGAATGGGTGGGCGGCGAGTTCGACCCGGAGGAATTCGACATCGAAGAAGTCAACGCAATCTTTGCGAGTATGAGCAAAGGTTAAGCCAGCAGTCATCTGACGTCAGGCATCACCAGGAAACTGTGCAGCTTCCTGGTGATGCGTTCATCAGACGCGCCGACTGCGCCACCAGACGCCGGGCAACATACGTAATTTGCGACTACCTGACACAACGGCGCGACGGCGAAAATTGTCGTAATCGTTGCGTTCGATCTCGTCGAGAATGCCGCGATAGAGATCGGCGGCGGCGGCAATTGCAAATCGACCGTCGGCGTTGAGCATGCCGATGCCGGGCATTGCCTCGTCGTACAGGCGTCGGTTGCGCTCAATCTGAAAACGCATAAAACTGCGCCAGCGGCCGGTCACGGTTCCGTTCGCCAGGTCTTCGTCGCTCAGCCCGTAACGCTCCAACTCCTCACGCGGCAGATAGAGCCTGCCTGCGCGCCAGTCTTCGCCAACATCGCGCAGAATATTTGTCATCTGCAACGCCACGCCCAGTTTGATCGCATAGGGAATCGCTGCGGGTCCGGCAAAACCGATGATATGCATGCTCATCAACCCCACCGTGGACGCCACCCCATAGCAATAAGCCGCCAATTCCTCGAAGGTGTCGTAGCGCACCGGCCGAAAATCGCGCGCCACGCCGTCGATCAGTTGTTCGGCGTAGCGAATCGGCACATTAAAACGCAGGCGCGCATCAGCCCAGGCAATCGCCACCAGATCATCCTGCGGTGGATGGATAGCCGTGGCGCGACGGCGCCACTGCGCCAGCCGTTCCTGTGCGTCGCTTTGAGCGCGATCGACGATGTCGTCGCTGACGCGGCAGAAAGCGTACAGCGCACGCGCCGCGCGACGCTTCTCTGTCGGCAATAGCTGCGAAGCAAGATGAAATGAGCGGCTATGCACCGCTGTGATCGATTCGCATTGTTGATAAGATTGCTCCAAAAGCGTCTGATCGAACGAGGCGGACGCTGTTGGAGAATCACCATGCAGCGCTTCGTGGGCAAGATCGAGCAGTGTTCGCTCCCAGGTGTGTTGTAATTGCATGTAAGCTCCTCTCTGTCGATGCATGGGCTGGAAAAACCGCTACAGTTTTTTGACAAAAATGAAGGTAACATAGACAAAAATGATTGTCAAGGAGTCTTCACCACATTTGTCCAACTAATATCCAGAAAAAATCTGGAAAAAGGTTATGCAAATAGTTGACAGCACGGCGGGGACTATGTTATACTATGTCAATAGCTGGTGGTGAACTCGATCGGATCACGATTGCTTGCCGCGATATAGGCGGATAGATCAAATATCATGGGCGGAAAAATGACATATAGTGACAAGACACCAATCTACAACCTGAAAGCGGTTGTTCAGGAAACGGGGCTGAAGGCTGATACGCTGCGCGCCTGGGAGCGGCGATATGGCGTGCCAACGCCACAACGCACCGACAGCGGACATCGTCTCTATTCGCAGTATGATATTGATATTCTGAAATGGCTGATTGAACGCCAGGATGAAGGAATGAGCATCAGTCGCGCCATCGAGCTGCTCAATCGGCTAGAGGAAGAGGGGAAAAACCCGCTTGAAGCCACGATCACGCCTGGGGCGCAGCGCGTTGAAACCCGGCCGCATGAGATGCGTCGGCTGACGCCTGCTGAGTCCCCGCGCTTGGGCGAAGTTGGCACGGTCGCCGCCATGCGTGAAGCCTGGATCAATGCATGTATGAACTTTGATGAGTTTCAAGCCGAACAGCTGCTGGCGCAGGCGTTTGCCCTCTTTCCAACCGAAGTGGTCTGTCTCGACTTGATCCAAAAAGGTCTGCATGACATCGGTGTAGGCTGGTACGAAGGCAAGATCACGGTGCAACAGGAGCACTTTGCCTCGGCGTTGGCGATTCGCCGCATGGAGGCGATGCTCTCATCGACGCCTGCGCCAACGCGACCAGGCAGGATTTTGGTCGGTTGTCCGCCTGAGGAGGAACACACTTTTGTTCCCTTGTTGATCTCGCTGTTACTGCGGCGTCGCGGCTGGGATGTCGTTTATCTAGGCGCCAATGTGCCGCTGCGCAGCCTGGAGACGACGCTCGACACGGTGCGCCCAAACCTGGTTGTGCTGACTGCGCAACAGCTTTACACCGCCGCCAGTCTGCTTGAGATGGCGGAGCTGTTGCTTGTGGAGCGCGTGCCGTTGGCGTTCGGTGGGCTGGTCTTCACCGAGGCGCCTGATCTGCACCAGGCAATCCCTGGCTATTATCTTGGCGACAAACTGGAAAACGCCATCGCTGAGATCGAACATCTTATGACACATCTGCGCCCAACATCAGCCCAGCGCCAGGTCAGCTACGATTACAAAGAAGCGCTCGATCACTTTCGCTCCCGCCAGGCGATGGTCGAGGCGGATGTCTGGGAAAATATCGGCGTGAACATCCCCAAACGATTGTTGGCAATCGCCAATCTCAATCTGGGGCGCAACATCCTTGCTGCGTTGACGCTTGGGGATATGGATTATCTCAATCCCGATGTCGACTGGGTCGAAGGACTGTTGGTGAACCATCACCAGATGCCGCCCGACGTGCTCGATGGTTATCTGGAAACCTATTATCAAGCCTGTATTCGCCAGCTTGATCAGCCGGGCGTAGTCGTGGTCGAGTGGTTGTCGCGCCTGCTTGGGCATCCGATGCCTGCCTCAATGCAGCGGCGTCACATCACCTCAGAGGCGACGCAACTTCGTAGTCAAGGATAAGGATTCAGGTTGCAGATACGCTCGTTTGAGCATTATGTAGATTGGAGGAGAGAAATGCGCATTATCATTACAGGAGGAACTGGCCTCATTGGAAAGCCTTTGAGCAAGGCGTTGGCCGCCGACGGCCACGAAGTTATCGTATTGACACGAACGCCAGAGAAAGTGAAGGAGGCGCCGGTTGGCGTCAAGTTGCAGAAATGGGACGGCAAAAGCGCCGAAGGCTGGGGCGAACTCGCCGACGGCGCCGGCGCAATTATCAATCTGGCCGGCGCCGGCATTGCCGACAAGCGGTGGTCACAGGAACGCAAACGTGAAATTCGCCAAAGCCGCATCGATGCTGGCAAAGCCGTCATGGCCGCGATCACAGCCGCCTCTAACAAGCCGGGCGTGTTGATTCAAGCTTCGGCGGTCGGCTATTACGGTGTACAGACCGGCGATGCACAAGTGACAGAGTCCTTTTCGCCAGGCGGAGACTTCCTTTCCAAAGTCTGCTTTGATTGGGAGGCGTCGACAGCGCCCGCCAGCAAACAAGGGGTGCGCCGCGCCGTCATCCGCACAGGCGTGGTGCTCAGCAACGAAGGCGGCGCTTTCCCCAAGCAGGTGTTGCCTTTCAAGCTTTTTGCGGGCGGCCCTGTCGGCAGCGGCAAGCAGTGGTATCCGTGGATTCACATCGACGACGAGGTGCGCGCCATCCAGTTTTTGATTGCTAACGACAAAGCGGAGGGCCCATTCAACCTCTCGGCGCCGAATCCGGTCACCAACAAAGAATTTGGCAGGTTGATCGGCGAGGCGCTCGGACGCCCCAGCTTTATGCCGGCGCCTGCTTTTGCCATGCAGATTGTCTTTGGGGAGATGGCAATGATCCTGCTCGAAGGGCAGCGCGCCGTGCCGCAGCGTTTGCTCGAGTTGGGCTTCAAGTTCAAGTATGAAACCGCGCTGGCGGCATTGAAGAATCTGCTCGGTGCATCGGCTTCGACCAACGGCGCCTCATCTGCTTCCAAACCAACCGAAGAGAAGCAGCCGGAGCCGGTCGCGGCGGGCAAGGAGTGATCGGCGTGCGTTATCAGCATCGTTTCACTGTCAAGGCGCCGCTGGCTGACGTGGCAAAATTTCACAGCCGCTCAGCCAGCATGGGCGCCATCACGCCGCCGCCAATTCTGGTGCGCGTCCACTCGGCGCCGGGGATATTGCAAGAAGGCGACCGCATGGACTTCACGATGTGGCTTGGTCCCATGCCTGTACGCTGGCTGGCGCAGATCGAACAGACCACACCGAACAGTTTTGTTGACCGCCAGTTGCGTGGACCCTTCGCGTCGTGGGTGCACAAACACACCTTCGAGCCAATCGACCCTGCAACAACCGCTGTGATCGATGAAGTGAACGCCGCGTTGCACCCCAACTGGTTTTGGAAGCTTGTCGGCGTCGGCATGTGGCTCGGGCTGCCGATCCTCTTCGCCTATCGCGGCTGGAAGACGCGCCGGATGCTCGAGCAATCGGGCAAGCGCGCACTGCAGAACGCCACGCCGTAACAACCTGCCCGCGACCGCCTGACTGTGCTGCACGGGCGGCTTATCACAGAAAGTCTCGACACATGGCTGAAGTTGAACCGATCGTCGTCATCGGCGCTGGCGTGGGCGGGTTGACCACCGCCGCTATGCTGGCGCAAGCCGGGCTGGATGTTACAGTGCTCGAAGCGCATGTCTATCCGGGCGGCTGCGCAGGCACGTTTTTTCACAAGCACTATCACTTCGAGGCGGGCGCCACGCTGGCTGGCGGCTTCTATCCAGGCGGACCGATGGACATCGTGGCGCGCGCCGTCGGCATCGACGCCTGGCCCGCGCATCCGAGCGAGCCGTCGATGACCGTGCATCTGCCTGACGGTCAGGCGATCACCCGCTACGGCGATGAGCGCCGCATCGACGAGCATCGCCGCGCCTTTGGCAAGGCGGGCGACGCCTTCTGGCGCTGGCAAGAAATCCGCGCCGACGCGCTGTGGGATTTGGCGCTGCGCACGCCCGCCTGGCCCCCGCAGAGTCTGTCCGATGCTAGTGGATTGGTGGCTGACGGCGTGCAGTGGCTGGCGGGTGATCTGCTCAGGCGGCTCAATCCGACGTTGGTTGCCGATGCGTTCCGTCCCGTCGCCGCGCATCTGCGCGAGGCGCCGAAGTCGCTGCGCCTCTTTGTGGACGCGCAGTTGCTGATCGCGGCGCAGACTACGAGCGCACACGCCAACGCACTTTACGGTGCATCGGCGCTCGACCTGCCGCGGCGCGGCGTTGTGCATCTGGAGGGTGGCATCGGCGCCATCGCCGAAACGCTGGCGGCTGCGGTGCGGCGGCATGGCGGCAAAGTGCTGCATCGCCAGGAGGTTGAACGCATCGTCTACGAACGGGGGCGCCCGGTGGCGGTCGAGACCAGGCGCGGTCAGCGCTTCCCGGCGCGCACGGTGATCGCCAACCTGCCGCCCTGGAACATCGCCAGACTGGCGGGCGAGCACGCTCCCGCCGCCTTGCAGCGGTTGCCCAAAAATCCTGAGCCGGGTTGGGGCGCGTTCATGGTCTACGTCGGCTTCGACGCGCAGATCGCCGACCCGGAGATGGTGCTTCATCACCAGGTGATCGAACGCGAGCCGCTGGGCGAAGGCAACAGCATCTTTCTCTCGCTCAGCCCGGCGTGGGACAAAGGACGCGCACCTGCCGGTCGCCGCGCCCTGACGATCAGCACACATACGGCGCTTGCACCATGGTGGAAACTTTTTCAATTCGACCGCAACCACTACGAACAGCGTAAGCAGCACTACGTCGACCGCATGTTGCGCGCCGCCGAACGCATCTTGCCCGGCCTGCGCGCCCACGCTGACCTGATCATGCCGGGGACGCCGGTCACCTTCCAACGCTTTACGCGACGTGAGCAAGGCTGGGTGGGCGGCTTTCCGCAGACCAGCCTCTTTCAGGGATGGGGGCCGCGGCTAGACCGACATCTGTGGATGGTTGGCGACAGCATTTTCCCGGGACAATCGACGGCGGCAGTGGCGTTAGGCGGGCTGCGCGTGGCGCGTGCTATAATGCGCGAGGCTGGTGTGCGAGAGAGTGCATTGCAGCCACGGGTTCCCACATCGCACACCGCCGCGTCTGAAGTTATGTGAACCAGAACAGAGAGGACAAAATGCAACTCCGCGGGAAAATTGGCATTGTCGGCAGCGGTTTTGTCGGCTCGGCGGCTGCGTACGCAATGGTGATGCGCGGCGTCGGTCGTGAGATTGTGCTCGTTGATTTGAACAGCAAGCGCGCCCAGGCCGAAGCAAACGACATCTTTCACGCCGTCCCCTTTGCCCATCCGATGTACATTCGCGCCGGCGATTACAAAGACCTGGCGGAGTGCCGAGTCGTTGTGATCACGGCAGGCGTCAACCAGAAGCCAGGCGAGACGCGGCTGCAGTTGCTCGAACGCAACGCCGCCGTCTTCCGGCAGATCGTGCCAAACATCCTGGAGTATGCGCCCCAGGCGCGGCTGATCGTCGCCACCAATCCGGTCGACATCACCACGCACCTGACCGCTCACATCGCGCGTCAACTGGGCGCGCCTGTGCAGGGCGTTTTCGGTTCGGGCACGACGCTCGATACGGCGCGGTTCCGTGCGCTGCTTGGCGAGAAAATGGGCGTCGATCCGCATCACATCCACGCGCACGTCGTTGGCGAGCACGGCGATTCGGAGGTGCTGGTTTGGTCGCAGGTCACCATTGGCGGTACACCGCTCTCCGACTTCTGTCGATTGCGCGGCATCGATTTGACTGACAGCGATCGCGCTGAAATCGACGAACAGGTGCGCCGCGCCGCCTATCACATCATCGAAGGCAAGGGCGCCACCTACTACGGCATCGGCAGCGCGCTGGCGCGCATCGTTGAAAGCGTGATCGAAGACCAACGCTCGATCCTGACCGTCTGTGCGCCGACCGAGGAGGTGGCGGGCGTGCGTGATGTGACGGTGGCGCTGCCGCGCCTGGTTGGCGGCGACGGCATCCTCGCCACCTTCCCGCAGCCGTTGAATCCCAGTGAAGCGGCGGCCTTGAATCGCAGCGCAACCATTGTGCGCGAGGCGATTAGCAGCCTGGGCTTGTAACAATCGCCCTATGCGCACCGCCATTTGGTGGGTTCGCCGCGATCTGCGGCTAACCGATAACCAGGCGCTCCATGCTGCGCTGGTTGCCGCCGAACGCGTGATCCCACTCTTCGTACTCGACCCTGTGTTATTGAGATCGCGCAACGTGGGCGAGCGCCGCGTAGCCTTTCTCTTCGAGGGGTTGCGTCTCCTCGACGCTGACCTGCGCACGCGCGGCGCCCGGCTGATCGTGCGTCACGGTGCGCCGGCGCACGTGCTGCCGGCGTTGTGCCGCGAGATCGACGCCGTCGGCGTCTACGCCGAGCGCGACTACTCGCCCTACGCGACGGCACGCGACCGTGCCGTCGCCGCCGCGCTGCCCGCGCCGCTGACCTTGACCGGCGGGCTGACGATCCGCACGCCCGACGCCACGCGCAAGGACGACGGCGCACCCTACACGGTCTTCACGCCCTACAGCCGGCGCTGGCGGGCGCACGCACCGATCACGCCGCGCGATCTGCTACCCGCACCGCCAACGCTGCCTCCGCTACCTGACCTGGCGAGCGACCTGCTGCCTGACGCGCCGGTGCTGGCGCCGTCGCTTGCGCTGCGTCCTGGCGAGGCCGAGGCGCAGGCGCGGCTGGCTGCCTTCGTGCAGGGCGAGCCGCCGCCGATTTTCCAGTACGCCGAGCAGCGCAATCTGCCCGCAGTCGACGGCACCGCCATGCTTTCACCCTATCTGCGCTTTGGCATGCTCTCGCCGCGTCAGGCGGCCGCCGCCGCCTACGCCGCCATCGACGCCGCGCCCGATCCAGCCGCCCGCGCCAGCGCCGACACGTGGCTGACCGAGCTGATCTGGCGCGATTTCTACTTCGCGATCCTGCATCACTTTCCGCACGTCGCCCGCGGCAGCTTTCACCGCGCCTACGACGCCATCGCCTGGAGCAACGACGCTGATCACTTTGCGGCGTGGTGCGCCGGGCAGACCGGCTACCCGTTCATCGATGCAGCCATGCGCCAGTTGGCAGAAACCGGCTGGATGCACAACCGCGCGCGCATGGCGGTCGCCTCATTCCTGGTCAAAGATCTGCTGATCGACTGGCGCTGGGGCGAGCGCTGGTTTATGCAGATGCTGCTCGACGGCGACCTGGCGGCGAATAACGGCGGCTGGCAGTGGGCGGCAGGTGTCGGCACCGACGCCGCGCCCTACTTCCGCATCTTCAACCCGACGGCGCAGGGCCAGAAGTTCGACCCAACCGGCGCCTACGTGCGGCGCTGGATTCCCGAACTGCGCACCGTCCCCGCCAGGTTCATCCACGAGCCGTGGCGCATGCCGCGCAGCGATCAGCTCCGCGCCGGCTGCGTGATCGGGCAGGTTTATCCCGCGCCGATCGTCGACCACGCTGTGGCGCGCGAGCGTGTGCTGGCAGCGTATAAAAGGGCGAGAGGGGGAGAGTAGGGAGAGGGGGAGAAGGGGAGAGCAGGGAGAGAGGGAGACGGGGAGTTAGGGAATTGTGGCTTGTGTGAAGCCTGGGCACTTTCACGTGCCCAGGCTTTTTTGTTTCTGGGATCGATCCTGATCCCGCTTATCGATTCACGTGCGGCAGATAGAGTCTGTACTGCGGACGGTCTGCGCGCACCTGCACGGTCTGTTCCTGGCTACTGCTTGTTCCATTCGGTCCATA
Source organism: Chloroflexota bacterium (assembly GCA_016861025.1). Lineage (GTDB taxonomy): Bacteria > Chloroflexota > Anaerolineae > Caldilineales > Caldilineaceae > Caldilinea. The sequence goes on from BOKO01000005.1 coordinate 190,060, forward strand.
CACCGTCAGGCGCACCGTGTAGTTGCCGGGGGCGGCGTAAGTGTGCACCGGATTCTGCGCCGTGCTGGTCGCGCCGTCGCCAAACTCCCACAGCCAGTGGGTGACGCCCGGCGGCGGGTCAAAGGCAAAATGCATGGTCAGTCCATCCGCCGGCGCCGGTTCGTGCATGAATGCTGGGGTAGGCGGCGCCACGCGCACGGATCGTGTCGCACTGCTCCAGCCAAGCGGCCCGCTCACATTCAAGGTGACGGTGTAGACGCCTGACACCGTGTAGGTGTAGATGGGATGGCGTGTGCTGCTGTTGACACCATTGCCAAAACTCCACACCCAGGAGGTGATCATGCCGGTGGAGAGGTCCTCGAAGTGTACGGTAAGCGGTGCAACACCAGCTTCTGGCGTCATGCGGAAGGCGGCAGCAGGCGTCTCCGGCGTCGGTGTGACAGGCGTTGGCGTCTCTGGAGTCGGTGTGACAGGCGTCGGCGTCTCCGGCGTCGGTGTGACAGGCGTCGGCGTCTCCGGCGTCGGTGTGACAGGCGTCGGCGTCTCCGGCGTCGGTGTGACAGGCGTCGGCGTCTCCGGCGTCGGTGTGACCGGTGTTGGCGTCACCAGCGTCGGTGTCACTGGCGTCGGTGTGATCGGCGTTGGCGTGACAGGCGTAGGAGTGGGCGCAACAACGGTGATGTAACTCGTTTTGATGCTAGTGTTACTTCCGCCCGGTCCGCTGACGGTCAGGGTCACAGTGTACACGCCAGCGGCGCTGTAGGTGCGTGCCGGGTTCTGCGCTGTGCTCGTTCCGCCGTCGCCGAAGTTCCACGAACGGGAGGTGATTGTGCCGGTCGAGGCGTCGGTGAACTGGACGGTCAGCGGCGCCACGCCGGATGTCGGGTTGCCAGTGAAGTTAGCGACCGGCGCCGGGGTATTGCCGGTGACGCTCAGATCGACGCGCGTCGATTGCCAGCTGTTGACCCAGGTGAACGCCAGCGCTGGCGTGGCGGCAATGCCATCGACGAAAAAGCTCACCGCTTCGTTGGTGCGCATGCCTGGTGTGGTCTGGCCTCCCAGTGTCTCTTCGCCGTAGAGGTACATCAGCGGATAGAGACCCGCTGTCTCCACGGTAGTGCAGCCGACGGTGTCGCCGCGTGGGCTGCGCGCCTCGACGATGGTTCCGACCGCGGCAGGCGCGCCGTTCCACTGCACGCTGCCGTAGACAAAGGTGAAATACTGCGTCGGCGCCACCGGCGGACAGGTCAGCGCAGGGGCGGCATTGCCTGGGGAGGGCAGGACAAGCCATCCCCAGGCGACGATAACGACGACCAACAGTGCGGTGACGGCAGGCAGCCGCCAGCGATGGTTCAGCATGACGCACTCCTAGCGGCTGATCACAGGGAGATAGAGCGGTGTCTGGTCGGGCCTCGTCATCTCCAGGTCGAGCTGATGCGTCGATTTGTCGTCCTGCCAGGTCAACGCCTCGGCAAGCGCGACCGTCACGCCGTCGATGCGCACCTCGATGGGTTCACCGTCCTGGAAGCCGGGCAGGGCATCGCTGGCGTCGCTGGCGGTGTCGGCGCCAAAGACGGCGAGGAAGCCGTATTGACCAGGTGTGGTCACAAGGAAGCAGCCCGCCACTTCGCCGCGTGGCGTGTACACCTCGACCTGGCTGCCGACTGCGACATCGGCGCCGTCGACGGTGAGCTTGCCGTAGAGGGCCGTGAAGCGCGGCGTCGGCTCCACGTTGGCGCAGTGGATCGTGCCGGTGCCCTCGATTGCCTCAGCGTCGAGCAGTGCGTCGTCGGCGGACGCTGCCGCGGTCGTTGGATAGACCAGCGTCGCCGCCTCGCGCAGGTGGAGCAGATAGCCCTGCCCCGGCAGCAGTTCCTGCAGCGTGCTGAACCCGGGCAGCGCCGGGTCGTAGATGCGCCCCTGCCCGTCCGCCGCCTGCAGCAGTTGGCTGCTGATGCTTTGCAGCGCCGTGGCGACCGGCTGTTTGGCGGTGGGCAGATAGCCGACCCAGTTCAGCCCGCGTTCCAATGCCAGCGGTGTGTCGGCGGCTTGCGGCACGCCTTCGACCACCAGGTTGACGCTGGCGCCACCGGTGATGCGCGTGTAGTAGGCTTTGCCTGGCGCAATCTCCTTGAGCGACTGGAAGCCGGCGGGCAGGGTGCAGTCGAAGATGCCGCGCGGCCCCAGCACCAGGCAGTATTTGCCGGCAATCGAGCGGAAGACAATCTCCAACAGCGGCACGGGCGGCGCCATACGCGTCGAGAGCAGGTTCCAGTTCGGACGCAGCAGCGCGTACTGTGACTGGGTGACGCCCGCCGCCAGGTTGATGCTTGTGCGCGTCTTGTTGTCCTGCCAGGTGAACTGCGGCGTCGGCACCGCCATGACGCCGTTGACGCGGAAGACTACCGGCTCGCCGGCGCGCATGCCGGGGATCACCGGCGTGCTGCTGGCGTCTTCGCCGTAGACGGACATGAAGCCATACTGCCCAGTGTTTTCGACCACATAACAACCAACAACCTCCCCGCGCGGCGTCTCCGCCGTGATCACTGTCCCCGCCGGCGCTGGCTGCCCGGCTACGGTGACATTGCCGAACGCCACCGACCAGGATGGCGTCGCCGTCACTTGGCAGTTGGCGGCGCGTGCCTGCGTCAGCTCTTCCAGTGTGATCTCGTTGATCATGGCGCCGGTGGCGGCGCCATCGGCGCGGCGCACCGCCACGGTGATCGTGCCGTCGGTGTAGCTTTCCTTTGGCAGATCGACGCGCTGATCATTGCGCTGTCCCGCCACGAGTGTGAAGTCGCCGCTGAGCGGGATGTCGTCCACCCAGATTTGCTGCACGCGGTTGTTGCCGCTGCCCAGGAAGAAGCTGAAGTGCACCTGGTAATTTTTGGCTGGATCAAGCGCGTCGAAGCGGTAGCGCACCTCGCTGCCCGATTGGTTCTCGCGCAGGCTGCGATAGGGCAGCACACCCCACGGCGTCTGCGCCACGCCGTCGAGCCAGCCGTAAGCACGTGCGCCGGTGGGATAGCGCACATCTTTGGCGCCGCCGGCGTCGGCATAGCGATAGTCGACATCGACCAGCGCAATCTGGTTGACCATGGCGCCGCCGCTGCCGTCGACCGTGACGGCGACTTCGATGGCGCGGTCGGCGTAGAGCGCCGGGTCGAGCAGCAGCGAGAGATTCTGCACCTCGCCGCTGCCCAGATCAACGGGCCCCGCAATCTCGATGCCGTCGACGTGGACGCGCTGCTGGCGACCGGCGTTCTGCTTGCATTCGTAGAGCACCAGGTCGAGGTGGTAGAAGTGACCCGGCAGCAGATGGTCGAAGCGATAGACGACGCGCCCCGACGGGTCGCGGCGATAGCTCTGATGGGGTTGGTCCTCGCAGCTTCCGAATTCATCAGTCTCGCCGCTGTCCACCGCGCCGTAGCCTTGCGCCGCGTTGTAGGCGGTGTCGCCAGCGCCGCCGCTGTCGATGGCGAGCGGCGAGGCGTGACCGACATAGACATCGAGCCAGCGGTCATTGTTGCTCTCGTCGAACTCGTTGACCTGGCTGTCACGGTCGCTGCGCAGGAAGAGGCGATGCAGCCCCGGCGCCGATGGCGTCCACGTGAAGGTGACGGTGCGATTTGCTTCGCCGCCCACGCTGCCGACCGTCTGTGCCTGAAGCAGGACGCCGCCGCCGTCGGGGTTATTGAGATAGAGCGCAGTCGCCTGGCTGCCGGCGGCGGTCTGCCCGCGGTTCGCCAGCGTGGCGACGATCTGCACGCTTTCGCCCGCCATCGGCTCGGCGTTAGAGAGCACAACCGCCGTGAACGCCAGATCGGGCCGCGTCAGGATCGGGAGCACCGCCGCTGCGCGGTTGTTGGCTTTGTCGCTCTCGGCGATGCGGCTGTAGGGATCGACCACGGCCGTGACGGTGACGGAACCGGTGAAGCCCAGGGTGTTCCAGTTGAACGGCGCCGGCGCCGAACCGCCTGGCGCGATGTTGGGCACGAAGACGCTGCCGATGTATTGGGGCGTGCTGCGTGTTGCGTGCTGCGTAGCGTAGTAGGACACGGTGAGGGGGCCGCTGTCAGCTGCGCCGCTGTTGGCGACGGTGGCGTTGAGCGGGACGACTGCGCCTTCGGTGGGCGTGCCGGAGAGGGCGAGCGCCGCCGCCAGTTCGACCGAGCGGTTGCGCGTCACGGACATATTGGTGAGCAGCACCTGACCCGGTTTGGAGAGATAGACCCTGACCGGCACATCAACCTGCCCGGCGCCGTTGACGTAGGGCGCAAACGCCGCCGCCAGATCCGGGCTGGAGAAGGTCGCGGCGTTGGTGACGCTGCGGGTCTGTTCCCAATCCCAGACGCCGTCGGCGCCGACATCGAGCTTGAAGGTGACGTCGCCGCTGCCGACGCCGCTGACCAGGGCATCGAGCGATGCGGCTGTCCAGATGCCGGCGGGGACGCGCAGGGTGATAGCTGCTTCGCCTGCTGCGCCGAAGGCCGCACGGCGGGAGAATTGTATCCGGTACGCTTTGCCACCGGTCACATTTTCGGGTAGGTTGAGGCGGGAAGTGGTATAGGATGCAGACTCTGCCTGCTCGACGATGTAGCAGTCTAGCTTATGTGTACTGGCAGGTGGGTTTGTAGTAAACGCCAGCGGCGTATTACAGTATTCAATGCGAACACGCCCAACGCCTCCATTACCACCGCTGCCAGCAGCTGCAACACCTGCACCTCCGCCGCCTCCGGCAGCACTTATCAGGTTATTTCCCGAAGAGATACTTCCTGCCTTAACAAAGATGGATCCTCCTGCGCCACCTGCGCCACCTCCTCCACCGCCAGCGCCGCCGGAGCACAACCATCCACCGTCAGCACCCCGCTGTCCATTAGCCTGAATGCTTCCCATCACAGAGATTTCTCGACCAAATACGAAGACTATGCCACCGCCATTGCCTCCCTTCCCACCCATACCGCAGGGATATGAAGTCCATGGTCCAGCGGAGTCGTCGCTGCCTCCACTTCCCCCGGCTCCCCCAAAAAAGGCTTTTGGGAATAAGGCTTCTGTGCCTACAATTGTGTTGGCAGCAACACCATTACTTGGCCCCCCTCCAGGACGTGGGCTACCCACAGTTCCCCCTGAAGCGTGGCTCCCTCCAGAACCACCAGCCCCTCCATCTCCGTATCCGTCACCACCTCCACCACCAGTAGCATTGCTACCACGCGAGCGAAAAACCATTGAGTTCAGACTCTCTCCCTGATGTCCCGCTTCTGCTTGGCTTGGCCACTTTTCGAAGCCGCGAAATCCAAATCCTGTAGCATCAAGTACACCGGCAATGACAACTCGCCCAGTTGCTCGAAAGGCTAGAACCCCACCAGTAACGCCATTCCAAGGATTGGCTGCAACTCGACCACCCGAACTTACATTTACATCACCATAGTGTGGAACCCGGATGACTTGGGCAGATGTAAAACTCAGATTAGTGGGCATCTCAAAGAATAGTCTGGCTCTTCCACCGCCTTCATAATGTTCAACAACCAGTGTGTGCGGTCCGCTCGACAGCCATGGGCTTGCTGAATAACTGTTTGAATCCGATGGATGCCATTCGTTGATGATCAGTGCTCCATCAACATAGACCCGTACTCCATCATCTGTCGTTGTCCTGAAAGTGTAGTTACCGTTGACCGGAAAGGTTAACTGAGCAGTCCATCGAGTTGAGAAGTTGTCGCTTGGCAGACCAGGACCAGGAGACCAATCGCCCCAGTCAAACCAGATGGTTGGGTCACACCTTATAAGCGTTGGGCTTCCAGATAGGCTTGCATTAGAGAAGTATTCACCTCGGAACACTCCGCCGCAAGAGTTGAGTCTGTGACTGAATCCTAAGTAGGTGTTTTGCAGAGCTTGCTTAAGAACAAGGTTTGAGTTTTGTATGCTCGAGACTGTTCCAAACTCATACACTCCTGCACTTGAACCCTGCATCTGCAAGATAATTACCTCATCACCCACAGAGAATCCTACAGTACTCTCTACCGGCACTATTGTGCTATTTGCGGTTCCAACCACAGGCGTACGCACGTTGTCTGTGTATTTGGTCTCGCCGGAACTCACATATAATTGACCGTCCCGTCCTTCTCCAAACATCTCATAGGACGACGTTCCCGTACTAAAGTCCGTGGCATACTTGCCCACGCCGTGAAGCATCGCACCATCCTGCGAGTAGACCTTGACTGGATGCAGGCTCTGCGGCTCTGGCCCTAGCGGATGCTCGAAGGTGATCCATTGCCCCTGTGTCCGGTTGCCCGGCACCCACACTTCCACATCCAACGGGCGGTCGGTGACCGTGCGGGCGTAGGCGTCGCCGCTGGCGGCCTGGATGACGCCGCTCACCTGCACGGTGTAGAGCGGGTGCGCCGGGTCGCTGGTGCGCAGCGTCACCGTGCCGCTGTAGGCGCCGGTGGGCAGGGTGCGCGTGTCCAGGGTCAGGGTGAAGTCGGCGATGTCGCCGGGCAGGCTGCGCCGGCTCGTGCTGCTGGTCATGGTGAGACCGGTGGGCAGCAGGGCGCGGCTCTGCAGGTCGGCGAAGCCGACATTGGCGAGGGCAAAGGTGCGTTCCAGTATCTCACCCTGTGCGACCGTCCCAAAGTCCCACGTCGTGTCGTCGAAGATGGCCGTGGGCAGCGCGTCCTCTGCCAGCGTGTCCAGGCCGCGCAGCGTGTGCTCGATGATCGTGCCCTGGCGGTCAGCGGCGTAAGCCAGCACGTGGTATTCGGCGGCGGGGTCGAAGGCCGGGCTGAAGTCCGCGGTGTTCCAGTCCAGCGTCACCACGTTGGGGCCGGGCTGGAAGGTCTGGTCGGGCAGCACGTATTCCTTCGCCAGCGCGCCGTCCGGCGTCACAATCTCGACCGCCAGCGCTGCGCCGCTGATGGCGCGGTCGGACGGGTTGTAGAGCGTGAGCCAGGCGCGGTTGGCGCCCGCCTGGAACGGGGCGGCCTGGCGCATGTCGAGCTGCAAACCGCGGCGCATCTCGGCATAGTAGCGGGTCAGGTCTTCCTGAATTTGGCTGGTTTCCACATCGGCCACGAACTTGTGGTTGCCCTGGGCGTCGTTGTAGGCGACGACCAGCAGCGGGGGCGTGTGCGGCGTGCGGTTGATTGTGTAGCGGAAGGTGTCGATGGGCAGCGCCGTCGCGAAGCGGAAGGTCTCGCCGGCGGTAATCGTACCGGGACTGAAGGCAATCGACAGCCCGTCAGCCAGCGGCAGCGGCGTCCACGCCATGTAGCCGCTGCCCACGTTGAGCGGCGTCCAGGTCGCACCGTCGCTGCTCCAACTGACCTGCAGACCGGCGCTGCTGCCGACCGTGCCGGCGGTGTCGGCGCGGAACTGGAAGGTCGTCGCCGCCGCGCCGTCGAACTGGCCGCCGGGCGCAGGCTTGGCCGTGCTGGTGGCCCAGGCCGTGAGATCGGGCGCGCCGATGCGGGCGCCCAACACCACGCGGCGTCCGGCGCGCACACGCCCGCCGCCGCCGACCAGGTTGTCGTCGATGGTGATACTGTCGTCGGGCGCAATTGCCCAGATTTCCACACTGCTGGCGTCGAAATCGCCCAGATTCTGCAGGGCAAGCTGCACCGTCGCCGTGCTGCCCGTCACCTTCGTGTGCTTGGCGGCTACCAGCAGCGGGCGAGGATGGCTGTTGGGGTCGTTGCGATCGGTGCCGGCGTCGCGCTCGGTGCGGTCGGTGTAGCCGTCGCCGTCGGTGTCGACCATGTAGCGCAGATAGACGTAGCTCCTGGCTTTGGCGGGCATGTCCTTGAAGTTCTTGACGCCTGGCGTCTCGCCGCCGGTCGAGAGCGCCAGTTCCCACCAGGCGCGGTCGTTGACCGGGCGCGCAATCCACGACGTGATCTCGCCGTTGGCGTCGTATTCTGGCGTAGTGATGCTGGTCAGCGTGCCGGTGCGCGGGTCGTTGGGACCGCCGTCGAAGACGGTGACCGGGAAGTAGCGCTCCAGCGTCTCCTGGTAGGTCTCGCCCGGAACCAGGTTGGTGACAATCAGATAGGTGTCGAAGGTCTCATCGCCGTCCTCGATGCCGTCGTCCACATGGAACAACACGCTGCGCCCCCAGGCATTGGTGTCGTAGAGGCTGTCGTTGTAGCCGTAGTCCGCCAGCACGACGCGGATCGGCGCACCGTTGTCGATGGCCGCCAGTTGGTCGAGCGTGAGCGGGATCGAGTCGGAGCTAAAGGGTCCCTTGGCTTTGCTCGGCTCGATATTGGTGCGGTCGGGCAGGTTGACGGTGATGACCGGCAGGTCGCCGATCAAGATGTTGGCGCGCAGCCCGGTAACCTGCACCGCCAGGTCGCTGCCCGTGTTCGCCAGCGTGTAGTTGAAGGTCATGCGCGCCGCGTCGGTCGGGTCGGCAGTGGTGGCCGTCGCCCACGACTCGCTGGAGACAAGCGTGTTGACGGTCGAGCGGGTGATCTCCGAATACTCGGTCTCCATGCGCACGTCCGAATGGCTGGTCGACCAGCCCTCGCCGGTGGTTGTCGTCTCCGACCAGGTGCGCAACGCGGTGAAGTTGCCGCCGCCGTTGTCGTTGTAGGCTGTACCGGATCCGCCACCGCCTATGCCGAGTGTGCCACCATCGGTCTGCCCGCCGCTGCCACCGCATGCCCCGGCGGATACGCTGCTGGAGAAGTCGATCTGGCTGCTACTGCGCCCGGCAACCTGGTTGGAAGTGGCTGCAATGCTGGCTGCGCTGCTGCCAGTCAGCCGTCCCCACCAACTGCTGACGGTACGGCCAATCTTTTCTAGCCAATTAGTGGATCGGTTACTCCCGCCAAGAGAGTTGTCGGTTTGACCGAAATTACTTGGAATGAATGTACAAGAGTTTCCCTGTATTCCTCCCGAACGAAGCGTTTGACCTGGGACAACAACGGCTTGGTTATATAGGTTTGTCCAGTTATGAGTACTTGTGTTAAGCGACCAGTTTTCAAAGGTGATGGTTGACTGATTTGGAAATCCTAGGTGGAGATGATAGTAGGGTTCCTCTTGTCCCGTGCTGTAGCCACAATTTCCGCTGATCCGACCCGTAACCATACTGCCGAGATAGTCACCTGTCATTCTCGGCTCACCAGTTCGGTGGATCGCAGAATTGTATCGAAGATGTGTATACATCAAGTTGTCGAGCTTTATTGTAGCCTGTGAGAAAGCGTCGGGACCACAGATTAACTCAATTGTTCCGCCTCTTGCTGCTCGTACTGAGTTCGGCGCTGTTCCTACTCCAGGTCCTGAAACGAAGTCCACTGCTTTCCATCCCGGATAGGAGGCAACTTCATTGTCATGCACTTTTCGGGTACCGTACTGCATCGTATGACCAGGTTCCCACGGAAAGTTGTAGCCGAAGTCATTGGTGATGCGGCGTGGACGGAGCGGATCAAGGTCATGTTTAGCTGTTTCACTCAACACTTCATCAGGTACAAGTGAAAGCATTTTGGAAAAATCTGTTGTCCCCCGAACGGCGGCCTCCCATCTGCCTTCATCTTCCAAATGCAGAAGAATCGAGCTAAACCACGCGCCATTATCGAAAACATTCCACACATTTGTGTCGCCAATCCCCGTCAGACCAAAGACAGTGACCCATTTCCATTCACCGAAGTCACTTAAGGCTGAAACTGCAAACGTGTCTGTCTGGGTGACGTCCTCTGGGATGATAGAGACTGCTGCGATCAACGCATTCTCGATCTCCTGCGAAACGTCAACGACCCCTTTAATAAACCTGACTGTACGGCTGACGGATAGCGTAACAGTTATCAAGGTGTCACTGGCTACTTGACTAGTCGGCGCTACGACCCAGTTGAACGCGTCATATCTAGTAATCGAGTCTGCAAGGTTCTGTGTAGCGCCACTGGCAGCCAAAGCCGGCTCAATCCCCCCCACCGAACTCGAATGCTCCTGCCACCCGCTGCGCGTGTTCGTGTCCACCGTGCCAACGGTAGTGCTGTTGCCCTTGGTCTCGGCGTAACCGGTAGAGATTTCCTCGCCCTGGGTGATCGTGCGTTCGACGGTCTTGATCTCTTTGGTCACCACGCGGATCGTCGCCGGGTCAACGTTGAACTCGATCACCGGATAGGCGGCCACGAAGGGGTTGTCGCCGGGCGGGCGCACCCAACTGGGCAGGCGGTCGGTGATGAAGGAGAAGTCCTGCGTGCGCGGATAGCTGCCGTACCCGCACGAGTTGGGCGCACCCGGGCAGTAGGTGATGCCAAAGAATTCCTGGCCATCGTCGAACTTGTCGCCGTCGGTGCTCTCGTCACGTGGGGACGTGCCGATCACGTAGAGTTCGAGCAGGTCAGGGATCGAGTCATGGTCGGCGTCGAGCAGACACGTCGGCGCCACGCCCGGCGCAATCGTATCGACAAAGGGCGGCCAGAGGCGGAAGGGCGGCCCGTAGGCGTGGCGCTGTTGTCGCGGCAGCGCGTAGTTGAGCAGGGCGCGTGCCGTCTCCCCATCGGTGTAGCTGTTGCCGTTGGAATTGGGATTCTGCGCATCCGTACACCACCAACCCTCCTCCGTATTCGTCAGCCCGTCGCCGTCGTCGTCGAGGCTGGGCAGCGTGGCGAGGGCGGTGCGCTGTTCGGTGGTCAGCATCTGCGCGGCGGCGCGCAGCGAGAGCAGTTCCGCCGACGTCGTGCGCACCTCGGCGCTCAGCACCGCCAGCGGCGACTCGATGGCGGCGCGTGCGGTCTGCGCGTGCTCGCTCAGCGGCTGCAGGCTACGCGCCAGCCACGGCTTCAGCTCGGCGCCCGCGCTCAGCAGCGCGCCATATTCGACGCTGTTGGTGGGCTGAAAGCGCAGCCGCGCCAGGTCAGCCAGTTGTTCGTAGTCGACCAGCACCGTGGCGCCGTCCTCGCGGCGCTCCAACACCGTCACGCCGAGCGCCTCGAGCCGCGCCCACTGCGTCTGCGTCTGTATGGTGATGTCGCTGCGAAAGAGCACATCGTGCGAGGCTACGGCGTTGCTGCCGGCGCCGTTGCCGATCAACGGCAGGAAGACATTTCCGCCATCCTGCGCGTGCAGCGCCGGCGCCAGCGGCGTCAGCACCATTGCCAGGGCAAGCAGCACGGAGAGCGAGCGGTGAAGGAAGTGATTAGGGGTCATGGCGTCCCTCCTGGGGAAACAAAAAGGGCGGGAAAACGGTATACTACGAAATACTATACACCACTTTAGGAGAAATTGAGCTACGCAATTTTTCCACAATTTCCGTGTGGTAAGTAGTTGCGTATTCTATATAGCGTGTGTCGTAAGCCATTTTGATGTGCATCACGAACGACGCAGCTTTTTTGTATTCCATCCTGGGCGCCAAAGAACGGGTGCAGGGGTGTTCCTTGCAAACTCGAGCGCGTGTTGTCCGGTCATGATTGTAGCGTCGTTACAGGCAGTGATCACGTGTCATTTGTCCCCAATTGTTTAGGGTCATGTGGCAAATGCAAGTGGCACAATGCTGTGGGCAGTTTTGTTGCAACGGGTTGCACACGCACTGGGGCGCACTCGGATTCAGCGCGGTCGCGCCAAACAAGGCTACAGCGGATTCGAACGGTAACGGATTCGCAGCCCTGCGGTTGAAACCCGGCGTCTGCGAAAGCCCGGTTACGTGCGGCGGCGAGTGCGCTTGAGCGCAGCCCCTCCTATCAGGCGCCGAATTATTTTGTTAAAGAGCATCATTCGGTGCTGCGCATTCCCAATGTGCTATGATACAGGTGCTACGATTTAGGTGAATACGAGCCAACGTGGACGATGGGGGCGCATAGTGCGCAGTTCAGATGGAGATGAGAGAGGATAGCACCGATGACGCTCAAAGAAATCGAACAGGGACTCAACGGCCTGGTATCGTCGTCTGTACGCAGGATGCTGACGCCAGCGGCCAGGCTCAACGCGTTCACGCCGCCATAACAACGGCAGGTCGATTGACCAATCTGCTACTTCGCGTCGTGCGCCCTCAATCCTAATCTTGACAGTTCAACACTCCCCCCATCTCCCCACCTCCCCACCTCCTGTGGTACGATACCCTCCATGAAAGACGAACTAGACCTTTACATCCGCGCCCGCTACCCGCTGTTGTGGGTGGTGACGGCGGAGGAGCAGCGAGCGTTGCAGGAGATCGAGACGCTGGCGCAGGCGCAGCGCAAGCGCGTGCTGCTGTGGAGCGCTACGGTGGGGCTGGTCAACCCGGCCACGCCCGACCGCGAGGACGCCAGTCGCCGCGACCCGCTGGCGCTGCTCAAGACCATTCTCGATGACAAGGAAGCCGGGCTGTGGGTGTTGCGCGACTTTCACCCGTTCCTGAAGGATGCGACGGTCGTGCGCCGGCTGCGCGAGATCGCGTTTGCGCTCGGCGCCAGCCAGAAGACGGTGATCCTGCTGGGGCCAGTGCTCAAGATTCCGCCGGAACTGGAAAAAGAGGTGACGGTCGTTGACTTTGATCTGCCGACCGCCGCGCAGTTGCAGGTCAAGGTTGACGAGATCATCGCCAAATTGCGCGAGGCGAAGCGCGTCGATCCCAGTCTGGACAAACGCCAGCAGGCGCGGCTGGTGCAGGCATGTCTGGGCTTGACCGAGAACGAGGCAAGCAATGCGCTGGCAAAGGCGGTCGTGCAGGCGGGCGGCGTGCTCAGCGGCGCAGCGGTCGAGGCGGTCACCGCCGAAAAGAAGCAGATCATCCGCAAAAGTGGCTTGCTCGAATACTACGACAACACCGAGCTGATCGACAACGTCGGCGGACTGGAGACGCTCAAGGGCTGGCTGCGCAAGCGCGTGCGCGCCTTCACCGACGATGCGCGGGCGTTTGGTCTGCCCGCGCCCAAAGGCATTTTGCTCGTCGGCGTGCAGGGCTGCGGCAAGTCGCTGATCGCGCGCTCGGTCGCCAACATGTGGCGGCTGCCGCTGCTGCGCCTCGACGCCGGGCGGCTCTTCTCTTCGCTGGTCGGCTCCAGCGAAGAGAATCTGCGCCAGGCGATCAAGACTGCCGAAAGCGTCGCCCCGGCGGTGCTGTGGGTGGACGAGATCGAAAAGGGCTTTTCCGGCGTCGGGTCGAGCAACGTCAGCGATGCGGGCACGGCGGCGCGCGTCTTTGGCAGCTTCATCACCTGGCTGCAAGAGAAGCAGAAGCCGGTCTTTGTCGTCGCCACTGCCAACGACATCTCCAATCTGCCGCCAGAATTGGTGCGTAAAGGGCGCTTTGATGAAATTTTCTTTGTCGATCTGCCCTCTGCCGCCGAACGCACCGACATCTGGCGCATCCATCTTGCCAAGCGCAACCGCGACCCCGACCAGTTCGACCTGACCACGCTGGCGATGGCGTCCGAGGGGCTTTCCGGCGCCGAGATCGAGCAGGCGGTGGTCGCCGGTCTGTACGAGGCGTTCGACGCCAACCGTCCGCTCTCCATGAACGACCTGCTCGACGTGCTCAACGAGACGGTGCCGCTCAGCACGATGATGCGCGAGGAACTCGACGCGCTGCGCGCCTGGGCGAAACAGCGCGCCCGCCCGGCAAGTGATCGGGAGGGGCGAGGGGCGAGGGGCGAGGGGCGCGCATCTTGACCCGTTCGATGATTCTGAGATTCTGACGCAAAGGCGCGGAGGCGCAAAGGTTCGCAGAGAAAGACCAAAAGGCAGGCTGTTCTTTGCGCCGTCTCTGCACCCTTGCGCCTCTGCGTCAAAGTCGGCGGCAGCATTTCGCCCCTCGCAACTCGCCCCTCGCCCCTCGCCCCTCCTCTACCGGATCGGTGCGTGGTAGCGGGCGACGATTGCCTGACCCGCCGGGCTGAGTACGAAATCAATGAACTGGCGCACGCGGCCCGTGGGTTGCCCGTTGGTGATCAGGTAGAGCGGCTGCGTCAGGGCGTACTGCTGTTCGGCGATGGCGGCACGCGTCGGATAGCGACCCTCCAGCGCCAGGACCTTGACGCGCGGTGCTGTGTCGGTCGCGTCGTCGGCGTCGTCGGCGGCGTCGCTCGCCTCGTCCGGGATCCAATCGACGACGTGCGAACGCGAGACGTAGGCGATGGCAGCGGGGTTGCGCGCCACGAACTCGACCACATCGTCGCTCGTCGGCATCACCACCGCCGTGAGTGAGACGCGCTCGTCGCCCATCACCCGCTCCTCGAAAAGAATGCGCCCGCCCGCACCATCCTCGCGGCTGACCAGCACGATCTCGCTGGCGTCGCCGCCCAATGCCTGCCAGGTGAGCACACGCCCGCTGTAGATGTCGCGCAGTTGCACCAGCGACAGCGCCGCGATGCTGTTGCTCGGATGTACGATGATCGCCAGCCCGCTCAGCCCGATCGGCGTGCGCACCAGTCGTTCATCGCCGGGCAAGGGCGGACGACCTGCGTCCGGGTCAGGCGGGAAGAGGGTGCTGGCGGCGATGTCGTAGCGTCCGGCGCGGATCGCCTCCTCGCCGAGCGTGCTGCCGCCGCCGCGCAGGTCAAAGACGACGTTGGGATGCAGGCGCGTGTACTCCGCGCTCAGCGCCCGCAGCACCAGCCCCATTGCCGACGACCCGCCGATCGTGATCGTCGCCGGCGCCGGCGTGGCGACCACAGCGCCCTCACAGCCTGCCAGCGCCATCATCCCCACGAGCAACAACGTGATCACCCAGCCTGTGCGCATTGCTCGATCACCGCACGAACGACAGCCCAATCGTGAACAGACCGAGCACGACACAATACGCAGCGAAGATATAGAGCGAATGACTGCGCAGATAGTCGAGCAGAAAGCGAATCACCACAACGCCGGTGACAGCCGACACCACGAACCCGACGATAATCGGCGTCAAGTTGCCGACAAGCAGGTTGGCGTCCGCGCCCATCACCTTGACCACCTGCAGCAGACCAGCGCCGAAAAAGGCGGGCGTGCCCAGCAGAAAGCTGAAGCGCGCCGCCTGGTCACGGCGGATGCCGCGCGCCAGCCCGGCGGCGATCGTGCTGCCGCTGCGGCTGATGCCCGGAATCAGCGCCAACGCCTGCGCCGCGCCGATGACAATCGAATCGAGCCAGGTCATTCGCTCCAGCGCGCGCCCTTCCTGACCGCGCCGCTGCGTCCACTGCTCGCTGAAGAAGAGCAGCGCCGCCGTCGCCAGCAGGAAGAAGCCGACGCCGCGCGGATTCAGAAACATCGCCTCCAGCGGATCCTCGAACAGCAGCGCTGCCGCCACCGCCGGCAGCGTGCCGACGATGATAAACCACGCCGTGCGGGCGTCGGGATCAGCCAGCGAGCGGCGGGCGATGCTCTGAAACCAGGCGCGGATCATCGCCAGAAAATCGCGCCAGAAGACGATAAAGATTGCCAGCAGCGTGCCCCAATGCAGCATCGTGTCGAAGAGCAGCGAGGGTTTGTCCCAGCCAAAGAGCCACGGCACGATCACGAGATGACCGCTGCTGCTGACCGGGATGAACTCGGTGGCGCCCTGGATGAAGCCGAGGATGATTGCCTGGATCAGGTCGATGGAGTCGTTCATGGTTGTTCTCGATTGGCTTTGCGCAGCGCCCGCTGTTCGTGGCGCTTCGCCTGGTCAGTGATACGAAAACGCTGGAGAAAATCGATGCGAAAGGCGTCGAAACGTCCTGCCTCGATGGCGGTGCGAATCTGGCGCATCAGCTCCAGCATGAAATGGACATTGTGGATCGTGCCCAGCCGCAGCGCGCTGATCTCGCCCGCCTTGTAGAGGTGGCGCAGATAGGCGCGGCTGAAGGTGCGGCAGGTGTAGCAGGTGCAGTCGGCCTGGACGGGACGCGGGTCTTCGGCGTATTGGGCGTTGCGCATGTTCATGCGCCCGTCCGGCGTCAGCAACTGCCCGTTGCGGGCGATGCGCGTCGGCAGCACGCAGTCGAAGAAATCCACGCCGCGCGCCACCGCCTCGACGATGTCCTCCGGCGCGCCGACGCCCATCAGATAGCGCGGCTTGTCGGCAGGCATGGCCGGGCAAGTGACATCGAGCGTGGCGTACATCTGCTCTTTGGTCTCGCCGACCGCCAGCCCGCCGATGGCGTAGCCCGGAAAGTCAAGCCCGCGCAGAAACTCGGCGCTCTGCACACGCAAGTCTGCAAAGACGCCGCCCTGGACGATGCCAAAAAGTGCCTGGTCGCGCCGCGTATGCACCGCCTTGCAGCGCTCTGCCCAGCGGTGGGTGCGCGCCAACGCCTCCTCGTTGTAGGCGCGGTCGAGCGGTGGCGGGCATTCGTCGAGCACCATCGCAATGTCTGGCCCCAGCGCCTGCTCGATTTTCATCACTTTTTCCGGGGTGAAATGATGCGTCGAGCCGTCGATATGGCTGCGAAAGACCACGCCCTCTTCGCCCAACTTGCGGCTGTCCGCCAGGCTGAAGACCTGATAGCCGCCCGAATCGGTCAGAATCGGCCCGTCCCAACGCATGAATTTGTGCAGACCGCCCATGCGTTCGATCAGTGTATGGCCCGGGCGCAGATAGAGGTGATAGGTGTTCGCCAGGATTAACTGTGCGCCAGCATCGTGCAGGTCGCGCGGCTCGAGCGTCTTGACGTTGGCTTGCGTGCCCACCGGCGCAAACGCTGGCATCTCGATCAAGCCGTGCGGGGTGTGAAAGACGCTGCGGCGGGCCTGCCCGTCCGTTTTTTTTAATTCAAACTGAAAATACATCTAAAATTGCAATTCCTTTTGCTGTATTCGATCTTCACCCGCCAATGCTAGCACGCCGTCGATGACCAGGCAAACCAAACCGGGTTGTTGGCAGACTCAAAAAGAGGATGTATTTCCAGATGTTTTCAACGCAAAAATCTTAAAAAATAGGTCGCCAACCCCAAAAACAGGAAAAAGCCGCCTACATCGGTAAAGGTCGTCACAAAGATGCTCGACGCCAGCGCCGGGTCGACGCGCAACAATTTCAACACCATCGGCACTGTGACGCCGGCGAGCGCCGCCACAATCAAGTTGCCCAACATCGCAATCCCAATCACCAGACCGAGATATGGATTCCCCTGCCAAAACCAGGCAATCAAAGCCACCATAATGCCGACTGAAATACCGTTGATAATGCCAACACGCCCTTCATGCCAGAGCGCCCAGAAGGTGTCGCGCGGCTCGATCTCCTTCAACGCCAGCGAGCGCACGATGATGGTCATTGTTTGCGTGCCGGCGTTGCCACCCTGTCCGGCGACGATCGGCATGAACGCCGCCAGCACTGCCGCCTGTGCAATAGTTCCTTCAAACAAAGCGACAACGCTGGATGCCAGAAACGCCGTGCCCAGATTGACCACCAGCCACGGCAGACGGTTGCGCACCGATTGGGGAACCGGGCTGTACAACTCGGAGTCAGGACTCATCTGCGCCAGTTTGTAAATATCCTCGGTCGCCTCCTCCTCGATCACGTCGATTACATCGTCGATGGTGACAACCCCGACCAGTCGCTCTTCATCGTCGACGACAGGCAGCGACACCAGATCATAACGCTGTAGCAGTTGCGCAACTTCTTCTTGGTCCGCCGAGGCGTGCACTGAGATGACCTGTCGATCCATGATCTCTTCAATCGTTTGCTCAGGGTCAGCCAGGATCAGCGCCTTGAGATTCACCAGCCCGATCAGGCGTGCGTGACGATCAAGCACATAAAGATAAAAAAAGTCCTCTTCCTCGGCGTAGTGAAGCTTCAAAAAGCGCAGCGCCTCGGCCACCGTCCAGAAACGACGCAGCGACGGCGGCGCCGATGTCATGATGCCGCCGGCTGTGTCCGGCTCATAGGTCATCAGCGAGGCGACGTCCTCCGGCTCCTCCATCTGTTCGAGCACTTCAGCGGCATGTTCCGGCTCCAGCTCGCCCAGGAGGTCGGCGGCCATGTCCGGCTCCATTTCGTCGAGGACATCCGCCAACATCTCGACATCGAGATGTTGAGCGACATCAGCCATGTCCTCTTCGTCTAGCTGCTCGAAGACTTCAGCCAACTCGGCGGCTTGCAGGCGCTCGATAATGGCGGCCTGATCTTCCGGCTCCAGCTCGGAGAGCAGCTCGGCGCTGTCGGCTGGATGCAGGGCGCGCAGGTACTCGATTGCGCCATCTAGATCGTCGCCCGCGAGAAACGCGTTGAGTCGCTCCAGGGCGTCGTTCAGTTCGATCGGATCGACCATGATCCACCTCCTTGATGCAGAAAGCGTGCAACGGATAGGTCGTTGTACGGGCGGTGGACGACGCAAGATGGAGCAGGAGGCGCACAAAAAGAAACCGCCTGACACAATTCTGTGCAGGCGGTTGGTGAACAGCAGAGCAGACAACAATCACGATGGGCTTGCACCCATCGTCGATCTCAGGGCGCCAGGCTCCAACAATGATTGTCGTTTATGCGCATGCTGTCGGCGCCGCCAATGTGCTGGTCATACACCGGTCGCACAAAACGACAATTGACATTCACTTGTTCGCGACGATATGCATCGCCGGCGATTGTGTTGACAGCGGGCAAGCCTGGCGCACTCTTGATCAGCGAACGCTGACCAGCTTCTGCGTCAGACTGACTACTGTCCGGGTCCGATTGCGTCGGCAATGGCCCTGATGATTGTTGTTCAGGATTCATCGTTGTTTGAAATAACCGGAGCTGCTCCTACACCGCCCCAACAGAATCTGGCAGGCGAGTCGGCAATTGATTGGATGCCCCGGACCATTCGATTGGACAAAAAGCATAACACTCGCTGTATTGTCTGTCAAAAAGAATCGCAGCGCGCCCTGGCGTTCAGTCGCCTTTCTCCAGCCAGAGAATATCCTCCGGCGCCAGACGGACATCGAGGGCGGCGGCATTGGCGGCGTATTCGTCGCCATTGGCGCAGCCAACCAGCGGGAAGACCACAAACGGCTGCGCCATGACATAGGCCATGGCGATCTGCGCCACCGATACGCCGCGCTGTTCAGCCAGTTGGCGCGCACGTTCGAGCCGGGCAAAGTTTTCGGGATAACAGTAGCTCTCCACACACAGCCGGTCGAGATAGGCGGTGAAGGCGTCGAGGTTGTCGGGGCGGAAACGACCGCTGAAGAAGCCACCCGCCAGGCTCGACCAGGTCAGCAGCGGCATATTGTTGCTGGCATAGAATGCACGTGCATCGGCGTTGGCGGCGCCGGTCAGCGTGATGCAATTGGGCCATGGCTCCTTGAATTGGATCGCCAGGCTAAAGTGGGGGCTGGAGACGGCAAAGGGCGTCAGTCCATAGCGCGCTGCATATTCATTGGCGGCCTCGATGCGATGATGGCTCCAGTTCGAACCGCCAAAGGCATGGATGCGTCCGGCGGCAAGATGCTCGTTGAGCACTTCGACAATCGGGCCGACCGGTGCGGCCGGGTCGTCGCGGTGCAGCAGATAGAGATCGATGTAGTTTGTGCGCAGCCGCGCCAGAGAATCGTGCAGGTCGGCGGTGATGTCAAAGGGCGTGACGCGACGGCGGTCGGCGTTGTGATGCGCGCCTTTGGTGATGATCACGACCTTGTCGCGCAGACCGCGCTCCTCGATCCAACGACCGAGCGTGCGCTCGTTGTCGCCCTGTCCATAGACGTGTGCGGCGTCGAAGGTGTTGCCGCCCAGCGCATAGATATCGTCCAATAGCTTGAAGCTATAATCGAGTTTGTCGGAGCCGATCATCACGGTTCCTTGAATCAGGCGGGCGACCGGTTTGGCGACGCCAGGAATTTTGCCATAGTGCATGGAGTGACCTCGTTGTAAAGTGTCGAAATGATTCATAGACAATAGCGAAATCATATCATGAACCACCAAGAATGGAACGATTCGAGTCCTCGTCTCGTCCTCAAGACAGAGAGGAAGTCTAAGGATGTCTAGCGAACGCATCCCATGAAAGGGGATTCACCATGCGCAATAAGATTTTCGTGCTGATATTTTTATTTTGTTTGATAACTCTGACCGCGTGCACCGCAATCACAATGGAGGGAGCCGTTTCAACCGTGGACAGCAAACCAACAACGCCAGCGCCTGTTGAAGAGCAGATAACCCCAACGCAACCTGCGTCAGCGCAGCCTGCACGACCGGTCGCAACTTTGCCTCCCCATATCGAACCGGTGGATGCGCCTGGCGAGGCGGGTGAGCGCGTCACCGGTGAAGCGCCGCAGGAATTGCTCGACGCCATTCTCGACGACGCAGCCAGCCGCACCGGTCTTGACCGCAGCGAACTGATCATCGTGCAGGATGAAGCTGTGGTCTGGCCCGATGGTTCGCTCGGTTGCCCGGAGCCTGGGATGATGTATACGATGGCGTTGGTGCACGGGTATCATGTGATCGTGCGAGCCGGAGAGCAGGAACTCGACTATCGAACCGGACGCAATAATTTCTTCACGCTGTGCGAAAAACCTCTTCCCTTCAAGCTGATTGAGCCACCGTCGAGCTGATCTCGGCTGGGCGCTTTTTGGCGGGATGTTGGAGGGCGTCGGCGCGTATTTCGTGTTGCGTGTTGTGCATTGGATAACCAGGTGCACATTGATCCTGACGCCGACGCTTGAGGGAACAAAAGAACAAACAAAGAGAGGGGAACCCTGCTGGCAGAGTTCCCCTCTCTTTTGCGTCCTTCAATTGCAGCAAACACTACAACTGAAGGTCATTACTTCGCTACTTCTTCTTCACAATCACGACGCCTGCTTCGTTGCCACCCGGCGCGCCAGGGCGATAGAGTAGCAACAGACCTTTCTCCGTGTTGTTGATGCGCACGCCCGTGTCCTCAATGGTCAGCAGATCGTTCTGGCGCGGCGCGATCTCGGTGAAGCCGAGGCCGCCGTTCTGGAAGACGCCCAGATAGCGCTCGCCGAGCGGCGCAATCGTCACGCCCTCGATGCTGTCGCCGTCGCCGCCAAAATAGATATCGGTGGTGAAGGCGTTGAGATCGATCGGCTGGAAGAAGTTGGCTGCGTTCATTCCGATCTGTTCACCGCAGATCACCAGTACAGTGTTTCCGCTGTTGGTGTTGTGATCGGTGAAGAAGAACGCACCTGCACTGCCCGTGCTCAAGTTAACCACCCACGCCAGATTGCGCCCATCGGTCAGATTGTTGAGCGAAACGTCGCGGTTGATCACCAGATAATCGGGTGTGCCGTTCTGATTGGTGTCGAGATAGATTTCGATGCTCAACGGCGCATTGGCGTGCGTCTGGCGCTCCCACGTGTTGACGGCAAACGCCAGTAAGAACGATGGATTGGCGCTGCAGAAGCCCGCCGGCACCGGATACGTGGCGTAGCCAAGATAGCGGAAGTCCGGCGTCGGGTTTTGCTCGCCAGCGCCGCCTTGCGGCAGGTTCGGGCTGACGCCGATCAACGAGTAGCTCTCGACCGACGCAGTCCCCACGCTGCGGTTGCGCACCTGGATGTCGCCGCCTCGCACCTTGCGCAGCGTGACGTCGGCGGCTTTGCGCGGCAGCACCTGCCACGGCAACTGGATGCGGTTGGCGCTGTTGTTCGCATCGGTCATCGTGATGTAGCCGTCGAACTCCATCGCCGTCAGCGCATCGCCGCTGGCGCCCAGACCGCCAGAGTTGAGGTTCCAGTCCGGTAGTTTGGCGCCGTCGATCTCGACCTTGACCTGGAAGTAGCCCCAGTCATTGCCACGCACATTGACCGTGCGCGGAACTCTGACCGTGACTGCACCGTTGGCGGCGTCCTCTGCAAAGCGGAAGTCGGAAGAGACATTCAGTCTCACGTTGCGCAGGCTATAGTTGCGCACCGCCACCCATTTCGAGAGCACGACCTTGTTGCGAGTCACTTCATGGAAGCCAAAGGAGAGCGCAGGAATGCCCTTCTCCGCCTCGTAGGCGATCAGTGTGCTCTTCAGCGCACGGTCGACGCGCACCTCGCCGCCGCCGATGCGCGTGATCGGCGCCAGCGGGCCGCCGCCAACCACAGCACGGTTGCGGATGTTCGTCTCCGCCGTGCTGACAAGCGCGCCCTTGAGTTCGTAGATCGTGCGATGCGGATACGCCTGCTTGAGCAGCGCGGCTGCACCGGAAACCATCGGCGCGGCGCCTGATGTGCCGCCGAACGGCTCCGTCCCCGTGCCGCTGCCGGCCACCGCCGAAATCGATGCGCCAGGCGCGCCGATCTCCGGCTTGATGATGTTGTCGCTCATCGCCGGGCCGCGTGAAGAGGAGCCGACCATGTGCTGCACCAGCGGGATGCCGACCGCCGGGTCGAACCGCACCACAACGCCCGCCGCCAATCCACTCTTGAGTCGGTTGGCGTCTGCCTGGCTGATCATAAAGCCGGGAACGCTTGGATCGCCGCCGCCAAAGCCGCCTTCGAAGGGTTCGCCCGGCGCCACCAGACCGATGATGCCGGCGATGCCGCCGCCTGCGGCAATGTTGCTGATCTTGATGCTGAAGCTGCAGACGCCGCGATCAACCAGCACGATGCGTCCGGAGAGCGAGCCGGCCGGGAAGGGATCGCAACCGAGTAAGTTGCCGCCAGCACCGTTGCCGTATTGCAGCGGCGCCTCGAGCGGCGCGACCAACGGCGCCGACCATGGTTGGAAGACAGCCTGATATTGTCCGACAATGTTGGCTGGCGCCAGCACCTGCATCAACGGCAAGAACGCCGAAGGCACGCTGGTCTGTGCGACCGAGAGCGCGCTAGGAGCCGCGGCCGGCGTGCCGGTCACATACGGTTTGTCGGACGAGTTGCCGGCTGAAGCAATGGTCAGAACGCCAAGCGCCGAGGCGTACTCGACCGCCTGCGACAGGTCGTCGTCAAAAGATTGTCCGTACAGTGCACCAAGCGACATGTTGACGATGTCGACGCGGTCGCTGGTGTCGCCGTCGCCGTTCGGGTCAAGGATGTAGTCCATCGCCTGGATCAGCGCCACGCCGCTGCACGCACTAGAGACTGCAGAGCAGACCTTCACCGCATACAATGAGGCGCCAGGCGCAACGCCCTCGCCGCCCTGGTCGCTGTTGTCGATGCTCAAACCGGCGCCCAGTGTTCCATCACCCACCAAACCGAAGGCGTAGGCTGTGTAGACCCGACCATCGGTGAGCGCAATGCCAGGGAGCGAAAGCACAACAGTGTCGCTGCCGGCAAGACGCACTTCCAGGTCGTAGACGCCGGCGGGAACCGGTGTGTATGCGCCGACAACGCCAACGCTCTCTTCGCCGAACGAGACGTTGCTGAAGATGACGGGGCCGCCAGCTACTGCGATGTCCACAGCGGGGGCGTCTGGCGACAGGTGTACGAAACGCACATGGGCGTTGCCAGACGCCGGCGCGCTGTTGTTGTCGACCAACACCAGAGCGCCGATCGACGCCAACAGATCTTTGGCGATGACGGTGTATTCTTTGCCTGCTTCTAGCGTCAGATCAGCCTCGATGACCACCGGCGTAGTTGCGCCAGCCGGAACGACCTTGATGTTGTAGGTGGCTGGCGGCAGAGTGGCGTAACCTGTGATGTCTCTGAAGGCGACATTGCCAAAAGCGAGTCCATCATTCACCAGCACATCGACAGCCGGCGCATCGGGCGATGCATGCACCACACGCACGCGCGCCCTGCTCGGGTCGGGCATGGGCAAGCCGGCGATGATGTCGGCGACGTGCGTGCCATGTCCTTCGAAGTCGATCGGGTCGTCGTCCGGCGCCAAAGGCGGCGAGTTTACGGCGCCTGTCCATGCTTCGCCGACAAAGTCATACCCTTCGACAACTTTCGCCGTCGGGAAGAGACCATCGCGGCGGGTGTTCGCCGGGTCGCTCGGTCCAACGCCGTAGGCGGCCTGATATGCTTCCAGCGTCCCGACGCCGCCCAGCTTGGCGTGCGTGTAATCGATGCCGCTGTCGAGCACGGCCACCTTGACGCCTGAACCATCGTAGCCAAAGTTGCGCACTGCGCTGGCGCCGATGTACGGCACAGTCTCGCTCAAGTCCAGTTCATAGTTCTTGACCGGACGCACTGCGGTGACCGCCGGATTTTTTGCAAGCTCCTGGAGCGCATCGAGTGTTGTGTTCGCCAACACTGCATTGAGTGCAATTCGTGTTGCGCCGTACACGGTGGCGTTGGGGTCAAGTTGCTGCAGTTGTGTGACGACGCCCATCTGTTGCTGCTCGACGGCAGACGCCTGCACGATCTGCTCATCGGCGGAGACTGCGGCGCCGCGCACGGCGGCGTTTGCCACCATCTCAGCGACCGACGGCTGGCTCAGCCGGATGATCACGTCCTGTGCGCCTTCTGACGCCAGGTCTGCACTCAGCTTGAGTTGGTTGAAATCAACATTTTGGATGGGAGCATCGAGTCTGGCTGCAGATATCCAGGCCGGCAGGCCGCGAATGTTGGCTGCACTGTTGCCGACCTGATTGACGTCGTCGTTCTCAACTTCGATGACGGTGACGGGCGCCGCTTCATCGTCGTCTTCTTCGCTCGCCTGGACGCCGCTGCCGCCCGACACAGCGGGCAGAAAGACGCGATTGGATTGGTCGGGGGCGTCAGGGGTCTGGTCTTGTGCAAAGATTGGCGTCACGGAGCCTATCACCAACGCCAATATCAGCAGTAGATTGAGAATGATTCTTCTCAGCATTACTTCATTACTCCTTCTGTGGGAATGGGATTGTGTTTCACGAGCAATTCAGTAACCGAATGGACAGCGCGCTGTTGAATCTTGAGGAAAGTTTGCACTCCTTTCGCGAGCCATTTAGCCCACCATCAATCAATTTCAACTCTTTGTGAAGCGTTTGCAAAAACGTGGACTCAAATAATACATACAATATCAGACAGGATAAGCGATGTAAAGACTCAAAAGCTTACAATTTTTCGGCAAAGTTGCAGTTACTCTTCACGGAAGGGAAGTTACGCATGGTGGAAACAGTGATCGAAAGGTGCATTCGCTGGGGATACGGCTGGGCGTGTGAGCGGCTGTATCGCGAGTTCGCCTGGAGTTATGACCTGGTCAGCCATGGGGTGAGCGTCGGTCGGTGGGATGTATGGCGTCGCATTGCACTCGACGAAGTGCAACAACAAGGGGCGTCCACACAGTTAATGCTCGAAATTGGTTTTGGCACAGGTGCGCTGATGGCGCTGGCGCGCAGCGCGTCCTTGCCGGTGGTTGGGCTGGAGCTGTCGCCGCAAATGCACGCAGTCGCCAGTGCAAAGCTTGCACGCCTGCAACTCGATGCATCTCGCGTGCAGGGAACCGCCGCTGCCATGCCCTTTGCCGATGATAGCTTCGATGTCGTCGTATCCACATTTCCAGCGCCCTACATCCTGGAAGAGAGCACGCTGCGAGAATGTGCAAGGGTTCTACGTGAACATGGCTGTCTGATCATCGTCGGATTGTGGGTTACGCCGTTGATGTGTGGACGCCGCCTGCATATTCGACCTGTATACGCCGCACCATCGTCAGCGCAGCAAGCCCGCGTCGGGAGGCTTCTGGAGGATGCAGGTTTCACACCATCGTTGACGTTGCGTCGCGCGGGCGGTGCGGAAGTGAGCGTCGTTATCGGCAGAAAAGAAGCCAGCTCAGCTTCACATAGATATTGCGACGCTGCTTGAAACGACGATTCAACCGAGAAAGGACAAGTTGACTTGAGTCTCTTCACATCGATCAAAAATCTATTCATCAAACCAACGTCGGCGCCGCGACCGATTGCACCTCTCACGCCCGAACCGGAGCCTGACGAAATTAGCGTGCCGGAGATGAACGCACCTGCAGTTATCGCTGCGCTGGACAGCGAGGCGCCGCCGTTGCTGCTCGACGTGCGTGAGCCATACGAATGGCGGCAGGTGCGCATCGCTGATGCGCTGCACATTCCCATGAACAGTGTGCCCGATCGGCTCGGTGAGTTGCCGAGCGGGCGACCGATTGTCGTCTTGTGCGCACATGGCAGTCGCTCGTTTGGGGTGGCATATTACCTGCGTGAAAAGGGTTTCGACGCCTATAACTTGACGGGCGGTATAACGCAGTGGCGCATTCAGGGCGGCGCGGTGGAAGTGCGAAAAGCGTAACATTCACACCGGATGGGGCGAATCCGGCTGTGCAAGAAGCAAACAGCGCGCGAGATCAAACAAGCTGGCCGCGAAATTGGGTTTCGTAGAGTGTGGCGTATAAGCCGCCTTGCGACAGCAGCTCACGGTGCACGCCCTGTTCGACCACGCGCCCCTTGTCGATCACCAGGATTTTATCGGCAACTAGAATCGTCGAGAGGCGATGGGCAATCACAACGCTCGTGCGTCCGTGCAATAACGGCTCCAGCGCCGCCTGGATCAGCGCCTCGCTCTGCGAATCGAGATGCGAGGTTGCCTCATCGAGCACCAGGATGCGCGGGTCTTTGAGGATCACACGCGCAATTGCCAGCCGTTGCTTCTCGCCGCCGCTCAATCGATAGCCTCGTTCGCCGACCAGTGTGTCATAGCCATCGGGCAGCGCGGCGATCATGTCGTGAATGTTGGCTGCGCGGCACGCTGCTTCTAACTCGGTCTGGGTCGCATCAGCTTTGGCATAGAGCAGGTTGGCGCGGATCGTGTCGTGGAAGAGATATGTCTCCTGGCTAACGACGCCGAATTGCTGCGTCAGTGAATCGAGCGCAATGTCGCGCAGATCGCGCCCATCGAGCGTGATGCGACCGCTGGTTGGGTCGTAGAGGCGCGGCAGCAGGTAGGTGATCGTGGTCTTGCCGGCTCCGCTGGGACCGACCAGCGCCGTCAACGAGCCAGGCTCGATCTCGAACGAAACGCCTTGCAATGCATGACGTTTGGGCGCAACTTCTGCGTTCGCTCCGTTCTGCTCCATCGTGCTATCGGCTGCATCTTCACCGATTGCACCTGGTTGTTGCTGCGCCACGACGTCGCCGATCAATGGCCCCTGATATTGAAACCAGACCTCCTCGAAGCGGATGTGTCCTTCGACTTTCCCAAGCCATACTGCATCGGGGCGATCCTGAATCTCGACCGGCAGATCAAGATACTCGAAGACGCGCTCAAAACTGACCAACGCGGTCACAAACTCGACTTGAACGTTGGTCAACGCCGAAATGGGTCCATACAGCCGGGTGAGATAGGCGGTGAACGCCACGATCGTGCCCACCGTCAGCGCGTCGTTGAGCACCATCCAGCCGCCAACCCAGTAGACCAGCGCGCTGCCAATCGCGCCGACCAGCCCAAGCCCCATAAAGAAAAGTTGCGACACCTCGGCGCGGCGCACGCCAATGTCGCGCACGTTGGCGCTGTTGCGCCGAAATTTACGCGCCTCATCTGGAAGGCGGTTGAAGGTCTTCATCAGCAACGCGCCGCTGACGGTCAGTGTTTCTGTGATCTGGCTGCTCATATCCGCATTGTAGTCGAGCGCCTGGCGGCGAATCTTGCGCAGGATCAGGCCGACGCGACGCGCCGGCAACAAAAAGAGCGGGAGCACGGCAACCGACAAAAGCGCCAGCCGCCACTCGATGGCGAGCATCACCGCCAGGGTCGAAACCAGGGTTACAACGTTGGTGAGAATCTCTGGAATCGTGCCGGTGATGGCGCTCTGCGCGCCGACAACATCGTTGTTGAAACGCGAGACGATCTCGCCCGACTTGGTGTTGGTGAAAAAGCGCATCGACATGCGGCCAAGATGGTCGAACATCTCGTTGCGTAAATCGTAAATGATGCCTTCGCCGGCGCGTGCGCTGTAGCGCCGCTGCAAAACCCCCAACAGGCCGGAGAAGAGCGGTGCGGCGAAGAGGCCGATCGCCAGCAGGTTGAGCAGACGAAGGTCGCCGCTCGGCAGCACCTTGTCGATCAACTCACGGTAGATGAGCGGCGGCAATAAGCCCAGCAGCGAGGAAAGCGTGATCGTCACAAGCACAATTACGATCGCGCCGATATAAGGGCGTGCATAACGAAACACGCGCCGCAACAGCGCTCGATCCATGATCGGACGCTGCTTGTTGGATTCATCAAATGTAATGTACCGCCACCAGTTGCCGCTGTGCATAGTGTGTCCGAATCAAAAGCGGAAGAATGGGAGATAGGGAGAGTTAGGGCAATCGGGTGGTAGGATAGGGACGCCCATTTCCCCTCTTCCTATTTCCTCTTTCGTAAGATCACCTCCGTCAGTGCACCGCCGATGGTGCAGAATGCACCAGCGTAGAGAGCCGGCTGCCAGCTCCCCTGAAAGATGAAGAAGGTTAGCGGCAGCACGCTGAGCATTCCGCCAAGAAAGGCGTGCATCCCGCCGCGCTGGCGGACATAAAACGCTGTGAGCGAACCAGCCGCCAATGGCCCTAACAACGTTGCGATGACTTCATACTCGATCGGCAGACGCATGGTCTGCACCAAACCGGTCAACACTGTGACCAATAGCATATTGCTGGCAAAGGCGAAAAGTGCGCCTTCCCAACGCAACTGCGGCTTGGGGTCCGGTTGTGATTGAGGCTTTGATGTTGCTTTGGATTTGGCAGGCGCACCCCGCCGTGATCGACGGCTCATCTCTATTCCTGTTTCAGTTGTGACCAATCCGGCTCGCTGTAGCGCTCGCGACGCCAGCGAAAACCGAGGTCTTCGATCACACCGGGCTGCCCGGCGTTGAGCAGCAGGCGCAGCGCACGAAAAATCATGGTGCGCTGTTGCAACGGTGCGCATGGTTCGCCGAGTGGGTGGCCCAAAGGCCACTTCACAAAAACAGCGCGCGGAACACCAACTGCGTCGGTCAGGTCGCGCGCAATGGAAATGCTCACCGTCGGAATGCCTGCCCGTTCAATTGTACGTGCGATCAGTCCCACGGACCGATTGCAAAGCCCTCAAGCTGGCGTCAAAAATGCAAAATCGACGCCATCAGCGCGCAGCTTTGCCGCCACTTCGGGCGCAGTGCGTCGCGTCAACGTCGTGACCAGGTCGCCTTCGATATGCCCCATGAAACCAAAATGCCGCGTCGCAAGTGAACCGATCACCCCCTGGCTGACCAGGTCGCGAAAATGGGCGAGTGGAAAGACAATGTTAAGATCGACGTCGGCGTCGCGATGGTCGTAATACTTGTGCGTGATCGTGATCTCTTCCAGCGCGACATCGACCGGAATCTCGCGATAGGTCGGGTCGCCGTCGCTGTTGGTCATGTCGAAAGGCGGCTGTGACGACAAATGGACGCCAGCCGTTGTGATGAGCGCGCCGCGCGCTGCCGACAGTGGTTTGGTTAAGCGTGCAAACGGAATCGCACCATCGTCCACGAACTGTGCGCTGCGTTGCGCAGCCCGACTCGCCCAGAACTGCGCCACGCTTGGAATCGCATAAAGTCGATTGGCGAGTTTCTCCACCCAGCTTTTGTTTTCACGCATAGTTGCAGTATAGCGTTGCGGCGCTTGATCGCCAGAATGACGATTACATTTCCATGCAATTGACGGCGCCCGCTTCACTTCGTACAATGCATCCAGGCTCCCACTGTTCAAGCCTAGAGAGGACATGATGACAACGGTATCTCACCACACATTTGCGACCACTGCGCGTGGGCTTGACCGTAGCGCAGCGCCGATGCGTCTTTTCGAGAAAGCCAAACGCTACGGCGTCTGGAACCCCAGCGACATCGATTTCAGCCAGGATGTCGCCGACTGGCAGCGGCTGACGGCGCTCGAACAGGAAGTGCTGTTGCATCTCACCGCGCTCTTTCAGGCCGGTGAAGAAGCAGTGACCGCCGACATCTTGCCGCTATTGTTGACGGTGGCCGCCGAAGGGCGGATCGAAGAGGAAATGTACCTGACCACCTTTCTCTTTGAGGAAGCCAAACACACCGACTTCTTCCGCCGCTTTTTGGACGAAGTGGCGGGCGTGCACATCGATCTCTCGCATTTTCACTCGCCAAATTATCGCGCGATCGTCTATGACGCGTTGCCCGCTGCGATGCAGGCGCTGCTCGTCGACCGATCGCCTGCTGCGCAGGTGCGCGCGTCGGTCACCTACAACATGATCGTCGAGGGAGTGCTGGCGGAGACCGGTTATCACGCCTATCTCTCGGCTTTGGAGCGCAACGGATTGATGCCAGGGCAATGTCGAGGCATTCGTCTGCTCAAGCAGGACGAATCGCGTCATATCGCCTATGGGGTCTACCTGATCTCGCGCCTGGTCGCCGCCGACGATAGCCTGTGGCAGGTGGCGGAAGACACGATGAACGATCTGCTGGGATCGGCGCTGGGTGTGGTTGCCGACACCTTTGGTTGTTACGAAACGATGCCTTTCGATCTGGATGAAGGCGAGTTCGCCAACTTTGCGCTCAACCAATTTCAGAAACGCATCGAACGCCTGGAGCGGGCGCGCGGTGCGTCGTTGGAGGAGATCACGCGGATCACCGAGCGCGCAATCGATCAGGGCGACGCATAACCGAAATTGCACCCTTCGCCCTCCCGTCGTTTTCTGAGACCGGCGGCTTGTGATACACTTTTCGTTTGTGACTACATTTCTTGGGTTGCTTTTTTCACCGCTCGGCCCGCCGTTGATTCTATTGATCGGCGCTGTGGTTGAGCTAGGGCCCGGTCGCTGGATTCGACGCGCTCAGTGGCGCACCTGGATGGCGCTGATTTTTCTTGGGCTGGCCGGATTGGTTTATATCGGCTTGCAGTTCACCGGCGTGGTGCCAACCTTTGGCCGTCCCTGGCAACCGCTGTTGCAGGGCGCGACCAATCTCTATTGGATCGCCGACGGCTGGAACTACTATCTCGGCGCGTTGATCCTGCTGATCGGCGGACTGGGCATCTTGCTCAATCGCGCGCGCATGGCGGATGGCAAACCCCTGCCCCGGTTGCATATCGTGCTTGCCACCGACCTGACCATCATTGCCGCCAGCCTCCTTTTTGTGCAAAGCGGCAATCTGCTCACAGTGCTCCTGGCATGGGTGTTCCTAGACATCACCATCATTCTGCGTTTGGCGGCGGAGCCGCTCGGCAGCACCGCATTGTCGGATCGCGTGCGCTCCAGTGAGGCGCAGATTCTCAGCCTGCTCGGTGCAATGTTTTTGTTTCTCGCCGTGCTGCCTGCCGGACCCACCGGGCTGGCGCAAGAATTGGCGCTCGGCTTGCTGCCTGTGGAGACCCTTGTGCTCTTGTTGCTCGCCGCTGCAGTGCGCGGGGGCCTGTATCCCTTGCATCTGTGGCTGCTGCCGCGCTCGACGCGCGAGTTGAATCTATCGGAGCGTTTGCTCGATCATCTGGCGCCGGTGTTGAGTGGGCTGTGGTTGATTGGGCGCGCCTTGCAACTTGGCGGCGCCGAATTGCTGCTTGCTCCTGAACTGCTCTTTGTGATCACACTGGCAATCTTCGGCTGTGCGCTGGCGGCTTTTACCGCGCAAGATCATGTCCACTATGTTGCGTTCGTGCTCATCACCTCGGCAGGGACGGCGACGCTCGCCGGCGTGTTAGGTGAGACCCCGGGGCCAGCGTCGATGATGTGGCCCGTGACAGCCTTTGCGCTTGGCGGTGCGCTCTGGCTGGTGGGTGACCAGGTCTGGCGTGCATGGGGCTGGCAGGTGCCGGTGAGCGTCGGCGCGCTTGCTCTGGCTGGCGTGCCCTTTACGCCTGGCTTTCTTGCCCAACCGGCGCTGGCAAGGTTGTTGACGCAGGGGCTGGCTTTCTGGCCTGCGTTCCTGTTCTATGCGCTTGCGCAAGGTATGTTGATCGCCGCAGTGCTGCGTAGTTGGAACGCCAGTTTCAAACCCTCAACCGATCTGCCCAATAGCTATCTGATTCGGCTGCTGGCCGCCTGTCTGCTTTTGGGTTTGCCGCTGGCGATCGCCGGCTTTCTGCCCCGTTTCACCGAAACGTTGATCGGCATCCCAAACACCATTGACAGCGCGCTTGGCAATCCGCCCAACGTGGTCGCAGGCGGCGAGGTCTGGATCGTTCTGGGATTGCCATTGGCGCTTGGCTTTGGACTTGTCTGGCTGCACCCGCGCATCTGGCCGCAACTGGGCGCCCTGCCCAATCGCATCAGCCGCGTCAGTCAGCTCGAGTGGCTCTTCAACCTTATGATTTGGGGAATCGATCGCGCTGCACTCGTTGGCGCCAACGGTCTACGCGTCGTCGAAGGTGCAGGCTATGTCGGCTGGTTTTTGGCGATGCTGTTGCTCGGATTGCTGCTGGTGCGCTGATGCTCATGACGCCGTTTGAACTCGCCGGCGCGTTGTTGGCAACTGGCTCCGGCATCCTGTTTCTGGCGGCGCTCGCCGCCAGCATCGTGCTGATCTGGGAGTGGCGGTGGGCGCTGGTGGGCAGCGCGCTGTTGTTGCTTGGTGTCAGCAGTGTAACCGCCACGCTGCACGGCATACCGGCTTTGATCACTGCAAACCAGTGGTTGTCGATTGTGGTGGGAATTCTCTTGCTAGGCTTGTCGGCGCGTTTTCATCCAACCGGCATTGTGACACGCGCCAATGCCAACTGGCTTCTGCGCGCGCTGGCGCTCAGTTTTCTGTTGAGTGCGTGGTGGGTGGTTGATCCTGGCGTGCGTGCACCTCTCTTTTCGCAGGTTGAAACCGACCTGCTGATCTGGGTTGCGTTGTGTGGCATCCTGTTGTTGAGCCTCACCGCCTCGCCGTTTTTCATGGGCATTGGGTTCCTGTTGCTGCTTGCACCTCTCCAATCGATTGCACCGGTGTTGATGCCTGGAGCCGGTCTGTCGATCTTCGTTGGCATCGCACAGATTCTGATCGCATTGGCGTGCGCTTATCTTACATTGATGCAGTCTGCGCCTGTTGCCAACCAACATCGAGTGACGGCGCCATTGAACACGCCTGTTGCTGCGCAGCCGTCCGCCGCGCCGACGCAAACAACGCAGCCTTCTCCGAGGCCGGTGTTCCGGCGCCCTGCGCTGTTTCCGGCCAGAAGTGCACCCGCCACCACAGCGCCCTCCGAGCCACAACCTGAAACACAGACATCTGTCGAGGAGCGGGCGTGAATCCAGTCGGTGCAGTTGGTCTGCCTTTTCTCTATCTGCTCTTTGCGTTCTTTGGCGCCGCGACTGCAGCAAGTTATCTGTTGCGTGCATGGTCGCGCAATGTGGGGCTGGCCGGCGCCGCAGCCGCTCTGCTGCTGGCAGTGTGGGTCTGGTCGCTCGACTTGAGCCTGCCAATTTGGGTGTTGCCGATCGGCGGAAACGTTGATCTTGAAGCGCCGATTTCGTTCGCGGGCTATTCGCTGCAATTGATGGCTGTCAACGCGCCGGTCATTGCTCTCTACCTGGCAATTGCCGCGCTGGCGCTGCTGCTTGGAGCTGTTCATCGCCACGACGCCGCATTTCCGGCGCAAGTCTGGCTCATGCTTGCTGGCTACACAGCCCTTACATTGTTGGTTGGCGCGCCTACTGCACCGGTGAACGTCGCGCCGGCGCTTCTGATTTTGCTCACTGCGCTTGGCGTTTACACGCTGTACGGCGACCCGGTGCAAGCAAACAAAAGTCGCGATATTTCTGGTGCGCTGCGTGCGCTGTTGCCGCCCATACTGGCCGCAACACTATTTGTAGCCGGCGGCTGGTGGGTCGAACAGATTCCGATCAACCCCCAAGATCTCACGATTACACAGGCTGCGGGGACATTGCTTGGACTCGGCGTGCTGCTGCTGTTGGCGCCCTTTCCGTTGCACGGCGCCTGGCCTGCCGCCAGCGAAAGCTCGCCGCCACCCGCAACCTTGCTGATCAGCCTGTTTTACCAGCTCGCCGTTCTCTATCTGGCGTCGCAAACGCTGGCTGCCTATCCGTTCATCCTGCGTCAGACTGACTGGGCAGTTTGGCTTGGGGCGCTCGGTTTGTTGACTGCGGTGTGGGGCGGCGTCGCTGCGGTTGGCGCCAACCATGCCGGACGGCTGTGGGGATACGCTGCGCTGCACGATTGGGGGTTGATTGTCCTGGCGTTGGCGACCCCTGGCCTGCGCAGTTGGACGCTGGTGCTCTTTCTGTTTGCGCTGCGCACGGTCAGCATGATGACAGCGGCTGTCGGTTTGAGCGCGATCAAACAGCAAACAGGTTCACTGGAGATGGAGCAGATGCGCTCTATCGGGCTGCGCATGCCCTGGAATAGCGCAGCGGTGCTGTTGGGTGGGCTTGGTCTGATGGGCTTTCCATTGACCGCTGGCTTTGCCGGACACTGGGCTGCGCTGCAGTCGCTGGCGATCGTTGACTGGCGGCCGGCAATGACGATTGCCGTGGCTTCCGTCGGCGCAATCCTGGGATTTGTGCGTCTGGCGCGATTGATGTTTGGGATTCAGGAGGCGCGTTCGACCGCGCGCGAAAGTGCGCTTACAATCAGCGTTGCTGTGAGCGCGCTGGTGATAACGCTGCTTGTCGCTACGACGCCGCAGCTTTTCAGTACGCTGATCACACGCGCGCTCGCCGCCTTTGGTTGAAATTGTTCAGGCAAAAGCATGAGAATGTCGCGTGCTGCGTATTGCGTGTTGCGTCACGCAGCCCGCAGCACGCAACACATCTTACACGAAGAATGAGAACTGTACGATGACCGACCAGCCTACCTCGCAGCCGCTCGCGGCGCGTTCGTCGCGGCTGAGCGGATTCTATCAGAAAAGCGTCGCCGAACGCACTGCGCTGATCGCCCGATGGGCGAACCTCACCGCCGAGGAAGTCAGCGTTCTGCACGCCGGTTTGACGGTGGCGCAGGCCGACAAGATGATAGAAAATGTCATCGGCGTTTTTAATCTGCCGCTGGGCATCGGCGCCAACTTTATCGTCAACGGGCGCGAGGTGCTCGTGCCGATGGTGGTCGAAGAGCCATCGGTGATCGCTGCAGTCAGTTACGCCGCCAAGCTGGCGCGCAACGGCGGCGGTTTCCGCACGGGCAGCACGCGTTCGATCATGATCGCACAGGTGCAACTGCTGGGCGTGCCCGACGCAGCGCAGGCGACGGAGCGTATTCTCCACGCAAAGCCGGAACTGCTGGCGGTTGCAAACACCAGCCCTGGCATCGCCGCACGCGGGGGCGGACCGTTCGACATCGAAGTGCGTTATCTTCCCACTACGCCGACCCAGCCGATGCTGATCGTGCATTTGCTCTTCGACGCGCTCGATGCGATGGGCGCCAATGCCGTCAACACCGCCGCCGAGGCGATCGCTCCACATTTGGAAAGACTCAGCGGTGGACAGGCGCTGCTGCGCATCTTGAGCAACCTGACCGACCAGCGTCGCGCCTGGGCGGAAGTAACGATTCCCGCCAATACTTTCAGTTCGATCCACGCCGCCGGCGCTGAAGTTATCGAAGGCATCGCACACGCCAACGCTTTCGCCATGGCCGACCCCTATCGCGCCGCCACGCACAATAAAGGCATCCTCAACGGCATCGACGCCGTCGCCATCGCCACCGGCAACGACTGGCGCGCTATCGAAGCGGGCGCCCATGCCTACGCCGCGCGCGATGGGCAATACCGCGCCCTGACCGAGTGGAGAGTGATTACTGACAATCAGGCGTCGAACGAGCAAACTGAGAGTCAGCCGAATCGCACCGGAACCGCACTGTACGGTCGCCTGGAATTGCCGTTGGCTGTCGGCATCGTCGGCGGTGCAACGCGCGCCCATCCCACCGCACAGGTGGCGCTCAAAATTCTTGGCGTGACAAGTGCACGCGAGTTGAGTGAGATCATGGCGGCAGTGGGGTTGGCGCAGAATCTGGCGGCAATTCGGGCGTTGGCGACGGAAGGCATCCAACGCGGGCACATGGCGTTGCATGCACGACAGGTGGCGGTCGCCGCCGGCGCCGTCGGCGACGAAGTGGACCGCATTGCCGGACAAATGGCGAACGAGGGACAAATCCGCGTTGAACGCGCGCGGGAACTATTGGGGAAGAAGTGACATCATGTTGAATCAGCCAATTCGCCCGGTCGGCATCGTGGGCTACGGCGCCTACGTGCCGCGCTATCGACTGCCGGGCAGCGAAATCAGCCGGGTGTGGACCGATGGCAACACCAAAAGCCCGGTGCGCGAAAAAGCCGTGCCCGGTCTCGACGAGGACACTGCGACGATGAGCGTCGAGGCGGCGCGCAATGCGCTTGCGCGCGCACAGATCGACCCGCGGCGAATCGCGGCGGTGTGGGTGGGCAGTGAAAGCCATCCTTACGCCGTCAAGCCGACCGGCACAATCGTCGCTGAGGCAATCGGCGCCACGCCCGCCACGCTTGCCGCCGATTGGCAGTTTGCCTGTAAAGCTGGCACAGAGGCGTTTCAAGCCGGGATCGGCTTTGTCGGCAGCGGTATGGCGGATTATACGCTGGCGATCGGCATGGATACGGCGCAGGGACGCCCCGGCGATGCGCTCGAATACACCGCCGGCGCTGGCGGCGCGGCGTACATCGTCGGCCCGGAATCCGAGGCGCTGGCGCTGATCCTGCGCAGCCTCAGCTACGTCTCAGACACGACCGACTTTTGGCGGCGCCCGACCACGCACTATCCCAGCCACGCTGAACGCTTCAGCGGCGACCCGGGCTACTTCGGCCACATCATGCCGGCCGCCGAACAGATGATGCAGATCATGGGAACCACGCCGGAGAGCTACGACCACGTGATCTTTCATCAGCCCAACCCCAAGTTTCCAACGCGTGCGCTTGAAGACCTGGGGTTCAAGCCCGCACAGTGGAAAACCGGCCTGCTCGTGGCGGAGATCGGCAACACCTATGCCGGCTCGGCGATGATCGGTCTCTCCGCCGTGCTCGACGAAGCGCAGCCGGGCCAGCGCATCCTGATGGTCAGCTACGGCAGCGGCGCTGGCTCCGATGCTTTCGACCTGTTGGTGACCGACCGCATCGTGGATGCGCAGCGCCGCGCCCCCACTACGCGTGACTATATCCGCCGCCGCGTGCCGATCGACTACGCGCGGTATGTGCGTATGCGCAAAAAACTGGCGCAGCACTGAACGCTCTGCCCTATCACCCATGACCACGGACAAACTGTCGCGCAACCTTATCCTGTTCGGCGCAATCGCCTTAATTGTGATTGGGCTGTTCCTGATCGTGCAGACGGTCTCCACATGGCCGGGGCGCACTGCCCGCTCCGCCCCCAACCAAAGTACGGCGAACCTGGCTCCAAGCAACATCGCAACAGACATCAAGGAAGACGCTGTTGCGGTGGATGCAGACCCGAACACGGTTGAGTCAGCCTTTGCTGCACCTGCAAGCCCACGTGTGGACTCTTCACCTGCCGTTGCGGCCGAGCCGCCGACGCCGGCGCTTGCACTCTCCTTCAGCGCAGACATCCCACCGCGCCTGATCGACGAGTTGGGGAATGTGCAGGTTGATGGCATGGAGATCGTCACAGGCACAGCATCTGCGCCTGTTCACTTCAGCGTACAGCGTTCACCCAACAGTCAGGCAGTCTACACAGTCACCTTTGCGGCAGCCACCCGTTTCGACACGATTGACCCATCGATTGCCTGGGAAGCGCTCCGGTCGCTCTGGAGTGGGGCGCCGGTCACTGCAACCGAAACGGGCGCAGCGCCATTGTTTACACACATCGCCGCGTTGACAGATACACTGCCGTTGCTAACACAGGTCATGGGCGAGCCGTCCGGCTCTGTGGTTGGATATGGCGACCTGTCAGCGCTGGTTGAGGCAGCCTGGGCAGATCGAGCGACGCTGGCGATTGTGCCTTTCGACCGGCTGGAGCCGAGGCTGGTCGTGCTGGCTATCGACGGCCAGAATCCGGTCGAGAACAGCGCTCACTTTGACCCGGCGCGCTACCCGCTGACTGCTCCCGTTTACGTGCAAATCAATGCCGCCGATGCGGAGGAAGCAGCGCTGACGGCGCAACTGCTCTCTGTGCTCCCAACAGGCAACCGCATCGCCGAACAGCTAACAGTGCTGACAATGACCGGCGTGACAGCCATGTGTCGGACGACCGCCGCGCAAATGGAAAAGTTTGGTCCAGCGTGGCCCGCGGAAGTCGTCGGTCCAGAGCTTGCCAGCGCCGACATTACACATATCAGCAACGAGGTCCCCTTTGTCGAAGGGTGCATCCCCAACACAGACCCCAATAACTTCAACTTCTGCAGCAAACCGGAGTATATGGAGACGTTGTGGGCTTCGGGCGTCGACATCGTCGGCATGACCGGGAACCACCAGAACGACTTCGGACGTCAAAATGCTATCAAATCGCTGGAGATGTATGAAGCGTGGGGAATACCCTACTATGGCGGCGGAAAAAATCTAGAAGAGGCGTTCAAGCCACTGTACATCGAACACAACGGCAACCGGCTGGCGTTTCTTGGCGCCAACAGTTACGGTCCACAGATGGCATGGGCGACCGATGCGTTGCCGGGGGCGGCGCCTTTCGATTTGAATATACTCTCAGCGACGATTCGTTCGATCAAGGAAAAGAACCTGGCTGATGTCGTACTGGTCGAATTGCAATATCAAGAGAGCTACGACGCGCAGCCGCTGGTCGACCAACGCATCGACTTCAAAGCGCTCGTGCGCGCTGGCGCCGACATCGTCACCGGTGTTCAGAGCCATGTGCCACAGGGGATCGAGTTCGCTGATGGTAAACTGGTGCTTTACGGGCTGGGCAATCTCTATTTCGACCAGATGTGGGCGCAGGCAACGCGCGAAGGGATGGTCGTCAAGCACACGTTCTATAACGGACGCCATATCAGCACACAGATTCTGACCACATTGCTCTACGAGTACGGTCAGCCGCGCTGGACGACGACTCAGGAGCGCGCCAGCATCTTGAAGCGCGTTTTTAGCGCCAGCTATTGGTAACCGTCATTGGCAACTGTAAGTTAACTTCTTGCCGATGTTTATGACGCAATGTATACTGTCAGGTCGCCTGGTCAGTCATGGCAAGTTCACTCGATATTGAACGTATCAATGTTGAAGCAGTGGCGAGCCCGACATTCGTCATTATGAGCGATCCAGGTGGAGCGACAAGTCAGGGGAAGCGAAGAAAGAGGGAATTATGACCGCAAGTGTGAAGAAAAAGAGCAGCAAAGCGACTGCCGGCAGCACAAACATTGGATTGTGGCTGATCGGCGCAAGTGTTGTAATTGTTGCCCTCGTAGTGGGACTCATTATTTTCAACGAACAGCGCACTGTTTCGGCGCCGGTCGAACAGCCAGACGTGCCGGCTACATGGATCAATCGCACAAGTCTCGGCAGCCCAGAAGCGCCGGTCGTCATCCAGTTGTGGGAAGACTTTCTCTGTCCAGCTTGCCAGAGCTTCAGTCGCACCGTGAAACCGCAGCTCGTCGAAGAGTATGTCAAAAGTGGCAAGGTGCGGCTTGAATTCAACCATTTCCCGCTGCAACAGCATGCGCCCGGTTCGTTTATGACAGCGCTGGCTGCAGAATGCGCCGCCGATCAGAATCTCTTCTGGCCCTACCATGATAAGGCGTTCCAGGTTATTTCCGTGGAGCAGCAACGCGGTGCAACCTTTGAAAAACTGACCGAGTTCGCTCGCACCGCCGGTCTCAACACCACCGAATTTCAGGCGTGTATGACTGCGCAACGACATCAACCCGCGATCAATGCTGCACTGGCGCAGGCGGGTCAGCTCGGGCTGCGCTTCACGCCCTCGGTGATCGTAGACGGCCAGCTTCTGGAGAACTCCAGCTATCCCAGCGTCAAGGCGGCGATTGACGCTGCGTTGGCTGCGAAGGGGCTATAGACCCATAGATAGGAACCAACGAAAGCGATGGAGCGATTCTCTCTCTGGCTCAACCGCAACAGCATGTACGTTGCACTGCTTGCGGCGTTGATCGCCACATGCGGCAGCCTCTATTTCAGCGAGGTGCGCGGCTATGTGCCGTGCGTGTTGTGCTGGTATCAGCGCATCCTGATGTATCCGCTGACCGGTGTGATCGCCGTCGGCTTGCTTCGCCGCGACCGAAACCTGCCCTACTATATACTCCCGTTTTCGATCTACGGCGTCGGGATGTCCGGCTATCACTATTTGCTAGAAAAGACCGACCTCTTCGCCGGCTCCGCCGCGTGTGCGCAGGGAGTGTCCTGCACAACACAATGGATCAACTGGTTTGGATTTGTCACAATCCCGTTTCTGGCATTCACCGCCTTCCTCATCATCACGCTGATGAGCGTGATTGCGCTGCTCAACGGCGAGCCAGCTGCAGAGGACGAAGAGGGCGAGCGGTTGCGCACGCCATGGCTACAGGTGAGCGGCGTAGTGGTTGCAGTGCTGGCGGTTTTTGCCGCGCTATTCATCAGCGGCTCCTCCGGTCAGGCTGCCGCCAGCGCCGCGCCGTCGCCCTTTGCCACGATGGCGGTGACGCCTGGCCCGCAAATCTTGATCGATGGGGCAGTCAGCGATCCGGCAACCTTGGCGCGCGGGGAGCAACTCTATCTACAGTCGTGCGCAGCGTGTCATGGCATGGATGGACTCGGCGTGACCAACCTCGGCAACCAGCTTCGCAATTCCGAATTTTTGGCGAACAACACCGACGCCGAAGTGCTTGCCGTCATTCGCCAGGGACGCGAGCTGAATGATCCGCTCAACACAACCGGCCTGGTGATGCCGCCTAGCGGCGGTAGACCTGATCTGAGCGACGCCGATATTCTTGCGATCATTCAATATATGCGGCAATAGGACGCAAATGGTGCAGATATGGCGGATTCACATGGTGTTTTCATGAACAAAGAGCGATCATGGTCGATTTGAGCATGTTGTGGCGTTTGCGACAAATCAGATTTCCTCTTGCCCTGCTGCTTGTCGGGATATTGACTCTGCTCGCTGCGCCTGCCCATGCGCAGAGCGAGTCCGGCATTACATCGCCTGCGCCCGGTTCGGCGATCTTCGGCGATGTTCCGATCTTTGGCACCGCTACAATCGACCCTTTTCAGAAATATGAACTCCACTTCAAGCAGGATCCAAGCGGCGATGACGCCTTTATCTACTTTGCCGGCGGAACTTCACCTGTGATCGGCGGACAGCTTGGCGTGTGGCAGGCGGGCGGGTTGCCGCCTGGAACCTATACGCTGCGCCTGCGCGTCGTCAAAGCCGACGGCAACTATGCCGAATACTTCATACCCAATCTGAGCGTCAACCAGGCGGCGCTCCAACCGCCGACGCCGACGCCGGAAGAATCGCCCACCGAAACGCCGACGCCGACGCCGACCTTTACGCCGGCGCCGCAGCCTACGCCGGCGGTCGGGCAGGTTGCCCAGCCGCAAGTCGAAGGGGATCAGCCAACGCCGACGCCAGCCCAGGTCGCCGTCGTCGATCCGGGGCAGACCCCAGCGATCGGCGGGCTGCTGCCGACGCCGACGCCATCGGGTCTGACCTCAGTCGCCACGCCCGCTGGCGGTGCGCTCACACGTGAGTTGGGAGAAGCTTTGTCCTTTCAGCGTCTGCAAACCCAGTTTTTCAACGGCATTCGCATCAGCGCCGCAATCTTCATCGGCATCGCCGCCATCGTTTTTGGCAAGCGCATCTTCGAGTGGGTCTGGCGTCGCTATAGCTGAGCCGGATCGCACGGCTATCACTGCGAAAAACCGGTAGAGCGATCGATGAGATCGCTCTACTTTTTTGTTTGGAGCGCTCTGCTCGTTGATGGTTAAATGAGGTGTTGGGCATACGACCGGCGCAAGGTGGCAGGTATGAGTGAATTGAAAATGATCGTGGGGCTGGGCAACCCAGGCCCACGCTACAGTCGCAATCGACACAACATCGGCTTTCAATGTGTGGAGTTGTTTGCACAAAAACAGAACATTCCGCTTGATCGAATGCAGCTGCGCGCTCAAACGGGCAGCGGTTTCGTCACCCGCAACGGAGTGCGACAGAAGGTGCTGCTCGTCAAACCGCTGACTTACATGAACGCCAGCGGCGAGGCTGTCGGGCCGCTGGCGCGTTTCTTTCGGGTTGACCCGCCCTCGATCCTGGTCGTCCACGACGATCTTGACCTGGCGTCGGGCAAACTGCGGCTGCGCGCCAACGGCTCGTCGGGTGGGCAGAACGGCATCCGCTCGATCATCGACCATCTGGGTTCACAGGAATTTGCGCGCGCTAAAGTGGGCATCGGTCGCCCACCCGGTCGCATGGACCCCGCCGACTACGTGCTGCAAGACTTCAGCGCCGACGAGGAGATGATCTTTACGCCGCTGCGCGAGCGCGTGGTCGATGCGATGCTATGCTGGCTTTTCGACGGCATCGAGCGCGCCATGAATCAGTTCAACGCATAAATCGTGGTGCGTGTTTCGTGTCCTGTGAAGCATCGTAATGTCACCACGCACCACGCTACACGCCGCACTGTTTCGGAGGCTTCCACATGCATCTTTCCGGTTTGCTTGAACTGCTGCCGAGAGTCGCCGCTTTTCGTGAATGGTTGCAAACCCTCGACGCTCCACCCGCCGAGGCGACGCCCCAGGCGTTGCTCGCATCTGCACGTCCGTTTGTTGTGGCTGGCGTGCGAATGCAGCGCGCTGCGCCGCTCGTGCTGATCACGGCGCGCAGCGAGATGGCGCAACAGCTTTGCGACCAACTGGAGACGTGGCTGCCGCCGGTCGAGGACGGGGGACCGTCGGTCTATCTTTTTGCCGAACCGGACGCGCTGCCCTACGAACGCATCAGTTGGAGCAGCGCCACGCGGCAGCGCCGTCTCACAGCTTTGGCGGCGCTGCAAAGCAAAGCGGGCGCGCCGCCGATCATCGTTGCCAGCGCCCGTGCGCTTGCTCAAAAAACGTTGCCTGCGCGCGAACTGCGCCTGGCGATGCGCACGGTCAAAGTGGGCGGCGTTCTGCGCCTCGACCAGGCGACCACAGGGTGGGCGCAGACCGGCTACAGCCCGGCTGAAGTTGTGGAAGAGCCGGGAACCTTTGCACGGCGCGGCGGCATCATCGACATCTGGCCCCCAAATCTGCCGACGCCGGTGCGCATCGACCTGTTTGGCGACGAAGTGGAGAGCTTACGCCTCTTTGATCCATCCAGTCAACGCACGATCCGTAACGTCGAGATGGTCGAGATCGGCCCCGGCAGCGAGGCGCTGAGCAAATATGGGCCGGCGGCGTTGGAACGGCTTGGTGTGCGCGGGGCGGACCTGCGCTCGGCGGAAAATGTGGCGATTGGTGAGCAAGCCAGCCCGTTGCTCGACCCTGCTCTGCTGCTTGCGATCCGCGAGGAGATTCGCCTGGAAGTTGATCATCTCGCCGCCAGCCGCAGCTTTCACGGCATCGAGTGGTATCTGCCCTATTTCTATAGCCCGCCGATCTCATTGCTGGAACACCTGCCCGCCGAAGCCACGCTGATCGTCGATGACGCGCTTGATCTCTTTGCCACCCTGCGCGAGCTGGACATCCAGGCTGACAACCTGCGCGCCGAGCTGCGTCACACCGGCGAATTGCCGCATGACTTCGAACGCAGCAGCTTCACCGCCGACGAACTCAGGACAAAGCTGATTGAACGTCGTCCAGCCCTGCTCGGCTACGGCGACCTCTATGGCAAGACCACCACCGCCAACACGCCACTCGCCCGCACCTTTGCGCCCGGTCCCCGCTTTGGCGGCAAGATCAAAGAGATCGCAGCCGATCTCGTCAAGCTGCACAACGCCGGTCACGCTGTCGTGCTCACCACGCGACAGGCCGCCCGCGTGCGCGATGTCCTGCAAGAAGTGCATCTCACCAGTCATGTGCAGAACGAAGTCAAGACCGCGCCCACACCAGCCAGCATCATGCTTGTGCAGGGCATCCTGGGCGAAGGGTTTGTCGTCAAAGGAATCGAGGCAGGAGTGGAAGGGGAGAGGGGGAGAAGGGGAGAGGGAGGGAACGCAGACGCGCCAATCTCCAATCTCCAATCTCCAATCTCCCCCTCTCATAACCTCCACCTCCTCACCGACGCTGAGCTTTTCGGCTGGAGCAAGCCGCAGGCGCGCGCCCGTCCGAAACTGCACAGCAAGGTCGCTCCAGAGCTTTTCTTCGCCGATGTGAAACCGGGCGACTACGTCGTCCACATCGAGCACGGCATCGGCAAGTTCGAGGGGCTGACGCGCATGACGCTCAGCGGCGTCGAGCGCGAGTATCTGCTCGTCACCTACGCACGCGAGGATAAGCTTTACGTGCCGGTGCATCAGGCAGACCGTCTTAGTCGCTATGTCGGCTCCGGCGACATTACGCCGGTGATCAACCGGCTGGGTACGGCGGACTGGCAGCTTGTCAAGGAGCGCGCCAAACGCGCCGTCGCCGAGATCGCCGACGATTTGCTCAAGCTCTACGCCGAGCGCGAGCTGATCGCCGGCTACACCTACAGCCCCGACAGCCCCTGGCAAGAGGAGATGGAGGCGGCGTTCCCCTATCAAGAGACCGAAGATCAACTTGTGGCAGTGGAGGCGGTCAAACGCGATATGGAATCCGACCGCCCGATGGATCGGCTGATCTGCGGCGACGTCGGCTACGGCAAGACCGAAGTCGCCGTGCGCGCTGCGTTCAAGGCGATCAACGACGGCAAGCAGGTCGCCGTGCTCGTGCCGACCACTGTTCTTGCTCAACAACACTATCGCACGATTAGCAACCGGCTGGCGCGCTTTCCGGTGCGCGTCGAAGTGCTCAGCCGCTTCCGCACGCCTGCACAGCAACAAAAAGTGATCGACGGGCTGCGCACGGGGGCGGTC
The DNA here is from genome assembly GCA_016861025.1 of Chloroflexota bacterium. Classification (GTDB taxonomy): domain Bacteria; phylum Chloroflexota; class Anaerolineae; order Caldilineales; family Caldilineaceae; genus Caldilinea. Next base: position 234,572 of record BOKO01000005.1, read on the forward strand.
GACCTGGTGGTCGGCACACACCGACTGCTCAGTCAAGATGTCGAGTTCAAGGATTTGGGGCTATTGATCATCGACGAGGAGCAGCGCTTCGGCGTCACCCAGAAGGAGCAACTCAAGCAACTGCGCACCAAAGTCGATGTGCTCACGCTCAGCGCCACGCCGATTCCGCGCACGCTGCACATGAGTTTGAGTGGCATTCGCGACATGAGCACGATCAACACGCCGCCCAAAGAACGACAGCCGATCCACACCGTGCTCGCCGAATATGACGACGTGCTGGTCAAACAGGCGATCCAGCGCGAGTTGAATCGCAAAGGACAGGTTTTCGTCGTCAATGACCGCGTGCGCGACATCTATTATCTGGCGGAGCGCATTCAACGACTGGTTCCCGACGCAGTTGTCGCCGTCGGGCATGGGCAGATGGCTGAGCGCGAGCTGGAAGATGTGATGATGCGCTTTGCCGAGGGTGAGGTCGATGTGCTTGTCGCCACCACGATCATCGAAAACGGGCTGGACATTCCCAACGCCAACACGATCATCATCAACCGCGCCGACCATTTCGGGCTGGCGCAGTTGTACCAGTTGCGCGGACGGGTCGGGCGCAGCGCGCAGCGTGGGCACTGCTATCTGCTCTACGACAAACATATCACACCCAGCTACGACGCGCGACGGCGCCTCGAAGCGATCCTCGAAAGCAGCGAGGAACTGGGCGCCGGCTTTCGCATTGCCATGCGCGACCTGGAAATCCGCGGCGCCGGCGACATCCTCGGCGCGCGACAGAGCGGCCATATCGACAGCGTCGGCTTCGACCTCTACACGCGGTTGCTGGCGCAAGCCATCAACGAAGCGCGGCGCAAAAAGGAGCGCTTCGAGAAGGCAGCGCAGGCCGGGAATGGGGAAGCGGGGTCTTTGGGTATTGGGGACGAGGGATCTTTGAGTGGTGAGGAAATCAAAGACCCTACTCACCCAATCTTCAATCTCCAATCTCCAATCTCCCAGTCACCCAGTCTCTCAGTTTCCGCCGCAGAACTCCCTTTCGACCTCGCCGACCCGCTTCAGCCGCCGGTGCAGCTCGACCTGCCGCTCGATGCGCGCATTCCGGCGACCTATATCGAAGACGAGGAATTGCGCCTGCAGCTCTATCGCCGCATCGCCGGCATCACACACCCGGAGATGCTCGACGAAATGCGACGAGAACTGATTGATCGGTTTGGCAAGGACGCCGAAACCGGCTCCGTGCCTGAGGAGGTCGACAACCTTTTCTTTCAGATTCGCATCAAGAGCCTGGCTGCACGCGCTGGCGTCGACCGCATCGGTCGCGACATGGACAATTTGGTGCTGTACAGCGAAGCATTGGAGAACATCGACCGACGCACACTGGAGCGTCGGCTGCGCATCGGGTTAGGGCGCATCTCCGAAGACGACGCCAGTTTCATTCCCGAAGACGCCGCTCGCGTCGGTCGCCGCGCCATCTACCTGCCGATCGACGAGGCGGGACAGTGGCGGCAGGCGCTGCTGCGTACATTGGAGATCATGGCGGTGGGGTGAGGGATGTTTCGTGGCGCGTGTTTCGTCGTGCGTGGCAGCGCAGTTTGTGGTAATCCGTATGCATATCCCACGCAAAATTGTGGGATAAATGTGGGATAGTTGTGGGATAAATGTGTGATAGTCGGTTCTACCGCCGATATGCTTTGGGCGCCATGCCAATTTGCCGCTTGAAGGCTTTGCTGAAAGCTGCTGCAGAGCTATAGCCTACTTGCGCAGCAACTTCGCTGATCTGAGGAGATGGCTGTGCACTGAGGAGGAGAGCCGCTCGCTGCATCCGCCAACGCGTGAGGTACTCCATCGGGGCTTCGCCCACGCGCACACGAAACCGTGCAGCAAAAGACGAGCGGGAACAGGCCACTGCGCGCGCCAACGATGCCACCGTCCATGGTTGCTGTGGCTGAGTGTGGATCAGTTTCAACGCCTCCTCGATGATCGGATCGTGGAGAGCGCCGAGCCAGCCACAATGATCGACTCCCTCGATTTCGACCCAGCGCTGAATTATTTGGATGAAGAGAATATCCGCCAGACGGCGCAGCACTACCTGTTTGGCTGGTCGTTCGGCTTCTGCTTCCGCGGCCATCAACGCCAACACCTGACTGAGCGTACATCCTGCTGTGTATGGAATATGTAATACGCGGGGCAGTTGCTTGAGCAAGGGAAGCATCTCTGGATGCTCAAAGTCGAATGTTCCACATAGCAGCACTGCGGTCGGATTGTTGCTCCAGCGCATCAAGGCGCATTCACCCCATTGGTCAAGCCTGAGATGGTGAAAAACGGGAGCGTTGGCTGTCTCCAGGATAGAATGTTCTTCACCACCCGGTAAGAGCACAACATCGCCGGCGTGTAGCGGCATCGGCGATGAGTCATCTTTGATTCGCACACACCCGGCTCCCTGATACAGCACATGAAAAACTGCGCAGGGGTGTTGCGTAAAATGCAACCCCCACGGCGAGCCGAGTTCGGATCGACAATAGAGACTGCTTTTCAGGCGGACAGTGTCCAGAATATGAGTCAATACATCCATGATTTGGACGATAGGCAAAGAAAAGCGGACGAACTCTCATAGACCATCCATGCGATTTCAATTATAGTTGCAGCATTTGGGGAGTGTCAATCAAGGTGTACATCCCATGCACATTTCACAAATTGTGATAGCGACTGTAAGCCGTTAAAGGAGGATTTTATGCGCAGCGTTCGTATTGCTCACCTGTTGTTCACATTTGGCATTGGGTTGTTTGCTGGACTGCTTTATACGTTTGAACAGGGGGTCATTCCCACCCTAAATACACTGACGGCAGCTGAATATGCCAAAGTGGAGCAAGGATTGATTCGCTCGCTGGATGCTTTTCCTACGGGCGTGATTGTGGTGGCAAATCTGTCTATGCTGCTGCCACTGTACCCGCTTGTGCGTCTGTGGCGTGAGCGGCGCACCACTTACTGGCGATTGACGGCGTTGGGGTGGGGACTCTTTTTCTTCGGGGTTGGTGTATTCACGATTGTCCTCAATGTTCCGATCAACAATGCCGTATTAACCTGGGATCCTGCCGCACCACCTGCTGACTGGCAAACCTTGCGTGACCAATGGAATCGCCTGAATGCCATTCGTGCACCGATCAATTACGTAAGTTTCTTGTTGATGATATGGGCAGCGTTTGAGATGCCAGAAGGGTAGCATTATTATCGCATTCGTTTGTCTGCGGCAATGATGCGATTGGTCGCCTGGAAATTGCACAAATGACGCACATCGACTTCTCCGAATCTGACGCCAAAGGGTAGAATGCGAGATGGCGTCGCGCAAAAAAATCAGGCGACGCCATATGCTTGATGCTGGAGTAAGTCGATGAAACAACTAATTCTGCTGCTCGTGACCGTGTCGTTGAATGTCTTTGGGCAGTTGATGATGAAACGCGGTATGAGCAGCGTCGGCGCCATCAGCGGCGACCTTAGCCTGCTGGCGGAAAGTCTGTTGAGGGCGCTCATGAACCCTTATGTGCTGGCTGGCGTCGCATCTTACGGCTTCAGCACGATCTTCTGGCTGGTGCTTCTGAGCCGCGTCGAGCTGAGCTACGCATATCCTGCGCTGAGCATGGGCTATGTGTTGATCACGCTCGTCAGCGCCTTCATCCTCGGCGAACAGGTGAGCGCCATGCGTTGGGCGGGCGTGTTCATCATCGTCACCGGCGTGATTCTTGTCACGCGCGGCTGACGGTCGCCCTCTGTTCACCAGCACAGCCCAAACCATGCGCTACGCCGCGGCGAAGATCTCCTTGAACTCCTCGCCGCTGAGCGTCTCACGCTCTAGCAACGCATTGGCGACTTTGTGCAACATGTCGATGTTCTCTGATAGCAGTGCGCGCACCCGCGTGTAAGCCGCACTCACCAGCTCTTGCACTTCAGCATCTATCTCTTCGGCGACCTCTTCGCTGTAATCGCGTTGTTCAGCCAGGTCGCGTCCCAGAAAGACCAGTTCATCTTGTTGACCGAACTGGAGCGGCCCCATCTTCTCACTCATGCCGTAGCGGGTCACCATTGCCCGCGCCATCTGCGTGAGCTGTTGAATGTCCATCGCCGCGCCGTTGGAGATGTCGCCAAAGACCAGCTCCTCGGCGATGCGGCCGCCGAGCGCCACAGCAATGTTGTCGAGAAAATAGGCGCGCTTGGCAAGCAGGCGATCTTTCTCGGCGACGCGCCACACATAGCCGCCGGCGCCGCCGCGTGGCACAATCGTCACCTTCTGCACCGGGTCTGAATGTTCGCAGAGATGAGCGACGACAGCGTGACCCGCTTCATGATAGGCTACCACCTTCTTTTCGTGCGGCGTCATCAGCCGGCTGCGCCGTTCTGGGCCGCCCATGCCGACGCGCTCGACGGCTTCTTGCAACTCTCGCATGCCGATTGCGCGCTTGTTGCGCCGCGCCGCCAGGATTGCAGCTTCGTTGACAACATTTTCCAGATCGGCGCCGACGAAGCCGGGCGTCTGCCGGGCGATCAGATCCAGGTCAATGGTCGGTTCGACTGGCTTGCCCTTGACGTGCACTTCCAGAATTGCACGCCGCCCCACAACATCGGGGCGATCCATCGTGACGCGGCGGTCGAAGCGCCCCGGACGCAGCAACGCAGGATCGAGAATGTCCGGTCGGTTGGTGGCGGCGATCAAGATCACATTGGTGTCGGTCCCAAAACCATCCATCTCAACCAGAATCTGGTTGAGCGTCTGCTCGCGTTCGTCGTGCGAACCGCCCAATCCGGTGCCCCGATAGCGACCGACTGCATCGATCTCGTCGATGAAGATGATGCATGGGCTGTTGCGCTTTGCCTGCTCGAAGAGATCGCGCACACGGCTGGCGCCGACGCCGACAAACATCTCGACAAATTCGGAACCGGAGATGCTGAAGAAGGGCACGCCTGCTTCGCCGGAGACCGCCTTTGCCATCAACGTCTTGCCCGTGCCAGGCGGCCCGACCAACAGTACACCTTTGGGGATGCGTGCGCCAAGCGCAGCGAATTTCTGCGGCTCCTTCAAGAATTCGACGACTTCTTTCAATTCTTCCTTGGCTTCGTCGGAGCCGGCCACATCATCGAACTTGACAGTGGGTTTATCGCCGGTGAAGACGCGCGCCTTGCTCTTGCCAAACGAGAGCGCCTGGTTGTTGCTGCCCTGCGTCTGGCGGAAAAGAATAAAAAAGAGCGCGCCGATGAAGACGAGCGGCAACAAATTGACGAGCAGCGACAGCCAGTTGCCAGCATTGGCGGGCGATTCGTATTTGATGTTGACGGCGGCCAATTGCGCTGGCTTGACGCCGAGCCCGGTGAGGGTTTGTGTGATCGGTGCATCCCGTTCCCGCCGCGAGACAACAGCCGCGTCGTTCCCTATCAAAATGACGCGCAACTCGCTGTCGCGCACAATCACAGTGTCGACTTCGCCCGCTTTGATGCGATTAGCGAGTTGGGTCAGGCTGATCTGCTGCGGTGCGTCGCCCGGACGGTAGATGTTGATAAAGAGCGTCGCCGCCGCCACAATGATCAGCAGATAGACGAACGCGTTTCTACTCCAGTTTGCACTCATCCATGCCTCCTACTATTCGATGATGGCATTGTATCAGACGTTGCGCTGAAAGGCTAGTGATCTGAGATACGGTTGGCGCGTTGGTCTGTTCCGACATTGCCCGTTCGTCATGACGGACGTATAATTGCGGTGGATCAGAAATTTGGGTCCACTGCGCCTGATGATGCGAAAACAAACAAAACGTGTGACGACTCGATCTTTTATTGCACTCCCAACCCAAACTGAAACGCGCCGGTCGCTGCTCGATATGGATTTCGACCAGCTCGCTCAATTCCTGGCGGATTTGGGCGAGCCGCATTTCCGCGCCCGCCAGGTGTGGGAGTGGATGTACAAACGTTACGTCAGCGATTTCGACGCGATGAGCAACCTGCCCAAAGCGCTGCGCACAAAGCTTGCTGACATCGCCACCGTCGCACCGCTCACACTTGTCACCGAAGTGGTTTCACGCGACCGCGACACGTTCAAGGCGCTCTTTCAACTGCCCGATGGTCAAACAATTGAAGCGGTGTTGATGCTCTATGACGAGCGCCGCACGCTTTGCATTTCCAGTCAGGCCGGCTGCGCAATGGGCTGCACCTTCTGCGCCACCGCGCAAGGTGGACTGGCGCGCAACCTGACGCCCGGCGAGATCGTGGCGCAGGTGCTCTACTTCGCCCGCTACCTGGCTGACCCTGCACTGCCGCCCGACACTGCCGCCGAACGGCCCACCACCGTCACCAACATTGTGTTGATGGGCATGGGTGAGCCGCTGCACAACTACGCCAATGTCTGGAAGGCGTTGCGCCGGCTAACTGACGTCGATGCGTTTGGGCTGGGCGCTCGCCATATCACGCTGAGCACCGTCGGTTTGGCGCCGATGATCGACCGCATGGCTGACGAGGGGCTGCAGATCGGGCTGGCTGTCAGTTTGCACGCACCCAACGACGATCTGCGCACGCAACTTGTGCCCGTCAACAAAGGCTATCCTGTCGACGAAGTGCTTGCAGCCGTGCGCCGTTACGTGGCAAAGACCAACCGTCGCGTCACCTTCGAGTACGCGCTGATGGCGGGGATCAACGATGCGCCAGAACTGGCGCACGCGCTGGCGGAGAAACTACACGGCATTCTCTGTCATGTCAACCTGATCCCGCTCAACCCGATTCCGAATAGCCCGTTTCAGCCGACCAGCGACGAAGAGACCGAACACTTTGCGCAGATTCTGCGCAAGGCGGGCATACCGACCACTGTGCGGTTGCGCCGCGGCATCGAAATCAACGCCGGCTGCGGCCAATTGCGCCGCGCCGCCAGCATTGCAGCATCACAATAAAACAGCGCCAGTTCGTTGCAGAACTGGCGCTGTCGTGACGGAAAAATGAAAACGCCTGAACGACGATCCTGCGTGTCGCCTGTCAGGCTTTAACGGCTGTCTTGATGCACGCCGTGCAGAGACGCCTGGAGACAGGCTTGCCGTTCTCCATCAACGTCACTTTCTGGATGTTCACATTCCAACTGCGGCGCGTCGCCTTCTTCGACCACGGGCGATTGTTGCCGAACTGTGGCCCCTTTCCACACTTCTGACACTTGGCCATTGCTGCTATCCTCTCTTCCCAAAAAAACCCTGGCCAACATCACAAGCGCTGGCGCCGGGCATGATTTCTGCACAACAGACAAAAGGTAACACAGGCGCGCGCCCCTGTCAAAATTGAGGGCGCTTCCGTTGAAAAACGGTATTTGACAAAGGTCTGGCGATATGCGATACTCTGCGCCAGCTAGGTGGATGGCAACGCCGACGCCCAGCCTGACTCCGCTATCCCAAAATAAGGAGGTGGTGTACATGGACAGTACTCGTTTTAGTCTGTGTCCGGTAGCATCACCTCGGGGATATATCCTCTAGGTGCTACCGGACCAAAGAGAAAGCCCTTGCGACCCGCAAGGGCTTTCTCTTTGGGGCGACCAGTGGGGATTGAACCCACGACACCCAGAGCCACAATCTGGTGTTCTACCACTGAACTATGGCCGCCACGCAATCGTTCAAAAAAGGGACGGGGCAGGTTTCCCTACCCCGTGTCTGGCTGGGGGACAGGGATTCGAACCCCGATTGACGGATCCAAAGTCCGTAGTCCTGCCGTTAGACGATCCCCCAGTAGGGAACGCTCAGGTGCCGAGGCCCAGACTTGAACTGGGGACACCAGCATTTTCAGTGCTGTGCTCTACCGACTGAGCTACCTCGGCGCATCGATTGTCAGGAAAAAGGTCGGCCTTGCAGCCGACCCTCCGAGAGCGGGCGATGAGATTCGAACTCACGACCTTCTCCTTGGCAAGGAGACGTTCTACCACTGAACTACGCCCGCATATTGCCTGCATCTCGCTCGTGGCGGTCTTGTGAAAGGTGGACCCGGTCGGATTCGAACCGACGATCTTCTCCTTGCAAAGGAGACGCCTTCCCGCTAGGCCACGGGCCCGTAAACCGGCCACATCGTGGTGCCGACGAGAGGACTCGAACCTCCACACCTGAGCGGTAATAGATCCTAAGTCTATCGCGTCTGCCAATTCCGCCACGTCGGCATTACTGCCGCTGCATTTTCACAGTATACATCAGGCATTGTGTCTGTGCAAATTTGGAGCAACTTTGTACCCCCGATTCTGTCCACATCTGCACCCCGTTATTAGGGGACAAATGCTTTGCCGTCATCTGTCTCGCCCGGCGCCTGATCAAGTCAGGGCATTGTGGACGGCGGTTTGTGGCTTGCCAGGTGTTGCCTGACCTCACCCGCACCGCTGCGACAAGATTCAACTGTCTTGCGACGAGCCGAACCCACTTGCCTTGCTCCCGATTGCACGCTCGCCTAGCCGGGTGCATTGCTGAACCCGCTGGTAGGCTCTTACCCTACCCTTTCACCCCTCACCAGTTCGCATCGCAAGGATGCGCTGGCGGGTCTGCTCTCTGTTGCGGTTGTAGTCGCAGAGCCGTTGCCAACTCTGCGCCCCCACTTGCTGTTTCGTGGGGCAATCGCATCGGTCACACCGATTGGGAGTCGGGAAGTTCCTCTGCCGACAATTGTCGGCAGTGACGACACTGTCGCTCCGAATTTGCCTGTATACTGAATCGATTTGTTAAGTTGCCGATGGTGTGCTGCATGGCTCAGGCAATGACATATCGGCTATGACATATCGCGCTGTCGCGAGTGCAAGTCATGCAGTGAACGCCTGCCATTTTCTGTGACATTTGCCACAGTGCAAGTATATTTTTTTATCATTTGCCTTTTGTTTTTGTCAAATCTGCGAGCGTCTGGTTTTATTTGCATTTCATTTGAATCTCACCATAATGTGAATCTTTCAGCCGGGCGCGGTGTTGATCAGTATAGAAGATAATGTCAAGGTTCGTCGTGTTGGCTGTCGAGGAGATGCAAATGGAAAAGGTGGAGAACGAGCGCATCGGCGCCGAAATTGCAGAGCCTGCTGCAATCGCTGAAGAGGTGGGTGAATCAAACGGCCAATCGGCCAGCGCGCCTGTGTTGCACGAAAAGTATCCCGATAACGAGCCGGTGACGGCGTTGGATGCCCATGATCTGCAGTCGCTCTTTCATGCGGCCTACGAGTGGCTGGCGCATAACTACGAACTGGTCAATCGGCTCAACGTCTTTCCCGTGCCCGACGGCGACACGGGCACCAATATGTTGCTGACGATCAAATCGGCGTGGGCGAACATCGCAGACCGCGCCCACGACACTGTCAGCGCGGTCGCTGAAGCGGCGGCGGAAGGGGCGCATCACGGTTCACGCGGCAACTCCGGCGTCATTCTCGGTCAGATTTTGCAAGGGTTCAGCCAGGGCGTGCGCGAGAAAGCCACACTCGATGCACAGGATATGGCGCAGGCGTTGCACAAGGCGACCGAATTCGCCTACGCTGCTGTGCCGGCGCCGGTCGAGGGCACCATTCTCACCGTCTCGCGCGAGATCAGCATGGCGGCGGAGATTGCAGCGCAGAAGACGCGCGATCTGCGCGAGTTCCTTGCGCATATTGTAGAAGCAGCCGATGCATCGGTGCGACAAACGCCAGAACTATTGCCGGTGCTCAAACAGGCTGGCGTCGTCGATTCAGGCGGCAAGGGTCTCTATTTTGTGTTCGAGGGCATGTATCGCGCCCTCACCGGCCAGCCGGTGTCGAGCGGAGATCATGCTGAAACCAGTCCAGCCATCGAGAAGCGCTTCGAACAGCGTGAGCGCAAAGGGCATCGCCAACTCCCACCAACGCAATGGGGCTTCGATGTGCAATACTTGATCGAACAGCCCAACAAGCCGGTCGAAGTAATTGCCACAGAGATCGCGGCGATGGGTGATTGCCCGCTTGTTGAAGGCGACGAGCATCTCGTCAAAGTGCATGTGCACGTCTTTGATCCAGGGGTTGTGCTCTCTTACGGTGTTGCGACCGGTTTTATCACCGATATCGTTGTCGAGAATATGGATGATATGGCGGCGGCTATGCAGCAGCGCATAGATGAGGCCGCAACCTTCACGGCTGGCGCGCCGGTCAACGGCGATGAACAGAGCATTGCATCGTCACAGCCCGACAGTTTCGCAGCGCCGGATGCACCGCTGGATGAAAATAGCGTCGGCGTGGTGGCGGTCGCTCCAGGCGCCGGCTTTGCTGAGGTCTTCAGACATCTGGGCGCGCATGGCATTGTCCAGGGCGGTCAGAGCATGAATCCAAGCGTGGCGGAAATTGTTGAGGCTGTACAGAAATTGCCGACGCGTCAGGTGATCATTTTGCCCAACAACAGCAACATCCTGATGGCGGCGCAGCAGGCGGTCAAGATTGTCGCCAAAGGCGAGCAGCCGCATCACCTGACCGTCGTCCCCACGCGCACTGCGCCGCAGGGAATCGCTGCGCTCACCGCCTATGACCCGGCTAACCACGACGCCGCCAGCCTTGTCGCGTCGATGAAGATGCAGGTGGACGCAGTTCACACCGGCGAAGTGACGCAGGCAGTGCGCAGCGCTACGGTGGATGGCATCGAAGTAAAGCAAGGCGATATTATCGGGCTCCACGATGAGAAACTGGTGAGCTGCGGATCGGGCGTGACGGATGTGGCGCTCGATCTTTTGGAAAAAATGGGCGCCAGCGACGCTGCGTTGATCACAATCTACTTCGGCGACTTTGTCGCTGAAGCAGCAGCGCAGGATTTTGCCGAAACCGTGCGCCAAGAGTATCCTGAACAGGATATTGAATTAACATACGGCGGCCAGCCACATTACCATTATATCTTATCAGTCGAATAAGGTTGACTCGATTTATCCCGCGCTTATGAGCAAAGTACGGATTGTTACGGACAGCAACGCATATTTACCGGCGGATGTTGTCGAAAAATACGCGATTACGGTTGTCCCTCACCGCATCAAAATAGGCGGCTCTTTTTTCGAGGAAGATGCTGACTTCAGCGCTGAAGAACTATTTGAGAAAGTGCATGAAGTTCAACGCATGGGCGTCTCAAAGCTGCCGGAAGTGCAGGCGCCGAATGTCAACGCTTTTCTCGATATCTTTCATGCCGGCGGCGAAGGTGAGCAGATCGTTTGCATCCACATGAGCCGCGAGCTAAGCCCGATGTGGGCCACAGCGCGCAAGGCGGCGGAGATGTTGCGCGGCCGCTTTACCATACGCGTAATCGACAGCCAGAGCGTCTCCTTTGGTTTGGGGTTGCTGGTTCAACAGGCCGCCGAAGCAGCCGAAGCGGGTGCCAGCGTCAATGATGTGGCGCGTATTGTCAACGGCGCCATCCCCCATCTCTATTTCGCCGGCTTCAGCGAAAGTCTGCATTATCTGGAGCGCAGCGCATCGCTCAGCGCGTCCCAAAGTCTGCTCGGCACAATGCTCGGCATCAAAGCCATGCTGATGATGGAAGACGGTCGGCTGATGACGCAAGAAAAAGTGCAGACCCGCGACGAAGTGGTCGAAAAACTTGCTGAATTTGTCACCGAATTTGCATCTGTGCAGGAAATGGGCGTCTTTGAGCACAGTTACGACAGCCAGCGCGCCGACCTCATCGGGCGCCTGCGCGAGACCCTGCCCAAAACGCCGATCCACAAAATCACCTATCCGCCGAGCCTGGCAACCTATCTTGGCCCCAATGTTGTCGGCGTGCTTGTCTATGAAGGGACATATTGAGCAGTGGCTGCGGCGGCGCTTACACGTATCGAACGGATTCTCGATCTGGAAGAAAGACAAGGATGGCGCAATCGCGGCGTCATTGGCGGCTTGCAGGCGATGGCCGAGCGATGGGCCGGCGATGCGCGCAGAGAAGGCGTCGATGATCGCCAGATCGAGGCGTTGGTGGAGTTGATGCGGGCGTACGGTGTGGCGGAGCAGGTCGACAGACCTGAGATCGCACGCGCCATTCGCCGCGCTGCCGACCCAGATTTTGTGGCGACGCTGGAGATCGAAGACCTTGCCGAGTTGATCGAGGTCAACGACGATCTGACGCCGCTGACGATTCCTGAGGGCGACGCAGAACCGGTCGCTCTGTCCAACGACCTTGTTGCGCCAGCTCCTGCTCCTGGTCTTGGCGCCGCCTACGTCGCAGCAGGCGACGATCTTGCTGATTTTGACGAGCTTGATGAGCTGGTCATTCCGCCGCCGGAGCCAACGCACAAGGCAAAGGAGCGCATCGCCCGCCAACACCAGAAACCACAGCGCAATTCAGCCGATCTGGATGCACGCGTGACTGTACTTTCCGGTGTGGGCGAATCGACTGCCGAACAGCTGGCGCGGCTCGGCATCGTCAAGGTGATCGACCTGCTCTGGCATCTGCCACACCGCTACGACGACTTCAGCCAGATGCGCACAATCGCCCAGCTTCGCCCCGGTGAGCAGGTTACGATTATCGCCAACGTGTGGGATGTGCGCGAACGCAAAGTCGGCGTCAACCGCGTCATTGTGCAGGCGATTCTCGGCGACTCGACCGGCACACTGCATGCCACCTGGTGGAACAAGTGGATCGCCAAACAACTGAAGCCCGGCTCAACGCTGCGTTTTAGCGGTAAGGTCGGGCTGTACATGGGACAAAAAACGCTCGACAACCCGGTTTTTGAGGAGCTTGACGAGGAGCGCGTCGCCACCGGTCGTCTGTCGCCCGTCTATCGGTTGACTGAAGGACTCAACAACAACCGGCTGCGCAACCTGATCTATGATGTGCTCGATGGCTATGCTCAGTTTGTGCCCGACCCGCTGCCGGAGTCGATTCGCCGGGAATACGAGCTGCTCGACCTGCCGACGGCGTTGGAGCAGATTCATTTCCCCGACAGCCACGAACGGCTGGAGGCAGCGCGACGGCGGCTTGCCTTCGAGGAGTTGTTCTACATTCAGCTTGGCGTGCAACAGCGCCGCGCTGCGTTGCAGCAGGAAGCCGCCATGCCGCTGCCGCTCAGCGATGAACGCTTTGAGCAATTCCGTCAGGCGCTTCCTTTCGACCTGACCGGTGCACAGCAGCGCGTGATCGATGAGATTCGCCGTGACCTGGCGCGCAGCATTCCGATGACACGGCTTGTGCAGGGCGATGTCGGCAGCGGCAAGACCGCAGTGGCGGCGGCGGCGATGTGGGCGGCGGTCGGGCGCGGCGCGCAGGCTGCGCTGCTGGCGCCGACGCAGATTCTCGCCGAACAGCATCATCGCGGCATCGACCGGTTGCTCAGCCAGTTGCCACGCCCGGATGGACAGCCCGTCAATGTGGCGCTGCTCACTGGGCGCGTCACTGGACAGGCGCGCGACCAGGTGCTGGCGGGGCTTGCCGATGGCAGCATCGACATCGTCGTCGGCACCACGGCGCTGATCCAGGAGGGCGTCGAGTTCAACAACCTTGGCTTGATCGTCGTCGATGAACAGCATCGCTTCGGCGTCGAACAGCGCGGCGCGCTGCGCACCAAAAGCAGCGACCAGCCACATCTGCTTGTGATGAGCGCCACACCGATCCCACGCAGCCTGGCGTTGACCGTCTACGGCGATCTCGACGTGAGCCGTATCGACGAAATGCCGCCGGGGCGCACGCCGGTCAAGACAAAACGCTTCACACCCGCCGAACGCGAGCGGCTCTATGGTTTTATCCGCCGTGAGGTCGAGGCAGGGCGACAGGCGTACATCATCTATCCGCTCGTCGACGAAAGCGACAAACTCGATGTCGGCGCCGCAGTCGAGGAGCACAAACGGCTGCAAAGTCAGGTTTTTCCCGAAATCAGCGTCGGGCTGCTGCACGGTCGGCTCAGCGGCGGCGAAAAAGATCAGGTCATGCGCGATTTTGCCGAAGGCAAGCATCAGGTGTTGGTGAGCACCACCGTGATCGAGGTTGGCATCGACGTGCCCAACGCCACCATGATCATGATCGAAGACGCCGACCGGTTTGGGCTGGCGCAGCTTCACCAGTTGCGCGGTCGCGTTGGGCGTGGAGAGCACGCCAGCTACTGCGCGCTCGTCAGCCGCGCCGAATCGCCCGACGTGCGCGCCCGGCTCGATATCCTGACCGAGACCAACGATGGCTTCGTGCTCGCCGAGAAGGACCTGGAACTGCGTGGCCCTGGCGACTTCTTCGGCACGCGGCAGAGTGGGCTGCCCGATCTGCGCATCGCCCATCTCACCGATACGGCGACGATCATCACAGCGCGCGAGGCGGCGCAGAAGCTTTTTGCCGAGGATCCAACGCTGGAGCGCCACCCATTGCTGCGCAGCCAGGTCGAACGTTTCTGGCGCGGTCACGGCGATGTGAGTTGAGGAAAGACGAGTTGCGAAGGGCGATTTCAGAATCGCCTCTTTTCGTCGTCTGCGGAAGCGAGAGGCGTCAACTTCACCATTGACGATTCACAATTCACAATTCAAACTTCAACACATACTGCTTAGCACAAAAGAGGAGTTGACCATGGAAAACCAGAAACGACCGCTGATTGAAATTTGGGGGCCGATTCTCGGCGTCTTTCTGTTTGGATATGTCTTCTGGGCGGCGGCTGGCTATCTGGAGGCCGGGCAGCTTGCGTTGAAGCAAGCTGCTGCGGAGCAGGCTTCGGCAGAGGCCGCGCTTGAAGCGGGCGCAGAAACCGCCCCAGCCGTCGAGACTTCTGGCGCCGCAGCCACTGACGCCGCAGCCACTGACGCCGCAACCACCGACGCCGCAGCCACTGACGCCGCAGCCACTGACGCCGCAGCCACTGACGCCGCAGCCACTGACGCCGCAGCCACTGACGCCGCGACTGGCGATGCGGGCGCCACCGATGCTGAAGCCGCAGCCACCGACGCCGCAGCCACCGACGCCGGAGCAGAATCATCTGCACCTGTCGAGACGACCGATGTTGTCACCGACACAGTCGATGCGCCTGCGATCGATGCATCTCCAACGATCACGGGGACCGAGACGATCACCGAAACAGAAAATTTGGATTAAGAGTCTATGGGTTCTTGAGGGAACCCGGAAGGCCAGCGCATGACCGTTCAGAGCGTTGTTGCCCGTCGTCGTGAACAGCGGCGTGAGCGCCAATCCGCCGCTGCCGTCCATCCTGTCGCCCAACCTGTCAACAAACTTCCCGTCTATGAACTCGTAGACGAGGCGGCATTGCAGTTGATCGACGATGCGTCAATGACAATCCTCGAAGAGATCGGCATCGATTTCTACGACGACGATGCACTGGCCGTGCTGGCGGCAAATGGCGCGGTGGTTAAGGGTTCGACCGTCTACTTCGACCGCAAGTTGCTGCGCAAGTGCGTCAGTCAGGCGCCAACACATTTCACACAGCTTGCGCGCAATCCAGAGCGCAACGTCATCATCGGCGGCAGACACATCACCTTTGCGCCTGTCTATGGCCCGCCTTATGTTTACGATTTGGATCGCGGCCGCCGCGCCGCAACGCTTGTCGACTTCGAAAACTTTGTCAAGCTCGCCTATCTCAGCCCGTACATTCATCACTCTGGCGGCACAGTCGTGGAGCCGACAGACTTGCCGACTCACACGCGCCATCTCGACATGGCCTACACTCACATCAAGTTCAGTGACAAACCTTTCATGGGGTCGGTGACAAGTGGGGCAAACGCAGCCGACAGCGTGCGCATGGCCGAGATCGTCTTTGGAGCCGATGCAATCCGTCGGCAGCCTGCTCTCCTCTCGCTGATTAACATCTCTAGTCCGCGGCGACTCGACGACCGCATGCTGTCGGCGCTGAAGGTTTACACCAGGGCGCGCCAGGCAATGATGATTACGCCTTTCATCTTGTCGGGGGCCATGGCGCCAGCAGCGATTGGCGGCACACTGGCGCAGTTGAATGCCGAAGCACTGGCTGGCATTGCACTTGTGCAGATGATCGAGCCGGGTGCGCCCGTAGTCTATGGGGCGTTCCAAACCAATGTTGATCTGCGAAGCGGCGCACCGGTCTTTGGATCGCCTGAAAGTCAGGTTGCGCTGATCGTAAGCGCCCAACTTGCAAGGATGTATGGGTTACCCTTCCGCTCTGGCGGCATGTTCACCAGTTCCAAGATTGCCGACGCCCAGAGCGCTTACGAGTCGATGCAAGTGATGCTGCCTGCGATTATGGCGCGTGTCAACTTCGTGCTTCACGCCGCCGGCTGGCTCGAAGGTGGGCTGACCGCCGGCTATGAGAAGTTCGTGCTCGATTGCGAGTTGCTTGGCATGTTTCACAAATTCCTAAAGGGGCTTGACTTGTCTGAAGAAGGGCTGGCAATGGAGAGCATCCGAAGCGTGGCGCCGGGCGGTCACCATTTGGGCACCGATCATACGATGCGCAACTTTCGCACCGCGTTTTATCGCGCTGAGCTGTTCGACTACAACTCAGCCGAGCAGTGGCAAACAGAGGGAGCGTTGGACGCGCAGCAACGTGCACACCGGCAGTGGCGGCGGCTGCTGCAAGAGTATGATGCACCGGCGCTTGATTCGGCGACGAACGCAACGTTGCGCGAGTTTATGGCGCAGCGTAAGGCGGAGATCAAGCCCGAGTACTGAAGTCAAAGCTGCGCTCCCACCCCAGTCGTAAGAAATTGGGTTTGACCTGACGCAATCGCCCGACGTGCAGCTTCGATGATTTCGACCACATGTCGCGCCTGTTCTCCACTGGCGCGGCATGGACGGTCTTCCACAATTGCATCCACCAGTTCCATGATATCGACGTATAGATGCGGCTCTTCGATTGCCAGATGTGGGGGTGTGAGGTAGGGACAGTCAGCCAGATTTGTAATATCTTCGGTTGTATCGCCGCTGGCGATTGCCCAGGAGCCGCCTCGTCGTACGATGAAGCGCGTCGGATAGCCGCTGGCGCCGTCGACTTCAGTCACTTCGAGCGCCCCTTGCGTGCCGTATACGCCCAGCCCACCCCATGGATTCATATTGCTGCCGACGCAATCCGATCCCACAGCCACAGCCAGCGCGCCGCTGCTGAACTCCATCAATACAACGTTGTTGTCTTCCACCTCAATATTGATCGTTTGATTGCGCCAGGTGCGCTGCGGCATGATCTTATTGCCCAAGGCGGTCACGCGGCGCACTGATCCAAGCACGCTGGTCGCCAACTGAAGGGCGTAAATGGTCACATCAGGCAATGGGCCGGCGCCGGTGCGGTAATACCAGGTGGGATCGATGGCGCTGAGCGCGCCGTCGCTGCGCCGGATCGGTTCATATTCATGACCAAAGCCCAGTGTGTAGGTGTACGCAATCGCCGCATGACCAAGCGCACCACTCTCCACAACGTTGCGTATTTTGCCTGTCGATGGAAAGAGATCAAAGCCCGGCGCAGCAGCCAGCTTCACCTTCATCCGATCGCGCGCAGCGAGCAGGGCGTCGGCTTCAGCCAGTGTGGTCGTCATCGACTTTTGGATGTAGACATGTTTGCCAGCCTGAATGGCGCGCATGGCGTGCTCAAAGTGCTGTTGGATCGGCGTGATCACCAGCACTACATCGACATTGCTTTGCGCCAGCATTGCATCGATGTCTGTATACCATGTTGGCGCACCCCACTTCTTCGCTGATTGTGCGGCGCGCTCTGCAACAGCATCGACAACAGCGACGAGCTGGATGCGCTCCTTTGCATCATCCAGGCTCAAGTGGGGCAAGACGCCGCGTTGTGACACGCTGCCACAGCCGATCAACGCCGCACGCAAGGGAAGAATGCTCATGTCATCAGCTCCTTTGGTCAATTGAGCTTGATCGCGCAGCCGGTGCGCGCCGATTCCGCCGCGGCTTCAATCACGCGTAATACATGCGCGGCCTGGTCGAGGCTGAGTTGTGGTGAGCAGCGACCTTCGATGCAATCCAGCAGATGCACGACGCCGAGGATATGGTCGGGGCCAGCGCTGCGACCAGGATTCGTCTCTGGAAAAGGCGGTCTCACTGTCTCCCATGTGCATCCACGGCTCAGCACTTCCACAGGTTGTTGCACGTAGATTGGGTCAAAGGCGATTGTGCCTGACAACCCATGCAGTTCGAGCGGCGGACAGCGCGTATCGACGACCACGGCGTTGGCGGCGACGCTGGCAATACAGCCGCCGCCAAAGTCGAGGAGCACATGCCAGTGATCGTCAGCCTCGACAGGCACACGCAATCCAGCGTACGGACCTTCGGTTATGGTGAAGCTCTCGTGCACCTTGGTCACCAGCGCAACGACGCGTCGCACCGGTCCTATCAGGGTCGTCAGGGCGTGCAGTGGATAGACGCCCATGTCCATCATCGGCCCTGCGCCAGCGGCAAAGAAGGGGCTGGGGTCGGAGAAATAACCTGTCCATAGCGGCACACCGAAATGACCATAGCCGCGCGCCGAGTAGACCGGCCCAATGGTGCCTTCCTCTATCAAGCGCAATACATATTGCATCTGGGGGAAGAGACGGATGCTCGGCGCGCAGGCTGCCTGAAGACCGCGCGCCTGCGCCATCTCCGCCAACTGTTGCGCAACGAAAGATCTGCTCGCCACCGGTTTTTCGCTGTATAGATGCCGCCCCGATTCAAGGATGGCGAAGTTCGTCTCGTCGTGGAGAGCAATCGGCGTCAGATTGATCACCGCTTGGGCGTCGCTTTCAGCCAACATCTGGTGATAATCGGTGTAGCCATTCGGAATGGCATAACGTTGCATCGCTTCCTTCATGCGCGTGACGGAGCGGGTGCAGACGGCAACGATCTCAGCGCGATCGGCCACGCGATGGAATTCAGGCAGATAGTCGCGTTGCGCCACATCGCCACAGCCAAGCAACGCCAGTTTGAGTCTGGTCATCGTCGATCATCCTTTCACGCCGGTCAGAGTCACGCCCTCGATAAAATAGCGCTGCAGCGCAAAAAAAGCTGCAATCAGCGGCACAGTGATTGCGAGTGAAGCCGCTGTGATGAGATTCCACTGGAGAGCAAAGCGTGTGCGAAAGGCATAGAGGCCGATGGACAAGGGATATCGGCTCGAATCGTCCAGATAGAGCAGCGGCCCTAAAAAATCGTTCCATGCATAGATGAAATTGAAGATCGCAACGACGATCAACGCCGGCTTCACCAAAGGCAAGATGATTCGCCATAGAATCAGAAAGTCGCCTGCGCCATCGACATAAGCCGCATCGCTCAATTCAACCGGAATCGTGAGCATGAACTGGCGTAGCAAAAAGATATTGAATGCGCTTGCAAAGAAATAGGGGATAATCAGCGGCGCATAGGTTCCGACCAGCCCCATGCGCTGAAAGAGCACGTAGGTGGGGATCAGTGTGACGACCCCGGGGAGAAGCAGCGTCGCCAGCGTAATGCCAAAGAGCAGGTCTCGACCGGTGAAGCGCATACGCGCAAAAGCGTAGGCTACAACCGCCGAGGAGACAACAGCGCCGATTGTGGAGGAAATGCAATAAAAGAGCGTGTTGCCCATCAATCGCCAGAAAGGAAAAGCTGGGGAGGTCAAAGCAGCAACATAATTCTCCCAATGCGGCGGCTGCGGCCACCAGATCGGTGGAATGGTGAGAATTTGGTCGATCGGCTTGATGGAGGTGATGAATAGCCACCAGAGCGGAATCAAGAACAATAGTGAGACGGCGAACAAAAGCGCGTGGATAATTCCCTGTCCCAGCATCTTGTGCACTTTCATTGCGTTTCACCCCCTGCTCCTGCCGATTTGGGCGCCAGTTTGCTGCATTATGCCCTCCCTGTCATCGCGGCGGGGCGCCTTCATAGTGCACCCATTCCCTGGAGGAGCGCACAACGATCAACGTCAGCGCCACCAGCACGAGGAAAAGCACAACCGCCATTGCCGAAGCATACCCCATTGAAGAATAGCGAAATCCTTGTCGATAGAGATGCACCATGTAGACCAGCATTGAGTTGAGGGGGCCGGCGGCGGTGGCGCCGCTGGCTGAAGCCGTGGCAACAAAGGCGGTTGTAAAGACCTGGAACGACGCAATCAGCGTGATCAGCAGATTGAAGAAGATCGTTGGTGTGAGCAGCGGAATGACTACACGCCAGTACCGCTGCCAGCTGTTGGCGCCGTCGATGATGGCGGCTTCGAGCAACGATTTTGGCACGTTCTTCAAGCCGGCCAGGAAAATCAACATCGGCTGTCCAACACCCACCCAAAGTGAGATGATAATCAGCGACGGCTTCGACCAGACGACACTGTGCATCCAGCCAAGTTTGGGCAGACCCATGGCATCCAGCGCAGCGTTGGCAAGACCAGCACGTGGGTCCAAAATCAACATCCACAGCAGCGCCGTCACAACAGCCGGCACGAGTGCGGGGAGATAAAAGGCGGTGCGATAGAGGCCGATCCCGCGCGTGCTCTGATTGAGCAAAGTCGCCAATATCAACGCCACGAGCATCTGCAGCGGCACGGAAATGAACGTGTAGTAGAACGTATTCCAGACCGCCACCCAAAAGAGATCATCCTTGGTGAACATCACCTGAAAGTTCTCCAACCCGATCCATACCGGCGGCCTCACAACCGTGTAGCGTGTCATGGAGAAATAAAACGACGCCAGCATTGGATAGGCGGTGAAGACCAGCAGAGAGATCAGCCAGGGCGATACGAATAAATAGGCGCGCAGATTATCGCGAGTCTTGCGGGACATCGAAGCCTCCTATCTTGGCTCGTCTTCCTGGAAGCGGACGCCTCCAGGAAGATGCAACCCTCCGCAGCCATTACGCCGCGCGCAGCGTCTCTTCCAGTTTCGCCTGGATCAACGCCTGCGCTTCGTCCATCGCCGCCTGCGCGCTTTTCGCCTTGCCCAGCACTGAGGTGATGGCTGTCTGCAGCGTATCCGATGCAAAGGCATTGATCGGCGAATCCCACATTGGCGCTGCGTCTTCCAGGTAATCCAGGAAGAAGCGATGTAGATCCAACGCTCGTTCCTCGCCCACTTTGTCGATGAGCGCCTGCGTGACGACGTCGCGCGAGGCGCCCTTCCAGGCTGGTGTATCCGGGATCGCTTTGTACCACGTCTCCCATCCTTTGGTGCAGAAGTACTCTATAAAAAGGAACGATTCGTTCGGATGAACGCCGCCTTTGGGCAAGGCGAACCAGTTGGGCCAATAACCCGAAGCCGTCTTTGTTCCCGTTGGTCCGTATGGCAGCTTGGCGACTTCCCACTGGAACTGAAAGTCGATGTCGGTCATGATCCAGCCGCCATCCGCAAACATGGAGGAGAGTTGGTTGTAAAAGGCTGAGTTCTCGTTGGGGTAAGCGGTGCCCCAGTTGCCGGCGATGTTGATTTGCTCAAAATTGCCGCCATATGCACCGTCAAGCCAGTTTGCCCAATACTCAATCCATGCGATGTTTTCGGCGCTGTTCACGGTATACACACTGTTGGCGGCGTCAAAGATCAAACTGCCGTTGAGTACGCTCCAGACTGGGTAGAGCCAGGCCGCGTTCCACGGCGGCATAAAGCCTGCCTGTTTCACTTCGCCGTTCTCTATCACGGTGAATTCGTCTGACAGGGCGCGCAGCTCATCCCAGGTGGTAGGGAATGTGTCGCGCGTCATGGCAATCCCTTTTTCGGCGAATAGATCTGTGTTGAAAAACATACCGGCCGCCGCTGCTGAGGCTGGCAATCCGTACGTCTGTCCTTGCCATTTGCAGGTGTTCAGCACGTTTTCATAGAATGCGTCTGGCGTGGCGTCTGTTGCCTGCGCCATCAGATCATCGATGGCTGTCAACGCTCCCAGCGCCCCATATTGTGACGGGGCGTCCCAGAGAGTGATGGTGTCGGGTGGATTGCCGGCCGCAATGCGCGAGAGCATCACTTCGGTCAGGTTGCCGCCGCCCGGCGGCCCACCGCTGATCTCGTAATCGACCTTGATGTTGGGATGCATTCTCTCGAAATCGCCGACAATCTGCGGTGCAATCTCCTGGACGGTGGGTGTGCTGAATCCATTCCACCATGAGATCGAGACCTGACCATCCGCAGCGGTTGGCGCCCCTGTTTCACCAGATGGCGCAGACGGCGCACAGGCGGCCAACACCGTGACGCCCGCCGCCATGCCTGTGAGACGCAAGAAGTGGCGACGGCTGATGAAGTTGCGTTTTACATCGTTTCCCATACAGTTCCTCCTTGGTTGGTTCGAACACTTGCCGAGCAAACACCACGATCAATTTTGAGTCATTCGAGAGGCTATCTGGCGAAAACAGACGCTCCTGCTCCGATGATTCCGGCGTCGACGCCACACGCAGCGTGCACGATTGGTAGAGAGCGGCTGTCGTTGGCGAAAATATGCGCCCGGGCAGCGGTGACGACGCTCTGCCAGTAGAGGCCGTCAGATAGTCCCAAGCCTCCACCCACAATCACCGCCTCCGGATCAAGCACATTCACCAGCCAGGCGATTGCGCTGCCCAACGCCTCGCCGCCGCTGCGCAGGATGGCCGCAGCAACCTCGCTGCCCTGTGCGGCATCGGCGACGATCTCTTCAACGCGGGTGACGCCTGTCCGATGACGACGGTATCGTTCGGTCAGGCCAAGCCCTGATGCAAAGGCTTCGAGCGCAAACTCGATCTTGCGTTCCTGGTCGTCGAACACCACGATCGGCATTGTTGCCAACACCAGGGCGTTGCCACGTACGCCGGCATAGGGTCGCCCATCCAACACCAGACAACTGCTGACGCCGGTTCCGACGCTGACGAAGACAAAGCTGGTTAGCCCGCGCCCGGCGCCAAAAACCGCCTCGGCAAAAGCATGCGAGCGCACATCCGCTTCGACCACGGCAGGCGCAATCTGCTCACTAAAGATCGCTTGCACCGGGATGTTCTGCCACTGAACGGTGTAGCTGCTGGTGACGATGCCTCGCGGATCGACCAACTCGCATACACTCACGCCGACGCCCACGACCTCGCGCCCTTCGATCTCAGCGGATGTGCGTAGGCTCTGAGCCAGTCTCAGCGATTTCTCCAGCACCGCTATTCCGCCTTGCGCCGCGTCAGTCGGAGCAGTTCGGTGCGCTAACACATTTCCGTGGCGATCTATCAGCCCTGCTGCAATCTTCGTGCCGCCGACATCAAGACCAATAGCGACTTCATCCCCCATCATTCAGCGATGCACCTCGAACAGACGCTCACTGATAGTCCGGCGCAACGCCAAACATCAACTCCACCGGCTGATCCGTGATATTGTGAAACTGGTGCGGCGTCCCAGCCGGCGCAAAGAATCCATCTTGCGGCTGCACCTCGAACCATGCCGGCCCTTCACGCTTTTCAGGGCAAAAAATGTTGAGTGTGCCGCGCAATACGTAAAGACTTTTGTCTCCAGGATGGTGCAACACGTCGCTTTTGCGTCCGGGCGGCAACAGTAGCTTGCCCACCAGCAGATGCTCGGTGGAGCAGAGCACTCCCACCAACACCTTATTCTGGCTTCCCTCAAGCCGCCACAAGAGATTGCTTTCACGAATCACGTTGATGGTAAAGTCGCGCTCGATTGCTGCACGCTGCATCGGCCAATGCCCCAAGGCAGAATCGACGCCGTACTTGTTTTCGGTGAGCAGGGGTTTGGTGCGTGCGTAGGCGCCTGATGTGCCTTGTGAAGGAGGCGGTGCAAAGAATTCGAGCACGCGCAGCGCCTCTGCTCCATAATTGAATGCATGATGCCAGGTGTCTTTGCGGAAGAACGCTGCTTCGCCAGGCAATACCCGATGCACTTCACCTGTCTCTGGATTGGCGATCACCATCGTTCCGCTCAAAACATAGTAGATCACGTCTGCGCCGAAGATTGTGCGGAACTCGGCGGAGTGGCGAAAGGCGCCGCCAGGCGCCAATCCCCACACAAGCTGGTGAATCTTTGAACTGGATACATAGATCCAATCGGCGACCTGTCCGGCGTCAGCGTCGCCCCAAAGATGACGCGCCGTCGTCTCATAGCGTAACAAGGTCGGTTCATCAAAGCTTGGACGAGGCGATGGTCTATACGTCATAGTCTATTGTCAATTCGTGCGATCATGTTTCAGGTGTGCAGCTTCTTCATTTTGCGCCGTCTGAAAGGTGGGCGGCGTGAAAGTGCTTTCAATCGTCTGCGCTACGCCCGTCTTGCCGACGATGCGCGCCTTCTCGATGATCTCGATCACATGATAGGCATGCTCCGGGTCATGGATTGGCCGCTCATCGCTGCGGATGCAATGCACAAGATGATTGATGCCATCGGTCCACGGCCAGTTTGGGTCGCTTTCGGGATAGAGCATCCAGGCGCCTACGTCGTTCCGCCACAGCTCGTAACCGTCAGGGTCCCAGTCATCGCCCAACATCTGGATCGTGCCCTTGCTGCCGTAGATTTCGATGGCGGGCGTGCGGTAGCGTTGGATCGTGAAGCCGGTTGTCACGACGGCGTAACAGTTGTTGGCGAACTCGACGCACAACTGCACGTTGTCGTCGGTCTGCACTTCGATCATCTCGCCTTCGACAAGGCGCTGTTTGATCGCCGTGCCGATCAACCCGGAGACGCGCTTGGCTGGGCCGAGAAAACCGGTCAGACTAACCAGGTTGTATACGCCTAGATCGAACATGGAGCCGCCGCCCGGTTCGTAAAACCACTTGCCCCAATTGGGTCCAGCCCATCCGTAGAAAGCACGCGCCAGATAGGGCGTCCCGATGTCGCCGTTATGGATATGTCGCCACATTTTCTGATAGGTGGGGCTGAGCAATACATGGGGCGCCGGCGCCAAATAGCCCTTGCTCTTGCGAGAAAGCTCCACCAACGCCGCCGCCTCTTCCAGGGTGTGCGCCATGGGCTTTTCGACCAGTACATGCTTGCCTGCTTCAAGCGCCGCGCGCGCCACCATGCCATGCTCACGCATGGAGGTGGTCACCAACACCAGATCAACATCATTTGCTGTCACGACATCCTCGAAATCGGTGGTGAAACGCTGATAGCCGTACTCCGGCCCGGTGACGATAGGTTTGCGATCTTCTTTTACATCGCACGCCACCACCGTTTCCACATGCCCACGCATCTTAAGATTGTTGATCTGACGTGAATAAGCATGCAGCATTACACTCCCACACCCCACAACGCCGATCCGCACAGCATTTGTCATAAAACTCTCCTTGCCTGTTTTATAATGCTTTTGATAATTTGGCGTCAGGACCGCCTTGCTCATGCAACAACGACGCTTACGCGTTGGACGCCGCCTGTTTCCATTTCGCCATTGCGCCAGCTTTCCAATTGAAACTTACAGCGATCTCCCCGGTAGATCGCCTTGAAATATTCGACCGGCAGATCATGCTCGCCGTAGGCCACACCCTCAAGCAACAACACTGCTGCACCCGACCGCAGACCAAAAAGTGATTGTTCATACTCGGTGGCGGCGGCGCATTCCATTGTTTGCTGTGCACGCTGCAACAGCAAGCCGTAATGACTTTCCAGCACCTTATAGAGCGAGTTGGTCGCCAGATCGACCGACTCCAGACCTGGGCAGAGCGCCGCCGGAATGTAGCTTGTCTCAAGCAACATCGATTCCTGGTTCACCTTGCGCAGGCGCATGAGCTTCACGGTCTTGTCGCGCCCATCGAGAGCCAATCGTTGTGCAACGCGAGCGGGCGGCTCCACGATTGCCTGTTCCAACACAATGGATTCCACATGATCGCCGCGGCGACCGATCTCTTCCGAAAACCCAAGTAGATGCAAGGCGTCGTAGGTTTGTTTTGGTTGGGTCACAAACGCGCCGACGCCCTGGCGCACCTCGATCAAGCCATCGCGCTGCAAGTAATTGATCGCCTGACGCACGGTCATGCGACTGACACTCAATTGCTCGCTTAATTCGCGCTCCGATGGCAGGCGGGCGCCGCTTGTCAACTCACCGATGGCAATCTGCTCTTTCAGGTGCTCGGCAATCTGGTAATAGAGCGGAATCGGACTATTTTTATCTATCATATTTTCTGAGGTCTTTGCGGTATAGAGGTCTATACCAGTTGCAAGAGAGAATAACACGCAAGTGGCAAGATGTCAATCGTTTTTTTGCGCTGCCTATTGACAGCATCGAAAACGTATAGTACACTTTTCGTTAACGTTCACGTGAACGTTAACGGTGTCAGCATTATGACCAACAGCCGCAGTGAAAGTGTCACAATTGTTCAAGTCGCACAGGAGGCGGGCGTCTCTGCGCAGACGGTTTCGCGCGTGCTTAACAACCGTCCCGATGTCTCGGCGGCCACCCGGGAACGAATTCTGGGTGTGATCGAACGGCTAAATTACAAGCCGAATGCCATCGCCCGAGGGTTGGTGCAACGCAAGACCCATTCGCTGGGCGTGATCGCAGCAGGTCTCGAAAAGTATGGTCCGCTGCGCACCGTGATCGGGATCGAACAGGAGACGCGTGCATTGGGGTATTCGCTGTTGCTCAGTCTGATTCCCGACGACGCCACAGAAAATCAGGTGGTGGAGGCGCTGGAGCATCTGCTTGCGCGTCAGGTGGATGGCGTGCTTTGGTCGGCGCCCGAAATCGGCCCCAATCGCGCATGGCTGGATTCTTTGCTTGGGCGGCTCACCGTGCCAACAGTCTTTATGAGCATGCATCCTCACCCGGCGGTGACCGTGATTGACACCGACAACCGCATGGGCGGAAATCTTGCTACAGTGCATTTGACCGAGCAGGGGTGCCGGCGGGTGGCGCATATTTGCGGGCCCCAGTCGCAATGGTCGGCTTTGCAGCGACGGCTAGGCTGGGAGGATGCATTGCGCGCTGTCGGTCAAACACCCGACGCTGCTCTCTTGGTGGAGGGCGACTGGACGGCAGCAAGCGGCTACGCTGCAATTCGAGAGTTAATCGAGCGCGTGCCCGACCTCGACGGTGTGTTTGCCGGCAACGATCAGATGGGGCTTGGGGCGCTGCTTGCGGCCAGCGAACTTGGGATACGCATCCCCGAACAACTTGCAATTATCGGCTACGACAACATCCCTGAAGCGGCATATATGCAGCCGCCGCTCAGCTCGATCCGGCAGCATTTGCATGATTCCGGCGCCATTGCCGTGCGTGAGTTGATCCGGCAGATCACGCTGCAAAGGGCGGGTAACAATAGTGGTGAAGGGCAAACGATTCTGGTGGAGCCAGACTTGATCGTGCGCCGTAGTTCTTTGTATGCAAAACCATAAAATGATCTGTTCTTCAAGGAGGAACACATGAATCGCAAACGAACGAGTTGTATGGCAGCGTTGTTCGTGCTGCTATCGCTGCTGTTGAGCGCCTGCGCAGCGCCTGTCGGCGAAAGCGCCCCTGCGCCAGCCGCGGACGCCAGCGGTGCACCGAGCGGCAAGCTTCTGGTCTGGATGCAACAGGCGAACCAGGATGTCTTTGAGCAGACCGTGCTCGATGGTTTCAAGGCGGAGTATCCCGATATTGAGTTGGAGTGGGTCAACTATCCGCCCGCCGAGGTCGCTAACCAGGTGAGCCTGGCGATTCAAGGCGGCACGGGCGGACCCGACCTGGCTGTGACCGAAAACGCCAGCATCGCCCGTCTGGTGGAGTTGGGCGGCTTGACCGACCTGACCGACCTGATGCAGCCGTATTTGGGAGAGTTGAACGCAGCGGCGCTGGCGGAAGGCTCCAAAGATGGCAAAGCATACTGCGCGCCGTGGGACATCGGTCCGGTGGTTACATTCTACCGCCGCGATGTGTTCCGGCAGGCGGGACTCTCCGATGATCCGGCTGAGGTGAGTGCACAGATCAGTACGTGGGATGGCATGTTGAACACGTGCAAGCAGATCAAGGAAGCCACCGGTCTCAACTGCTTTGCACTCAACAAAGCCAACAACTACGGCGATTACTTCTTCAACATGCTATGGCAACAGGGGCTTGATCTCTACAGTGACGATGGTAGGGTGGTGGTCGATTCGCCGGAGCACATCGCTACGCTGGAGAAGTTGGGCCAGTTCTGGCAGAACGAAGTCGTGTCCGATGAATTGGAGTGGACAGACAATTGGTACGCTGAGTTAAATGCGCCGCTGGACGATCCGAACGTCAAGCCCGTTGCCTCAATCGTTATTGCGTCGTGGATGGGCAGCTTTCTGAAATCGTGGATCGCCGCAGACCGTGCCGGCGACTGGGGCGTGGCGCAGATGCCGGCCTTTACAGAAGGCGGCGTGCGTGCGGCGAATCAAGGCGGCTCGTGCATGTTCATTCCCGAAGCGAGCAGGAATAAGGAAGCTGCGTGGGCTTTTATCGAATACACACTCTTCCGACCGGAAAATCACCTCAAACACTTTGCTTATAGCGACTACTTCCCGGCGTGGGAAGCACTCTACGATGATCCAATGTTCGAGGAGCCAGACGCCTATTTTGGGGGTGAGCCTGTGCGCCTTGTCTATGCTGAGGCGGCAAAGGCAATTCCGCAAGCTAACCAATACGGCCCCTATTCCCAGGCAATCCGCGGCGCAGTTGCCACTGCTGTGCAGAAATATGCGATGGGAATGGCGTCTGCTGAGCAGGCGCTGATGGAAGCAGCCAACGCAATTCGCGTCGAAACCGGGCTTCAATAAATGTGCTGCTGCATCCGGCGGCGAGGGCGTCATGCTCCGCCGCCGGAGTTTGCACAGCAAGGAGAGTGCATGGAAGCAACACAAGTGTTGAAGGGGGCGAGCGTCAAGCCGAAGTCTCGCCGTGCGCACGAAGTCTACAAGGCGCGTTGGGCGTATCTGTTTATCTCGCCCTTTTTTATCCTGTTTGGCATCTTCGGCCTCTACCCGATGCTCTTTTCAATTTATCTCAGTTTTAACGACTGGAAGGGCGTCGGGCCGATGCAGTGGGTGGGGTTGAATAACTTCCAGCGGCTGCTCAGCGATACAGTCTTCTGGCAGGCGATTCAGAACGGTTTCATCCTGCTGTTAATGTATGTGCCCGTGATGCTGTTTCTGGCGCTGGCGCTGGCAGTAATATTGAATTCTCAATATGTACGCGGCTATCGCATCTTCCGTACGCTGATTTTCCTGCCCTTCATCACCAATATGGTCGCCGCCGGTTTCGCATTTCGCATCCTGTTGACGATGAACAACGGCCTTGTGAACGTGGCGCTTGGCTATCTTGGCATCCCGCCGGTGCCGTGGCTGGAGAGCATCTGGGGCGCACGCGTCTCATTGTCGCTGCTGATCATCTGGGCGTGGCTTGGCTACAATATGGTGATCATGCTGGCTGGCTTGCAGACCATCCCGCACGATCTCACAGAGGCGGCGTTGGTGGACGGCGCGACGCCGGTGCGCGCATTTTTCTCGATCACGATTCCGCTGATGCAGCCGGTGATCCTGTTCTGTCTGATCACTTCGACCATCGGCAGCTTTGGGCTGTTCGCCGAGGTGGCGGCATTGACCGGCGGTGGTCCTGCCAACGCCACCATCACGCCTCTGATTCGCATCTTTAACACCGCCTTTCGCAGCCTGCAATTTGGCTACGCCTCGGCGATGGCGTATGTCTTCTTTGCGCTGATTTTTGCGGTCACGCTGTTGCAGGTGCGCTTCTTTGGGCGCGAACAGTGATGAAAAATGAGAAGGATTTGACATGACGAACATCAGACGCCTGCGCCATTTCCTGATCACCGTTTTGCTTTATGCGGTTCTGGCGGCGATTTCGCTGTTCATGCTCATTCCGTTTATCTGGATGTTGAGCACATCGTTCAAGTTGCCCGAAGATGTTTTTGGCTTTCCGCCAGTTCTCTTTTCCGAACGCTCGACCTTGCTCAACTACGAATATCTGCTGCGCGAAAAGAATCTGTTGCGTATTGTCGGCAACACCTTCTTTGTGGCAGCGTCGGCAACGCTGCTCAGCCTCTTTTTCTGCTCGCTGGGCGGCTATGGTTTCGCCAAGTATCGCTTTCCGGGCAGAACCGCTCTGTTCAGCTTCTTGCTGGCGACAATGATTATTCCCTCGGCCGTGACGATGGTGCCAAACTTTGTGATTATGCGGCAGTTCGGCTGGGTGGACACCTTTTGGCCCTTGATCGTGCCGGGCGCCGCCAACGCCTTCGGCATCTTCTTTATGCGCCAATATATTTCCTCGATCAGCGATGAGCTGCTCGACGCCGCACGTATCGACGGCGCACACGAATTTGGCATCTACTGGCGGGTGATCGTGCCAATTATCGTGCCCGGTCTCACCAGCCTGGGCATGATCTTCTTCATGGGGTCATGGAACAACTATCTCGGTCCTCTGATCTTCTTGAAATCGCCCGAAAAGTTCACGCTACCACTGGCGATCTTCTCCTTTGGCGGCGCCGTCGGCTTGACTAACTACACGGCGCAAATGGCGATGTCGGTCATCAGCCTGATCCCATTGCTGATTATCTTCCTTGTCTTCCAGCGTCGTTTTGTCGAAGGCATCACGGCCGGCGCTGTCAAAGGCTGAGCACGTTTTGCACTTCGTGACAACCACACCAACACAGAGGCAATTTGAGATGATGCTTTCGACACAGAGGCGCGAAAGCACAGAGACTCGCAGCGCAGGAGTTGTCCGGCAGCTCCTCTTCGTTTCTCTGCTACACCGCGTCTTTGCGCCAGCTCGATAGCCTCTCAAACAGCCTTATCAAAAGTTGAGGGATGCTCATGTTTCGTTTTGGCGTTGACTACTACCCCGAACATTGGCCCGAAGAACGCTGGGAAACCGACGCCCGGCTGATGCAGGAAGCCGGCTTCAACACCGTGCGCCTGGCGGAGTTTGCCTGGAGCCGGTTGGAGCCGTCCCCAGGACGCTTCGACTTCGACTGGCTCGACCGCGCCATCGCCATCTTGCACGCCCGCGGCTTGCAGGTGGTATTGGGCACACCCACCGCTTCCCCGCCGCCATGGGTGATGGCGATGCACCCCGACGCGTTCCGGGTGATGGAGTCGGGGCTGCCGGTCAGCTATGGCAACCGTCGCAACTACTGCCCAACGCACGCCGGCTATCGTGAGCGCAGCCGCATCGTCACGCAGGCGATGGCGGAGCACTACGCCGACCATCCCGCCGTGATCGGCTGGCAGACCGACAACGAGTTTGGCGACCGCTGCTACTGCCGGCACTGCCAGGCGGCGTTCCAAAGCTGGCTGCAGCACAAATACAGCTCGCTCGATGCGCTCAACGCGGCGTGGGGTGCGATTTTCTGGAGCCATGTCTACACCGCGTGGTCGCAGATTCCGGCGCCGCTGGCGACCGCTGCGCCCTTTGGCGATGGCTCGCACAATCCGGGTCTGGCGCTCGACTACTATCGTTTTATGTCGGATCAGTATGTGGCGTTCCAGCACGAACAGATCGAGATTCTGCGCAGAGAATGCCCGGCGCACTTCATCACGCACAACCTGATGGGCGCCGGTTATGACCGGCTCGACTACTTCGACCTTGCCGCAGACCTCGACTTTGTGAGTTGGGACAACTACCGGCGCATGCAATGGACCTTCCGCCCGGAGGTCAACCCCAGCGAAGCCGCGCTCTCTCACGCAGTGATGCGCGGGCTGAAGCAGAAGAACTTCTGGGTGATGGAGCAGCAAGCCGGTTCCGGCGGCTGGCAGATCGTGAGCGTGGCGCCCCGCCCCGGCGAGCTACAGCTTTGGGCGCACCAGTCGATTGCCCACGGCGCCGATGCGATCATCTTCTTCCGCTGGCGCACTGCTCGCTTCGGTGCGGAGCAGTACTGGCACGGTCTGCTCGAACACGACGGGCGCACCGGACGCCGCTACCAGGAGATCAAGCGGATGGGCGCCGAGCTTGCCCGCGTCGGCGCACAGATTGCCGGCAGCGAAGTGCGCGCCGAGGTCGCCATCCTGCTCGACTATGACAGCCGCTTCGCCTTTCAGATTCAAGCCAACAACCCGGCCTTTCACTACACGGCGCATCTGCACGACATCTATCAGGCGTTCCATGCGCGCAACGTCGCCGTCGATGTGGTGGCGGGCGACGCCGACTTCAGTCGCTATAAGCTGCTCGTCGCGCCCGCACTCTATGTCCTGAGTGAGACGACCGCCCGCCGCATCGAGCAGTTCGTCGAGGCGGGCGGCGTCGTGCTGGTGACGCCGCGCACCGGCGTCAAGGATGAGACCAACACCGTGGTCAATATGCCGCTGCCCGGCTTGCTGGCAAGGGTGTGCGGCGTTGAGGTCGAAGAGTACGACTCGCTGCCCGAAGGCGTCAGCCAGCCGCTGGCATTTGAGCAACCGGGCATCTGCGACGGCGCATCGCCTCACGCTCGCATCTGGTGTGACATCCTGCGCACGGGAGACGCCCAGGTCATTGCGCGCTACACGCAGGAGTATTACGCTGGAACGCCGGCAATCACGGCGAATCGCTACGGCGCGGGCCATGCGGTCTATGCTGCAACCTTTGGCGATGCATCGCTGTATACGATGCTGGCGCCGTGGCTGCTCAAGCTGGCAGGTGTGGAAGGAACACTGACAACACCGGTTGGGGTCGAATGTTGCGTGCGCTGGCAGGGCGAGCGGGCGATCTGGTTCCTGCTCAACCACACGGCGGAAGAGCGACATGTCACGTTGCCCGCGCCGATGGTGGACATCGTAAGTGGACAGCAGGTTGATGCGGCGGTCATTCTGAGACCACGTCAGGTGTTGATGCTTACGACGTAGCAAAAGTGGCGTAGCTTTCGTGATGGCGGCTCTCAGCCACGCATTCCTGGCAGGACAGAGCTGATGGTGACTTTCCGTGGACGACATGCGTAGTTATAATATCGGCAACTGTGCATTTCTTCTCTGAACGCAGCGAGAGCGGCCTCCGTCTCGCAAGATAGCGGGAGGTTTGCGTTTGCGTCAACGGTTTGGTCCTTATCCGCCGTCAACACGACGACCGGGATTCGGCGATCTGGTGGTGGTGTTGGCTGTCGCCGCCATTCTCTATTTGGGTGTACAACTGGCGTTTGATGCGCCTCCGGCGGTGCAAGGACCGGACATTGAGCTTGCGCCGCCGGCGCTGCCCTGGTATGCCGCCCTTTCCGTCGGTCGCATGACCGCCGCCTACTTGCTCTCATTTCTTTTCACTATCGCCTATGGCTACGCCGCTGCCTACAACCGTCGCGCCGAAACAATCTTGATGCCGCTGCTCGATGTGCTGCAGAGCGTGCCGATCCTTTCTTTTCTGCCGGTGGTGTTGCTGGGGCTGAGCGCCATCTTGCCGGAGGGGATTGCCGCCGAACTGGCGGCGATCGTCTTGATCTTCACCAGCCAGGTGTGGAATATGACCTTCGCCTGGTATCAGTCGCTCACCACGATTGGCAAAGACCTGCGCGAGGCAAGCGCCACGTTTCGCTTCAACCGCTGGCTGCGTCTCAAGTGGCTGGAGTTGCCTTTTGGCGCCATCAGCCTGATCTGGAACAGCATGATGAGCTGGGCAGGCGGTTGGTTTTTTCTGATGGCTGCCGAAAGCTATTCGGTGGGCGAGCGAAACTTTCGTCTGCCGGGGCTTGGCTCTTATCTACAAAAGGCAGCCAGTGATGGCGATATTCAGGCGCTCTTTCTGGGGATCGGCGTGTTGGTGCTGGTCGTCGTCGCCCTCGATCAGCTGGTGTGGCGCCCGCTGCTTGCCTGGGCTGATCGCTTCAAGCTGGAGATGGTCGAAGACCAGGCGCCGCCTACGTCGTGGTTTTATGATCTGTTGCAAGATTCGCGCCTGGTGCAACAGCTCGGCGCCCATCTGGCGACGCTCAACGAACGGGTTGACAACTGGCTGAACAAGCGGTTGCAACCGCTGGGTATGCCGCAAGTGGAAATATCGCAGTGGACGCCGCTGTCGATCGGCGTCATTGTGGTGTTGGTGTCAACAGTTGGATATGGCGCTTTTCTGGCTGTGCAGACGTTGTTCACCCTATCTCTGGCGCAGTGGCTGGAACTGGGGGTTGCGCTTATCGCAACATTTTTGCGCGTCACTGTCGCCATGCTCATTGCACTGGCGTGGACGATTCCTGTGGGCGTGGCAATTGGCTCGAATCCGACGCTGGCGCGCTGGTTGCAGCCTGTCGTGCAGATTGCTGCATCGGTGCCGGCGACAGCGCTCTTTCCAGCGTTTCTGTTGCTCTTTCTGGTGCTGCCCAACGGGTTGAACATTGCCGCCGTCGTGTTGATGCTGATGGGCACGCAGTGGTATCTGCTTTTTAATATCATTGCGGGTGCATCGGCGATCCCGCAAGACCTCAAACATACGGCTGCGTTGCTGCATCTGAGCCCAGCCGCGCGCTGGCGAACTCTGACGCTGCCGGCGCTTTTCCCTTTCATCATTACCGGCGCCATCACCGCCAGCGGCGGCGCCTGGAATGCCAGCATCGTCGCCGAATACACCGAGTTCGGCGGTGAAATTCGCTCGGTGATGGGCATTGGCGCCACCATTGCGCACGCCACCGCCGACGGCGAGTTTGCACTGTTGTTGGCTGCCACGCTGGTCATGATTCTGGCGGTTGTGGCGATCAACCGTTTGCTGTGGCATCGGCTGTATGTGCTTGCTGAAGAACGTTTTCGCATGGAGTAACCTGCATGAGCCAGACAAATGTCCTCTTGCAATTGTCCAACGTCGAGCAACGCTATCGCAGCGGCCAACGCACCTTCACCGCTGTGGAGAATGTGAACTTCACGATGACGGAAGGCGAATTTGTCGCATTGTTGGGGCCTTCGGGCTGCGGCAAGAGCACGCTGCTGCGCATTATCACCGGACTGCAAAAACCCAGCGAAGGACGCGTCCTTTATCGCGATCAGCCGCTGCAAGGAGTCAACCCGCACGCCACCATTGTTTTCCAAACCTTTGCTCTCTTTCCGTGGTTTTCGGTGTTGGAGAATGTTGAAATCGCACTTAAGGCGCGCGGCTTGCCTGCGTCGGTGCGCATACCGCGCGCAATGGAATTGCTCGACCGCGTTGGGTTGGATGGATTTGAGAGCGCCTATCCGCGTGAGCTGTCGGGGGGAATGCGTCAGAAAGTAGGCTTTGCACGCGCCATGGCT
The DNA here is from genome assembly GCA_016861025.1 of Chloroflexota bacterium. Taxonomy (GTDB): domain Bacteria; phylum Chloroflexota; class Anaerolineae; order Caldilineales; family Caldilineaceae; genus Caldilinea. Next base: position 269,517 of record BOKO01000005.1, read on the forward strand.
GTCGAGCCGGAATTGCTCTGTCTGGATGAGCCATTCTCGGCGCTCGATGTGCTCAGCGCCGAGTCGTTGCGCAACGACCTGATCGAACTCTGGATCGAGGGCAAGATTCCCACCAAAGCGATCCTGATGATCACGCACAACATCGAAGAAGCGATCATGCTGGCAGGACGTATTGTTGTGATGGACAAAGGGCCTGGGCGCATTGTCGCCGATCTGCCCGTTGACCTGCCGTATCCGCGCCAACGCAACACAGCCGCGTTTACTGCGCTTGTCGATCGGGTGTATGGGATTCTTGCCGGTCAAACACAGGCGGAGCATCTTGAGCTTGGCACTGCGCCCGGCGAACCAGGAACGACCCGCATGTTGCCGCAGGTTTCGATCGGCGATTTGACCGGTTTGCTGGAGCATCTTGCCGGATTGGCGCGCGGCCACGCCGATATTTACTTGTTGCCGGAGCGGCTGGGCATCGATTCGGACGAGGTGCTGCGTCTGATCGAAGCTGCCGAGTTGCTTGGCTTTGTGCATGTGGCGCAAGGCGACGTGGCGCTGACGCCGCTGGGCGACACCTTCGCCGACGCCAGCATCCTGGCGCGCAAGAACATCTTCGCTGTGCGCATCCGGCGATTGCCGATCTTCAAATGGCTGATGGCGATGTTACGCGCCTCCGAAGGTCGCAGCCTGGAGTGGGATGTCGTGCGCACTGCGCTCGAACTGGAGTTTCCACCCGACGAGGCAGAACGCCAGCTAGACGCCATCGTGGATTGGGGGCGCTACGCTGAGGTGCTCGCCTACGATGATAGCAGGGCGCTGATCACGTTAGAACCGGAGGCCGGGGTTTTGGAGAAACAGGGTCTATAGATTATAATTATTGTAACAATGGTCATGTAGCAGTTGTATTTGACCGGTGATGAGGCTCGCCAATCGCTCGGCCAACCGGGCTGATAGTCTCTGTACAGCGCCTATGAGGCGCTAGACAGAGGCTTTTTTTATTGGTGATTTTTTTGTAGCTCTTTTGCGATGCGAAACTCATGACGGCAAGTTCTCGAACAACGGAACGATTCGCTTATACAGTTGCGTCGCTCGATGATCTTGAGCCGACAATCGCAGCACTGTTGCGTGCACAGATCAAGGATGAGGCGATCCGTAAAATTGTCATTGCGCCGCGGCAGCAACGTTTAGGGAAATACACCGGATGGCGTCGTTGGTTAGCCGGGCTGTTGCCATGGCAATTGACGCCCTCATGGGTTCTGGCGCTTACTTCAGAGCGATTATTGGTTGCAGAGATTGCACAGCCAGGCGATACGCCCACGCTGCATTCGATTCCGGCAGCCAGGTTGCTCGCCATTGAGTTAGGCGAGTTACTGCTAGTTGGATGGTTGACTTGCAGTTGGGTGGGTCATGGACGCGTTGAGACGATCCAAGTCTGCTTCAATACAGTGAGCGACGCTTACTTCTGGGAAATCCTGCGCGCGCTCTGCCGAGATTCGATCCAGCAGAGCGAAGCCCCGGCTGCGCCAGGCGAACGCCATTTGGAACGGCTGGATTTGTTGCCATTCATGTATAGAAGCCTCATCCCCTATCGCCAGCTCCTTAAGGATGAATGTGTGCACGCCGTGATTTACCAGCCGGCAATTTGGGAACGCAAACTTTTGCTGTTCCGCCGCCGATTGTCGCCGACGACGGTCGTATTGTTGAGCAATTATCATTTGATGCTCACATCGGATGAGAAGGTCCCCGGCAACCAGGCAACTCATGGCGTCATTGCGCGCTATTACCCACTTAGCCGGATTATTGCTTTGAACACAGAGAAAACGGCGCAAGGGATTCGACTAGAGATTCAGGCGGGAATTGGCGATGTTTATGAAACACAGAGCATTTTTCTGGAGCGTGAGGCGGAGAATGATGTTCGCGAGTTGATCGATCAAATCGGTCGAACAGGCAAGAGAGAATAACCATGATGCATGTTGTACATCGTTGTCCAATGAATTCAACGGGAACTGCCACCTGCAGATTCAAAATTCAACACCTCCTCGATGGCAACCAGCAAGTCAGACATCAGGGGTTGAAGCAGGGCTTCCGTCTCGTCATCAACATTCCCATATCGATGGAGTTTGGAGGGCAGGGTGTCGATCAGCGACGACCAGTCCAGGCTTAAGGTCGCACGGAGATGACGCCGCACGTCGACAATATGAGGCTTCAATCCAAGCTGCTCAGCCAGGGAGCGGATTTTTTGACGGATTTGTGCTATCTTTTCCTGCAAGAATCGCACTTCGGCAGATGTAAGGTCGTTGCGAATCTGGATCAATCCAGAGCCGCCGTCAGTTGTAAGCAGACGCTCAAGCTCGGCGCAGTTGCTGTCCAACGTCCAAAGCACAGCCCGAATCCGGTTTTCCTGTGCAACATTTAGAACCAGAGAAGACATGAGAAGCTCTCAGATACAACAAATTACATTCTGTGGCTTTCGCTCTGCTAAATACAGAATTGAACTCATGAGCGACAGAAGCCAACACTCCTGGATATACACAGTACCATAGAGGATTCCTGGGGTAAAGAAAGTCACGCCTCCAGCATGACGGGAACGCCATGTCGCGCCGGAGGCGATGACCTACGACGGACGCACCTAAATTATGTGATGCGAGAGACCGAGAGGAGCCATGGCGCAATTTCTTTATATTTCCATTGGCGCAATTGTAGGCGCCAATGCTCGCTTTTTGATCAGTCAATGGGCCGCAGAACGGTTGGGGGTGGGATTTCCCTACGGCACGTTTTTTGTTAACGTAACAGGCTGTTTCATTATCGGGTTGTTCTACGGACTGGGCGAAAATCGCATCACGATCACACCCGAATTGCGGCTGCTCTTTGCTGTTGGTTTTCTTGGCGGTTTCACCACATTCTCGACCTTTGGTTATGAAAGCGCCGCCTTGTTGCGCAGTGGCGACTTCATTCTGGCGCTGTTAAATATCATTGGGAGTAATCTGTTGGGTTTGTTAGCCGTCATTGTCGGATTGACGGTGGCGAGGTTGCTGTCATAGATAGTAAATTGTGCAACCTTTGGCTCCCATGTACAACGCTGTTTCGCACTAGTTTATCCAGACCGAGGAGGCGTCCATGCAACTTTATGGTGAAGCGACCCGCATCACAATTTACATCGGTGAGAGCGATCGTTATCAAGGTGGAAATCTCTACATGGCAATTCTCAATTTTCTGCGCAGTGAAGGCGCCTCCGGTGCAACCGTTATGCGCGCCCTGGGCGGCTTTGGCGCGCACAGTCGCATTCGCACTGCAAATATTGAGGTGCTCTCCAGCGATCTGCCGATTCGCATCGAATGGATCGATCTGCCGCAACGCGTGGATCGTCTTCTTCCCCAACTGCAACGTATGGTCAACGACGGACTGATCCTGCGTGAGACAGTGACAGTTGTGCACTATTCCATGGGGCGCAGCCAGGACCCGCTTGGACAGCCGGTGTCGCACATCATGCGCGAGGAAATCGTGACGGCGTCGACAACGACGCCAGTGGCGGAGGTGGTGACGTTGCTGCTGGAGCGTGGCGTGCGCAGCCTGCCTATCCTTGACCAGAATGGGCGGCTTGTCGGCATTATCACCGACGGCGATCTGTTGCATCGTGCAGGGCTAACGACGCGACTCCCTTTGCAGTCGGAATTGCCAACCTCTCAGGTGCACGCATTGTTGGCGGCGTTGCGCCAATCAACGCTGACCGCTCAGGATATTATGACCAAACCCGTTATCTCTGTGCGCGGCGACGAAACGGTGCGCGCGGCTGTCGCGCGCATGGTCAAGCACAATCTCAAGCGGCTGCCGGTCGTCAACGACAATGGCGGGCTGATCGGCATGGTCAGCCGGATCGATGTGTTCCGTACAATCGAACTGCACCGGAGCGGGGCGGAAGATGTTGACGACGCCCCGCGCACCGGTCACAGTGTCGGCGAACTGATGCACACCGATGTGCCCACTGTCGGCCCGACAGCGCGCCTGGAGGAAATCGTCCGTGCGCTGGAGAGCAGCCGCCGACGCCGTGTAGTTGTTATTGACGAAAACCGCCATGTGCTCGGCATTATCAGCGACGGCGATCTGCTGCGCCGCAGCCAACAGAAACATCATCCGGGCCTGCTTGCCCGGCTGCGTAACGTGCTCGTAGGCGAAGAGACGGTGACGCAAGTGCTGCCTGACGCCGGTGAACGCGCCGCTGACCTGATGACCACGCCGGTCATCACAGTGCAGCCAGATACGCCGCTTGCAGAAGCGTTGCAGCTGATGACAACACATGCGGTCAAACGGTTGCCGGTGGTGGATGCTGAAGGCAGGCTCGTCGGGCTTTTAGGACGCGCCAGCGTGCTGCGCGGTCTCCTGGAGAACGATAGATAGTCTGGGCTACTGTAAGGCGTGTGACATAAAACGTTTCAAGAGCATTGCTGAATATGAGTTTTCAAAGTGTTCTGTTTGGACAAGAGAGCTGTAGTGAGCACTTGAATGACATCGGCGCTCCAGCATTCTTTGTCGATTTGAATCTGGCTCAAGTCGTTGACGCAATCACATTTCGTCGTGATGAATACGACCTGAAACCGCTCTTCTATACGCCCTTGCACAACAAAGAAGCGATCCAATATCGCCAGCAAATTATGCAGGACCTGGAGCGCGGAGAAATTCTGCGAGACATCGATGAGTTTGCAGAGAAAATGCGCGTTGTGCGCCGTTACCTGGCGCTTGCCAAGAAGCTTTACTACAAATACAACCGAGAAGGCTGGTTTCTGGAAGCTGCAGCTTTGTATTGTGATGCCGTTGCTGGACTTGAGCATGCGCTAGAACGCGCCGACATCCGCTCAAATGGGCTTTTGCAATTTCGCGATTATCTCACCGCCTATCTCACGCGCGCAGACTTTCTGGCGCTTACTACAGACGCCAACGCCTGTCGCGCTGGGCTTGCGGCGATCCGATATTGCATCATCGTCAAAGACAACAGCGTCAAGGTGCGCAAATATGACGGCGAGATCGATTACAGCGTCGATATCGAACAAACCTTTGCCAGGTTTCAGCAGGGCGCCGTCAAAGACTACAGGCTTAAACTCTCGATTGGATCGGGCATGAATCACGTCGAAGCTGCCATTCTCAATATGGTGGCAAAGCTTCATCCCGAGGCTTTTGCCGCGCTTGACGCGTTTTGTGAAGGACATAGCGAGTTTCTCGACTCTATGATCGTGCGATTCGATCGTGAAATCCAGTTCTATGTCAGCTACCTTGAGTTTATTGCCGGTCTGAGAGCGCTTGGCATCTCTTTTTGTTATCCAGAAATGACTGATGCAGACAAAGAGATTTCTGGAAAGGCGTGCTTTGATCTGGCGTTGGCGGCAAAATGCGCGGCGGAAGGGAAGAACATCGTCTGCAATGACTTCTATCTTGCGGGCGCCGAGCGCATCTTCGTGGTGTCAGGCCCCAATCAGGGTGGCAAGACGACCTTTGCACGCATGATCGGACAATTGCACTATCTCGGCAGCCTGGGTTGTCCGGTTCCTGGTAAGGCGGCGCGCCTGTTTCTCTACGACGCCATTTTCACCCACTTCGAACAAGAGGAAGACATCACGAATCTGCGCGGCAAACTGCAGGACGATCTGATACGCATACACGACATTTTGGAGGCGGCGACCCCAAACAGCATCATCATTATGAACGAGATATTCACCTCCACAGCCCTTCAGGACGCGATTTTTCTTAGCAAGCAGATTCTCGCTCGGATCATCCAACTCGACGCTCTCTGCGTGTGTGTCACCTTTATCGAAGAACTGGCTACGCTTGATGCAAAAACGGTCAGCATGGTTGGCGGCGTTTTGCCAGGGAATCCAGCGCAACGAACCTACAAGATTGAACGTCGTCCTGCCGACGGTCTGTCGTACGCCATTTCAATTGCTGAGAAATATCGACTTACTTATGCTGCGTTAAAGGAGCGGCTCACCGCATGAAAGCCTTTTTGATGCACCGCCATCATGATTTTGATATAAAACAGCCGACGCCGCCCCACACCGAGGCGCGCATCCAGGATCTGGAGCTGAACACGCTGTTCAACGCCATGGCGAACGGTGACGAGTTTCTGTTAGCAGTTGCAAAATCCGCCGTATTGTGCAGTGCATGTGACCTGGACACCATTCTGTACCGTCAAGAGATTCTAAAGGATTGTATTGCGCACCCGGATGTAATCCGCGCGATCTATCAGATTCCTATCGAAGCGATCGAGAACAAGAGAAAGCGTTGGATGAGCACGCTGGGACACATTCCGAGCACAATTCTTTCAGGCTCAGTGCAATTGATGGAAATGTACGTGGAATTGCTGCTCAAACTAAGAAGGCTCGCTGATCTTCATGTCGCTTCCTTCTCATCAGAAGGATTCCGAGCCTTTTTCGCAATGATTCAACATGAGCTTGACGACGACTATTTTGATGTAGTAAGGGCGCATCTAAAAACGCTGAAGTTCCGCGATGGCGTCTTGATCAGCGCCGAACTGGGGCGCGGAAACGAAGGCGTAAATTACGTGTTGCGCAAACCACCAGAAAAATCGCACAACTGGCTGCAAGGCTTGTTTGCTGCACAGCCTCAAACCTACACCTACACCATTGCCGACCGCGACGAAAATGGCGCCCGCGCTCTATCTGACCTGAAAGATCGGGGGCTGAATCTCGTCGCCAATGCGGTGGCTCAATCGGTCGACCATATTGACAATTTTCTTCAAATGTTGCGAATCGAACTGGCGTTTTATATTGGCTGTCTGAACCTGTGCGATCGATTGACGCAGCTTGATGAACCTATCTGTTTTCCCGAACCGGCGCCTGTCAGTGCACACTGTCTTGATTACACCGGTCTATATGACATCTGCCTGGCGCTGACAATGCAAAAAAAGGTTGTTGGCAACGATGGCGCCGCCGACGGCAAAAACCTGGTGATAATTACGGGCGCAAATCAGGGCGGCAAATCGACCTTCCTGCGCAGCATTGGCTTGGCGCAAGTGATGATGCAGTGCGGTATGTTTGCACCCGCGATATCGTTTCGCGCCAACGTCGCTACAGGCGTTTTCACCCATTACCGACGCAAGGAAGACGCCACCATGAAGAGCGGCAAACTTGATGAAGAGCTCAGCCGTATGAGCGAGATCGTCGACAACCTGTCGCCCAATGCGTTGGTGCTGTTCAACGAGTCATTTGCCGCAACCAACGAGCGTGAAGGTGCAGCGATCGCACATCAGATCGTGAGCGCCCTGATCGAACGTCGCATCAAGGTTTTCTTTGTTACACATCAATTCGAACTGGCGCAGTCATTTTACAACCAACATCTTGAGACTGCGCTTTTTTTGCGCCCCGAACGACGGGATGACGGTGAACGAACCTTTCGACTCGTCGAAGGCTCACCGCAGCCCACCAGCCATGGCGTTGATCTCTATAACAGCGTCTTTCAACAGGATGTACATATCGCGCAAATGGCCGCAGTCAATTGAAGGGTCACTTTCAGCCGTTCACACAAGGAGAAGAGTCTAAATGTTTGAGGGTCGCAGTCTCTGGATTCTATTTGCATTTCTTTCAGCGTTTTTTGCCGCGTTGACCACCATTCTCGCCAAACTCGGCGTGCAAGGCGTCAGCTCCAACCTGGCGACTGCTGTACGAACCGTCGTAATTCTGGCAATTGCATGGGGTTGGGTGGCCGCCACCGGCGAAATCCGCGCGTTGGGAACAATCAGCCGCACCACCCTTGTCTTTTTGGTGCTCTCCGGCGTTGCCACCGGGTTATCGTGGCTTTTCTACTTTCGTGCATTGCAAAGCGGCCCAACGGCCGTCGTTGCCGCTATCGACAAATCTAGCCTTGTGCTCGTGCTGCTGCTCTCCGCCTTGTTCTTGAGTGAACCACTGACGTGGAAAACCAGCCTGGGCATCGTGCTGGTGGTGGTTGGTGTGCTGGTCACGACGATCTGACTATGGACAGCGTGTGACTCAACTGCAGGTCATCGCCTCCAAAACGTGGCAAGATGCTATGCCACACCGAGGGCGATGACCTGCTTTGCCTCTGCTCAGGCCTCTTCGACAATCTCGTACTGCAAGGTAATCGGGGCGGCCTGACGCAGCATTGCCTGCGCCGGGCAATATTTTTCTTCGGATAGCTTGATGGCGCGCTCCACTGCCGCCGGGTCGATGCCTTTGCCGCGCAACACGTAGGTAACCGTCATCGCCGTGAACACATGGGGATGTTCGCTGGCGCGCGACGCATCGACCTTAACCTCGAAGCCGCTGACTTCCTGGCGTTTCTTGCGCAGGATCGAGATCACATCCATCGCCGTGCATCCGGCCAGGCTGAGCGCCATCAATTCCATCGGGCGGAAGCCGTTATTGGCGCCGCCAACCTCCGGCGCAGCATCCAGCACGAGCGTATGTCCGCTGTCTGCGGTCCCTTCAAATTGCATTCCACCCTGCCAGGTCACTTTTGCTTTCATTTGTGCGTCATCCTTTCCCTGATTTGTGATTTTTCAAGCCTATTTTGACCAATCGACCGCCATTTGCTTGCGACCGTGCAGCTCTTTATCGACCGCCATCGCTGCAATGGCGCCTTCCGCCGCCGCCACAACCGCCTGCTTGACATGGTTGCAAAGCACATCGCCGACTGCGTAGACGCCGGGCAACGCCGTACGATATTCTGAATCAACGATCAGACAGCCGCTGTCACTGACTTCGAGCTGCCCCTGAACAAAATCGGTGATCGGCCGGGCGCCCTGCACGTAGAAAAACGCGCCGCTCACCGGCAGCACCACTTCCCCCTGACCGCGCAGCGCCACGCGCAGCCCTTCGACATGGTTGGCGCCAAGCACTTCGCGCACCGATGCGCCGAGATGCACCGTTACTTTGGGATGATCGATGATTTCGGCAACCATCTGCTCGGGCGCCTTCAGTTCCGGCGTTGGCGAAAGCAAATGCACGCGATCAGCAAAGCGCGTCAGGAAAAGCGCTTCTTCAATCGCCTCATCGCTGTTGCCGGCGACGGCGACTGTTTGTCCCTGAAAAAACGCTGCGTCGCAAGTGGCGCAATAGGAAACGCCGCGCCCCAACAGTTCATCTTCGCCTTTGACGCGTTGCCCGCGTCCCATTGAGCCGGTGGCAATAATCACGGCGCGGGCGCTGTAGGTTCCGTTGTTGCCGAAGATCAACTTCGGCTCGCTGGTCAAATCGACTGCCTGCACCTTGTCCTGTATGAAGCGCGCGCCAAATGATTCAGCCTGTTTCCGCATGCGCTGCAACAGTTCGGCGCCGCTGATTTCGCCGACAATGCCTGGATAATTTGCGATCTTGGCTGTGACGCCGAGTGCGCCTGCGGTCAGCCCCTTGTCGATCACAGCGGTCTTGAGATCGGCGCGCGCCGTATACATCGCCGCCGTCGCACCGGCTGGCCCGCCGCCGATAATGACAACATCGAAGTCATGTCCGCCAGACTCGACGCCATTTCCACCTGGTTCGACGCCATTCAAGTTGAAAGTAAAGTTCATAATTCCATAGCCTCCTGTGTCGTTAGATGCACGACAGGCAGGATGGTTACATGGTGAGGAAAGTGGGTGAGAGTGGGAGAGATCGCTGGGGTGGTGGGGTAGAGTAAAGGGGGGTATCCCTGTCACCCTGTCGCCCTACCTTCCCGCTACCCCCGCTATCTTTTTCTCCACCCGTTCATCCCAGCGGAATGACGAAGTAGTAGACGGAAAGGAAGTGAAGAATGCAGCCAGCCAGCACGAAGAGATGCCAGATGGCGTGGTTGAAGGGAATTCTTTTGATCTTGAAAAAGATTGTGCCGACCGAATAGGCGATTCCGCCGCCGACCAGGAGTGCAATCCCGGTTGGCGGCAGGTTGTTGGCGATCTCGAATGCGGCGAGCAACCCCAGCCAGCCCATTCCTAGATAGGTGAACAATGAAATCATCTGGAAGCGGCCAACAAAGAAAATTTTGAAAATGATGCCCGCCGCCGCCAATGACCAGACCACCGCCATGATCACGGCGCCCAATTTATCGCCGATCACGAGCAACGTATACGGAGTGTAGGTGCCGGCGATCAGCAGGTAGATGGCGCAGTGATCGACGATGCGCAGCACATATTTGGCGCGGGTGTGCGGGATGGCGTGATAAAAAGTTGAGGCCGCAAACAGGAGCACGATGCTGACGCCGTAGATGACAGTGCTGACCAAGATGACGGTGTTGTCGGTCTGCAGCGTTTTGAGAATCAACAACACCAGACCAATTGCACCCAACACTGCGCCGACGCCATGCGTCGATGCGTTGAGTATCTCCTCCACCAGGCTGTAGCGATGGAAAACGACCGCCTTCTTGTTCACACACCCTCCTGAAAAGAGCTGCCTTTCTTGTGTCACATCACGAAGCGCAAAGAGCGTTGCAAAGCGCAGGGATTCTACAACAATCATGAGAAACCGTAAAACAGTTCATCGCTGTGCACCGTTGAACTCTGCGTCACTGCGCCGGCTCCGCCTCCAACACACCGCCCAACGAGTTGACGCTGATGCGCCAGCGGCTGCCCGGCTGACACTGCGCCAGTTCAGTTTCGTTGCGCAATGGGAAGCTGTATACGCGGTCATTGGCGGTGACGACGCATTCATAGCGTTCGCTGCGTTGACCAAGTTCCTGTCCAGTGCGCAGGTTGACGCCGGGCCAAGTCGCTGAGACGCCCGACCCACGCTGTACGACAGTGTCAACGATGCCCCATTGCAGTGTTGTGTAGGAACAGTAGTCGTCATAAATCTGATAGACGCAGTCCTGCACCACCCGTCCCATGCCTGTGCCGGTGTCAAGGGTGTAAGGTGTGCCGCACACCTCTTGTGCGCCTGGCTGCGGCTCATCGCTGGTGGAGCGCACCCTGGGCGAGCAGCTCACGTTGGCGGCGCCGTTGGGCACCTGATCCTGCCAGGCGCTGCGGTTGACGGGAACCTGCCCCATAATGGCGATTGAACGCTCCCAGCGCGCATCGACTGCGGTGGCGATGGCGTCGCTCGTCTGGAACATCGAGACGACCAGCCAGATCAACCCGATCACAACAACCACCGCGATTGCAATGAAGATGAGAGCGCTGCGTCCCATGCCGCCGACCGTGGCCGGAAGCGGAACGGCGGGCGGCGCAACCGGCTCCTTTTGCAACGGCGCACCGCAGTTCGCACACTGGCGCGCTGTCGCCGGGTTCTCCATGCCACATGCCGTGCATTTGACTTTTACATCGGTCGCCGCAACATACGCGCCGACGACGCCGCCCGCCTGACGCGCCTTGCCCTCAGTCAGATCGGCGCCACATTGACGGCACGTCTTGGCGGTGGATGGATTGCGCGCGCCGCAGAAGCCGCAGTGAATATCCGGTCCGGCTTTGGCGCGTTCGATCTTCGCCTGTTCTTCGACAATTGGCGCGGCTGCAGGCGCCTCGAAGGTCACGTCGGCGGGCTGCGCATTGCCACAGCCGCTGCACGTCGTCTGTGCACCGGGGTTGCGCGTCTTGCAGACCGGGCAGGTCCATTCCAGTTCGACATAACCGAGCTCTTTTTGAGCCATCGTTTTGACTCCCTCGTGACGGAAACCAACGTTTCTGCGTGCTATTCTAGTCTGAAGCGTGTGACGACGCCAATTTACCCCAAGAATACAGCCATAGAGGTCGCTTCGCTGCTGCGCCGCTTGCACTTTCATCTGCGCTGGATACAATGTGCGCATGGTTTTTCGCAAAGACGCTGGCGCTGCACCGGGGAAACCGGGCGAAGATGTTGTTGCCTGGGACTATGGCGACGATGGGGCTGCATTTCAGCGACCGCGCAACGGCGCGCCGTCTGCCAGTTCTGCCATGAAAGCCGATGCACGCACCGTTGCTGTGCGGCGCGCCTTAAACCATGCGCTCGACGAATGGTGGCGTCGCGGCGTATTGCCTTCCAACGACTTGCTGCGCGATGGATTGCTTGTGCTGCAAGCCGGACACGATCTCGACGAGAGCCAGCGCACACTGTTGCTGCGCACGGCGTTGGCGCGACGTCGCGGCGTGCTGACGGCGTTGCGCCACCAGACCGACCCGGAACGCACCGCTGTCGTGCTTGAAGAGGCGATTCTGTCGCCGACACAGCCGTTGAGCGCCGAGGAATTACGCAAACTCCAACAGGGTGACGAACACAGCGTCGAATGGGCGCCTGTGTTGACCGGATTGCTGCGCCGCACGATGGACACCGACCCGATGCGGCGCAATCTGGCGGCGCCGGCGCTGGCCGCGCTGACGAACACGCCGCCGTCGGCGTCAGTCGTCTTGCCACAGGCTGCAACGGCGCCTGCACCCTGGATCGAAGGTGAAGCAAGTGGGCGACGTGAGGCCGCGTGGCTGCGCGCTGCACTGGTTGTGGCGTTGCTGACGATTGCGGCGCTTCTGTTGCTCTGGTGGCAGCGCTCGCAGTCGCCGGCGGACATGGTCGATGTCCCGGCCGGGCAGTATCTGGTCTCCACATGGCCCGAAGGCGAGCCAACGTTGGTCGAACTGACGGCGTTTCGCATTGATCGTTTCGAGGCGACAGTTGCGCACTATCGCGTCTGTTATGAGCGCGGTGCATGTCCGTGGCCGGCCTCGCCAGCCAGCGCCACCCGCCCAAACTATCTGCTCGATCAAGCGTTCGCCGACTTTCCGATGATCAACATCGACTATGACAGCGCCGACCGCTTCTGTCGCTTCATGGGCAAACGGCTGCCAACGGCGGCGGAGTGGGAAACAGCGGCGGCGTTTGCCCCGGCGAGCGGGCGCATGTTCCGTTTTCCGTGGGGCGATGAGTTCGCCGTGCAATTCGCCAACAGCGCCGCCACCGGCGTCGGCGACACGATGCAGGTCGGCTCGTTCCGTCCTGCCGGCGACAGTTCTCTCGGCGTAAGCGACATGGCTGGCAACGTGGCTGAATGGACGGCAACCGTGGTGCAGGAGGAGCAGCCGAAGGTGCTGGTCAAGGGCGGCTCGTTCATCGACGACGCCGATGCACTGCGCGCCTCAACCGCCATCGCTGTGCCGCCGCGAACCGCAGCGCCGTGGCTTGGTGTGCGTTGCGCTGTTGATGCACGTTGAGCGCCCACCAACTTTGCACAACCGCCTGGTTTTGAGTACAGTATCGCACCGAAATTATGCCTGGAAATCGAGATGACGATGGGTTTCAACGTGGAACAGCAAATCGAAACACTTGATCTGACCAAAGAACTGGAATTTGCATCGAGGCTGGCGCGGGAGGCGGCGACAATTGTCAACACCTTCTACATCGGCTCGTCAGAAGTTCGCTATAAATCCGGCGACGAACCGGTGACCGAAGCTGACCGCAGCGCCAACCAGCACATCGTGACGCGGTTGAGCGCAGCCTTCCCGGAGGATGGCATCCTTTCCGAAGAGTCGAAAGATGACTTTGTGCGACTCCAAAAGTCGCGCGTCTGGATCGTTGACCCGCTCGACGGCACCAAGGAATTCATTGCGCGCAACGGCGAGTTTTCGATCATGATCGGGCTGGCAGTCGAGGGCAAGCCCGTCCTCGGCGTGATCCAACAGCCTGCCACCGGCTTGTTGTACGCAGGGGCAATCGGTCAGGGCGCCTTTATGTACGAGGATGGCGAGCGCATTGATTTGGCTGTCAGCGATTGTGGAGTGATCCGCGATATGATTCTGGTCAGCAGCCGCAGCCATCGCCAGCAGATCGTCGACCGCATCCGTGCACAGCTCAACATTACGCGTGAGCGGGTTTCGGGCAGCGTCGGGCTGAAGGTTGGGCTGATCACGCGCCAGCTCGCCGATCTCTACATCCACCCAAGCCCCGGCTGCAAAGAATGGGATCTGTGTGCGCCGCAGGCTTTGCTCGAAGCCGCAGGCGGACGCATCACCGACTGTTGGGGCAACCCGATCTGCTACAATCGCCGCGATGTGCGCGCCCACAATGGACTGATCGCCACCAATGGCGTCCTCCACGACCAGGTCGTCGAAGTCGTCTCCACCATCTGCGAAGAATTCGGCTACAATCAGGATGATGGGTTTTGGTAGGTGATTAGAGATCGGAGATTAGAGATTGGAGATTTGCGTTGCGTATGGTGTTCACTAATCTCTTAATCTCTCAATCTCCAACCTCTCAATCTCCCCACACGCGAGGCAACCGAATGTTCGATCACGAAACCTACCTTTCCCCCCTCACCTGGCGCTATGGCGGCGAGGAGATGCGGCGACTATGGAGCGAGGCGAACAAGCGCCGGCTGCTGCGCCGTTTTTGGGTGGCGCTGGCGGGAGCGCAACAGGAAGCCGGCTTAGTCAGTGCTGCACAGGTTGACGACCTGCGCGCCCATCAGGACGACATCGACATTGCCGCCGCCGAAGCCATCGAACGCGAAATTCGCCACGACCTAATGGCGGAGATCAAAACCTACGCCGCACAATGCCCGGTCGGCGGCGCCATCATTCATCTCGGCGCCACGTCGATGGATGTGCTCGACAACGTTGATGCGCTGCGACTGCGCGGCGCGCTTGACCTGATCATCGCTGTGCTGGAGCAGGCGCTGTATGCGTTGGCTGACCGAATCGAGGCGGAAGCGCACACTGCCACGATTGCCTTCACCCACATCCAGCCCGCCGAACCGACGACGATTGGCTATCGGCTCGCCCAATATGGTCAAGATCTACTCATTGATCTCGCTGAACTGCGCCGCGTGCGCGCCGGCGTGCGCGGCAAAGGGTTGAAAGGCGCGGTCGGCGCCAGCGCAAGCTACACCCAACTGCTCGAAGGCGTCGGCTGGACGGCGCGCCAGCTTGAGGAACGCGTGATGGTGAAGCTGGGGCTGGAAGCATTTCCTGTTGCAACACAGACCTATACGCGCAAGCAGGATTGGCTGGTGCTCAACGCGCTGGCGGGGCTGTGTGCGTCGCTGCACAAGTTCGCCTTCGATCTGCGCGTCCTGCAAAGCCCGCCTTTTGGTGAATGGAGCGAGCCGTTTGGCGCCAAACAGGTCGGCTCAAGCGCCATGCCCTTCAAGCGCAATCCAATCGTAGCCGAGAATATCGACAGCCTGACGCGGCTGGTGGCGGCGTTGCCGCGTGTGGCGTGGGACAACGCTGCGCTAAGTCTGCTCGAACGCACGCTCGACGACTCCGCCAACCGTCGCCTGCTGTTGCCGGAAGCGTTCCTGCTCACCGACGAGGTGATGAGCCGGGCGCTGCGTTTGATCGAGGGGATGCGCTTCTGGCGCGGACCGATCCAACGCAATCTGCGCGATTACGGCGTCTTTGCCGCCACCGAGCGCGTGCTGATGGCCGGCGTGCAGGCAGGCGGCGACCGTCAGGAACTGCACGAGGTGATCCGCGAACAAAGTCTGGCGGCGTGGGCGGCGCTGCAAGAGGGTAAGCCCAATCCACTCGCCGATTTGCTGGCGAACGATGCACGCATCACGCGCTTTGTCCCGGCTGAGACTTTGCCGGCTTTGCTCGACGCCACCGGGCATGTCGGCGACGCGGCGGAGCGCGCGCTGGCGTTGGCTGCTGAGATTCGCCGCACGGTCGCCCAGGCGAACAGCGCATGAAGCTCAATTCGCTTCTCATCCTCACTTGCGACGACGGTTCGGTCGACCTGGCGCAGGCCGAGCTGTCGGCGGCGGCGCCCGACGCCGTGCTGCTTGAAGAGCTGAGCGCAGGTGTGTTGCTCTACGATGCAGGCGTCCCATTCGCAGAACTCGCTGCACGATGGCGCGCTGCACCGCCGATCTTTGTGCGTCACATTGCACCCGTTCAGGCGATTGCACCGTTGGGTGGTCACGCTGGCGATCCGGCGTATCTGGCGCGTACGTTGCCCGACGCGTTGCCGGCGCTCGACCCAACCCTGCCGTTCTCTGTTCAGACGCGCATTCTGGCTGATGTTCCCTACAAGCCGTTCGATGTCAACACGACGCTGGCTGCGGCGCTGGCGGGTGACAATGGCCCTACGCTGGATGTGCGTGCGCCGCAGCAAATCGTCTCGGTGGCGTGCGTCAGCCTGCGCATATGGCAGCCGGATGCGAGCCTGATGCTCGGCGGCGCGCACGTGGGGCGAAACAAGCGGCTGGCGGCGCTCGCCGGTCTGTCGCTTGCTGCCGACAACCTGTCGAGCTGGGCGGGCGGGATGCGCCGCTTTGCGCGTGAGGAAGGCCAGGTCAGCCGCGCCGAGTTCAAACTGTTGGAGGCGTTCGAGGTCTTTGGCGTCGAACTGTCGCCGCGCGGCATGGCGCTCGATCTCGGCGCGGCCCCGGGTGGTTGGACGCGGGTGCTGCGCCAGCGCGGTCAATATGTCACCGCCATCGATCCAGGCGAACTGGATGCGCGGCTGGCTAACGACCGCGGCATTCGTCATCTGCGCATCACGGCCGAGCAATATTTGCAGGATGAGCCCGACCGGTTTGATGTGATTGTCAACGACATGCGCATGGATGCGCGCGATTCGGCGCGGCTGATGGCGGCGTTTGCGCGCTTTCTCTATCCACATGGCTGGGTGCTGATGACGCTTAAACTGCCTGAACACGACCGCCAGCCGGTGCTCGACCAGGCGTTTGCAATATTGCGACGGGCGTATCGCATCGCCGGCGCGCGCCAGCTTTTTCACAACCGCAGCGAAATCACGGTTTTCCTCATTCCTGCACAAGGTTTGTAAGCTGTTTTGCGGTGAGCGCCCCTGATTGCCTGTAGGATGGCGTCACGAAGAAGATGTATTATGTTCGCAAGCAAGGCGATTGAATTTCTCTGCAACGCATCTTCTAGCGTGGACAAGTGACACGATCGGAGAATCTCGCATAGTCATGGAGGCAATCACGCCGATGTGGAAACGATTGGCTCTCTTGTTCTCGTTATCGCTTGTGTTGATGGCGGCGGCAGGATGCTCGGCGGATGCAGCGCGCGGTCAGGTGCAGCGTCTGGTTGCGCAGGCGCGGCTTGCGCAGGAGGCAAGTTCGCCGCCTGCCAGTGCGGAGAATCAACTGCTCGTTAGCGGCGCGGACGGCAACCTGTTTCTGGTCGATGCCGAGAGCGGCAAACGGTTTGCATTGACGACGGATGCTTCGTCGCAACGGCGTTATCTGCAGCCAACGTGGTCGCCCGACGGCGAGCGGATAGCGTGGACGCGGCTCGATGGTCGCCGTAGCACAGTGGAGATCAGCCGTTTCGACGGCAGCGAACGCGCTGCACTGGAGACGCCCTTTGCGCCATTTTACTTTTACTGGAGCCCGGCGGGGGATCGCCTTGCCTATCTCAGCAATTGGATGACGCCGGGACAGGCATCGATAGCACTGCGCATTGTCGAGTTCGAGGAACGCGAGCTGACGGTGCGCACGCTGGCGGAGGGGCAGCCCTTTTATTTCTCGTGGTCGCCCGATGGCGAGCAACTGTTGACGCATATCGGCGCCGAGCGCGTCGAGTTGCTGAATCTCAGCGGCGAAGCGCAATCGTTGCGCATCTCTGGCGGACAATTTCCGGCGCCACAGTGGGCGGCGGACGGCGAGCATCTTATCTATGCCATCGCCGACGCCCGTCAACGGCTGATTGTGGCGGACATCGCCGGGCAGGAGCAGGTCGAGCTGACCGACTATCCAGGGCGGATCACCTTTTCGCTCAGTCCGGATGGGAAGCGGCTGGCGTATGTGATCACCGACCAGGCAACACGCTCAAATACATTTGGGCCGCTCTATGTTGTTGACGTTGACACGCTGCGCACGCGCGAGGCGACGATCAACCCGGTGTTAGCTTTTCACTGGAGTCCCGCCGGCGACCGGCTGGCATATCTGACGGCGGAGTTTGTGCGCGGGCGCGTGGGGCTGCGTTGGAACGTGTGGGATGGACGACGTTCGACGCCCTACGCAGGATTCTTCCCCTCGAGCGTCTATTTGGAGAACTATTTGCCATTCTTCGACCAGTATGCGCAGAGTCACCGCATCTGGTCGGCGGAGGGTGATGCATTTGTCTTTGCCGGAACGTTGGCAGATGGACGAAGCGGGGTTTGGGTGCAAGAGGTCGAGGCGGGAAGCGAGCCGCGATTGATCAGCGATGGAACTGTGGCGTTTTGGTCGCCACGATAAGTTGGTAAGTTCTACATAAGAAATGAAAGGAAACCGTAGCAAATGAAAGAGGTTAACCAGTCTGCGCAGGATTCGGCCGCTTATGAAGGTTGGCGCCAGATCGTCGCAAAGTATCAACAACCAGATGCACGGAAGAGCACCTGGCAGATCGTCAACTCTTTTGGCGGGCTGTTTCTTACCTGGGCGCTGATGTATTTCAGCCTCAATGTCGGCTACTGGTTGACGCTGTTGTTGGCGATCCCGGCGGCGGGTTTTGCCGTGCGCATCTTCATCATTCAGCATGATTGTGGGCATGGCTCGTTCTTCAAGTCGCGCAAAGCCAACGATTCGACGGGCATCGTATGCAGCCTGTTTACGCTCACACCCTACCGCTTCTGGCGCAAAAGTCACGCCATTCATCATGCACACCATGCCGAGCTGGAGGAGCGCGGGATCGGCGACGTGTGGACGCTGACGGTTGACGAGTATCTGGCGGCGCCGTGGTGGAAGCGCGTCGCCTATCGGATCTTCCGCAATCCTTTCTTCCTGTTTGGCATTGCGCCAGCCGTCAATTTTCTGATTCTGACGCGCTTTCCGATCGGCGGTGAAAGGGAGTGGCGCAACGGCGAGCGCGAGTCGGTGCTCTATACAAATCTGGCGTTGGCGGGTCTGTTTGCGATCTTCATCGCCTGGATCGGCGTTGTTCCTGTCCTGGCGATCTTTCTCCCCACGGTCGTAATCGCTGCGGCGGTCGGCACATGGCTCTTCTACGTACAACATCAGTTTGAGCGCACATACTGGGAACATACGCCAGAATGGGATTACACGTTGGCGGCGATGCATGGCAGCTCCTATTACAGGTTGCCAAAAGTTTTGCAGTGGTTCACCGGCAACATCGGCTTCCACCACATTCACCACCTCAGCCCACGCATCCCGAACTACAACCTGGAACGTTGTCACGAGGAGAACCCCCTTATGCAGCGCGTCGTACAGCTCACCTTGTGGTCGAGCTTCAAAACCACATCGCTGGCGCTATGGGATGAGGAAAAACGACGGCTTGTCACCTTTCGCGAAGCGCTGCGACCTCGCGCTGGTTTGAGGGCGCAGGACGCCGCCTGATGTGAAAATAGCCTTTGACGCGGAGACGCAAGCTGCGCTGAGAAAGGCGGTTTGCTCCGTCACCTTACTCCAGAAAGCTCGAGGCTTCTGGAACAATGGCCGTTGCATTGAAGCGGCTCCTGTCATGATACAATAGATGCCATGCCTGCTGTCGAAGCGATTCAACTCACGCGTGCGTTCGGCGCAAAACTGGCCGTCGATCATCTTGATCTCTGTGTGGACGAAGGTGAATTTTACGGCTTCCTCGGTCCCAACGGCGCCGGAAAATCGACCACGATCAAAATGCTCGTTGGCCTGCTGAGACCGACTTCGGGTCAGGCGCGCATCGCCGGCATCGATATCTGGCAGGAGCCGTTGCGCGCCAAGCAGTTGATCGGCGTGTTGCCGGAAGGTCTCTCTCTTTACGAACGGTTGACCGCGCGCGAGTTCGTGCGTTTTGTGGGCGCGATGTATGGCCTTTCGCGCCAGGATGCAGCACAGCGCGCCGACGAACTATTGGCTGTGATGGCGCTCGACGCCGACGCCGACAAACTCATTGTCGACTACTCGCAGGGGATGCGCAAAAAGACGGCGCTCGCCGCCGCCATCATCCACACCCCACGCGTCCTCTTTCTCGACGAGCCATTCGAGGGCATCGACGCTATTTCCGGCCGCGCCATTCGCAATGTCTTGCAACGGCTGCGCGAGCGCGGCACAACCATCTTCTTCTCCTCGCACATCCTCGAAGTGGTCGAGCGGCTTTGCACGCGCATCGGCGTGATCGCGCAGGGGCGACTGGTGGCGGAGGGCGCCATGGCTGAACTGCGCACGATGGCGCAGGCGGGAGAGAATGGCACGCTCGAAGACATCTTCCTGCGCACGGTGGGCGCCACCCACGAACAATTGGGAGGCGGCGAGCGAAGCCTGTCATGGTTGGAATAGCCGACCAATTTTTTGCTGCTTTGGGGCTGAACGGCGCGCAGCAGCGCGCGCTGCTCAGGCTACGGTTGCTCCTCACGCGCCGCCAATTCGAGCGCGAACCGGGAAAGCTGGCTGGCTTCTTTCTCTTCCTGGTGATCTTTGGGCCGATTGTTCTGCTGCTGGCGGCTGGCTCGGGCTTTGCCTATCTCGCTGCTCCTCAGCCGTGGCCCGTGCAAATCCTCGGCATTGTGTTGAGCGGGCTGTGGCTGGCGTGGATCGTGCTGCCGCTTTTTGCCTTTCGCACCAATGAGGGGCTTGACCTTTCGCGGCTGCTGCTCTATCCACTGCGGACGCGCGACCTGGTCGCCAGCGCGCTGCTCGGCGCCCTCTTCGATGGCCCCAGTTATTTGACGTTGCCCTTCTTTGTTGCTGCTTTGGTCGGCTGGCACGCTGAACCGCATCTGTTCGTAGTGTTGCTGCCGGCGCTCCTGCTCGTCTATCTGTTGATGATAGCTGGGGGACAGCTGGCGCTGACGGCGAGCATGGGGCTGCTGCGCAGCCGGCGTTTTCGCGACCTTTCAATCGTGGTCTTCTCGTTGCTCGGTTCATCGTGCTATTTCATCAACCGCCTGGTCGAAACGTGGGCGCAGGCAATGGGCGCCGAGACGTTGGCGCAGTTCGAGCCGCTGCGCCTGTTGCGTTGGCTGCCGCCGGGCGCGTGCGCACAGGCCGTCGCCTCCGCGGCGCACGGCGCCTGGCTGGAAGCGCTGCTCTGGCTCGGCTATGCTGGGGCGTGGCTGGGATTGTTGCTCTGGATGTGGTGGAAGTTGTTGTTGCGCATGACGACAGGCGCCTCAGCCTGGGCATTGCCTGCCGCAGAACCGAAGCCTCAACCGCGCAGACGCTCCCCGCTCAGCGAGCCCATTGTTGCCGCAATTGGCGGATGGTTGCCGGCCCCAGCACAGGCGATGATGGTCAAGGAGCTGAAACTGATCTGGCGCGTGCCGCAGCGTCGCATTGGCTTGCTGCAAAGCGTTTTGGCGCCGTTCGTCCTGATTCTGGCCGTTTTTGTGGGCGACTTCGGTGCGCTTGGTCGTTTGCCCGAATGGACGGCGCTGGGGCTGCCCACCATCATGTTCTTCTCGGCGTGGGGGTTGGGCACAAATATGCTCGGCATGGAGAGCCGTGGGTTGGCGACGCTGTTGCTCACGCCGTCGCCGCGCTGGCAGATTTTTATGGGCAAAGGGGTGGCGTATGCTGTGATGGCGATGATTCCAACCGCCGTCTATGCGGTGACGCTGGGTCTCACTGCGCGCAGCCCGCTCATTTTTGCCGGCCTTGTGGCGGGAATCGGTGCGGCGCTGGCTGTGCTTGGCGTCAACATGATTGCGGCGGTCTACTTCACCTTCCCCTTCGATGAGGAAAACACTACGCGTCAACGGTCGGGCGGGGGTTGCATGACCGGCCTTGTTCAAGTCGTCGTCATTCCGCTGGCGATGGCTGTCGCCGCCGCACCGACGACCATGCCGCTTGCTCTCACCGTGTGGCTGAACCGCTCTGAATTCGCTGTATGGGTGGCGCTGGCTGGCGCGATTTTTGCAGCCGGGTTCTTTGTGTGGGCGGCCCATTACGCTGGCCGGACGCTCGCCGTACGCGAGGCTGAAGTATTGGCGTCGGCGACTCTTGAACGCTGAAACCCTTTCGTCAGCAACCAAAAAGCCCAAAGAGATGAAAAATGCATGATGCTTTATGCATTTTCGCTGCTTTGCACAGTTGACTTTGCGACGCCTGTGTGTTAATATAATTTTATCAATTAGAATAATTATAATAATCAGATTATTATATGATCTTGTCTAAAATCGACTCCGACTTCTTGCGCTATCTTCTTGCCGACGGCCACGCGCCGGGCGAGCGATTGCCGTCTCTGGCGGAACTAAGCGTCGAGACGGGCATGAGCATGGGCAAGCTGCGTGAGCAGTTCGAGGTGGCGCGCATGTTGGGGTTGGTCGAAGCCAGCCCGCGCCGCGGCATCGTGCGCACCGAATACAGCTTTTTGCCGGCGGTGCGTCTGAGCCTGCTGGCGGCGCTGGCAATCAACCCTGCCTATTTCGATGCGTTCGGCGGGCTGCGCGCCCATCTGGAGACGGCGTATTGGGAGGAGGCGGTGGCGCTGCTCACTGACGCCGATCTGGCGATGTTGCGCTCACTGGTGGCGGCGGCGTGGCAGAAGTTGAGCGAACCACGCATCCAGATTCCGTATTTGGAGCACCGCGAGTTGCATCTAACCATCTATCGTCGGCTCGACAACCCGTTCGTAGTGGGTTTGTTGGAGGCGTACTGGGATGCCTACGAGGCGGTCGAGTTGAACACCTACGCTGATTACGCCTATTTACAGGCAGTGTGGCGCTATCATGAGCGCATTGTCGATGCGATTTGTGCGGGCGAGGTTGCTGAGGGCAAGCGATTGCTGATCGAACACATGCAGTTGCTTAACGCTCGCGGTGTGTCGATGGAGGCGCCAATGCGCTCGAACGGTGCAGCGGCGTTGGCTATTATAAATACGTGAGCCAAACGGCGACAGGATTCGCCGTTTCTCAAATAGAAAGAATTTGATTGTTTTCAGTCCGCCTCATCCAGGAGGAAAAAGAATGAGTGTGTTATTAAAAGAACCCCAAACCGAACAGGTCAGCCAGTTGATCGTCAACGACTTCAACATCAACGTGGCGACCGCCAACGGCTCTGGCAGCCAGACCAGCAACAACATGTTGATCCGCTCGCTCTACAAAATGGGCATCCCTGTCACGGGCAAGAATCTCTTCCCCAGCAACATCCAGGGGCTGCCCACCTGGTACAACATCCGCCTCAGCAAAGATGGCTATCTGGCGCGCCGCGAGCGCGTCGAAGTCATGATCTGCATGAACGGCGCCACGGTCGCTGAGGATATGGAAAGCGTCGAACCGGGCGGGATCATTCTCTACGATGATTCGCTGCCGATTGCCAACCATCGCAAAGATGTTAAATACTATCCGATGCCGGTCAAAACGCTCGTCAAGGCCGCCAACCTGCCCTACAATTTGCAACGCTACATCGCCAACATGGTCTACGTCGGCGTTGCGGCGTATTTGCTCGAAATCGAGATCGACGAGATCAAGGACGCACTCTCCTGGAACTTTGGCGGCAAGACCAAGCCGATCGAGCTGAACTGGAGCATGGTGACCGCCGCCTATGATTGGGCGAAAGAAAATCTCGTCAACGATCAGCCCTATCGTGTGGCGCGCATGACCGGCTTCAACGAGGGCACACTGCTGGTCGACGGCAACACGGCCGGCGCGCTCGGCGCGGTTTTCAATGGCTTCACCTTCGCCGCCTGGTATCCAATCACCCCTTCTTCGAGCATGGCGGAGTCGATGATCACCTACGCGACGCAGGTGCGTCGCGATCCGGAGACCAAGAAAGCGACCTACGCCATTGTGCAGGCCGAAGACGAGCTGGCGGCCATCGGCATGGTGATGGGCGCCGGCTGGGCAGGCGCGCGCGCGATGACCGCCACCAGCGGCCCCGGCATCAGCTTGATGTCCGAATTTGTCGGCTACGGTTACTTCGCTGAAATCCCCGCCGTGATCTGGGACATCCAGCGCATGGGGCCGAGCACGGGCTTGCCCACGCGCACGAGCCAGGGCGACCTGCTCTCTGCGCATACGCTAGGGCACGGCGATGGCCGCCACCCGGTCCTGCTCCCGGCGGACCCGACCGAATGCTTCGAGATGGCTGGCACGGCTTTCGACCTTGCCGAACGGCTGCAGACGCCGATTTTCGTGCTCAGCGATCTTGATATCGGCATGAATTTGTGGATCACGAAGGCATTCGAATATCCGGAGAAGCCGCTGGATCGCGGCAAGGTGCTCAGCGCCGAAGACCTGGCGAAATTTAAGGAGATGCACAACGGCCAGCGCTGGGGGCGTTATCTGGATGTGGATGGCGACGGCATCCCCTACCGCACGCTGCCCGGAACCGACAATCCTGCAGCGGCGTATTTCACGCGTGGCACGGGTCACACCGAGTATGCAACGTACAGCGAGCGCCCGCACGACTGGGAAAACAACATGCTCCGGCTCGCTCGCAAATTCGAGACTGCGCGCAAGCTTGTGCCGGGTCCGGTCATCGATGAGGTGGAGGGCGCCAGAATCGGCATTATCAGCATGGGCAGCAACCATCCGGCGATCGTTGAGGCGCGCGCCCGTCTGCGCGACCAGCAGATCGAGACGAGCTATCTGCGTGTGCGCGCCCTGCCGATCAATGACGAAGTGCGCGCCTTTGTTGAGAAATATGACAAGGTGTATGTGGTTGAGAACAACCGCGACGGCCAGTTGTATGAAATTCTGCTCGTTGAACTGCACCAAGTTGGGAACAAGCTGATCTCAGTTGCGAAATGCGACGGGTTGCCGCTTTCGGCGCGCTGGATTACGGAACAGATTGCGAAATAGAGATAAGGAGCCTTTCACCATGACTGCAACACCTACACGCACAGCAGCCGCGCGTGCGCCGAAACTCAATCTAATCGGCCTGGAGAAAACCGCCTACAAAGGCGCCGACTCGACGCTCTGCAACGGCTGCGGTCACGATAGCATCAGCTCGCGCATCATCAACGCGGCGTGGGAAATGGGGCTTAAACAGACCGATGTCGTCAAGTTTAGTGGCATCGGCTGCAGCAGCAAGACGCCGGCCTATTTCCTCGGCATGAGCCACGGTTTCAACTCGCTGCACGGGCGTATGCCCTCGGTCGCCACCGGCGCGCTGGTCGCCAACCGCAAGCTGATCGGCATCGGCGTGAGCGGCGACGGCGACACCGCATCGATCGGCATCGGACAGTTCAAACACATGGTGCGCCGCAACGTGCCGATGGTCTATGTCGTCGAAAACAACGGTGTGTACGGCCTCACCAAAGGTCAGTTCAGCGCCACCGCCGACCAGGGCCAGAAGCTCAAATATGCGGGCACCAACCCCTACATGCCGCTTGATATCTGCCTGGAGGCGCTGGCCGCCAATGCCACCTTTGTGGCGCGCAGCTTTGCCGGCGACGCCAAACAGCTTGAAGCGTTGCTCAAAGCCGCAATCGCACACAACGGTCTGGCTGTGCTCGACGTGATCAGCCCGTGCGTCACCTTCAACAACCACGATGAATCGACCAAGAGCTACGCCTTCGGCAGGGAGCACGAGACGCCGCTGCACGACCTTAGCTTTGTGCCTTCCTTCGAGCAGATCGAGATCGACGACTACGACGACGAGACCGAGGTGCAGTTGCATGACGGTTCGTGGCTGGTGCTCAAAAAACTCGATTCACATTACGATCCGACCGACAAGCATCTCGCCTATCGTACGCTGGAAGATGCCCGCCAGCAGCAGAAATTGCTGACCGGCCTCTTCTACATCGAGCCGCAGACGCCGAATTTTATCGACATTTTGCAGATGACTGACAAACCGCTTGCTTTGTTGAGCGAAGCAGAGACGCGCCCCAGCCGCGAAGCGCTCGCCAGACTGATGGCTGAATTGTAATCCGATCAGGCGCAAGGTGGGCGGATCCTCAGCTCCCGCCCACCTTGCCCATTGCAAACGCCCTTCTGCTATGAATGCAGATGTACAAGATTTCCTCGTCGAACTCCGTCCACATGTGAAGGGCGACCTGCGCAGCGACGACTACACGCGCACACTTTACAGCACCGACGCCAGCCTCTATCAGGTGCTGCCGCACGCAGTGCTCATTCCCAAACACGCCGACGATATGCATGCCGCCATTGAGCTGGCGGCGAAGTATAGGGTTCCGCTGCTCCCGCGCGCTGGCGGCAGCAGTCTGGCCGGGCAGACCGTCAACGCTGCGCTGGTGATGGACACTTCGCGTTGGATGGATCAGGTGTTGGAGATCAACGTTGAGGAGCGATGGGCGCGCGTGCAGCCGGGCGTCGTGCTCGATGCATTCAACGCCAGGCTCAAGACGCACGGTTTGCAGTTTGGTCCCGATCCGGCGTCGAGCAATCGCGCCTGTCTCGGCGGCATCGTCTCCAACAATGCAACAGGCAGCCACTCGATCGTCTATGGCATGGCGGTCGATCATGTGTTGGAGATGAAAGTGCTGCTCAATGACGGCTCGACCGCGCACTTTCGCCCGCTCGGCGAAGATGAACTGCGCCAAAAATTGTTGGGAGACAACCGCGAGGGCGAGATTTACCGGCGCATAGCTATGTTGGT
Source organism: Chloroflexota bacterium (assembly GCA_016861025.1). Classification (GTDB taxonomy): domain Bacteria; phylum Chloroflexota; class Anaerolineae; order Caldilineales; family Caldilineaceae; genus Caldilinea. The sequence goes on from BOKO01000005.1 coordinate 295,863, forward strand.
CGGCGACGAAGCAAACCAAGAGATCATCCGCAGCGGCACACCCAAACACTGGCGACGTTGTGGCGGTTACAACCTGGCGCGCTTCATCCACGACGGCAGCATCGACCACTATCTGCCGCAGGACACGCGCTTCAACCTGGTTAACCTGCTGGCGGGCGCCGAAGGCACGCTCGCCGCCATCACCGAACTCAAGCTCAAGCTGGTCGAACGCCTAAAACTGACTGCGCTCGCCATCGTCGAATTTCCGAGCCTGCTCGCCGCACTCGAAGCCACGCCCGCCATTTTGGAGACCAACCCCACCGCCGTCGAGTTGATCGATGACCTTAGCCTGCGCATGGCCGCCGAGAACCGCGACGCCGCCCGTCTGGTCAAGTCGTTCATCCAGGGCGCCCCCTTCTGCTTCCTGGCCGTCGAATATCAGGCTGAGACCGACAGCGAACTCAGGTCAAAGGTGCAATCTCTGCTCTCCCGCTCTTCTCATCTCCCCATCTCCCCACTCTACGACCCCAAACTCCAGGCTAACGTCTGGGCTGTGCGCAAGATCGGCCTCGGCCTGCTGATGAGCATGCGCAGCGACTGGAAACCGGTTCCGTTCATCGAGGACACGGCAGTGCCGCCGCAGCATCTGGCTGAATATATCCCGCAGATCGAGGCGTTTTGCCGCGATCTGGGTGCGCAAATGACCTACTACGCCCACGCCTCGGCAGGCTGCCTGCACATCCGCCCGCTGATCAACATCAAGCTGGGCGCCGAGATCGACAAAATGCGAGCGATCAGCCTCTTCGTCGCCGACCTGCTCGGCAATTACGGCGGCGCGCTTTCCAGCGAGCACGGTGACGGTCGTGTGCGTAGCTGGCTGGCGGAGCGCTTTTACGGCCCCGACCTGTACGCGCTCTTCAAGGAGGTCAAGTCAGCCTTCGACCCGCACAATCTCTTCAATCCAGGCAACATCGTCGATGGGCCGCCGCAGGAGCGCAACCTGCGCTATGATCCAGGCTACCAAACGATTCCATTGCAAACTGCCCTGCATTGGCCTACTGGATTCGCCACGGAAATTGAGATGTGCAACGGCGCCGGCGTCTGCCGCAAGCTGACGACGGGCGCCATGTGTCCGAGCTTCATGGCGACGCGCGAGGAGGAGCACAGCACGCGTGGCCGCGCGAACCTGCTGCGCGCCGCGTTGTCGGGGCGCCTGCCCGCGACTGAGCTGACCAGCCCGCGCATGTACGCAGCGATGGAGCTGTGCGTGGCGTGCAAGGCGTGCAAATCCGAGTGTCCGTCGTCGGTGGACATGGCGCGTATCAAAACCGAGTTCCTGGCGCACTACTACGCCGATCACCCGCGCCGCAAACGCGACTATCTCTTTGCGCACATCGACACGCTCAGCCGGTTGGGATCAGGCTGGCGCGCACCGCTGGCAAACTGGATGCTCTCACTAGGGCTGACCAAATCCATCCTCGACCGTTGGCTTGGCATCAGCAAGGCGCGCACGCTGCCGCGCTTCAGCCGGAAACCATTTAAGAGGGACGAGGGAGAGGGGGAGAGGGGGAGAGCGGGAGACAATCTCCAATCTCCAATCTCTAGTTGCACAATCGCACAATCACCGGATAATGCGCCGGTTCTTTTTGTAGACACCTACAACACGTTTTCCTATCCTCACGTTGCACGAGCCGCTGTCACTGTGTTGGCGGCGCTTGGGGGCGACGTGACGGTTGCGCCGGTGACAGATACGGGGCGTCCTGCCTTGTCGAAGGGCATGATCGACCTGGCGCGGCGCAAAGCCCTGCGCGTAGTCGAGGCGCTGCATCCCTACGCCGCCGCCGGACGCCCGATCCTCTTTCTGGAGCCAAGCGATTGGTCGGCGGTGGTTGATGATTACGCCGCGCTGCTGCCCGACGATGGACGACTGGCGGTGGTGGCGGCGGCGTGTCTCACTTTCGAGCAGTATGTGGCGGCGCGGCTGGCGGGAGGCGACGCTTCGCCCTTTGGCGGCAATCCGCAGACGGCGCTGCTGCACGGTCACTGTCACCAGAAGGCGTTGATCGGAACCAAACCGGCGGTGCAGGCGCTGACGCTGGCGGGCTACACTGTGCAGGAGATCGACAGCACTTGCTGTGGCATGGCGGGCGCGTTTGGCTACGAGTCCGAGCATGTTGAGGTCTCGCTCAAGATGGCGGAACACGGCTTGCTGCCCGCCGTGCGCGCTGCTGCAACGGAGACCGTGATCGTGGCCGCTGGCGTGAGCTGTCGCCAGCAGATTTTCAGCGCAACGGGGCGACAGGCGCTGCACCCGGCGGAGGCGATGGCGGCGCGGCTGACAGCATCGTAATCTGGTTGTTGAGCAGCCAGGTTGTCACGTCGCAACGCGGAGGCGCGCCACAACTTCTCGGCGGACGCGCTCTCCCACCTTCGCCTCTGCCAGCCTCAAGTCATATTTGCTTTGAAGGCTCAGCCAAAACTGCGGCGTTGTGCCAAAGTAGTGTGCGAGGGGCTCAACGCTTTGTCGGCGTTGGGAACGGATCTGGAGAGAGATACGCAGATACGTAGACCGGCTTTGAGACAGGAGGAGGTTAGCCAAGTTCCCAAAGCCGATCTATGCAATACATAGATCACTGAGGCCTATCTGAATTGTACACACACAGCGTAGACCGTCAAGTTCCAGGAACGGGATCTTCCCGTAAGTGTCTCATCATACCAATCGTAAGTCTCAACCTGCCAGCCATTGTCTCGGCTCACCTGTACAAACGGATGGACCCAAATGCGGGCTCGATAGCCGCCTCCGGTATTGACAGTGCCGGGAGGACACACTGCATGAGCTGCGACCACTGAATTCCCAGAGCCTGGGCCAGCTGTAGTCGCGATCATCACCGTGGGGTTACTCACAGGCCCGGAATAGCAGACTGCGTACACTGTTACACTGCCACTACTCGAAATTGTCCCTGCTTGGCTAACGCGCCAACCGTTTTGGTCGGGATACGAAGCGTCCGGGGATGTGTAGGCTCCTTGATACTCGTAGCCGCCTCCCAGTAGATGTTCTCCACTCCCACAGCCTACGCGTTGGCCCTCCATGGTCAGTTCATTGGCCATGAAAGTCTGATAGCGAACATTTACTCTGGCATCGGTCGGCAGCCCGCGGACGCAGAGACTCTCTACCATGATTGTCTCTTGTGACGGACCGTTAGGGCCTGCGGCCATGGCAAACCACGCTGTTCCATGGGGTGAATGACTTGACGCCCACAGATTCTGACTGATGCGATGACCGCCGCCGATTAGCTGAGAATCGGCGGGGCATGCAGCAAGCCCGTGTCCGGCAACACTGGCTGTATAACTGGAGACCACAGGTGAAGGCATTGGAGTATCAGTCGGCTGTGGTTGAGCAACTCCAATCGTATAGATTTTCTTGTCCTGCCAGTAGAAGATCAACCGATCGCTTGCAGACGACAAAGGCACGCCATTGTGTCCTAGGTTGATAGTAATGACATAGCTACCTGGATAATCAACTTTGCTAGTAACATCAGTCGACTCTCCATCGTTCTCAATTACCAAACGCATAGGCGAAATGTCGCCGAAATTGTAGCCATATATCTTTACAGCTGTCAGTCGGCCTGACATCACCGACTCGTAATCAATGATTTCAGGTACGGGGTTACAAAAGACCGGGGAAAAAGTAGGAACTGACTGCCCAGTGATCCTGGCTTTGATCTGCAACAGTCTTTCTTTGACTCGTTGCCCTACGAAATCGGTATTGCACCGAAACTCCTGGCCAGTAGCCGCAATCGACTCCTTGAGCAGGTTATTAACCTCAATGCGTATGGTGGTCTGTAGTTCTTTAGGGAGTTCTCGTTCCAACTGAAGTAGTACGCTCTGCCATTCGCCCGAGTTGTTGTCAAGTGTGGCAATCGCTGTGTCTAGGGATTTGAGCACCTGAGCTGCAATTTCCTCACTGGTTCCAAGTACACGAGCGGCAATCTTCTCTGCAGACTCAGCTGCAGCCGTCACGGCACTGCGGATATCCGCTCCTGCGGTTGCCATCCCTCTTTCCACCGCCCGCCCCGCATCACTTCCAATGCCCGAACAACCCCCGTCACAAATGATAAATGCAAGCAGCATGAGAAGGAGCATCATCAATGACATAAGCCTACTGGACACTGGCGAAAAAAGATATTTGAGCACGGGATACCTCCTGAGTAGTCGTAGTATATGCCTTGACGGGCACAACAAACAATGAAAATTTATTATGGTAACGACTGACGGTTGGTACAAAGGTCGAAGAAGATATGGTGCTGTGAGCCTGAAGCTTATACCCAGAGCAACCGATCTTGATACTGTGGGGCTGCTCCCTCTGGCATTTCGGTGCACCGATTGATACGTTGCTGGCGGCCAATCCCAGACTCCAACTTATGTACTTCCCTCCTGCTTCGCCCGAGCTCAATCCGCAAGAGCATGTCTGGAAAGTGACACGCACTGCCATCAGCCACAACCATCGTTTCGCTCGCCTGGAGTCCTTGGCCGGCCAGTTCTTGACCTATCTCTCCAACACTCGCTTTCCTTCTCCTTGCTCGACATCTATGGGTACAATCACATTTGTTCAATGTTTACTTGATGTGTCTGTTAGTCCATGATTTGCTGTGCTGTTTCAGGGAATCTGCATGCTTCTGTAAGTATTGATTGCCTTGTACACGCCCAATTTCACTCACCAGTGCAGTACGCTGCACACGCTGCACCTACCTGTTGCCTAGCAGTTCGATCCGATGGCCCATGCCGCCATCCCCCGATGCTGCGGCGAGACCCGCAAACCACGCACCGGCGACCTCTGCCCCGTCCCGCGTTTTTTCGGCGGCGGCTGGTTCCGCCTTCGGTTGCACCTGTCGCTTGTTCTGAACCTCAGCGGTCTGTTGCTTGCCTGCCATAATAACGTCTACCTAACGTCCGGTCATGATGATTTCTTCCCGAACGTTGTTTGTCTCGTCCGACTCCTTGACATAGTCCTCGGCGTCTGCCCGGCATGTGAATGTGCGACTGCCGCGAAATGGGCAGTCTGACAGGCTGAGCCAGCTGTCATCGCCCAAGGTGATTGTCTGTCCAGCGCCCAAGCCGTTGGGCAGGTTCATGCCGCTGAAGTAGGTGGGGCTCCAGTTGGGCTCTTCCTTACATTGGAACTCGCACCAGACGTTGAAGCCCTGTGTTGCGTTGGCGCCTATGTTTTGAACCACAGTGTTGATGATCACCTGATCCTCATACGCGCCTGGCTGCGGACCCGACTTCAGGATGATATCCAGCAAGATCAGGTCCGGAAGCGGCGGCGTTGTAGGTTCTGGGGTAGGCGGCTCAACGTATGGTGTATTGGAACCGTTGTTGCACGCCATAGCCAATACAAGTAGGATGGACAGGACAAGTAGCGGAATCACAACCCGTTTTTTCATGTTGAGCGTCATATTCGTCTCCTCTCACGGCTCCATGCGATGGCGCCACATTACTTGGTGGTCAGTCTCGCAACTTTTGTCGTCAGTAGCCCTTTGACCTCCTTACGTTCAAGTGTGATTGGGCTATCTTGCAGTAAGCGGCTTTCGTATTGTGTAATCGTCACGTAGAGAAAAATTTGCTTCATCCATCAATCCGGCGCGCGCGGCGCATCAGGTGGGAAGAGCGTCTGCCAGATGCGCAGCCGATCCTGCTCTTCGGGAAACGGGAAGTCGACCGCGAACTGGAGGCGCCGCGTGAACGCCTCATCCAGGTTGGCGCGCAGGTTGGTGGCCAGGATCGTCACGCCATCATACGCTTCCATACGCTGCGGCAAGTAGCTGCTCTCGATGTTGGCATAGCGGTCATGCGAGTCGCGCACCTCGCTGCGCTTGCCAAAGAGCGCGTCGGCCTCATTGAAAAAGAGAATCGCATTGCTACGCTCGGCCTCGACAAAAATGCGCTCCAGGTTCTTCTCCGTCTCGCCGATGTACTTGCTGACGACCGTGGACAGGTCGATCTTATAGAGATCAAGCCTTAACTCGCCGGCGATGATTTCGGCCGCCATGGTCTTCCCCGTGCCGAATGGCCCGGCAAAAAGTACGGTGACGCCGCAGTTCGTAACCAGTTTGCAACCTATCCCTCATTCCTCCAGGACAGCCGAGTGGCCGCGCACAGCGATGACTATTTCGCGCAACAGCGCTAGCTGGTCTTTGGGCAGCACGATGTCATCCCGGCCGTACTGGGGCGTTATCTTCCGGGCCAGGTTCGCAAGGTCTGGACTCGCTACCTCCGAGTTATCAGGGCTTAGTTCGTTGCCAGATTGAACTCGTGTCCAAGGCATTGCAATTCTTGACCTTCTACTGCAGCATCGGCGAAGAGAACAGCACCAACCTGAGATTCGCCTGCAAATCTCCAACGTTACCCCGGTTCCAGTGCTCTGATCCGTAATTAACGATTTTGTTTCTATGATAGCAATTGATCGCGCGCAGATCGCGCGCAAAGTACGGATGGATAATCCATACTGTAGTAGAATTCCAGCATGGTTTGCTTGATATATCTGGCGTCGTCGTCACTGTCATGCGTTGGGAGAACACTATGCCACACCTCAACCTGGCGTTGCTCGGCCCTTTCCAACTAACCCTGGAAGAGCCGATCCCCACGCGCATTGAATCCGACAAAGTGCGCAGCCTCCTGGCCTTTCTGGCCGTGGAATACACCCGCTCCCACCCACGCGCCGTGCTGGCCGAGCTTCTGTGGCCGGGTCAGCCTGAACAAGCGGCCACGGCCAATTTCCGCCGCGTGCTCGCCAATCTGCGTGCGGTGATCGGCGACCGAGACCTGCGCGTTCCCCACTTGCATATCACGCGAACGACGGTGCAATTCGACATTGCCAGTGACGCATTTGTGGATGTCGTGCGCCTGCTGGACCTGCTCAAAACGCCGGCCAGCGCGTCCACGTGGGCAGACAACATGGAACAGGTTATTGCGCTATATCGGGGGCCGTTTCTGGAAGGCTTTACGCTGCCAGGCTGCCCGGAGTTCGAGCAATGGGTGCGCAATGTGCGCAGCGAGTTGGAGCGACTTGTAGGCAGGGCGCATCATGATCTGGCGGATGATTACTTTGATCGGGGGGATATCGCAAAAGCATTGGCGTTGTATAAGCGTTGTCTGCAGTTCGACCCCTTCCACGAAGCAGTACACCAGAAGATCATGCTGGCCTATGCCGCTATCGGGCAACGCCAAGATGTCTGGTTGCACTACGAAACCTACAAACGTCAACTGCAGGACGAGTTAGATGCAAAGCCGGGAGTGGAGACCACGGCTCTCTATGAAACGCTGCAGGCGGGTCAGACCGTGCAGATCGAATCGCCAGGTCGCTTTGAAACGCATATTCTTCCACCATCACCAGCCGACTCGTACTCACTGGTTAGCAAACATTTTGTTGGGCGGAAGCAAGAGCTTACCCTGATGCAAGATTGTGCACGCAAAGCTGTCTCCAATCACGGCGGCATCCTGTTGATTGTGGGCGAGGGTGGCAGCGGCAAGACGACGCTGCTGCATGAATTCGCCCGTCAGCTTGCGAGAGCGCCTCAACCGTGGCTGGTTGCTGTCGGCGCGTCCACCGCACTCTGGGGAATCGGCGATCCGTACCAACCTGTTGTCGATGCACTGGGCATGTTGGTCGCTGGGAAAACCAGTGGGCGTCGATCATTCCCCTCATTTGAGATCTTGCGTTTGCTTCGCGAAGAAGCGCCGGACTGGGCGTCGCTGGCGTTGGCTGGCGCAGCGAGACAAAGCGACCCACTGCTTGCTGCACGGACAGCGACAATTTTGGCGCCAACGACCGCGAGCGCAGAGGGTGGATGGCAGAACAACCAGGCCAGGGCGCCACAAACTGCGTTCTTCGACCAACTCACGCGCTTCCTCGCGCGGCTGGCGCGCCACGCACCGCTTCTGCTTGCGCTGGACAACCTGCATGCGGCGGACGCTGGCACGCTTGCTCTCATTCACCACCTGGTGCAGCGGCTGAACAGAAGCCACGTTCTCATCGCATGTGCATACCGCCCAGGCGCGCTGGCATTGGAACAGGACGTGCATGGCAAGTTTGCCGGTCAGGTTCTCCATGAACTGCGACGCCATCCTTCCGCAGTGCTGGTCGACCTGGATCAAGCTGACGGGCGGCGCTTTATTGACAGTCTGCTCGACCGTAACCCAAATCGTTATGATGAGACTTTCCGGGTGGCGTTCTATCGACACACGGAAGGGCACGCGCTGTTTACGGTCGAAATGGTCCATACACTGACAGCTTGTGGCGCGCTTAGTCAGGATCGAGACAGGCGCTGGGTCGCAAGCGACGAGATCGACTGGAGCGCCCTGCCCCCAAACATCGAAGCGTTGATCGACGAACGCATGGATCGTCTGTCCAGCAGTGACCGCAGATTGCTTGAAGTTGCTTGTGTCCAGGGCGACGAGTTCAGCGCCCAGGTCGTGGCTGCAGTGGCGCACGTGGATGAACAACTGGCTGTCGAGCGTCTCAACGGCGCGCTTGCCACGACGCATCGTATCGTTGTCCCTTCCAACAAACCCACCAACCTGGTTGCATCGAACCTGTGTTATCGGTTCCGGCACCATCTCTTTCAGACATATTTGTACGATGCGCTCGATGAAGGGCGCCGGGCATGGCTGCATCGGGCTGTAGGGTCAGCCCTGGCAGAGCAGTACAATCACGACAGGACGGCATCTTCAGTGACGCCGCAGGTGTTAGCATGGCATTTCACACAAGCAGGAGAGCATGTCAGGGCAGTCGAGCATCTACGAGCCGCCAGCCAGGACGCAATGGCGATTCACTCCTATATGACGGCCGTTGATCTGCTGACACAGGCCCTGGCGTTGACGCCGCCCGAGGATCATGGTGCACGCTTCGACCTGTTGCTCCTGCGCGAACAGTCCCATGCGCTGCTGCGTAACCAGCGCGCTCGGGTGCAGGATGTGGGCGAATTGGAGTATCTAGCCGGGCTGACCCAGCAGCCGTCGCAACAACTGATTGCCGCCTTGCGTCGCGCAATTCTGGCAGAGGAGACAACCCGTTACTGGGAGGCGATCACGGCCGCCAATGCAGCGCTCAAACTGGCTGTCGCTGCCGGCAATCTCGCTGCCCAGGTGGAGGCGCACCTGGTGGCCGGTCGTGCGCACTGGTGGCGCAGCGAGATATCACTTGCTCAGGGCCGCTATGCCCAGGCGCTGCGTAGCGCGCAGACGATGGAAACACCGGCGCTGGTGATGCCGTGTCGGCTGCATGTGGGCATCGCGGCATGGTCGTTGGGCGATCTGGTCGCTGCAGACGTAGCCTTTTCGGAATTGCTGAAAAGCGCAACCCACCCTGAACAGTCGCTCGTCCGCGGAGGAGCGTTTATGGGGTTGGGGATGGTCGCCTATACCAGGGGAGAATATGGCCGGGCTGAAGGTTTGCTGGACACCGCCCTGTCTCTGGCACACCAGCTTCACCACCCCTGGCTCGAGGGACAGGTGTTGCTAAACCAGATGGCGTTCCATCGCGAGTCGCTGCATTGTGCAGATTGTCTTGCGCTCTACCCGCAGCTCCTCCAGCACTGCAAAGCCATTGACGATCGCTGGACGGCGACGGCGGCCCAGTTGGAAGCAGCCACGTTCTATGTTCAGCTCGGCGCCTGGGAAGGAGCGAGGGAAATTATCGAGCATGCAGCGGCTACGGCCGATGAGCTGAGCGCCCTGCTGCTCAAGTTGCGCCTGCTGCTGCTCCGGCTTCGCCTGGCGCTTGCTACGAGGGAAATGATAGAAGACGCCGAGGTCGATCGGGCGCTGGACATGGCTCAGAAGCTCGGCGTCGCCGCTCTGCTGGCTGAAGCGTGGCTGCTCAGTGGGCTTGTCCAGCAACGGCAGGGCCGGCGATTGAAAGCGGCCGCAGCGCTGGCCCAGGCTCGCGACATAGCACAAGGTGAGGCAAGCCGGCGCTTGCTTCCCGAAATTGTAGGCGCCCAGGCCGAGCTTGCCTTGAAGACGGGTGACAGTGAGCGAGCGCTGGCCTGCATCGCCGAGTTGGTGGACGACCCACCCCTGTTGATCGAACAGGCTATCGATCCCAGTTCGCTGTACATGACCTGCTGTGCCGTGTTGGATGCCATCGGCGAGCCGTGGGCAGAACAGATGCTGGTGCGCGGGCGTCGTTTGCTGGCTGAGCAGGCCGGTCAGATTCCGGACGAGGCGTTGCGGCAGGCGTTCTGCTGGAACATTCCGAATCACCGGAGGCTCCAGGCATGGATTAGCGGGATGGAATGAAGTTGTCTGTTTGTTCATCAATCTGTGAAGATGCAATGGTATCCTATACATGAATTTGGGATATGTATTTCGCAGGAGTGATTGATCCGATGGCAAAACCAACCAAAAAACAACAGCGTCACGCACTCAAGAAGCAAAAGGCGCGCGCCGAAAAACGCCGGGCGCTGCGCAGCGCTTCTGCACGCCAGACGGATTTTCCGCCGTTCGACTTTGCGCCAACGCCGGTGGGTGCGCCGCAAGACGACGAAGAAGCGTTGCGTGCAAGTATCCTGGAGTACGTCTATGAGCGCGCCAGGGGCCCGGAGCTTGATAGAGCGATTGTGCTCTTCTTTGGCGAGAAGGCAGCGCGCACGCGCATGTTGCCCGACAGTGAGCCGCAGATGGCGGCGTTCCAGGAATGGTATTTCTTTGATTTCGCGCCGGCGGACGGTGAGCGGTTGATCGACCGGTTTGCCAGGCGGGTTGGGCCGACGCTGCCACCGGCGCAGCAGGCTATGCTGCACAGTTGGATCGAAACCAACCGGCTGCGCCTCTTCGAGGTTCAGGAAGTTACGCCGGGCGTTGGAGAAATGGTCAAAGATGTGCTGAACGGTGAGGTGTTTCAGGCCTATGACATCACCATGTCGCTCAAGGCGCGCAAATGGCAGCTTGTGTTGGCGCGCATCTTGCGGACGGACGAACGCTGGGGCTTCACGGGCAGCGTTATGTTCTTCGCTCCCGATGAGAAACAAAGGTGGGAGCGCTTTTTGACTGAACGCTGGCAGCACTACCGGGCTGAACATCCCGAAGGTGCGTACAGCGAGTTTTATCGTGATCACAGCCTGGAATTGTTCCGTTTCGGGCAGCAGGTGCAGGAGGATGAGGCAAATCCAATCTACCGCAGCGCTGAAGGACACGAACTTGTAGAGGCGTCAGCCACCTATAATGTTCTTGATTATGCAAAAACGATTGAGCGCCTCGACCAATCTGAAGAGTTTGTCTATGCCGGCGCCAGCGAGGAGATTCGCAACGCTGAACATTACAACTGGCTGCTGCGCGGACGCTCACGCGCCCCTGGGGAAAACGCTGAGAAGGATGGAGACCGAGCACTCCGTCTGCGCACGGAATGGTCACAGGGGCCGGGCAGCCCTTCGTTTTTGTGTCTGGGCGATCTCTACGTCGGTCCCAGAATGCTGCGGCTCGACTGTTTGAGCCGGGAGCGGCTTGTGCTTGGGCGCCAGTTGCTGGAAGAGCTGCTGGACGGTCTGATCGCGCACCAGAAGGACACGTTTGCGGCGTTTAAGGTTGATGCCGTTGCGTCACGCCGCATTCTGCCCCCACGCGAACGCCTCACGCACGATCCGGCGGCCAGGCAGGTCGAACTTGAACTGCTGGAACGGGAGGCGCAGAAGTGGCTGAACACGCCGGTTCCTGAACTGGGCAACCGCTCGCCACTCGAAGCGGTGCAACATCCCGACGGTCGGGCAAAGGTGGAAGAGATGTTGAAAACTGTGGAATACCATCAGGATGACAGATCGGCGCTAAAGGATTCGCCGCTCGATGTTCGTAATCTGCAGCGGGCGCTGGGGTTGATAGAGTGACCCAAGCCAATCACATCATCCCCAGGCGCCCCGGCGTTCGATTCAGTCGCCTTTATACAGTTGTGAGGTGAATCGAACGTGAACAGAGCCCGTTGTGCATTGATGCCAATGCTTTACAGTGAGTTCACTTTGCGATTCATGGCTTTGTGGAGCGAATTCTCTTGGTTTCAAAGTAGATTCACTTTAATCCAACAATTGCAACACCCCTTGCCAGATCGCCTGCGCCACCGCATCTTCCGCCAGCGTCTGCGCGTTGAGCTTGAAGGTCGTGATCGCCACCTTGCCCTTGCCGTAGGGCATCTCCGCCAGCAGTGAGACCGGCTTGTGAATCCAGCCCAACGCCAGCCCGGCCCAACTGTGCGTGCGATAGGCCCACATCGGCAGTCCCACCAGGACATAGTCCGGCATCACCGGCGCGTATTCCATCTCCAGCAGCGGGCTGCCTGGCAGCGTGGCGAACGGCCCCTGCTTCTTGATCCATGAGAACGCCGTCGCCCAGTCGCCTTGCCACGGCGTGCCCTCACGCGCGATCACGGCGCCGGCGGGCAGGCGGATGCTCTCCTGATCGCCTGGTGTTGGCTCACCCGCCAGCAGGAGCAGATGCGCGCCTTGCTGCACGGCAGTTTCGAGCATCTTTGTGTAGCGCCGAGCCACCACCGGTGTGGATGCATCGTCGGGCAGCGTCTCGCTGACGGTGTAGCCAAGCGTGCGCAACGTCGCCGCCAGCGCCGGATCATCGATGACTGCCAGCGCACCCTCGAACTGAGACGCGGGGACGCAAGCCAGCTCAACCTGGTTGTTGGCGATTGCGGCGCCGTCGTCCGCCAGCCAGCGCGCCTCCAGCGTCACCATGCCGGGCGCGACAAGCGGTGCGGTGATCACGCCGCCGGGGGCGTTCAACTGGCCGTGGGCATCGCCGGCGCGCCAGGCGATCACGCCGTCGTTGCGCTCGCCATCGACGCCAAACGCGCGCACTTCCACTGCCAGTGATTCGCCTGGCTTGCCGCTCCAGCGTTGCGGACGCAGCGCCACGACGTTGTCCTGGTTGAGCGGCGTGAAGATCGTGTCCAGACTGTGCTTGACCTTGCGCTGCATCGTGAGCAGACCGTTGCACTCCCAATGCACGTCGGTGAACTCGGTGATGATGTAACCGGCAATGGCGGGCAGCAGGCGCATCGTGGTGATCTCGTAGTGCAGGCTGCGCGCCATATGCGCCTGGGAATCGCGCGTGAAGGCGGCCAACGTTCCGAAAACCGCATCCAGCCCATGATCGATGAAGCGCTGCGGCATGGCGTGCGGATAGACGATGCCATCGCCCCATTCGTGACCCGTCTCGAACCACCAGGGATCGGCGCCTTTTTCCTGAATCTCCGCCGGGTCGGGCAGCCCCCAGTTGCCAAACTCGGAGACGAGCAGCGGCAGATCGGGGCGACGTTCGTGCAGATAATCGTGCGCCCAGATCCAATCGCTCTGGCGGCTGGCGAACGCACGCGACCAGGCGTCCCAACTGTCGGCGTGATCCGGGATGGCGCGGTAGGGATGGTAGTCCTCGATGTCGCCTGCCACGTGGAAGTTGCCCTGGCACGCTGAGTTGTCGACAATCAGCCGCGTTGGGTCGATCTGCTTGGCTTCGTGATAGAACTCCGCCAGCCAGCGCCGGTGTTCAGGATTGCGCGCCAGGTCGGTGCCCCAGTTTTCGTTGACCAGCGTCCAGATGATGATCGACGGGTGGTTCCAGTCGCGTTCGACCATGCTGCGGAAGGTTTCCTTGATACGGCGGTCGGCGGCGTCGGTCAGCAGCACCCAGTTGGGGATTTCCGTCCAGACCAGCAGGCCGAGGCGGTCGGCCACGTCGTAGTAGCGCGGGTCTTCGATCTTGATGTGGATGCGCAGACAGTTGAGACCGAGCGCCTTCGCCTTGCGCGCCTGATCTTCCAGATATTCCAGGCTGGGCGGCGTGTAGATGGTCTCCGGGTAGTACGCCTGGTCGAGCACGCCGCGCAGATAGATCGGCTCACCGTTGAGATAGATGCGCCCGTCGCGCGCCTCGACGGTGCGGAAGCCGCAGGTGGTGCGTGTTGCGTGTTGCGTGTTGGCGTGTTGCGTGAGCGTTGTGACGACAGTGTAGAGCGCCGGGTTGTCCGGGCTCCACCACTGCGCCGGGCTGCTCAGTTCGGCGCGACCGCGACCGTCGTCGGTAAGCGATGTTTCCGCCACGACCTGGCCGGCTGGATCGAGCACGGTCGCCGTGAGCGTGGCGCCTTCCGGCAGCGGTGCGTTGAGCGTGGCGGCGATCTCGATGGCGTTCTCGCCGGGCTGGGGTGTGAGCTTCACCGCCTGGATGTGGACGGCGGGCAGCACGCTCAGCGTCACGCTCTGCCAGATGCCGCCGATCGGCCCGTACCAGCTCTGCTTGCCGTGCGGAACCTCGCTGAAGGGTGCGTCGGGAAAGCGGCTGCGGTCGTCGTTGGGGTCGGTCACGCGCACGACAAGCACATTTTCGCCCGGCTGAAGCAGGGAAGTCACGTCGAAGTCGAAGGGTAGATAGCCGCCCTCATGCTCGCCGACGCGCCGCCCGTTGAGCCAGACGATGGCGTGATAATCGACCGCGCCAAAGTGCAGAATCGCGGCCTTGCCGCTCAGGTCGCCGTCGAAGTCGAAGCGGCGGCGATACCAGGCCGTCCCGCTGTAGCCGCGCAGATCGTCGAATTGCGCCTGCCAGGGCATGGGCACGTGCGCCGTGCGCCACGCCTTGATCGAGAGAATATCGTCACCATCGCTGGGGTCGATCTGAAAATCCCACGCGCCGTCGAGGGAAAGCTGTTGTTCGGTTGTCATTTGTTTCCACCTGCCTTGTGTCAGTGCAAAAGTAAGAAATAGAACGCGGATGACGCGGATCGGGCGGATCAACGCGGATTCAATCCGCGCGAATCAGCCCGATCCGCGTCATCCGCGTTCCATTCAGTCTCTACATCCCAACTACGCAGCGCGCCCCGTCAGCACGGTGAACGAGAGCGGCGGGAGCAGGATTGTGGCTTTGCCGTTCTCGACGCGCGGGGCGGCGATTGGCTGCGCGGTGAGTGCGTTGCGGTTCTCCCAGGTGTTCAACGCCTTCGGGTCGTTGCCGGCGAGCTGCCACGCTTTGTCCAGCGTCACCGTGCGGCCATCCTGCCAGGCGATGTCGGTGACGACGCTGTCGGTCAGGCTGCGGTTGACGATGAAGATCGCCGCCTTGTCGCTGGCCGGGTCGTAGGAAGCCGACACGTCGAGCACAGGCACGTCGCCATATTTTTTGGTCTCGACGCGCGGCGCCTTGACCAACGCATCGAGCGCCAGCCCGTGCGCGTGGTTGCTCACCAGCTCGAAGACATAGTACGACGGATGCTTGAGCAGCTCGTCGCCGCGCGTGTGCAGCCAGGAGATGACATTGACGATCTGCGCGACGCAGGCGATCTTGAGCACATGGCTCTTGCGCAGGAAGACGTTGAGCCACTGTCCGACGACCAGCGCATCTTCCAGGTTGTACATCTCCTCCGCCAGGTGCGGCGCTTCAGTCCAGTTCCCTTGCAGCGGGTCGCCCTTGTACCAGACCTGCCACTCGTCCCAGGAGAGGTAGATGTCGTGTTTGCTGCGGCGTTTGGCTTTGACGTAGCGCAGCACACCTTCCAGCGTGTCGACAAATTGCTCGAACTGCACGGCGCTAGCGAGGAAGCTGGCGGTGTCGTTGTCGCGGTTGCCGGCGTAGTAGTGCATCGAGAGATAGTCCATGTGCTCCCACGCCTCTTCGAGCGCCACGCGATCCCACTCCGGGTAGGTTGGCATCTGGTCGTTGGAGGAACCGCACAGGATCGTCTGGATCGACGGATCCATCCAGCGCATCAGCTTGGCAGCCTCGCGCGCCTTGGCGCCATATTCGTGCGCCTCCAGGTGTCCCATCTGCCAGGGACCATCCATCTCATTGCCGACGCACCAGTATTTGACGTTGTGGGGCGCGGCGTAGCCATGTTTGGCGCGCAGATCAGAATAGTAGGTGCCCGACGGCGTGTTGCAATAATCGACCAGGTCGCACGCCGCCTGGATTGTGCCGGTGCCCATGTTGACGCCCAGCATCGGCGCGGCGTCGATAGCCTTGCAGAAGGTCATGAATTCGTTGGTGCCGAACTGGTTGGTTTCCAGTGATTGCCAGGCCAGCTCGCGGCGGCGCGGGCGCAGCTCTTTGGGACCGACGCCGTCGAGCCAGTTGTAGCCGCTCAGGAAGTTGCCGCCGGGATAGCGGATCGTCGTGTACCGTTGGGCGCGCAGTGCGTCGAGTACATCGGTGCGCAGACCGTTTGCGTCGGCATGGACGGACTTGGGATCGTAGATTCCCTCATAGACGCAGCGTCCCATGTGTTCGGCGAAGCCGCCAAAAAGCAGCGGTGAAATTTCGGCGATGGTGCGGTTGCTGTCCAGCAAAATTTGTGCAGTCTGGTGTGACATGAGAGTAGTTCCTGTCGTGTTTCGTGTCGAATGTTTCGTGTTTTATGTTTTGTCTTGCGTGCCGAGTGTTTCGCGATAGCAGAGCTTTAGTCGAGCTTCACGCATTACGAAACCCGCAACAACACTTTAGCGCCCTGCCAGCCCGGCGGTGGTAATGCCCGCAATAATCTTGCGCTGGAAGAACGCATAGAATACCAACACGGGCACCGATGCAATGAACGCGCCAGCAAACGCCAGCCCGCGTTGGATGTAGCTGCCCTGCTGAATGACGAGCAGACCAACTGGCAGGGTGAGCGCCGCGCGTTCGCTCAGCACAATCAGGGGCCAAAAGAGGTCGTTCCACAGCCCCAAGAAGGCAAAGATAAAGAGCGCCACCATTGCGCCACGCACCAACGGCAGGCAGATCTGCCAGTAAATGCGGAAGCGGTTTGCGCCGTCGACACGCGCAGCATCTTCCAATTCAACCGGAATCGAATAGAAGTGCTGACGCATCAGAAAAATACCCGTCACCGAGGCGGCAGCGGGCCACCAGATGGCGTGATAGGTATTGAGCAATTTCAGGTCGCGCAGCAGCAGGAAAGCCGGGATCAACGTCACCGCCGCTGGGATCATCAGGCTAAACAGCAGCAGCGAAAAGAGCAGATTCTTACCCGGAAACTCCAGGCGCGCAAACGCATAGCCGCTTAGCGACGACAAAAAGACAATGATCCCCGTGCCCACCGTGGCAATGATCAGGCTATTCGTGAACCAGCGTACAATCGGCAACTGTGGATCCACAAAGATTTTGGTGAAGTTGCTGAACGTCACCGGATTTGGAATCCATTCGATGGGGAATTTGAGTTGATTCGCTTCCAACGTGAATGCCATTGAAAACATGTACAGCACCGGGATCACCACGACCAGCGCCAGCGGCAGAAAGATCAACCACATCCCCAACGATCGCCAAAATTCCTTGCTGATCCGCCGTCGCGCCGAGGGAGAAGAAACTCGGGTCAAAGTCGTCATAATTGCCTCCTGCGCTAGTACTCAGTGCGCCGCCGCATAATCGAGAAGAGGATGATCGTCACCACGATCATGATCGCCGCCAACGCCACCGCAATCGCCGATGCGTAGCCGAAGCGAAAAAACTTCCAGGCCGTCTCATACAGGTACATCGTGGCCGACCGTGACGCATTGCCAGGCCCGCCGCCGGTGATAATGTAAGGTTGCGCAAACACCTGCATGTGAGCAATAAACTGTGTGACGACGACAAAGAGCATCGTCGGCATAATCAGAGGCAGGGTAATATGGCGGAAGGTGCCAAAATGGCCAGCGCCGTCGATTTTCGCCGCCTCGTAGAGTTGTTCGGGAATGTTGTGTAAACCGGCAATGAAAACCAGCATCGGAAAGCCGAACGTCCACCAAACGGTCGTGAGCGCCAGCGCCGGAATGACGATGTCTGGATTGCCCAGCCACGAGACACGGGGCAAGCCCAACATAGTTGTAGCAAAGTAGTTGATGATGCCGATCTGAGTATCCCACACCCGGATGCCGATAATGCCGATCACCGAGACCGAAAGGATGCCGGGCGCATAGAACAGCACGCGCAGAAAATCGCTGCCAAAGAACTTGTGCTTCAGCCCCGTCGCCACAAAGAGCGCCAGGATCACATTGATGATCACAGTGATGATCATGAATTCTGCGGTGTTGCCCAACACTTCCCAAAACATCCGGTCGCGCAGCAGCGCCTGATAGTTTGCCACCCCGATGAAGTTCTGATCCTTGAGCATGATCTTCCAGTCGTACAGGCTAATTTGCACGCCGCGCACGATTGGATAGAGCAAAAACACCGCAAAAAAGAAAAAGTGCGGTAACACAAAGAGATAATTAGGAAGCTGCTTGCGCAGTGTCTTCCAACGCTGGTTCGAGGACGTGTGCCTGGCAGGAAGCGCAGATGTGGTCATGTCATTCAATCCCGGTGAACGAAATCCTGTCGATGTCAGAAACCCTTGTGGCAGCGGTCATTTTCCAACCGCTGCCACAAGGATCGAGCAACCGTCATGTGCTCAGGCTGCTCTTGGCAGACAGACTACGGACGATCGAGGATCGCCTGAACCTGCTCGTTGCCAGCTCTGAGTGCAGCAGCAACATCGGCGTCCGGGCTGGCAAGCGCATTGCCCACTGCGGTTTCCCATGCGGTCTGAATCTCGATGAACGCCTTGTGCGACGTATCGGTGCGACCGATGGCGTTGAACTGTTCGGCGGCCATGGCGACCGACGGAATCGACTGCACTTCAGGCAGCGCCTGCACCGACTTGAGCGCCGGCACCTGTCCTGATGTCGCCCAGTAGGCGCCATTCTCGACCAGGAAGACCATCAATTTCTTCGCCTTGTCGATGCCAGCCTGGTCAACACCCGTCGGGATCGAGAAGATGTGCGAGTCGAACTTGACAGCCTGGTTGCCATCCGGCGCCAGCGAGTTGATGAACGCGGTCTTGGTCAACGCTGCCACATCCGGGTTGTCGCGCATGAAGCCGCCCGTCCAGGTGCCTTCCCACATGAAGACCAGTTTGTTGTTCTTATACAGGTCACCTGCCCACATCTTGCCAGGCACAGCCGGCGGGGCGACATAGTACTTGTACATCAAGTCATGCCAGAACTGCACGGCAGCAATTGACTCGGGACTGTCCAGCGTGGCGGTCTTGCCATCGGGACCGACCACAGCGCCGCCAAACTGCCAGAGCGTCGTCGGGATCGTGTAGCGCGGCCACGTGTAGTCAATCGCCCACACATCCACATTGTCCTTGTCAAAGCCTTCCTCATTCGGGTGCTTGCCGTTGATATCTTTCGTCAGCTTCTGCGCCATCTCGATGAACTCGGCGCCGTTGGCAGGTAGCACATTCGGGTCAAGCCCGGCGTCTTCCATCAGCTTGGTGTTGTACCACAGCAGCCAGCCATGATTGTCGAACGGAACCGCCATGATCTGACCATTGACCGTAAGCTGCGCCATCAATGTTTCATTGAAGTCGTCGGCGCTGAACGTACCATCGGCAAACATGATGTCATCCAGGGGCAGCATCAAACCTTCGTTCGCCATCTGGTTGACCTCCGCAGCATGGAAGATGACCAGGTCTGGCGGGGTGCCAGCAGCCACGGCTGTCGGGTACTTCTGGAAGAAGATGTCCCACGGATAGCCTTCAGAGTTCAGACAGACATCCGGGTTGGCGTCGCTAAACTGCTGGAGCAACTCAGCAAATACTGCACCATCGGAACCGGTCAAGCCATGCCACAATATCAGCGGATCGTCACACTGCCCGAAGTTGTTGATCACCGGCGTCGGTTCGGCGGCCGGCGCTTCGGCGACAGGTGCATCTGCAGCGGCATCGGGCGCAGCCCCGGTGTCTGCTGGCGCTGCACCGCCTCCACACGCTGCGAGCAGCATCGCCATCACCACGAGCATGGCAAGGCTCAATGACAACTTACGCATTTCAATCTCTCCTTTGCGTCTACTGGGAAACCAAAACAACTACATTATGTTGGAAAACGCAGACAAGTTGCTGCGTTGCAACCACACCTCACGCCGATTCGCGCTTTACAAAACGGCACTTCACTTCATAACGGCGACTTGTGCCTGTATAAACGCCTAGAACCCGCTCAAACAACGCCTCCGCCATCGTGCACCCAATCTCTGCCGAACGCTGCGCCACCGTCGTTAACCGGGGGCGCACCCATGAAGCTGGCGGAATGTCATCGAAGCCAACAATCGCAACGTCTTCGGGAATGCGTAGACCGGCATTCTGCGCCGCTTCCATCGCACCGATCGCCATCAAATCATTGACCGCAAATACAGCCGTCGGCGGGTGCGGCAGCGACAAGAACACCTGCATTGCGTGCTCACCACTGGCTGTCGACCAATCGCCGATCTCAAACATCTCCGGGTAGATCGGCAGGTTGGCATGGCGCATTGCCTCAAGAAAGGCTGCCCTGCGCCGCGCTCCCGCCGAGAAGCTGCTCGTCACGCCGATAAAGCCGATACGCTGATGGCCGCGCTCGTTGATCAACCAGGAAATTGCCTCAAACACTGCCTGATCATCATCGCCATAGACCGTATCCGCCTGCTGGTGATGGATATGCTGTCCCAGCACAGCGACGGCAGCGCCGGTCCTGGCAATCAACCGGTCAATGTCCGCCTCCGTGAGATGATAGGGAACCAAAATGACCCCATCGACCGGACGCCGAATCACCGACTCGACAAAGTGCATCTCGCCTTCCCGCAAATGATCGGTGTTGGCGATCATCACATCATAGCGATGCGTGCGCGCCACATCCTGCACCGCCCGCACCATCGGATGATAGAAGGGATTGGCAATGTCAGCGATCATCATCGCAATCATAAAGGTCTTCTGCCCGCGCAGGCTGCCCGCATTGAGATTCGGATAATATCCAAGCGCTTCGACCGCCTCCATCACCCGTTTGCGCGTCTCTTCACCAATGGGGATGCCGTTGTCCACATCATTCAACACGCGCGACACTGTGCTCTGCGACACGCCAGCCTGCCTGGCGACATCGCGCATGGTCACAGCTCGTTTGCGGGGAGGATCCTGGTGTGCCATCCGAGTTTCCTTATATGCAATCGTATGCGGTAATTCGTACTATAGCATACGATTGTACCAATGTCAACAGCCAA
This sequence comes from Chloroflexota bacterium, assembly GCA_016861025.1. GTDB lineage: Bacteria > Chloroflexota > Anaerolineae > Caldilineales > Caldilineaceae > Caldilinea. The sequence goes on from BOKO01000005.1 coordinate 316,866, forward strand.
TTTTCCAGCGGGTGTACTTCACGTTTGGGGCAATTGCGCCGCACCGGTGAATCAATTCACTGGCTGATCGCTCAAGTCCACTGAAGTGGACTGGCATGGCGGCGTCCAGTCGGCTTGAGCCGACTTCAGCTTTCAGCCTCGATTTGAATCAAAGGCTGTGCGCCCCGAACATGAAGTACACCCATTTTCCAGCAGGTCTATTTCACGTCGGGTATAGAATTTTTTAAATCATCGTCTTCGGCATGACGGGCTGCCATGTCACGCCGGAGGCGATAACCTACTGACATGCTCCCAACTGGAAGCACGTTCTTTTCGGCTGGAAAAACTTGAACTTGATGCGGTGTTCGGAGATTCTTCGGAATTTGGTGTGGTTTTTGGGTTGTTCGGTATGAGCGAAACCGGGGCAGGGAAAAACGATGGTTATCGACGCTCTCGGCAACAAATGAAAAGTCTGCCCCTTTGCGGCGGACTTTTCACTTCACGGTTCATGATTCACAGTTCACAATTCAGACCCTCCTCCCTGGTCCCTCTACGATCCGCCCAGGCCGCGCATCAGTGTGCTGACCATCCGCCAGCACACGCACGCCGTTCACCCACACGTCGCGCACGCCGACCGAAAGCTGGTGCGAATCCTCGAAGGTGGCGCGGTCGCCGATCGTCGCTGGGTCGAAGATGACGATATCGGCATAAAGCCCCGTCTGCAACAGCCCGCGGTCGGTGATGCGCAGCCGTGACGCCACCGCCCAGGTCATCTTGCGGATGGCGTCCTCCAGCGTCAGCACCTTTTCCTCACGTACATATTTGCCGAGCACGCGCGGGTAAGTGCCATAGGAGCGCGGATGCACGGGTCCGTATTGTTCGCTCCACGCCGGGTCGTGGCCGCCGGCATCGGTCGAGATTTTGATCCAGGGCAGGGTGAGCTGGCGGCGCACGTTGTCCTCGCTCATCGAAAAGTAGATGGTGCTGATGCGGTCTTCTTCGGAGAGCAGCAGGTCAAACGTCGCATCGATCCAATCCTGGCCGCGCATCGCCGCGATCTCGGTGATGCGCTTGCCGATGTATTGTTTGTTCTCCGGCTTCTGAAAGCCGATCGGCATCACACCCGCCGGGTCGCGGCTGCCCATCGCCTCCCAGTCGCCCGACGGATGCAGCATCTCCTGCTTGATCCTGGCGCGCATCGCCGGGTCGCGCAGGTTGTCGAAGAGCTTGTCCTCCGCCTGCGCCCAAGGCGGGATGACGGCAGTCAGCCCTGTGCCGGCCGCCGCGTAGGGATACATGTCGGCGGTGATGTCGATGCCTTCGGCGCGCGCTGCTTCGATCACAGCGATGGCTGGCTCCATCAAATGCCAGTTGGCTTTGCCCGCCGCCTTGAGGTGATAAACCTCGACCGCAACGTTGGCGCGGCGCCCGATCTCGACCGCCTCCTGCATTGCCTCGACAAGCTGCTCAGCCTCGGAGCGGATGTGGGTGATGTAGACGCCCTGGTAAGCGGCTACGACCTTGCAGATTTCCACCAGCTCGTCGGTGTCCACGTAGGCGTCCGGCGGGTAGATCAATGCGTAGGAGACGCCGAACGCGCCATCCTCCATCGCTTCCGCCATCACTGCACGCATCAGGTCGAGTTCCTCGGCGCTGGCTTTGCCCATCTCCATGCCCTTGCCGATGGTGCGCAGCGTGCCGCCGCCCAGGAAGGAGCCGACGTTGGGCGAGACGCCCGCCGCCACCATCGCCTCCAGCCAGTGGCGGAAGCGCGTCCAGGTGCTGACGTTCGCCTTCCACGCGTCGAGCGGATAGGGAAAAATGGCGTGCGCCATCGGGTCGGTGTTGCGCCCGCGCACCGGCGCTGGCGTCCAGCCCTCGCCCATGATCTCGGTCGTCACGCCCTGCGTAATCTTGGAAAGGCAGCGACCATCCACCATCAGCGGCAGGATCGAGTGGCTCTGGATGTCGATGAAGCCGGGGCAGACCACCATCCCGGCGGCGTCGATCACCTGCGCGGCTGCGCTGCGCGCCAGCGCGCCCGGACCCGCCACCGCCGCAATGCGATCATCCTTGATCGCCACGTCGCCATAGAACCAGGGATTGCCCGATCCGTCGACGATTCTGCCGTTGACGATCAGCGTGTCGTACTGTGACATACACTCCTCCTCTCCTCCTTGTGAATTTGCGCTAGATGAGATTGTGCAGACGGCAGCTTCATCCTTCTGTGCTGCGTTCGGCGACCAGTTCTGCCACGCTATCCCGCTCCGGCGAGTAGCGTCGCCCTGCCCCCATGATGCGACGCGCCAACTCGCCGCGATCGCTGACAATCCGGATGAGGATTTCGTCCTTGTCCTCGCCAGGCTGCCAGTCAAGACAGTGTCCCGGCTTGATGCCAAAGTGGCGCACAATCTCTTCGGGGATCTCGATCCGGTTATTCTGCATTACGGTAGTGATCATGGCGTCTGTTGTGTATGACAGCAAGTTGTGACAACAAGATACTATACTGGTGTCATCGGGGCACCGACGCTGCGCTGCGCCTCCTCGCGGATCAGCGTGAGCACCTGTCGGCGCAGCGCGGCGAAGCGTGGGTCGCTTTCGGTTTCGAGCAGGTTGCGCGGGCGCGGCAGATCGACCACGATCTCGGCTTTGATGCGCCCAGGTCGCGCCGTCATCACGTAGATGCGGTCGGAGAGCAACAGCGCCTCTTCCACGTCGTGTGTGATAAAAAGCACCGTAGTGCGATGCGCCTGCCAGACGTTGAGCAGCAGTTCCTGCATTTGCAGCCGCGTCTGTGCATCGAGCGCGCCGAACGGTTCGTCCATCAGCAGCATCTGCGGCTTGTAGACCAGCGCCCGCGCAATCGCCACGCGCTGACGCATGCCGCCGGAAAGCTGGTTGGGGTAAGCGCGCTCGAAGCCGTTCAGCCCGACCAACTGGATGTGTTCGCGCACCAGCGCATCCTGTTCGCTGCGCGGCAGGCTGCTTTTTTTGAGCGCAAAGCGGATGTTGTCCTCGACTGAAAGCCACGGAAAGAGCGTGTAGCTCTGGAAGACCATGCCGCGGTCGGCGCCGGGTCCCGTGATCGGACGCCCATCGATCAGGATGTCGCCGGCGCTGATCGGCTCCAGCCCGGCAGCCATCATCAGCAACGTTGACTTGCCGCAGCCCGAAGGCCCCACCAGCGAGACGAACTCGTTGTCACCGACATACAGCGACAAATCCTGCACCGCCACCACTTCAGCATCGCGGCGATCTCCGAAAATCTTCCAAACATGCTGCGCCTGCAACTTCGGCGAAGTAACCATGAACAATCACCAGGAGTTTTTATCCGCAGATTACGCAGAATTTTTTGGGAATCCTCTCTGCGAAATCTGCGAAATCTGCGGATCGACTATTTCTACCGGCTTTGCAACGCCCATGGGAAGAGCCGGCGGTATGACCATTTGAACAGGTAGTCGGTGAGCAGCCCCAGCAGCCCGATGATCAGGATGCCGAGGATGATCTGATCGGTCTCCAGGAAACGCTGGGCGCGCATGATGCGATAGCCAAGACCGACGTTCGCCGCCACCAGCTCCGCCACGACCAGATACGTCCACGCCCAGCCGACGGTGATGCGGAAGGTGTCCCAGACGCCGGGCATGGCCGCGGGCAGGATCACGCTGCGCAGAATCTCCCAGCGCGACAAGCCGAAGGTGTAGCTCACCTGGATCATATCGCGCGGCACGGTCTTGACGTTGTCCATGATTAGCAGCACCTGCTGAAAGAAGACGCCGATGAAGAGAATGGCGAACTTCTGCGTATCGCCGACGCCCAGCCACAAGATCGTCAGCGGCACAAAGGCCACCGCCGGCATGTAGCGCACCAGATCGACGAACGGCTCAAACAAGCCCTCAAAGAAGCGGAAGTTGCCCATCAGCACGCCGATCGGCACAGCCAGCGCGGTCGAGATGACCCAGCCGACCATGATGCGGTAGACGCTCGCCCACAAATCCTGCCAGAGGATGCCGCTCGTCGCCTGATCCTGCAACTCGGTGAGCACGGCGCCCGGCGAAGGCAGAAAGATCGGTGAGACCAGTTGCAGCCACGTCGCCGCCGTCCATGCGAACAGGAAGATCGCAATAAAGGCGACGCCGGCGCCGACATACCAGCGGCGTGGAATGTCGGCGCGCAGATCGAGCAGGCGCACGGGTGGGCGGCGCAGCTCAGCCGGACGCAGTGAAGAATCAGGCTGGCTCATTGACCGAGGAAGCTGGCGTCGATCAACGCGTCCAAATCAACCGGTGCGTCGATCAGACCAATGGCAATCGAAACCGTCTGCACATCCTCCATCACGGCGCGGAAGTCGCCATCCGCCGCCAGTCCGGCGACATTCTCGGCAACGTCGTAGAAGACAACGCCATCAAAGGCGGTGGCAAGCTCATCGGCGGTGCTGCCCACTGCGGCGGAAATGATGGCGCGTCCCTGCTCTGGGTTGGCGCGCAGGAAAGCGACCGCCTCATCCCACACCGTCATCAACTTGCGCATCGTTTCCGGGTTCTCCTGTGCAAAGCGGGCGCTGGCGATCAGCACGTCGGAGATCAGCCCCGGATCGGCGGCGCCGGTGTAGAGTTTCTGAATGTCCGGATTCTGGTTGATCGCCTCGGAGATGTACGGCTCGTAGGTCACGGCGACATCGACCTGCCCGGCGATCAGCGCAGCGCCAGCGTCGGCGGCGGGCATCGGCGCCTTGACGATGTCGTCAAGGCTCATGCCGGCTTCCGCCAGCGCGTAGTTGAGCAGCAGGTCGCTCGTGCTGCCTTCCTCAAACGCGACTGTTTTGCCTGCCAGATCGGCAATGCTGGCAATCGCCGACGGCGCCAGGATCGCATCGGCGTCGTAGGAAGCGTCTTCGACCAACACGACGCGCAAATCCACGCCGTTGGCAAAGAGCTTGAGCGCAGTGTGCGTCGCCACATTCGCCACGTCCATGTTGCCAGAAGCAAACGCTGCGTTGACCTCGGTGTCGGTGACAAAATCGACCAGTTCAGCTTCGATGCCGTGTTTGGCGAAGATGCCTTGTTCCTGCGCGATCCACCACGGCCCATAGCCGATCCAGGGCTGCGTGCCGATGCGGACGCGGACGGTTGCGGCATCCGAAGCGGCGGGCGCGGTGACGGTCGCACAGCCGGCCATCAGCGCCAGAACCAGGAGCAACATCAGGGGCGTTAGAATGCGTTTCATAGCCAAACCCTCCAGAAATGAATCAGAATCGAAAACGGTTTTCGCGTCGATTGTACCCAATGCCGCGCTGGATCGAGAAACATCTCCGCTGCTGGTGACGTTATGGTACAATGACCCAGGCGAAGCGTGCATCGAAACGACTGCACGTTGGTAGACACTCAAACAGCAAACGTCTATGCCACCGTCAGGCGCAACTCTACCGTTTCAACGTAATCAATCAATGACAAGGAGATGGTTTCATGCGTAAAGCGACAATCCTGCTGTTGGCATTGCTATTAGCCGTGCTCGGAGGCGGCGTAGTGCTGGCGCAAACCGACGCCGGCGCCTCAGAAGACGCGGAAACGCTGACCTCCGCAGCCTTTTTGACCATGAACCTGCGCGCTGGTTTTCCGCTCGATCCCTTCGTTGTCAGTCTTAACGGCGGCGGCGAGATCGACGCTTCGACGCTCGATCCAGAATGCGTCGGCTTTATCACCGAAGCGCCGACCTTTGCGGTCAATTGGGAGGGTGAGGCTGAGTTCTTTGACATCTTCTACTACAGTGATTTCGACCCGACGTTGGTCTTGCAACTGCCGGATGGCTCCTACCTCTGCAATGACGACGCCAGCGACAACGTGCTCGACCCCGAGTTGCTCATCGAATCGCCAGCGGAGGGGCAATACAACCTGTGGGTTGGCAGCTACGATGAGGGGCAGCTCATTCCTGGTTTCCTGGTGATCACCGCCAATCGATCGGTCAACGTCAACAACTTCGATCCTGGCGCGCTGGTCAAGCGCGGCGCAATCGGCGGGGACATCCAGCCTGCGAATGTGCTCGGCGCCGAGGCTGTGCAGGCTGCGCTCGGCGGGCAAGCTGCGGGCGAGGGCCGTGATGAAGCTGCGATTGCAGCCTCACGCACGGCGGGTCGCAACATCGTGCCGGATGTCGAGATCGCAGGCGGCAACACGCCGATCACGGCGACGCTGGTCGCCGATGGCGAGACGCCGGTCTTCACGATTCTGCCGAAGGATGACAACGGCGTTGTCTGCGGCGGTCTGGTCAGTGGCGCTGCGCCGGAGTTCGTCTTTAGCTATAGTGGCGATGTCGAAGACCTGCGCATCTTTTTTGAGGGGTCGGCCGATGCATCGCTCGTCGTCGTCGGCGAGGAAATTGTGCTGTGCAGCGACGATTCGGAGGGGGGCGAGAACGGCAACCCGCTCATCGACATCTACAATCCGAGCGGACTCTACGGTGTTTGGGTCGGACGCTTCGATCCCAATGAACCGGTCACCGGCACGCTGACGATTGTGGAGACGACCGACGTTGCACCCACTCACATCGCGCCACTGCAGCCATCCACCGAAGATGCGCAGGCGCCATGAGCGCAGCCGTGAACGTTTCGATTCCGACGCATCCAACCTTGAGAGCATGAGGGAACAACGACCATGAAACGTACAATTCTCATCTTGACGGCGTTGCTGCTAGTTTTTGCGGCGGCGAGCGCTCCGCAGGCGGCGACGGCGCAATCGACCAGCCCGTGGCAGGTCACCTACTTCAACAATCCGAACTGGGCCGGCGCCCCGGTTTACACAGAATTCGCCAATGCCGTGGCGTTCAACTGGGGCAGCGATGTCCCGCCTGTGCCAGGAATGCCGGCGCAGAACTGGACGGCGCGGCTGACCACCACTTCATTCTTCTATGCCGGCAACTACAACTTTCAGATTATCGCCGATGACGCCTTTGTGCTCTATGTCAACGGCGCAGTGATGTTCAACACGCTCGGCTTGAACATCCCCGGCAAGCCGGTCAACGTCGTGGTGCCGATGACGCAGGGCAATCAGTTCATCCAGATCGATTTCTGGCAGGCGACCGGGCCGGCGTATCTTTACGCAAGCTGGTCCTTTGACAAGCCTGTCAACCCGCCGGCGCCGCCAACGCCTGTTCCGCCCGCTGCTGGCGGCTTGTTCCCACCGCCGTCGAGCGGCCCGGTGACGCAATTTGGCGACTACAGCCGCTGTGCACAGCAGCAGATTCACCAGTCCAACTGCTTCCAGTCGAACGGCGCCTGGAACGCGCCGAACATGGGCTCGATCCAGATGGAGCCACAGATCGTGCTCTGGCAGAACTGCACGGCGGATCAATGGCAGACGCGGCAGCTTTTCCCGAATCAACTCGCCCAGAGCGCCAAATGCTCGAAGTCGGAGGCGGGCTGGTTCCCTGGCTGATGATGAGGGCGTGTTGCGTGTCTCGTGTTGCGTCGTCAGCACGTTGACACGCAACACGCAACACGAGACGAGACGATTGAATTGATTACGAAATACGCGCCATGCGATGGAGGTGTGATATGGCGGAGAAAGACAACGAAGAACGCGAACTTACCGGCTTGTATGCCGCCGTCCATTCGGCGATCTGGCTGATCGGTCTGGCGGTGCTCTTCTACACGAGCAACTGGTTCCCTGGCATCTTGATTTTGGTGGCAATCAGCGGCGTCGCCCAGGCGCTGTTGCAAGTGTTGGCGAAGCGGGAAGAAGCCAAAGCTCAGGCTGCACAGCAGGCGCGCCAGGCTGCGCTCGCCGTGCCTGCCACCTGTCCGACGTGCGGCGCAGCGATCAATGCCAGCACGGTGGTGTGGAGCGGTGTTGCAACCGCACATTGCCCATACTGCAAGGCGGCGATTGCGCTCAAGACGAACGCATGATTGCCTGCGGCAGATTATGGATTTTCGTATAGCTGAACGTATCCCCCATAAAAATCGCGTTGTTGGGTCAATTTCATCTGCCTAGCAAGCGTTTGTGGGATAAGCCCGTTTGGGTCTGTATACGCATCATGGCTGTAAATGAGCCAAACCCTTTCATGTTCGCGTAGCAATGAAAGCAGCGCGGGAATATCGCCCTCTGTCATCTCCGGCTCCAGGACGCCGCTTTCAAAGAGGTCTAGAGGAATCCCCCGTTTCTTCACCTGGATTGAATAGATGTCTTCATAAGGTTTGAAATAATAGTTGAACGGGATGATCACAAAATTGGAGTTGAACAACAGCAGATCATCCTTCTCGGCGAAATTTGCGACATAGCCGGCGGGGGCGCTCCAATCCTCTTTTTGATAGAACCGGTAATAATCCCCGACAGAAAAGAGGTTGAAGGCGCCCAAAATTCCCACGACCACAATCACCAGAAAACGATATCGGAATTGTGCGACGCCGGCAGCCAACAGCAGAAACAGTGGAATCGTCGTCCAGATCAGGGTTCGATCATAAAAAATTGGCCGGCGGATGCTCACGAGCAATTCACCCAGAAAGGGGACGGCGAACAGGACGGCGAGAAACAAAAAGCGCGCCATTCTTCGCCGGAAGTGCATCACACCCAAACCAAGCACCAGCACATACAGGCTCCAGATCACTGCGGACTGGATGGCCGGAATGGGTGCAGATGCATTTAAAAAGGAGCGAAGCGTCTGGAGCACGGTTTCCCATGTTGGTTCAGGAATCCAAAAACGCTGATCGACAAGGCTGGCTTGCTTGATGAAGAAAAACAACCAGGGACTCCACAGCACAAAGACGCCGATCTGCGCCTTCATCCAGTTCTTCCAAGAAGGGGAATGAAGGTCGGGCTGCAACCCGGGTTTGTTCGCCCTTTGAAACAGCATCAGACCCAGCACAAAGACATTGACGGCGATAGGAAACAGGACAGCCGTATTGTGGGTCAACATGGTCGCAACCGAGAACACGATCAACGTCACCCAGGCCAGATCCGTTTCGATGGTCTGGATGGGGGGGCAGCGATGGCGGGAGAGCCAGGCTCGCCATCCGGTCGACGGCGCAACCGCATAGCGGAGATCATCTTCAACTTCTGGTGCGACTGTTCTGACTGTGCGCCAGGCGTGCAAGTATCCCCGAAATTGACTGCCGATAGGCTCAACCGAACGCGCGTCTGTGAGCAGCCTGACCAATGCATAGATTGCCACAGCGGCGTTGAAGCTCAGCAGGGTGTACATGCGCGTTTCCTGGGCGAAGTAGATGTGGAAAGGCGACAGCGCCAGGATCAAGGCTGCCGCCAGTCCCATCACCACTCCCGACATGCGCTTGCCGATCAGATAGATGATCGGGATTGTGGCTGTGCCGAACAGTGCGGAAAGCAGACGGGCATCATAGGCTGCGTCGCCAGTGAAGGCGATCCAGTAATGGAGCAAGACATAATAAAGGGGTGGGTGTTGGTCGATCCTGACAATCCATTGCAGCATATCGGGGAGAGGGTGGCTGGACATCCACACGCTAAAGGTTTCATCCAGCCACATCCCTTTTGCACCGAGGAGCAAGACGCGTAGAAATCCGCCGATCAATGTGATGAGGATGACCAGCCACAGAGCATACTCCTCAAGTTCGCTTTCCTCATTCATTGTTTTTCGTTATCCCTGGATTTCATGCCCGGGCGTCATGAGCGTGGCACAACGCGTAAGAACTTGCGCTTGCCCGCCTGAATGATCTGTTCGCCTGCGTCGGGCGCCAGGATCTGCTCTTTCGACGTTACGACCTCACCGTTCAGCCGCACGCCGCTTTGCTCGACCAGTCGCCGCGCCTCGCCCTTGCTCTTGACAACACCGCCTTCGAGCAACACGTCGAGAATGTTCATCGGAGCAGCCAACGCAAAGACCGGTGCATCGCTCGGCGCCTGACCCTCGTACATGCGACGCGCATCTTCGGCGGCCTGGTTGGCGGCCTCGTCGCCCTGGAAGATGCTGACGATCTCCCACGCCAGCCTATGCTTCAACTCGCGCATTTCCATCTGACCAGACTCGACCTGCCCAAAGAGCGCATCGATTTCATCTTGTTCCCAGCGCGTCACCAACACCGCATAATTGCGCATCACGTTGTCGGGCAGGTTGAGCACCTTTGTAAACATCACGCCCGGCGGCTCGTCGATGCCGATCGAGTTGCCCAACGACTTGCTCATGCGTAGAACGCCATCGGTGCCTTCCAGGATCGGGAAAGTGAGCACAACCTGCGGTCTCATGCCGTGCGCCTCCATTAACTTGCGCCCGGCCATCAGGTTGAAAAGCTGGTCAGTTCCGCCGATCTGCACGTCGGTTTCCTGGGCGACGGCGTCGTAGCCCTGCATCAGCGCGTAGAAGAACTCATGCAGCCAGATGGCGTCGCCTTTCTCGAAGCGTTTGGCGAAATTTTCGCGCGCCAGAAACTGCTGCACGGTGAAGTGGCTTGCCAGCCCGATGACATCGCCAAACGATAGCTGTTGCAGCCACTCGTGGTTGTAGCGAATCTTCGTTTTACTGCGGTCAAGTACGCGGAACGCCTGCTCGGCGTAGCTCTGCGCTTTGCCCAACGCATCGGCAAGCGTTTGCTGACGCCGCGCGCTCTCCTTGTCGCTGGGGTCGCCGACCATGCCGGTGAAGGTGCCGATCAGGAAAGTGACATCGTGTCCCAAATCCTGAAACTGGCGCAGCTTGCGCATCGAAATCGTATGTCCCAGGTGCAGATCGGGCGATGAAGGGTCATAGCCGCAGTAGACGCGCAGCGGGCGTCCCGTATCGTAGCTTTCCTGCAGACGCTCGCGCAGTTCCTTTTCCATGTTCTTGTAGGTCATTTCGTCGCCAAAATCGACCCCGCGCATCAAGATGCGCATCTGTTCATCGACCGGTGGAAAGTTGCTCATACAGTTCTACTCCGTTTACAGGGTTGAGGCAGGCAAACAAAAACGCGTGAGCGGTCCGCCAGCCCACGCGTTGATGATCCGAGATCAAAAGGAACGTTACATGTACAAAATTCTGGCGCAGTGCATGGCTTGGGTGGGGCATCCTTTGCCCCGTTGATACAAACACCGTGTCATCGCAAACCCGCAGCGTAGAAATTGTCGTTGCATGGTTGGCATCTTACCCGAACTTGCAGAGGTGGTCAATCTGTCAGCCCCTCAAACGCAAAGTAGACCCCTCCCCCTCCGATTGCCGGAGAAGGAGGCTCATGTTACAATTTCGACGATGCGAACATACAAAATCGAAACATCTCAAAAATCCTCAACTTCTCTTCACGTTACCGCAAGGAGGCTGCATTATGAACTACCGACCGCTTGGCCGCACCGGTGTGCTTGTTTCGCCGCTATGTCTGGGCGCTATGAATTTTGGCGGCCCGACCGACGAAGCAGAGTCGATTGCCATCATCAACCGTGCGCTGGATGGCGGCATTAACTTTATCGACACCGCCAATGTCTATAACGCCGGCGAGAGCGAACGCATCGTCGGCAAGGCGCTGAAAGAGAATGGGCGGCGCGACCAGGTCGTGCTGGCGACAAAGGTCTACGGCAAGATGGGCGACGGCCCCAACGACCAGGGCGTCAGCCGCTATCACATCCTGAAGGCGTGCGAAGATTCGTTGCGCCGTCTACAAACCGACCACATCGACCTCTATCAACTTCACCGTCCACCGATGACGGTGCCGCAAGACGAGACGCTGCGCGCCTTCGACGACCTGGTGCGCGCGGGCAAAGTGCGCTACATCGGCTGCTCGACCTTTCCGGCGTGGAAGGTGATGGAAGCGCTCGCCATCAGCCAGCAGCAAAACCTGGCGCGTTACATCAGCGAGCAGCCACCCTACAACTTGCTCGACCGACGTATCGAAAACGAACTTGCACCGCTGGCGCAACAATACGGCTTGGCGCTGTTGCCGTGGTCGCCGTTGGCTGGCGGCATTCTTGCCGGCCGCTATGCCAACAAAGAGCAGTTCCCACCTGGATCGCGCGCCGAACGCGCCAACGAGATTTTCCGCAACCGTATCACACAGCGCGGTCTTGATGTCGCGATTGCGCTCGGTGAGATGGCGCGTGAGCGCGGTTTGACCTCCTCACAACTTGGGTTGCTTTGGGTGATGGATCAGCCTGGCGTCACCTCGCCGATCATCGGGCCGCGCACGATGGCGCATCTCGAAGACGCCCTGCCATTGCTGGAGATGAAGCTGGCTGACGAAGATCGCCCGCGCTTCGATGCGCTCGTTCACCCCGGCACAGCCGTGGCGGATTTTCACAATAGCAACGAGTGGATGAAGGCGAGGATCGGCGATTAAGAGATTGGATGATTGAGCGAACGCAGTCTCTCGCTCGTTAATCTCTAATCGTTCTTTCTCCAAAATGCCGCGAGCCAGAGAAGACCACTTCTCTGGCTCGCGCTTCAACAGGGAAAGCGATTGACCCCAGGCGTTAGCTTTTGACACGCGCCAGCACGTCGCTGACATCCATCAACAGGAAAGTCTCTCCTTGATAGGAAACCTCTGTTCCTGAGTACTTGGCAAAGAGCACCTTATCGTCCACGCGCAGCTTGATCTCCTCGTCGTCGCCGACTGCAATCACCAGCCCGATCTGTGGCTTTTCTTTGGCAGTTTCTGGCAGATATAAGCCGCTGCTCGTGCGATCCTCCTGCTCCATTGGCTTAAGCAGTACACGCGCTCCCAATGGTTCGATAGCGGGTTTGTTGCCATTTACACTCATCATGCATCTCCTGATTTATCTCTGTAAGCCTGTTTTGCTATTTGATCCCCAGCAATTGATTGATCTTTGGGCGGTCAAAACCGACGACAATTTTGCCGCCGATGTCGATCACCGGCACGCCCTGTTGCCCCGAACGCCGCACCATATCGCGCGCCGCCGCTGCGTCTTTGCTCACATCTACATCTCGGAACTTAACGCCCTTCTGCCGGAAGTAGCTCTTGGCGGCGTTGCAAAAGGAGCAGGTGGGCGTTGAAAAGACGATAACTTTTGGCTGCATTTTTGTCTCGCTCATTGTCGATCCTTTCTATGATTCAGTTGTCTATCAGATTTGATGCAATGCGAAAACAAAGGTTACAACGGGTTGTGATCCAAGTCGGAGGCGTCCGTCGCAAGCCATTGCTTTTGGCGGGACGGCGCTGCGAATTGACGTTTGACAAATATCGTCGCAGAGACGTATCATAAGAGGGCCGAAGTTTTTATCGACAGTAGCAGAATATTCAGACAACCGGATTCAGGCTTTCCAAAAGCCATTGGTTCGCTCCAGCGACGTGCTCGCTTCTGAAGTGACCGACGATGATCTGGTGGCGATGATGGTCGGTTCAGCTTGACATCTCTTCAGCCATGTGATACGCTCCAAATGCAAGTTTGTCCATTTTATGGACAAATGTGCAGGTTGTTTGCATCATCACAGCAACTCCCACGTCAGATTTGAAGAAAACGTTTGAACATCGTTGATATGCTGTGAGTGACGCTGATTCGGCGGGGACGCTTCGCTTGAGGAAACCGTAAGAATCCGCGCACGATTTGCATCCTTTGAAGGGACGGCTGGTATGGGCGGCAAATCGGGGCACAGGTCATTGGTCATTGGCATCGACTGTAGCACAACAGCGTGCAAGGCGATTGCCTGGGACAGACAGGGTCGCGCTGTTTCTGAAGGTCGCGCCAGCTATGCCTTGCTCCAGCCGGAGCCGTCGTGGCATGAGCAGAACGCCGAAGACTGGTGGGCGGGCGCGTGCAAAGCACTGAACGAGTGCATCAGCCAGGTCGATGCACAGCAGATCGAGGCGATTTGCATTACACACCAGCGCGAGTCTTTTGCGCCCGTTGATCGCAACGGCAACCCATTGCGCAATGCGATCCTTTGGTCGGATGAACGCAGCCGCGCGCAGGTGATGGAGTTGGAAGAACGTTTCGGGCGCGATGCGTTGCACCGTCTCACCGGCAAACCGCCATCGATGACCCAATCGTTGCCCAAAATCCTATGGCTGCTCAAGTATGAACCGGATAGCGTGTTCCATGCATTCAAACTCTGCGATGTGCAAGCGTTCCTGGTTCATCGTCTGACAGGCCATTTCCGCACAGGACTTCCCAGCGCCGACCCAATGGGGCTGCTCGATATGGTCAATCGTCGTTGGTCGAGCGAACTGATCGATGCGCTCGGGTTGCGCATCGATCAGTTTCCTGATCTTTACGAAGCAGGTGCAGTGATCGGCTATGTTGGCGCAGAAGCAGCGCAGGCAAGCGGGCTGGTGGAAGGGCTGCCCGTGGTGGCTGGCGCAGGCGACGGTCACTGCGCCGGATTGGGCGCCAACGCCATCGTCCCAGGCCGCGCCTATCTCAATTTGGGCACGGGCATTGCAAGCGGTGTCATCAGCGCCAACTATCCATGTGATCGCGCCTTTCGCACTTTGCTTGCGCCAGCGCCGGGCTACTACTTTGCCGAGCACATCCTGCGCGGCGGCGTCTTCACCATCAACTGGTTTATTGATAAATTTGCCTCCGACCTGCGCGACGCTGCGGCGCCACTTCGCCCGGAAGAAGTGCTCGAAACCGCCGCCGCCAGCACACCGCCAGGGGCGGGTGGGTTGATGCTCGTTCCGTACTGGAACAACGTCATGAATCCCTATTGGGATCCGGCGGCTTCGGGTGTTGTAATCGGCTGGACCGGCGCACACGGTCGCGAACATCTCTACCGCGCCATTCTAGAAGGCATCGCATACGAGCAGCGGCTGGTCGGCGACGCCATGATGGATGCCGTCGGGCAACGCTTTCGTGAATATGTGACGATGGGCGGCGGCAGCCGCAGCCCCCTTTGGCGGCAGATCATTGCAGACGTAACAGGAATCCCCGTGCTGCGTTCGACTACGACCGAGGCGACCTGCCTCGGCGCTGGCATCCTTGCTGCGACGGCTATCGGCTGGTATCCTGATGTGCACGCGGCTGCCGAGGCCATGACCTCCACCGCCGAGCGCGTCACGCCCAATTGGGATGTGCACGCCATGTACGATCAACTATATCGAGAAGTCTATCAGCCGCTCTTTCCGGCTGTGCAGCCATTAGTGGATCGGCTAACCGAACTGACGCAGAAGACATTTCATATCACACATCGAAGGTCTGGCATCGAAAGTGGTGATTACCCGTGACTAACCCTATCAACCATACCAGCGAAGAGATTCGCGGCGACCGCACCGAACTGCTCGTGACCGTCGCCAGTCTCTACTATGAACTTGGGCAGAATCAACAACAGATTGCCGATCGGCTGGAGACTTCGCGCTCCAGCGTTTCGCGTATGATCAAGGAAGCGCGCGATCTAGGCATCGTCGAAATCCGCATCCACCGCCCTGTGAACCGCTCCTATCAGCTGGAGCAGATGCTGATCGATCGTTTTGGTTTGACCGACGCCTATGTCTTGCTCACAAACCCAGAACAGCGCGAAGAAGAGCGCCTTGCTGGCGTGGGGCGACTGGCGGCCAGCTATCTGGATCGGGTGCTTGGTTTATTACCATCGGGCGCCTGCATCGGCATTGCCTGGGGCACCGGCGTTCACGCCGCCATCAGCGCGCTCAGCGAGGATCGCAACCAGCAGATCGATGTTGTGCAGATTTTGGGCAGCGTCGGCGCAGCCAATCCGTTAATCGACGGGCCAGACCTGGCGCGGTTGCTTGCCGGCAAATTGGGCGGGCGCTATTTCGACCTGCATGCGCCGGTCTTCGTGGAACAACCTGCGTTGCGAAGTCTGTTGCTCAATGAACCGTCGATGCGCGAGGGGTTGCAGCGTGCGCGATCGGTGGCGCTCGCCATCACCGGCATCGGCACTGTACAGGAGGAAGCTGCCAGCTTCCTGCGCGCGGGTCATCTCAACCCGGAGGCGTTGGCTGACCTGCGCAGTCAGGGCGTTGTTGGTGAAACCTGTGGCCGCTTTTTCGATATCCATGGCCGATTCGAGCAATTCGCCATCAACGAGCGCGTCATCGGCATCGACCTGCCCGATTTGCGACAGATTCCGCGCGTGATCGCTGTGGCGCGCGGTTTGCCCAAAGCCAAATCGATCCTGGGCGCGCTGCGTGGCCGTTATCTCACCGTGCTTGCCACGGACGACGAGACGGCGCAGGCGGTGCTGGAATTGGCGGAGAAGGAATAGAATGGAGATGGTTATGGCGAAAATTGTTGTTCTCGGCGCCGGCGTAATGGGCAGCGCGTTTACGATGCCGTTGGCGGACAATGGTCACGCCGTTCACCTGGTCGGCACACACCTTGACGCCGATATTATTGAAGAAATCCACGAATCACACGTGCATCCGCGTCTCAAGTCGCGGTTGCGCGACAGCGTCATTCCTTACACCTACGATCGGCTAGGCGAGGTGATCCACGACGCCGACCTGGTTGTGATCGGCGTCAACTCGCTCGGCATCGACTGGGCGGGCGAAATGTTGCGCCTGGTGCTGCCAGCAGGAACCCCGCTGCTCTTTCTGACCAAAGGGCTTTCTGGCGAAGGCGACCACCTCGATCTGTTGCCACATCGCCTGCGCAGACATCTGACGCCCGAACAGCAGGCGCGCACACCATTGCTGGCGATCGGCGGCCCGTCGATTGCGGGTGAGCTGGCGGAAGAGCGCGACACCTGCGTCGTCGTGACGGGCGAAGACGCCGCGTTGCTCGAACGGGTGGCGTCGATGCTGCGCACGCGCTACTATCATGTCTGGCCCTCAACCGATATGGTCGGTGTGGAAACGTGCGTGGCGCTGAAAAACCTTTATGCGCTGGCGGTTGGCTGTGTGGGTGGGCTGCTGGTAAAGGCGGGCAAAGCCGGCAACGATGCCGTGATGCACAATCTGTCGGCTGCGATCTTTGCACAAGGACTGTGGGAAACCGCCTACATGGTCGACTTCATGGGCGGTCAACGGCGCAGCGTCTTCACCCTGCCCGGCGCCGGCGATCTTTACGTGACGAGCATGGGCGGGCGCAACAGCCGCATGGGCTTATATCTGGGTCAGGGTGCACCCTACTCCGTCGCCAAGCGCAAGTATATGCCCGACGACACCATCGAAGGCGCGCAACTGGCGCAAGCCATTGGCCCGACCGTCGAAGCGATGATCGCACAAGGCAAACTGGACGCCACGATGCTGCCTTTGATGACAACAATGATCAATATCGTCTGCCACGACGCGCCCGTCAAATTCCCGTGGGATGCGTTCTTTGCCGGCGCGGTCTATGAAGAGCGGAGATAGCAATGCGATTTGAATTTGCCACTGCACAACGCATTCTTTTTGGTGAGGGTGTGTTGCAAGAAGTTGGCGCACTGGCGTCCTCGTTCGGAAGTCGGGCGTTGATGGTCACCGGCTCACACCCAGAGCGGGCGCGCCTGCTGCTTGACCTGCTCGAAGCCGCCTCCATCAAAACGATTGTGTTCAGTATTGCAGGCGAACCGACCGTCGCAGACGCCGTTGCTGGGGTCGAAGCCGCGCACAACGCCAGCGCCGAATTGGTCATTGGTTTTGGCGGCGGCAGCGCCATCGACGCCGCCAAAGCCATTGCCGCCCTGACAGCCAATCCTGGCGATGTCTTTGATTATCTGGAGGTGATTGGCAAGGCGCAGCCTCTTGACAACCCGTCGCTGCCGGTGATCGCCATTCCCACCACGGCAGGAACCGGCAGCGAGGTCACGCGCAACGCCGTGCTCGCCTCTCCTCAGCACGGCGTCAAAGTCAGTGTGCGCAGCCCATCGATGCTGCCGCGTGTGGCGATGGTCGATCCAGAGCTGACCTACAGCGCGCCACCTGCGGTGACAGCCTCGACAGGCATGGACGCACTGACGCAGCTGATCGAGCCGTTTGTGTCCAGTCGCGCCAATCCGCTGACCGACGCCATCTGCCGCGAAGGGCTGCGCCATGCAGCGCGGTCGCTCGCCGTCGCCGTCCATCATGGTGACAACAAATCTGCACGGCGCGACATGGCGTTCGCCAGTCTCTGCGGTGGGCTGGCGCTGGCGAACGCCGGTTTGGGCGTTGTGCATGGTTTTGCCGGGCCTTTTGGCGGCATGTATCATGCCCCGCACGGAGCGGTTTGCGCGGCGCTGTTGCCCGAAGCGTGCGCTGTCAATCTCCGCGCCCTGCGCCGACGTGCGCCAGAAAGTCCGGCGCTGGCGCGTTTTGCTGAGCTGCCGATGTTGCTCACCGGCAACCCGGATGCGACGCCCGAAGAGATGATAGCCTGGCTGCGTTCGCTGGTTGTAGAGTTTGGCATCCCATCGTTGGGGCGCTATGGATTTCAGCGCGACGACGCATCGGCTATCGTTGCAAAGGCGCGTGTAGCGTCGAGCATGAAAGCCAACCCAATTGTGTTGACCGATGATGAGTTGACCGAAATCTTGCTGACGGCGACGTGAGTGCGGGCGTTTCAGCGCTTTGCGTGTAAATTTTGTTTCAAACCTAAAGAAGAGGTGAAAACATGGCGAATCCCCTTGAACGTTTCGCCGTCACCGGCAAGCGCGCACTGGTGACGGGCGGCTCTAAAGGCATTGGAGCAGAGGCGGCGATTGTGCTGGCGCAGGCCGGCGCCGATGTGGCGATCGTTGGTCGCGACCGCGAGGGGCTACAAACGACCGCCGCACAGATCAAAGCAGCCGGGCGCCGTTGTGTGATCATTGAGGCGGATATGCGCACAACGGATGGGCCGCTTTATGCTGCGCAGGCGGCGCTTGACGCGTTTGACGCCGTTGATATTCTTGTCAACAATGCCGGCGTTGCGCGCATCGCGCCGATCCTCGACTCACCGCTGGCGGACTGGGAGGAGACCATTGCAGTCAACCTTCGCGCGCCTTACTTGCTGGCGCAGGCATTGGCGCCGAAGATGATTGAACAGCGCAGCGGCAAGATCATCAACGTTTCGTCACAGGCAGGCGTCGTCGCCATCGAAGGTCATGCTTCCTATGCGGCTTCCAAGGGTGGGCTGAACATGCTGACGAAAGTGATGGCGTTGGAGTGGGGGCCATATAACATCCACGTTAACGCTGTGGCGCCGACCGTCATTCTCACCCCCATGGGCACGCGCGAGTGGGGCGACCCAGCCAAAGCCGCGCCGATGTTGGCGAAGATTCCGCTGCGGCGTTTCGGCCAGCCGGTGGAAGTCGCCGATCTGATCCTTTTCCTGGCTTCGTCAGCATCTGATTTGATCACAGGTGAGACAATCTTGATCGATGGCGGCTACACGGCGATCTAGACAGCGGTGAATTGGCTTTGATAAATTGGCTTTCGCGTCGCTCGCTTTACATTCTTCTTTGGTGATCCAGGCGCACTCGATTGATAATCTACTCTGTAAACCTGGTTTGCAAGACCCAGGCAAGACTCAACGTCAGACAGAGATGCGGGATAGCCAATGAAGAAACTCATCAACTCAGTCGACACCTTTATCATCGAGCAACTCGAGGGAATGGCGCTCGCCTATCCTGACCTGTTGCGTATCTCGCTGGAACCAAAATATATCGTGCGCGCCGATGCTCCGGTTGCAGGCAAAGTTGCGGTCGTCTCCGGCGGCGGCAGCGGCCATGAACCATTGCATGGCGGTTTCGTCGGACCGGGTATGCTGGATGGCGCCTGTCCGGGCGAGGTTTTCACATCGCCAACGCCCGATCAGATGCTTGCGTGCGGGCTGGAGGTGAACAGCGGCGCCGGTGTGCTGCTTATCATCAAGAACTACACCGGCGATGTGCTCAGCTTCGAGACAGCCGCCGAATTGCTGTATGGCGAAGGGGCGCCTGTGCGCACAGTGCTCGTCGACGACGACGTTGCAGTGAAAAACAGTCTTTACACCGCCGGACGCCGCGGAGTCGGCGGCGCCGTGATCGTTGAGAAGATCGCTGGCGGCGCTGCCGAAGCAGGCTATGACCTGGCGCAGGTGGCGGAGCTTGCGCAGCGCGTCAGCATTAACTCGCGCTCGATGGGCATGGCGCTCACCTCGTGCACGACGCCGGCAGCCGGCAAACCCACCTTTGAGCTGGGTGAGAATGAGATCGAAATCGGCATCGGCATTCACGGCGAGCCGGGGCAACGTCGCATTCCGATCACCGACGCCGACGCTCTCACCACCTTGCTCACCGACGAGATTCTCAATGACGGCGCTTACACCCGCACTGTGCGCAGCTTTGACCCAGACGTCGGTGACTGGATCGAGCAAAGCCTTACCAGCGCTCCCTTTCAGCCCGGCGACCGCGTGATCGCCCTTGTCAACAGTATGGGCGGCACGCCGGTTGCAGAGTTGTACACGGTCTATCGCAAACTGGCGGAGATTTGCCGGGCGCGCAACATTGCAATCGTACGCAACCTGGTCGGCGCTTATATCACCTCGTTGGAGATGCAGGGCTTCTCGATTACACTGACACGCGTCGACGACGAAATACTGCGCTTTTGGGATGCGCCCGTCCATACACCGGCGCTGCGTTGGTGATTGGTGAGCAGGTGTGCTGATTGCAGCGTGGAATCAGGATTTCCTGGATTGCTGAGGACATTGAGAAAAGTGCAGTTTATGTCTGAGCGCAGCGACAAAGATGATGATCACGACCGCAACGATTGAGACCTGGCTGCAACGCGTGGCTGCGGTGCTCGATGAGAACAAGAGCTATCTCACCGAACTCGACGCCGCCATCGGGGACGCCGATCATGGCGTCAATATTGCGCGCGGCTTTGGCGCTGTCGTGCAGAAGCTGGCCGCCCAGCCCGGACAGCCGTTGGGTGCGCTCTTCAAATCGGCGGGCATGACGCTGATGTCGACGGTGGGGGGCGCCAGCGGCATGTTGTACGGCAACTTTTTCCTGAAAGCCGCCACCGTCGCCGGCGACCGCACCGCACTTGACGCCGCCGACCTGCTCGCCGTACTCGAAGCCGGTCGCGATGGCGTCATCCAGCGGGGTCGCGCTGAGGTGGGCGACAAGACAATGGTCGACGTCTGGACGCCGGCGCTTGCCGCGTTGCGCGCTGCATTGGAAGCTGGTCTGCCGATTGCGGTTGCGCTGGAGAAATGTGCATCCGCCGCCGAAGAAGGCATGGCCGCCACGATTCCGATGCTGGCGCGCAAAGGTCGCGCCAGCTATCTGGGTGAGCGCAGCATCGGTCATCAAGACCCCGGGGCCACCTCCAGCTATCTGATCTTGCGCGCGCTGGCGGACGCAGTCGCCGACGAACACAAGGATGTATGACCGCTGATGATAGGCTTAGTGCTTGTTACACACAGTGCACGCCTGGCTGACGGTGTGCTCGAACTGATCGAACAGATGGTGCAGGGCGACGCGCTGGTGGCTATAGCTGGCGGCGTCGATATTCCTGAAGCGCCGATCGGCACCGATCCAACAAAAGTGGCGGCTGCGGTGGAGTCGTTGCTACGACGCAGCGAAGTGAGCGATGTGTTGGTGCTCATGGATCTGGGCAGCGCCATCATGAGCGCCGAGGCTGCACTTGATTTTCTACCAGAGGATCTGCGCGCACGCGTTCATCTTTGTGAGGCGCCGCTGGTCGAGGGGGCGCTGGCGGCCGCCGTGCGCGCACACATCGGCGGTTCGCTGGCGCAGGTTTACGCCGATGCGCGTAATGCGCTGCAAGCCAAAAGCGAACAACTTGCTTCATTGCAGCGCATTCTACCCAATTTGGAGACGCCGACGGAAGGCGAGTCTTTGCGTCACAGCAATGTGACAAGTGCAGAACTCACAATCATTGTTCCCAATCGGCTTGGGTTGCACGCACGGCCTGCGGCGCGGCTGGTCAGCCTGGCGGCGCAATATGACGCCCAGGTCACGCTCCTACACAACGGGCGCACTGCACCCGCCACCAGCCTCAACCAGGTGGTGACGCTTGGCGTGCGTCAGGGGGATGTGCTGGTGGTGCGTGCGGCCGGCGCCGATGCGCTGGCCGCGCTTGGCGCCATCGAGGAGCTGGCGCTTGACAATTTCGGCGATCCTATCGAGGTCACCGAACCGACCGAAATTATCGCCGCCGCAGCAACTACAGAGTTGGGCGACGCCCTCTCCGGCGTGCCAGCCTCGGAAGGGGTGGCATTTGGCCCCGCCTATCGGCTGCGTATGCCGGTGATCGAGCCTGAAGAACAAACAATTGCAGACACCGGCGCCGAACGCCAGCGTCTCCGCCAGGCTATCACCGCTGTAATTGAGCAATTGCGTGCGCTGCGCAGTGAACTCAGCCAGCGCGCCGGCGCTGCTGAAGCGGGCATCTTCGACGCGCAGGTGCTCATGATCAGCGATAGTGACCTGATTCGCGCCGCCGAAGAGGCAATCGAACTGCGCCGCATCGACGCCGCCACTGCATGGAATCTGGCGCTGCGCTCGGTTGTGACGCGTTATCGCGCGCTTGACGACCCATATCTGGCGCGACGCGCGGATGATGTACTCGACGCCGGACAGCGCGTGTTGCGCTATCTTATTAACGCGCCAGACGACGCCCTGATCTTTGCGCCGCCAGAGCCGGCGATCCTGGTTGCGAACGACCTCAAACCATCCGATGTAGCGCGCCTGCCGGTGGATCGGGTGCTGGGCATCGTCACTGCCGAAGGCGGCGCCACCGGTCACAGCGCTATCCTTGCGCGTTCGCTCGGCATCCCCGCGGTGACCGGCATCGGCGCCGCCGCCACCGCCATCGCCGATGGACAGCGGATTGCGCTTGACGGTGAAAATGGTTACGTGTGGTTGGCGCCCGACGACGCGCTGATCGAACGTCTGCAAACGCGCCGCGCGGCATGGCAAGCGCAGCGAAGCACGGTGCAGAAACAGGCGCAGTCGCCTGCAGTGACGCGCGACGGCAGCCACGTCGAAATCGTCGCCAACATCAATCTGCCTGGCGATGTCACATTGGCGCTGGCAAATGGCGCCGAGGGCGTCGGTCTCTTTCGCACCGAGTTTCTATACATTCACCGCGAGTCGCCGCCTTCGGAAGATGAACATCTGGCAATTTATCTTGAGACTGCACGACGCCTGAATGGACGACCGCTCACCATTCGCACGCTTGATGTGGGCGGCGACAAACCGCTCTCCTATTTGCGTCAGCCGCACGAACAAAATCCCTTTCTCGGTCGTCGCGGTTTGCGCTACTGCCTGGATCATCCAGGGTTGCTCCGCCCCCAGATTCGCGCCATTTTGCGCGCAGCAGCGGAGCATCCGATTCGCGTTATGTTTCCCATGGTGAGCACGTGGGACGAGCTGGTGATGGTCGACGCATTGATCGACGAAATTTGCGCCGATCTGCAGTCAGAAAGGCTGTCCTTTGATGAAGACATCCAGCGCGGCATCATGGTTGAGACGCCCGCCGCCGTGCTGCTCGCCGATCACCTGGCGCGGCTGGTCGACTTTTTCAGTATCGGCACCAACGATCTGACGCAGTATGTAATGGCGGCGGATCGCGGCAACGCGGCGGTGGCGGGGCTGGTCAATGCCTATCAACCAGCTGTGCTGCACGCCATCCGCGAGACGGTGGAGGCCGGACACGCGCACGGCATTCCGGTGGGGATTTGCGGCGAGTTGGCGGGCGACCCACGCGCGACCGCTCTGCTCATCGGTCTTGGCCTCGACGAGCTGAGCATGACAGCGACATCGATTCCGGCGATCAAAGCGCGCGTGCGCCAGTTGAGCATGAGCGAGGCAAAACGCATCGCCGAAGTTGCATTGGAAATGAGCGCCGCCGAAGATGTTGAAGCCTATCTGGAAGAGATGACGGCTCAACTTGAAAATTAGGGGCGAGTCGAGAGGGGTGAAACACTGCCCGCTCCTCCCAAATCATCTTTATCCCCAAAACTTGGAGGCATGACACCCATGACCAGACTGTTCAACGATCCCGCCGATTTTCGTGAAGAATTGATCGAAGGCTTTGTGGCTGCTTATGGTCGCCTGGTCAAACGCGTGCCGAATGCATCCGGCGTGATGGCAATCGATTCGCCGCAGCCGGGCAAGGTCTCCGTCGTCGTGGGCGGCGGGTCGGGGCACTACCCGGCGTTCTGTGGCTATGTCGGCCCTGGATTAGCCGCTGCCGCTGTGATGGGCAATGTCTTTGCCGCCCCTTCGGCCGAGCAGGTCCACCGCGTCACCAAAGCCGTGGCGAGCGATGCCGGCGTGCTCTACTGCTATGGCAACTACAGCGGCGATGTGCTCAACTTCGACATGGCGGAGCTGCGTTGCCAGGATGAGGGCATCGACGTGCGCACGGTGCGCGTCACCGACGATGTCGCCTCGGCGCCGCGCGGGCAGGAAGAGGATCGACGCGGCATTGCTGGCGACTTCTTCGTCTTCAAGATTGCCGGCGCAGCCGCCGCGCGCGGCGATGCGTTGGATGAGGTCGAACGGCTGGCGCGCAAAGCCAATGACCACACGCGCTCCTTTGGCGTCGCCTTTGGCGGCTGCACGCTGCCGGGACAATCGGCGCCGCTCTTCACCGTCGAACCCGGGCGCATGGAGCTTGGGCTGGGCGTGCATGGCGAGCCGGGTATTCAGTCCAGCCACATGCGCCCCGCGCGCGAAGTCGCCGACTTGCTGCTCGACACGCTCCTCACCGACGCGCCGTCTGACGCAGGATCGACGGTCGCCGTGTTACTCAATGGGCTTGGCTCGACGCAGTACGAAGAGATGTTTGTGCTCTACAAGGACATCAACCGCCGTTTGCTGGCGGAAGGCTTGACGCCCTACAAGCCGATCGTCAATGAAATGGTCACCTCGCTTGACATGGCAGGCTGCTCGCTCACGCTCTGCTGGCTCGACGACGAGCTGACCGCCTTGCTCGACGCGCCTTGCGCCTCCGCCGCCTATACGAATATCTGAGGAATTCGCCATGAGTTCACCAGAAGTTGCAACCACTATTGTGCGGCGCTGGTTGGCGCTGGCGTTGGAGACCATCAACGCCCACGAAGATGAGCTGGGCCAACTCGACGCCGCGGCGGGCGACGGCGATCACGGTGCGACGATGGTGCGCGGGCTACGGGCGGCGGTGGCGACGGTCGAAAAAGCGGACGGCAGTGCGGGTCACCTGTTGGCGGCGGCGGGCGCTGCCTTTGCCGATGCGGCCGGTGGCGCGTCCGGCGCGCTGGTCGGCGCGCTGCTGTCGACGACTGGGCGCACGCTGGCCGACGACCCCTGCGACACGCCATCGGTAGCCAAGGCGCTGCAGGCGGGGCTAACAATGGTCAAACGTCTGGGCAAGGCGCAGCCCGGCGACAAGACGCTGATCGACGCGCTCCAGCCCTTTGTCGATGCGCTGGCTGCCCAACCAGTCGACCAGTCGCTCGCCGCGGCGTGGCGGGCGGCGCTGCCCGCTGCCCGTCAGGGCGCCGAAGCCACGGGCGCCATGGTCGCCCGCCGTGGCCGTTCAGCAAAGCTTGGCGAACGCAGCCTGGGGCATCCCGATCCTGGCGCCACATCGATCGTCTATCTGCTCCAGGCGATGAATGACGCACTTGGGGCGTCGGGCGCATAGCTCTCTACACAATTCAAAAATAGAACGCAGATTTTGCGGATTGGTCGGATCGTCATGCGCGCTCCTCCGGTGCGTTGCTCTGCGCCCTCGCGTCTTTACGTCGAAACCTTGCAACACCCCCTCGCGTTGATTCGCCGTCAACGCTGGATCATCGGCAAGAGCAGTAGATTGAGTGCGAAAGGAAGGTGTGAGATGGAAACAATGATCACCAACAGATCAATGTCAGGAAACGGATTTCACAGTCGTCGCACTCACGAAGGGAGCATTCACATGGCAGAACTCATCAAGGTTTCCAGCCATTCACGCTCGACTGCGGTCGCCGGGGCAATTGCCGGGATCATGCGGACGGAAGGCTACGCCGAGATTCAAGCCATCGGCGCCAGCGCGCTCAATCAGGCGATCAAGGCGATCGCGATAGCTCGCGGCTATGTTGCCGAAGATGGGTTCGATCTGGTTGTTGCACCGAGTTTCACGGATGTGGACATCGATGGGGCGGGACGCACTGCAATCCGTCTGGCAGTGTACAAACGAGCGCTGCCAGGCAAAACGCAGAATGGAGTCGCTCAGGCTCATCTGTCGTGAACACAATTTCAGGATGAGGTCTGCTGTTTGTCGCGCTGAGCGGCGCAAGCTCGTTCTAGAAAAAGGGCGCGTTCGCGTTCGTTGCCTGTAAGCGCAGCAGCCCGCTCGAACTCGACCCGCGCTTCGTCCAGACGGCCCAGCCTGGTCAGCAGATCACCGCGCACACCGGGCAGCAGATGATAGTTTTGCAGCGCCGGTTCAGTTGTCAGTTCGTCCACGATCGCCAGCCCCGCCGCCGCGCCATAGGCCATAGCAACGGCCACGGCGCGGTTTAGCTCCACCACGGGGGAAGGGGCGATCTGCGCCAGCGCATCGTAGAGCGCAGCGATGCGCGTCCAATCGGTCTCTTCGGCGGTGCGCGCCCGGGCGTGACAGGCGCTGATCGCAGCCTGGAGCGTATAAGGACCGAACGCACCGCCCAGCCTCTCTGCACGCTCCAGCGCAGCCAGCCCGCGGTTGATCAGGAGCCAGTCCCAGCGCGCGCGGTTCTGCTCCAGGAGCAGAATCGGTTCACCAGACGGGCCGACCCGCGCCCGGATGCGCGACGCCTGAATCTCCATCAACGCGACCAGCCCATGCACCTCCGCCTCTTGTGGCGTCAGCTCCGCCAGGATGCGCCCCAAACGCAGCGCCTCCTCGCACAGCAATGGACGCATCCAGTTGTCGCCGGCAGTGGCGGCGTACCCTTCGTTGAAGATCAGATAGATCACTTCGAGCACTGATGACAGGCGCGCCTTCATCTCGGCTCCGTGAGGCGCCTCGAATGGAACCCGCGCCGCCGCCAGAGTGCGTTTGGCGCGCACGATGCGTTGGCTGATGGTCGTCTTGGAAGTCAGAAATGCACGCGCGATTTCTTCGGTGGTAAGCCCGCCGAGCAGACGGAGGGTGAGCGCTACTCGCGCCTCGGTCGAAAGAACAGGATGACAGGTCATGAAGATCAGGCGCAGGAGATCGTCGCCCATGTTTTCTTCGAGCGCGGCGTCGAATGCTTCCTCTTGCCCGGCCTGGTGCAGCTCGAGCTGGTGCACAAGCGCTGACTGCTTGCGCACCAGCGTGGCGTTGCGCCGGAGCCAGTCGATGGCTCGATGCCTGGCAGTGGCCGTCAGCCAGGCGCCCGGTTTGTCGGGGATGCCCGTTTTCGGCCACTGTTCCAGCGCAATCACCAGGACGTCCTGCGCCAGCTCCTCAGCCACGTCGATGTCGCCCACAGTCCGCATGAGCGTTGCGATGATCTGCGCCGATTCGATGCGCCAGACTGCGCTGAGGACGTTGTGGACTGCATCGGTTGTAGAAAGGTTGCCCGTGGCGCTCATGACCCGCGTCTACTGCCTGGTTTTCGCTTCGACCTGTGCGCGCAGCGCCTGTTCGCGCTCGCGCAGCTCCGGCGTGAAGGCGTCACCGAAGTCGTCTTCCTCCAACACCGGTCGAATCTCGACCACGCTTTCGCTGCGCGTCGGGTTGGGCATGCGCCGCACCCATTCGATCGCTTCATCCATCGATTTGACCTGCCAGATCCAAAAACCGGCGATCAGCTCCTTTGTCTCGGCAAAGGGGCCATCGATTACGGTTCTCGTTGCGCCTGAGAAAAGGACGCGCTTGCCTTTGGAACTGGGATGCAGCCCTTCGCCGGCCAGTATCACGCCGGCTTTCACCAGCTCTGCATTGAACGCGCCCATCTCAGCCAGCTCCTGCTCGCTCGGCATTACGCTCGCCTCGGTGCTCTCGTCCGCCTTGATCATAACCATGACACGCATTGTTCTTTCTCCTTTTGGGTGAATGTGAGAGCGGGGCTGCCGGCCTGTTCCAGCGTTGTTGATCCCTCGCTCCACCTTACCGTCGAATGAGAGACGCCGAAATCGACATGACCTGGATTTGTGGCAGCGTCACCGGCAGCACGCCCTGCGCTTCCATTTCGCCGAACCAGACTTTGACCACTGCGCGTTGCGACGCCTCGGCGCCGCCATAGGTTGCGAGCAGATTGGGAATGTGTGGCAGTTCGTAGAGCAGATAGGGGCTGCCGAAACTGGTGTAGAAGACATGCGGGTGCTCGGTGAACAGGGCGCGCCAGCCCCACGTGCCAAAGTGATCCAATACGACGCGCGCCGTGCCGATCGTTGTCATCGGTGTGACATAGACGTTGATAAAGACGGCGGCGCACGAAGCCGCAGCTTCATGAAGTTCGGCAGTTTTGGGGTTGAGCAGATGCGTCACCGTGAAGCCGCGGCGCCGCAGCTCCTGGTCGAAGACCTCTAGATCGCTTTGACCAAACAGAGGATTCAACCGCGCAATCGTCACGGTGAGGACGCTGGCGCCGGGTTCCAGTCGCACCGGCAGTTGCTCCGCCCCGCGCAGCACAGTGATGCTCTTGTCCGCCAGCGACTGCGCGGCCTGGGCAAAAGTCGCCTGCTCCTCGCGGGTGGGCGCGGCCCCAAGCGGCGCTTCGACCAGATTGAGCTGCGCTTTTAACGTCAGCACGCGTCGCGCCGCCGTGTAAACACTCTCTTCGGTCAAGCGTCCTGTCCGCACCGCCTCCAGCACAACGGGTAGATCGCGCGCCGGCTCCGCGCCCAGATAGAGATCGATGCCAGCCGCCAGGCTGCCGACGATGCGCTCGCCTGGTGCAGCGCGTGAGGTCAACCCAACCATGCTTGTGCTGTCGGAAACGATGAGACCCGTGAAGCCCAGTTCCTGGCGCAACAGGTCGATCAGCAGCTTTTTGGAGAGTGTGGCCGGCGGCGCAGCATCGAGATTGGCAGTGTAGCCTTGATAGTCGGGCAGCGAAATGTGACCCGGCATGATAGTCCACACGCCCGCCTCGATCACACGGCGCCAAACCTGCCCATAGGTCGCCAGCCACTCCTCGAAAGGCAGATGGTTGACCGTCGTCGCCAGATGCTGGTCGCGGTCGTCCATGCCATCGCCGGGAAAATGCTTGGCTGTCGCCGCCACGCCATGTTGCTGCAGCGCCTGGATCAGCACGGAAGCCAGGCGACCAACGAGATCGGGGCGATCGCCCAGGGAGCGAATATTGGTGACCGGATTGTTGAAGTTGTAGTTGAGGTCAACAGTAGGGGACAAGACCCAGTTTACACCAAGATGACGCGCTTCCACGGCGGTGGCTCGTCCAAGCTGACTGATCAGTTGCTCGTCATTGGCTGCGCCGGCCGCCATGAGCATTGGGAAATCGGTTCCATAGTCGGGCCATTCGGCTGCGCCGTGTTCCATGTTCGCCACCACCAGCAGCGGAATGGCGGCATGGCTCTGCACCGTGTGCACGACCTGCTGGTATGCCGTCGCCGATTTGGTGCGCAATGATATACAGCCCACCGGCCACTGTTCAAGCAGCCGCAGCCAGGCGTCGGCGTCCTCCATCGGGCGCGTGACATTGAAGAGTTGAGCAATGGCTGCTTCGAGCGACAAGGAGTTGAGCGTGCGCTCGACCCATTGTTGTTTGTTTGGGGTGAGAGAGTGATTCATGCTACTTGTTCACCTGTTGGATTGGTTCGTCCAGAGTGACAAGCAAAAGGCGCCTGCTTTGACACTGAACGCAGCATGTATTTCAAGATTGCCAAATCATAGCAACACTTAGTTAACCTGGCAATGCGTTGCCCGACGCCGCTGTTCCTGGTCAGCCATCAATACATAGAGTATAGAGGTGTGTCTGCGTGAAGTGCATGAATCCATCCTGAAATGTCTGAATATGGCACAACCCCCGAAGCTTATCGATGCTTGCTAAAATTTTCGCAAACTCCTGTGAGTCAACGCCGCTGACAATCACATACTGCACTTGCCACTGTTGCAGCAAATCAAGCGCCTCCGCGTTGGGCCAGGCGCCGAGTTGGTGTGACGCATGACGGAGAAAATCGGGTTCGAAGGACATGTAACCATTTACAACGCGCTGCCCATGCAACGACTGGCTGTACATGGCAACTTTATCGACCCACGGGCGCGGATACTCGATCAGCGTTGCGCCGGCGGGCTGTGTCGCCAGCCACTGGTTAATGGATCGTTCATTTTGCGACACTTCGGTAAATGCGCGATATGGCGCCGGCAGCCCTTCAAGCACAACCAAAACCAGCAGCAGAGCCAGAACAAAACGCCACTTTGTCCCTTTCTTGAGGAGGATGGCGCCGCCAAAACCTGCCAATACGGCCAGCGCCAACATCAGGGGAATTACAAAACGCGCCCAGACACGCACCGAGGCATAAAAAGGCGCCCAATAATACAAGAGCAAGCCGGGCAGAGGAATCGCTATCTGGTCTGAAGGCAGAGATAGCTCTGGGTATAGACGTTGCGCCATCAGCGCAACAGGTTCAGAGGCGGAGAGCAGGGCGCGAGCATTGCGCCACTGCAAAATCGGTCCCATTGCCAATAGGAGGGAGACCATTGCCATCATAACAAACGGTCGCGTCTGTTGTCGTTGACCGAATAGCAGCCCGAAGCTCGCCAAAACCAGTGTTGTATATCCTATGGAGACAATCGCGTGCTCCCCTGTAACCGGAAAAAATTGCTGGCTCCAGTCACCCCAGAACGGATGATTGAGATTGGGAGCAAACAAGTAATCGAGGCTTATCCCCCAACTATCCGAAGCTGCCAGAGAAAAATCACCGCCTTCGGGAAACATCTCATGACGCGCTCTCCAGGTAAGAAAAGCAAACGGTGAGACAACAATCAACGCCGTCGCGCCAACCATGATCAATCGCACGAGCCATTCACGCCAACCTGTCTTTTGGGGGATAAAAGCAGAGAACGCAACAAGGGGTATGGTGGCGATGAAAAGAAAATACCAATGCCCCAGAATGGTCAGCGCCAGGAAAATTCCTGAGCGCACGATTTGTGAGACCGTTCTTGTGTGTGCAGAGAATGTCTGATAGAAGCCAAGCGTTGCATAAGGTAGAAAAGCCATGCTGAATAGGGTGTGCAGATGCCCCCCCATTCGCAAGGTGAGCGCAGGGGCCATGATATAAATAGCTCCAGCTACGAAAGCAGCCGATCTTTGTTCGGTGAGGTGAAAAACCAACAGATATACACCGAACCCACCCGCTACAAATGTACTCAACAAGGTGAAATTATAGGTGAAAACATTCCCAGCTATGTGGGTGAGTGGAGCCAATAGGAGTATAAACCAACCCGGCTGAGCGCCGCTGGCAATATGCCATCCCACCGGATAGAAAATGTCTGGTGTGTAAAATGGGTTCGCCTGGTGATGAAAAACAGCGTTTTCCATCCACCACAGGAGCCACAAAACCTCAAAGGCGTCTTCAAAGGCGCGCCCAATAACATGCGTGTTGATATTGATGATTAAGGGCCAGTTTGTCAGAGCAACCAGGACAACGTAGCCAACAAAGGATGGAGAATGAATCTTGCGTCTAGAGGACATCTGGTTCCTGACAGAGCCAAGAGATAAAAGCTCAAGCCACCCCGATGAGCTTGAGCTTTTATCTTTGATTTGAATCGAAGGCGGTCTCAGACCGAACCTACAACTACGATTTTTCAGCCGCG
Source organism: Chloroflexota bacterium (assembly GCA_016861025.1). GTDB lineage: Bacteria > Chloroflexota > Anaerolineae > Caldilineales > Caldilineaceae > Caldilinea. The sequence goes on from BOKO01000005.1 coordinate 348,352, forward strand.
GTCAATCATCCCCGGCGACAAGCTCCGGCACGGTGATCTCCACATGATGGCGCTCGGCGTCAGTCAGGATGTAATATTCGACCGAGTCAGAGAGGGCGATCCAGCTTGCTTCGATGATATTGGTGCTGGCGCCGACGGTCGTCCACTGGCGGTCGCCGTCGCTGAAGTCGATGAGCACGCGGGTCATGGCGGCGGTTCCGCTTTCGCTGTCGAGGATGCGCACCTTGTAGTCGGTGAGATGGACGGCGCGCAGCCGTGGGTAGAAGGGCAGGATCGCCTTGCGCAGCGCCCGATTGAGCGCATTGACAGGCCCATTGCCTTCAGAGACTTCGTGAAAGATGCGGTCGCCGACGCGCACTTTGACGGTCGCTTCGGAGAACATGCCGCGTCCGGCGCGATGTTCGACCGTTGCGGTGTAGTCGATCAGCTCAAAGGGTGGCTGGTAGCCAGAGCGGGCGCGGCGCAGCATCAAATCGACGCTGGCTTCGGCGCTCTCGAAGGCGAAACCGGCGTTCTCCAACTCCTTGATCTGCTGAAGGATGCGCCGCTCTTCTTCGCGGGTCAGGCCGTCGAGACCGAACTCTTTCCGTTTGATGGCGATGTTGTCCTTGCCGCTCAATTCGCTGACGAGCACGCGCGTCTCGTTGCCGATCAGCGCCGGATCGATGTGTTGGTAGCTCATTACGTACTTGACGACGGCGTTGACATGTGTGCCTCCTTTGTGCGCAAAGGCGCTCTGCCCGACAAATGGCTGGTGCGTGTCGGGGTTGAGATTCGCCATTTCGCTGACGTAGCGGCTGAGTTCGACCAGTTGCCTCAGGCTCTCGTGAGGGACGCAATCGTACCCCATCTTGAGCTGCAGGTCAGGAATGATGCTGATTAAGTTGGCGTTGCCGCAGCGCTCGCCGTAGCCGTTGATAGTCCCCTGCACCTGCGTGCAGCCGCGACGGACTGCCTCCAGCGTGTTGGCGACGCCGGTCTCGCTGTCATTGTGCGCGTGGATGCCGAGGGTGACGTGCGCCAGTTGCGAGGGACGAGGGGCGAAGGGCGTTTCTTGACCCAAGATTTCGCTGCGCACCGCGTCTACGGCTTCGCCGATCTGCCAGGGTAGACCGCCGCCATTGGTGTCGCAAAGGACGATGCTGTCGGCGCCGCCGATGATGGCGGCCTTGAGCGTGGAAAGCGCATACTCCGGGTTGGCGCGATAGCCGTCGAAGAAATGCTCGGCGTCGTAAACAACCTCTTTGCCATGCGACTTGAGATAGCGCACGGTCTCGCGAATCATGCGCAGATTCTCGTCGAGCGTGGTGCGCAACACTTCGGTGACGTGCAAGTCCCACGTCTTGCCGAAGATGGTCACAGCGGGTGTATTGGCGCGAATCAGCAACTGCACCTGCTCGTCCTCCGCCGGGTCGACGCCAGCTTTGCAGGTAGAGCCAAACGCCGCCAGCCTTGCATGTTTCAAGTCAAGTTCATTCTGCGCGCGTTCGAAGAATTCGATATCCTTTGGGTTGGAGCCGGGCCAACCGCCCTCGATATAGTCCATGCCAAATTCGTCAAGCCGCCGCGCAATGCGCAGTTTGTCGTCGCAGCTCAACGAAACGCCCTCACCCTGCGTCCCGTCGCGCAGGGTCGTGTCGTATAGGATAACCTTTGTCGGTTGCATAGTTGGTTCCTTCAATCACGTCTGCAATACTCTCCATCACCTGATCGGGCCAGATGCCGCGACCCAGGTCTTCTTTGCGGAAACGCCCAGTCTTGACCAGCCAGCCCTGGATGCCCATGCGTTTGGCGCCGCGCACGTCGATTTCGATGTCGTCGCCGATCAGCGCCAGGCGTTCGGGCGGCAGCGCCAGATCGTCGAGCACCATGCGGAAGTAGGCTTCGCTCGGCTTGCCGACGACGATGGCGTTCGATTCACTGGCATATTCTAGCGCCACCACAAAAGGGCCGGCGTCGAGATACAGACCGTCCGGCGTGCGCCAGTGGCGTTTTTTGTGCAGCGCCACCAGCTTTGCGCCGTTGAGCAACGCCCGAAACGCCCGGTTCAGACGGGCAAAGGTGAAGCCGGCGCCCAGATCGCCCACCACCACATACTCCGGCGCTTCCTCGTCGACATCGATGCCGGTGAATTCCAACTGTGCATCGGGCAACAACAGCGGGAAGTAGCTGCGCGCCTCTTGTTCGCGCAGATAGCGCGCCGCCGCATACGATGCCGTGTATAGCTCGTTCAGGCTCACGTTGAAGCCTTTGGCGTTCAGGTGCTCGAGCAGTGTGTACCGGCAGTAGATGGTGGTGTTGGTCATAAAGCGAAAGGGAATCTGCCGGGCGCGCAGGGTGTCGATCACCGCTGTCGCGCCCGGGATCACCTCGTCGCCCAACATGAGCACACCGTCAATATCGATCAACAACCCGTCGATGGTGGAGAGCAGATCAGTCAAGTTGCACCTCACCCTGTGTTTTGCAGGCCGGCGGCGATGCCATTGACGGAACTGAGCACAGCCGCAGTCAATTTCTGGCGGCGCTCGGCGTCCTGCTCGCTTTTGAGCCGGTGCAGCAGCGCCACCTGGATATAGTTCATCGGGTCGACATAGGGGTTGCGCACCTTGATGCTGCGGCGCACAACCGGCTCCTTTGTCAGGAGTTCGTCCGCTTCGACGACCAGCAACACCATGCGTTCGGTGCGTCGAAACTCGTCGAGAATGTCGGTGAAGATCGCGGTGCGCGTGGCGTCGTCGGTCAGCTCGGCGTAGAGCGACGCAATCGCCATGTCGGCTTTTGCCAGCCCCATCTGTACGTTGTCGGTGACGGTGCAGAAGAGAGGCCACTGTCGATACATCTCGCGCAGCTCCGCCAGCTTCTCAGCGTCGGCGCCATCGTTGCACCACTGCGCCAACGCTGTGCCGACGCCGTACCAGCTCGGCAGATTGACGCGCGATTGCGTCCACGCAAAGACCCACGGAATTGCGCGCAGGTCGCTGATGTCCTGCGTTGCTTTGCGCCGCGCCGGGCGTGAGCCGATGTTGAGCGCGCCGATATGGTCGATGGGCGTGGCCTCGTGGAAATAGGTGAGAAATTCGGGGCGCGTCACCAACGCACGATATTTGCGAAAAGCGATGTCGCTCAGCGCGTCCATCCGCTGCGCCCACACCGCCTCCTGGGCAAAGCGCGGCCGCCGTCCGCCGGTCAGCAACACGGCGTTGACCAGCTGTTCCAGGTGACGCCGCGCCAGCGCCTGGTTGGCGTAGCGCGTGCTGATCACCTCGCCCTGTTCGGTCAGCCGTACGCGCCCTCGCACCGATTCGGGCGGCTGCGCCAGGATGGCGCGGTTGGCTGGCCCCCCGCCGCGCCCCAACGTGCCGCCGCGACCGTGAAAGAGCGTGAGCTTGACGCCAAACTGGTCGCAGAGACGCGCCAGTGTGCGCTGCGCCAGAAAGAGCATCCAGTTAGCGCGCAGATAACCGCCATCCTTGTTGGAGTCGCTGTAGCCGATCATGATCTGCTGACGCCAACCGCGGCGCTCAAGATGGCGCCGATATGCGTCATTCTCGAACAGGGTCGCCATGATCTGTGCAGCGGCGTCGAGGTCGCTGACGGTCTCGAAGAGTGGGGCGATGTCGATGCGACCCAATAGCCCGGCGTCCTTTGCCAGCAGCAACACCTCCAGCACGTTGCTGGCGGTATTGGTCATACTGATAATGTAGGTCTGGATGGCGTCTTCGTCGATCTCTTCTTTGGCGCGGCGCATCAGGCGGAAGAGCGCCACCGTCTCGTTGGTCGGCGCCGAAAACTGGAGCTGCGCCGTCAGCGGGCGCGGGTTGTTGATTTCACGCGTCAATATCCTGATCTTGTCAGATTCGGGGATCGCCTGGTAATCGGCGTAGAGGCCGTAGCTGGCGAAAATTTCTGCCATCGCCTCGCGGTGGCGGCTCGAGTGCTGGCGACAGTCAAGCATGGCCAGGTGAAAGCCAAAGACCTCGACCTGCCGGATCAACGCCTTCAGACGCCCGCGCGCCAGCCGCTCCCCCTTGTTGGCGAGCAGGCTGCGCTCGATGATGCGCAGGTCGTTCATGAACTCGTCGACGTTGCGATAGGCGCGTGGGTTGCGGGCGCGATCGTCCCATGGGTGTTCGTTTTCGGCGCGGGTGGCGCGCAGCCGGCGGAACATCATGATCAGCTTCTGGCGATATGGCTCCATGCGGAAGCGTTCCAGCACCTCCACTTCCTCTTTGGGCACAAGCTGGAAGTCGGCGGCGATGCTCTCGCGCAGTTCCTGGCTGATGGTCACACGCGTGACTGCAGGGATCAGGTGTTGGTAGAGTTCGTCGACGGCGATGTTGTATTGCTTGAGCACAGTTTCTTTCATTGTGCGCAGCGTCTCTTCGGTGACGGCCAGCGTCACGAAAGGATTGCCGTCGCGGTCGCCGCCGATCCACGAACCGTAGCGCAGGAAGGGTGGGATGCGGAACTTGACGCCGGGGAAGATCTCCGCCAGGCCGCGTTCCAGTTCCTCGTAGATTTTGGGGATGAGGTTGAAGATCGTCGCCTCAAAAAAGTAGAGCCCGGTGCGCACTTCATCGAGAACGGTCGGCGGGCGGTCGCGCGTCTCGTCGCTTTGCCAGAGCAATACAATATCTTCGCGCAACTGCTCCATCAGTTCACGCTCCTCGCTTGGCAGCAAGCCCGGCGTTGTCAGCCGTTCGAGCGTGTCGCTGATCGTGCGCAGCTTGGTCATGATCGTCTGGCGTTTGGTCTCGGTTGGGTGGGCGGTGAGCACCGGCACGATGTAGAGTTCATCCAACATGCGCTGCACATCGTCGGCGCTCAGCCCTTCTTCGTGCAGCCTGGCGACCGACTCCGCCAGTGTCTCGCGCATCGGCACGCCGGTGGTCTGCGCCTCACGCGCACGGTCGCGCAGGATTTCGATGCGCTGTTCGTCTTCCGCCAGGTTGACCAACTGGAAGTAGGTTGTGAACGCTTTGAGCACAGCCAGCGCGCGCGGCAGGTCCTCGATCAGTTCAGGCATCTGCGCCTTGATGGCTTCGCCCGCTGTTGGATCGCCGGCGCGCCACGCCTTTGAAAGTGCGCGAATGCGCTCTTCCAGCTCGAAGATGGCTTCGCCTTCCTGCTCGATGATCGTCTGTCCCAGCACATCGCCGAGCAAGTGGATATTTGCACTGAGTCGTTGTTGTTGCGCTTCGTTCATATCCTCGCCGCCACCAAATCCCCCATCACTGATGTTCCAACCACTTCGCTGCCAGGGTCGGCGATGTCGCCAGTGCGCACGCCGGCGGCGAGCACGTCGTCGACGGCGCGTTCGACGGCCTGCGCCTCGGCTTCCAGCCCCAGGCTATGACGCAACAGCATCGCCACGCTCAGGATCGTCGCCAGCGGGTTGGCGACGCCTTTGCCTGCGATGTCGGGCGCGCTGCCGTGAATCGGCTCGTAGAGACCAAGCGGCAGGTTGTGGCTATTGAGTTTGTCGCCCAAACTGGCGGAGGGCAGCATGCCCATTGACCCGGCGAGCATCGACGCCTCGTCGGTCAGGATGTCGCCAAAGAGATTTTCAGCGACGATGACATCGAAGGTTGCGGGCCGACGAATCAGGTGCATCGCCATTGCATCGACCAACACATGCTCCAGCTCGACGTCGGGGTGCTCTTGCATTACGTCGATGGTGACGCGACGCCATAGTCGGCTCGACGCCAGTACATTCGCCTTGTCGACGCTTGTCAGCTTCTTGCGTCGCCCGCGCGCGGCCTCCGCCGCCAGCCGCACCACACGTTCGATCTCCGGGCGGGTGTAGAGCATGGTGTCGTAGGCTTCATAGGCGTCGTCGCCCGCCTCCTTGCGCGGACCGAAGTAGGCGCCGCCGGTCAACTCACGGATGACGAGCATGTCTGTTCCTTCCAGAACCGACTCTTTAATCGTGCTGGCGTGGATTAGCTCCTTCTGCAGCTTAACCGGACGCAGGTTGGCGAAAAGGTTGAGCGCCTTGCGAATGGCGAGCAGCCCGCGCTCGGGGCGATCCTTGGCGGTGGGAATGTCCCATTTGGGGCCGCCGACCGCGCCTAGCAGCACGGCGTCTGCTTTCAGCGCGGCTTCGACCGTCTCGTCGGGCAGGCTCGCACCAAGCTGATCGATGGCGCAGCCGCCCATCAACTGATGGTCATAGACGAAGGTGTGGCCGAACTTCCTGCCAACTACATCCAGGATTTTCTTGGCTTCGTTGGTCACTTCCGGCCCGATGCCGTCACCGGCGAGTACGACGATCTTCGCTTGCATGGAAGCACTCTCTCCATTGGTCTGCGTGCGTTTGCTTCAGGTAAATAAGAGCGGAGACGCAAAGTGTCGGGTGTTGCCCTGGGCATCTTTGCGTCTCCGCTTCGTTGCGTGCGAGTTCCTCATATCATACGCCAGAGTGCGCCAGATCGCCAGAAATCATCAAGAACAGAATCGTATTGATTGTGACATGCGATGGAATGGGCGGGACGTTGCAAGAGCAGGCCAGGCAGCGGGAGATTCGTGGCCGAAGATGATCGATTTTCTGCGCCAGCGTTTATTACGCGAGTGGCAGTGTACAGGACTGTAAATCAAGCCGGTTTACGTTTCAACGATGCAGCTCAGCTTTCATCATACCTGCACTCCTCCTGCACCACCCACATGAACCACCGCATTCTTCCGACGCCCGTCCCTGCCGCCAGCGAACCCGCAGTGGTGACATGTAGCCCGCCGTTTGCCCCGGCTTTGGTGAAGTCGCTGACGATGCGCTCGCAGATCGCTTCGGGGGAGCCATTGCGCAGCAAGAAGGGTGGCAGGTGTCCGTAGATCAGCGCATCGGGCATTTTCTGGCGGATCAGACCTGCGTCCACGGTTGGGCCGTAGTTAACCTCGCGAATGCCGAGCGCGTACGGGTCGTCGAGTAGATGCCCCATCGCGCTGTCGGAGTGCTGATAGCGTCGCGCGTTGCCAGGCGCCAGCGCGTCGAGCACCATCTCCAACACCGGATAGCAGAATTCACGGTAGAGCGCGCGGTTGAGCAGCGCGCAGTTGTCGTCGGTGATCCACCAGCCCGGTTCGGTGTTGCCGCTGAAGTCACGCAGAAGGTGGTTGAGTTCCACCATCTTCTGCGCCAGCAGGTCGCTGAAGCGGTGCATCAGCTCCGGCTCATCGAGCATCCAGAAGATGGCGGTCTCCGGGTGCAGCACCGAGGTGATGATCGTCGCCGGCCCGCGACTGCCGGCTCCCAGCGCGGGGAGCGGTTTGCCGGCGCGTTTGCGCTCTTCCCACTCGGCCAGAAACACATCGGGAAAAGTCCAGCCTGCCAGGTCAATGGCTTCGGCGCGGTCGAGGATGCGGCTGAACTCAGCAGGATCGTCGGTGACAGGGACGAGCCAGGGCGTGCCTCCTTCGTGATAGGCGAACTCGCAGCCAAAGAGATTTTCGATGCGCTTTGGGCTGTGTTGCCAGGAATCCTCGTCAAAGAACGCCTTGCCGACGTACTGTTGCGTGATGGCGTTCGCCTGGCGATGCAGGTCGTCGCGATACGCCTTGTCGTGGTAATAGCGCACGGTGGAGTCAACCTGGAGAAACTCAAAGAGCCAGTGGTCGTCGGGAGAGAAGGAGGCGGCGCAGCGCGGCTTGGCAGTGGTGAAGGCATGGCACCGTTCATTTTCCGCCCAGAACGCAGCAACGTCGAGCGATTGGGTCAGGTCGAGAAAATCTTGTTCGATGATTGCCATGTGCGTGTCTTTGGTGTGTCGTGATGAACGCTGAATCCTTTAATCTCGCACGGCATATTTTTTTACCATTGGATGTGCCTATCCGCTCAGCCGCTCATACTCGTCGTGATTGCCGATCCACACCCAGATGAAGTCGTCGCCATCTTCCACCGCCAGTGCATGATGATTCAAGCCAATACGCGCTGACCAGAACCGTCCGACTTTCTTAAATTGCAATGACGGGTGTGTTGAATCACGCTTGAGCAGCCGGAAGTTTTTGCGCGCCAGCCGTTGCAGCTCTGGCGACAGACGATCAAACTGCGCCCAGAAGCGTGGTGTCGTGCGGTGCATTTATAGCGCTTGCAACGCACCTTGTTCTTTGGCTACCTGTGCCTCTTCCAACAGAAAATCCAGTTTTCCCGCGGCGACGTCGGCTGCGAGCTGGCGATCCCAACGCTGCCAATCCAGCTCAGCAAACCATTGGCGTAGCCGTATATAGTCGCGTTCTGGCAACGCCTCGATTTCACGCTGAAGCTGTTCGACCTGCATCATCTTGACCTCCACGCACACCTCTCTTGTTAAACACCCGTCCCAGGATTCTATACTACCCTGTAATCCCTGCCCGCGCAAACAGCCGTGCACACGCCGCCCGCGCCTCCGCCAGCACCGCCTTCTCATCGACGACCAGCACCTCCTTGTCGCGCATCAACATCTTGCCGTCGACGATCACCGTGTCCACGCTGCCGCTGTTGACATTGTAGACCAGCGCCGACGCCACGCGATGCACCGGCATGGCGAAGGGCGTGTCGAGATCGACCAGCACCACGTCCGCCTTCTTGCCTACTTCTAGCGAGCCGATCATCTGCGGCTGCCCGAAGGCGTGCGCCCCGCCGCGACACGCCATCCAGATCACATCCTCCGGCAGCAGCGCCATGGCGTCGAGTGTGCTCACCTTGCCCGACAGCGCCGTCGTCTTGAGCACTTCCAACATGTCCTGGTTGTTGTTGCTGCCGGGGCCGTCGGTCGCCAGCGCCACGATGACACCGCGGCGGCGCATCTCCGGCACGCGCGCCATACCCGACGCCAGGTACATATTGGCGACCGGACAGTGCACAACCACGCCGCCGTGTTCCTGCAGCAGGTCGAGTTCATGGTCGTCGAGCCAAACGCTGTGCACAAGCTGCACGTCAGGACCGAGCGCGCCCAGCGCCGCCAGCCATTCGACATGGCGCAGTCCGCGCAGTTCCAGGTTCATCTCCACCTCTTTGCGCGTCTCGGCGATGTGGATCATCGAGCCGACGCCCCACGCCTTGCCCTGCGCGTAGGTGCGGCGCATCGTCTCGTCCGAACAGCCCCAGGGGATCAGCGGGGCAAACTCGATGCGGATGCGGTCGTCGGCGCGCCCGTGCCACGCAGCGTGCAGCCGTTCCATCTCCGCCATGATCTGGTCGGGCGTCTCCATGAACGCGGGGTGATAGCCCATGTCCGTCCAGCCGCGCGCCAGCAAGAAGCGCACGCCCGTCTCTTCCGCCGCCCGGCAGACGCCGTCGTCGTTGCCCGGCTCGGTGTGGATGTACTGATGGTCGATCACTGACGTTGCGCCGCTGCGGATGTTCTCGATCAACCCCAGCTTGGCGGCGACATAGGCTTCCTCCTCGGTCAACGCCTGAGCGACGGGCCAGATCGCCGCAGCCAGCCACTCCAGCAGCGGTTTGTCGTCAGCCAGCCCGCGCAAAAAGGTTTGGAAAAGGTGCGTGTGGGCGTTGACCATGCCCGGCATCACGGCCATGTGCGTGGCGTCGATGCGCTCACCGGCGGCCGCGCGCAGCGTCTCCGGCGCCGCACCCGCGCCGACGGCTGCAATCTTGTCTTCCTCGATGTAGACATAGCCCGGCTTGTGCAGCGTGCCGGCGTCGTCTACAGTGAGCACGGCGCCGTTTTCGATCAGGATAGAACTTCCCATATATCTTTAATCCTCATGCAAAAACGCAGATTTGATCCGCAGATTACGCAGAGGGATAAGTCAAATTATTTTGCGAAATCTGCGTAATCTGCGGATCGATGATGTTTGGCATTCCCAGAGTTTCGTTAGCTCACCACGCAATGTGCATCACATGCTGCGGGTCGTTGACCGGCGCCAGGACGATGCCGCCCAGGAAGCCCTGCACGCGATGGCCTGCGCTCACAAATTCCGCCGTCACCGGCATGCCCAGCCCGACGCGGCGCGCGTATTCCGCCAATACGGAGCCGGGGCGCAGCTCGACGCCGGCGCGGCTCCACGCGCCGCTGCGAATTACTTCGAGCACGGCGGGCGGCAAATCGCTCGCGGCGGCGCGAGGAGCTGGCGTTGCTGCGGCTTCGGGCGCGGGCGCCGCCTGTCCTCCACCAGAAACAAAAGGCAGGAAGATGTTGAAGTCGCCGGTTGTGGGCGGTTGGGGCGTCGGTTCGATCGGCGGCTGCTCCACGCGCACGGCCTGCCAGACAACGAAGGTGGAGATGTGCATGTTGGCGGGCATGCCGCCGCCGCACATCACCTCGGCGGGCAGGCCACGCGGCGTCCAGCACCATGGCCCTTGCTCGCCGCGTTCGGGCACATAGCTGGAGCCGAACATGACGATATTGCCCCAGCCCGACTTGTCCTTTGTAATCGGGTAGCGATGATCGCCCGGACCGCGCGCATAGCCGTCATACGTCGGGTCGCCCAGTTTGTCGAAGCCGTCTGACCAGTAGAGCAATTCATGGTTTTTGAGCTTGTTGCCGTTTAGGTCGAGGATCAAAGTAAAGAGATGATGGTCGGCGCCGGCGTCATCGAAATATTCCGGATCGCCCAGCGGCTTGAGATAGGCGTCGCGCGCCCACTGGTCAATGCCGCCGTAGATGTTCGACGGCTCCCAACTGCTATCGCGTGTGGTGAAGACATCTTTGATGACATAAATGACATTGTCGGGTCCAACCGTGGGATGGTCGGGGCGTTCGGCAAGTGTTTTGATCGACAGGTTCATCGGGCCGACCCACGCGCCCAGCCGCCGTTCGATAGGCGGCGTTGGCGTTGGCGGTTCAGGCGTCGGTGGTTCAGGCGTCGGCGGTTCAGGCGTAGGTGGCTCAGGCGTCGGCGGCTCTGGTGTGGGTGGTTCTTCGGCGCCGACTGTTGTTTGCTGCCACACGGCGAAGATGGAAATGTTTTGTCCATCGACCGGTCTGCCGCCGCCGCAAAGCGTTTCCGCCTGGCCTTCTGGCGCCCAACACCATACACCCTGTTGTCCACTCGTCGGGTCATAGTTGCTGCTGCTAAACAGGGTGAACGACGCCCAGCCCGTATTGTTTTGCGTAAAACGGCTATCAGGATTGGCAGGATCGAAGCGGTTGGTGAAGCGGATAACCTGCCCGCCGAGCAGCGCGCCGCCAGCGTCGAGTACGGCTGCGTAGAGATGGCTCTGTTTCTGTAGCTCCATCATCTGTGCAGGATTCTGGTAGGCGTCCTTTGCCCATTGTGGGATCGCATAGCGAGCGCCGGTGACTTCCCATGAACCGTCGATGGTTGTGAAGACATCCTTGAGTCGATAGATGGCGCTGCCCTGCGGCGGGGATTCGACTGCCTGGACGCTGAGGTTAAGGTCGTCGAACCATTCAGTCAAACGACGGGCGACAGTGGTTGTAGTCATAAGGGCGCCTCCTGGATGCTGCGCTATAGTTGAAGATGGATGTGCTGACGATGATGGCGCTGGTTGCGCCGCGCCTTGTGCATGAGCAAGGCCGGATGGTTCTACATACATCGGAGAGAGCAGAGTGATAGAAAGCACGCTCAGGAGAATAGCAGTTGCGCCTCGGAATCTGTTGGGTGTGAGAGATCTGATGAACGGCAACGCCGGATCGATTCTGGTAATTAGCCGAGACGTGGTCATAAATCGAAAAGTGGGAAAAGCCGCACCCTGAAGTAGTCAAAGTGCGGCTACCTCCGTAGCATAGTAGTTGCGAAACCGGTCTACACCAGGAGGCAACGACATGCTACATCGAGAACCACTCCTTGTCACCTTGTTGAAGTTGGTAGATGAGATTCCGTGGTCACAGGAATCGGCGCAACGCCGGCGCGGTCGGCCAAACGTGTATTCAGAACGATTGATTGTCAAAGCATTGGTCATCATGATCATCCGACGTCTATACACAGCCTACAGTCTGTTGGCATTTCTGCAGCAAGACACCGACCT